>NZ_KE383993.1:0-227258 GCF_000423245.1 Ligilactobacillus ceti DSM 22408
CTCAAATTGAACAAGTTATGTTAGAAGCATTTGAAGAAGAACTAAACAGACGAGAAAAAGAAGCAACTGAAGATTGATAAACTAGGAAATGGACACAGAGGGGATTTCTTCTGTGCCTATTTCATTATGTAGAATTGAATAAAAATTTCGTGATACCTATTTGATACCAAAAACTTTAAAACTATAAAACAATAGATATAACACTTATAAAAATAGTAACAAAAATGTATATAAAAATAAAATATAGTGTCATATATTGATAGCTAGGTGTCGAATGGGAATAGACATTAACAAAAATACTACTGCTTAGAAACTTAGTGAAATAAAGGTTTTGAGCGTTATATATTTTTATAAAAAATTAGGAAGCTTAGTAAGTGTAAACTTATTAGCTTCCTTTTTTTATTGTATATTTATATTTGTTTAAAAGATTATTTTTTCTTTTTTTGATTTATCGACTAATTTTTTTCGAGTTTCCATATTATCTCTTATTTGAATAGCAGCGATATATTCAGTACTATTAATATATAGTAAAAACTTTTACTAATAGTGATGTAAAAGCACATAGATTTTAGTTTTAAAAACTAGATTTATGTGCTTTTTTGCGTTTTATTCATTTTTTAAGTGCTATTTTTTATTTTGTAGCTTCTTCCTGTGTTATGAAATCATTTTATTTTTATAGCGAAATGTAAAGTGAACTTGACTTTTGGGTTTTATAGCTATATTATGAAAGTAAAGCGAGCTTTACTTTTGCGGGATTAGAAAGGTAGGAGGTAAATATAATGTTAGATAAAAATATAACGTTTTTTGGAATGCTTTTTTTAGTAATTGGTATGATTATAATGAGATATAATGAAAAAATGAGTTTTTGTAGTGATTTTGTCATTGGGATTATATTTGGACTTGCAATAGGTTTTTTAATTTTGAGTATTATATTGAGTAGAAAAAGAATTTAGAGGTTGATTATGAAGAATAAAATTAAAGAGTTGAGGCGATTGAATAATATGACACAAGCGGACTTAGCTGATTTAGTCGATACTACAAGACAAACAATAATATCTATTGAAAATGGTAAATATACTGCATCGCTGCCTTTGGCATATAAAATTGCAAAAGTGTTTAATTTACAAATAGAAGATGTATTTGATTTCAGTGAGGTGGTGTCATGATGGTTAAAATTAAAGTCGAATTAGGAAAGATGATAAAACTTTATATGTTATTACTAGTGATGATACCTTGTATCATGTTGGGTATGAGAATATTTTTTATAGGTAATATACTTCCTGGATTAAAAGAGGATTTTATTTCTAATGCTGTTGAAGGCTTTTTTATAGGATTTAATATAAGTTTAATGATATTGCTATTTATTAAAATTATGAAAATAAAAATAGCAATAAAAAATGATGAAATGATGAAGAAATATTATACATTTATGAACGATGAGAGGAGAGTGTTAATTAAAACTAAGAGTGGAATCCCGCTAAATATTGTTAATGCATATGTGATTGTTTTAGCATCACATCTATTTCAAGGTATCAATATTTATATAAGTGTTACTTGTTTAATTATAGCTGTTTTAATGATATTTCAAATGATTATATTAAAGTTTTATTATATGAAAACAATGTAAAGTATATTTATAGTATTACGATTGATAGTATAAAAACTAAAATTTAATTATGCTTTTGCAACACGGCACTCATTATGATGGGTGCCGTGTTTTTTAGCTAAAAATTTCGCTTTTATAAGAAAAAAGTTAATGTATATATAAATGGTTGTATGCAATGTATATTCCTTGACTATTAATGATAACAACGACTAAAATGTAAATAGTACTCTTAAACAAACGAAAATATCGATAAATATAAATAAAAAAATAAATAGAAAGGCTTGGCTATGAAAGGAATTATTTTAGCTGGTGGCAGTGGTACCCGACTTTATCCGACCACTAAAGTTATTTCAAAACAATTAATACCCGTTTATGATAAACCGATGATTTATTATTCTTTTTCAACATTAATGTTGGCGGGGATTAGAGAAGTTTTGCTTATCACAACTGAAAAAGATTTACCCGCTTATCAGGAACTATTTGGTGATGGTTCATGGTTGGGGATGGATATCAGTTATTGTGTTCAGTCGGAACCAAGAGGTGTTGCAGAAGCTTTTATCTTAGGCGAGAAATTTATAGGCAATGATTCTGTATGTCTTGTTTTAGGAGATAATTTACTTTGTGGTAATCAAGTTACTGAAATGTTACAAACAGGTACCAAAATTGAAAAAGGTGCCTTGATTTATGGTTACTATGTCAATGACCCTAAAGAATTTGGTGTGATTGAATTTGACGAAAATAAAAAAGTGATTTCTATTGAAGAAAAACCACAAGACCCTAAATCAAATTATGCAATTCCAGGAATTTATTTTTATGATAATCAAGTCGTTACATATGCTAAAAATTTACAACCATCTTCTCGTGGTGAATTAGAGATTAGTGATTTGAATCAACAATATTTAGCTGCAGGAGATTTACAAGTAGAGTTGTTAGGCCGGGGAATTGCCTGGTTAGATACTGGAACTTGTGAAGGTCTGTTAGAGGCTACAAGTTTCATTTATACCATCCAAAAAAGAACCGGTTTGTATTTAGCTTGTTTGGAAGAAATTGCGTATAAACAAGGTTATATTACACGCGAAGAATTATTAGATTTAGCGCAACCACTGTGTAAAACGGACTATGGTCGCTATTTATTAACTGTGGCACAAGATGAATTTTAAAAAGAAAGTTAGATAGTATGAAGAATATTTTAGTTACAGGTGGCGCCGGATTTATTGGATCTAATTTCATTAAAATGTTAGTTCGCAAGGGAAGGTATCATATTGTGAATTTAGATGCTTTAACATACGCAGGTCATTTAGAAAATTTAACTAGTATTGAGAATAATTCTCGTTACACCTTTGTGAAAGGTAATATTTGTGATCAAAATTTAGTAAATAAAATTTTTACGCAATATAAAATTGATACAGTAGTTAATTTCGCTGCTGAAAGTCATGTCGATAATAGCGTTTTGAATCCGGGAATCTTTTTACAAACGAATGTGATGGGTACAGAGGTTTTATTACAGGCGGCGCAACAAGCCTGGAAATTCGAACCAACAAATCCGCATTCGAAAGAATATTATCCTAATGTGAAATTCTTACAAGTGTCGACAGACGAAGTGTATGGTTCTTTGGGAGCTGAAGGATTTTTTACGGAGAAAACACCTTTACAACCTAACAGTCCGTATTCAGCGTCGAAAGCAGCGGCTGATTTATTAGTTCGTTCGTATTTTCAAACGTATGGATTACCAATGAATATTACACGTTGTTCTAATAATTATGGGCCTTATCAATATCCTGAAAAATTAATTCCATTAATGATTAATAATGCTTTGCAACAAAAGCAATTACCAATTTATGGAGATGGGCAACAAATTAGAGATTGGTTGTATGTCAGTGATCATTGTGAGGCAATCTATACAGTGTTAACTAAAGGCAAAAATGGTGAAATTTACAATATTGGCGGAAATAATGAGAAGTCTAATTTAGAAATTGTACATTTGATTTTGACAGAATTAGGACAAAATACGTCTTTAATCGAACATGTGATTGATCGTCCGGGGCATGATCGCCGGTATGCGATTGATAATCACAAAATTACAACGGAATTAAACTGGCAACCAAAAATTTCGTTTGAACAAGGTATTAAACAAACCATTAATTGGTATCAAGAAAATCGATTATGGTTAGAACAAGTTCAAAAATAACTAAACAATGAAAGGAGGATAATGATGACAAAAATATTTAATGAAAAATTTGTATATATACCTTCATTTGTTGATAAAAATCATTTTATAGGATTATTACCTCAAGCTACTAAAAATATTGCTAAATTTAATTTTGAACATGATAGTGACTATCAATTTGAAGAAAAAGTTTTATATAACAAAACTGAATTACGTGATTATTTAGCGTGCAATCAAGTGGATAAGATTTATGGTTGTTTAGATAGTGATAATTTAACTGAAGTCCTAGAATTAGTTGAGGCTTTAGGGATTGAAACAGAAATTAAAATTAAAAATATCGATCAAGCTACCGAACAAAAACTTTTCGAATTAGTCCGGAATAACCGCAGAATGAAAGTTAAAAGAACATAACATGGCCTTGTATTAAGAATTGTGCGGATGTGTTATGTTAAACAAGTCATGAAACGTGGTGCAGATATTGTTGGTTCTTTATTTGGGATGATTTTATTTATGATTACATATATTTTGGTGTATCCAATTATCAAGATTCAGTCACCCGGACCAATTTTATTTAAGCAAAAGCGAGTTGGCAAAAACGGAAAAATTTTTAATTTATATAAATTCCGTAGTATGCATGTTGGTTCAGAACAAGCTTTGGAAGCTTTAAAAATTAAAAATCAATATAATAATGAATACATGTTTAAAATTCAAAATGATCCCCGGATCTATCCTTTTGGTCGATTTATGCGGAAATATTCTTTAGATGAACTTCCGCAATTTTGGAATGTTTTAAAAGGTGATATGTCATTAGTGGGGACACGTCCGCCGATTGTTTCGGAATACGAAAAATATGAATTGCAATATTTTAAACGTTTAACTATTAAACCTGGGATTACAGGTATTTGGCAAGTGACGGGACGAAATCGTTTTTTAGATTTTGAAGATGTGATTAAAATGGATGTTAGTTATATTAATAACATGAGTTTTTTACTAGATGTAAAAATATTATGTAAAACAATTGCAGTCGTTATTCGTAAAGAAGGTCACTAAAAAAGAAAAATTAGATTTGAAGGAGGAAAAAGTTTGAAGAAACGGCGAAAAACAGTAACTGCTCAAAATGTTAAAGTTGCTTTAGTCGGTTCTAGTGGGGGGCATTTAGCACATTTAGTTTTATTGCAACCTTATTGGGAAGATAAAGAACGTTTCTGGGTAACTTTTGATAAACAAGATGCACGCAGTATTTTAAAAAATGAAAAAATGTATGCAGCTTATTTTCCAACTAATCGTAATCTAGTTAATCTTTTACGTAATACGATCGTTGCTTGGCGTGTTTTACGGCAAGAAAAACCTGATTTAATTATTTCTTCAGGTGCTGCAGTAGCAGTTCCCTTTTTCTATGTGGGAAAATTATTGGGAATGAAGACGGTGTTTATAGAAGTGTTTGATCGAACAGATCGAAAAACTTTAACCGGGCGCTTAGTATACCCAATTACTGATGTTTTTATTGTCCAACATGATTCGATGAAAAAAGTTTATCCAAAAGCGATTAATTTGGGGAGTATTTATTAATGATATTTTTAACAGTGGGTACACATGAACAACAATTTAATCGATTATTAAAAGCTGTCGATGAATTGAAAGGTAAAGGTGTGATTCAAGAAGAAGTTATTATGCAGACGGGATATAGTGATTATCAACCTCGTTATTGTCAAGCACAAGCCTTTATACCGTATGATGATTTGGTAGCATTAATCAAAAAAGCTCGCTTAACTATTACGCATGGGGGGCCATCTAGCTTTTTATTACCATTATCATTTAAAAAGCAAGTCTTAGTTGTGCCACGACAAAAAGAATATGGTGAGCATATCAATAATCATCAAGTGGAATTTATTGAGTATTTAAATCAGCATAATTTAGTAATTCCATATTTAAAAGATATTTCGCAATTAGAACACTATTTAAATCAAGCGACACCCGTTGCAGTTTATCCCTTTAATAATCAGCAATTTAATCAGGCGTTTAAAAAAGAAGTCGATCAACTTTTTGATTAAAGGAGAATAGGAGCTATGATTATTGGTAATGGCATGATGGCACATGCTTTTTATGATACACCGCATGAAGATTTAGTGATTTTTGCTTCGGGAGTATCCAATTCAAAAGAAACTAAGTTCACAGAATATCAACGTGAACTTGATTTGTTGCAAGCAACGATCAAAAAGTATCCAGAGAAGAAATTGCTTTATTTTTCAACTGCTAGTATTTATGATCAAACTAAAAGTACTAGTGCTTATGTACAATTTAAATTAAAAGTTGAACAATTAATTCAAACTACTTGTCAGCATTATTTGGTTTTTCGAGTAGGCAATGTTTTTGCGCACACAGGAAATCCTGCTAATATGTTGAATTATTTTAAAGCAAGTTTACAAACACAACAAAAAATTAACTTACAAAAGAAAACACAACGCGTTATGATTGATATTGATGATTTAGTTTTATTTGTAATGCAACAAGCTAATTTACAAGATAATCAAGTGCTGGATTGTTACTATCCATATAAATATGAAGTTGGACAAATTTATCTAGCATTATCAGCTGCTTTGCAAAAAGAACCACAATATCAACTTTCCAACCAAACAGCATATTATCCACAACCAATCCCTGAGTATTTAAAGGGATTTTTTATCATTAAAGATGCTGAAGTTTATTTGAATCAAACGATTAAAAAATATCTGTGAACAGATTGAAAGGATTAATTATGATTGACATTCATTCCCATATTTTATTTGCAGTTGATGACGGTGCTGTGGATTTAGCAGAGTCAATGGCTTTAATAGCTGATAGTTATCAACAAGGTGTGCGGACAATTATTGTAACTCCGCATAAAAGAAAAAATATGTTTGAAGCGACTAATACACAAATTTCTGAAAATTTTAGTGTGTTAAAACACGCTATTCAGCAGCAATATCCTGATTTAAAGCTTTATTTAGGGAATGAAATTTATTATACTTCAGATGTATTTACAAAATTAAAGCAAAAAAATTATTTTACGTTAGCTGAAACCAATTTTGTTTTAGTGGAATTTGCCTATGAAAGTACATATCAAGAAATTTATACGGCAATTCGTGAAATTTTATCATTGGGTTTACGTCCTGTGTTAGCACATGTTGAACGGTATGATGCTTTAGCTTTACATAAGGAACGTTTTTTTGAGTTACGTGAGTTAGGTTGTTTGATACAAATTAATGCCGCTAGTGTTTTACCAGCAAAATTGTTTAATGATCCATTGAAAGTTTTTAAAAAGCGGACACAATTTTGTTTGAAAGCAGATCTAGTCGATTTTGTGGCGAGTGATGTGCATCATTTAGATCAACGTAAAAATTATTTACAAGCAGCTTACCAACAAATTCAGAAAAAATACGGAACTCAAAGAGCACAAGATTTATTTGAAATGAATCAAAAGAAAATATTACTAGAAAGGGATTAATTGCATGAATAAAGATTGTAAAAGTGAATATGTTGAAATTAATATCAGCAAAATTTTACGTCAGATTTGGGCGAAAAAAATAGCAATCATTATCTTTACGGCTTTTATGACAGCGGGAGCATATTTGGTGAGTGCTTATGTTTTAACGCCCGTTTATCAAGCAACAACTAAAATGTATATTTTAACTCAACCAGATAATAAACAAGTTACAACACAAGACTTACAAGCCGGAAGTTATTTGATTGAAGATTATAAAGAAATAATTTTGTCGAATAATATTTTGGAAGATGTAATCGATCGCAAAGATTTAAAGCTGACACCACAAGAATTACGCAAGAAAATTAAGATTAATATTCCACCAAGCACACGAATTTTAACAATCGAAGTGAAAGATAAAGATCCACAACAAGCCAAAAACTTGGCTAATAGTGTACGTGAAGTAGGAATTGACAAAATTGAGGAAATAACTAAAACGCATGATATTACCGTTTTAGAAAAAGCCCAAGTTCCGCAAAAACCAATTGCACCCAAGGTTCATAAAATTACTTTATTAACACTAGGAATTAGTTTAGTAGTGTCGGTGGTCAGTGTCGGTCTGGCAGAATTATTTAATAATAAAGTTGTTGTACCAGAAGATATTGAAGATGAATTACAAGTACCATTTTTGGGGTATGTACCATTACACAAAAGAAAGTAGATAAAAATATGCATAAAGTTGATATTTTAAAAAATACGCAAGTTATTAATCCTGCGACGGAAGAATATTACAATAAAATCCGGACTAATATTCAATTTAGTTGTGTAGATGTGAAAACTATTTTAGTTACATCACATACGCAAAGCGAAGGCAAGAGTACGGTATCTTTAAATATTGCTCTTTCATTTGCGAAACTAGGTTTGAATGTTTTATATTTGGATGCTGATGTTCGTAAATCAGCTTTAACAAGTCGGTTTTATTTTGAAGACGGTGCTTTGGGATTAACAAATTATTTATCCGGTTTAAGTTCATTAGATGATATTTTATATCAAAGTGAATTGCCTAATTTAACTATTATTCCGGCAGGTAATTATTCACCAAATCCTACGGAATTATTAGAAAGTCATAAATTCCAACAATTATTAGCTAGTTTCAAAGAACAATATGATTATATTATTATCGATGCGGCTCCTATTGGCGTTGTAGTAGATGCTTTGATTTTAGCTAAACAAAGTGATGCTAGTTTATTAGTAGCAGGATCACAAATGGTTAAGAAAAATGAAGTTTTACGAACTGTTGAGCAATTAAACAATACACAGAGTCAATTTTTAGGTGTTATTTTGAATAAAGTCAATGTTAAGAAAAATCGTAGTTATGGTAATTATGGGAATTATTAAGAACTGAAAGGAGGCCACCGATGATTCCAAAGAAAATACATTATTGTTGGTTTGGTGGTCAACCTTTACCACAGAGTGTGGAAAAGTGTCTTAGCACTTGGCAAGAAAAATGTCCTGATTATGAAATTATTTTATGGAATGAAGATAATTATGATGTCCATCAAAATGTGTATATTAGTCAAGCTTATCAAGCAGGAAAATATGCGTTTGTGTCTGATTATGCACGGTTAGATATTATTGAACAGTATGGTGGAATTTATTTAGATACAGATGTGGAAGTTTTACGCGATTTAACCCCCTTATTGCAAAATAAATGTTATTTTGGTTGTGAATTATTAGGGGAAGTTTCGACGGGTGTTGGTTTTGGGGCAGAAGCTCATCATTGGTTTATCCAAGAAAATAAACAAGCTTATTTACAACGTGAATTTAAAATAACAGATCAGAAATATGATTTGACAACATGTGTTCAAATTACAACTGAACTATTAAAGAAATATGGAGTACAAAAGATTAATCAAGTACAAAAAATTCAAGATATCGTGATTTACCCACCGAGTTATTTTTGTCCATATAGTTTAATAACCCAAAAAACAAATATCCAACCAGAAACATATACAATTCATCATTATGATGCAACGTGGTATAGTCAAACAAAATGGAAAAGACAAATCCATATTGCTTTAATTCCTTATAAAATTAAATTACGTCATTTATTGAATCAGCTAGTAGGTGACGGGACATATGAACGACTTAAAAATAAAATTAAGAGAGGCAAATAAATGAGAGATTTAACTTGGAAAATAAACATTAAAAATAAATACACAACATTATATTTGATGTTTATTTTTTGCATCTCATTTTGTAAAAGTATTGGCATGGCATCAGAAAGCAGCATTTATCAAGTTGTTTTCGGAGGTGGTATGCTAATTGTTTTATTAAAAGTGCTTCATGAAAGATTTACGCGGCGGGAGTTAAGCTGGTTATTAATTTTTGGAGTAATCATTGTGATTAATGCTGTCATTACTCATAAAGTCACGTTGTTGTTTACATATGTGATTTTATTAGGTGTGAAAAATGTAGACTTATCCGCTGTGTTCAAAGTGATGTTAATAACGCGTATTTTGGGGATGGCGAGTGTTATTTTATTAACATGGATTGGTTTAATTGATGCGCGCAGTATTATGTTTTGGCGTAATAATAAAATGATTCTTCGGTCGGCGTTAGGGTATGATCACCCTAATTTATTACATACTTTATTTTTGGGATTAATTATTTTAATTATTTATTTTACATATCAAAAAATTAATATTTGGGGAATGGGAATATTATTTGCTTTGAATTATGGGTTATATCAATTTTCATATTCCAGAACGGGATTTTATTGTGTTAATTTATTATTAATTATCACGTTGTTAAGTAAGGTACGATGTATCCAGAAAGTGCTTTTTAAATTAGCTGTATATATTCAATTTATTTTAATGGCATTTACATTGTTGATTTGTACTGTTTTTTGGCCAACGAATTTTGTTCAACATCTGAATCAACTTTTAACAGGGCGAGTTTATTATAGTATGTTGCAATTTTATTATCGCATTCCTTTATTTGGGCGGAATTTTCAGGATGTTCATTTGAATTTTGATAATAGTTATTCGATGATTTTAACGATGTACGGCTTAATTATTACGGTGGTTTTTTTATACGGATATTATCGTGTTGCGCGTGAAGTCGAACGACAACAAAATATTGTATTATGTATTATTTTTATTATCTTATCAGTTGCTATGTTTTTAGAAAGTTACTTACCGAATACACTTTTGAATTTAACATTATTTTATATGGCGAAATATTTTTATCATGAAGATGTTGCGTTCGAAAACAGGAGGGCTGCCAGATGATTATTGTGACACCAACTTATAATCGTCGTCAAGAATTGCCAAATTTAGTAGCTTCGCTGGAAAAACAAACATGTCAAGATTTCACTTGGTTAGTAATCGATGATGGATCAACTGATGGAACAGCTGAATATTTAAAAGATTTACAAAAGAATAGCTTATTAGATATTGAATATTATTATCAGCCAAATCAAGGAAAAGCGATTGCTTATAATCAAGCTTTCCAACACATGCCAGTCGATGAAGTACATCTGGTAGTAGATAGTGATGATGAGTTATTACCAAATGCGGTGGCTACCTTTTATGAAGATTTGCAACAAATCCCGCAACAAATCGGATTAGTTTATCCTAAAACTATAGCAGGAGAGCCGACAAAATGGTTACCAAATAAAGTGCAGGCCGTTAATATTATGGATATTCGATTCAAATATGGTTTGAAAATTGAAACTTGTATCGTTCTTAAAAATCAATATATTGGTGATTTTCGTTTTCCGACTACAGAAGGTGAAACGTTTTGTAGTGAAGAGCTATTCTATAATGCCTTGATTAACAAAGGGACCTTTAAACCGTGTGCTACGGAAGTTTATCGTTATAAGTATTTAGCGGATGGTTTAACAAGTAATTTATTTACAATGCAAAAAAATAATCCGCACAACACGCGGTTATTATTTCAAGATCGTCAAAAATATGTGCAACAAAATTTAAAAGGTCCGCAACGATTTTTAGAATTAATCAAAGTTCGTTTGAATAAAATAGCGTTTAATTTAGTGCAGAAAGATGGTTCGGCGCTGAGCGAAGCCGATTTGAGGGATTGGTTGTTAATGCCAGCAGCGATCATTTTGAAACAAATTCGGTATCATAAGTAAGAAGTTAAGGTGAGCAGTGACGATTCAAACATAAGTTACTATTAAAACGATGAAGGAGAATTCAAGTGCAAGTAATGCCAAAGAAACCATTGATTAGTGTCATTATACCTGTGTATAAAGTTGAACAGTATTTAGATGAGTGCTTAATAAGTGTGCTTAATCAAACATATACTAATCTAGAAATTATTGTAATTAATGATGGTTCTCCAGATTCTTCGGGAGCAATCTGTCGAGCTTATGCTAAAAAAGATCCACGCATTCATTATTATCAGCAAGCTAATGCGGGACTTTCTAGTGCGCGTAATACGGGGATTGATAAAGCCCAAGGTGAATATTTAACGTTTATTGATTCTGATGATTATGTAGCAAAAGATTATGTTGAAAAATTATATCAAGCTGCCCAGCGACATCAGGCAGATATTGTAGTGGCACCGAATTATTTAGTTGAAAATCAAACAATGCAATCAATTGTGAATCATGTTAATCAGGAGTTAGTCTTAACACCAAAAGAAGCTATTTTGGCTCAAAATAATAACAAATTAATGGATTGTATTGTGTTTATTGTGGCGTGGAATAAATTATATCGGCGAGAAGTCTTTCAAACGGCACGGTTTAAAAAAGGTATTTGGCATGAAGATGAAGAGTTACTGTATAAATTATATTTAACAGTTGATAAGGTGGTTTATACCCCAGCTGTGGGATATTATTATCGAATTCATTCTAAAAGTATTATGCAAAGTGGTTTCTCTTTACGAAGATTAGATATTTTAGCGATTTATCATGAAAAGATCCAGATTTTAACACAAGCTAATATTGATACCACTGAAATTAAGTATCAATATTTGGTGAAATTAGCAGAGATTTTGTATCAATTACAAAAAAATAATTACGTTACAGAATATCAAAAATTAAAACACCAAACAAAAGACTTGAGTCAAAGATATTATCAGGAAATTGTGCATAAATTAGCATTGAAACGAAAAATCAAGTTACATTTAAGTTGGTATTTAAAATCTGTATTTTGGTGGGTAAATGAAAAAATTCAGCGTTAAAATTAAGAAAGAATAGGCGAAATTTATGAAGTTATTGTATGTGATTTATGATATATCGCAGTTAGGTGGCGTGGAGCGAGTTTTATTGCAAAAAGCGCTGTATTTAACACAAGAATATGGTTATGAGGTAACTATTTTATCGGAAAATCAAAGTAATGAAATCTTTTTTGATAATTATGATCTTAGTTCCATCAAATTTAAAAATATGAAATTAACTTGGTCAAAAAATAGCTTATTGCGTCAAATCCAAAAACTTCCAGCTTTTGCCCGTTTGAAAAAGTTCGTTAAACAAGAAGATTACGATATAGTGATTACAGTAGGAAGTTATTTTGATTCTTGGTTACCAAGTTTATCCTGTCCTGTTGTACGTGAGATTCATTGTGCTAAAATGTCATTTCAATATTCAAAATTTTCTAATTGGATGCAGCTACGAGCTTTGAGGAAGTATCAAAAGGTTGTGATTTTAACACAAGCTGATTTACCTAATTGGAATCTACCTAATATGTGTGTAATACCTAATCCATTACCTTTACCAATTAGAGAAAAAAATAATTATTCTGCAAAAAAAGTAATTTCATTAGGTCGTTTAACGCAACAAAAAGGTTATGACTTATTAATACCGATTTGGAAATCGTTAGTTCCATATTTTCCGGATTGGACTTTGGAAATATATGGTAGTGGTCGTGAACACGCAGCTTTACAACAACAGATTAACGCTGCTGGAATTAGTGATAGCTTCTTGTTAAAAGGTGTGGTGAAAAATCCGTCATCAGTGTATGAATCTGGGAGTATTTATGTTTTACCGTCACGGTATGAAGGCTTTCCATTAGTGATTTTAGAAGCGATGGCGAGCGGTTTGCCGGTCGTAGCGTATGATTGTTTAACGGGGCCACGAGAAATGATTACTGATCAAGTAGATGGTTATTTAGTTCCTTTTGGTCAGCAACAAGAATTCGCCAATTGTTTAGCGAAATTAATGGTCGATCAAGATTTAAGGTATAAGCTGGGACAACAAGCACAAATTAACAGTCAAAGATTTGACCCGGAAAAAGTTATGCCCATGTGGAAAAGTTTATTCACAGAATTAAAAACAAAAAACAAATTAGGAGGATCGAATGGGAAATAAAGTTATTAAAAATATTATTTATATTAGTATTGTTATTTTAGGGATTATTTTAATTGGATTAAATTATTTAATTTATAAAAATCAAATGTTAGCTTTTCATCATGCTAATGTGATTGTTAGTGTTGTTTCGGTTATATTAGTAGTTTTATTGTGGTTTATTAATGCTAAAAGTAAAAACAATTTTGGTTTATTGCTAATTATCATTGGTATTACTGGCATGGCCGGTTTAGGCTTATATAAAATGCATAATGTTGTGACAACATTTGAAAAAATGCAAAATGATGGTCAAAAAAGCGTCAATGTGGTGAAAGTAATTGTTTTAAAAAGTAGTTCATATTATAAAATAAGTGATTTAAAAGATAAAAAAGTTCAAGCATTAAATAGCGATCGGCAAGATATCAACAAAGTATTAACTGGTAAAAATAAATTAACATTACAATATCAAAAAGGACAAGTTGATTTATATCACAAATTAGACCATAAAGATGCGGCGGGGATTGTCTTAACGAGTAAGTCACAAGCTTTATTAAAAGATACTCCAGTCAAAGATAATAAATATCGTGTTATTTTTAAAGCCGATGTCGTCGATCATGTTAAAAAGGTGTTGAAAACTGTTAATAGTCCCAAGTTTAATGTCTATATTAGTGGATTGGATACATATGGACCGATATCTACAGTTTCTCGTTCTGATGTGAATATCTTAATGACTACTAACTTACAAACTGGGAAAATTTTATTAACTTCTACACCACGAGATGCTTATGTCAAAATCGCAGATGGTGGTCAAAATCAATATGATAAATTAACTCACGCAGGAATTTATGGTGTTCAAGCTTCAATGCATACACTGGAAAATCTTTATCAACAAAAGATTAATTATTTTGTGAAATTTAATTTTGAATCATTCACTAAATTAATTGCTTTAGTTGGTGGCGTTGATGTTTATAATAATCAAGAATTTGTTTCCTTACATTCTAAAATTCATTTCAAAAAAGGCAATATTCATTTGACTAGTGAGTCAGCTTTGCCTTTTGTACGGGAACGTTATGCTTTAGAAAATGGTGATCGTGATCGGGCACAGAATCAAGAAAAAGTGATTCGTGCTTTAATCGAAAAATTATCTCAATCAGATAATCTTTTAAAAGCTGATCAAATTTTTGCGCAAATTTCACCGTATATTCAGACCAATATTAGTTTGAAACAAGCGATGAAATGGATTAACTATCAAATCGAAAATCATCCTAAACTACAAGTAGAAACAACAGCGCTTCAAGGGACAGGAACTATGAATTTACCATCTTATGCAATGCCTAATAGTCGGTTATATATGGTCCAAGTTAATGAAAAAAGTTTACATGAAATTCAAAAAGAAATGAATGAAATTTTAGACAATAATTAAGTTTCAATAGGGAGAAAGTATGTTAGTTAGTATTATTTTGCCAGTATATAATGGTGAAGCATATCTGAAGGGATGTTTGAATTCAATCTTTCAGCAAACACATCAAGATTTAGAAATTGTGATAATCGATGATGGTTCAACGGATCGCACAGCGCAGCTTATTGATGAGTATCAAAAACAAGACGAACGGATTAAAGTGGTTCATCAAAAGAATTTAGGTTTGGCGGAAGCTAGGAATGTAGGCGTGGCTCATGCGACGGCAGAGTATTTAACGTGGATTGATTGTGATGATTTAATTGCTGCCGATTATGTTGAGACGATGTTAGATAATATGTTACGGCATGAAGCTGATATTGTGATGTGTTATGCAGTGACATTTCAAGATCAAATTATTATTCCGAAGATACCATATTTTGAAAAAGTAGCAACGAGTCGGGAAGTTTTATATTATTACACAAGTAATCAATATCTCGCTGGTTTGGACTTGTATAATGTTCATTCTAAAATGTTTCGCAAAGAAGTTTTGTTACAAGCTCCATATCCTACTGGGAAATTACCAGAAGATATGCGCACTACTTATAAACATATGTATGCTGCTCAGCGGATTGTATTTGTGAATAAAGTTTTATATTATTATCGCAATACCCCAAATTCTTTAGTGAATTCTCCTGAAGTTAGTCGGCAGATAGTTGAAAGTCAACGAGAAATTATGGAGTTTTTTCAACAACACCAATTAGAAAATCCCTATATTATTCCTAATTATTTTGTTCGGATGTTAGAAAGGCGTAAAGCGTTATTATTTATAGGTGATTACAAACAATTACAAGAGTTAAAACAAGAATTTAAGCAGGTATTACGTGAAAAAGGTGATGTTTTATCAGTTAGAACACGTTTGAAATATCAGCTGATTATACAGCTGTGGACTGTTAATTATTATTATTTCTATAATAAACAAACTGGGTTTAAATTGAATTTTAAACGAAAAAATCAATAAGGAGGGATAGCGGTGCGTAAAAAGGTTATTACGGGAATTATTATAAGTAATGTTATTTTAATTTTAGGTGGTTTGTTATCTTTTATTACGAATCGCTATTTTATTAGTTATATTGGTTTACCCAAATTAGGCTTAGATAATTTATTTAAACAGTTATTAGGCTATTTAAACTTGGCAGAAATGGGCTTGTCGACAGCATCAACCTATGCTTTGTATAAACCATTAATGGAAAAAGATTATCAACGAATTAATGAAGTTATTTATACAATGAAACAAATTTATAAGAAAGTGATGCTGTTTATTTTCGTTGCGGGAGTTTTGTGTACATTTCTTTTACCGTTTTTTATGAAAGGTTATGCGTTTTCTCCGGAAGTAGTGTTGTATTGGTTAATGTATATTATTAATACTTTAATGTCATATTTAGTAGTGATTTATTTAATTTTATATAATGCAGATCAAAAATATAATTTTGTGAAGATTGTGCAAGGATCTACGCAAATTATCTTTCAAATAATCAAAATAGCTATTATTATTATTTTTAAATCATTCTTTTTAATATTAGTGTTAGGTTTAATTAATACGGTAGTTAATTTATTAATATTTCGTATTTATTATCAAAAAGAATATGAACCTAAATTACAACCACAAGCTAAATATCAGCTTGATCGGACGATTATTAAAGATATCAAAAATATTTTCATTCATAAATTATCATTTGTGTTGTCAGTTAATACTGATATTATTCTGATTTCAACATTTATTTCTTTAAGTGTGGTGGGATTATATTCGAGCTATTTAATGGTATTAGGTTTATGGTTAAAAGTGGTAGGATCAGTTGCAGATATTGCGCGCTCGAACATCGGTAGTTTGAATGCTGTGTCCAGCAAACAAGAAGTTTATCAGAAATTTCAACAGTTAAATATTATTTATTTGTATTTTACAGTTTTGGTAATTGTGCCAACTTATTATTTAATTCAACCTTTTATGAATTTGTGGATCAATAAACAATTACATGTCAAAGGTTTAGTATTATTACTTTGTTTGAATTATGGAATGAAAATTTATCGAGGTTGTTTAGATATTTTTAAAGAAACAGGTGGATTTTTTGATGATATTCATTTACCAATTTTAGAAGGTGGATTGAATTTTATTATTTCGTTAATTTTGGTACAAAAAATTGGTTTAATAGGTGTCTTAATCGGAACGGTTGTTTCTGATTTGTTAATTACTTATATTTATAAACCAATTTTAGTGTACCAACGCTGTTTTGCGCAGCAGATACAAGCTTATTTACATGATTATTTACGCTATGTAGTTTATGTGGTATTAGCAGCTGGAAGTTCATATTTAGTTATGAAAAATTATGCTTTTGAAATTAAAACAGCTGGGGATTTTGTGTTACAAGGAATAATTATTTTTGGTATTAATGCCATAATTACAACTGTTGTTTTCTTAGGTGATCGTAATTTCCGTTACGATTTAAAAGAGTTAAAAATGATTAAAAGACCTAATTAAAAAACAGGCTACTGAACATTTTGTTCAGTAGCCTGTTTTAGATTAAACATATTGTAAACTTGTTTTTGTAATTTGGTTATTTGTTTCATCATAAGTAATTTGAGCAATAAAGCCATGACCATTTGCGATATGATAATTTAAAAATTCTTCTTTTGTTAATGGTTGGAAAATATGAATGATTTGACGCATGACACAACTATGACTGACTAAAGTGAATGATTGTGCATTATCGTTGGTACAAGATGTTAAAATTTCGTTGAGACCGGCTGTAATCCGTTGAGTGAAATCAACTTGATTTTCAACATTATCACGAGTTTGGTTGTCATACCATTTGCTGAAAAGATCAGGTAAATCAGCTTTTTCAAAGAGTTCCCATTCTAAATCACCAAAATCAAGTTCTTTAAATTCATCTAAAAAGACAGTATGATCTTTTTCGCCTAATAAAGTTTTAAAAGTTGTTCTTGTGCGCTTCATTGGGGAACAAAAGTATAAATCAGTTGCTGGGAAGAGTTGCTTTTCTTTAATAACTTCAAGTTCTTCAATACCAGGAATTGTTAAATCGATATCAGTTACACCTGCGATTCGTAAAGCTTGATTAGCTTGCGAAAAACCGTGACGAATAAAGACACCAGTAATAGTTTTCATAATGTAAAACTCCTTTGAATTTTGATTTCTATTATAGTATAGCTGATTTTTAATCAAGTTAACAATTAAGAGTTTGTATTGAGGGGAGTGTCTTCGAGTTTTTTTCTTCCTCTTTGTAATAGATAAATGGCTAAAATCACTAGTAAGGAACCTAATAATTCAATCCAAGAAAAAGGTACGCCCAAAAAAAGAATGCTTAAAAAGGTGGCTGTAATGGGTTGGAGAGCATCCATAATCCCCACTACATCAGATGGTGCAAAGTGTAAACTGTATAAAAGAAAGATAAAAGGTAGAATTGTACCAATGAGAATAATTGTGATGAGTGAAAGGATTAATTTCCCAGATAAGTGTGGTGGTTGGGACCATAAGGGATGATAAAAATTGAAAAGAATGCCTGAAATGAACATTCCCCAACCAAGGACAACTAAAGGGGGGCATTCCTTTAAAATTGGACGTGGAAAAACAATATAGCAAGCCGCAGTAATCCCAGAAATAATTCCCCAAAAAAGTGATATTTTAGGAATCGAAAGTTGTGTAAAATCACCTTTCGTTAAAGCTAAAAAAATTCCGAATAAAGAAAGTGTAAAAGCGATTAAATCAGAGCGGAGCGGTAATTCGTGTTTAAAAAGTAAACTTCCTAAAACGATCACGAGAGGACTGAGATATTGTAAGATGGTGGCTGCAGCAGCGTTCCCCGTCTGAATGGCCCAGTAGAAAGTTAGCATATTAGTCATTAAGCCAATAATTACATAAGCTAATAACCAAGCTATTAATTTGAAGGATTTAAAAAGTTGGAAAATCGTGGAACCATATAGAAACCAACTAATTAGTAATAAAATGATTCCTGAACTTAGCGTTCGTAAAGAAAGGAACCAGATAGCCGAGAGCGTATATTGTTGTGAGACGTATTGCATAACAGCTCCTGATATGCCCCACATGCTAGCTGAAATAGCTGCTAAAACAATCCCGGTAATAATGCGCGATTTTGTAAAATGTTCAAAGATAATAAAACCTCCTGGAATATTTTTGACAAATATTTTACCTAAAAAATAGATGTCTAATCCAGGTTAACGAAAAAAATAAATGATTGCAGTGGATTTAGTTGGATTTTTGGTCATTTTAAATAAATCTTAAACAAGAAAACGCTCTCTTTGAAAAGTGTAAGAAAAAAGGCACTGAGAATATTTTCTCAGTGCCTTTTGAATTGAGTTTAAAACTCAATTTTTTCAATTCGTTGACAAATTTCTTTAACTTGATTAACTTTTTTTACATATTCTGTTTCAGTTAAGTTCGAAGTTGCGAAACAATCACTAACATGATCTTTAATATCATCTTCTAAATCCCATGCTTTATCAGTTAATTGAACGACTAATTTACGACCATCTGCAGCAGAATTATCACGAGTTACCCAGCCTTTATTTTCCATCCGTTTTAATAATGGTGTTAATGTCCCAGAGTCGAGACCCAGTTGTGAACCTAATTCTTTCACGATTAAACCGGATTTAGGGGCATCCCAGAGTACTAATAAAGTTATAAATTGTAAATAAGTTAATTTATAAGGTTTTAATGATTCATAATAAAATTTATTATAAGCTTTTTGAGTAGAGTAAATTGCAAAACAAAGTTCGTCTTGAACTTTGTGTGGACGGTGTTCTTCCATTTTTGTCCTCCTATATCTAATGCATCTTGAGCAATTACATTACATTAATTGTAACAGGAAAATACATTTTACACAATTTTATTGTGCGAAACATATTAAGTTAATTGTTTCAAGACTTTAATATAGTAACATCTTCGACAAATAAAAGAAAGGTTAAAAGATAATTATAAAGAAAATTTTTTCATAAATAACTTATTATTAAGTTAGAGTTTTTCTAATAATTGAAATAAAACCGATTATTACTTAATATAAACGAATTAAAAGGAAATTGCCTAAAATCACGCAAATATAGTATTATATTAGTATTAAACGTTTTCATTCAAAAAAGTGAATTAACTAAAAATAAAATATCTCAAAGATAGGAAGTGAAGCACTAATGGCTGAGTCATATATTATGGCAATTGATGAAGGGACAACGAGTACCCGTGCCATTATTTTTGATCATCAAGGAAATAAAGTTGTGGATGCTCAACGTGAATTTCCACAATATTTTCCAAAACCAGGGTGGGTCGAACATAATGCAACTGAAATATGGAATGCGGTTTTATCCACGGTAGCAAATACCTTTATCGATTCAGGAATTCAACCACATCAAATTGCAGGGATTGGTATTACTAATCAACGAGAAACGACAGTTGTTTGGGATAAACATACAGGCTTGCCGATTTATAATGCGATTGTTTGGCAATCACGTCAAACGAGTCAAATTGCGGATGAACTAAAAGAAAAAGGTTATGCTGAAATGATTCACAAAAAAACCGGGTTAGTCGTGGATGCTTATTTTTCAGCAACAAAAATTCGTTGGATTCTCGATCATGTTCCAGGAGCGCAAGAACGTGCTGAAAAAGGAGAATTGCTTTTTGGGACAATTGATACATGGTTGACTTGGAAATTAACAGGTGGACAAGCTCATGTGACAGATTATACAAATGCTAGTCGGACGATGTTATTTAATATTAATGATTTAACTTGGGATCAAGAAATTTTAGATTTATTAAATATTCCCCAAGTGATGTTACCAGAAGTAAAATCAAATTCTGAAGTTTATGGAAAAACATTGGAATACCATTTTTATGGTAGTTCGGTGCCAATTTCTGGTATGGCAGGAGATCAACAAGCTGCCTTATTTGGCCAATTAGCCTTGACGAAAGGAATGGTTAAAAATACTTATGGAACAGGTTCTTTTATTGTGATGAATACTGGTTATGAACCTGTTTATTCTAAACATAATTTATTAACAACGATTGGTTATGTTTTAGATGGTAAAGTGAATTATGCTTTGGAAGGATCTGTGTTCGTTGCGGGATCTGCTATTCAATGGTTACGTGATAAAATGCATTTAATTAATGATGCGCAAGAATCTGGTGAAGCAGCGATGGCATCAACAAATAACAATGAAGTTTATGTTGTACCAGCGTTTACTGGCTTAGGAGCGCCATATTGGGACAGTAACGCACGGGGAGCAGTCTTTGGACTCACACGTGGGACTACTGATCAAGACTTCATTAAGGCAACCTTACAGTCCTTAGCGTATCAAACACGTGATGTCTTAGATACAATGCAATGGGATACTAATATTAAAATCCCTGCTTTACGGGTTGATGGTGGAGCTGCTAAGAGTGATTACTTACTTCAGTTCCAAGCTGATATTTTAGAAATGCCAATTGAAAGAGCTGCTAATTTAGAAACCACAGCTTTAGGCGTTGCTTTTATGGCTGGGTTAGGTGTTGGATATTGGCAAGATTTAACGGAAATTGAAGCTATTTTCAATGTGGGGCAACGATTCAGATCACAAATGCCACTAGCTGAAAGCGAAAAATTATATCGTGGTTGGAAAAAAGCAGTTGCTGCCACACAAGTATTTTCCGCGGAGGATTAATAGCGCAAATCAAAGGAGGCGTTTTTAGTGGATTTTTCATATCAAACAAGAAATCAAATTATTACTAAGTTAAAAGAAACAGAACTAGATTTATTAGTGATTGGTGGAGGGATTACAGGTGCAGGAGTTGCTTTACAAGCAGTTGCATCTGATTTACAAACTGGATTAATTGAAATGCAAGATTTTGCAGAAGGGACAAGTTCACGTTCCACAAAATTAGTCCATGGTGGAATTCGTTATTTAAAGAATTTTGATGTTGGTGTGGTGGCTGATACTGTTCAAGAACGAGCAATTGTACAAAAAATAGCACCACATATTCCTAAACCAGCTCCTATGTTGTTACCGATTTATGCTGATCCAACAGCGACATATGATATGTTTAGCGTTAAAATCGCTATGGATTTATATGATCGTTTAGCTGGGATTACTGGAACTCAATATGCGAATTATACAATTACCCGTGATGAAGTTTTACAAAGAGAACCGGAATTAACTTCTGAAAATTTACTAGGTGGTGGCGTGTATTTAGATTTTGTTAATAACGATGCACGCTTAGTAATTGAAAATATCAAAGAAGCTGCTGAGCGCGGTGGTTTGATGGCTAGTCGTGTTAAAGCAATTGGGATGCTACATGATGAAGCTGGTGTTATTAATGGTGTGCGGGCACTTGATACAGTAACTAAAGAAGAGTTTACTATCAAAGCTAAAGTTGTGATTAATACAACGGGACATTGGGCTGAACGAGTAACCGAATTGGATCAATTGAATGGACCTGGTCAAAGTCTGCGTCCAACTAAGGGTGTTCATCTCATTATTGATGAAAGTCGTTTAAATGTTCCACAACCAACATATTTTGATTCTGGCTTAGGTGATGGGCGGATGATTTTCGTTGTACCACGGGAAGGTAAGACGTATTTTGGAACAACAGATACTGATTATACGGGTGATTATGCGCATCCAAAAGTGGAACAAAATGATGTTGATTACCTATTAACAGCTTTAAATCAACGTTATCCAAATATTAATTTAACGATTAATGATATTGAAGGTAGCTGGGCAGGCATTCGTCCACTGATTGCCTCAAATGGTAGTTCTGATTATAATGGCGGGACGGCTAATACTGGTAAAGTGTCACCTGATTCATTTAATAATTTAATCGATGTCGTTATGGCTTATCAAAACCAAACAGCTACGCGAAGTGATGTGGAAAAAGCTATTAGTAAATTACAATCATCTAATTCGGAACAAACTTTAAATCCATCCCAAGTTTCACGAGGATCATCTTTAGATTTGGGACAAGATGGATTAATTACTTTAACCGGTGGAAAAATTACTGATTATCGTAAAATGGCAGCTGGTGCTTTAACTTTAATTCGTGATGTTTTACAGGAACGATTTGGTATGGCAGTAGCGGAAATTGATTCGACTAGTTTACAAGTTTCCGGTGGACATTTTGATCCAACGAATGTGGATGAAACGATTAAATTCTATCAAAAGATTGCGATTGATAAAGGAATTCCGGATCATGAAGCGTTTGAATTAGCTAATTTATATGGATCAAATTTAGGACGCGTGGTGTATTATTTAAATGATGTTCAAGCAGCTGAAGGTTTAACTTTAGCAGAAACAATTAGTTTGCATTATGCGATTTTTGAAGAAATGGTCTTAAATCCAGTTGATTTCTTCTTGCGTCGTACGAATAAATTGTTATTCCATTCAGAACAATTAATTGCTAAAAAAGAGGCTTATTTGGCTGCTATGAGTCAAATTATGAATTGGGATGATGCGCAAGTGGTTTATAATACAAACTTATTAAATGAAGCCTTGGCAGAATCAAGATTAGACTACTTGAAATAAATTTATGCAAATGGACTACCAAAAGAATTTTCTTGTGGTAGTTTTTTATTTGAAATGATGTAAATATTATAAAAAACACTAAAATAATGCTAAAATTGAACTATAAAATGATTAGAAAGGAGTTTTTTATGGGGAATTATTTATTAACTAAAGTTGTTACAAATGAAAATTTTTCGCAATTTTCGAATTATTTTAATCTTGATCGGATTTTCCGCTATGTCCAAGAGCATAGTATTCGTGCCATTATTGCATTGTTGATTATTATATTCTTTAGTAAAATTCGTAATTTATTCAAACTTATTTTCGAAAAGATTTTTAAAAACTTTTTAGCTAATACACCAGCCATTGCGAGCTTTTTATTAAGTATGATTTCCGTTGTGATTGATTTAGTCTTGATTTTAGTGATTTTCAAATTATTAGGGATTAATTTATCAGGAATTACAGCTATGGTGGGCGCCTTTTCTTTAGTATTAGGGTTTGCATTTAAAGATATTTTGGCTAACTTTTTTGGTGGATTAATTTTATTAACATTTTGTCCAATTAAAGCAGAAGATGTTATTAAATATAATGATTTTGAAGGTGTTGTGAAAAAAATTGAAATTTTCTATACAACATTAGTCGATTTCCAAAATTCTGAAATTATTATTCCAAATGCACGCTTAATTTCAAATGAAGTAGTAAATGTAAAAGATAATGCACACCGAAGATTAATTTTACAAGTTGGTGTCGGTTATGATAGTGATATCAAACAAGTTAAAGATACAATTCGAGAAATTATCGAAAAAAGACGTGATGATTTGTTCTTTATCGATGATACCGATCCAGTGATTGGTATGTATGAAATTGGAGCATCATCGTTAATTTTTGAAATTCGGGTATTTGTGCGCGAGAAAAAATTCATGTTTGCACGTTATTATTTAAACGAAGCGATGAAAACAGAGTTCGATAAATTGGGAATTGATTTACCATTTGATATTACGCATCTTGAAATTGATCAAAAACTTAATCAAATTAAGGTTGTTCAAGATACAACTCAAACTTCAGATAAATAAAAAGAAGCTACTAATTAATTTAGTAGCTTCTTTTGTTTAATCAGTTAAATCAATTAATTCTAAAGGGTCAGATAAAATACCGCTATGGGCACCTGATAAAATTAGCGTTTGATTTTGTGGATTAAGGTCAATTTTCATTGTTGTATCAAAAAACATTTCTGCATCAGGATGTGAATAAATATGGGAAAAGTTACTTGGAATTTCTTGATTAAATTCACAAGGTAATTCAGCAATTTTGATACGATAGATTTTGAATTTTTGGATTAAAGCACAGTTTCCTTGTTCAGAAAGTGAGCTAACACCATCATCTAAATCTAAAATAAACATATTTTCACTTGGTTGATATTTTTCTTCTAATTTAGCTTGTGCAGCTGGTGTAATTGTTATTTGCATAGAAATCACCGCATTTCATAGGATACTTATATTATATAAGTTTTTAGGAGACAAACCAACCATTTCAGCTTATAAAAAGTAAGTTTTGTAATTAGATTTAGATTTGACAAAAAATTGTGATTCGTTAAGATAGAATAAGAAAATAAATTAGAGAAATGAGAACAGCAATGTTTAAAGCAAAATATCAAAAAGTTTTATTTAGTAGTATTGGTGTAACTGTTGTTATGCTTTTAATTAGTATGATTCATTATGTGGTAACGGCTGGTGCTGGATTAGCTACTTGGTTTAAGTGGACGTTTATGGTGTTGGCGGCTATTACACTGTTGATTTTAGTCGTAGGAACATACCAAAAAATTAAAAAGAATTATCAGGAAAAAGGTTGGTCTAGTCTTGTGGCCGCAATTAGTGAATATCTGGTAATCTTTGTTTTATTTTTAGTAGTAAGTTATTTTACAGATGGACATGAATGGGAATATATTCCTGTTTTACTAGGTACAACTACTTTGTTTACTGCAAAGTATGCTTTTTCATATATTAATCGTGATAATTAAAAAGACTTTGTCGTATATTACGACAAAGTCTTTTTTGTGAGAATTTTATTGAGCATTCTTTTTCATGCGACGTTCGCGAATGGCATAAAAAATCCAAGCGACACCACCAAAGAAGATTGGTCCGATAACTGTCCAAAAGGCAGTATCATAATCGTGATTTAAAACAGGTTCTAAGCAAGTGAAGATCACACTGGCAATCAAGACGATTAAGACGATTACCACGATAATATTTGTCCATAATTTATTTTTGAAAATTTCAAAAGGACGTTCAATATCTGTTCGTTTTTTGAAGAATGGGAAAGCGGCTACTAAGAAAATATATGGACAGGAAGTAGAAACGTTACCCATATCAGTTAAAATTACATAGAATTTTTGAGCTGATGTCCCACCAAAAGAAATTAATAAGATAAAGATGGAAATAATAATTGCTTGAACCCACATTGTATAAGCCGGCATATTAGCTTTATTTAATTTAGTCATTTTAGCTGGCCAAAGGGTTTTATCAGAACCAAGAATTAAAGATTTAATAGGTGAATAAACAATTACGAAGAAAGCACCTAAATAACCGATAAACATACCTAAACCAGTAAAGCGAATAATTAAGCTACCTAACATTAAGCTAGTTGCTTCTGATAAGTGTAAGGAATGACCTAAAGTAACACCTAAATTATGCATCATGACATAAGTTACATTACCTAAGTTAACATGTGATCCACTTAATAATTGATTCCAGTTAGTACTTACTCCCCAAAGGAAGATAATTACAGAATAACTAATTGTGATTAAGATTGTGGAAAAAATTAAGGCCTTAGGGAAAGTTTTTTCTGGTTTTTCTAAATCATCAGTGACCCCACCCATTGTTTCCATACCAGCATAAGCAAAGATTGCATAAATTACGAAGGAAATAATCGCAATTGGTGATGAAAATTGTGGATTAGGAGAATGAATAAAGGAAGACATACCATTAATTGGTTCCATTAACTGACCTTTATTGGCGATCCAAGTCACAATACTTGCGACTAAGAAAACGACATTTAATAAGATAACAAAGACTCCACCAATGGATGAAATTTTAGAAATTGAATCCATTCCTCGAGCCGAGAAAAAGGTGATTACTAAAATCCATAAAACACCTAAGAGTGCGATGGTTTCAGTTGAGGAAAGGCCAAAGACATGCCAGGATTGGGTTGTATCACGACCAAAGAGGAAGGCTGAAAAAGGAATCCAAACTTTAGATGCGGTAGATACTAACCAAGTTATCCAAGAAGCCAACCAAATAAAAGTACCGATAAAAGCTGTTTTTTCACCAACTGATTCAGCTAACCAAGAATAAATACCACCTTTTGCTTCTTTATAAGCTGAACCATATTCAGCTAACATTAAAGAAACTGGTAAGAAGAAAAAGATAGCTCCGATAATATACCAAATAATACTTGCGTAGCCCATTTGGTCAAAGGCAATCGGAGAGTTAGCGAAACCGAAGATTGTTGAAAAAATCATCATAATTAAGCCAAAGAGGGTGATTTTTTTCTTCATAACAAGATAACTCCTTTTGAAATTTTATATTCTAAAATACGTAAAAAATATGTATTTTCTATCAAGTATAGACCCAAATCTCATAATTTACTAATTAAATATTAAAATTCTACATTAAAAAAAATTAAGTCAAAGCAGTCTAATTTTAATAAAAAAATTTCGATGTAAAAAGGAGCTTTTTTAGTAGAATTAAAAAATTTGGAGCAATGTAACAAAAAACAAATAAATGTAAAGCTAAAAAAATCTAAGTTTATGTAAAATATAGCTTAGGAATGTAAAAAGGTCTAGTTGTAATTTAAATAGAATCAGGGATACTAGAGCAAATTAGAACAGAATTACAAAAATGTTGCCAAGTTTACTTTACGTATGTTAAGATATGTAATGTAAAGAAAACTTGTCAGGGTGATGGAGGGATAATTTATGGATAAAGAAGAAATTTTAGAAAAAAGTCGTCAAGAACAAATTGATGAAGGTGAAGTAAATGCGCTAAATACAAGTCGTAACTTAGCTTTTAAAATTGCGGGGGGACTTTCAGTGCTATTTATCACATTCAGTTTGTTTGTGGTTAAAGATAGATATGCTGCTCATGTGGTCATGGCTATTTTTTGGTGTAGCTATTCTACGGAATATTTATATAAATACAAATTTTATAAACGAAAAGCTGATATGGTTGGGTTTATCTCCTCTTTGATTTTAGGCGTTGGATTTGGTATTTTGGCCATTGTGGAAGTTTTATGGACGTAACTTGTGTCAGATAAGATACTTTAAATACTAAATTGGTTTGTTGTGAAAATTTATTTTTTTAAAATAGTGCACAATTTAATGTTAGGTAATTACTTAGTTAATTATAAAAAAAGACTAAAAGTAGTTCGCGATAGTTTTAATAATAAAACTGTTAAAAATAACCAGAAATACTCTCATTTTAACTATTTAAAAAGTGTGAGATGCATGCCAAAAGTTCTTAGAATATGCTAAAATGTAGGCGTCTAGATTTTAATTAAGCAAAAATTTAGTCTAATAGATAGATTTTTTAGGAGGAATAAATTTGCGTTACGAACATGTCAAAGCTCAAGATCCTGCTATTTTTGAATTAATGGAGGCCGAATTAAAACGCCAACAAGATCACTTAGAATTGATCGCGTCGGAAAACTTCGTATCAGAAGCTGTTTTAGACTGCATGGGAAGTCACTTAACTAATAAATATGCGGAAGGTTTACCACGCCGTCGCTATTATGGTGGTTGTGAATTTGTTGATGGAATTGAACAATTATGTATTGATCGTGCTTGTGAATTATTTAAAGCAGATCATGCTAATGTCCAAGCTCACTCAGGTGCACAAGCTAACACAGCCGTTTACTTTGCTTTATTAGAACCGGGCGATACTGTAATGGGGATGTCTTTAGATCAAGGTGGACACTTAACTCACGGATCAAAAGTTAACCTTTCTGGTAAATATTATAATTTCGTTTCATATGGTGTTGATCCTGAAACAGAAATGATTGACTATGTAGAATTAGAAAACTTAGTTAAAGAACATCAACCAAAATTATTAGTAGCTGGAGCATCAGCATATCCACGTACAATTGATTTTGAAAAAATTGGACGCATTTGTCATGAAAATAATGTTATTTTCATGGTTGATATGGCCCATATTGCTGGGTTAGTCGCTGCAGGGTTACATCCATCACCAGTTCCATTTGCAGATGTTGTAACAACAACAACACATAAAACATTAAGAGGCCCTCGTGGTGGTTTGATTTTATGTAAAGCTGATTATGCTAAGAAAATTGATAAGGCTGTTTTCCCAGGTATTCAAGGTGGTCCTTTAATGCACATTATTGCTGCGAAAGCAGTCGCATTCAAAGAAGCTCTTAGTCCAGAATTTGTTGAATATCAAAAACAAGTTATTGCTAATGCTAAAGCGCTAGCGCAAGGCTTACAAGACCGTGGCTTTAGAATTGTTTCTGGTGGAACAGATAATCACTTGTTATTAGTTGATGTTAGTGCTGTTGGTATGACTGGTAAAGAAGCAGATGCTATTTTAGAACAAGTTAATATTACAGCTAACAAAAATACGATTCCATTTGATAAAGAAAGCCCATTTGTTACAAGTGGTGTGCGTGTTGGGACACCAGCAATTACAACTCGTGGGTTACAAACAGAAGACATGGACATTATTGCCACTGTTTTTGAAAAAGCTTTAATTAAAGGTGATATTTTAGGTGCCAAAGAAGATGTAGCTGGATTAACAGCTAAATATCCGCTTTATCCTGATATGTTAAAATAAAATAAAATATAATTAAAATTAAAAAAATTAAAAACACCAAACAATCTGATTCTTCAGATTGTTTGGTGTTTTGTTATATCAATAATTATTTTTCGAAATGATCACGAACAACGCTGACAAACCAATCGTTGAAAGCTTCTTTATCAACAGTTAGACAAACTTTAGCGTTGGTTTTACCATCGTGGTAAGCAGCACGGACATCGGCAACTGTTTCACCATTAGCAGGTCCTTCTGTAATAATATCAACCCAATAATCTTTTGTTTCAAAAGCTTCAGGGTGTAATAAGTAGAAGATTGTTTGTGCATCATGGACAGCAGTACCTGTTTCATCACGGTCAAAATCGCAAAGTAAAATATCATGTAACATTTTACCGCCACGACCCATTTCGTTAATTTTAGCTAATGTTTCATCTGTAATTCGACCAGCTAAAGTCACATCTAAACCAACCATGACTAATGGAATTCCAGCATTGAACATAATTTTAGCAGCATGTGGATCAGTAAACATATTAAATTCAGCGGCACTTGTCATATTACCACGTCCTAGTGATCCACCCATGCAGATAATTTTTTCGATATTTTCTTTAACTTCAGGGTATTGAGAAAGAAGTAAAGCAATATTTGTATATGAACCAGTTGGTACGAGGATGATTTTTTCATCGCTGTTCATAATTTCATCACGTAAAGCTTCGATGGCATTTTTTGCAAGTGGTTTACTTGTTGGAGCATCAAAGTCATAACCAGCCATACCAGATTCACCATGGACATGAGATGCATCTTCTAATGGTTTGATCAATGGTTGTTTGGCACCAGCAGCAACTGGAACATCTTTGTTGAAGAAATCAACAATTGTTAAAGCATTCTTGGTTGTTTTATCTAAACTAACATTACCTGCAACTGTGGTAATTAAACGAAGATCAATTTGAGGTTCGTTTAATGCCATTGATAAAGCGGCTGCATCATCAATCCCAGGATCAGTATCCATAATAATTTTATATTTTGTCATAAAAAATTCCTCCTAAGCTAAAAAACAACTTTAAATAACAGTGATACTTACAAAAATTATTATACACCTATTAACGAAGAATTACGAAAGCGTTTTTATAGGTTCTTATTAAATTTTAATCATTGGTTTTGATAGTTGTAAAAACCTTTATATCATAGGGTAAACCGTTTTAATTAAAAACCAATGATACTTTTAAAAATGAGAAAAAAATGAGAGTTTTTAGTAGTTTTTAAAGCGTAAAAATACTTATGTTACAAAATATATGAATCACAGATTATTATATTAACTAGTGATTATTAAACAAGTTAGTTAACTAGTATTGAAAAAATGGTTAACCAAAATTATAATAAGGTTAACTTAGAGAAGCAGGAGATTATAAATATGAAAATGAAAACGAAAGATTTAACTCAAATAGCATTTATGATAGCGATTATTGTGATTTTAGGTTTTATTCCACCATTACCATTAGGTTTTATTCCCGTACCAATTATTTTTCAAAATATGGGAGTTATGTTGGCTGGTTTATTATTAGGTAAGAAAAAAGGAACTTGGGCTGTGGTCGGGTTTGTTTTATTAGGAATTGTAGGTGTACCTGTGTTTACGGGTGGAAGATCTATTATTCCGGTAATTACTGGCCCGACAGCCGGATATGTTTTAGCTTGGTTAGTTACACCGTACTTAATTGGCAGGGGTGTAGAGTTAATGCAAGCTAAGGATAAAATGGTATTGCAATGGATTAGCGTTGTGGTGGCAGGTGTTTTATTTGTAGATTTATGTGGATCGATTTGGCTTTCTGTTTATACTAAAATGCCTTTAATGCAAGCTATTTTAGGAAATACGGTTTTTATCCCAGGTGATTTAATTAAGGCTACTTTGGCGGTAGTTGTCGTGAAAGCTTTAGTTCATAATCAAAGAATGCGGATGTTGTTAAATTATTAAAGGTAATTTAACTTAGGCACTTTTTTCGTTATACTAGGAGATAAGTGCTGAAAAAGGGGTGATAATTTGAAAGAACTTAAAACACTTGAAGTTGTAGCTTGGCGAGAACTTTTATCGATACAAGCAAAGATGATTATTTCGCGTAAAGTTTATGAAGATCAACAAACAACTTTAGTTATGTTTGCGGCTGGAGCTGGTGAAGAAATCAGTTCTGAAAAATATGCTAAGACAGTAGTTTATAGTGTTTTAGATGGTGTAATCGAATGTGAAATGGAACAAACAACTGTTCAGATTCTAGCAGGAAGTTATTTTAAAATCCCACCAGACTGTGAACATCGTTTGCAATTTTCACAAGATTGTCGCTTTTTAATGTTAATTAAATAAAAGGGGAGTTATATTATCATGGCTATTATTAAAAATATTGCAGCAGAACAAGTATTTGCAGTGAAAGATTTAGTGGACTATGTTGAGGAGGCCACCGCTAATTTAACTTTAGCTAAAAATGATCAGCTGAATTTAAGTGTATTTGCTTTTGATGTTGGTGAAGGATTATCTACTCACCAAGCACCTGGTGATGCTTTTATTGCGATTTTAGATGGAGAAGCTGAAATTGTGATAGCTGATGAGAAATATCAATTAAAAACAGGGGAATCCATTATTATGCCACTTGGAAAACCACATTCTGTTTTAGCTGTTACAAAAATGAAAATGTTATTGAATTTAGTAAAAGCATAATTTAACAAAAAAAGGTAGCTGTTTATATAACAGCTACCTTTTTAATTTATGATATTAGAAAACCACCATCTGAGAGACTGGCAGATGGTGGTTTATTATTTATTTAACTTTTTAGGAGAAATATACTAGTTAATTAAAACTTGAGAGAAATTATTTAAGTTCTTTCCATTCCCAAGCTTCAACTTCTGGAAGATCGCGACCTTCATCACGGATGTATTGGTGGTGTTTAGCCACTGTAGCATCCATTTCAGCAACGATTTGACCGTATTTATCAGCATCTGGTAATGCAAGAACTGCTGATTTAACAAGATCAAAGCGATCCATTTGGTTAACAACACGCATATCGAATGGAGTTGTAATATCACCATTTTCACGGTAACCATGAATGTGAAGGTTATGGTTGTGACGATCGAAGAAGATATCACGAATTAAACCTTCAAAACCGTGGAATGCGAAGACAACAGGTTTGTCTTTTGTGAAGAATTGATCGAATTCTTCATCTGTTAAACCACGAGGGTCTACTTTAGGGCTACGTAGTTTCAATAAGTCAACAACGTTAATGAAACGAATCTTCAATTCTGGTAATTTTTCATGCAAGATTGAGATTGCAGCTAAAGCTTCTAAGTTAGGTTCTGTACCTGCAGCAGCAACTACTAAGTCTGGTTCAGCATTGTGATCTGTAGATGCCCAATCGATAATCTTAAGACCATTGTCTACTAATTCTTTAGCTTCAGCAGCTGTATAGAATTGTTGACGTGGGTGTTTTGAAGAAACGATTAAGTTAATCTTTTCACGATCGTTTAATACTTTATCAAAGACAGCAAGTAATGAGTTAGCATCTGCTGGTAAGTATTCACGAATGAATTCTGGTTTCTTATCTGCTAAGTGACCAAGTAAACCTGGATCTTGGTGTGTATAACCATTGTGATCTTGTTGGAATACTGTAGATGTAGCGATAACGTTTAATGAAGGAATTTCTGAACGCCATGATTGTTCTTTAGCTTTACGTAACCACTTGAAGTGTTGTGTAAGCATTGAATCTACAACACGTAAGAATGATTCGTATGAAGCGAAGAAACCGTGACGACCTGTTAAGACATAACCTTCTAAGAAACCTTCAGCTTGGTGTTCTGATAATTGAGAATCAATAACACGACCAGCTGGAGCTAAGAATTCGTCATTAGGTTCTTTAATAGATGGTAACCATTGACGGCTTGTTTCTTTAAAGATAGGTGCTAAACGGTTTGACATTGTTTCGTCAGGTCCGAAAATACGGAAGTTAGCATTTTCTTCGTTGTTTGCGATTACTTGTTCTAAGTATTCACCTAAAACTAACATATCTTGAGCAACGATTTTACCGTGTTCTGTTGTATCAAGAGCGAAATCACGGAAATCAGGTTTGATTAAATCGCGGATTAATTTACCTGGGTTTGTGTGTGGGTTCATAGCCATACGACGGTCACCCTTAGGAGCGATTGCTGCGATTTCTTCTTTTAATGAACCATCTTCATTGAATAATTCTTCTGGACGGTAGCTTTCTAACCATTCAACTAAAGCATCAATGTGATCCATATGATCTTGATCTACAGGAATTGGAACTTGGTGAGCACGGAATGAGTTTTCAATTGGTGCGCCATCCCATTCTTTAGGACCTGTCCAACCTTTAGGTGCGCGGAACACGATTACAGGCCATGCTGGCATTGTAGCATCGTTGTTTTCACGAGCGTTCTTTTGAATAGCTTTGATTTCTTCGATAGCTTGATCTAATGCTTTAGCCATTGCTGGGTGCATTTTTTCAGGATCATCGCCTTCAACAAAGATAGGAGCCCATCCTTGACCTTCGAAGAATTTAGCTAAATCTTCATCACTTGTACGTGATAAGATTGTAGGGTTTGAAATTTTGAATCCGTTAATATCAACGATAGGTAATACGGCACCATCATTGATAGGGTTAATAAATTTATTTGACATCCAAGAAGCAGCTAAAGGACCAGTTTCAGCTTCACCATCACCAACAACAGCAGCAACGATTAAGTCTGGATTATCTAAAACAGCACCAACTGAGTGAGAAATTGAGTAACCAAGTTCGCCACCTTCGTGAATTGAACCTGGTGTTTCAGGTGCAGCGTGAGATGCGATTCCGCCTGGGAATGAGAAACGTTTGAATAATTTCTTCATACCTTCAACGTCTTGTGTAATTTCAGGATAGATTTCTGTATAACTACCATCAAGGTAAGAGTTAGAAACCATAACTTGTCCACCGTGACCAGGACCTTCAACGTAGAACATATCAAGATCATATTTATTAATTACACGGTTTAAGTGTGCATAAATAAAGTTTTGTCCTGAGATTGTACCCCAGTGTCCGATTGGTTTAACTTTTACGTCAGATGCAACAACTGGACGTTGAAGTAATGGGTTGTCTTTTAAGTATAATTGACCAACTGATACATAGTTAGCTGCACGCCAAAATGCGTCAAGTGTGTTCAAATATTCTTTAGATGAGTAATCTACTGTCATTTGTAATTCTCCTTTGTTTTTTAAAGATTGTAATCTTTACTACACTTCTAATAATACGGATTTTCACCAAAATGTCAACCAAAAAATAAATTGGTACGACCCAATTTATAAAAGTGATAGAACGATAAGTTTTAATAGTAAAATAAAAAGCCCCCGCCAAAGCGAGAGCTGTTAGGTTATTTAGTGATCGACTGAGACAAAGGAGTTAAATTTAAGATAATCATAGTGAAAACGCATATGAGAAAATTCAAATGGTGTTCCGTTATCTAAGAAGAAAATCCCTTCCATAATGCCAACCGGTTCAGTAGGTTTTAAATTAAGTAAATTTTGATCTTCAGTTGTTGATGGTTCTGCAAAAACTGATAAGAAAGATTTGGTTACAGATTGATTATGTTCATTTTGCATATAGTTAAAAATTGATTTTTCGATTTGAGAACGTGATAATTGCGGTGCAATCTTAATTGGGATAAAACCAGTTTCAATCATAAATGGTTTATCATCAAAAGAACGTAAACGGATAATTTTATAAACGAAGTCATCTGGTTTTAAGAATAAATCCCGTTGTAATTCTTCTGTGGGAGAAATAACTTCAAAATCTAAAACGGTTGTTGTCGGACGTTTGCCATCCATTTTGAAGTTGTCAGTGACACCTAAGTTGGAACTTTCTTCGTAATTGAAAATTGATTCATTTTTTAAATATAACGGATTGATAAATGTTCCGGAACCGCGTTTTTTGAAAATTAAGCCATCGTTAGCCATGCGGTTTAAAGCACGTTTTACGGAACTCCGACTTACATCATATTCTGCAGAAAGGGTTCTTTCATCAGGTAATTTCAAGTTGGTAAATTGACCATCAAAAATACGTTTTTTGAGATCAGCAATAATTTGTTTATATACCAATTCTGCCATTTCAATACTCCTTTTTTGTAATTTTATAAATCTAAGTTAACCACAAGAAAAGGAATTGGACAAGTTAGACTTTTAAGAAGTGGGTTAAAAATGATAGAATTAAACTAAAAAAGGAGGGTGAAAAATGGCGATTTTAGTTGTCGGAGGAGCTGGTTATATCGGTTCCCATATGGTTGATTATTTAATTTCGCAACAACAAGAAGTTATTGTTGTGGATAATTTAAGTACTGGTCATCAAGCAGCGATTAGCAAGGAAGCGCGTTTTTATCAAGGTGATTTAGCTGATCAACCATTTATGCGCCGTGTTTTTAAAGAAAATCCAACCATTACAGCGGTGATTCATTTTGCTGCTTATTCATTAGTTGGAGAATCAATGCAAAACCCTTTGAAATATTTTGATAACAATACAAGTGGTTTAATTAAATTATTAGAAGTGATGCATGAGTTCTCTATTCGTAAAATTATTTTTTCATCCACAGCAGCTGTCTATGGTATACCAAAAGTCTTACCAATTACTGAAAAAGCAGCTACGGAGCCGATTAATCCTTATGGCGAAAGTAAATTAATGATGGAAAAAATTATGTTTTGGGCACAAAAAGCCTATGGGATTGAGTATGTTGCTTTTCGTTATTTTAATGTTGCAGGGGCTAAACCGGATGGTAGTTTGGGAGAAGACCATCATCCAGAAACGCATCTTGTTCCGTTAGTTTTACAAGTAGCTTTAGGTCAAAGAAAAGAACTAGCCTTGTATGGTGATGATTATCAGACAGCAGATGGAACGAATGTGCGTGATTATGTCCATCCATTTGATTTAGCACAGGCTCATCTTTTAGCGGTTGAATATTTACAAGCAGGAAATCAATCGACTGTCTTTAATTTAGGTTCAGCAACTGGGTTTTCAAATTTAGAAATTATTAAAACAGCACAAAAAGTTACTGGACAAGAAATTCCGTATGTCGTTGCGCCTAGAAGACCGGGAGATCCGGATAGTTTAGTAGCAAATGCACGCAAAGCGCGTGATGTTTTAGGGTGGGAGCCTGAGTTTGATAATTTAGAAACAATTATTGCCACAGCTTGGAATTGGCATCAAAAACATCCTAATGGATATTAAAAAAGCTACCAATCAAACGATTGGTAGCTTTTTGTGTTGATTAGTTAATTTTTTGTAATAATGGTTGAGCTGTTGCTTTGTCGATTGGCAAATAATCTAAGCCAATTACATCTTGATTAATTAGTAAGGAATAGTTTCCTGGTAATTCAGCAACTAAACTCATTAATTGGTTAATTTGTTCTGATTCAAAACGGTTGAAAGAGAAATTACGTTTCTTTTTCATGTTTTCTTCTAAATCTTTAGAAAAAATAACATTTACATAGTTACCTGTTGTGCGACTTGATAAACGCCATTCTTTATCTTGTTCAGAGCGTGATTCGATTTTTTCGATGATTGTATCATCCATTTTGATGGACCTCCCGTTTTTTCGGATTCATAATATCTGCACCTATACCATACACTGAATGCTATTAAAAAGCAAGTTTATAAAAGTTCAAAATGCGTAAATAAGTATAAAAACTTATTGTAAAAACGCTTTATTTTAACCATAACCAAACTTGATTCAAAAAAACAAATTTAAAATCAGTACATTTAATTAAAACTAGACCATTGGTACGTATTTTTAATTGGAAAGGTCGATTTTTTAAATGACAGTCAATCGTTTTACTAAAAAAGCTATATAAATTAACTTATATTAATGTGGTGTAAAATGAAAAAGTAATGGATGTTTTTTTCATGTAATTAATTTTTTAAAAAGAGAGGAAAGACCTGGAGTAATAGGAAATCAAGTAAAGAAATTAGTCTGAGATGGGGTGTTAATAATTGCTTTTTAGTAGCTTAATTAAGTTGATTTCAAATGAAAGATTGATGTCTAAAGAAGTTTTAAGCGATTTAAAATAATGACAAACTCCGATTAAACCTTATGAAAACAAGTGGTATCATTAGTTGTTGATTATACCAATCGAAGTATAAGTTATGAAAGATAGTTTGTCAGAGTGATGATAAAGTTTGGGGATAATTGTTAATTTTAAATAAACAAAAAAACAGCGCAAACTTAGGGGAGTTTACGCTGTTTGTTATAAGGGAATGCTGTTAATTATTTTCAGATGAGTTGACAAACTCAGACTTGTAAAATAACAGACATCACATTATAACGATTATTTTGAGTTAAGACAATGATTTTTGTTAAAAAATTAAATTAATATTATATTGTTCTAAAAAACAAGCAGAGAAAGTGGCCGACTTTCTCTGCAAATAATAAGTAAGGTAATCTTATGTAATCTTCAAATCATCTCTCTCTAATGATTTAACTAGTAAAATTATAAAATTACAATCAAAATATAGGCTTTTTCTTAAGAAAAGTCAAGTATTACCGTTTAAAAAAATTTAGTTTCAATAAAATTGCTTGATGAGAATATTCTAATTTAAAAAACTTTCAAAATTAGAGCGTTTCATTTGAAATATAATTGTGCGCAATGTATCATAATGAAGTCAAATGATTTAGATAATGATTTGACCCCCTAATATAACAATATATCCTAAAGCCTCTCTGAAGAAATTCAGGGAGGTTTTATGTTTAAAAAGGGAATAAAACAAGCATTTTTATGTAAAACAATGTAAAATAGAAGTTAATTGTAAATATAGGGAGGATTTTATGAATTTATGGCAAAAATTTATCGCTAATACAGGCTTGCGCCGGACAGTTGTCTTATTAGGGATTATTAGTATTTTGTTTTTAGCGCGGAGTATGTTAAGTGTTATTTTGTTAACATTTATTTTTACTTTCTTAGTAATCAGATTAATTGGCTTTGTCCAAAAATATATTAAAATACCATCAAGTTTAATTGTTATTATTTTGTATCTCGGGATCATTGTAATTATGTATGGAGCGATCACGATTTATGTTCCAAAATTAATTGTACAATCAGAAGCGATGTTTAATTATTTAATGAATTTTTATCAACATCCGCCAAAAGGTACAAATGATTTGATGAAATATGTGAATATGTACATTAACAAATCAGAAATTATGAAACAAGCCAAAACTGGGGTTTCATTTTTATTTAGTTCTTTAGCAAGTATTGGGACAATGAGTTTCACATTCTTTATGTCATTGTTAATGAGTTTCTTCTATACAGTAGAATGTAAACAAGTTAAGAAGTTTTCCAGTCAGTTATTAGAAGGACCAAATGCATGGTTGTTCTCAGATATTTATTATTTTGCTAAAAAATTCACTAATACATTTGGTGTTGTTTTAGAAGCTCAGTTTATGATTGCTTTAATTAATACAATTATTACAACTGGCTTTTTAGCAATTTTAAAAATGCCACAATTAGTGACATTATCAGTTTTAATCTTTATTTTAAGTATGATTCCGGTAGCTGGTGTGATTTTATCATTTTTACCAATGGCCTTTATTGGTTATTCAGTTGGTGGAATTCGTTATGTGATTTATATCGTGATTATGTTAATGGTTGTTCACGCTTTAGAAGCTTATGTGCTTAATCCTAAATTAATGTCTAGCAAAACAGATTTACCAATTTTTTACACATTTATTATTTTATTTATCGCTGAACGTTTATTTGGTGTTTGGGGATTAATTGTTGGTATTCCAATCTTTACATTTATTTTAGATGTTTTAGGCGTTAAAATAAAAAGTATTCGTAAGCAACCTTTACGTAAATTGGAAAAATAATTCTGTTAATTTAAGGGAATTCGGTGTAAAATTAAATTTGTATTAGACTATTTTATTTTTCAAAGAAAGAGGTTTATACTACATGGCAAAATTAGTTTTCATCCGTCACGGACAAAGTGAATGGAACTTAGAAAACCTTTTTACAGGTTGGGTAGATGTTAATTTAAGTGAACAAGGTGTTCGCGAAGCAAAAGAAGCAGGTCGCAAGCTTAAAGCAGCTGGTCTCGAGTTCGATCAAGCTTACACATCTGTTTTAAAACGTGCTATCAAAACATTACACTTCGCATTAGAAGAATCTGATCAATTATGGATTCCTGAAACAAAAACATGGCGTTTAAACGAACGTCACTATGGCGCTTTACAAGGTAAAAACAAAGCAGTTGCCGCTGAAGAATTCGGTGATGAACAAGTTCATATCTGGCGTCGTTCTTATGATGTATTACCACCTTTATTGAGTGCTGATGATGAAGGTTCTGCAGCAAACGATCGTCGTTATGCAGAATTAGATGAACGTACAGTTCCAGGTGGCGAAAACTTAAAAGTTACTTTAGAACGTGTAATTCCATTCTGGCAAGATCACATTGCACCAGATTTATTAGCTGGTAAAAATGTTATTGTTGCAGCTCATGGTAACTCATTACGCGCTTTAACAAAATATATCGAAGAAATCTCTGACGAAGATATTATGGACGTTGAAATGGCAACAGGCCAACCAGTGGTATATACATTGGACGAACGTTTGAATATTATCGACAAAGAAAAATTATAATTTAAAACGATTAAAAACAAAGCCTTCCGTGCTTCAGCGGAAGGCTTTTTCTATTGTTTATAACACAATATGTAGTGAGGGTTAAAAACGAATGTTCTATATATTGTGTTTTTGGCGTTGATTAACAAATGTAAAAATGCTAGAATTTAAATTAGCTTTTCAAATTACATATATAAAGGATGATCAATTTTTATGGAAAAAAGATATCGGGTAGCAATTGCCGGAATCTTACTGCATTTAATGATTGGCTCGGTTTATGCTTGGAGTGTCTTCACAAAACCGATTGCCCAAGCTACAAACTGGAGTGAAGCTTCTGTTGCTTTTGCATTTAGTATTGCAATTTTTTGTTTAGGTATGTCAGCTGCTTTTATGGGGCGTTTAGTGGAAAAATATAGTCCAACCGTAACTGGGACGATTGCTAGTATTTGTTATGGAAGCGGGATTATGTTGACTGGTTATGCAATTCAAAGTCAGCAATTATGGATGTTATATGTATCTTATGGTGTGTTAGGCGGTTTAGGTTTAGGTGCGGGGTATGTTACACCTGTTTCTACTATTATTCGTTGGTTCCCTGACAAACGTGGTTTAGCTACAGGGATGGCCATTATGGGATTTGGTTTTGCAGCAATGTTAACAGGTCCTGTTGCGCAAAAATTAATGGCAGCTTTTGGTTTGGTGAAGACATTTTATATTTTAGGTGCGGTTTATTTTATAGTGATGATTATTTCGGCACAATTTATCAAAAAACCTCAACCTGGAGAATTACCACAACATATTAATTCAGATGCTATTACTGTTAAAACAAAAAGTGAAAAAACAGCTAACCAAGCACTTAAAAGTCCATATTTTTATGCCTTATGGTTAATGTTCTTTATTAATATTACATGTGGAATTGGGCTGGTTTCAGCGGCCTCACCAATGGCTCAAGAAATGACTAAAATGAATGTTGGATTAGCAGCATTAATGGTTGGGATTATTGGTATTTTTAATGGTTTTGGCCGTTTAGTCTGGGCAACGTTATCTGATTTAATCGGACGTCCTTTAACGTTTAGTTTGATCTTTTTCGTTGATGTTGTTATGTTAGGTTGTCTTCTTTGGTGGCATGAACCAATTGTTTTTGTGATTGCTTTATGTATTGTGATGTCATGTTATGGGGCGGGCTTTTCAGTTATTCCAGCTTATTTAAGTGATATTTTTGGTACAAAAGAACTCGGAACAATTCATGGTTATATTTTAACAGCGTGGGCGATGGCCGGAGTGGTCGGACCGCTTGTTTTATCATTTACACACCAAAAATTCCATAACTACCAATTCACATTAATGACATTTATTATCTTAGAAAGTGTTGCTTTATTATTATCAATTTGGCTTCAATTTAAACTTAAAAATAATAAAACAAAATATTAATTCAAAAATCCCTTTGCTAGTATAACTGGCAAAGGGATTTTTGATTTAAATGATAATACCATCACAGTGATCAATTTCATGTTGAATAATTTGTGCAATCCAATCGCTAAATTCTTGTTTTCTGGGTTGGAAATTTTGATCTAAGTATTTTACTGTGATTTGACGATAGCGTTTAGTTGGACGAGTACCTTCTAAAGAGAGACAGCCTTCTTCAGTATTAAACGGTTGGGCTTTTTTTGTGATGACCGGATTAACCATAATTACAGGAAACGGCCCCATTTGAACGATGATAATCCGTTTTAAGACGCCAATCATATTAGCTGCCATTCCAACACAACAATCTTGATTGGCTTTTAAAGTATCTTGTAAATCAAAAATAACTTGTTGGTCAGCTAGTGTGGCGGGAGTTGATTTTTGGGATAAAAAATTTTCATCACACATAATCGGTTTTTGCATAATTCACCTCAAAATTAATTAGTTTCTTTTATCATATCAGAATTTAATTTTGGTTGCCGACTTGATTTCAAATAAACCCAACCAGAACCTAAAGCAATGACAAAAGCTAAGGCACCTAAAACAAAGGGGCTTTGTGGTTGCATTTTGTACATTTCACCAGCTAAAAAGGCGCCGATAATCATCCCTAAAGATTGTGTCGCTTGATAAAAACCTAAGACCATATTTCGATTTTTATCAGAAGCTTCATTAGTAATTAAGTCTTGAATTAAAGGAACAGTAATGGCATAACCACCATAAAAAACAAAATTTAAAGTTAAGTAAAGCGGAAGTGGTTTGATAAAAATAGTAATGAGCATCACGGCTGCACTTAAACCAAGTACGACCAAGATACTTTTTTTAATATTTGTTTTCTTCAATAAATAAATACAAATTGTTAAGTTAGCAACTAACGAAACTAATCCGACAATACCTTTGAAAATTCCGTTATAAGCACTGGAAAGATGAATCATATCTTTTAAATAGTAATTAAAACTTTGATCAAAGGCCGTATAACCTAAGAAAACAAAAGTTGATAATATAAATAAAGCACTAAAGGAACGATTCATGAATTTTTTACCATCCAAGAATGCTTTTAAAGGATTAGATTCATGAATGATTTCTTTGAAAGTAGCTTGTGGTGTGGTTAAATCTTTTTCTAAGAAAAGATAATAAGCAATCCCAACTAAAATTAATTGGACAACTTGTAAGGCAAATGCGGCATTGAGACTATATTGACCTAAAATACCACCCACAAAATAACCTAGAGCACTGGTAACTGTTTGGATCGTTGCATTCCAAGTTAAAGCCGCTCCCCGTTCTTGTGGTGGCGTTACATTAGCAATATAAGTTAAAGTTCCCACGAAAAAGGCACCACATGCTAAACCGGCTAATAAACGTCCAGCAATAATAATTGGAACTGTATGGCCAAATGCAAACATGATTTGGGCGATTCCATATCCGATACTACCAATCGCCATAGCTGATTTAGAGTTGATCAAACTAGTCATCTTACCCCAAAAAGGTGATGAAATAAACATCCCTAATGACATAACGGCAAAAGCGATCCCGAACATGGAATTACTGAGGTTTAACATTTTAAAATAAGTTGGTGTGACGGGGTGAGCATAATTTGCAGCCATGCAAAAAATACTAATTAAAGTGAAAAATAAATATTTCTTTTTCATAAAAACCTCCTTTGAAAAAGTTACGATCTAAAAAAGCAATATAACTATGTAACTACAAAAAAGACGGTGTGTCAATTCTGCATGAGAATTCATTAAAAGAGTGCTTAAAAATTTTTAAATATAACTTAAAGGAAGTCGCTAGAAAGTATGCTACAATAATTAGTAATTAAGATTGAAAATGAGGAGAACAGATGTTTAAACAAAAAAATAAATTTAAGTTACTGGTCACAATTGTTTCTGTAATGACATTATTGTTAACTGGTTGTAGTCAAAGTAATCAAACGGCGCAAGAATCTAGTTCAACAACACCGAAAACCAAAGTGGTTCAACAAAGTAAACAAGCGATTTCGCAAGCTAAACAAAAAGAACCACAAACAAAAACAACACATTATAATTCACAATATACACCAACAGAAGAGCTATCCCGTTCTGTCTTAACTAATGATGTAGTGACAAAATTAGGTGGATTAGCATTGATTAAGTGGAATGGTGCTGGGGCATTTATTATTAATAACAATCATAATAAATTAAAAGTCATTCGTGGTAATCGTCCGTATGCACAATGTCAAGTCGATGATTTAGGTCGACCTGTGATGGTAGATTCTTTATTAACGAAAGCAACTAGACAATATAAAAATCGTCGCAAAACTGGAAACGGTGCTTCTAAATGGAAACCAGCAGGATTTCATCAGATGAAACTGAATGGTAAATGGAATCACTTATATGATCGCGGACATTTATTAGCATATTCTTTAGTTGGTAATTTGAGAGGCTTTGATGCATCGGAACGAAATATAAAAAATATTGCTACACAAACGGCCTGGGCTAATGAAGCGCGCAGTCATAACTCAACGGGACAAAATTATTTTGAAACAAAAGTTCGCAAAGCTTTAGATCGACATAAAACAGTTCGTTATCGTGTGACAAATATTTATCAAGGTCGCAATATTATTCCATCTGGTGCGCAATTACAGGCGAAGTCTTTAGATGGTAGTTTAGAATTTAATGTCTTTATACCTAATGTTCAACCGGGTGTGCTTATTAATTATGAAACAGGTTATGCTAAAGTTGCATAATAAAAAACCTTTGAGAAAATTTTTCTCAAAGGTTTTTTTGTTTGTTAAGAAATGGCATTACTCATAAAATGAGCTAATTCTTCTTCATCTAAGCCAGCACTTAAACCAACTAACAGTTTAATGCGAGCTTTTTGACCGTTTAAACCATGACAGAAAATAACACCCATTTCACTTAATTGCACACCGCCGCCTTCATAAGCATAGACGTCTTGAGCAATACCGTTAAAACAACGTGATACTAAAACTACAGGAATTTTTAAGTCTAAAAGTTTTTGTAATTGTGGTAAAACGCGTGGTGGTAAGTTTCCGGCACCTAACGCTTCAATGACAACACCGTTTGTATTTGGATTGTCTAAATAAGAAAAGAGTTCCGGGTCCATACCGGCATAAGCCTTTAATAAGTAGACATGATCAACTACTTCTGTAATTGGTTGGATTGTGTGATTGAGCAATGTTTCAAAGAAATGTGCCCGGTCTTTGGAAATTAATCCAATTGGTCCAAAGGTTGGTGTTCTAAAAGTAGCTACATTAGTTGTATGTGTTTTTGTAACATAACGAGCAGTATGAATTTCATCATTCATAACGACTAAGACACCTTGATTTTTAGCCTGATCGTTAGCTGCCGTCAAGATAGCGGTTTGTAAATTGTGTAAACCATCAGAACCGATTTCGTTAGCGGAGCGCATGGCACCTGTAATTACAATTGCTAAAGAATTTGGAATTGTTAAATCAAGAAAATAAGCTGTTTCTTCTAGGGTATCGGTACCGTGTGTAATCACTACACCATCGATGCCGTCTTTTTCAGCTGCTAAAATTCGTTTTTGCAAAATTAACATTTCATTAGCACCGATATGTGGTGAAGGAACATTGAAAATATCTTCGGTGATTAATTCTAAATTATCAGCAAAGGGATTAGTGAATTTATTAAGTGGATTTTCAGAGCCAGGTGCCACTGCACCGGATTCGTCTTCAGACATGGCAATTGTTCCACCAGTATGGAGAATTAAAATTTTTTTCATTGGATAAACCCAAATTACTTAGTGATAAGTTATTTAGGTGAGTTCAACTCCTTTCGAGTTAAGAAACTTACATTATAAATATTAGTATTAATAATTATACTACAAGAGACGTTGTTTGAAAAAATAAGATTGGTCTAGGTACTGTTGTTCGAAAATTTTATGTAAAATAAACAATTTAACTGATTAAAAATCAAATGGTATAATTAAGTAAGCGCTTACATAAACGGAAGGGGGATCGTTTTACTTTTGATTGACGGTTAATAATAGGATGAAAGGATTTGTTAGGGATGAAAAATAAAAAAACTTATTTTCAGATAATAGTTTCAATCATGTTGATTATTTTAGGCCTTCAGCCAGTTGTTTCAGCAACTGAAGCGGTTTCTGTGGCAACAAATCAGTCAAAAACTTCACAAGTGAATGTTGTAAAAGATCAGGCTCAACCAGAGCTTGTTCCAGAAAATTTACAACCTACTTCAAAAGAAGAACATACTAAAAAAGAAAAGCAAACTCAGCCAGTAGAAGAGCAGAGTTCAAAAAAACAAAAAAATAAAAACGAAAAAATTATACCAGATAATTCTGCTAAAACAGAAAAGCAAACACAAGCTAAGGATGTTAAGCCACAACCAGCTCCAGCACCTCAACTCTTAGCGGCGACAAATGTGGTTAAAAATTTTGCAGAATTAAAACAAGCGATTCAAAACGCAACAAAGCCAACAACTATTAAGTTGGCGGCAGGTGAATATCGCTTTACAGAGACTTTAGTCATTTCACAAAATATTACTTTAGAAAATACAGGTGCAGTTCGTTTATTACGTGGGTCTAAATTTCATGATAGTTTTTTTAAAGTTGAAAAAGAATTAATTTTAAAAGCAGCTCAGGGCAAATTTGAGTTTGATAGTGAACATCATGATTTTACAACTTCCCGAGCTGGTGATTTTATTTATAATAAAGGGCACGTAGTTGTTGAAGGTGTTGATTTTAAAAACTCAAGAGCTGTTACTAGAGGAACACTTGAAGTAGCGCCAATTTATGCGACCGGAGAAAAAGCAGTTGTTGATTTTAAATCTGGTAGTATTTCTGGCAGTGAATATGAATTTATTGTGAAAGCTTGGTCAGGTACGGCATATATGGCTGGTGGGATTATGTTAATGCATGGTGCTACACTTAATATGAGTGGTGGAGAAATCCATCATAATAATGTTGGTTGTCCATATGATAGTGCCGGTGGTGTTGCTGTTTATTCCGGAAGTCATTTTAATATGACTGGTGGATCTATTCATGATAATTTCGCCAATGCAGCCGGAGCAGTGTATGTAGGACCAATTACACACGGGCATGTTTCTGAACAACATAAGGTAACAGATGTGAATAAATTAAAACATGATCCAATTGCATATTTTACAATGGATAATAATGCAACTTTAACTAATAATACAGGATTTTATTATGCCGGTGCTGTTTCCGTATATGCTAATGCTCAATTTATTATGAATAACGGATATATTACAAATAATAAGAGTAAAGGTATTACGGGTGGGGTTTTAGCAACTGATTTATATGTTACAGATAATCAACCACCAATGGGTCGAGTTTCAATGGCTGAATGGAGTAAATTATTCCCAGGTCGTTTTATTATGAATGGCGGTCATATTAATAATAACGAAGGTGTTTATGGTGGGGGATTATACGTTGCTTCGAATGAATGTCGCATTGAAGCAGGTGAGTTTAAAAATAATCTCTCTGTTAATCAAGGTGGTGCTATTTATGTAGCATCTGTACCTTATGTTTTGCATATTGCTAATGCAAGTGTATTTGATAATCAAGCAGTTAATCAACCAACTACAAGACATATATCAAATGATGAAATGTTCTTTATCCCAACTTATGGTCAAACAGTAACAAGCTTAACTAAAGGTGTCGGTGGTGGGATTTGGTTATGCCCAACAGGTGATGCAACCTTTAAAGGAACAGGTAATTTAATTTTAGCTAATAATACTGCTGAAACGGCTGGAGATGATTTTTATAAAGAAGAAAACTATAAAAATTATAAAGTTGAAGTCACATTGCCAAAACGTAATCTTTTAGGACAAAAAATTAAATACTATTTGGATAATGTTGGTAAGCGTTATAAACCAGGTGATAAAGTTTATGCTGATAAAACAGATAACATCAATGTTGTTAATAAATTAGGATTTAAAATTATTTTGGAAGACGGTACAACAGAAATCTTGAAAACATTAACGACTGTGATTATTGCTGGTAATAAATCTTGTCGTGGTGGCGGGATTGGTTCTAATGGGACTGTTGTTTTTGGTAATCAAGAAAATATACGTAATGTTCAAGTTCTCAAAAAATGGGGAGCTAAAGTTACTCCAGCAGAACAAAAAGAAATCGTTGTGGATATTATTGGTGAATTAAATCAAAAAGAATGGTTAATTGAAAAGGTAACTTTAAATAAAGCAAATAATTGGCAAGTGAAAATTAATGATTTGCCTGCCACAGTTAATAAACATGAATATAAAATTAAAGTAAGAGAAGTTACAACTTTGAAAGGGTTTAAACAACCTGAAATTCAAAAAACAATCGTGCAAAACACTAAAGTTCCAACGGTTCTGTTTACGATTTTAAATAGTAAAGAAACACCAAAACCAAAAGAACCTAAATTGCCAAAAAATGGTGATACAGATCAAATGCATAGTGTCATATTAGGTATTGTATTACTTATGAGTAGTTTTGGTTTAATGTGGACAAGAAGAAAAATAAATTAAAGAAAAAGTCGCGCTAGTTTAGCTAGTGCGACTTTTTTAAATATTTGAAAAAATCACTAAAAAAAGAGGGAAAAGGTAGTTTAATAATTTAAATGTGGTACTATAAAAGATGAAAAATGTCATTAAAGAAAGTGTAGGGAGAAATGAAAGTACTTGCAATTGATACTTCAAACCAGGCCTTAAGTGTCGCGGTTTTAGAAGATCAAAAATTATTAGCAACCTTAACAACTAATGTCCAAAAAAATCATAGTATCAGTTTGATGCCGATTATTGTCGAACTTTTAGAACGTGCAAAAGTTCCAGTGCAAACAATTGATCGGGTTGTTGTGGCACAAGGACCCGGTTCATATACCGGGTTAAGAATCGGAGTTACAACAGCTAAGACGTTGGCAGCCACTTTAGCAAAAGAATTAGTCGGTATTTCGAGTTTGAAAATGTTAGCCCGGAATATTCCTGAACAAACTAAGGCTGTGATTGTACCGGTATTTGATGCGCGGCGTCAAAATGTTTTTGCTGGAGCATATCAATATCAAGCTGGCGAACTTGTGAATATCATTGCTGATCAACATGTGAGTTTTCAACAATTGTGTACACAATTAAGTGAATTAAACCAAGAAATTATTTTTGTTGGTGAAGCCATGACACAATTTAGCGAGTTATTAACAGAAATTATGTCGGAAAGTGGATTAAAAGCCGAAATCGCGACCGGATTAGCGAATTATCCCCAAGCTTATAATTTAGGCTTGTTAGGATTACAAGAGCAACCGGAAGATATCCACAATTTTGTACCGAAATATTTACGCTTAACGCAAGCTGAAACGCAATGGTTAGAAAAAAATCCCGAAAATAAAGGACAGGAAGACTATGTTAGAAAAGTTTAAAGCAAAAATTGAAAAAATTTTAAATGAAAATCGAACTAACAAAGAAGTTGATTTTGATAATCAGAAATTAAATGTTTCTCAAAGCCAATATTTGGTCACACGAGCAGTTGTGCCTGATATTCCTGATATTTTAGCTTTGAAACGTGTTGTATGTAATTCGGAAACAATTTGGACAGCTGATGCATTTGAAGAAGCTTTCCAAAATCGTGAACATAAACTTTATTTAGTAATTCGCTATGAAGATCAATTAGTCGGTTTTATTAGTTGTGCTTTTGATCGATGTGCAAAAACAGCACACATTATGGATTTAGCAGTTATTCCTGATTACCAAAAACATGGGATTGCGCGGAAATTAATTGAAATTGTCTTGTTAAAAGCAGGTAGTTTGAAAATGGTTGAAGTGACAGCAACGATTGCTGCTTATAAAGATCAAATTATCTCCATTTATACAGATTTAGGATTTCAAATTATTCCCAATGATGAAGAAGAATATACTTATCTCAAATATGAAATTAACCAAGTAAAATAAAGGATTTTTTAAATGAAAAATGGAAAGAAACGGAATTTGATTCTAGCTTTTGAATCAAGTTGTGATGAAACAAGTGTGGCTGTAATTGAAGATGGAAATAAAATTTTATCTAATATTATTGCAACACAAATTAATAGTCATAAACGATTTGGTGGCGTTGTACCTGAAGTAGCTAGTCGGCATCATATTGAACAAATTACGATTTGTACGCAAGAAGCTTTAGAAGAAGCACAAGTGACTTATGACGATTTAAATGCAGTTGCTGTTACTTATGGACCAGGGTTAGTTGGATCCTTATTAGTTGGTGTGGCGGCAGCTAAGATGATTGCTTTTGCACATGATTTACCATTAGTGCCAGTTAACCATATGGCAGGACATATTAATGCAGCTCGTTTTGTGACAGATATGCAATTCCCAGCATTAGCATTATTAGTATCAGGTGGTCATACGGAGTTAGTCTATTTACCACGTGAAAATGAATATTATATTATTGGTGAAACTCGCGATGATGCAGCGGGAGAAGCTTATGATAAAGTTGGTCGTGTGTTGGGGTTGAGCTATCCATCGGGTAAAGAAATCGATGAATTAGCGCATCAAGGACAAGATGTTTATGATTTTCCACGAGCAATGATCAAAGAAGATAATCTTGATTTTAGTTTTAGTGGCTTGAAGAGTGCTTTTATTAATAAAGTGCATAACGCTAATCAAATTGGCGAAACGTTAGATTCAAAAGATTTAGCAGCTAGTTTTCAAGCGAGTGTCGTTGAAGTCTTAGTTACTAAAACTAAGAAAGCTTTACATGAATTCCCAGTTAAACAATTGATTTTAGCGGGGGGAGTGGCAGCTAATCAAGGATTACGGGCGGCATTAACAACAATGATGGCAGAAGAATTCCCTGAAATTGAGCTAGTTCCAGTACCATTAAAATTATGTGGAGATAACGCAGCTATGATCGGTGCGGCTGGTGAAGTGGCGTATCGTAACGGTGAACGTGCTAGTTGGGATTTGAATGCTGAACCGAGTTTAGAGTTCCCTTGGTACGATGGGAATATAAGTTAAAAATAATAGAATAATAATTAAACTATAACGTTAAAAGTAAAATTTTAACGTTATTTTTTATGCTCTTTTTCAAGTCTAAACGTTTGCATAAAAAGAAATTCCGGTGCTAAGATGAAGGTGAGAAAGCGGTTTATTTTAAAAAATTTAGGGGGGGAGATGTAAATGAAAAATAAATACCGGTTTACTGGTTGGTTGTTGATAGCAACGTTTTTCTTAACACTTGGGACGTTAATCGGGGTTAAATCAGTATTAGCTGATTCAATAACAGTTTCTAATGCCACTGAATTACAAAACGCTCTGAAAAATCCGAAAAATACTGATGTTATTTTAAAAGCGGGTACATATGAGCTGGGAGAAACTTTAAATATTACACAAACAGTTACCTTAAAAAATCAAGGTAATGTTAAATTTGTGCGTGCTAAAACATTTAAGAAGACAATGGTTGAGATTGCACCAAATGCGAAAGTAATCTTACAAAAAGATAACAGTGGAGATTTTTCATTTGATAGTGAAAAACGCAGTGTAGCTGATAAGGCTGCATTTTATTTGGATAATTATAGTATTAAAAATGAAGGTCAATTAACAATTAATGGTGTTGAATTTAAGAATGTTGTTAATTCTAGTGTAATTTATACAACGGGTAAACAGTCTGAATTAGTAATCAATGATATTAATGTACATGATAATGAAATTCCGCTTAGTAACCGTGGAATTTATCAACATCGGGCGCCGATTCGAGCAGCTTATGGTGGTAAATTAATTTTAAACGGTGGACATATTCATCATAACCGCTATACAAATTATAGTGCGAATGCGATTTATGTGTCAGATGGCTCCGAGTTCGTGATGAATGGTGGGTTAATTAATAAAAATGGTCAGAGTATTAATGATGGTACTTTAGCGAATGTTACAATTGGCTATGGAGATCCTTGGGATTTTGAACGTCATAAAAAAGATTTAACACAAACTCCGAAACAAGCTGTTGTGAAGGCTACTTTTAATGGTGGGAAAATTCACGATAATTATGCTTGTTTTGGTGGTGGATTAGGAATCTTTGGTAAAACAGATGTTTCAATTCCAGCTTCCTCCAAACTAGTAATTAGTGAAAATGCCAGCTTTTATGGTGGTGGTATTTTAGTTTTAGATAGTTATGTGAAATCAGGCGAAATGGGTCAGCCTGCTAAATCAGCTGGTGAAGCGCCTTATGCGCAATATTATGAATGGTATGGTCCTAAATTGGTAATGGCCGGTGGAACAATCAAAGGTAATTGGGTATATAAATGTGGTGGCGGGATTGCTGTCTCTGCAAATGGTGTTGTTTTATTAGGCGGTAAAATTATTGATAATGTCGCTCGTGATCAAGGTGGCGGTGTCTATGTAACAACTGTTCCTTATCGTTTAAATGTGAAGAATGCTTTGATTACAAAAAATCAAGCGAATGGATCATTAAGCACATATGTGCCACTTGGAATATATAAAAATCAAAAAGCACCAGTCACTTTAAACGCTCATTCTGGGGGTGGGGTCTGGTTCTGTCCAACCGGGCAAGCAGAATTCTATTCACAAAAGGGTGCAGTTATTGTTGACAATCAAGCTCCTGAACCAAAAGGTGCTGGTGATGATTTTTGGTCAACAAAACGCTTAGTTAACTTACATCTGACACCAACTGAAACAAGTAAAGATTATGCGATTACTTTACCAGAATATTTACCAAATGGTGCTCCGATCACTTACTATAACGATGCACAAAATCAACGCTATGTAGCCGGGAAAACAGCTCCTCTACCAGCAGTTCGGGATAATTTAGAAGATTTAGCTTTGAAAGCTACAGTCAATGCACAAGCATTAGCGTTTATCAAACCAGAAATGACTTTATTAATTGCTGGTAATTCCGCAAGTAAAGGTGGCGGAATTGGTTCTAACGGGAGTGTTGTTTTCGGTGAAAAAGATCAAGAGTTAACTGTTAAAGTAGTTAAAAAATGGAAGAATGTTCCTTTGAAGAATCAAAAACCAGTTAAAGTAGAAGTACGTGCTAAATTAGGTCAACAAGATTGGTTAATTAAAACGGTTGAGTTGAATAAAAATAATAATTGGCAAGTTACGATTAAACATTTACCACGAATCTATCATGGTGAAAAATTAACGGATTTAATTTATTTAAAAGAAATAGATAATAAAGATTACCAAGTTAGTTATGCACAACCGAAAATTGTTTCTTTACAAACAACTGTGGAAGCAACTTATGATGTGACAAATGAATTAGCCGAAAAAACAGCTATTTCTGTTCAAAAAGAATGGAAAGGTAAAAAAGCACAAGCTGTGAAAGTTGTCTTATTAGCTAATGGTCACAAGACTGATCAAATTAAAACTTTAAATGCAGCTAATAATTGGAAAGCAGAATTTAAAGATTTACTTGTTAAAGATCAAGCGGGACAAAAAATTGTTTATACAATTCAAGAAGTCGGTGCACAAAACGGTAAAATTAAACTTGGTAAAGATAATTACCAAGTTAAGATTACTGGTGATATGAAAAAAGGCTTTAAGATTGTGAATGCTTACCAACCACCAAATGATGAATATCCACCAACTGGGGAAAAGAATCATCCAACTTTAATTGGATTAGTTGGTTTAGGTATGATTGGTTTAGCTAGTTTAGTGACAATTAAACAAAGAAGAATCTAATTCTAAAAAAATAAGCTACAACGATTAATTCGTTGTAGCTTATTTTGGTTTTAAGCATCTAAAAATTCTTCTAACGCAAGACTAGCTAACGTCCATTCACCTTCCACATCAGCGAGTTTCTCACTGACTTGATCTAGTTCTTTTTGTAATTCGCTTAACTTACCTAAGTTAGTTGCAACTTCAGGTTGAGCCATTTGTTGTTCAATCGATTCTTTTTGTGAATCTAAATCCATAACAAGTTCTTCTAAACGAGTTACTTCGCGTTGGAGTTTACGTTCTTGTTTTTGTTGTTCTTTACTTTGTTGATAACTTAATTTACCTTGAGAAACATTATCCACAGTTTCAGGGATAGCGCCATTTTCTTTGGCGGCTTGTTCTGCTAAAGCAGCAAGTTCAGCTTTTTTAGCTAGATAATAATCATAATCACCAAGATAAATAACATTGCCTTCAGGTGTTAAGTCCATAACTTCTGTAGCGACTTTATTAATGAAATAACGGTCGTGTGAGACGAATAAAACAGTGCCATCAAAGTTCGCAATGGCTTGTTCTAAGACTTCTTTGCTTTCAATATCGAGGTGGTTAGTAGGTTCATCAAATACTAAGAAATTATCGTGTTGTAAAGCTAGTTTTGTTAAAGTTAAACGCGCTTTTTCGCCACCAGATAAATCGTGAACTAACTTATTAACATCATCACCTGTGAATAAGAAACTACCTAAAATAGAGCGGATATCTTTTTCGGCGGTGAGAGGGTGTTCATCCCAGACTTCAGCTAAGACTGTTTTTTCAGGATGAAGACCTTGTTGTTCTTGATCATAGTAACCAACTGTGACATTTGTTCCTAAAGTCGCAGAACCTTGTAAGAAAGGTATTAAGTTTAAAACACTTTTGAGTAAAGTAGATTTACCAATTCCATTAGGACCAACAATGGCCACGACTTTGTTTTTGCGTAAATCAAGATTGATTGGTGCTGAGAGAATGGTATCTTCGTAACCAACGGCTGCATTATCGATTGTTAAAACAATATTTCCGCTTGGTTTAGCAGCTGTAAATTCAAAACGTGGTCCGCGTTTGTCGTTTTCCGGACGTTCAATTCGTTCGATTTTTTCGAGTTGTTTACGGCGGCTTTGAGCTCGTTTTGTAGTAGAAGCACGAACGATATTTTTATCAACGAACTCTTCTAGTTTTTTGATTTCGGCTTGTTGTTTTTCATATTCTTTCCAAGCTTGTTGTTGCCGTGCAGCTTTATTTTTAATGAATTGGGAATAGTTTCCAGGATAGTGATGAGATGTATGATGTGCTAATTCATAAACATCTTTGACAATTTTATCTAAGAAATAACGGTCATGTGACACAATTAAAAGAGCACCTTGATACCCTTGGATGTAGTTTTCTAACCAAGCTAAAGTTGCAATATCTAAGTGGTTAGTTGGTTCATCTAAGATTAAGAGATCACGTTTTTCTAAGAGTAATTTTGCCAGTGCTAAGCGGGTTTTTTGGCCACCGGAGAGACTGGCAATTTCAGTGTCAAAATCAGCTTCAAAGAAATTAAAACCATGTAAGACGGAACGAATTTCATTTTCGTAACTATAGCCATTTTTTTCTTTGAAATCATGTTGTAGTTGATCATAATTTTTCAAGAGTTGTTCGTACGCTGCCGAAGTATGATCAGCATTAGGGTCAGCGATTTGTTGTTCATAGTGATGGAGTTGTTGTTCCATCTCTTGTAAATACGTAAAGACACTCAACATTTCAGCGTAAATAGTTTTATCAGATTGGAGATTAGTATCTTGGGAAAGATAACCAATAGTCAGTCCTTTTTTGCGAATGATTTGGCCTTCATCCGGCTCAGACTCACCAACAATCATTTTTAATAAGGTTGATTTACCAGCACCGTTGCGACCAACGAGGGCGATTCGGGAATCGTCTTTAATATCGAGATTGACTTTATCGAATAAAACATCAGCACCGAAATGACGAGCGACTTGTTGTAATTGCATTAAGATCATGATTTCACCTACTTTAAGATTAAGATTAGTTTTTCGTTGTTTTTCAAGAATAGTTGAGTATTGTGTTAAAATATAAGTAAATCAAATTCGCAAAGGAGCTATCATCGTGAAGGAAACATCTTATATACCACAAGCAACTATTAATCGGTTGCCTGCGTATTATCGTTATCTCATGAGCTTGGATGCGGCTGGCTTAACTCGCGTTTCTTCGGGAGAAATTGCCAAAGCAGTCCAAGTGGATTCAGCTACCATTCGCCGCGATTTTTCTTATTTTGGGGCCCTTGGTAAACGTGGTTACGGCTACGAGGTCCAAAGTTTACTGACATTTTTAACAAAAATACTCAATCAGGATAAATTAACAAAAGTTGCTTTAATTGGCTTGGGGAATCTGGGAAATGCTTTATTGAATTATCAATTTCATAAAAGTAATAATACAAGGATTGCAGTAGCCTTTGATGTAAAAGAAGAGGTTGTGGATACCATCCAAGCAGGCGTACCGGTTTATCATATTGATAAACTAGTCCAACAATTAGAACTTTTGAAGATTGAAATTGCAATTTTAACAGTACCTGGTGATCAAGCCCAAGCTGTAACAGATCAGTTAGTAGCATCTGGGATTAAAGGTATTTTGAACTTTTCGCCAGTGCCACTTGTCACACCAGAAAAAGTGCGTGTGCAAAATGTTAATTTAACGCATGAATTACAAACTTTAATTTATTTTTTAGACCTTTATCAATAAAACTGGTAAGATACCAGTTTTTTTCTTTGCAATCAGGTCATAGCAAGTCGATTATACCATATTTTTCACTGAGAAAATTAACGTTGCTCAAGCTATAAAAGACTTGCAAAAGAAAGTGAAAGTGTTTATAGTAAGTATGTAAACTTTTAGCACTTGTTTGTGACGAGTGCTAAAAAGAAGAAATCGTATAAATGGAGGTAGCGAGAATGTTAAGACCATTAGGAGAACGTGTTATTATCCAAGTTAAAAAAGAACAAGAACAAACAGTAGGGAGTCTCGTATTAGCGGGACCAACTGAAGAACAACCTACAAAAGGAACAGTTGTAGCTATTAGTGCTGATATCAAAGCCGATGTCTTGAAAGAAAACGATGTCGTTGTTTTTGATAAATTTGCCGGTTCAACAGTTCAATATCAAGGTCAAGATTATTTAATCTTACAATTAAAAGACATCTTAGCAGTTGTCGAATAAAACGAAACAAAATTAATTATTTTATGAGGTGAAATAAATGGCAAAAGAAATTAAATTTTCCGAAGACGCTCGCGCAAAATTATTAGCCGGTGTTGATAAATTAGCAAATACAGTTAAAACTACTTTAGGACCTAAAGGCCGCAATGTTATTTTAGAACAATCATTTGGTTCACCAACAAGTACAAATGATGGTGTGACAATTGCTAAAGCGATTGAATTAGAAGATCATTTTGAAAATATGGGTGCTAAATTAGTATCTGAAGTTGCTGCTACAACAAATGATGTAGCTGGTGACGGAACAACAACAGCGACTGTTTTAACACAAGCAATCGTGAACGAAGGTATGAAAAATGTTACAGCTGGTGCAAATCCAGTTGGGATTCGTCGTGGGATTGAAATTGCTACACAAACAGCAGTTGATGGCTTACATGAAATGGCTCATATGGTTGAATCAAAAAGTGATATTGCCCAAGTTGCTGCTATTTCTTCTGCTAGCAAAGAAGTTGGTGAATTAATCGCTGATGCTATGGAAAAAGTAGGTAATGATGGTGTTATTTCCATTGAAGAATCAAAAAGTATTGATACAACATTAGACGTTGTGGAAGGTATGCAATTTGATCGTGGTTATTTATCACAATATATGGTAACTGATAGTGAAAAAATGGAAGCTAACTTAGATAAACCATATATTTTAGTGACAGATAAGAAGATTTCAAATATTCAAGAAATGATGCCAATGTTAAACGAAATTGTGCAACAAGGCCGTTCATTATTAATTATTGCTGATGATGTTGATGGTGAAGCTTTACCAACATTAGTCTTGAACAAGATGCGCGGAACATTCAATGTAGTTGCAGTTAAGGCACCAGGCTTTGGTGATCGCCGTAAAGCAATGTTACAAGATATTGCAATCTTAACAGGTGCTACAGTAATTACAGAGGATTTAGGTTTACAATTGAAGAATACAACACTAGGTCAATTAGGTAGTGCTGGTAAAGTTACTGTTACAAAAGAAAACACAGTAATCGTTGAAGGTGCTGGGGATAAACGTCGCATCGCAGAACGTGTTGATCAATTGAAATTACAAGTTGCTGAAACAACATCTGACTTTGATCGTGAAAAATTACAAGAACGTTTAGCAAAGTTATCAGGCGGCGTGGCTGTCATTAAAGTTGGTGCTGCAACTGATACAGAATTAAAAGAACGTAAATATCGGATTGAAGATGCCTTAAATGCTACACGTGCAGCTGTAGAAGAAGGTTTTGTACCAGGTGGTGGGACAGCTTTAGTTGATGTAATTGATAAAGTTGCTGCTATTGAAGAAACTGGTGATGTACAAACAGGTGTTAAAATTGTTCAACGTGCATTAGAAGAACCTGTACGTCAAATTGCAATCAATGCAGGTCGTGAAGGCTCTGTAATTGTTGAAAAATTAAAAGAAAAAGATGCGGGAATTGGTTATAATGCGGCTGATGATACATGGGTTGATATGGTTGAAGCCGGAATTATCGATCCAACTAAAGTAACACGTTCCGCTTTACAAAATGCAGCGAGTGTTTCCGCTATTTTATTAACAACAGAAGCAGTTGTTGCTGATAAACCTAGCGAAATGCCAGAAATGCCACCAATGCCAGGTGGAATGGGCGGCATGATGTAAAAATCATAAGTTGAATTAAAACAGTGAGGTTGATTGACCTCGCTGTTTTTTTGTTGGAAATTAATAATTTACTAAAGGAAGGATAAATTCAAACTGAATGAATTCAGTTATGATATAATGTTGAAGATATTAATAATTTTATTATTAAAGGAGCTATCTAAATGTTAAGAATAACAGATCAGATTAATAAAGAAGAGTATGTAGAGTTTTTTAAACAATATGACAATGCTAATATTTTACAAAATTATGATTGGAAAGGCGTTAAAGAAGGTGAAGGTTGGACTTTTACTTATTTAGGCGTTTATGATGATGATAAATTAGTATTAGTAGCAGCGTTACTCAAAAGAACAATTAAAAAAATCTTTAAAATGGCATATATTGCACGTGGCCCAGTCGGGATGATTGATAATAGTGAATATATGCAATATTTTATTGATAATGTGAAACAATTTGTTCAAGATTGTACATTTTTGAAATTTGATGTGAACTGTCTTGAAAGTTCAAGTTTATTAGGCAATGATCAAAGCGTAAATGAATATGCTAAAATCATTGATACAACGTTCAAAAAATCTGGCTATACTAAAGTAGCTAGTGAACATATGTCTGATACAATTCAACCACGCTATAATGCGAATATTTATATCACAGAAGAATCATGTGATTTGAAAAGTTATAATTCCAAATTAAGAAGTTCATTATCTATTAAAAACAAGCCTTATTTAAGTTTTGAAAATGTCGATGAAAAGAATTTAGATGATTTTATTGATTGTATAAATGATACAGAAAAACGCCAAGGAATTCATTTACGGAATCGAGATTATTTCTTGAAAATGATGCAATCTATGCCAGATAATTACTTGTTAACATTAACAAAACTTAATTTGAAAACGGCAGTAGAATATACTAAAGAAAATATAGCGCAATTAGAAAACGAAATTGAAAATGCGCCAAAAAGACAAGTTAAGGCATTGCAAAGCCGTTTGAAAAAACAAAATGAGTTATTAGAGTTTTTCGAAGAAAAATTAGCCGCAGCAGACACTGAGACAGTCTATATTAATGGGCAAATGGTTTTAATTAGTGGTAAAGTCGCTGAAGGTTTATATGCCGGAAATAAAAGTGAATTTATCAACATTCGTGCGATGAATGCTTTGTATTTCTACCAAATTCAACAATGTTATAATCGTGGATTAAAAGTATTCGGCTTAGGCGGGATTGATAATAGTTTATCAGATGGTTTATATCGCTTTAAGAAGAAATTTAACCCACATGTCGATATTTATTTAGGTGAATATGACTTTGTGATTAAACCAATGAAATATAAGTTATTTAATTTCTTGTTAAACGTACGTAAAAAAATGAAATAATAAATAAAAAAACTGCAACATTCATTTGAATGTTGCAGTTTTTTTGTTTTAAGTTGGATTAACAACAACAGCTTGACTATCTTGAGCAGGTTTACTTGGTTGTGGTTTGACCGGATCTGGTTTTGGCACAACAGGTTTCACTGGTTCAGGCTTCACAGGCTGAGGTTGTGGTTTGACTGGTTGAGGTGTAACTGGTTTTGTTTTAGGCTTTTCAACTACCACTTCTTCGTTTGGTTCAGGCCTCGCTGCCGGTTTAGCAGGAACAGTTGGACTAGGAGCAGGGGCATAGTTACCATAATTACCACCAGCAAAAGATGTATAGAAGCTCTTATTAGATGGTTTTAAATCTAAAGCTTTGCGAATACGATCAGAGTTCTTTTTCTTTTCAGCTGGAGAGACAACTTGATAAGAACTACCATTAATCATCGCACCAACACCTTGAACAGTGTAAGATTTGATTGATTTACCAGCATCTGTATAATCAGAAACAATTGTCATCATATCATCATAAGTTAAATCAGTTTTGACGTTATGTTCGATTGTTTTTAAAATCTTCTTATATTGAGTAATTGTTGTTGTTGAAAGTGACTTTTTAATAATCGCAGAAATGATTTGTTTTTGACGTTTTTGACGACCATAGTCACCTTCAGGATCATCATAACGCATCCGAGCATAGTCAAGCGCAGGTGTTCCTTTAAGCGTGATTTTTTGACCTTTCACAACGTGACATGATTCGTAAGTAAATGTTAATGGTGGAGTCACAGTGACACCGCCTAAAGCATCAACTAATTTAATTAAACCTTCCATATCAACTAAGATATAAAAATCAATTGGAACATGTAACATATGTTGAACTGTTCTAATTGAGCCATCAATTCCATCATAAGTATAAGCAGCATTGATTTTGGCGAATGGTACATTGGAACCGATAATTTTAACTTGAGAGTCACGTGGAATACTTGTTAAGGTAACTTTTTCAGATTTAGGATTAATTGTTGCGATAATCATTGTATCTGTCCGACCTTTATAAGAACGGTTCTTAGCACCGGTATCAGTACCTAAAAGCAAGATTGAGAAAGGTTTGCCTTCTTTTAAAACATCGGAAACATTACGAAGTTTTTTAACTTTGGTTTTTTCGTAAGTTTTATTGATAGTTTGTTTCGTATTACTTAAAACAGTTAACCCCCAAAAACTGACTGTGAAAAAGCCAATTAATGAGATGATAAGTAAAATAGCGCAAGTGATTTTTCTTTTTTTATGTGATTTTTTACGAGTTAAATTTGTTGTTGAATAGATTTGAGAATCATTTGATTGTTCTGTTTCGACAGAATTTTGATTTAAATCTTGGTTATCTGTGTTTTTATCCATGTTTTTATCCATGTCATTCTCCTTAGAATATTAAAATTTACAATATACGCTTAATTATACATGGTATTTTGAAAAAATAAAATAATAACTAGCAGTTCAAGGGGTATTTTAATAAAAAGTTAGCTTTTTCAGAAATTAAATATTTAATTTATTTGAAATTTTAAATGATTATATGATGGATAAAGAATATAAATGATAGATAAATTAGTAATTTATTTTGATTTAAGTTATTTAAAGAGTATTATGTTGTAGTGTAATAATATTGAAACTATCTATTTTATATAGGTAGTATGTTTTTTAGATATAGTAGTGTGCATAATAAATATTGTATCAGTATGTAATAAAACAACAGATATTTTATATTACTATAATGAATATGATAAAATAATAACTAATATCAGGTATAAAAAATTTTTAATAAAATTGAAGGATAGTGAATATAATGAACAAATATTTAGTTACTGGAGGAGCTGGATTTGTTGGATCTAACTTAGTACAAGAATTAATTAAAGATGGAAATGAAGTTGTCATTGTGGATGATTTATCCATGGGTGATTTGAATAATTTAAAAAATGTAGATTCCAATAAATATACTTTTTATCAAAGAAGCATTACGGATAAACAATTTATGGAAGAGTTATTAGTTAAAGAAAATTTTGATTATATAGTTTTATTAGCTGCAGTCGCAAGTGTGGCTGATTCAATTGAGCGTCCTTATGAAACACATTTAATTAATCAAGAAGCAAATATTGATATTATCGAAGCTGTACGAAAGAATAAATTAACACCTAAAAAAGTGTACTTTGCGTCATCAGCAGCTGTATATGGGGATGAACCTACTTTACCGAAGAAAGAAACTTCACAAATTAAACCTTTAACACCATATGCAATCGATAAATTTGCGAGTGAAAGATATTTAATTACGTATGGTAAATTATATAATATTCCAACCGTAACAACGCGCTTTTTCAACGTTTATGGACCAAATCAAAATCCAAGTTCACCGTATTCGGGAGTATTGTCGATTATACAAGATAAATTACAAAAAAATACGGAATTTACTTTGTTTGGTGATGGAGAACAAACACGTGATTTTGTTTATGTGAAAGATGTTATTCAAGCTATTCGGATTTTATTAGAAGACGAAAGAGCAGTTTATGATGTGTACAATGTAGCGACAGGAACATCTGAATCTTTAATTAATGTGATTCATCATTTTGAAAAAAATATGAATAAGGAACTACAAATACAATATTATCCTGCTCGAGTTGGGGATATTAAGTATTCAGCAGCAGATATTAGTAAATTAAAAGCATTAGGGTATCAACCTGAATATGATTTAGCAAGAGGATTAAAGGATTATATTACACATTCATAATAGATAAAATATACTGAAAATATGGTATTATAAAGTGATAATGCAGATTGTTTTAAATGGAGGCAAATATGAAATCTATAAAAAATAAAAAAAGGGGCTTAGAGCACTGGCAAGTGATTGCGATGTTGCTATTAGCGTATGATATTTTCGCAGTTAATATTTCGTATTTAATTGCGTTATGGTTAAGATTTGATTTTAGGATATCTTTAATACCAGCAACTTATGTTAATACATGGGAATTAATGGCACCATGGTACACAATCTTTGCCATACTTGTTTTTTATGGTTTAAGACTTTATAAGAGTATTTGGCGTTTTGCTAGTTATAGCGAATTGATGCGGATTGTATCGGCCACGTTAATTACGACAATTTTTTATGTCGGGGTTACTTTGGCACTAGGACAACGGATGCCAATTTCTTATTATGCAATCGGGATGATTGTTCAAGGTGGTTTAGTTTTAGGAATTCGCTTCTCATATCGTTTCTATTTATTCGAGAAAAACAGACGTGGTGTTGAAGAGAAAAAACGCGTTATGTTAGTAGGTGCCGGCATTGCTGGACAAACTATTTTAAGAGAAATTCGTCAATCACATTTAGATAGTGAAGTTAGTTGTATTATTGATGATAACTCTAATAAATGGAATCGTTATATTGAAAATGTGCCAGTTGTTGGTGGTCGAGAAGATATTTTATTAAATGCTAAGAAGTATAATATCGATGAGATTTACATTGCAATGCCAAGCGCTAGTTTGGAAGATAAACGAGATATTTTAAATATCTGTAAAGAAACTGGTTGTGAACTTAAAAACTTACCAGGGATTTATCAATTAGTGAATGGTGAAGTTAATGTTGCTGCGATGCAAAATGTTCGTATCGAAGATTTATTAGGTCGTGATCCGATTAAAGTCGATATGAGTGAAATTTTCCATTCGTTAGAAGATAAAGTTATTTTAGTTACAGGTGGTGGTGGTTCAATCGGGAGTGAGTTATCACGTCAGATTGCAAGTCATAATCCTAAACAATTAATTATCTTTGATATTTATGAAAATAACGCTTATGAAATTGAACAAGAATTAAAGAAAAAATATCCAAGTTTGAATTTAAAAGTCTTAATCGGTTCTGTGCGTGATGGTCGACGAATGAATCAAGTGTTCCATGATTATCGACCAGATGTTGTTTATCATGCAGCCGCTCATAAACATGTACCTTTAATGGAAGGTAGTCCATGTGAAGCGATTAAGAATAATGCCATCGGGACATATAAGACAGCTTATGCAGCTGCAGCGTATGGTTGTTCGAAATTTGTTTTGATTTCAACTGATAAAGCTGTTAACCCAACGAATATTATGGGTGCTTCAAAACGACTTTGTGAAATGGTTGTCCAAAGTTTCGATGCTATGATTAAAGATGGTAAAACAAAGCAATTACCAATTTTAGAAACACATGCAGATGCTGATGAAGTTTTAATTCCAGCTGATGCTAAAACAGAATTCGTGGCAGTTCGTTTCGGTAATGTTTTAGGTAGTAACGGTTCAGTTATTCCCCTTTTCAAAAAACAAATTGAAGCAGGCGGACCATTAACAGTTACTCACCCAGATATTATTCGCTATTTCATGACCATTCCAGAAGCAGTTTCCTTAGTATTACAGGCAGGAACCTATGCTCATGGTGGAGAAATTTTCGTTCTAGATATGGGTGCACCAGTTAAAATTGATACCTTAGCACGAAATCTAATTAAATTATCCGGTTTAAAACCAGATGTAGATATTAAAATTGTTTATACAGGATTACGTCCTGGTGAAAAATTATTTGAAGAAAAATTAATGGCTGAAGAAGGCATGAAGAAAACTCCAAATGATTTAATTCAAATTGGTAGTCCAATTCCATTTAACAATGAAGAGTTTTTAGCATCATTACATGGACTTTTAGAAATTAGTTATGCAAATGATGAAGCCGATATTCGCGCTGCTGTAGCACAAATTGTGCCGACATATCATCCTGCCGGGGAACATGGTTCAGAGAATAAAGGTGCTATGTATCATAAATTACGTGAAATTATGGAAGAAGATCAAACTGATTTAAAAGATTAAGTAATAAAGAGAGGTAATAAAGATGAAACAAATCCCATTTAGTCCTCCTGATGTAGGACAAAAAGAAATCGATCAAGTTATTGAAGCATTACAAAGTGGTTGGATTACAACAGGACCTAAAACAAAAGAATTCGAACGTCAAATTGCAGATTTCTGCCATGTAGATAAAGCTGTTTGTTTAAATTCAGCGACAGCATGTTTAGAATCTATTTTACGTGTTTTAGGAGTAGGACCAGGGGATGAAGTTATTACTTCAGCCTACACATATACAGCATCAGCAAGTCCAGTTTGTCATGTAGGTGCTAAATTAGTAATGGTTGATACACAACCAGATAGTTTAGAAATGGATTATGATCAATTAGCTGCAGCTATTACACAAAAAACAAAAGTTATTATTCCTGTTGATTTAGGTGGTGTAATGTGTGATTACGATAAACTTTTTGAAATTGTGGAAAGTAAAAAAGATTTATTCCACCCAACAAATGAAATTCAAAAAGCTTTAGGCCGGATTGCAGTTGTTGCAGATGCTGCTCATGGTTTTGGTGCTCAACGTAAAGGTGAAAAATGTGGATCAGTTGCTGATTTTACTAGTTTCTCTTTCCATGCTGTTAAGAATTTAACAACTGCTGAAGGTGGCGCCTTAACATGGAAGAATATTCCAGGGATTGATAATGAGGATCTTTATAAGGAATTCATGTTGTTATCATTACATGGTCAATCAAAGGATGCCTTGGCTAAAACTAAATTAGGTGCTTGGGAATATGATATTGTCTCACCTGCTTACAAATGTAATATGACTGATATTATGGCTGGAATTGGTTTGGCACAAATGGAACGCTATCCAACATTGTTGGCGCGTCGTCAAGAAATTATCAAAAAATATGATGAAGCATTACGTCCTTTAGGTGTACAAACATTGCCACATTATACAGATGAAAATCAATCAAGTGGACATTTATATATTACGAGAATTCCTGGTATTACAGAAGAACAAAGAAATGAAATTATTATTAAAATGGCTGAACGTGGTATTGCCACAAATGTTCACTATAAGCCATTACCAATGATGACTGCATACAAAAATTTAGGCTTTGATATTAATAATTATCCAAATGCTTATCGAATGTATGCTAATGAAATTACATTGCCATTGCATACAAAATTAAGCGATGAAGATGTACAATATGTCATTGATAATTTAGTGGAGATTTTAAAATGTTATTAAAAAAGTGGGATGATTTGCCTGCTAAGATGAAAACTCCTGAAGTTAAAAAGTATTATGATGAATTATCAAAAAAGAAGTTTAGTTTAGTTATGAAACGTTTTTTTGATATTATTTTAGCTACAATACTATTAATTTTATTATCACCAATTATGTTGGTGATGATGATTTTGATTAAAACTGGTTCTGAGGGACCAGTTTTTTATCGTCAGGAAAGAGTTACAACTTATGGCAAAAAATTTAAAATTCATAAATTTAGAACAATGGTAGTGAATGCTGATCAAATTGGTTCGCAAGTTACAGTCGGTCGTGATCCACGAATTACTAAAGTGGGGCATTTTTTACGGAAATATCGTTTAGATGAGTTTCCGCAAGTGATTGATGTATTGCAAGGAACGATGACTTTTGTAGGTACAAGACCAGAAGTTCAATTATATGTTGATGCATACACTCCAGCAATGATGGCGACATTATTATTACCAGCTGGAATTACATCAGAAGCAAGTATTAAATATAAAGATGAAGCTAAATTATTAGCTGATGCAGCTGATGTTGATCAAGTGTATATTGAAAAAGTTCTACCAGGTAAGATGCAATATAATTTGACGGCATTAGAAGAGTTTAGTGTTTGGAATGATTTTAAAACAATGATTAATACGGCAATCGGTGTTCTAAAATAATAATGAGAAAGGAGTAAATTACAATGATTAAAGATTTGGTTTCTGTGATAATGCCAACTTATAATAGTGGTAAATATATTAAAGAAACAATTGAAAGTGTAAAACAACAAACTTATACAAATTGGGAAATTATTATTGTTGATGACAAATCTACAGATAATACAAAAGAAATTATTAAAAATTATGTAGATGGCATAAAAATTAAGTATTATTGTTTATCAGAGAACTCAGGAGCAGCTGTAGCCAGGACTAAAGCGATGGATTTAGCAGAAGGTGAATATATGGCATTTTTAGATAGTGATGATTTATGGGAACCTGATAAATTAGAAAAACAATTGCAATTTATGCATGAAAATGATGTAGCTTTTTCTGCTACGGGATATGAACAAGTTGATGAATTTGGTGACAGATTAGATAAAAAAATACTTCCACCTATCAAAACTGATTACAATAGAATGTTATTAGATTGTCCTGTAGGGAATTCTGCGGTTATGTATAACGTGGCAAAAATGGGGAAATTTAAAGTACCTAATATACGAAAACGAAATGATGATGCGTTATGGTTACAAATGTTGAAAAAAGAGTCATATATATATGGAATGGACGATGTTTTAATGCAATACAGAGTTCGTGATAATTCTATATCTAGTAATAAATTTAAAGTTATAAAATATCACTGGATATTGTATCGGGATATTGAACATTTAAGTATTATGAAATCACTATACCATATAGGATATTGGATTTTTATTAAATTATTTAAAATCAAATAAAAATTTTTAAGGAATTAAAATTAATATGGAAAAAATAGGAATAATTGGTCATTTTGGTAAAAATAAAAATTTATTAAATGGTCAAACAATTAAAACAAAAATTATTAGTGAAGGTTTAGTAAAAAGGTATGGTCGAGAAAATATTAGTTATCTGGATACATACAATTCTAAAAAAGAATTTATAATCAAAATAATAATGTTGATTAGGTTAATGCGTAAATGTGAAAATATTATTATGTTGCCAGCTCATAATGGATTAAGAATCTTTGCACCTTTAATGGTACTAATTAATAAATTTTATAAAAGAAATTTATATTATATTGTAATAGGAGGGTGGTTACCTTCCTTTTTGGAAAAGAGACCTAAATTAAAGAAAGATTTAAAAGAATTTACAACTATTTATGTAGAAACTAAAATTATGGCAGCAAATTTAAAAGAACAAGGTTTTAAAAATATTGATATTCTACCTAATTGTAAAGAATTAAAACATGTAAAGGGAAATGAAATTCAATATTATGAAAAAGCACCGTATAAATTATGTACTTTTTCACGAGTTATGCAGGAAAAAGGTATTGAAGATGCCATAAATGTAATTATAAATATCAATGAAAAAAATAATAAAATCATTTATACATTAGATATTTATGGGCAAGTTGATGTACAACAGCAACAATGGTTTGATGATTTAATGAATGAAGTTCCTGATTATATACAATATAAAGGGATGATACCATTTGATCAGTCAACTCAGATTATAAAGAAATATTTTGCATTATTATTTCCTACTAAATTTTATACAGAAGGAATTCCAGGGACTATTATAGATGCTTATTCAGCAGGGATACCTGTAATTGCATCTAGATGGGAAAGTTATGAAGATGTTATTGATGAAAATATTACTGGTATAGGATATACCATGAACGATTTAAATGATTTTCAAAAAAAATTAGAAATGATTATGAATAAACCAGAATTGATTAATAACTTAAGAAAAAATGCTTTAAAAAAAGCTAAAAACTATGATATTACACATGTAGTTGATAATAAATTAAATCATTTTTAAAACGGAGATGAAAAAACATATGAAGAGAATATTATGTTTGGTATCTAGTATGAATACTGGTGGAGCAGAAACATTTTTAATGAAGGTGTATAGAGAATTAGATAAAACAAAATATCAAATGGATTTTTGTGTAAATACTTCTGACAATTTTTATGAAAATGAAATTAAACAATTAGGTGGTAAGATTTTTGTAGTCCCTATGAAGTCTAAACATCCTATAAAGTCATTTTTAACATTAAAAAAAATAGTAAGAACAGAAAAATATAATTATGTAATGCGAGTTAATGAACATTCTTTGGCTACATTAGATTTAATGGCTGCTAAATTAGGCGGTGCTAATAATTTAATTATGAGATCGAGCAACGCTTCATCGGGGAATAAACTATCTGTATTTTTGCATAAAGTATTTAAATTTATGCCTAACAAGATACCTAATATTAAATTAGCGCCATCTATAAAAGCTGCAGAATATACTTTTGGTAAAGGAACTGTTGAAAATGAAGAAACAAAAATCTTGCACAATGGTTTGGATATTAAAATGTATACATTTAACGAAGCTGTTCGACACCAGTTACGACAAGATATGAATATAGATGATAAGTTTGTAATTGGACATGTAGGAAGATTTTCAGAACAAAAAAATCATAAATTTTTAATAAATGTATTTTATGAAATACACAAAAAAAATTCTAATGCTATATTATTATTAATTGGCAAGGGTGAATTGGAAACAGATATAAAAAAACAAGTTGAAACATTGGGATTAACAGATGCAGTGCGCTTTTTAGGAATACAAAGTAATGTTAATGAATTATTAAATGTTATGGATGTATTTTTATTTCCATCTTTTTTTGAAGGTATGCCAAATACGGTTATTGAAGCACAAACTAATGGTTTACCGTGTGTTATTTCTTCAGAAATAACACAAGAAGTAGAAGTTACAGATTTAGTTATACGTAAATCTTTAGGGAATCCACAAGAGTGGGCGGATTTAATCATTAGTTTATATAATGAACGAAAAAATATAGATAGAACTATATACAGTAATAAAATGAAACAAAAAGGTTACGATATTAAAGATTGTGTAAATAATTTTGAAAAGTGGGTATTTAAGAGAGGGTAATTTATGTCGATATATATATATAACATTTTAAGTGTGTTTGTATATAAATTTTTTATAAAAAGCAAAAAAATATATATAACTATCGTATCAATGCAATTATTTTTAATATTAGCATTAAGAGATGTGACTGTAGGGTATGATTTAGATAATTATATTGCAGGGTATAATTATATTAACACTTTAAATTTTCGAGAAATGTTAGCGACTTTAAAGCTAGGACATGCTAATTTAATATATCCATTTAAATATGAAAGTGGTTATGTAGTATTTAATTGGATTGTAGGACATTTAGGATTTGATTTTCATAGTTTTTTGATAATTGTAGCCGGTATATGCATAACATCTATTACAATATTTATATATAAATATTCAGATAACGTTATGTTAAGTTATATAATTTATCTGGGAATTGGTGGATATATATATTGTTTTAGTATTTTAAGACAAAGCTTAGCGTTAGCGATAGTGTTGTTATCTGTAACGTATATTTTAGATGAAAAATATTATAGAGCCATGATGTTTATAATATTAGCTGTTACGTTTCATATTACTGCTATACTATTTATCCCATTATTAATATTAAGAAAATTTAAAATAACAAATAAATTATATAGAATTTATTTGTATGTTGTGGTATTGATTTTTTTAAGTAGTTATCAATTATATTCTAGAGTGATCTTACCATTTTTAAATAGCATTGGTGATCAAAGGTATACGCATTTAAATTTCCAAATCAATAATATGATGATAGTGTTATTATTTTTAAGTGGTATTATATATTTTTTTGTGAAAGATAAATTTTATAATAATACCAAAAATAATTTTATGTTAGCAGCATTTAGTATGGCTACATTATATGAAATTTTTGGATTATATAATGACGGGTTAGCTAGAGGTATTATTTATTATATGATTTTTAGTATTATTGTTATACCGAATACGATAGAAGAATATTTGTATAGAAGTTATAAATTAGGATATGATGCTAAAAATATTGGATTGCAAAAGAAAATTATATATTTTGTTATTTTAATAATAATGTTAGGGTTGATGTATATTAGTATGAAATATACACCAATGAATCCATATAAAATATATTAACGAAAATAGTAGGTAAAAAAGATGATAAAAATAGTACAATTTATACACGGTTTTAACATGGGAGGGGCTGAGACTTTAGTTAAAGAATATGCTTTGAAAATTGATAAAAATCAATTTGATTTAACTATTGTATGCTTAGATAATATGCATTCACCCTGGGATGAAATGTTGAAAAAAAACGGTATTAAAGTTATTTATATTTCAGATTATCAAAAACGATATACTAAAAAAGATATATTATCTAGAGCATATAATAAAATACAAAGATATTATTTGGTTAAGAAAATATTACGTCAACTATCACCAGACGTCTTGCATTATCATTTAAGTTTAAGTGATTATGTACTGTATGCTAAACTGCGGAAAAATACTAATATATTTTATACTCAGCATTTTCAATTTGAAAATATTAGTCAAAAAAATAAAAATTATTTAAAAAAGGTAATTGCACGATATCCTGTTACTATAATTGCATTAGATAACGAAATGAAGCAAGAATTAATTACAGAGTTAAATTATACTAATGTTGTAGTTTTAAACAACGGGATAGATATTGCAAAATTTCAGTGTGTTAAAAATCGAGACTTAGTTCGTAAAGAATTAGGTATTCCAGCAGATGCTTTTGTAGTTGGACATGTTGGTAGATTTAGTGAAGTTAAAAATCATAAATTTATTATAGAAATATTTGAAAAATTAGTTGAAATTAATCCGAATGCATTTTTATTATTAGTGGGTGCTGGAGAAAAAGAGTATGAAATCAAAAATATGCTCGAAACAAAAAAATTAGATAGTAAAAGTATGATGTTAACCAATAGAACCGATATTCCAGATTTATTAAATATAGTAGATAAAATAATTTTCCCGTCTATTAGTGAAGGGATCAGCGTTGCTTTAATAGAAATGCAAATAGCAGGTAAAATTTGTATTATTTCCGATACAATTCCTAAAGAAACAGCAATTTCTAATTTATTATATCCATTGAGTTTAGAAAAAGATGCAAAGTATTGGGCTAATGTGGTTAATAATTATATTGTTAATGATGTGATATATACAGATTTAGAAGCATGGGATATGGTATCGATTGTTGAAAAATTAGAAAAAATGTATATACAAGCAATTGAAAATACAAAAGCAAGGGAAAGAAACTAATAATGAGTAATACTAGAACTAAAAATGCTATGCGAAATTCAATGGTTGCATTAGTCAGTCAGTTATTGTATATAGTAGTAAGTTTTGTTTGTAGAACTGTTTTTACCAAAGTGTTAGGTACTGCATATTTAGGTATTAATGGATTATTTACTAACATATTGACAATATTATCATTTGCTGAGTTAGGTATTGGGAGTGCGTTAGTATATAGAATGTATAAGCCTTTGGCTAGTAATAATGTACAAAAAGTAGCTCAATATGTAAACTTGTACAAAAAAGTATATAATTATATTATGTTAATAATAACAGTAATTGGTTTAGCAATAGTTCCGTTTTTACAGTATTTAGTAGATGCACCTAATGTTAAAGAAAATATAATTTTATTGTATTTGTTGTATTTAATGGATACGATTACATCGTATATGTTTGTATATAAAAAATCTGTTTTAATTGCAGATCAAAAAGATTATATAGTATCAATATATACTCAAATTTTTAATATTATTATGAATGTATTGCAAATGATTATTTTAGTATTAACACATAGTTTTATTATATATTGTTTAATTAGAACAGCATGCAACGTATTGAATAATTTAGTAACTTCAAGATATGTGGATAAACATTATCCTGACATTGAAAGAGCAAAAGTCGATAAATTAAGTAAGAATGAAATCATATCATTAAAAGAAGATGTTAAAGGACTAATGTTAAGACAAGTAGCAGCAGTGTCATTTGATGGTACTGATAATATTATTATTTCGAAATTTATAGGTATAACTACGGTAGGTGTTATATCAAACTATACCTTGTTAACAACTACTTTTAATGGAATAATGAATAAAATATTTTCATCAATTACTGCGTCTATAGGAAATTTAACAGTTGAGGGCGATAAAGATCATATAGAGTCAGTGTTAAAAAAATTATTTTTCATTAATATGACACTATATGGGTTTTTAAGTGTAGGTTTATATACATTATTACATGATTTTGTTACCAAAATTTGGTTGAATAATCAATTTTATTTAACACAAAGTGTTATTTTTATTATGGTATTAGAAGTGTTTTTAAGAGGAATACATTATCCGTTATTTACAACGAGAAATGCATCAGGAAAATTTTATCAATTAAAATGGATGAATTTGGTATGTGCTATTTTAAATATAGTTTTAGATTTAATATTCGTTCAATTTTATGGGTTAATAGGAGTATATATTGCAACTTTAATTGCTTATGTATTACATAGATATGCAGATATTTATGTAGTATATAAATATATTTTTAATAAATCTGTATTAAGTTATTATAAAATGGTTATAAAGTCTTTGATTTATATGATGTTATGTAGTTTTGGTATACAAGGGCTGTTTAATTATATACCAACTACTGGGATATTAATGTTTATTGTTAAGATTATAGTGGTAACTATTATTTATTGGATTGGAATTTATATATTATATAGAAAAACTAGTGAATATAAATATTTCAAAAAATTAATTTTAGGAATGTTAAAATTATAGACAACAAGGAGAATATATGAAAAATAAAATCAACAAATTTTTCTTTGATGAAAAAGCACGTATGGGATATTTAACTGAATTAGGATTTTATAATAAATTATCTGATCAGAAATATTTAAAAAAGAAATTCAAAGCACTTATGGGATATGAATTAGATTTAGATAATCCAAAAACATTTAACGAAAAATTGCAATGGTTGAAGTTACATGATAGAAAAAAAATATATACTAAAATGGCTGATAAATATGCAATGAGAGACTTTGTAGCAGAGAAACTAGGTAATGGATATACTATACCTTTATTAGGTGTGTGGGATAAACCAGAAGATATAGATTTCGATAAATTACCAACAGAGTTTGTTTTAAAATGTAATCATAATTCAGGTAAAGGTATGATTATTTGTCATGATAAAAACAAATTAAATATTAATAAAGTACGAGATGAGTTGAATGAAGGGTTAAACGAAAACTACTATTTAAAAAATAGAGAGTGGCCGTATAAACATATACCCAGAAAAATTATCTGTGAACAATTTATGCGAGATGATTCAGAAGAAAATTGTTTAACCGATTATAAATTTTATTGTTTTAACGGAGAACCTAAATTGATGTATTTATCACATGATAATGCAGAAAATCCAACTACTGATTTTTTTGATATGTCTTTTAATAGACTTGATATTAGAATGAAAGATCCTAATTCTGATAAAATATATTCTAAACCAGAAGCTTTTGAAGAAATGAAAAGAATTGCTAAAATTTTAGCAAATGGAACTAAGTTTTTAAGAGTAGATTTTTATTATATTGATGGAATAGTATATGTTGGTGAAATGACATTTTATCATAATGCTGGATATACAGAATTTGCTAATTTTGAAGATGATAAAACATTAGGAAGTTGGATAAATATAGAAAATTAAATTAATGTAGTCGCGGAAGTGTTTTATAATTCTTATATATGTCAAATAAGATAATTTCAAGTATCCAATGAACTTTTAGTAGAATGTTGCAGAATTTTTGAAGTGATGTTTATATAGGATGAAATATTATGCAGACAAACATTGAAGTTTTGATTGAATATAAATTAATACAATTATAAGGTTTATTGTTCTTAACGGCCAATTTTTATTGAGGATTCTTTCATTTGAAAGGGTAATTATTTACGTAGAGAAAACTTGAGTAGAAGTAATTGATTTGGCAAAAGTAAAATCAAATATAAAAGGAAGTCATTAATGGTGAACGATTTAATTAAAGAAGATTTATACAGGTATTACGGAAGTACAAGTTTTAAAAGCTTTTTAAAAGCTTTATATCGCAATCCTGGATTTAAATACATGTATTTTCATAGAAAGATTAATTCAACAAGACTAACATTTATGAAAATTATATATAAAATAATTTTAAAGCATTTATCTATCCGATATCATTTTCAAATTCCAACAGCGGTCGAAGTAGGAGGAGGATTTTACATTGGGCATTTTGGTGCAATAGTAATAAATCCAAAAGCTAAATTAGGAAAAAATATCAATATTCATCAAGGCGTTACTATAGGACAAACAAATCGTGGAAATAAAAAAGGAACGCCTATCATACAAGATGAAGTTTGGATAGGTATAAATTCTGTTATTGTTGGTGCGATAACCATTGGAAATAATGTTTTGATCGCCCCGAATAGCTATGTGAATTTTGACGTTCCGGATAATTCCATTGTTTTAGGAAATCCTGGGAAAATAATTCCAAAACAAGAAGCTACGTATGCGTATATTAATAGAAAAGTATAAAAATGTCATGTAATGAGGGAGAAAAATGCTAAATAAAATAAAGTTAGAAAATAGAATGATTTTCGTTACAGGTGTGGCAGGGTTTATTGGATCTAATTTAGCGAAATATTTACTACAATTAGATGATAATATTCAAATTGTAGGAATTGATAATTTAAATGATTATTATGATGTGCAACTGAAAGAAGATCGATTGAAAGAATTAGATAAATATGCTAATTTTACCTTTATTAAAGGTAGTATTGCCGATAAGACTTTGGTGGATAATATATTTAAACAATATCAACCTAGTATTGTGGTGAATTTAGCGGCTCAAGCTGGAGTTAGATATTCTATTTTAAATCCAGATGTTTATATGGAATCTAATATTATTGGTTTTTATAATTTATTAGAGGCTTGTCGACATTCTTATGATGATGGTAAAACAGGGGTTGAGCATTTTGTATATGCATCATCATCATCTGTGTATGGATCCAATAAAAAAGTTCCATATTCCACAGAAGATAAGGTTGATAATCCAGTTTCTTTATATGCTGCAAGTAAAAAGAGTAATGAATTGATGGCACATGCCTATTCAAAATTATATAATATTCCATCAACAGGATTGCGATTTTTTACAGTATACGGTCCAGCAGGTCGTCCAGATATGGCATATTTTGGTTTTACAAATAAATTGAAAAATCATGAAAAAATTCAAATTTTCAATTATGGTAATTGTAAACGGGATTTCACTTATATTGATGATATTGTGGAAGGGATTGTTCGAGTGATGACAAAAGCTCCTGCTAAACAGCAAGGAGAAGATGGTCTTCCAGAACCACCATATGCTATTTACAACATTGGTAATAATCACCCAGAAAACTTATTAGAGTTTGTAGATATTTTACAACAAGAATTAATTCGTGCAGGGGTGTTACCGGAAGATTATGATTTTGAACGATATAAAGAATTAGTTCCGATGCAACCGGGCGATGTACCGGTGACTTATGCAGATACAAGTTCACTAGAACGCGATTTTAATTTTAAACCTTCAACGAGTTTACGAACAGGTTTGCGTGCTTTTGCAGAATGGTATAAATCATATTATAAAGATTAGTAAAGGGGAGTTTTAGATGAGTGGAAAGAAAATAGCAGTTGCAGGAACAGGGTATGTTGGTTTATCCTTAGCGGTTTTATTGGCTCAGCACAATGAAGTTACGGCGGTTGATATTATCGAAGAAAAAGTTAATTTAATTAATCAACGACTTTCACCGATTCAAGATGTAGAAATTGAAGATTATTTAAAAACAAAAGAATTGAATTTAGTAGCAACATTGGATGCTAAAAAAGCATATTCTGAAGCAGATTATGTAATTATTGCTGCACCAACTAACTATGATAGCCAAAAAAATTATTTTGATACAACGGCTGTAGAGACAGTAATCGATTTAGTTATGAAATATAATCCAGAAGCTATTATGATTATTAAATCAACAATTCCTGTTGGATATACTGATGCAATTAGAGAAAAAACCGGTAGTAAAAATATTATTTTCAGTCCAGAGTTCTTACGTGAAAGCAAGGCTTTATATGACAATTTATATCCTAGTCGAATTATTGTGGGTACTGATGAAAATGATTTAAGATTAACTGAAGCCGCTAATGAATTTGCATCATTGTTAGCAGAAGGTGCCATTAAAGATAATATAGATATTTTGTTAATGGGATTTAAAGAAGCTGAAGCTGTAAAATTATTTGCTAATACTTATCTTGCTATGCGAGTATCTTATTTTAATGAATTAGATACATATGCAGAGTTAAAACAATTAGATACAAAAAAAATCATTGAAGGTGTTTGCTTAGATCCTAGAATTGGTACTCATTATAATAATCCGTCATTTGGATATGGTGGATATTGTTTACCGAAAGATACTAAGCAATTATTAGCAAATTATGCAGATGTTCCAGAAAATATTATTGGAGCTATTGTTCAATCTAATAGAACACGCAAAGATTTTATTGCTAATCAAGTATTAAAGCAAGCAGGGTATTATAGTGACAATAGTTCCTTTGATGAAGTTTTAGAAAAACCAATTGTCATTGGTGTATATAGATTGACTATGAAGAGTAACTCAGATAATTTTAGACAAAGTAGTATTCAAGGTGTAATGAAAAGAGTTAAAGCAAAAGGTGCAGAAGTTGTAATCTATGAACCTACGTTAGAAAATAATTCTACATTTTTTGGAAGTCGTGTAGTTAATGATATTGATGAATTTAAACAAATGACAGATGCGATTATAGTTAATAGATATGAAGATAAATTAGACGATGTTTTGGATAAAGTATATACACGCGATTTATTTAGAAGAGATTAATATTATTAAATCGTATTAATCTTTAAGGAGTATAAATCAATGGATAATAATGAAATGACACACAATATTAATCGATTATTTGAAATATTTATCAAGTATATTTATTTAATAATTATAGGTATTATTATAGGTGGGGTGGGAATGTTAATTTTAACAAGAACCACTCATAATAAAAATACAGATAGTTATGTTGCAAATGTATCGGTTTTAATTAGTCCTAATAAGCAACTCAATAATACTGAACAAAAAACAGGTATGGTTTCAATGGGAACTTATGAAGAACTAGCTAAAAAAAGAGTTATATTACAACCATTATCAGATTATTTAATTAATCATGGTTATAATGTAAAACCTAATAAACTAATTGAAAAAATAACAGTTAATAATACTAATAATTCACAAATTTTAAATTTTATTATTAAAGATAATAATAAAACTCATACTACGCAAATAGCTAAACAGTTTATTAACATATATATAAAAGAAACGTCAACATTAATACCTAATAATAAGATTAGTGTGCTTTCTAATGTAGATGTTCATAAAGTTAACATACCGAAAAAAAGTGAGTTAAAGAGAGTATTACTGGGAGTGTTTATAGGTGGTTTATTTGCTTATATACTTGCTTATTTTTTAGATTTAAGAATTAAAAATAAAAAAGATTTGAATAAATTTGTAAGCAGAAATAAAATTTCTAACTTAGGTTTAGTAAGCAAATCACACGTTAACGATGACAATTTTATAAAAAAACTTTCTCAAAAAATAGAATTAGTGATAGGAAAAAATAAAGCTGTATTAATTAGTTCGATAAAAAATAATGTTTATCAAAATAGAATTATTGAGTTGTTGAGTAGTAATTATAAACAACAAGGTTTAAAAGTGGCTATAATTGATTTTAATAATATTAATATAGCTAATGACTCAGATAAGGTAAATATCTGGGATGTTTTAACGGATCAAGTGAATTTAAATGAACAATTATTAAAAAAAGAGTTATTGGTTTTAAATGCAGATGAAGACAATGATGTTTTTCTTGTGTTAAAATCAGCGAAATTAGATGTACTGATTGGTCAGTTAAATGAATATTATGATATTGTTATGATTAATATTCCAAGTGAGTTAAAATATGAACATGATATCAAAAAAGTAAATGATATTGTTTTTGTTGTGGATATTTCTAAAGATAACAAAAAACAAATTGTTGAAAAATGTCAAGAATATTCTGACATGGAGCAATTGGGTATTTTTATTAAATAATATATTAATTAAATATGATTTAAAGAAAAGATATTATACAGATAATATGTGTATAATATCTTTTTTTAGTAAAATTTATTACATTTTGAACAAGATAATATTTAAAGAATGTATTAAGATGTTTATTTGACAAGGTGTATAATTTGCTATATTTTTAGTTTATGTGATTAAAAATATAAAGAAGCATTTAGTAGGAGTGAGTTAGGTTGAATAGAAAATTTTTAATAAGTAGTTTTTTGACGATAAGTATATTAATGTGTATTAATGATAATTTTATTTCTGCAGATGTAATCAAAAAAACAGATACACAAAATATAACTGTAGTAAATAAAGATACGCATCAAGTAAATGATAGAAATGATATTTCACAAAATAGTCAATATAAAACAACTGAAAAACAAAGTTATATTAAGTACAGTGATAAAAATAAAATAACAAATGATAAAACTGTTAATGAACTAACGTATAGCCATAAGAGTGTAAATGATAAAAAATATGGACAACAAAAAATAAACGGACATTGGTATTTATATAATGAAGAAGGAATAATGCAAACAGGCTTTCAATATATTAAAGACCAAGATAAAACAGTTTATTATAATGAAGCTGGACAAATGCAGTATGGACAACAAAAAATAAATGGACATTGGTATTTGTTTAGTACAACCAATGGTGCTATGCAAACAGGCTTTCAATATATTAAAGACCAAGATAAAACAGTTTATTATAATAAAGTTGGTCAGATGCAATATGGACAACAAAAAATAAATGGACAATGGTATTTATTTAGTACAACAAATGGTACTATGCAAACAGGCTTTCAATATATTAAAGATCAAGATAAAACAGTTTATTATAATGAAGATGGACAAATGCAGTATGGACAACAAAAAATAAATGGACAATGGTATTTATTTAGTACAACAAATGGCAATATGCAAACAGGCTTTCAATATATTAAAGACCAAGATAAAACAGTTTATTATAATGAAGCTGGTCAAATGCAATATGGAAAACAAAAAATAAATAATAAGTATTATTTATTTAATCAATTTAATGGGAAAATGATGACTGGATGGATTCTTTTGAATGGTGTTCAATATTATTGTTATTCAGATGGACATATGGCAATTGATGAAATTATAGATGGTAAAAAATTAGATATTAACGGTAAGTATATTGCAGTAAAATTATTTGTTATTTCTGGGCATGGAGCAGGTGATCCTGGCGCATGTGCTAATGGTTACAGAGAAGCAGATTTAACAAGGTTATTAGCAAAACAAATTAAACAATTAGGTGGTAATCGTGTATTAATAAGTGAATATGATAGAGATTATTATCAAGATAATGGTATAACAAAATTAAAACTACCTATAACAACATCTATTATTGAACTTCATTTAGATAGTGCTAGTCCTACTGCGCGTGGTGGCCATATTATCAAACAAAAAGGTACGAAAGCTACAGAAAGTGATATTAAGTTAGAAAAACTTATAACTAAATATCTTCCAGGTAGAAGTAAAAAAATTGTTTATAGAGATAATTTAGCTAACCCCAAGCGTGCGATGAAACAAGGTTATGATTATAGATTGATGGAATGTGGTTTTATAACTAATAAAAAAGATGTTAAGGAATTTCATGAATATTTAAGTGAGTTAGCAAAAGGAATATTGGAAGCATTTGGAGTATAAATGTGCTAGTATATTTATAATGAGTATATTTATAAATAGGTGAAAGGAACTTAAAATATGAAAGTAAGAAAAGCAGTGATTCCAGCAGCTGGTTTAGGAACACGATTTTTACCAGCAACTAAAGCGATGGCTAAAGAAATGTTACCAATTATTGATAAACCAACAATTCAATATATTGTTGAAGAAGCTAAGAAATCAGGTATTGAAGATATTTTAGTAGTTACAGGTAAAGGTAAACGTCCTATTGAAGATCATTTTGATTCTGTTCCAGAATTAGAACAAAATTTAAAGTCTAAAGGTAAAACTGAACTTTTAAAATTAGTTGAAGAAACAACTGATATTAATTTGTTTTTTGTACGACAATCTCACCCACGTGGTTTAGGTGATGCTGTTTTAATGGCGAAAGATTTTATCGGAGATGAACCATTTGTTGTTATGTTAGGTGATGATTTAATGGATGATGAAGTTCCATTAACTAAACAATTAATGGATCGTTATGATGAAACACAAGCTTCAACATTAGCTGTTATGCGTGTGCCTCATGAAGAAGTTAATAAATATGGTGTGATTGATCCTATTACAGAAACAAAACCAGGGTTATATGATGTGAAAAAATTTGTTGAAAAACCACCAGTTGATCAAGCTCCATCTGATTTAGCAATTATTGGACGGTATTTATTAACACCTGAAATTTTTGGAATGTTAGAAACTCAAAAACCAGGTCAAGGAAATGAAGTTCAATTAACAGATGCAATTGATCGTTTGAATAAGATTCAAAGAGTTTTTGCACATGAGTTTAAAGGTGAACGTTATGATGTAGGTAACAAATTTGGTTACCTTAAAACATCAATTGATTTTGGATTAGAACATCCAGAAGTTAAAGATGATTTAAAAGCTTATATTAAACAATTAGCGCAAAAATTAGATGAAGAATAAACTGATATTTTTAGTGTATCTATTATAAATTGTTTATTATAATCTAAACTAAAAAAGTCCCACCTTACATTGTGTAAGGTGGGACTTTTTTATTGTTTGCTTAAGCTAATGAACCCATTGGATCCCAAGGAGCTAAAACAGTTGCTTTTTCATCTAAAACAGCTTGTAATTCAGCTGGTAAGAATTTCTTGTTAATAACGATTTGGTAACAGAATTCTTCCATCCAGTCATCACTCATGACGAAGAAACCTTTTGTACCAACTTTAGGTCCCCAAGAGTTTTCGACTTTCCATTTTGTAGGTTGACCTTCAACTAAGTCAACACCTGTTAAAACCATAGCGTGAGTCATTAAGCTTTCGCCGTATTCGAGGCGTTCAGCTTTAGACATGGATAAGTCAATATCAAGTAATTCTTCTTTCTTGTAAAGTTCTGTATCCATAATACCTTTTTGACGATCAGATTCTTGACCAACATCACAACCGAACCAGATGCTTTCGCCGGATTCTAATTGTTTGATAGCTAATTTACGGAACATATCCATATCAACGTTTAAGTGGCGAACTTCACGGCCATCGACAACGTTACCTAACATTTCTACTGTGTAGATATGGTTATAAGGTTTATCTGTTGTAGGAGCGTTAATAATTGAGACATAGTCATTCAAGTTCCAACCAACATATTTTTCTAAGAATGTTTTTGGAGTTAAGTCGCGTTCGATATGATAGTTCTTATCTTTATCACGATATTCAAAATCAAATGTTTCTGGAGGTGTACCGAAGCTATAACTTGCTAAGCGGTAAACTTCATCTAACATTTTTTCTTTTGTTTCAGCAATACGTTCTGCTGATTCGCCAGCTTGAACTAATTCACGTAAACGAGTTGCATCTTTTCTTAATTTAAGATTTAATGTAGCGTTGAATTCACGTGATGCAGATGAACTGAAAGTTTCTGGCATAACTGATTTAGGAACTACACCATATTTTTCGATGATGCTGACAATCATATCCCATTGTCCGCCATCTTGTTGAGGTGTTTGTAATAACCAAGCAACTTTACGATCTGTTGTTGGTAATTCAGCTGTTGTTAAGATGTTTTCATAGAAATAGTTAGCTTTTTCTAATTTATCCCAGAAGAAAGTAAAGTTTTGTGATAATTCAAAATCATCTGGTAATGAGAAACGATCACGTAAATCATGACGCATTGTGTTTAAGGCTGCGAACATCCAGCAACGACCAGATTGTTTTTGGTTAGATACTTTACCAGTATCAATGTCGATAGAGAATGTTGGGTCCATTTTAGCGATTGATTTATAATTTTCACTTGTTGCGAAAATACCGTTTTTTGTAACGGCTCTTTCAATCACATCGTGTTTTGTTGTTTTATGGAATGAATCTTTAAATTTATTAAGTTCTGTTGTATTAATTGCTTTAGTCACTAATAACAACCTCCTATATAATTAAAATTAAGCTTAAAACTATTGTAAGCCAAATTGAGAAAATAGTAAATAAGATTAAAAAACAATGTTAAAACAATAATAAAAAATTAAAAAATCCCCCTTACCAAAAGGTGAGGGGGATTTAGCTATTAGCGAGCTTCTAAAACTTCGGGGCCATCTTGGCGGCCTACGATAACAGTATTAACTGTATCTAAGAATAAACCGTGTTCAACAACGCCGACTTGGTTAATTAAGTAATCGGCTAAAGCATGAGGATCTTCAATTCGTTTCAAGTGAAGATCAATAATATAGTTTTTGGAGTCTGTTAATAAGAATTCACCGTCATCCAATTTTCTAAAAGTTGGATTTAAGCCAGCTTTTTCGAATTTTTCAAAAACTTTTTGGCTACCATATGGAATAACTTCAACTGGGAGTGGGAAAGCGCCAAGTTTTTCGACTAATTTTGTTTCATCAACAATCCATAAGTTACGATCGGAGTTTGTTGCGACAATTTTTTCGAAAAGTAAAGCAGCACCGCCACCTTTGATCCCGTGGAAATCATCACTAATTTCGTCGGCACCATCGATTGTAAGATCGATGTGATCAACTTCGTCCACTGATTTCAAAGGAATTCCAAGGGCTGTAGCTTGTTCTGCTGTACGAATGGAAGTTGTGACACCAGTAATCTTAAGGCCTTCTTCTTGAACACGACGTCCAACTGCATCTACCATAAACTTCACAGTTGATCCGGTCCCTAAACCTACGATCATGCCATCCTCAACCCATTCAGCTGATTTTTCACCGACTAATTTTTTAAGTTCATTTTGATCCATTTTATAAAACGCTCCTAAAAATATGATAATTTATTTGTTGAAGAGTAAGTCATTGTAATCCATATGAATTTTGAAAAAAGATTGTGCAAATGGTGTTAACGGGAGTACCGTTTTGTTTTCGTCTTTGATTCTTTTTAAGAAATTCAACCAAATTTTATCACGGGCGTCATTTGTTAAATGTTCGTGTTTCCAGCAACGCTCGATGACATATGTTTGCTCATGATTAATTAAAAAGAAACCAATTTCGAGTAACTTTTCACCATTTTTTTGATAGTAAATTAAAGGATTTTCATTTAATTCATAGTTCATAACAGTATGACTCCTTTCTTTAGGTATTATAACATAAAAATAGATTATTTTTTTCTAAAAGTCGTGCTTAAAATAGTGCTTATTTGTGGTAAATGGTGTTATGATAATATGCGTACTATATTATACTGAAGCGAGGTGACTTTAACGTGAAAAAACGTGGTTTTGAAGTTGTATCCAAGTATCAAGAACAAGGTTTAAAACTTCCCGTTCGGGCGACTAAAAGCGCAGCGGGGTATGATTTTTATGCCGCAGAAGATTTTGTTTTACCAAGTATTTGGAAAACGAATTTTATAAAAATTTTATATTTATTATGGCACAAAAAACCATTACGCCCAGACGCAGTTACAAAAGCCCAAAAAACATTAAAGCCGTATCTCGTTCCAACGGGAATTAAAGCATATATGCCGGCGGATGAATTTTTGCTATTGGCGAATCGTTCTAGCAGTCCTTTGAAAAAAGGTTTGGTTTTACCAAATGGGATCGGTGTTGTTGATGCTGACTATTATAATAATGCAGCTAACGAAGGTGAGATTTTCTTCCAACTTGTAAACTTAAATATTACTGATCAAGTTATTAAAAAAGGTGAACGCGTTGGCCAAGGTATTTTTATGCCGTATTTATTAGCTGATCAAGATCAAGGTGGTTTAACAGAACGTACAGGTGGTTTTGGATCATCTGGTAAATAAATTCTTGTTTCAGAAATTAGTAGAAGGGAGTTGTTAAGATGGCAAAAGCCAAAACACGTTATACATGTCAAAATTGTGGTTATGTTTCACCACGGTATCTCGGGCGTTGTCCGAATTGTTCTGAATGGAATACTTTAGTAGAAGAAGTGCAGACACCTCAGAAAAAAGAAGTTGCAGCACCTCGGACAAGTATTTCTGGTACAAAGGTACGTCCGCAAAAATTAAACGAAGTTACTACACAAGAAACGCCCCGTGTTTCGACATCTTTAGGTGAATTAGATCGTGTCTTAGGTGGTGGGATTGTTCCTGGTTCTTTAATATTAATTGGTGGTGATCCAGGGATTGGTAAATCAACGCTGCTCTTACAACTCTCTGGTCAATTAGCGAATCAAGCTGGGAAAGTCTTATATGTTTCTGGGGAAGAAAGTGCAACCCAAATCAAAATGCGAGCAAACCGTTTGAAAGTGGCGAGCTCAGATTTTTATTTATATCCGGAAACTGATATGGCGAGCATTCGGCAAGAGATTAGTGATTTGAAACCCGATTACGTGGTAATTGATTCCGTGCAAACGATGCAAGAACCTGATATGAATTCTGCAGTTGGTAGTGTGGCACAAATCCGGGAAGTGACAGCGACTTTAATGCAAATCGCTAAAACGAACGGGATTACTATTTTTATTGTGGGACATGTTACTAAAGGTGGAGCTATTGCGGGACCGAAGATTTTAGAACATATGGTTGATACGGTGTTATATTTTGAAGGTGATCAAAATCAACTCTTTAGAATGTTACGTGCTGTGAAAAACCGTTTTGGTTCGACTAATGAAATCGGCATCTTTGAAATGCGGCAAACCGGTTTAGCCGAAGTTTTAAACCCTTCGGAAATCTTTTTACAAGAAAGAATGCCCGGAGCGACTGGTTCGGCGGTCGTTGTTGCGATGGAAGGGACACGGCCGTTATTAGCTGAAATTCAAGCTTTGATTACGCCAACCGCTTTTGGAAATGCCAAACGCACTACGACAGGGTTAAATCAAAATCGTGTTTCTTTGATTATGGCCGTTCTAGAAAAAAGAGTTGGTTTATTATTACAAAATCAAGATGCATATTTAAAAGCAGCCGGTGGGTTGAAACTTGATGAACCTGCGATTGATTTAGCTTTAGCGATGAGTATCGTTTCAAGTTATCGTGATCAAGAAACGCAACCTACGGATAGTTTTATTGGTGAGATTGGTTTAACAGGTGAGATTCGCCGTGTGAACCATATTGAACAACGTGTTATCGAAGCGGCTAAACTTGGTTTTAAACGAGTTTTCGTACCGAAAAATAATCTCGATGGCTGGGTACCACCAGCTGAGATTGAAGTAGTTGGTGTTTCAACTTTACGCCAAGCTGTTAAACTTGTTTTTAGTTAATTTTAGTCGTAAAAATAGAAAGGAGTTGAGAAATTTTGCGCAAAAGAATTATTAAAGTAGCTTTTTCCATTTTAGGAATTGGAATTGGTTATACTTTCTTTCCATTAGTTTGGGAGTTGATTGGGATTGGCGATGATCGCTGGCTCAATAACTGGGCCGTGAATATTTTATTAGGGATTCTCTTGATTTCTTTAATCGGATTAGTCTTGGTGGATCCACTTGATAAACTTTGTGGCAGAATTGAAGTTAATTTTATCCAACAAAAACCAGAAGTTGTTTTATCGACTATTATTTCCGTAGTAGTTGGTTTGATTATCGCGGTTTTAGTATCATTATTATTTACGCATTCGCAATTATTTTTATTGAATACGATTATCCCGATCGTTTTAGTGATTATTTTTGGTTATGTTGGATTTGTCATTGGTAAAGAGCGTTTCTTAGATTTTCGTCGTGTCTTTTCGTTTAAAGGGAAAAATAACGATAAGAAAAACGAAGAAAAAGAACAGCTTTTAGAACGCCGTGCCGGTGAGAATTTTTATAAATATAAGTTAATCGATACAAATATTTTAATTGATGGCCGCATTTATGATTTAGCTAAATCAGGCTTTTTAGAAGGCGTGTTGATGGTGCCTAATTTCGTCTTAAATGAATTGCAATATATTGCTGATTCATCTGATCATATTAAACGTGTTCGGGGACGACGTGGGTTAGATATTTTGAATAAATTACAAACTGAAAATGTAATTCCAATTCAAATGACAGATCAAGACTTTGAAGAAATTAAAGAAGTTGATAGTAAATTAGTGCGGCTCGCTAAAGAGTTAGACGCGGTTATTATTACTAACGACTATAATTTAAATAAAGTGAGTCAATTCCAAAATGTGAAAGTTTTAAACTTGAACAATTTGGCTAAGTCATTGAAACCACGGGTGATTCCGGGTGAAAAACTCCAAGTTCAAGTTATTAAAAACGGTAGTGCCCGCCAACAAGGTGTGGCTTATCTTGATGATGGGACAATGATTGTTGTGGAAGATGGACGTTATTACATTAATAAGGTTATCGAAGTCGAAGTCACAAGCGCATTACAAACTGATGCCGGACGGATGATTTTTGCGAAACCAACACATTCTCGTCGTGAATTAAAAGAAAAATTCGAAGAACATCAAGGAAAAGATCGTTCAGATCGTTAGAAATTACGTTCAAACATTTATTTTTTAAGCTATTCATTGTAAAATTAAAAGTAAGAGTTTTTAAATTGAGTAAAAATTTAAATTCATTTCAGAAAGTATAGAAAGAGGCGCTTATTTTGGCAAAGAAAAAAATTCGTGTACGTTATGCACCAAGTCCAACAGGACACTTGCATATTGGTAATGCACGAACAGCATTATTCAACTATTTATATGCACGACACAATAAAGGAACATTTGTAATTCGAATTGAAGATACAGATACAAAACGTAACATTGCAGACGGTGAAAAAAGTCAGCTTGATAACTTACGTTGGTTAGGTTTAGATTGGGATGAAGGTCCGGATAAACCAGGTAACTTTGGTCCTTACCGTCAATCCGAACGTAAAGATATTTATGAACCATTAATTCAAGAATTATTAGCTAAAGATTTAGCTTATGAATCATACATGACAGAAGATGAATTATTAGCACAACGTGAAGAACAACAAGCACGTGGTGAAGCACCTCGTTATGTTTATGAATATGCTGGCATGTCAGCGGAAGAAATCGCTCAAAGTCAAGCAGCAGCCCGTGAAAAAGGCATTAAACCAGTTATTCGGATTCGTGTCCCACAAAACGTCACATATACATGGGATGATATCGTTAAAGGTGAAATTAGTTTCCAATCTGATACAATCGGTGGCGACTTTGTTATCCAAAAACGTGATGGTATGCCAACATATAACTTCGCAGTTGTAGTCGATGATCATATGATGGAAATTACACATGTTTTACGTGGTGATGATCACGTAGCTAACACACCAAAACAATTAGCTGTATATCAAGCATTTGGTTGGGAAGCACCAACATTTGGTCATATGTCCTTAATTATTAATACTGAAACAGGTAAAAAATTAAGTAAACGTGATGAATCTGTTTTACAATTTATCGAACAATATCGTGAATTAGGTTACTTACCAGAAGCAATGTTTAACTTCATTACTTTATTAGGTTGGTCACCAGTCGGCGAAGATGAAATTTTCACTCGTCAACAATTCATTAAGATGTTCGATCCAAAACGTTTAAGCAAGTCACCAGCTGCTTTTGACGGTAAGAAATTAGAATGGATTAACAACCAATATGTGAAAGCTGCTAAAGATGATGAAATCGTGGATTCAGCTTTACTTCAATTAATCAAAGCTGGTAAATTACCTGCTGATCCAGACTGCATGACAATTGAATGGGGTCGTAAATTAATCGACTTATACAAACAACAAATGTCATATACAGGTCAAATTGTCGAAATGGCTGATATCTTCTTCAATGAACCACTTGAATTAACAGAAGAAGCCACAGCTGAATTAGCTAATGAAGACGCTAAAACAGTTATTACTGAATTTGCGAAACGTGCACAAGATTTAACGATTTTTGATGCAGCACAAATTCAAGCGATGATTAAATCAATTCAAAAAGATACTAAGATTAAAGGGCGTAAATTATTTATGCCAATTCGAATTGCGACAACACGCGAAATGCATGGTCCTGAATTAGCACCAGCAATCGAATTATTAGGTCGTGAAAAAGCTCTTAGTCATTTAGAAAAGACTTTAGCAGAAATGGATAAATAATTTCACAATCTGCTTACTCGGGGCAATTTGTATTGTTCCGAGTTTTGTTGTATATACTGAAGTTAAAGGGGAAGATTTAGATGATTAACATTTATAATACTTTAACCGGACAAAAAGAAGAATTTAAACCAATTGAAGCTAACAAAGTTAAAATGTATGTTTGTGGCCCAACTGTGTATAACTATATTCATATTGGAAATGCGCGGAGTGCGGTGGCTTTTGATACTGTGCGTCGTTATTTTGAATATCGTGGTTATCAAGTGGATTATGTTTCTAATTTTACGGATGTTGATGATAAGATTATCAAAGCTAGTCAAGAACAAAACATGAGCGTAAAAGAGTTAACTGATAAATACATTGCCGCTTTTTATGAAGATACAGCTGCTTTGAATGTTAAAAAAGCAACTTTGAATCCACGGGTTATGGATTGTATGGATGATATTATTGAATTTATTCAAGAATTGATTGATAAAGGTTATGCTTATGAAGCGCAAGGTGATGTTTATTATCGGACACGTAAATTCGCTAACTATGGTAAATTATCCGGTCAAGCAATCGATGAATTAGAACAAGGTGCCAGTGCTAGAACTACAACTGTCGATCAAGCGAAAAAAGAAGATCCACTTGATTTTGCTTTATGGAAAGCCGTGAAACCAGGTGAAATTTCTTGGCAAGCTCCTTGGGGTGAAGGTCGTCCTGGCTGGCATATTGAATGTTCCGTTATGGCGGAAAAATATTTAGCACCAACAATTGATATTCATGCGGGGGGACAAGATTTAGCTTTTCCACACCATGAAAATGAAATTGCGCAAAGTGAAGCTAAACATGATCAAACATTTGCTAATTATTGGATGCATAATGGTTTTGTGACAATTGGTGACGATGATGAAAAAATGAGTAAATCATTGGGTAACTTTGTAACAGTGCATGATTTAGTTCAAGAAGTTGATCCACAAATTGTCCGTTTCTTAATGGCGACAACGCAATATCGTCGTCCGATTCGTTATAGCTTAGCGAATTTACAAGAAGCTGAAAATAATTTACAAAAATTACAAATGGCTGTGGAAAACGTTAAATATCGTTTGGAATCAGCTCCAACAGCAGACTTAGATGAACAAGAAGTTCAAGCTTTAAAACAACATGAAGCTGATTTTGTAACAGCGATGGATGATGATTTTAATGCGCAAAATGGGATAGCTGTTTTATATGAAGTTGTTAAACAAATGAATGTTTATGCAGCTCAACCAGAAGTAGAAGCACAAACTTTACAAGCTTTATTAACAAGTTTTGAAAAGATGGCGGCTGTTTTTGGAATCGAGTTTTCTGATGCAGAATTATTAGATGATGATATCGATGCTTTAATCAAAGAACGTGATGAAGCACGTGCTAATCGTGATTTTGCACGCAGTGATGAAATTAGAGATGAATTAAAAGCCCAAGGTGTTATTTTAGAAGATACACCACAAGGGACAAGATGGAGAAGAGCATAGTGGATGTAGATTATCAACAATTAAATGGAATTGTGTTAGCTTATATGGGTGATTCAATTTATGAAGTTTATGTTAGAAGACATCTTTTAGAAAAAGGTCTAACAAAACCAAGTAAATTACATCAACGTGCAACACATTATGTATCAGCGAAAGCGCAAGCCTTTTTGGTAACAAAAATGGAAGAAGAAGGATTAATGACTGAAACGGAAGCTGGATTCTATAAACGGGGTCGGAATGCTAAAAGTCATACATCTGCGAAAAATACTTCTGTTTTAACATACCGTGTTTCAACGGGGTTTGAAGCTTTGATTGGTTATTTATATTTAAGTGGCCAAACGCAACGTTTAGAAGAAGTGATTGCTTGGTGTATCCAAACAGTCGAGAAAGAAGGTAAATAATTGCCAAACGAACAAACACAAAATAACGAACAACAACAAGATTTTATTATCGGTCGTCATCCGGCGGTCGCAGCTTTAAAAGGAAAACAAGCTGTTAATAAAGTATTTATTCAATCTGGTTTAAAATCAGATGCTTTGAAAGATATTGAAAAATTAGCTAAAAAACGTGGAATCATTGTATCTATCGTTCCTAAAAACAAATTAGATTTATTAAGTGATCAACAAAACCACCAAGGTGTTGTGGTTGCAGTCGCAGCATATGAATATGCGACTTTAGATGATTTATTTGCGAAAGCAGCAGAAAAAAATGAAGATCCATTCTTCTTAATTTTAGATGGAATTGAAGATCCGCATAACTTAGGTTCCATTATGCGGACAGCTGATGCGGTTGGTGTCCATGGAATTATTATTCCTAAGCGTCGTGCGGTTCAATTAACATCAACAGTTGCGAAAACATCAACAGGTGCGATTGAATATATTCCAGTGGCACGTGTTACTAACTTAGTGCAAATTGCCCAAGAATTAAAAGATCGTGGACTTTGGATTTTCGGAACTGATATGGAAGGCCAAGATTACCGTCAATGGAATGCTAAAGGACCAACAGCCTTAGTTATTGGTAATGAAGGTAAAGGTATTTCACAATTAATGAAGAAAACATGTGATCAAATGTTAACTATTCCAATGGTAGGACATGTTCAAAGTTTAAATGCCAGTGTGGCAGCTAGCTTATTAATGTATCAAGGATTTACTTCACGAGGCAACTAAAATGAAGAAAAATTATTTGATAGTTGATGCATATAATATGATTGGACATTGGCCTGAGTTAGAAAAGTTGAAAAAAATGGACGAGCTTGCGGATGCACGTGATTTATTATTGCAGATTTTATCAGATTATTATAAACAAAGTGGGGCAGATATTATCGTAGTGTTTGATGCGATGCATGTGCCGGGACTGACGAGAAGTTATCAACAATATAAATTGGAAGTTGTGTGGACAGCTGAAGGTGAAACTGCTGATAGTTATATCGAAAGTCTGACCGCTCAGTTGCAAACGCAATTCACGACGGTCACTGTCGCAACAAGTGATCAAGCGGAACAATGGGCTATCTTTTCGCAAGGAGCGATCCGGATTCCGGCTTGGGAATTGTATCAAAATATTAAACGTGCTCAAAAAGAAGTGAGTCAACAAGCAAAACAGTATCAAGCAGAAGTAACCGTGCGACGTTCTCCGTGGGATGATGGCCAGTTAGAAAAGTTAACAGATTTGATGAATCATTTGTCAGATTAGTTGATTTGACAGTTAACTTTAAAACATGGTACATTTGTTTTGATATCTATTAAGGAGAATTATATAATTATGGCTAAAAAGAAAATTGCTTTAGCGTGTTCAGTTTGTGGTTCACGTAATTATTCAATTACAGAAAACCCTAATCGTACTGAACGTTTAGAAGTTAAGAAATTTTGTAAATATTGTAATGAACATACTTTGCACCGGGAAACAAAATAATTCCGGGTTAAACTTTCGTTAAGAAGGGGATTTAAAATGAATTTTATTAAGAGTGTTTTTCAAACAATGCGCGAAACAACTTGGTTGAACGGACGTGAAACACGCCGCGATACAACAACAGTTGTGGCCACATCATTATTCTTTATTGCATTCTTTGCAATTGCGGATTACTGTGTGCAACTTGTTTTAAGTTTGTTAGCATAATCAAAATGAAATCAGGAGAAGGCTGGTCAGACTGGCCTTTTTTTGTTATAATTATTTTGTTAAGGGGCTTGGATTATTTTCGGGCTTTTTTATTTTGTCAAAAAGTAGTTAATTAGAAGTTAATATAATAGTAGAATTAGAACATTCAGTTATTAATAAGGAGATTTATACAAATGGAATCAATCGAAAAGAAATGGTATGTTTTACATACATATGCAGGTTATGAAAACAAAGTTAAAACTAACTTAGAATCACGTGCTCAATCAATGGGTATGGAAGATAATATTTTCCGTGTAGTTGTACCTGAAGAAGAAAAAACAGAAAAAACAAAAACAGGTAAAGAAAAAATTGAAAAATTAAAAACATTCCCAGGATATGTTTTAGTTGAAATGGCTATGACAGATCAATCATGGTATGTTGTTCGTAATACACCAGGTGTGACAGGTTTCGTTGGCTCTCATGGTGCCGGTAGTAAACCAGCTCCATTATTAGACGAAGAAATTTCACATATTTTAAGCCAACTTGATATGGATGCACGTCATGTTGACTTTGATGTTGAAATCGGTGAATCAGTGACAATCGTTAGCGGACCATTTGCTGGTATCATTGGTAAAATTACTGATATCGATGAAGAAAAAATGAAACTTCGTGTTAATATTGACATGATGGGTCGCGAAACAGCAACTGAATTAAATTATGATCAAGTTGATAAATTAATCTAATTTTTAATTTTAAGAAAAGGGGTCGTAGATATGAAAGCTCAAACCAAAGTTATCACGGGTGCAGCTGTCTTATCGGCGGCCTCTTTTTGTGGCTATAAATGGCAACGTTTAGGTGGAATTACTAAGAAAAATTATCGCCAAGTTAAAAATGACATTCCAACCTTATTTATTCATGGCTATGCCGGGACACGTTTGTCGACTGGTTTTATGTTACGGCGTTTTGAAAAGAAGGGCTGGGGTAGTAAGACTTGTGTTATTAAAGTTAAAGATCATCAAAAAATTAAAATTATTGGTGATCCAACGGTGCCGGGGTGTTTTATTCAAGTCCTTTTTGATGAAAATCGGGTCTCAGTTATGAAACAATCGAACTGGTTATGGCGGGTCATGGCGACTTTGAAATTAAAATACCATGTTAATGAAGTGAATTTAGTTGCTCATTCCATGGGCGGTGTTGTGGTGATGCGTTATTTAAGTTCACATGGTAATTATTATCGCTTGCCGCGAGTGAATAAAGTTGTAACAATCGGGTCACCGTTTAATGATTCTGATCCAGGTAAGACTACGGCTTTTATTGAAAGTTATTTGTTAACGCAAAAAGGTCCAGTTTTTGAAACGATGTTATTTAATCGGATGCGGCAACATAATTTTTTAGTGTCACCACAAATTAAGTTTTTAAATATTGCCGGTGATTTAGGTTACCAACCACATTCTGATGGAGCGGTCTCAGTTAATTCAGTCCGTTCTTTACGTTATTTAATTAAGAATCCGGAAAACTATACTGAAAAAATTATGTATGGAAAAAAAGCCGCGCATACTTTATTGCATGAAAATCCGGAAGTTGATCAATTAATTGGAGAATTTTTATTTAATGTCAAAAAATAGTTGCCACGTCAAAACTGATGTGCTATATTATTAAAGTATGCTTTTGGCATATACGTGGGAGGCTAAATTTTCGTGGCCATCCGTACCACACACGGACTTTTTAAGGAGGTATTACCGTGGCTAAAGAAGTAGTAAATGTTGTTAAATTACAAATTCCTGCTGGGAAAGCAACTCCAGCACCACCAGTTGGTCCTGCATTGGGTCAAGCTGGTATCAATATTATGGGATTCACAAAGGAATTCAACGCTCGTACAGCTGACCAAGCTGGTATGATCATTCCTGTTGTAATCAGTGTGTATGACGATCGTTCATTCACATTCGTTACAAAAACACCACCTGCTGCAGTGTTACTTAAGAAAGCTGCAGGAGTTGAAAAAGGTTCCGGCGAACCTAACACAAACAAAGTTGCAACAGTAACTAAAGCACAAGTTAAGGAAATCGCTGAAACAAAAATGCAAGATCTAAACGCTGCAGACGTAGAAGCTGCTATGCGCATGATTGAAGGTACTGCACGAAGCATGGGCTTTGTTGTAGAAGACTAATCTTATCTTTCTACGGCCACGCTTCTCAGTCGGACACTTTATGAAAATAAATGTGTCAAGTGGGAGGTTTATCCGATAGACCACATATTGCAAGGAGGAAATTCACTAATGGCTAACAAAAAAAGTAAAAAATATTTAGAAGCTGCTAAGCAAGTCGAAGCTGGTAAAAGCTACGACGCAAAAGAAGCAATCGCTTTAGTTAAAAAGATTGACTTCGCAAACTTTGATGCAACAATGGAAGTTGCATTTAACTTAAACATGGACACACGTCAAGCTGATCAACAATTACGTGGTGCTGTTGTATTACCAAACGGTACAGGTAAAGATCAAAAAGTTATCGTGTTCGCAAAAGGTGCTAAAGCTAAAGAAGCTGAAGAAGCAGGTGCAGACGTTGTTGGTGACGACGACTTAGTACAAAAAATCCAAGGCGGCTGGTTAGATTTTGATGTTGCAATCGCAACACCAGATATGATGGCTCAAGTTGGACGTTTAGGTCGTGTCTTAGGACCTAAAGGCTTAATGCCTAACCCTAAAACAGGTACAGTTACAATGGACGTAACAAAAGCTGTTTCAGAATCTAAAGCTGGTAAAGTTACTTACCGTACAGACCGTGAAGGTAACGTTCATGTTCCTATCGGTAAAGTATCATTTAGCGAAGACGCACTTATGGGCAACTTCACAACAATTTACGATGTGATTGCTAAAGCTCGTCCATCTACAGTTAAAGGTGTATACATGAAGAATGTATCACTTGCATCAACATTTGGACCTAGCGTTAAACTAGATACAACTAACCTTTAAGATAAAATTTAATTTTATTAAAAAAAGTTGTTGACCTTAATTGATTTATATGTTAAATTGATTAAGGTCAATTTTTAAATAATTATGATCTTACCGAAGACTCAGGTGGCTTTAGCCTTAAACATGCCTGCCGAGGAGAAGTATAAAAACTTTCTCTCTGTGTCTTGGTGGACATAGAGTTTTTTTATTAGAAAAACTCTGACACACTGACTAGGAGGTGAATCAATTGAGTAAAGAAGTTATCGCAAAAAAAGCTGCGATTGTTGAAGAAGTTGCTGCTAAGTTTAACGAAGCAGCTGCAGCAGTTGTAGTTGACTATCGTGGATTAACTGTGGAAGAAGTAACAGAATTACGTAAGGAATTACGTGAAGCTGGCGTTGAAATGCGAGTTATCAAAAACTCCTATTTAAAACGTGCTGCAGAACAAGCTGGTTTAGCTGAATTAAACGACACATTTGCTGGCCCAACAGCTATTGCATTTGGTGGTTCTGAAGATATTACTGCTCCAGCTCGTATCATGGTTAAATTTGCTAAAGACCATGAAGCATTAGAAGTTAAAGGTGGTATGATCGACGGCAAGGTAGTTAGCCTTGACGAAGTTACAGCACTTGCAACTTTACCAAACCGCGAAGGTATGCTTTCAATGTTACTTTCAGTATTGCAAGCACCAGTTCGCAATTTCGCTTATGCGCTTAATGCAGTTGCAGAAGCAAAAGACGAAGATGCAGCATAATATTGCAGCATAAAAAATAAATTAAAAAACAAACGAAATAATAATTAAATTATTATTCATTACGGAGGAAATATAAATGGCATTAGATATCGAAAAAATCATTGCTGATGTAAAAGAAGCAAGTATTCTTGAATTAAACGACTTAGTAAAAGCTATCGAAGACGAATTTGGCGTTTCAGCTGCTGCACCAGTTGCAGTTGCAGGTGCTGCTGGTGGCGATGCTGCTGCAGAAAAATCAGAATTTGATGTTGAATTAACATCTGCTGGTTCATCAAAAGTTAAAGTTATCAAAGCAGTTAAAGACATTACAGGTCTTGGCTTGAAAGATGCTAAAGGTTTAGTTGATGGCGCACCTTCAGTTATTAAAGAAGGCGTTGCTAAAGACGAAGCTGAAGAAATGAAAGCTAAACTTGAAGAAGTTGGCGCACAAATTACTCTTAAATAAGAATAATTTTTCGTTTAAAAGCAAATTAGAAGATCACACTTTCGGGTGTGGTCTTTTTTTATTACAATTAATCCTGACTATGCATTTTTCTATAAAAAGGTAACTAATGCAAAAAGATTGCTTATCTTAATAGCTGGTCCTATGATGAAGTTATAAAACCAATTATGGATAAAAGGAGACTTGAAGATGCAAAATTTACAAAAAGCACAAGCTGAAATTTCTGATTTTATTGCATGGTTAAATAATCAACAAGAATCCGCAGAAACAGCGCAAAAACTCACACTTTATGTCACACCAAATGAATTACAAACAGCACTAGAAACAGCGTATGAAAAAGGACAACCTATTACGTATAAAGATCAATGTTATATTCAATATCATCGCCATAATTTAAAAGTTAACAAAAGAAAAGTGTTGCGTACTAATGTTGAACACCCTGAAATTGATCATTTAGTTCAAGTGTTACATGATTTACAAACTCAATAATTAAACAACCAACTACGATTGATGAAACAAAGTGAGATTAAAAAGACATTTTGTGATGATCAAATCAGTAGTTGGTTTTTTGTCGTAATTTTAAATTGCGAAACAAACTAACAACTTTTGAATTTAATTTGAACTCTTAGCTAAAATTAGGGATAATAGATAAGAAGAAAGAAGGAGGCGTCATGAAAAATATAATTAATCAAATCAAAACTTTTGTTCAGGAAAAAGCTACTATTTTAAAAATAATATTTGTTATTTCCGTTTTAATATTTGTTATTTTTGAAGTGGGACGTGTTTTTCACGATATTGATTGGGCAAAAGTTGGTGAAGGTTTAGCTGATCAACCACCATTGAGTGTTATTTTGATGCTGGTATTAGGATTAGTCGCTGCATCACCAATGTTAATTTACGATTTTACAATTATTCAATTTTTACCGGGTAAATATTCGATACCATATATTATTCGGAGTGGTTGGATTACGAATAGTTATACAAATATTGCCGGATTTGGTGGGATTTTAGGGGCAAGTTTACGTGCTCATTTTTATAAGAAAAATGCTTCTAAAAAACAAATTCTCTATGCCTTATCTAAAATTGCTTTATTTTTAATTGCAGGGTTATCTATTTTATGTTGGGTTTCCTTAATTATGATTTTCGGGCTACATATTGCGACTGATTTTAGTCGCTATTGGATTTGGCTCTTAGGTGGGGGATTATATTTCCCGATTTTATTTACATTAACAAAATTCAAAAACAATGAATTTTTCCAAGATTTAACTTTGAAAAAAGAAATTGCTTTGATTTTAGGCTCATTATTAGAATGGGCTTTTGCAGGTGGATTTTTTGTTGTTATTGGTTATATTATGCATATCCATGTGCAATTAAGCGCTGTTTTTCCAATTTATATTATTGCGTCAGTGATTGGGATTGTTTCCATGGTTCCTGGTGGACTCGGATCTTTTGATGTCTTTATGATTGTTGGTTTAACAGGACTTGGTGTTAATAGTGAAATAGCTGTTGTTTGGCTTTTATTCTTTAGAATTTTTTACTATATTGTACCGTTTGTGATTGGGACAGTCTTTTTCGCTCATGAAATGGGTAGTCAGATCAATGAATTTTTTGATGGAATTCCTAAATCGATTTTACAAAAAACAGCTCATGTGATTGTAACAGTCTTTATGTATATTTCAGGGATCTTCTTATTATTAGAAGCTGCTGTACCTAATTTTGTCTTTTCTAACTCGTTTTTGATGAAGATTTATCCATATACATTATTCTTCTTACATCAAACAACGAATATTGTGTTTGCGGTGCTGTTAATCGGAATGGCACGGGCAATTCATGCTAAAGTTCAACGAGCTTTTTGGCCAACGTTAGTCATTTTAATGGTTGGTGTTGTGAATACTTTAGTGGCAACTTATACACCAGTTTTAGCTGGGTTCTTAATTGTCGTAATGATTTGTGTTATTTTAGCGCGTAAAGAACTTTATCGGAAACAATTACGTTATTCCGTTAATGAAATGATTTTAGATGGTAGTATCTTTATTACGACATTTATTATTTATGTGATTATTGGTGTGATTAACTCACCTAAATATTTAAAAACACACCGTATTCCGGATGGATTATTATTCCCAGGACAAAAGATTTGGCTTTCTGGATTTATGGGATTATTAATAGCTTCGGTCGTGGTGGCTGTTTTAATTAAATATTTTGCAGAATCACGTGATCCATTTAAGTATTCTAATTATTCTAATGACCGTTTGGATCGGATTTTAGCTAAATATCCCGGAAATGAAGTTAGTCATTTAGCGTATTTACGTGATAAGAATATTTACTTCTATACAGTTGATGGTGAAGATAAACTATTCTACATGTATCGCCGTGTCGCAGATAAGTTGATCATTATGGGTGAACCAGTGGGTGACTCTGCTTATCAAGAAGAATCATTAATTGAATTTATGGAAAAAGCTGATATGTATAATTATGAACTCGTCTTTTATGAAGTTGATCGTGATTTTACAATGTTATTACATGAATATGGATATGATTTTATCAAGATGGGTGAAGAAGGTTATGTAGAATTAGCTGATTTCACACTTCAAGGTAAGAAACGTCGTGCCCAAAGAGCTTTAATGAATAAATTCGAGCGTGAAGGATATACTTTTGAAATTGTGCAACCGCCATTTAGTACTGAATTTATGCAAGAAATGAAAGAAGTTTCTGATAGTTGGTTGAATGGACAAGTTGAAAAAGGGTTCTCTTTAGGTTTCTTTGATGAAGAATATTTGAACAAAGCACCTTTAGCCATTGTGAATGATAGTGAAGGTAAGTTAGTTGCTTTTGCGAACTTTATGCCAATGGATGGTAAAGAAGTATTATCAATTGATTTAATGCGTCATAGTAAGGAAGCTCCTTCTGGAATTATGGATAAAATCTTTATTAGTTTGTTCGAGTATGGACGAGATGAAGGGTATAAATACTTCAATATGGGGATGGCTCCACTTTCTAATGTGGGTCAATCACGTTATAGTTTTATTGAAGAACAAGTGGCCCATTTCATTTATGAATATGGTTATCGTTTATATGCTTTCCAAGGGTTACGAGCATATAAGAATAAATACGTAACAAAATGGTTTTCTAAATATACTGCCTATCGTAAACGAAGTTCAATTATCGTAACAATGTTAGAGTTAGTGTATGTTGTTAACCAAAAGAGTGATAAATCCTCTTTTGTGAAAGATAAAAAGAAACCAATCTTTTTACGAATTATTGAATAAACAAAAAAGCACTTACCTTAAGGTAAGTGCTTTTTTTATTTGAAATCAAAATCATAATCTGAATCTTCCATGGCTTCCACATTTCCCAGAAGATAACCATTTCCGACTTGGGAGAAGAAATCATGGTTGGAAGTACTTGTTGAAATTCCATTCATAACAACAGGATTAACATCTGCTGCTGTATCAGGGAAGAGTGGGTCTAAGCCGAGGTTCATTAAAGCTTTGTTGGCATTATACCGTAAAAAGACTAAAACGTCGTCAGTCCAACCTAATTTATCATATAAGAGATGACTGTATTTTTCTTCGTTTTCATAAAGATCATATAAGGTTTCGTAAATCCAACCTTTCATCATTTCTTGTTCTTCAGCAGGTAATTCTTGGAAACCGAGTTGGAATTTATAACCAATATAAGTTCCATGGACAGATTCATCACGTAAAATTAATTTAATAATTTCAGCCACGTTTGGTAATTTATTATGACCTAACCAATATAAAGGTGTATAAAAACCGGAATAAAAGAGAAAGCTTTCTAAGAATACGGAAGCTACTTTCTTTTGGAGTGGTGTGCCGGTTTGATAAATTTCATTAATCCGTTGTGCTTTATATTGTAAAATTTCATTATTATTAGTCCATTCAAAAATTTCAGCAATTTCTTTTGGTGTATTTAAAGTTGAGAAAATTGAAGAATAACTTTTGGCATGGACGGATTCCATAAATTGAATATTATTTAATACGGCTTCTTCTTGTTGCGTTCTGATGGCTGGTTTTAAAACAGCAACACCATCTTGTGATTGTAAAGTATCCAACAAGGTTAAACCACCGAAAACTTTTGCGACTACATCTTGTTCATCTAAAGTTAAGGTCCGCCAATCCGCTAAGTCATTTGAGAGGGGAATACGAGTATCTAACCAAAATTGTTCAGTTAATTTTTCCCAAGTAGCTTTATCGATGGCATCTTCGATTTGATTCCAGTTAATTGCGAGATAATTATTTTCCATAAAAACAACCTTTCTTATACAGCTGATTGGAGTTTAAATTGTGCAACTAGCACATTCGTTAACGCCAATTTCACCATCATCATCAGTAAATGTCCGCACATAGTAGACTGATTTAATACCTTTTTGATGGGCATAATTTCTTAAAATAGATAAATCACGTGTGGTCATTTTATTAGTGCGACCATTTTTCCATTCATATAAACCAGCTGGTAAAGTCGAGCGCATAAATAAAGTTAAACTCATACCTTGATCGATATGTTGTTGTGCCACAGCATAAGTATCAATGATTTTGCGCATATCCATATCATAGGCTGATTGATAGTAAGGAATGGTTTCATTTGATAAATAAGGTGCCGGATAATAAATTTTACCGATTTTTTGTTCTTGGCGTTCTTCAATGCGATTAATAATAGGGTGCAAACTGGCAGTCGTATCATTAATATAAGAAATTGAACCGTTTGGAGCGACAGCTAGACGATTTTGATGATAGAGACCATCTTTTTGAATGGCTAGTTTGAGATTTTGCCAATCAGTTTGTGATGGAATAAAAATATTTTGAAATAAATCTTGAACTTTTTTCGTTTGTGGTTGAAATTCATTTGTCAGATATTTTTCAAAATAAGATCCATCGGCATATTTACTTTTAGCGAAATTAACAAAAGTTGTTTGGCGTTCTTTAGCAATTTTATTGGAAGCAACTAAGGTCCAATAATTTAATAACATAAAGTAAATATTTGTGAAATCTAAAGCTTCCGTAGAACCGTATGCAATTTGATTTTTAGCTAAGAAAGCATGCAGCCCCATTGCACCTAAACCAATTGTATGAGCTTGGCGGTTGCCGTTTTGAATAGATGGAACAACATCAATATCAGAATGATCTGTTACAAAAGTTAAAGCTCGCGTCATAGTTTCGATTGATTTACCAAAGTCAGGTGATTGCATCAGATTTACGATATTAGTGGATCCTAAGTTACAACTAATATCAGTTCCTAAGACTTCATATTCTTGTTGGTTATTTACAAGTGATGGTTTTTGCACTTGTAATATTTCTGAACAAAGATTACTCATAATGATTTTGCCATCAATAGGATTAGCTTTGTTGGCAGTATCGATATTTATTACATAAGGATAACCTGATTCTTGTTGTAATTTTGAGATTTCTTCTTCTAAATCACGTGCTTTAATTTTTTTCTTGAGAATAGTTGGATCATTAACTAAGTTATCGTATTCGGCAGTAATATCAATATAAGAAAATGGTTTGCCGTATTTTTTTTCTAAGGACCAAGGATCAAATAAATACATATCAGCATTGGCTTTAGCTAATTCATAAAATTTATCCGGAATTAAAACACCTAAAGAAAGTGTTTTAACACGAATTTTTTCATCAGCATTTTCTTTTTTAGCTGATAAAAATTCAATAATATCCGGATGGAAAACATTTAAATAAACGACACCAGCACCTTGACGTTGGCCAAGTTGATTAGAATAAGAAAAACTATCTTCCAATAACTTCATAACTGGTAAAACACCAGAAGAAGCACCTTTAACATCTTTAATGGGAGCGCCCGCACCACGTAAGTTGCTGAGGGTAATACCAACGCCACCACCAATGCGTGAGAGTTGTAAGGCAGAATTAATACCACGGCCAATGGAATTCATATCATCAGTTAATTGAATTAAGAAACAAGATACTAATTCACCACGGCGTTTACGACCGGCATTTAAGAAACTAGGTGTAGCTGGTTGATAACGTTGATTAACTAATTCTAAGGCAATGTCTGTTGCTAATTGTTCATTACCATCAGCAAAATATAATGCATTTACTAACACTCGATCTAAAAATGTTTCTAAGTAGTAGGCTTGATCATTAGTTTTTAAAGCATATTGTGCATAAAATTTATAAGCAGCCATAAATGTTTTGAATTGGAAATTTTGGTCATTTAATTTTTGAGCGAGTTTTTCAATGAAAGCAAACGAATATTTATTAAGAAATTCAGCTTCTAAATAATCGTTTTGAATTAAATAATCAAAACGTTCTTTCAAGGAATTGAATTTCATAGTATTTGGTTCCACATTTTCTTTTAAAAAAGCTGTCAAAGCAGCTTGATCTTTTTCGAGTTGAATTTGATCATTTAAAGGTTGGTTTAATTTATTATTTAAATCATAATATGTGACTTTAGTTAAATCTAAATCAAGCAGACTCAATATCATTCACCACTTTCTGAAAGTTTAAAACATCTTGGTCAGTACCACTAAATTCAAAAGCGTAAAGTAAAGGAACTTGATAATCGCGTGCAATATCTTTAGCAGTAAAGATAAATAATTCAGCAAAATTACGATTACCAGTTCCCACAACACCTTTGAAATATTGTAAATTATTAGCGTATTCGAGAAAATCATTGACGGGTGCAGTGATCGCTGCCTCATAAGTTGGAACGACTAAAATAAAAGGTTCCCCCACTTGATAATCGGGATCAACCGCATCAATTTCATGGACGTTAGTTGTTGTTAGTTTTTTGATAAAGCGTCTTGTTTGTCCGGTGACGCTAAAGTAGACGATTTTCATAATGTTAACAACTTTCTGAGTAAATCTGGACGAAAACCATTAATAATTGGTTCAAAATTATTTTCTAATACTGGAACACTTTGGAGACCTTTATCTTTTAAATAAGTAATTAATTCTGGTTGATCAGATAAATTATGTTCTTTAAAAGGGATATTATTTTCATTTAAGAATTTTTTGGTCATAGTACATTGGATACAGTTGTTTTTTGTATATAAATCAAGATTCATTGTTAAGACCTACCTTTGCGAAATTTACGCAATAATTATATAATAAACAAGAACTCAATAAAAGTTAAAAAATACTACATATAGTGTTTAAGTTTTAAGGTGTACACTACATGTTGTTTTAAGTGGTGGTTAAGCTTCATAATACAAAAAGTTGATTTAATCATCTTTTCTCGCTATGATGGAAAGATGAGAAAGTAGGTTAAGGAATGACGAATTATTATTATACAAAGAATCCTGATGTGCAACATGAAGAAAAAAATTGGGAATTTAATTTATTAGGTCATGAATTTCGTTTTGTGACTGATAATGGTGTTTTTTCAAAAAATACTGTTGATTATGGTTCACGTGTTTTATTAGACGCATTGCAAGATGATCAAATTAGCGGAAAAATTTTGGATGTAGGTTGTGGATATGGCCCAATCGGTTTAGCTTTAGCCAAAAACAATCCTAATGCACAATTGACATTAGTTGATGTTAATGAATTAGCGATGGAATTATGTGCTAAAAATGCAGCTAATAATGGAATTGAAAATGTAACAATTTATGAATCAAGTTGTTATGATAATGTCTCTGAGACAGATTTTGATTTAATTGTGACAAATCCGCCAATTCGGGCAGGAAAACAAGTTGTGCATACGATTTTAGCAGAAGCCTATGATCATTTAAATCAAGGTGGTCGATTAGTTGCGGTATTACAAAAGAAACAAGGGGCTGCATCTGCCCAAAAGAAAATGACCGAAGTTTTTGGAAATTGTGAAGTCATCAAACGCGATAAAGGTTATTTTATTTTAGAAAGTATCAAAGAAGATTAAGGAGTGGATAAAGTGGCTTTAACACAAGCGCAAAAAGAAGCTTATATGCGAGAAGCTTTATATGAAGCCAAACGTGCGCAAGTCATTGGTGAAGTTCCGATTGGATGTGTCATTGTTTTAGATGGTGAGATTATTGGTCGGGGGCATAATTTACGTGAACATAGTCAAGATGCTACGATGCATGCTGAAATGTTAGCAATCCAAGAAGCAAATAATAAAGTTGCGAGTTGGCGTTTAGTAGATGCTCAACTTTTCGTGACGATTGAACCATGTCCAATGTGTAGTGGAGCAATTATTAATTCACGGATTAGTGAAGTTTATTATGGAGCACCTGATCCCAAAGCTGGAACAGTTGGGAGTTTGATGAACTTATTAACTGATGAACGTTTTAATCATCAAGCTGCTGTTGAAAGTGGAATTTTAAAAGATGATTGTCGCCAAATTATGCAAGATTTTTTTAGAAATATTCGCCGGAAAAGAAAGAAAAATAAAAAATAAGACTGGAAATTTTGAGAGAATTAAGGTATTATTATAATTACCGTAAGGTCTTGAGGCAATGTTATCCTTACGAACCGTGTCAGATCCGGAAGGAAGCAGCACTAAGTTTGGTATAGCATGTGCCTTAAGTTAATAAAATTATAAACTCTCGATCGCACGAAATTGATCGGGAGCTTTTTTTTGAAAAAGATTAGTTATTTAAAAATAATTTGGAACTAAGAAGGGAAAGTGACAAGATGAGTTATCAAGCATTATATCGTGTTTGGCGTCCGCAACGTTTCAGTGATCTTGTTGGTCAAGAATTAATAACAAAGACTTTAAAAAATGCTTTGATGACGCATCAAACAAGTCATGCCTATTTATTTACAGGCCCACGAGGAACCGGTAAAACATCAGCTGCGAAAATTTTCGCTAAAGCAATCAATTGTCCGCACCAAAAAGATGGTGAACCATGTAATGAATGTGAAATTTGTCAATTAATTACTAAAGGACGTTTGAATGATGTGATTGAAATCGATGCTGCTTCGAATAATGGTGTCGATGAAATTCGGGAAATTCGCGACAAAGTTAAATATGCACCAACACAAGCTAAATATAAAGTTTATATTATCGATGAAGTTCATATGTTATCCACAGGGGCTTTGAACGCTTTCTTGAAGACATTAGAAGAACCACCAAGTAATGTAGTCTTTATTTTAGCTACTACAGAACCACATAAGATTTTACCAACTATTATTTCACGGACACAACGGTTTGATTTTAAACGAATTACACCGCAAGTTATTTATGAAAGATTAGCGTATATCTTAACGCAAAAAGATGTTGCCTATGATGAAACAGCCTTAAAAGTCATCGCTCAAGCTGCTGAAGGTGGAATGCGGGATGCTTTAAGTATTTTAGATCAAGCAATTTCTTTTGGGGAAACAAATGTGACTTTAGAAAATGCATTGTTAGTGACTGGTAGTATTACGCGTGGTGATTTAGCTAAATATTTACGTTATGTTTTAGATGGTGATACCCCCAATGCGTTGTTGAGTGTGCAAGAGATTTTACAAAGTGGGAAAGATCCGAAACGCTTTTTAGAAGATGTGATTGCTTATTGTCGGGATATTTTGTTATATCAACAAGCACCACAAATTATTGAAGAAAATGCTTTAGGTAGCATTGATGATGAATTTAAAGAATTAGCGCAAGAAATGCCAGCAGAAAAAATTTATCAAATTTTGAATATTTTGAATCAACAACAAGAAAGTATGCGATATACTTCACATGCTTCGATTTATTTAGAAGTTGTCACGGTCAAATTAACGCAAATGTCATCTCAAACAGACGCATCGCAAGCTGTACCGGCCGTTGATCAAATTGCTCAACAACAAGTTGCTCAAATGCAAAAACAAATGCAAATATTGCAAAATAAAATTGAGCAGTTAACTAAACAAAAACAACCAGCCGGAACTTCTGCTGCGCCAAAACAAGTCAAACCAGTTAAGAATAAACAACAAAAAGAGTTTAAAGTTAATTTGAAACAAGTTGAAGGTGTATTAGCCCAAGCAACTAAACAAGACTTATTACAATTAAGACAAGTTTGGGACGAATTAATGAGTATGCTGACTGTGACACAACGAGCAATTATGCGTGTGAGTCGACCATTAGCAGCTAGCTCAACAGGTGCTGTCATTGGTTTTGAGTATGACTTTTTATGTCAAAAAGCGGCTAATGATCAAGAATTACAAGATATGTTGAATAATCATTTAGACCGTCTGTTAGGTAAAACATTTGATTTGGCCTTTATTCCGCAAGAGCAATGGCAAGGAATACGTGCTAATTATTTAGCGAATGGTCAAGCAGAAAAAGCACCATCAGAAAAAAATCTTGAAAACAAGCAAAAAACTGAGCCAAATGAAAAAGTAACTGCTAAAATAGTAAGTGAAGCTACAAAATTATTCGGTGAAGATGTAGTTGAAGTAATTACAGATTAATTAATTAGAAAGAAGGAAATATAAAATGCGTGGAATGAATATGCAAGGTATGATGAAACAAATGCAAAAAATGCAAAAAAATATGCAAAAGGATCAAGCTGCTTTAAATGAAACAGTCTTTACAGGTCAAGCGCCTAATGATTTAGTTATTGCTAAAATGACAGGTGATAAGAAATTACAAGATATCGAAATTTCTCCAGATGTAGTGGATCCTGAAGATGTTGATATGTTACAAGATTTTGTGATTGCAGCAGTTAATGATGCTTTAGTAAAAGTTGAAGCTGAAACAGAAAAAACAATGGGTAAATATGCTCGAAACATCCCTGGATTCTAAACTTAAGTAAAGGAAGTTAGCTCGTATGCAATACCCAGATCCAATTGCGAAATTAATCGAAAATTATATGAAATTACCAGGTATTGGTAATAAAAATGCAACTCGCTTAGCTTTTTTTACGATTGATATGGATGATGAAGCTGTTACAGATTTTGCAAAAGCTCTTGTTACAGCGAAACGTGATTTACATTACTGCCAAGTTTGTGGCAATATTACGGAAAGTGAACCATGTAATATTTGTTTAGATCAAACTCGTGATCAAAGTAAATTAATTGTTGTGGAACAACCTAAAGATGTTATGTCTTTAGAAAAGATGCAAGAATTTCATGGTTTATATCATGTCTTACATGGTGTTTTGTCTCCCACAGAAGGAACAACACCAGAAGAAATTAACATTGCCAGTCTTTTGAAAAGATTACAAACAAACGAAAAGATTCAAGAAGTTATTTTAGCAACTAATGCGACTCCCGAAGGTGAAGCGACAGCAATGTATTTGGCTCGTTTAATTAAACCAGCTAAAATTAAAGTAACTCGTTTAGCTCATGGATTAGCAGTCGGTAGTGATATTGAATACGCTGATGAAATGACTTTATTTAGAGCGATTGAAGGTCGTCAAGAAATCTAATTAGCAGGTGAAATCAATGTTTTTTAATAAAAAGAAGCATAAATTACGTAAAAAATATGATGAACAGCTTTTAAAAGATATTGATCAAGCTAAGGTACAATGGGATAATGCGAAAAAAACGGAAATGAACGTTTATGAAATTGATGATGAGTTAATTGCAGAAACCCAGTTAGCAAAAGCTAAATATCATTTTTTATATTTAGAAGCAAAAAAAAGAAAATTAAGAGGACGCATGCAGTCTTCAATAATTAGTCGCTAAAATAAAAGGCTATGTGTGGAAAAACGCATAGCCTTTTTTAGGAAAAAAGACTGATAAAAATAGTAGGTAGGAGTTTTTAATGTGGTTGGTAAATTTATAACCTTTGAAGGTTCTGATGGTTCCGGCAAGACAAGTGTTTTACAAGAAATTGTAAAATTAATGCAAAGCCAAAATAACACAGATTTTATTTTGACGCGTGAACCAGGTGGCAATAAAATATCTGAAGAAATCCGAAATGTGATTTTGGATAAAAGTAATCAGGCGATGGACGCACGCACTGAAGCCTTGTTATATGCAGCAGCACGACGTCAACATTTAGTAGAAACGATTTTACCAGCTTTAGCAGCTAATCAAGTTGTTTTATGTGATCGGTTTGTTGATAGTTCTCTAGCTTATCAAGGTGCTGGTCGTGATCTTGGTATGCAAGAAGTTTATGAAATGAATTTATTTGCAACAGATGGATTACAACCGGATTTAACTATTTATTTTGATTTAGAACCAGAAGTCGGTTTGGCTCGGATTAAAGGTCATCGCCAAGATGAAGTGAATCGGTTAGATGAAGAATCATTACATTTTTATCAAAAAGTCCATGATGCTTATGTGCAACTAGCTGATCAAGAACAAGCAAGGATTGTGGTTGTTGATGCTAGTCAACCATTTGCAGACGTGGTAGCAGATGTCGTAGCAATTTTAAAAGCTAAGTCGATTTTATAAAAGAAAGGAGCAGACGAATGAGGGAACAACAAACGGCCTTACAAGCAGAGATTAGCAATCATTTTGCACGTTTAATTGCGAATAAACAATTAGTCCATGCATACTTATTAACAGGTGCTAAAGGAATTGGTAAACGTGAATTAGCAATGTGGATTGCTCAAGGAATTTTTTGCCAAGAAAACCACCAAGGCCAACCTTGTTTAGTTTGTAGCGAATGTCAACGAATTCAAAACGAACAACATCCTGATGTCGTCATGATTGCTCCACAAGGATTATCGATTAAAGTCGATCAAATTCGTTATTTAAAAGCTGAGTTTAGTAAAAGTGGTGTGGAAAGTAAGCGGAAAATCTTTATTATTGAAGATGCTGAAAAAATGACCGTTAACGCAGCAAATAGTTTGTTGAAATTTTTAGAAGAACCAAGTGGTGAAGTAACAGCATTCTTGTTAACAAGTCATTTGAATCAAATTTTACCAACAATTGTTTCGCGTTGTCAGTTAGTAGAAGTTCCGGCATTGACAAAAGAGCAACTTAAAGCGAAACTAACAGCAACAGGGAACTTTACTAAAAATCAAGTTCAATTGTTAAGTCAATTAACTGATAGTGAACAAGCAGCTCAAGAACTTGGTTCAAAAGAAGGTTTTTCAGAATTAGTGGAAACTTTATGGCAATGGTTTTATAATATATTGCGTAACAAAGAGCGTAGTTTTGTTGATGTTCAAGTTAGTATTATGCCTTATGTGAATGATCGACAAGACCAAGAATTAATTTTAGAATTAATATCTTTGCTGGCGCGTGATATGATGTTAGTAAAGTACCAACGATATGAAGAAGTTGCTTTTGTAAAATATTTAGATAAGTTAGAAGATGCGAGTTTGCATTTAAAACCAGAACAAATTGTGAATGGGGTCGAGTTAGTTTTAACGACACCAAAGCAATTAAAGATGAATATAACTTTACAAAATATTTTAGAACATTTAACTTTGAAGTTGTCTGAATGTTATCATAGCTGATGAAGAGCGGGTGAAAAAAGTGGATAAAAGAGAATTATATGATAGTTTTAATGAAATGGGTCAACAGACACAAGTTTTATTAGAACAAATTGAATTAATTAAATATGAGATGACGCGAGTTATTGAAAAAAATGCAGAATTAGAAATCGAAAATCAACATTTACGAGAAAGATTACATGAATTAGAAGATAAAAAGAAAACTTCCAATGAAACTGGTTTATCCAAATCACGGCAAAACTTGGAAAAATTATACGAAGAAGGTTTCCATGTTTGCAACGTTGATAATATGTATGGCTCACGCCGCATTAATGATGAACCTTGCGTCTTTTGCCAAGATGTAATTTATGGGGAGAGAAGATAATGACGCTAAAAGCGCTAAGTAGTTTTAAAGGACAAGAAAATAAAGGATGTTTATCTTTAGTACCAACACCAATTGGTAATCTTGGCGATATTACATATCGAGCTTTGGAAACATTAAAAGAAGCTGATTTAATTGCTGCTGAAGATACACGTAATACACAACGTCTTTTAAATTATTTTGAAATTAAAACACCACAAATTAGTTTTCATGAACATAATACTCAAGAACGGATTCCGCAATTAATTGCTAAAATGCAAGCCGGAGCAAAAATTGCTCAAGTCAGTGATGCAGGGATGCCGTCCATTAGTGATCCAGGACATGAATTAGTTGTGGCATGTATTGAAGCGGATATTCCAGTTGTTGCTTTGCCAGGCGCGAATGCGGCTTTAACAGGTTTAATTGCTTCTGGGATTTGTCCACAACCATTTTTATTTTATGGTTTTTTAGCTCGTAAAAACAAAGAACAACAAGCTGAGTTAACGAAATTAAATCGTCAAACAGCAACTATGCTCTTTTATGAAGCTCCACATCGTTTGAAAAAAACATTAAAAAATATGGAATCAGTCTTTGGTTCTGAACGCCAAATTACACTTTGTCGTGAATTAACTAAACGATATGAAGAATATATTCGCGGAACAGTAGCTGAAGTTTTAGCATGGGCTGAAACAAGTGAAATTCGTGGTGAGTTTGTTATGATTGTGCAAGGAAATCCGCACCCTGAAGAATTAGCTGAGACTTCACCAGCTTTAGAATTAAGTTTTGTGGAACAAGTTAATTTATTGATGGAACAAGAAAATCTCAAACCAAATGCAGCGATTAAACAAGTTGCGAAAAATAATAACGTCAAACGCCAAGTTGTTTATAATGAATTTCATAAAATTGAACAATAAATATTTAGTTAGGAAGTAAATTATGACAAGTCAAGTTTATCGTGAAAAGCATCGTGTGTTATATTATGAAACAGATTTAAAAGGTCGCTTGAAAATAAGTAATTTATTCGATCTTTTAATGGTCGTAGCTGATAATCAAAGTACGCAATTAGGGTTATCATTAGAAGATTTAGCGCAAAGAAATCGTGGTTGGGTTGTGATGCAACATCATCTTGATGTGAAAAGAATTCCTAAAAATGGTGAATTATTGACTTTGACAACACAAGCTGACCATTATAATCGTTTTGTTGGTTATCGTGATTTTTATATTTATGATGAACAAGCAGTTGAAATTGCCCACTTACAAACTGTTTTAGTGATGATTGATCAAACAACACGCAAATTAATCAGTATTGAAGCAAGTGAGATTGAACCTTTTGGTGCTACTTATGTTAAAAAAAGGCGACGTCTACCAACACCACTGAAACAAACAACTTATCAATCTGATAAAACATATCGAGTACGTTATTTAGATATTGATATTAATCAGCATGTTAATAACGTTCGCTATTTAGATTGGATTTTTGATAGTTTAAGTTATGATTTTTTAAATGAACATGAGATTGTTAGTTTAAATATTCAATATAAAAAAGAAATTAACTATGGTAAAATAGTTCACAGTGAAATGACATATCAACCAGAGTTGTTGACAAGTTATCACCAAATAACCCAAGATAATGAAACAAGCTGCTTAGCAGAAATTAAATGGGTTCCAATAAAAAAATAAATCAAATTTTAAGTCTTATTCTAGGGGAATTGGACTTATTTTTTTAGGGAAATAGGGGGATTTAATTCGATGGCAGAAGCAGGTCACGATTTTTTAGCACGATTAGGTAAGAGAAGATTACGTCCAGGAGGAGTAGCGGCGACTAATTGGTTGATGGAACAAGGTGAGTTTCACCCAGGAATGCAAGTTTTAGAAGTAGCTTGCAATATGGGGACGACTTCGATTGAATTAGCGAAGAAGTATCAAGTTCAAATTACAGGGATCGATTTGAACCGTAAAGCGTTAGAAAAAGCACAAGTCAATATTAAAAAAGCTCATTTAGAAGATTTGATTCATGTTCAGCGTGCTAATGCTTTAAAATTACCGTTTCCAGATAATAGTTTTGATATTGTTATTAATGAAGCGATGTTAACAATGCTGCCTGAAAATGCTAAAGCAAAAGCTGTGCAAGAATATTATCGTGTTTTAAAACCAGGTGGGAAATTATTAACGCATGATGTTTCTTATTTAGATCGGAGTGTTGTTAGTGAGTTAGCAGCTTTGCGTCAAGCAATTAATGTTAATGTCACACCTTTATATATTGATGATTGGAAAGATTTGTTTAAACAGACCGGGTTCAAACAAGTTGATAGTATTTCTGGACAAATGACTTTAATGTCACCAAAAGGGATGGTACAAGATGAAGGTGTGCCTAATACGTTGCGGATTTTACGAAATGGTATCAAAAAAGAAAATCGACCTATGTTTAAAAAGATGTTTAAGTTTTTCAATACTAAAGGTAAAAAACTTCGTTATATTGCAGTTACAAGTACGAAATAATAGTAATTAATAAAAAGTTAAATTTACTTTAAACAAGTAAAAAGACTTTACTTTCGTAATTACATTGTGTACAATTGGTTTATAAAGTTTATAGGAGGTTTTTTTAATGAAATATGAAAAAACAAAAACAGTTTTAAACCAATTAGTCGCTGATCTTAGCCAAATGTCAATGGTAATTCATCAAACACACTGGTATATGCGTGGTGCTAATTTCTTAAAATTACATCCTTTAATGGACGATTTTATGGACGAAATTAACGATGAATTAGATGTTATTTCTGAACGTTTAATCACACTTGGTGGTTCACCATTCTCCACATTAGGTGAAATGATTGAAAATACAGGTATTTCTGATGAAAAAGGTGATTACAGTAAATCAAATCAAGATCACTTTAGAACATTATTAGCTAACTATCGTTATTTAGATGAAGTTTTCGCTAAAGGTATTGAAGTTAGTGATGAAGAAAAAGATTACTGCACACAAGATATTTTCATCGGTTTCAAAACAGATATCGAAAAGAAAATTTGGATGATTAGTGCAGAATTAAACGAAGCACCTCAATTAGATAAATAAAATTTAATTCCAAAAGAAGTTAGTTTTTATAGCTAACTTCTTTTTTTAATTTAATATAAAAATAGCAGAAATGACCTTTAAAAGAGTAGTTGGAATATGCTACACTTTAGAAGTTACAAAACACTTATTCCCGATAGGATTCACATCAGGTGAAAATGCCTTGTAACCAAAATAATATGAACAATTGGGGGAAATTTATACCATGAAAGAAAGACATTTATTTACATCAGAATCCGTTTCTGAAGGACATCCAGATAAAATTGCTGACCAAATTAGTGATGCGATTTTAGATGCGATTTTAGCTAAAGATCCAAACGCCCGCGTAGCTGCAGAAACAACAGTTACAACTGGTTTAGTTTTAGTTGTTGGTGAAATTACAACGAATGCTTATGTCGACATTCAAAAAGTTGTACGTCAAACAATTAAAGAAATTGGATATAATAACGGAAAATTTGGTTTTGATGGCGACAATTGTGCTGTTTTAGTTGCGATTGATGAACAATCTGCTGATATTGCACAAGGTGTGGATGAATCATTAGAAAAGAAAGCTGATGATCGTGATCCATTAGATGAAATCGGTGCCGGAGATCAAGGGTTAATGTTTGGTTATGCTGTTGATGAAACACCAGAATTAATGCCATTACCAATCGCCTTAAGTCATAAATTAACACGTAAAATTGCTGAACTTCGCAAGAGTAAAGAATTAGCTTATTTAGGCCCTGATGCTAAAGCACAAGTTACTGTTGAATATGATGATCATAAAAAACCATTACGAATTGATACAATCGTTATTTCAACACAACATACAGAAGATGTGACTTTAGATACAATTCGCAAAGATATGTTAGAAAAAGTTGTAGCTGCTGTTATGCCAGCTGAACTTTTAGATGATGAAACAAAATATTTTGTTAATCCAACAGGTCGCTTTGTAATTGGTGGACCTCAAGGTGATGCTGGTTTAACAGGTCGTAAGATTATTGTTGATACTTATGGCGGCTATGCACGTCATGGTGGTGGTGCTTTCTCAGGGAAAGATGCTACAAAAGTTGACCGTTCTGCTAGTTATGCAGCACGTTATATCGCTAAAAATATTGTGGCGGCTGGAATTGCTAGTGAAGTTGAAGTACAACTTGCTTATGCTATTGGTGTAGCACAACCTGTGTCGATTGCTGTTAATACATTTGGAACAAGTCAAGTTAGTGATGAAGCAATCATTGCTGCTGTCCGGAAAGTTTTTGATTTACGTCCAGCAGGTATTATCGAAATGCTTAACTTACGTCGTCCAATTTATCGTCAAACAGCAGCTTATGGTCACTTTGGTCGTCCTGATTTAGATTTACCATGGGAAAAGACAGATAAAGTTGATCAATTAAAAGAACTTTTAAAATAGAAGAAAATAATATTTTGAGACTTAGCTTTTTAGTTTATGAAACTAAAAAGTTAGGTCTTTTTTTAGTTTTCCACAAGATAATTTAAAATTTCTTTAAGAAATCAAGCTAAATCGAATGCATTTTTAAATTAGATGGGTTAATATTAAATATGTATAGGTATGCGTAGCAAGGGGGTCCGAACGATGAAGTCGAGAAAAGAACGAATTCAAGCGCAAAAAGAAGCGCTTTTAACAAAGAAAATAAAATCATTGAAAAAAGCAACTACATATATTGGAACATCTTTATTAGTAGGGACAGCAACTTTAAGTAGTTTAAAAGGGAATGCAAAAGCAGCTGATGCCAATGTTTTAAATCAAGAAAACGAAGATCAAAAAGATAAAAAAGAACAAACAACTGAAAATCCAACACCAACTGTTGTCACAGAACAACAAAAAGCAGCAACACCAAAAGTTATGGCACCAGCACCACCAGCCAGAATTTCACGGTATGCATCATACGCTGCTGTATCTGCGCCAACTAGATTTATTAATACGATTGGTGCTGAAGCAAAAGCAATTGCTGATCGTTATGGTATTTATGCATCATTAATGATTGCTCAAGCTGGATTAGAAAGTGCTTGGGGTCAAAGTTATTTAGCTACAAGTGCACATAATTTGTTTGGGGTTAAATGGCGTGGTACAGGTCAGTATATTATTTTACCAACACAAGAATATTATGGTGGTAAATATCATACAGTAAACGCCAAATTCCAACGTTATAATAGTTATTCTGAAGCTTTAACAGCTTATGCTAACTTAATTACACATAATTTTTATAATTCAACGCGTGCTAATGCGGGTAGTGTGCAAACTGCAGCCTATAATTTACGTCATGGTAAATATGGTTGTTATGCTACAGCACCAAATTATGCACCTTCATTATTAAATGTAATTAAAAATTACAACTTAACACGTTTTGATTTAGGCGGTTCAGCTGTAACACCAGCCCAACCAACAACGCCGGACCATAGTTCTAGTCATACGACAAGTGGTGGCACATATACAGTCAAAGCGGGTGATTCTTTGTGGGCTATTTCGCAAAGAACAGGTGTCTCAGTTAATAACTTGATTGCTTGGAATAATATTAAAGCTAACTTTATTTATCCGGGTCAAGTTTTGAAATTAAGTTATGCTACACCACAAACACCAAATAAACCTGTCACACCAGCTAAACCAAGTCATCAAATTTCAGCTAATGGCACATATACAGTTAAATCAGGTGATAGTTTATGGTTAATTGCTAATAATCATAAGATGAGCATTAATGAATTGAAACAGTTAAATAATTTAACATCAAATTTTATTTATCCAGGTCAAGTTCTTAAAATTGTGGAAACACAGGCGAAACCAATTCCAAAACCACAACCTAAACCAACGCCTAAACCAGCGCGTCCAAGTCGTCCGACAACTGGTGGATATACAGTTAAATCAGGTGATAGTATTTGGAAAATTGCAAATGATCATCATATGAGTATGTCAGAATTGAAGTCATTGAATAATTTAACTTCAAACTTTATCTATCCAGGCCAAGTCTTAAAAGTTAAAGGATCAACAACTAAACCAGTACGTCCAAGTCGTCCGACAACGGGAGGGTATACAGTTAAATCAGGTGATAGTATTTGGAAGATTGCGCATGATCATCATATGAGTATGTCAGAATTGAAGTCATTAAATAATTTGAGTTCTGATTTTATCTATCCAGGCCAAATCTTGAAAGTGAAGGGTTCAACTAGTTCGCATTCGGTGACACCAGCACGTCCAAGTCGTCCTAGCCGTCCAAGTCAACCAAGTCGTTCAACGGGTGGATATACAGTTAAATCAGGTGATAGTATTTGGAAGATTGCGCATGATCATCATATGAGTATGTCAGAATTGAAGTCATTAAATAATTTGAGTTCTGATTTTATCTATCCAGGCCAAGTCTTGAAAGTGAAAGGTTCAACTGCTTCTCGTTCAACTAGTCATACAAATACTAGTTCTAGTCGATCGACATCACGTTCAACTAGTGCAACTTATCAAGTTAAAGCTGGCGATAGTTTATGGTTAATTGCAAATAAATACGGGATTACTATCTCAAGTTTGAAGAGCTATAATAACTTACCAAACAATTTTATTTATCCAGGCCAAACGTTGAAGATTCCTGGGAAATATGTTTCTGTTAATAAACGTTCAGCTCGCTCAACTAGCTATGCTAAACGGACATATAATGTTGTGTCAGGTGATAGTTTGTGGAAAATCGCCCAAGCTAATGGTATGACAGTTAATCAATTGAAGACATTGAATCATTTAACATCTGATTCAATTTATGTTGGTCAAAAACTCCGCTTGAATTAAAGCTAGTCTTGTATTTTAAAAGTTGATTTGCTAAAATTAAAGAAATAAAATAAATAACAACATTAATAAGGAATAGTAGGAATTGATTTATTTCAGCGAGTATGTGGTTGGTGCGAACATACAATAAAGAAATTTTGAACTCGCCTTAGTGTTTTCCTATTGAACTCATAGTAGGTAGGAACGGTATTTCCCGTTATGAAAAGAGTGTTAATAGATTAAATTCTATTAAAATATAGGTGGTACCGCGATAATTACGTTAACTATTCGTCCTATATAAAGTCTGTAGTGGGCTTTATATAGGACTTTTTTTATTTAAGAAAGGAAGTTATATATGGGATACAATCATCAAGAAATAGAACAAAAATGGCAAAAATATTGGGATGTTAACGAAACATTCAAAACAACAGAAGATCCAAATAAAGATAACTTTTATGCATTAGATATGTTCCCTTATCCATCTGGTCAAGGTCTTCACGTGGGACACCCAGAAGGTTATACAGCAACAGATATCTTATCCCGGATGAAACGTGCTCAAGGTTATAACGTGCTTCACCCAATGGGTTGGGATGCATTTGGTTTACCTGCTGAACAATATGCTTTAAACACAGGTAATACACCACATGAGTTTACTAAGAAAAATATTGATAATTTCCGTCGTCAAATCAAGGCTTTAGGTCTTTCATATGATTGGAAACGTGAAATTAATACAACAGATCCTGATTATTACAAATGGACACAATGGATTTTTGAACAACTTTATAAAAAAGGTTTAGCTTATGAAGCTGAAATTCCGGTTAACTGGTGTCAAGAATTAGGAACAGTTGTGGCTAACGAAGAAGTAATCGATGGTAAAACAGAACGTGGTGGTTTCCCAGTTGTGAGAAAACCAATGCGTCAATGGGTTTTAAAAATTACAGCTTATGCTGATCGTTTAATCGATGATTTAGATGATTTAGACTGGCCAGAAGCTATTAAAGAACAACAAAGAAATTGGATTGGTCGTTCTGTTGGTGCGAAAGTTAACTTTACTGTTGCTAACGAAGATCAAGATCAAATCGAAGTCTTTACAACACGTCCAGATACAATTTTTGGGGCATCATGTATTGTTTTAGCGCCAGAACATGAATTAGTTGCTAAATTAACAACAGCTGATCACAAAGACGTTGTGGAAAAATATGTGGATGAAGTTTCTCATAAATCTGATTTAGAAAGAACAGATTTAGCTAAGAATAAAACAGGTGTCTTCACTGGTAGTTATGTTATCAATCCTGTTAATGGTGAAGAAGTAGCTATTTGGGTAGCTGATTATGTACTTGCAAGTTATGGAACAGGTGCTATTATGGTTGTTCCAGCACATGATGAACGTGATTATGAATTCGCTAAGAAATTTGCTTTACCAATCGTCCCAGTTATTGCAGGTGGCGATATTGAAAAAGAAGCATACACAGGTGATGGCGAACATATTAACTCTGATTTCTTAAATGGTTTAGGTAAAGAAGAAGCAATTGAAAAAATGATCACTTGGTTACAAGAAAATCATGTTGGTGATAAGAAAGTTAATTATCGTTTACGTGATTGGTTGTTCTCTCGTCAACGTTATTGGGGTGAACCAATTCCTGTTATTCATTGGGAAGATGGTGAAACAACACTCGTTCCTGAAGAAGAATTACCATTACGCTTACCAGTTACAAATAATATTGCACCATCCGGAACAGGTGAAAGCCCATTAGCTAACTTAACTGATTGGGTAAATGTTGTGGATGAAAATGGCCGTAAAGGTAAACGTGAAACAAATACAATGCCACAATGGGCAGGTAGTTCATGGTACTTTATCCGTTATATTGATCCAGAAAATTCAGCAATGTTTGCTGATCCAGAAAAATTAAAACAATGGTTACCAGTTGATATCTATGTTGGTGGGGCTGAACATGCGGTCTTGCACTTGTTGTATGCTCGTTTCTGGCATAAATTCTTATACGATTTAGGCGTAGTTCCAACTAAAGAACCTTTCCAAAAATTAGTTAACCAAGGTATGATTCTTGGGGATAATCATGAAAAAATGTCTAAATCTAAAGGTAATGTTGTTAACCCAGATGATATTGTTGAAAAATTTGGTGCTGATACATTAAGAATGTATGAAATGTTTATGGGTCCATTGGATGCTTCAATCGCTTGGAGTGAAGATGGCTTGAATGGTGCTAATAAATTTATCCATCGGATTTGGAACTTAATGATTGATGATGAAGGTAAATTACGTGATCGAGTAACAACAATTAATGACGGTAAATTAGATAAGGTTTACCATCAAACAGTTAAAAAAGTTACTGAAGATTATGAAAAATTACACTTCAATACAGGTATTTCTCAATTAATGGTCTTTGTGAACGCTGCACATAAAGCAGATGCTTTACCAGTAGAATATATGGCAGGCTTCGTTCAATTAATTGCCCCAATTATGCCACACATGGCAGAAGAATTATGGCAAAAACTTGGTCATACAGAAAGCATTGCTTATGCAAAATGGCCAACATTTGATGAAAGTAAGTTAGTTGAAGATAACGTAGAAATCGTTGTCCAAGTTAACGGTAAGATTCGTCAACGTTTAACAGTTGCAAAAGATATCACAAAAGAAGATTTAGAAAAAGCAGCTTTAGCAGACACTAAAATTCAAGAAGAAATTGCTGGTAAAACAATCCGTAAAGTGATTGCAATTCCAGGAAAAATTGTTAATATCGTTGCAAACTAAAATAGATGTGAAAGATATGGCCTTTTTGGCCATATCTTTTTCTTTTTGTTGCTTTCAGAAGGAAAAATTATTACAATAAAAACTATTAAAAACTTGCGTAACAACAAAGGAAAAAGGTAGGTAGTGAGTTCAAATGCAAAAAGGGTTATCAAGAGAGTTAACGAATCGTCATGTGCAAATGATTGCTATTGGTGGTGCGATTGGAACAGGGCTCTTTTTAGGATCAGGGATGGCTATCCAAAAATCTGGTCCAGCAATTATTTTAGCTTATTTATTAGCAGGGATTTTTTGTTTTTTTATGATGCGTGCTATCGGAGAGTTAATTTTATCTGATTTAAATAAAAGTTCATTTATCGAATTTGTTAGTGAATATTTAGGTGAAAAATGGGAATTTCTCGTAGGGTGGACGTATTGGCTATGCTGGGAAAGTTTAGCGATGGCTGATTTAACAGCGAGTGGGATTTATATTAAGTATTGGTTTCCACAAATTCCCCAATGGTTAACGGCTTTAGTGATTATTATTGTCTTATTATTATTTAATTTATTAAGTGTTGGAGCCTTTGGTGAATTGGAAACATGGTTTTCTAGTATCAAAATTTTAGCAATTGTAGCTTTAATTGTTACGGGGATTATTTTGTTATTAACTTCCGCTAAAATTGGTGGTGAAGTTGTTAGCTTGCATAACTTGGTGAAAAACGGTGGCTTTTTCCCTAAAGGGATGAAAGGTTTTGTTTTAGCGATGCCTATGGTTTTATTTGCTTTTACCGGTATTGAAATGGTGGGATTAACATCAGGTGAAACAGCTAATCCGAAAAAGGATTTACCCAAAGCGATTAATACTTTACCGTTACGAATCGGTTTATTTTATATTGGATCAATGTTTGTTTTGATGTGTATTCATCCTTGGAATGAAATAGCTGTGTCGACTAGTCCGTTTGTACAAGTCTTTAGTTCTTTAGGAATTAAAATTGCTGCTGGTGTAATCAATTTTGTAGTATTAACAGCTGCTTTATCAGCTTGCAACAGCGCTATTTTCAGTACAAGTCGGACTTTGTTTGTTTTATCACGGAACAAACATGCAGCAAAACGCTTTGGTGAAGTTAATAATCGTAGTATTCCAGTTGCGTCATTAGTTTTTTCATCATTAATTTTATTTGTGATTGTTATTTTAAATTATGTTTTACCACATCAAATTTTTGAAATTATTTCCGGAGTATCCACAGTTAGCTTTATTTTAGTGTGGATTATTCTGGTAGTTTGTCATTTGAAATATAAACAAGCTCATCCGAAAGTAAATGTTGGATTTCCGATGCCTTTTTATCCAGTGGCTAATATATTAACGATTATTTTCTTTAGTGGAGTCTTGTTATTATTATTACTTGATTTTAGTACTAGTTTAGCGTTGCTTTTTACAGCTTTGTGGTTAGGCGTGTTATTATTGATATATCATGGACTTGCGAAAAAACAAGGTGAGGTGTAGGATGCGACTCGATAAATATTTAGCTGATTTAAAAATTGGAACTCGTTCGGAAATCAAAAAAATGATTAAACAAAAAAGAATTACTGTTAATCAAGAAATTGTGAAGAATGGTAAACTGCAAATCGATGAAACAACTGCACAAGTTGTTGTTGATGGTGAAATGATGCAATATCAAACAATGTATTATTATATTTTAAACAAACCACAAGGTGTTTTATCAGCGACAAATGATGCGGTGCAAAAGACAGTTCTTGATTTGTTCAGTCCGGCTGATTATCGTGATGATTTATTTCCTGTTGGTCGCTTAGATAAGGATACAACGGGCTTGTTATTAATTTCCAATGATGGAGAGTTAGCTCATCAGTTGTTATCACCGAAAAAGCATGTTGCTAAAACATATCGTGCTGAAATTGCTGGTTTTGTAACTGAAGCTGAAGTTGATAAATTTGCGGCAGGAATGACTTTAAAAGATGGATCCGAATTAAAACCTGCCCAGTTAGTTATTTTAAAGCATGATCAAGCTGGCAATAAATCCCAAATTGAAGTTACTATTCATGAGGGAAAATATCATCAAATTAAAAGAATGTTTGGTGCAGTGGGGATGAAAGTTGAAACTTTACAGCGGCTTACAATGGGAAGTTTACGTTTGCCAAAAGATTTAGCTTTAGGAAAATATCGTCCATTAACTAGTGCAGAATTACAAGAGTTACAAAAAAATTAATAAAATCCGGCCGTCTCTTACTGAGATGACCGGATTTTTAATTATGAACTAAATTTTTGCATTATATTTGGTAAATGGTTGCTAATCTCACTTGGTAAAACAACATAATTATGTTGTGAGAGTTGTTGAGGAATATAACTATGCAAGAAAACGGCAGCGGCTAAGACTTCTTTAGGGTTCGGTTCTTTGAATTGAGCTAAGAACGCTGCGATAATTCCTGTTAAAGTATCTCCAGTACCACCAGTAGCCATATATGGACCACCAATATTGATCGTGGCAGTATGTCCATCTAAATAGTAAATTGTCGTTGTGGCACCTTTTAAAACCACGGTAGCTGAGAGCTTTTGTTGTGCTTTTTGATTATTTATAATGGATTGTTGATTTAAAGATAAATTAGTTATTCTTTCCCATTCTTTGAGATGGGGTGTTAGGATGATTTTTTGAGTGGCGCATGTTTGTAAACAAGATGGTGCTTGCGCTACAAATGTTAAAGCTGAACCATCAATCACTAAAGTAGCTTGGGAGTTGATTTGTTGACACGTTATTTTGAAAATATTGAATGCTTCAGCTGATAACCCAAGACCAGGACCAATTACTACGACATCAGCTTGTGAGAGTTGTTGTTTTAAAGCTGAAAAATCTAAATAGTTAATAAACATGGCTTCTGGGAGGGTAGTGTTTAGTGCTGTGCGATTGATTAAATCAGTGGCACAAGTGACTAATCCAGCTCCCGCCCGAACTGCAGCCTTAGTAGCTAAGAGGATGGCACCTCCATATTGTAAAGATCCACCAATTAATAAGACGCGTCCGAAAGTTCCTTTATGTGAATTAGTAGGTCGCTTTTTAATTACATTTGTTAAACATTGGGTTGTTAAAATCATCAAAATCACCTTTTTCTTATGATTCTTCGTAAGTAAGTGGGTCTTGGCTTTGACTTTGTGGTGTGTTTGTTTGGAAATTCCAAGGATCTTTGTTCAATTTGCGATCCGCATAGGGAATAAAAATGGCTAAAACACCAAAAATTGCTAATAAATAAATGTACCAAGTATATGGTAACACATGAAAGGGAGAGACTTGACCTTTAGCGAATCCAGTTAAAATTAACATTTGAGCACCATAAGGAATTAACCCTTGAAAGATACAAGAAAAAATATCGAGTAAGGCAGCACTTTTACGCGGATCAACGTGATATTCTTGGCAAATTTCTTTAGACACTTCACCGTCAATAATAATAGCAACTGTGTTATTGGCGACTGCAATATCTGTTAATGAAGCGAGTAAACCAATACCTAGTTGGGCTGATTTTTTCCCACGAATAATTTTTTGAATTTGATTTAATAAGAAATTAATCCCGCCAGCATGTTTAACCATTTCGGCTAAACCACCAGTTAATAAGGATAATAAGAAAATATCGGTCATGCCTTTAAAACCGTCATAAGATGCTGTCATCATTGACATAAATGTTAAATCACCATAAAAAATTCCAATCAAACCAGCTAAGACTGTTCCACCTAAAAGGACAGCGAAAACATTTAAGCCTGCAATGGCTGTAATTAAAACAAATAAATAAGGTAAGACTTTGATGATTTGGAAATTATGGGTTTGAAGAGGGATAACGGATTCTGGTTTTCCAAAAAACAATAATAAAATAATAGTTAACAGAGCTGGAATAAGTGTAATCCAAAAGTTAATCCGAAATTTATCTTTCATAGCGACACCTTGTGTTCTAGTTGCGGCAATTGTTGTATCGGAAATAATAGAAAGGTTGTCACCAAACATAGCCCCACATAAAACGCACCCCATCACTAAAGCGAGATTACTGCCAGACATTTGTGCAGCTGGGATAGCGATGGGACCGACCGCTACAATACTCCCAACAGAACTACCAGTCGCTAAGGAAATAAAAGCTGTAATGATAAAAATTCCGACTGCAATATATTTAGCTGGAATAAAGGTAAGGCCAAGATTAACAGTAGCATCAATTCCTCCCATTGCTTTGGAAACAGAAGAAAAGCCGCCAGCCATTAAATAAATAATACACATCATAATAATATTAGAATCACCACACCCTTTAATAAAGGTTGCGATTTTTTCGTTAAAAGAACCACGTAAAATAATAAATGCAGTTACAATTCCGATAACGGATGCTAAAGGTGCTGGAAATTGATAAAAGGCCATTTTGACACCTTTTAAATCTAAAATAATTCCACTTCCTAAATAAACGCCAATAAAAACTAAAAAAGGAATTAAGGCTACAGCACTAGCTTGTTTATTTGTGTGTGGGGGGTGAGTTGTTTTGTTCATGGACAGACCTCCTTAAAATTAAAAATAAATTATAAACTGATTAAATGAATTATAACAAAAAAGTTTTCCGGGTTAAAATAATTCCCGAAAAAAATTTAAGTTTTTATAAAATTAGTTTGATTTAAGTCGCTAACTATCGTGATGTTTACAATTGTGGTAAAATACATTATGTATTTTAATATGTAAATATCTGAGGAGGTATTTTTATTATGTCAATCGATTGGAAATTAGAAGTCGAAAAACGCAAGGAAGATTTACTTGCCGACTTATTCACAATGTTAAAAATTGAAAGTGTTCGTGATGAAAGCATCGCAACAGCAGAAGCACCTTTAGGACCAGGTCCAAAGATTGCTTTAGATAAATTCTTAGAAATCGCAGAACGTGATGGTTTTGAAACTTTAGAATTAGATGGTCTTGCAGGACATATCGAATTCGGTGAAGGTGATGAAACATTAGGTGTGTTAGCTCACGTTGACGTTATGCCAGCTGGTAAAGGTTGGGATACAGATCCATTTGAACCAGTGATTATTAACGATCGTATTTATGCTCGTGGATCATCTGATGATAAAGGTCCTGGGATTGCAGCTTACTATGGTTTGAAAATTATCAAAGAATTAGGCTTACCAGTATCTAAAAAAGTTCGTTTCATCATCGGTACAGATGAAGAAAGTAGCTGGCGTGGTATGACTCACTATATGGAAAAAATGCCTAAACCAGATTTCGCATTTTCTCCAGATGCATTTTTCCCAATTATTAATGGTGAAAAAGGGATTGCAAGTATTGAATTGAAATATGCTGGTACAAACGGTGATGCAGCTAAATTAATTAGCTTTGAATCTGGTTTACGTACAAACATGGTACCTCGTGATGCTGAAGCAGTTGTTGAAGGTCTTGCATTAGCAGATGTTGAACCAGCTTTTGCAGAATTTGTAGCTGCTAACCCAATTACAGGTGAAATCGTTGAACGTGATGGTCAATTATTCTTAAGTGTGATTGGTAAAGCTGCCCATGCTCAAGAACCACGTCTTGGTGAAAATGCCGGAACATATTTAGCAACATTCTTAAACCAATTTAACTTTGGTGGAGCAGCAGCTAACTTTATTAAAGTTGCTTCTGAAAACTTACACGGTGATTCTCGTGCTAAAGGTTTAGGTTTAGAATTTACAGATGAAATCATGGGTGACTTAACAGTGAACCCTGGTATCTTCAAATTTGTTGCTGGTGAAGAAGGTTCTATTACATTGAACTTCCGTTATCCAAAAGGAATCGATGTACAAGAAATCTTAGCAGGTCTTGAAAAATTAGTTGCTCCAATGGATGTAACTCTTACACTTGATGGACATGCTCAAGAACCACACTATGTATCTCCAGAAGATCCAATTGTAAAAACATTATTAGGTGTTTATAACAAACAAACTGGTTCAAATGAAACTGGTAAAGTTGTTGGTGGGGGAACATACGGTCGTTTATTAGAACGTGGTGTTGCTTTTGGTGCTTTATTCCCAGAAACAGAAAACACAATGCACCAAGCTAATGAATATATGCCATTATCTGATTTATTCCGTTCAGCAGCCATCTATGCTGAATCAATTTACGAATTGATCAAATAATTTAGGCTTTGCTTGAATTGAAAAATTAATTAAAACACGTTACTCTTTTTTGAGTAACGTGTTTTGTGTTTTTACTTTAAGAATATCGTTAAGTAATTGCACCAAAATGAAATTAATTGTAAAATTAGAAGTGAATTAAGAATAGAAAAGATGTGGTTGGATGTTTTTAACAACAGGAGAAATTAATGGAACATATGCCATTCAAGGCATTGTTAATGCAACAGTCAAACGAGCTCTTTTGCCAGAAGAAGTCGATCAAGTTGATCAATATGATGACTTATATACAGCTGTGAAAACAAAATTAATTGAACGAGCAGTTGCGAAAGATGGCGATGGTTTGATTATGGTGCGCTTTGTACCATCTATTGTCCAAACAGGACCAGCACCACGTTATATGGTTTTGCATGGCTATGGAACAGTTGTTAGTTTGAAACCACGCCGGAAGCATTAATTAGGCGCGCGAACTAAGACAATTTTTAGAATAAATGATATAATTGATAGAAATTAAGGGGCTAATAAGGAGAGGGTTTATATGCAACAACAGTACAAAAATATTTTAGTACCAGTTGACGGATCTGATGGAGCTGAAAAAGCTTTAGTTAAAGGTGTCGAAATTGCTAAAAGAAATAAAGCACACTTAGATGTTGTCACAGTTATTGATTTAAAACAATTTTCTGTAAGTTTTGCCGGCATGATGGATGCCAATGGTGAAGTTGTTTACCAAGCTTATGAAGATGTTGATAACTATTTAGACTCATTATTAGAAAAAATCCACGAAATGGGCTTAGAAGATGTAAAAATGCATGCTCGTTTTGGATCACCACGGACAATTATTGCACATGATTTAACAAAAGAATATGGAACAGATTTAATTGTTATGGGACCAACAGGCTTGAATGCTGTTGAACGGATGTTCGTCGGTTCAGTAACTGATTATGTCATTCGTGCTGCTCCTTGTGACGTTATTATCGGCCGCTAAAAAGAGGAGGCTTTTAAAGTGTCAATCACAAGTGTGGTTATGATTGTAGTTTTAGCCGTATTAGTAATATATAATTTAAGATTAAGTTTTACGATTGCGCGTCTAAAATCAAAAGTACAATTTAAACAACCACAAGATTTAACTGAAGTTGAAACAGAAAAATTACAAAAAATTGCTAAAGCACGGCGAAAATGGGTAGTTTTAAGCCAGTTATTCTTCTGGTTTTCTATTTATCTTGCTGTGATGGGATCAACAGGGCAATTATTATTCTTTATGATTTTATACGTTGTGGTATTAATTGTTTTGAATAAATATGCGATGTTATCAACGCAAGCAATTATCGAAAATTAAAAAACAACGCTCAAATTTTTTGAGCGTTGTTTTTTTGTTAAGAATTCTTGTAATTGTTTTTTAATTATATTATAATTATGCCCTAAATTGATTCGGAGTTAGAGGGAGAATTTATATGAACAAAATCTGGAAAAGATTTTCTTACAAAGAGGATCCGCAAGTTTATTTGAAAAAAGATGCTCATTTACATCAAGTCTTAACGGTGAAAGACTTTTTAGCTTTAGGCGTCGGAACCATTGTTTCAACATCTATATTTACCTTACCAGGTGTGGTAGCCGCTAATCATGCTGGACCGGCTGTGGCTTTATCATTTTTAATTGCAGCGATTGTAGCGGCGTTAGTAGCGTTTGCTTATGCTGAAATGTCATCGTCTATGCCTTTTGCTGGATCGGCTTATTCTTGGATTAGTGTTATTTATGGTGAAGGATTTGGTTGGATTGCTGGCTGGGCTTTGTTGGCGGAATATTTTATCGCCGTAGCTTTTGTGGCTTCAGGGTTATCAGCTAATTTTCGGGGAATGTTAGAACCTTTAGGTGTACATGTTCCAGCACAATTAGCGAATGCCTTTGGTGTGTCAGGTGGAATTATTGATATTATTTCGGTAATTGTGATTGCTTTAGTAGCTTACCTATTATCACGAGGAGCTTCTGGTGTTGCGAAAGTTGAGAATTTATTAGTTATTTTAAAAGTTTGTGCAATTTTAGTTTTTATTTTAGTGGGATTAAAAGCAATTCATATTGAAAATTATTTCCCATTTATTCCAGAATATACAGTGCATAGTGATGGTACGAGTTTTGGCGGATGGCACGGAGTTTATGCAGGTGTGTCAGCAATCTTCTTATCATATATTGGTTTTGATTCGATTGCGGCGAATTCGGCTGAAGCGAAAGATCCTGCTAAAACCATGCCACGCGGAATTTTAGGTTCGTTATTAATTGCAGTGATTTTGTTTATTGCAGTTTCTTTAGTTTTAGTGGGAATGTTCAAATATACTAGTTATGCTAATAATGCAGAACCAGTAGGCTGGGCTTTACGCCAAGCAGGACATCCTATTATTGCAGTTGTAGTTCAAGGAATTGCTGTCATCGGAATGTTTACAGCTTTAATTGGGATGATGATGGCTGGTTCACGATTATTATATTCTTTTGGCCGTGATCAAATGTTACCCAAATGGTTAGGTGTATTAAACAAAAATAATTTACCAGGGAATGCGTTAATTGCTTTAACTGTAATTAGTATTATTTTAGGTTCGGTCTTTCCGTTTGAGTTTTTATCACAATTAATTTCTGCAGGGACCTTGATTGCTTTTATGTTTGTCACCATCGGTATTTATTCTTTACGTAAAAGAGAAGGTCATGATATTGCAGAACCAGAATTTAAAATGCCATTGTATCCTGTGTTGCCTTTAGTTGCCTTTTTAGGGACATTAGCTGTCTTTTGGGGTCTAGACTATCATGCGAAGTTATATGCGGGGATATGGTTCTTAATCGGTCTTGTCGTTTATTTTATGTATGGAATGCGCAAAGAAAAAATTAAATCATAAAAAAGAGGAAACCAACTAAATTAAGTTGGTTTCCTTTTTATTTTTCGATGGTTAAGTTTGGCCAGAATTTATGCCAATTTTTACGTTGCATTCTTTTTTGATAAGTTGGATATTGTGCTGTATCTGGTGCAAAGTAAGGTGTTGGTTGAACTTTCATTTCAAAAATATCATTTAAGCCATAAGGTGCAACTAGATTGAAATTACCTAAAGTATCTGGTGTAACCCCAATGGCACTACATTGTTCTGGAAAATGCGCAATTGTTTCAGTGATTGTTTTACCAAAATATTGTTGGTTTGTATGGCGTTTAGGTAGGGCGATATTATTTAAGTTCCATAAATATTTAGGATATTTTTGTTGTAATAAAGCTTGCCGGGTTAAATATTTTTCGAATGATTCACTGGTGTTTTTATAATAAACATCAATATTATTTCGGATTAAAGAAGAAGGTTGCTTTGTTTGGTTATCCCAAACTAAATTGCGCACAGCACCTGCACAAATTGTGGCTTCTGGTAAATGAAGACTAGCTACAATTTGACAAATTTCTAAAAACTCGGGTTGTTTTTGAATAATGTCGCGTAATTCTTGTTCATATTGCATGGATCAAAACCTCCTTGAGTAGTAACTTAATTATTTTAAACGTTCTGTTTCGGAATTGCTAGTCAGATACATGATGTTTATATAAAATTAAAGAAGATTTTAACATCCAAAAAAATTTATAAAAAACGATTACACTGATTGTTTGAGGGGAAAATTAAATGAAAAAAGCGGTGAAATCTGTTATAGTAGAGCAGTAAGCGTTAAGGCGCTGTAAGTTTTGGAGGGTTGATTTATGGAAAAAATTATTGCTATTAACTCAGGTAGTTCGAGTTTGAAATTTAAATTATTTTTAATGCCAGAAGAAAAAGTTCTCGCATCTGGTTTAATCGAAAGAATAGGAATTAAAGATCCCCGTGTTGAAATTAAATATGGTGATGGTCAAGTTTTTGAAAAAGTTGGCGATATTCCTGATCATAAAACAGCAGTTAGTTTGTTAATGGATCTTTTATTAGAATTAAAAATTATCGATGATTATTCTGAAATTACAGGTGTTGGTCATCGTGTTGTGGCTGGTGGAGAATATTTCAAACATTCTGAAATTGTTACACCAACAGTTATTGAACACATTCGTGAAATTTTCGAATATGCACCATTACACAATCCAGCCAACTTAGTCGGAATTGAAGCTTTCAAAAAAATCTTACCTGATGCATGTTCAGTAGTTGTTTTTGATACAGCATTCCACCAAACAATTCCAGAAGAAAATTATTTATATAGTGTACCTTTTGAATGGTACGAAGATTATAAAGTTCGTCGCTATGGTGCACATGGTACAAGTCACCGTTATGTATCTGATTTAGCTGCGAAAATGATGGGTAAACCATTAGAAGATTTGAAATTAATTAGTTGTCACTTAGGTGCAGGTGCTTCTATCTGTGCGGTTAAAGGTGGCGAATCATTTGATACATCAATGGGCTTTACACCATTAACAGGTGTGACAATGGCAACTCGTTCAGGTGATGTTGACGTTGCTTTAGTTGCTTTCATGATGAAAAAACTTAACTTAGATATGGATGAAATGATGAAAGTCTTGAATGGCGCATCTGGTTTACAAGGTATTTCTGGAATTTCGTCTGATATGCGTGATATTGATGCAGCACGTAAAACTGATAAACGTGCTGAACTAGCAATGGATATCTTTGTGAAAAACGTTGTTAAATATATTGGCGAATACACATTTGAAATGGGTGGCGTTGATGGTATTATCTTTACAGCCGGCATCGGTGAAAATGCTATTACAGCTCGGACAAAGATTATGGAACGTTTAGCTTTCATGGGCATTGAAATTGATCATGAAAATAACCAAAAACGTGGGGCACAAAACTTTATCTCAACAAAAGATTCTAAAGTTCAAGTGATGTGTATCCCAACTGATGAAGAATTAATGATTGCACGTGATGTTCAAACATTAGCTCAAGAAGATCAAGCTTAAAACAAATTAATAAAGGTTCACACTAAGTTTTATTAACTAGTGTGAACCTTTATTTTTTATTTACGTTTATTTTGTAACTCGATGAATTCGGCTTGTGAAATTTTACCTAATTCAAATAATTTTTCTTCAATTAAATCTAAAACAAAATTTTGATCATCTTTGTTTTCGACAAAATCATATTTATCACCATCAATAATTAAAAGTGGTGATTTATCATATGTTTTCGCCCAGTTATCATAATATTTTAAAAGTGTTTGATAATAGTTAATTAAAGAAGGATCATTTTCAATTTGTTCATAATCACGACCACGTTTTTTAATACGATTTAACATCGTATCATAGGAAACTTGGATCATTACCATTAAGTCAGGATTTTTATTTTGTGCAACTTGTGGTAATTCTTCTAACATATTATCTAAAAGTTCTTTGTATGTTTCATGCTCGATTAGGGAAGCATTTCCTAAATCAGTATTCATTTGCATGAACATGGCATCTTCATAAATTGAACGATCTAAAATGTTATTTTCATGTTGCATAGCTGATTTAATCATTTTAAAACGACGATTTAAAAAGAATGTTTGTAATAAATAAGTGTAAGGATTCGTTGCATCAAGTTCACCAGCAGCACGTTTTTGCGCAGCAATTTCGAGCCCTTGATAAAAAAGGGGTAGGACCGGGTTATCTGCGACCGGTTCGTAAAAAGCTGTTGTTCCTAATTCTTGCGCTAAAATGGCTGAAAGACTTGATTTACCGGATCCGATAATTCCAGCTAAGGTAATCAAATATGACACGCTCCTTTTTTTGTACATCAGAAATAATTGTAGCGATTTTAGTGACAAACTGCAATGAAAAGATTCTAAATTAGTAAGGCTTGTTTTTGGAGTTGGATGAAACAGAATTTACAGTTGTTTGCTGATACGAGGGAGTTAGGTGTAATTTAGGAAAGGTGTTATTATCATAGGTTTTCTATTTAAAACGTCTAAAACGTATTAAAAACATAACTATAAAACGGATATTAAGATTATTTCGTGTTAAAAAACGAACTATTTTACAAAAATACATAATTTTGTTTTGACATTCAAGAAGGGGTTTGCTAAGCTAAAAATGATGCAAGATGCTAGGTCATAGTCATTTGAAATGGTAATTTAAACTTGAAATTTAAAGGAGTTATTACAAAATGTTAGCACGTTATACACGCCCTGAAATGGCAGCTTTGTGGACTGATGAAAAGAAATTTGAATGTTGGTTAGCTGTAGAGATTGCAGCTGATGAAGCATGGGCAAAATTAGGTCAAATTCCGCAAGAAGATGTTGATAAATTGAAAGCTAATGCAAAATTTGATATTGAACGCATTCGTGAAATTGAAGCAGTAACTCGGCATGATGTGATTGCTTTTACGCGTTGTGTATCTGAATCATTAGGTGATGAGAAAAAATGGGTTCATTATGGATTAACAAGTACTGATGTTGTTGATACAGCATATGGTTATCAACTCAAACAAGTTAATGATTTATTACGCGCTGATTTAAATATGTTTTTAGAAATTATCAAAAATAAAGCTTTAGAACATAAAGATACGGTTATGATGGGGAGAACACATGGTGTGCATGCAGAACCAACAACATTTGGATTAAAATTAGCTCGTTGGTATTCTGAAATGAAACGAAATATTGAACGATTTGAACATGCTGCTGATGGTGTACAAGCCGGTAAAATTAGTGGAGCTGTAGGAACATTTGCTAATATTGATCCGTTTGTAGAAGAGTATGTTTGTGATCAACTGGGCATTCGTGCGCAAGAAATTTCCAGTCAAGTTTTACCACGTGATTTACACGCTGAATATTTAGCTAGTTTGGCTTTAATTGCAACTAGTTTAGAAAAATTTGCTACAGAAATACGCGGGTTACAAAAATCAGAAACAAGAGAAGTTGAAGAGTATTTTGCTAAAGGTCAAAAAGGATCTTCAGCAATGCCACACAAACGTAATCCAATTGGTTCAGAAAATATTTCAGGGTTAGCCAGAGTAGTCCGCGGGCATATGGTCACAGCTTATGAAAATGTTGCCTTATGGCATGAACGTGATATTTCTCATTCTTCTGCTGAACGGATTATTTTACCAGATACGACCATCTTATTAGATTATATGTTGAATCGCTTTGGCAGAATCTTGAAGAATTTAACAGTTTATCCAGAAAATATGCAAGCTAATATGCAAAAAACATTTGGTTTGATTTATAGTGGACGTGTGTTGTTGAAATTGATTGATAAAGGATTGAGTCGGGAAGCAGCTTACGATTTGATTCAACCTAAAACAGCTGAATCTTGGGATATGCAAATTGATTTTAGAACATTGTTAGAAAATGATGCGACGATTATGTCTTATTTAACAAAAGAAGATTTAGATGATGCATTGGATTATCATTGGCATTTACAAAAAGTTGATTATTTGTTTAAACGTGTGGGATTAGAATAACGGATTTTTAGATTAGAATTTAATGATTGTTTCTATCGGAAAGATATTGGTTTTAAAGCAACTGGGATTAAATATTAATAAAACGATTAGTATCGCTTGCAACATCTGAAAAAGTTTGTTATTATCCATAAATAATTCTCTAAAGGAGTTCAGAAATTAATGGAAAAGACTTTTGAAATTGGCGATGCCGTTAAATGCGAAAAATTCGCGTCTTTAAAACACGATTTTGTGGGTGTAATTGAAAAAACTTATGAAAATTCAGCAATGGTTATGATTACTGAATTTGATGCTGAAGATGAAAATATTGTTAGTGATTTTCACGAACATGCAATTGTAAGTTTTCAAAAAATGAAGAAGTTACAACTTAATAAATAATGCTTTTTTTAAAGGAGTGTGCTATACTATATTCGCTTTACGCGGGTGTAGTTTAGTGGTAAAACTCTAGCTTCCCAAGCTAGTATCGCGAGTTCGATTCTCGTCATCCGCTTCATTAAAAAATAAAGCAAAGTATAACATTCGATGATAGAAACTAGTAAATTAGGTAAATTTTTAAGCGAGTCTAGGGTGGTGGAAGCTAGATAATTGAACTGATTGAATCGCACTTCTTAGAATAAATTGAATAATAAAGTGGATCTTTTATCAATTAGAGTGGTACCGCGGGAAATCTCGTCTCTTACATAATTTATTTATGTAGGAGATTTTTTAATGTATAGAAAAATACTGATATATAAACAGGAGGCTCATCATGGATTATAAACAAAAAGTAGCACAAGCCATCGTAAAAGCTGTTGATGGACAATTAACAGAAGAAGAAGTTTTAGTGAAAATTGAAGTTCCTAAAACAATGAACTTAGGGGACTATGCTTTTCCAGCATTCGTTTTAGCGAAAGTTTTACGTAAAGCCCCACAAATGATTGCAACAGAATTAGTTGAAAAAATCGATCCAACAGGTTTTGAAAAAGTTGAAGCTGTTGGTCCATATGTTAACTTCTTTTTAGATAAAGCAATGTTCAGTCAAGATGTTTTACATGAAGTTTTAACAGAACAAGCAACTTATGGTAACCAAGATTTAGGTCATGGCGGTAATGTACCAATTGATATGTCATCACCTAACATTGCTAAACCAATGTCAATGGGACACTTACGTTCAACAGTAATTGGTAACTCAATTGCTAACTTATTGAAAAAAGCTAACTATAACCCAATTAAAATTAACTATTTAGGCGATTGGGGTACACAATTTGGTAAGTTAATTATGGCTTATAAATTATGGGGTAGTGAAGAAGAAGTTAAAGCTGATCCAATTAATAACTTATTAAAATACTATGTACGTTTCCACAAAGAAGACGTAGAACATCCTGAATTAGATGATCAAGCACGTGAATGGTTCAAGAAATTAGAAGATGGCGATGAAGAAGCAATTTTCTTATGGACATGGTTTAGAAATGAATCATTACAATTCTTTATGAAGATTTATGATAAATTAGGTGTTGAATTTGACTCCTTTAATGGTGAAGCTTTCTATAACGATAAAATGGATGAAATCGTAGAATTATTAGAAGATCGTGATTTATTACAAGAAAGCCAAGGTGCTTCAATTGTTGATCTAGAAAGTTATAACTTGAACCCAGCTTTAATTAAAAAATCCGATGGTGCTACATTATATATCACACGTGATTTAGCAGCAGCTTTATATCGTCACCGCACATATGATTTTGCTCAATCACTATATGTTGTTGGTAACGAACAAACAAATCACTTTAAACAAGTAAAAGCTGTCTTAAAAGAAATGGGTTATGACTGGTCTGATGATATCCATCATGTACCATTTGGTTTGATTACATCTGGTGGTAAAAAATTATCCACACGTTCTGGTCGTGTAATCTTATTAGAAGATGTTTTAAATGATGCGGTTGATTTAGCTGAAAAACAAATTGAAGAAAAGAATCCAACATTACCAAATAAAGAACAAGTTGCTGAAGAAGTTGGTGTTGGTGCTGTTATTTTCCACGATTTGAAAAATGAACGTTTAAATAACTTTGATTTTGATTTAGAAGAAGTTGTTCGTTTTGAAGGTGAAACAGGTCCTTACGTTCAATATGCACATGCTCGTGCAATGAGTATTTTACGTAAAGCTGGCGTGACAGAAATTGATCCAAATGCAGCTTATGAATTAACAGATCCAAATGCTTGGGAAGCAATTAGCTTATTAGGTAATTTCCCACAAGTAATTAAACGTGCTGTTCGTGAATACGAACCATCTGTTGTAGCTAAATATGCTATTCAATTAGCTAAAGCTTTCAACAAATATTATGCACATTCTAAGATTTTAGCTGATGATGATCAAAAAGCAGCTCGTCTTGCTTTAGTTGCTAGTGTTGCGATTGTCTTAAAAGAATCATTACGTCTTTTAGGTGTAGCAGCTCCAAATGAAATGTAAAAAGAAATTTTAAAAAATTAAAAACTAGCTTAATCTAAGTGATTAGGCTAGTTTTTTTGCGTATTTATGTATGAAACGGTCATTTGCGTGGGAAAATATCCCGCGTTATAGTGGAAGTGTAGAACTAATTTAACTAGGGGGATTTAGTTTGACATGCAAGGAGAAATTAAGATTCAAGGTCTAACTATTAAAGAAAATGAATTAATAGCAGCTGGTGGGACACGGTGCTATTATGAAAAATCAGAAGAGATTTATCTTTCTGAAAGTAAAGCTTTATATTATATTGAGGATGGTATTTTAGGCGTGAAAGTTTTACAAAAAGATTATGATTATATGTATTCTTTTTTAGACAAAACTAAATTTTGGCCATTAGATCGATTACAAGGATTTAGTATGCCGGATAATTTATGTTTTAAAGCTCTAACAAGTACTTCAATTATTAAGATTCCTTATTTAACGTATCAAATTTTATTATTAGAACATGGAACTTTAGCTAAGTTGTTGTTACAAAGTGCGTTGGATGAAAGAAGAATTCATGATAATTTTAAATATGCATGCTCATGTAAAAGTGCTCAAGATCGTGTGCTATTAGTGATATTTTTAATGGCTTATCATTATGGACAGAAAAATCAAAAGGAAGATTATTTATTACCAGAATTTTTGACACAACAAATATTGGCTAATTTAGCACAAACGACACCGATTACAGTTTCTAAAGTTGTTCAAAATTTACAAAATGACGCCAAGATTACGTTTAATCGCAAAGTTAAAATTGTGAAAAAATCATTTATGAGTAATCCGCAAATTCAAGAGTGTCTATTGTATGCATAAATATACGCTTTTCTGTGATATAATGGGATAAAAATTAGCAGAAAGGATAATATCGCTGTTTTTAACCGATATTAATAACTGGCAATGAAAAAAGAAGAGCGTCAAAATAAGATTGAACAATTAATTAATAAAGAGATAATTGCAACACAAGAAGAATTGCTTTTAGCACTTCAAAAAGATGGGATTAAAACAACGCAAGCTACTTTATCACGTGATATTCGTGAGATGCAAATTGTTAAAGAAGCAGATGGTAATGGTAATATTCGTTATACTTTATTTCAAAAGAATGACAATACCCAAGAAGAATATTTACAACAAAATGTTTATGATACATTAATGAAAATTACGCAAGTTGAATTTATGAATATTATACAAACAACACCACGGAATGCGAATGCTTTAGCAGCTATTATTGATGAAATGTCCTTAGATGGAATTGTAGGGACTTTAGCTGGATATGATACTGTGGTAGTTATTAGTGATTCGAAAGAGTCGGCCAAAAATATTAATCAGTTATTTTTAAGTTATGCTGATCGTGATTTGTTAGTCCGTAAATAGTTAAGTTAATTTAAAAATTTTAAAGAAGAAAGTCGCTTTTGAAGGGTTATGCTAAAATTAAATTAAAACTTTTAAAAGAGGATAGATTATGAAAAATAATACTTTTTTCGAACGTGTTTTAGAAAAGATAAAACATTTTTGGCAAAAGTTTTGGAATTGGTTAAAAATTAAATGGCGTCGTTATCAAATTAATCGCTGGATTATAGTTCTATTATTGAGTGCTTTTTTAGTGATTAGTATTTATTTAGTCGCATTAGCCAAAACAACGGACGTAAAAGGGTTACGTTCACAATTAAAACAAGCCACGATTATTTATGATCAAAAAGATCAAAAAGCAGGCTATTTATATTCCCAAAAAGGAACTTGGGTTAATCTGGATCAGATTTCACCGAATGTTGAAAATGCTGTTTTATCAGTTGAAGATCGTAATTTTTATCATGAACATGGTTTTTCTGTGAAAGGTATTACACGGGCGGGCTTGAGTTATGTGAAAAATAAATTGTTACGTCGTAATCAAATTAGTGGTGGGGGGAGTACTTTAACGCAACAATTAGTTAAAAATGCCTTTCTGTCTCAGGAACAAACTTTTACCCGTAAAGCGAAAGAAATTTTTATATCAGTTCAAGTCGAGAATGTTTATTCTAAAAAAGATATTTTAGCGATGTATTTGAATAATGCTTATTTCGGGAATGGTGTTTGGGGTGTAGAAGATGCCTCTGAAAAATATTTTGGTAAACACGCTTCACAATTAACCGTTCCAGAAGCTGCTACTTTAGCCGGGATGCTAAAAGGACCAAATGTTTATAATCCGATCGATCATCCTAAAGCAGCTCTTGCGCGACGAAATGTTGTCTTAAAGACTATGGTCGCTAATGATAAAATAACTGAAAAACAAAAAGAACAATATCAAAAGGCAACTATGAACTTGAAAGATGATTATAAATATCATTCAGGTTATCGTTATCCATATTATTTTGATGCAGTTATTGCTGAAGCGATGCATAAGTATGATTTAACAGAAACACAAATCATGAACCAAGGGTATAAAATTTATACAAGTTTAAATCAAAGTTATCAAGAAAGTATGCAACAAACATTTGATAATAATAGTTTATTCCCAGCTACAGAGGCAGGTAAAAAACCGTTACAAGCAGCTTCGATTGCCATCAATCCGAAAAATGGTGGTGTGCAAGCTCTAGTCGGTGGTCGTGAAGATACACATGTATTCCGTGGCTATAATCGGGCGACTCAGTTGATTCGATCACCTGGATCAACTATTAAACCGTTAGCTGTATATATGCCGGCCTTACAATCGGGATATCATTATGATTCAATGTTAGAAGATGAATATCAAGCTTATGGAACTAATAAATATCAACCACATAATTGGAATGATGTTTATGTTGGTAAGTTACCGATGTATCAAGCTTTAGCTCAAAGTAAAAATACATCTGCTGTTTGGCTTTTGAATAAAATTGGTGTTAAAAAAGGTTATGATTCAGTTGAAAAATTTGGGATTAATTTGGATAAATCAGATAATAATTTAAGTTTAGCTTTAGGTGGTTTGAAAAAGGGTGTGTCACCATATCAAATGGCCGCAGCATACACAGCATTTGCGAATGAAGGTGTGCAATATCAGCCTCATTTAATTACGAAAATTGTGGATGCGACTGGCAAAGTAATTGTTGATAATACTGATCCAAAAAGTAAAAAGATTATGACTAAAAAAGTTGCTGATGAAATGACTAGCATGATGTTAGACGTCTATCGACCTCATGGAACTGGTTATGGTGCTCGTCCTTATGGTTACACAATTGCTGGTAAAACAGGGACAACACAATTAATTATTAATAAACAACGGATGGATAAAGAACATTGGTATATTGCTTATACACCAGATGTTGTTGTTGCTAGTTGGGTTGGATATGATTCGAATTCGCGGGCTGTTAATAATTTAAGCGTTGGTTCTAATTTATTTAGAACGGAAATGGAAGGGATACTCTCTAAAACACCACTAACTAAATTTACAGTAAAACCAGCGGATGTCATTTTACAAGAAAAACAAGCCGATCAAGCTGATTTTTGGGATAGTTTGAAAAAATCAAGTGAGCAAGTTGGTTCTGAAGTTTATGATAAAGTGAAAGATTTTTGGGATAAAAGCAAAAAAACAGTTCAAGATTTCATTTTGAAAAATCGTTAAGAGAAAAATCTTGTGGAAATGAGTGTTAACATTTATTTTCACGAGATTTTTTAATATTTTACTAAAGAATGTGAAATTTGATTAAAGCGCTGGTTGAATAGCGAAAAAATGGTATAATTAGTTTATATTAAAATTAATGGAGGTTTTACTCATGGTAAACATTTTCGATACAGCTAACCAATTAGCTAAAGAAATCAAAGAAACACCAGAATTTAAAGATTTACAAACAGCTTACGCAGAATTAAAAGCTGATGAAAAAGCATTTGAAAGCTTCAACAAATTACGTGAAATCCAAGCATATTTACAAAAATGCCAAATGGAAGGTAACTTAGAAGCAATCAAAGAAGAAGAAGTTGCTGAAATGCAAAAATTAAGTCAAGAAGTACAACAATTTGAAGCAGTCCTTAACTTAATGGCAAAAGAAAGAACTTTAAGCGTGTTAATGGATGATGTTGCTAAAACAATCTTCACACCAGTAACAGATTTATACGAATCTTAAGATTAAACAGTTAAGGAGGTCATCGTACCTCCTTATTTTTTATCAATCAATTAGAGTAGGAGAATAAATTTGGAAGTAAAAAAACTTTTTGATTATAGTGTTGGTGATAATCTTGAAATTTATGTATTGATTAAATCAGCTGAAGCGAGAATGGCTAAAAATGGTAAACAATTTATCGCTTTTAATTTTGCCGATCGTTCTGGTGAAATTAGTGCCAAATTCTGGGATGCATCAGCTGAAGATATTGCAGCTTTTCAAACAGGAAAAGTTGTCTTTTTACGTGGTAAAAGAGAAACTTATCAAGATAATCCTCAAATTAAAATTTTTAATTTACGTTTAGCTCAAGATAATGAGCCGAATAATCCAACTGATTATTTACAAACAGCGCCGGAAACAAGAACTGAAATGGAAGCTGAATTTAAAAAATTTATTTTGAAAATTACAGAACCAAATTGGAATCGGATTGTTCGTCATATGTTAAATCAACATCATGAAGACTTTTTTGAATTTCCAGCTGCGAAGAAAAACCACCATGCCTATGCTGGGGGATTAGCTTATCATACGTTATCAATTTTACGTTTGGCACAAACAATTGTAGAACAATACCCTGAAGTTAATGCTTCCTTGTTATATGCTGGTGCTATTTTGCATGATTTAGGTAAAACACAAGAACTCAGTGGTGCTTTAGGTACAACATATACATTGGCCGGGAATTTAATTGGGCATATTGTATTAATCGATGAAGAAATTTTTGAAACATGTAAAGAATTACAGATTGATCCAGAAAGTGAATCAGTTTTATTGTTACGGCATGTGATTTTAGCTCATCATGGATTATTAGAATATGGATCACCAGTCAGACCAAGAATTATGGAAGCAGAAATTTTACATCAGTTAGATAATATTGATGCTTCGATTCAAATGATGAAAACTACTTTGGAACATACTGAACCAGGTGAATTTTCAGAACGAATTTTTGGATTAGATAATCGTCAATTTTATCGACCACAACAATAATAAAAAACCGCTACAGCTGATTCAGCCGTAGCGGTTTTTTTGATGATTTTATTTTTCTTTGTTAGCTGGTAAGTAGTTAGCTAAAACATCTTTAAGATCGGAATCTTTGATGGAAACATCACCTTTTTTAAGAACTTTAGCAATAATTTCTTGTAAAGTTGCTGGATCTGTCATTTTAGCATCAATAATTTGATCTTTTAATTCTTGTTTATGTTCTTTCATTGTACCTTTACCAGCATTTTTCACACTGTAAATAATGTGGTAACCATAGTTAGTTTTAACAGGTTCTTTAGAGAATTCACCTTGTTTTAACTTGAAGGCTGCAGCTTTGAAAGTAGGATCTAATTGTGTATCAGTGTTATCAAATGGTGGTAATTCGCCACCTTTGCCTTTTGTTGATGCATCAATTGATTTTTCTTTTGCTAATTTTTTGAAGTTCTTGAAGCTGTGATCTTTATCTAAAGCAGCGATAATATTTTTAGCTTCATCTTCATTTTTAACTAAGATATGAGCCACAGTAATTTTTGGTTCATATTTTTTCCATTGGTTTTCAAGCATTTTGTTAGTAATTTTTGTGTTAGCAATTACTGCTTGACGTAATAATAAGTTAGAACGAATTTGTTGTTTGAATGCTGATTTTGTTAAGTTGTTTTGTTTTAAAACAGATTCAAAAGCATCGCCATATTGTTTCTTGTAGTTGTCGAAATCTTTATCAACTTTCTTATCGGAAACTTTATCGCCGTATTCTTTTTCTAAACATTTGTTTAAAATCATTTGTTGTAAAACTTGTTTACCGGCACTTGTATTTTTCATACTATCGTAAAATTCAGTTTCAGTAATTTTACCACCAGAAGTTGTTGCGACTGTTTTAGAACAAGCTGCTAAACTCATTGTTAATAAAACACTAGCGCAAGCCACTAAGACTTTTTTATTCATATAATAAAAGCACATCCATTTCTATATATTTTTAACATGTTGCATTTTTTGCAAATTACAAAGACTACTATAACATAATTTCCAAGAACTCGGTGTAAACGAAAGTTAATTTATGGAAAATTAGTTATTTTTTAAGAATTTAAATCAGCTTCTAAGTGATTTACAGTTTCTTCTAATTGAGCAACTTTTTCTAAAAATTCTGGTTCAGTTTCATTTAATTCAGTCATCGTTTGATCTAAAGCTTGAACAAAATCATTAGCTTTTAAAGCTACGTTTAACACCGCATTGCTGCAAAGAGCGATATCTTGTTTTATTTTTTGGATTTTAGCTTTTTCAGCATCAATTTTTGCGGTTATTTTTTTCCGATTTTGATAAATTAAAAGACCAGTTGTAGCGATTGTTGCAGTTTTTAATAATAAAATTTGTGTCGTTTTTTTCATAATTATTCACCTAAATTTTTGGCGATGCGATCAGCTAAAGCTTGTAAATCAGCTGGTGTGTATTTGTCACCATTATTAATGAAATTCATACTAAAGTCATCTTCATCTGTATATCTTGGAATTAAGTGAATATGGGAGTGGAAGACTGTTTGGTAAGCAACTTCACCATTATTATTTAAAATATTTAAACCTTTAATTTCAGGATCAGCATCTTTAATTGCTTTAGCAATTTTGGGAATGCGACTAAATACAGCTTGCGCTAAATCTTCGTCATATTCAAAAATATTAGCGACATGTTTTTTTGGAATAACTAAGGTATGTCCCGGTGTGACTTGGGAGATATCAAGAAAAGCTAAAACAACATCATCTTCATAAACTTTAATACTTGGAATATCACCGTTGATAATTTTACAGAAAATACAATTATCCATTTTAAATACCTTCTTTCTCAAAATAAAAATTCTCTCTTTAGTATATACTAAAATTCCACTTTCGTGAAAGTAGAGAGATAAATTAATATGCTATAATAAAAGATATTTATAAAATTGAAAGGATTTTGAAGATGGTATTGAATGTTTCACATTTAACAGGAGGATATTCACTCATTCCTGTACTTAAAGATTTATCATTTGAAGTCCAAGCGGGCGAGTTAGTTGGTTTAATCGGTTTAAATGGTGCTGGTAAATCAACAACAATTAACCATATTATTGGTTTATTAACACCACAAGCTGGTGAAATTAAAGTTGATAATTTATTATTAGCTGAAAATATGCAAGGTTATCGTAAAGCAATTGCTTATATTCCAGAAACACCAGTTTTATATCCTGAATTAACCTTAAAAGAACATATCGAAATGACAATCTTAGCATATGAACTTGATGAAAAAACAGCTTGGGAAAAAGCACATGAATTATTACAACTCTTTCGTTTAGAAGAAAGATTAGATTGGTTTCCGGCTAATTTTTCCAAAGGTATGAAACAAAAAGTGATGATTGTTTGTGCATTTATGTTAGATGCCAAACTTTACATTATTGATGAACCATTTGTTGGTTTGGATCCTTTAGCAATTCGTGATTTATTACAATTAATTGAACAGAAAAAAACACAAGGGGCAGCTATTTTAATGTCAACACACGTTTTAAGTACAGCTGAACAAACTTGTGATCGCTTCGTGATGATTGATCAAGGTCAATTGAAAGCTAGCGGAACTTTAGCTGAACTCCAAAATGAATATCAAACTTATGGCGATAATTTAGCTGATATTTATTTAGGATTGACGCAAGGAGCGTGATCAGATGCAAGAATTATGGAAACAACGTCTGCATGCTTATCAAAAACAAGTTTTTAAATATTTAAAATACGTTTTAAATGATCATTTTGTTTTGGCTATGTTATTTGTCTTAGGCGGAATAGCTTTAACGTATGCTAATTTTTTGAAAACCGTGACTGTTACAGACGATTATACTTGGACGAAACCAATTGTGATTTTATTATTATTAATTGTTTTGCAATTGGGTCGGGGGGCAACTTTATTGCAACCAGCTGATGAATTGTTTTTAGTTCCCCAAGAATATCAACTACCAATTTATTTGAAAAAGGCTTTTCACCATGCTTTGAAAAAGAATTTAGGATTACAAATAGTGTTGTATGCTGTTTTAGTACCTTATTTAAAAATTGTGTTACATACTAAGACGAGTTTTGTAATAGGACTGTTGGTTATTCAGTTGTTATTTAAATCACTAGTTTTAGCGAAAAATTATCAAGCAGGATATTGGGCTTATTTACAAAAGAAAGCTAGCTTAGTTATTAGTTTATTAATACCGTTAGTAGTTTATAGTATTGCATTTTATATTTGTGTTTGGTTTGCTTTAACAGTTACCTTATGTGTGGTTGGATATTTCATGTATCGATTCAAAAAAGAACGCTCCAAAAATGTTTTTGCTTGGCGTTATATGATTCAACAAGAAAATGCTCGTTTATCACGAGTTTATCGCGTTTTCGCATTGTTTACTGATGTGCCGAATTTACAAGGGAAAACAAAACGGCGACGTTATTTAGATTGGATGTTACCAACTATGCAACAAAACAATCCTTACCTATATTTAGAAGCGCGTTGCTTAGTTCGTAATCAAGAATATAGCGGATTGTATTTACGTTTATTAATTTTAGCTAGTGCGTTATTAATTTTTGTACATGATTTTTGGATAACTTTAGGTGTAACAATTTTATTTAACTATTTAATTGTTTTCCAATTGATTCCATTACAAGATTATTATCAAGAAAATGTCTTTACGCATTTGTATCCCGTTTTACCAAGTGTGAAATTACAAGGCTTCAAAAAATTATTAAGTCGGATTGTTTTATTAACAGCCGTTTGCTTTGGGATTGCAGCTTTAATTGGGACACAGCATATTCTGGTAGGTGTTTTATGTGGCGGAATTGTGTTAGTTGAGAGTAAGTTGATTAGTAGTTATTATTTAAAAGCAAGAATAAAAAAATCTTGACACTAATAACTGAACTTTGTAGACTGGAAATAGTTATCTATTTGTGTAGAGGAGAGTAGCCAAAATGGATTTCAAATTAGATGAAGGTTGGCGAGTTCTTCCAATTGGTGGCGAAACCGGAATGGCATATATGGGGATTAATAAAAATGAGAAAGTATTTTTAAAAAGAAATACTTCACCGTTTTTAGCAGCCTTGTCATTAGAGGAAATCACACCAAAGCTTATATGGACAAAGAGGATGACATCTGGTGATACATTAACAGCCCAAGAATGGATGAATGGGCGGAGCTTGAAACGTTCAGAAATGACATCCCAAAAAGTACGGAATACATTGTATCGAGTACATCATTCTGAATTGTTGAAAAAAATGTTAAAAAAAGTCGGTGGTCAATTTGTAACACCGAATGATTTATTAACAGAGTATTTAACTGATTTAAGTTGCGATTTACAAGCTCATCCTGTATTAGCTGCTGTTGTCAGTGATTTACAAGCACAACAACCGCAATTACCTTTAACTGAATATGAAGTATGTCATGGTGATTTAAATCATAAAAATTGGCTCTTATCAGATCAAGGGCAATTATATTTAGTTGATTGGGATAGTGCGAAATTAGCTGATCCAGCATTAGATTTAAGTATGTTAATGTGTCAATATGTCCCACGTAAGACTTGGAAGCAGTGGCTAGAAGAATATGGGCAAGAAGCAACAGCCTCATTCAATGCCAGAATTAACTGGTATATGTTGATGAATTTACTTTTAGCTATCAAAAAATATCATTCACGTGGTCGTTTTCATGAAATGAACCAAGACATATATAAACTTGCGGAAATATATGAGTTAGACTAAGAATGTTAGTAGATTTTTAATAAGGGATAAAAGACGAAGCAAGTCTTTTGTCCCTTATTTCGTAAAAAGAAAGGACGAATTTAATAGTGCGTTTAAGAAATAAACCATGGGCAAAACCATTAATGGCTGAAAATCCACAGTGGGTTGTCACAGAACCAGAACAATTTAGAGGAAAATGGCAAACAAGATTTGCGAAAGAAGCTCCAATTTACATTGAGGTTGGAATGGGTAAAGGTCGTTTTATTGTTGAAATGGCTGAAAAATATCCAGAACGTAACTTTATTGGATTAGAAATTCAAACAGCTGCGACAGGGATGGCTTTGAAAAAACAAATTGAAAAACAATTACCAAACTTACAATTTATTTGTGCTAATGGTAGTGGTTTAGAAACGTTTTTCGCTAAGAACGAAGTAGCTGGTGTCTATTTGAACTTTTCTGATCCATGGCCTAAAAAACGACAAGCAAAACGTCGCTTAACATATAAATCATTCTTGAAACAATATGAATATGTAATGGAACCAAAAGGCTATTTAGAATTTAAGACAGATAATATGGGCTTATTTGAATATTCATTAACAAGTTTAAATAACTATGGGATGAAATTTGAGCAAGTTTGGTTAGATTTACACAGTGATGAAGAAGCTGTTGTGGATAATGTTATGACTGAATACGAACAAAAATTCAGCGAAAAAGGTCAACCAATTTATAAATTAAAAGCACAATTCTAAAAAAGTCTTAATTTAGCTGATTTTAAAAATAAGTCAGATAAGTTATAATTTAAAGAAAAGAATAGCATCGTCAAAATAATAGGAGGACTTACCAATGAAAGTCTTAGAAAAAATGAACAAAGTTGAATTAGAAGAAAAATTAGCTCAAGGGAATTATGTTTTATTTTTCACAGCTGCCTGGTGTCCTGATTGTACATTTATCAAACCAGCTATGCCAGAATTAGAAGCAGAATATGCTGACTATGAATTTTTCTTAGTTGATCGTGATGACAATATTGAACTTTGCCAAGATTTAATGATTATGGGGATTCCAAGTTTTGTTGTATATCGTGATGGTAAAGAAGCTGGTCGTTTTGTGAATAAACAACGTAAAACAAAACAACAAATTCAAGAATTTTTAAATGATATTAAATAAAGGAGTTTAAAGGTCAATGTTGATTGCTAGTTATAATCCACAATATATCGGTGATGTCTTACTTACAATGATTAATCCTGATGTGTTAGAACAAGAAACAGAAAAGAAAGGTCAAGCTGTTCGTATTTTTGCGAAAAAAGATGGCCATACTTTAGGTTACAATTTCTTAGCAGTTAGTGAAATTTTAACTGACTTAGAAGGTAATGGACCACTTGTTTTGAATGCAGAACAAGTTGCTAAATTAAATGCTTATTTAACAGAAGTTGGTTTTACAGCTGAGTTAGAAGTTGATGAAACTCCGAAATTCGTTGTTGGTTATGTGGAAGAAATGACAGAACATCCAGATTCTGATCATTTACACATTACAAAAACACGAGTTGATAATGATCAAGTTTTACAAATCGTTTGTGGTGCACCTAATGTAGCAGCTGGACAAAAAGTTGTTGTTGCTAAGGTTGGTGCGATGATGCCAACTGGTGCGATGATTTGGCCTGGTAAATTACGTGGTGTAGAAAGTCCCGGAATGATTTGTTCAGCACGTGAAATCGAATTACCTAATGCACCGCAAGTTCGTGGGATTTTAGTTTTACCAGAAGATGATTCACGATTTGAAGTGGGAACAGGTTTTGATTTTGCAGCTGGAGCAACGTTGTTTTAATGCAAACTAACTAAAAAATATGCTAAAATAGACTAGGATTAATTATTATAATTAGTCCTAGTCTTAATTTTTTTGTGATAGGATGAAGAATATGCAACATTATGATGGACCGGCTTTTTATCGAAAAAAACAACATCAAGAAGTTGTTAAGCCGAGTTTCAAAGAAAAAAAGAAAAGAGCACCACAAAAACGAGCTCGTAAACTTTTAAGTGAAGAAAAAAGAAACGAAAATCAAGAAATATTAAAACAACAATATACAACGAGAACTTTTCATCCTAAATATGTACCACCATCAATTATTGATTTTTCAAAACGTGAAACAAAACGTAAATATCAAGCTTTAGTCAAACGCATATTAGCAGCTAAAGATGAATTATTATTGTTTGTAAAAGATGAACAAGCAACTGATTTAGAGTTAATTGATTTAACTCAATCTAACTGGCAAGAACAAGCCGCTGATTTAGAGCAAGGGGCTTTAACAGCTGAGAAGGAAGTTAGTCAGCAAGCTGAAACTGAAATTTTAAACGAAGAAGTGGTGGAAACACCGGGAGTCGCTGCAACAGAAGATATTGAAGCAGCTCGATTAATGGATGAACCAACAGAACATGAATTTGAATCAACACTAGTAATCGATGATCATGAACAATTAATCAACAAAGATTCAGAATTTATTGATGAGATTACAAGTCATGATGAATTTGAAGAACAAGAACAAAACAATGAAGAACTAATTATTTCCCGGGAACAAGCAGTTGAATCAGTAACTGATTTAGAAACAGAAGATTTATGGGAAAAACCTGCTCCAGTGGTATCGTCTGAAAAAACTGAACTACCAAATACAGCAGTTATAACTAACAAAACTGAAATGGTTGCAAATGAAGAGCATGAGAATCCACAACCGCAAGAACAAGCGGCCGATGATAATCATGAAAAAGTAGAAGCAACTGGTTTGAATCGGACATTAACAGATATTATTGATTTAGAAAATAATGAACAGCGTAAATTAGCTTTATTTGCTGATGCAGAACAAGCGGCAACGCCAAATAAAGAAGATTTAATGTATAAATTTCCACCATTAGATTTATTACCAGCGCCAGTGATTGAAGCTGATGATTCAATGGATGAGTGGGTTTTAAATCAAATTGATGTTTTAAATGAGACATTAGCAGCCTTTCATGTTGATGCTGTTGTGAAAGATTGGACGATTGGGCCAGCTGTCACTCAATTTGAAATCACTTTAGGTCGGGGTGTTAAAGTTAATAAAATTACTAATTTAGCTGATGATTTAAAATTAGCTTTAGCAGCTAAAGATATTCGGATTGAAGCTCCAATTCCGGGTAAAAGTAGCGTTGGGGTTGAAATACCAAACTACAAATCACGACCAGTTATGTTATCAGAAGTATTAGAATCAAAAGCTTTTAAAGAAGCACAATCACCATTAACAGTGGCTTTGGGTGTGGATTTATTTGGTCGACCACAAGTTACTAATTTACAAAAAATGCCTCATGGTTTAATTGCAGGGGCCACAGGATCTGGTAAATCAGTTTTTATTAACAGTTTGTTAGTTTCTATTTTATATAAAGCTGAACCAAGTGATGTTAAGTTATTATTAATTGATCCAAAAGCGGTAGAAATGGCACCTTATCAAAAGATTGCTCATTTAATTGCGCCGGTGATTTCTGAACCTAAAGCTGCCGCCGCAGCCTTGCGTTGGGTAGTTGAAGAAATGGAAAATCGCTATCAAAAATTAGCTGCTGCCGGTGTGCGCAATATTGCTAGTTATAATGAAAAAGCTCTTGCTAGTGGTAAATACGAATATAAACTACCTTATATCGTAGTTGTGATTGATGAATTAGCAGATTTAATGATGGTCGCAGCTAGTGAAGTTCAAGATTATATTGCACGTATCACCCAAAAAGCACGTGCAGCCGGGATTCATTTAATTGTGGCTACACAAAGACCAAGTGTTGATGTTATTACTGGAACTATTAAAAATAATATCCCAACGCGAATCGCCTTTATGGTTTCAAGTCAGATTGATTCACGGACTATTTTAGATGTAGCTGGGGCTGAACGTTTGTTAGGTCGTGGTGACATGTTGTTTATGGGAAATGGATCAGGTCAACCAGTTCGTTTACAAGGAACTTATGTTGAAGAAGAAGTCGATGCTATTACCGATTTTATTCGCCAACAAGGGAAACCACAATATGCTTTTGATCCAGAAAGTTTAAGAAAAAAAGATCAACAAAATGAAGCACAAGATGATTTGATGCCGGAAGTGTTAGAATATATTGCTCAAGAAGACAATATTTCGACTTCAAAATTGCAACGAGTCTTTTCAATCGGTTATAATCGAGCTGCTAATATTGTTGATGATTTAGAAGCACAAGGTTTGATTTCGCCAGCACGCGGATCAAAACCACGTGATGTTTATTTAGATCCAGAAATGTTAAATGCAATGAATGAAACGAAATAAATAGAAAAGAGGATATTATAATGAAAATGGATACCACATATTATTTTGTGGGGATTAAAGGAACAGGTATGAGTGCCTTGGCTTTAATCTTACATGATAAAGGATGTCAGGTTTTAGGATCTGATATTGATAAATATACTTTTACTCAACGTGGCTTAGAAGATGCAGGAATTGAAGTTTTATCATTTTCTGAAGATAATATTAAACCCGGAATGACAATTATTGCGGGAAATGCTTTTTCAAAAGATCACGAAGAATTACAAAAAGCACAAGAATTAGGTTTAGAAATTTTAAGCTATCCTGATACTGTAGAAATGATTATTCAAGAAACAACAAGTATCGCTGTTGCCGGTGCACATGGTAAAACAAGTACAACTGGTTTATTGGCACACGTTTTAAGTGGTGTAGCTCCAACTAGTTTCTTAGTAGGCGATGGTTCGGGAAAAGGTATTCCTGATGCGCGTTTCTTCGTCTTTGAAGCTGATGAATATCGTCGTCATTTCGTTGCATATCATCCTGATTATACAATTATGACTAATATCGATTTTGATCACCCAGATTACTTTACAAGTTTAGAAGATGTTTGTGATGCATTTGAAACATTAGCAATGCAAACTAAAAAAGGTATCTTTATGTGGGGTGAAGATGACAACTTACGTAAATTAACAGCTGATGTTCCGATTTATTATTATGGAACAGAAGAATCAGATGACTTTAGAGCAGTTAATATTAAACGTTCTACTAAAGGTTCTAACTTTGATGTTTATCATCATGATGAATTCTTAGGTAACTATGATATTCCAATGTTTGGGAAACATAATGTTTTAAATAGTTTAGCTGTCATTGCTGTTTCTTATTTAGATAAAGTTGATCAAGCTGAAGTTAAAGCTGAATTAGTGACATTTAAAGGTGTTAAACGTCGATTTACAGAAAAGAAAGTAGCTGATATGGTAATTATTGATGATTATGCTCATCACCCAGCTGAAATTACAGCCACTTTAGATGCTGCACGTCAACAATATCCTAATAAAGAAATTATTGCTGTGTTCCAACCACATACATTTAGCCGGACGATTGCTTTGCAAGATGAATTTGCAACAAGTTTAGATAATGCCGATCAAGTCTTCTTGATTGATATTTTTGGTTCAGCGCGTGAAAAAGCTGGAAAAATTACTTCAGCTGATTTAGGTAAGAAAATCAAAAAAGGTGGTACTGTCCTAACTGAAGATAATATGTCACCATTATTAGATTATAAAGATGCCGTTGTAGTCTTTATGGGTGCTGGAGATATTCAAAAGTATGAATATGAATATGAAAAATTATTATCTAATTTAAGTTTACGTAATAACTAAAAATAAATTTAAAAGGCTTCTATACAAATTGTATAGAGGTCTTTTTTGATAAAAGCACGAATTAAAGGGATTTATATTGAGAAAAATTAACATAAAGGAATTGTTAAGAAAGAAGTGAAGTTTCACGTATTAAATTTGGATATGCTATAATTATTAGCAAACCCTCAAAATAAGAGGGAGAAAATTGTTTTAAGGAGAGAATTATATGAATAATGAACCACGTCGCGTTGTTAGCAGTGCTACTGATAGCGGTCTAAATCAATACTTAGCTAAAATGTATGGATTTATGGCAGCAGCAGTTGGTGTTTCTGCATTAACTGCGTATTTAATTACTACAATGTTTTATATTCAAACTATGACATTTTTATCACAACATCGTTCAGCTGTATGGATTATGTTTGGTTTGCAATTAGTTATTGCTTTTATGTTTAAAGCAAATCGTTCACCAGTTGTGAATGCAGTCGGACTTTTTGGCTTTGCGATTTTAGAAGGTGTTGTCTTCAGTACATTAGTAGCTGTTTATACTATGGGAGATATCACGATGGCCTTTGTTTCAGCAGCAACGTTATTTGTTGTTTTAGCTGTGATGGGAACTGTTACGAAACGTGATCTGAGTGGAGTTGGCCGCCATGCTATGGCAGCGTTGATTGCTTTGATTATTGTTTCAATTATTAACTTCTTTTTACAAAGCCCAATGATTAATTATATCTTTTCTTATGTGGGTATTATTATCTTTGCTGCTTTAGTAGCTTTTGATTCACAAAGATTTAAACAATCATATTATCAATTACAAGGTCAAGTGAATATGACGAGTTTAGCTTTAATGGGAGCTTTCCAATTATATCTAGATTTTGTTAACTTGTTCTTACAACTATTAAATATTTTTGGTGGCGGAAGTCGCGATTAAATCAATAATTAGTATTTAACAAAAGTCGAAGAAAGGTTTCTTCGGCTTTTGTTTTGCTTTCTGGGAAATTTTGTTAAAATACAAAAGAAGAATAGAGATTTAAAAGGAGAACGGCATGACAAAAACAAAAGAAAAATTATTATTAATCGATGGGAATAGTATTGCATTTCGCGCTTTTTATGCGTTATACAATTCTTTAGAACGTTTTGTAAACCAAGATGGCTTACACACTAATGCTATTTATGGTTTTAAAACAATGTTGGATTTTATTTTAGAAAAAGAAAAACCAACACATGTTTTAGTGGCTTTTGATGCCGGCAAAAAGACTTTTAGAACTGAAAAATATGAAGAGTATAAAGGCGGCCGTTCTAAAACACCAACTGAATTAAGTGAACAGTTTCCTTATTTAAGAGAATTATTAACTGCATATGGGATTAAAAGTTATGAATTAGCTAATTATGAAGCTGATGATATTATTGGGACTTTAGCTTCTCAAGCTAGTGAACAAGGTATGGCAGTAACGGTTGTATCTGGAGATCGAGATTTAACGCAATTAGCGTCAGATCAGGTAACAGTTGCTATCACAAAAAAAGGTGTATCAGAAGTTGAAGAGTTTACACCAGCTTATATTGCTGAAAAATATGAAATTACACCAGAACAAATTATTGATATGAAAGGATTAGTCGGTGATAGTTCCGATAATTATCCAGGTGTAACTAAAATCGGTGAGAAAACAGCGATTAAACTTTTAAAACAATATGGCACAATTGAAGGTATTTATGAAAATATTACTGATATGAAAAAATCTAAAATGAAAGAAAATCTAATTGCTGAAAAAGAGATTGCTTTCATGTGTAAAGATTTAGCAACTATTTTAAAAGATGCGCCAATTACAATGACAGTTGCAGATACAACTTGGTCAGGAACTGATTATGAAGCTTTAGTGAAATTTTATCAACAAATGAATTTCAAACGTTTTCTAGGACAATTAGCGACTGAACAGCCAGAAACTACAGATCAACAAACAGCTTTGAATGTTGTTTCTGTTAACGCGGAAAATGTAGCTGATTTAAAAATCGAATCAACCAATAATGTTAGTTTTTATTTAGAAATTGATGGAGCTAACTATCATTATGCGCCGTTAGTAGGCTTTAGTTTTCAAATTGGTGACACATATTATGTGAGTCGGGATGTAGAGTTGTTAAAAGAGGATCCGTTCCGCGCTTTATTAGAAAATGAGCAGATTAATATTGATTTGTGTGATTTAAAGAGAACTTATGTTGGGTTGCAACGTGTAGGGATTACCTTACAATCTGCTGATTTTGATTTATTATTAGTGTCATATTTATTGAATAATCGGGATAATAGTGATGATTTAGGTGTTTTAGCGCAACAAAATGATTATTATGATTTAGCTACTGATGAAAAAGTTTATGGTAAAGGTGCAAAACGCGCTATTCCAACTGATGATCAAGTTTTATATCAACATTTAGCTGCTAAAACGAAAGCTATTACATCTTTAAAAGAAAAATTAATGACAGAATTGCAAGAAAATCAACAAGAAGAGCTTTATTTCACCATTGAACGACCATTGTCATTAGTTTTAGCTGAAATGGAAATTAATGGGATGGCGATTGATCCTGCGACATTGGAAACGATGAAAAGTCGTTTTACAGAACGTTTAAGTGAAATTGAACAAGCTATTTATCAAGAAGCCGGTGAAGAATTTAATATTAATTCACCAAAACAATTAGGTGTGGTGTTATTTGAAAAACTTTCTTTACCAGTAATTAAGAAAACTAAAACAGGCTACTCTACAGCTGTTAGTGTTTTAGAAAAATTACGTGGTATGTCACTAATCATTGATAATATTTTAGAATATCGCCAACTATCTAAATTACAATCTACGTATATTGAAGGATTGTTGAAAGTTATATCCCCAGTGGACGGGAAAATCCATACGCGTTATACACAGACGTTAACTGCGACGGGACGTTTATCATCAGTGGAACCTAACTTACAAAATATTCCAGTACGTTTGAAAGAAGGCCGTCAAATTCGCCAAGCTTTTGTGGCGGAACAACCAAATCATAAAATTTATACATCTGATTATTCTCAAATTGAGTTACGAGTTTTAGCTCATGTTTCGGGTGATAAAAATATGCAGCAAGCTTTTATGGATAATGATGATATTCATACTAATACAGCAATGAAAATTTTTGGCATTTCTGATCCAGAACAAATTGATAGTAATATGCGTCGTCAAGCCAAAGCTGTTAATTTCGGGATTGTGTATGGAATTAGTGATTATGGACTTTCACAAAACTTAGGCATTACGCGGAAACAAGCCAAAGCGTTTATTGAAGCTTATTTAGAAAACTTCCCTGGTGTACAACAATATATGGAAGATGTTGTAACTGAAGCTAAAGAAAAAGGTTATGTCGAAACAATCTTTAAACGACGTCGCTATTTACCAGATATCAAGAGTAAAAACTTTAATTTGCGTTCTTTTGCTGAAAGAACCGCAATGAATACACCAATTCAAGGCAGTGCTGCTGATATTATTAAAGTGGCGATGATTAATATGCAAAAAGCTTTAAAAGAACGAGGCTTGCAGAGTAAAATGATTTTACAAGTGCATGATGAACTTTTATTTGATGCACCAGCAGATGAAATTACCATTTTAGAAGAGTTAGTGCCACAAATTATGGATGAAGCAGTGCGCTTAAGTGTACCGTTAAAAGTCGATAGTTCTTATGGAGCAACATGGTATGATGCTAAATAAATAATAAAGGAAGATTAAAATGCCAGAATTACCTGAAGTAGAAACCGTTCGTCGTGGTCTTAACAAACTGGTCTTAGGTCAAGTTGTGACTGATGTTAATGTTGTTTTTGAAAATATTATTGTTGGTGATCCTCAAGAATTCGTGGCGCAATTGAAAGGCAAAACTTTAGAAAAAATTGATCGTCGCGGAAAATATTTACTCTTTCGTTTTTCTGATGGAATTACAATGGTTTCACATTTACGAATGGAAGGTAAATATTTTGTTAAAGATGGTCAGGAGCCGTTAGAAAAACATTCACATATCATTTTTAAATTAGCTAATGGAAAAGAGTTGCGTTATAACGATGTTCGTAAATTTGGGCGGATGGAATTAATTGCGACAGGACATGAAAATGAGTTTAAAAATTTGGCGAAATTAGGTGTTGAACCAACGCCGACAGCTTTTAAAGTGGATGAATTTTATCAAGCTTTACAAAAGAAAAATAAAGGAATTAAAAGTGCACTACTTGATCAAACAATTGTGGTGGGACTAGGTAATATTTATGTGGATGAAGTTTTGTGGATGAGTCAGATTCATCCTGAAACAAAAGCGAATCACTTAACTTTAGCTGAAGCGACCGTATTGCACGATAATATTATTGCTGAATTAGCTGAAGCTGTAAAAGCGGGAGGAACTACAGTCCGTTCTTATGCTGATGCTTTTCAAAATAGTGGTTCTTTTCAGTTTGCTTTACAAGTTTATGGAAAACAAGGGGAACCTTGTCCACGCTGCCGAACACCAATTGAAAAGATTCGGGTAGCACAACGAGGAACGCATTTTTGTCCGCAATGTCAACAGGTGAAATAAAAATGGCATATGTTTTAGGGTTAACTGGTGGAATTGCGAGTGGAAAATCAACTGTAGCTGATATATTGAGATCACAAGGTGCTTTCATCATCGATGCTGATCAGGTGGCTCGTCAAGTTGTGGCGCCTGAGACACTAGGATTACAGCGAGTTATTTCAGTGTTTGGTCGTAGTTATTTACAGGCTGATGGGAGTTTGGATCGTAAAAAATTAGGAGCCTATGTTTTTGCAAATAAAAAGGCTTTAGAACAATTGAATATGTTGTTGCAAAGCCTGATTCAAGCTGAAATATTACAACAATTACAAGCAGCGCAAGAGCGTGATGAAAGGTTAATTGTTTTAGAAATACCACTATTATTTGAATACCATTATGAGAAATATTGCGACGCTGTTTTAGTTGTCAATGTGCCTTATGAAGTGCAATGCGAACGATTGATGCAACGTGATGATATCTCGTTAGCAGCAGCTCAAAATAAAATCGCACAACAAATGTCGGCGGAAAAAAGAGTAGCTTTAGCAGATAAAGTCATTGATAATACAAGTTCTTTAGAAAATATGAAAACTCAGGTTTTAAAATATCTCAAAAATATTATATAATAAGAAGAGAGAGTTTAATTTTTAAAGAAACGAATGTTGAGGTGGAAAACAAATGAAATGTCCGCAATGTAAAAGTAATACCTCACGCGTTGTTGATAGTCGCCCTGCTGATGAAGGTGCTGCGATTAGAAGACGACGTGAATGTAGTAAATGTGGTTATCGTTTTACTACGTTTGAAAGAATTGATGTTACACCGTTAATGGTTATTAAAAAGAATGGTACTAGAGAAGAATTTAATCGTGAAAAATTAATGCGCGGAATTGTTCGTGCAACTGAAAAACGTGCTGTCACAACCGATACAATTTCAGAAATCGTTGATCGAGTTCAAAGTAAACTTCGTTCTGTCGGAAGTGCTGAAATTTCGAGTCAATTAATCGGTGAATATGTGATGGAAATTTTAATTGATATTGATGAAGTATCATATATTCGTTTCGCGAGTGTGTATCGTCAGTTTAACGACATGGCCTCATTCCGTGATGAATTAGATAAATTAATGAAACAAAACTGCAAAGAGTAAAATAATAGGAGGGAGGTAATTTTATATGAATCAACAAAATAACGAATTATCTCCTAAAGATGGATTTATTGTTGTTGCTGATAGTAAACAAGCTTACAATGATGAGTTAATTATTAAAAAACTTTATCAGCCAATTATGGGGATTGTAGCTCGGGGTCTTTATGATGAATTAAGTTTGCGGATTCAACCGCGAATGAATTTAGCGGCACGTCGGATGAATAAAGATTTACAACTAGCTTTAAATGTGGGGGTTGGATCGCTTGTACAAGCGAGAAATCGCTTAGAAGCACTTGGTTTATTAAGAACATATACATTGACTGATGAGATAGGTGTATTAACAATTTATGAAATTAAACCACCATTGACAGCCACTGCTTTTTTTAGTGATGATATTTTAAGTTCATTATTATTGAGTTTAATTGGTGAAACACAATATCAAGAACTAAAAGATGAATTTTTATATCAAAAAGAAATTCCGGCTAATGCGCAAGAAATTACCAAAACTTTATTGGAAGTTTATTTACCTGATTTTACAATTCCGGTCGCTAAAAATAATTCTGTTAAAGCAACTCTCACAGAACCGTTAGTTCAACAAACATTAGCTGATGTTTTAGATGAAGCTTATTTTGTGAGTTTATTACAAAAGTCATTCGTTGATCAACGTGATGTTTTAGCACATAAAGCTGATTTAGTTAATTTGTGTTTATTATATCGTTTAGATGAATTGCAATTAATGACGCTTTTAGAACAAAATTGTGATGTTATTACAAATCAAGTTGATTATGCAGCAGCTAAAAAACAAGCTTATCGAGAATTTGAAATGAAGTTAAATCCACAAACTGAACAAGTAGCCACACAAGAAGAATCAACTGCAGTCCAAACAACACCGCCAACTCCACCGGCTAAAGGTTCTGGTGGAAATGCCGAGTTGTTAATTGCGGCTTGTAATGGAATGACCCCAATTGAATTTTTAACAGATATCAAACGGCAAAAAGGCAGTTTCGTTACTAAAAATGAACGGATTTTTATTGAAGATATGGTCCGAAGAAATGTGTTACCTAATTCTGTGTTAAATGCTTTGATTCATTATGCTTTAATTGTTCAAAAACATAATCTACTCAAAGTCTCATTTTTAGAAGCGATTGCTGTTGATTGGGCACAAAATAAAATAAAAACTCCAAGTGAGGCGTTTTCTTATGTGCGTAAAAGAAATCAAAAGCAAAAAGAAAAAGCTGAACAACGGAAAAAAGCTCTGCCGAAATATTATAATGGCCGTCCGGTTGTCCAAAAAGAAAAATTACCGGAGTGGGCCAAAGAAGAACAAAAAAATCCGCCACGCGATTTAGAAAAAGAAGCGATTTTAAAAATTAAAATTGCGGAACAAGAAAAAATTGCGGCAGAAAATAAACGTAAATTCAAAGAACGTAAACGCAAAGAAGCCGAAGAACGGCGGAAAGCACGGAAATGGTAGGTGAAAAGATGGAAAGTATTGGCAAACATTTAAATCAAAAAATGGGATTACAACAATGGCGGCAACAATATGAACGTTTAGTTCAAAAAGCGCTGCAAGATGAAGAAGTCCAAGAATTTATTCAAAAACACCAAGCTGAATTATCACCTGATTTTCAAAAACGTGATGCTAGCAAATTATATGAATTTGTTAGTGTTAAAGAAAAAATTGCCCGTGGTGAAGAAACGTTTACCCCAGGTTATCATCCGATTTTACAAGTTAGTGATCATCATATTGAAATTGCATATCAACCAACTGAAGAATATTTAGCTGAGAAAAAACGGCAAAAACGGCAAAATTTAATTAGTTTGGTTAATTTACCGAAAAGTTTACGCAAAGCGACGATTGATACTTATAATCAAGAAACAACTGATCGTGTCAATTTAAGATTAGATATTATGGATTTTGTGAATAGTTATTTGGAATCGCAAGATAATCAAACAACACCACCACAAGGATTTTATATTGAAGGTAGTTTTGGTGTCGGGAAAACCTATACTCTAGGTGTTATTGCGAATGAATTAGCACAATATGATATTCCAGTTACAATGGTTCATTTACCATCATTTATTGTTGCTGTTAAAAAAGCTATTGGTGATAATAAAAATGTTCATTTAGTCGATGAAATTAAAAAAACACCGATTTTGATGATTGATGATATTGGTGCTGATCAATTGAGTAGTTGGAGTCGGGATGATGTGTTAGGGGTTATTTTACAATACCGGATGCAAGAAGAATTACCAACATTCTTTAGTTCTAATATTGCAATGGAAGATTTAACAGAACAATACTTAACTTTAAACAATCGCGGAGAAGCAGAACCGTTAAAAGCACAAAGAATTATGGAGAGAATTAATTTCTTAGCACGACCTTATCAAATGACCGGTGAAAATTATCGGAATCGTAAATAGGGGTTGCAATTTTTGGGAGTTAATGCTTAAATAGTATGTAAATATGAAATCAGATGAAAGATAAACGGCTGGTTACCACAGGGAGAATGACCTAGACTGGAAGTTATTCACAACCGAGCTTACCACTTTCATGTTAAGAATTTAGTGCAAAGCTAAGTCGGATCGTTTCCGTTATCAACGCTGAAAGAAACACTACGCATTAGGCGAAGTGTTTGAATTTAGGTGGAACCACGTTTATCACGTCCTTAATATAAGTAGTTTATACTTGTGTTAGGGACTTTTTTATTTGATTGAGGAGGAAAAACAATGGCAAATATTAAAATTACATTTCCAGACGGTGCAGTGAAAGAATTCGCTGCCGGTGTAACAACAGAAGATATCGCTAAATCAATTAGTGTTAGTTTAGCTAAGAAAAGTGTTGCAGGTAAGTTAAATGGTTTATTAATTGACTTGAAACAACCAATTGAAGCTGATGGCGCAATTGAAATTGTAACAAAAGATTCTCAAGAAGGTATGGAAGTATTTTGGAATACAGCAGCTATGGTTTTAGGTAATGCTTTATCTCAAGTATATCCAGATATGCACTTTGGTGTTGATGCAGCAACAGAACATGGTTTTTATTTAGATACAAACCGTGTTGCTGGTCAAGTTAGCGAAGGTGATTTTGAAAAGATTTCTAAAAAAATGGAAGAAATCATTAAAGCTAATGAACCAATCGAACGTTTAGTTTTAAGCAAAGAAGAAGCTTTACGTTTAGTTGGTGATGATCAATATCGTCAAGAATTAATTAACGATCAAGCTGGTGAAGGTGACCAAGTTGTTGTTTACTTACAAGGTAAATTCGTTGATGTTTCTCGCAATGTTAAATTAGCAGAACCTAAAGTTATTAAATGTTTCCAATTATTATCAGTAGCTGGTGCATATTGGTTAGGTTCTGATGAAAATGATATGTTACAACGTGTTTATGGTACAGCATTCTACAAACAAAAAGATTTAGATGCAGAATTAGCTCGTCAAAAAGAAGCACATGATCGTGACCACCGTGTCTTAGGTAATGATTTAGATTTATTCTTCGTAGATCCAGAAGTGGGTAATGGTTTACCATACTGGATGCCAAATGGTTCTACAATTCGTCGTACAATTGAACGTTATATTGTTGATAAAGAAGTTGCTGATGGGTATGAACATGTTTATACACCAGTCTTAGCTAATGTTGATTTGTACAAACAATCAGGTCACTGGGATCACTACCGTGAAGATATGTTCCCACCAATGGATATGGGTGATGGTGAATTACTTGAAATCCGTCCAATGAACTGTCCTTCACATATTCAAATTTACAAACATCACAAACGTTCATATCGTGAATTACCATTACGTTTAGCAGAATTAGGTATGATGCACCGTTATGAAAAATCAGGTGCCTTAACAGGTTTATCTCGTGTTCGTGAAATGACATTAAACGATGGTCACTCATTCGTATCACCAGATCAAATCCAAGAAGAATTCAAGAAAATTATTCGTTTAATGGTAGAAGTTTATGAAGATTTCGATATTAAAGATTACCGTTTACGTTTAAGCTATCGTGATCCAGAAAACACAGAAAAATATTTCGATGATGATGAAATGTGGGAAAAATCACAAAGAATGTTAAAAGGTGCGATGGATGATTTAGGTTTAGAATACTTTGAAGCAGAAGGTGAAGCAGCCTTTTATGGTCCTAAACTTGATGTTCAAACAAAAACAGCACTTGGTGGCGAAGAAACATTATCAACAATCCAATTAGACTTCTTATTACCACAACGTTTTGATCTTAAATATATTGGTGATGATGGTGAAGAACATCGTCCAGTTATGATTCACCGTGGTATTATTTCTACAATGGAACGTTTCACAGCTTATATTACAGAAATGTATAAAGGTGCTTTCCCTACATGGTTAGCTCCACATCAAGTTAAAGTAATTCCAGTTAAAAATGAATTACACTATGACTATGCGAAAGAAATTGCTAACTCATTATCAGCACACCAAGTTCGTATTTCAGTTGATGATCGTAACGAAAAAATGGGTTACAAGATTCGCCAAGCACAAGTTAACAAGATTCCTTATACACTTGTTGTGGGTGATCAAGAAGTTGCTGACGGAACAGTTTCAGTTCGTCGCTATGGTGAAGATAACACAACAACAATGACAAAAGACGAATTCCGTAACTTGTTATTCGCTGATATCGAATCATATAGCCGTAACTCAAAAAAATAAAAAACTTACAAATATTAGTTGACAATCAAGATTAAAGGTTGTTATACTATAACAGTTGAGAAAAAAGAAAGCAGAAGCATCCCGCTTCTCGCCTAAGGAATAAGAAAGTTCCGGGGCAGAATTATAAAACTAATTCCGATAAAACGGATCATGTGCGGGGTGTTGTCATGTATTTGACAAGACCCCGCTTTTTCTGTCTGCATTTTCTCTGAATTTATTTGGAGGTGAAACGCCATAGCAGTTGATAAAATGGTTAACGAAGGAATTCGTGCTCGTGAAGTTCGTTTGATTTCAAATGATGGTTCTCAGCTTGGTGTTAAGTCTAAGCAAGAAGCATTAAGCTTAGCTGAACAAGTTAATTTAGATTTGGTACTAGTGGCACCAAAAGCAAAACCACCAGTTGCCAAAATCATGGATTATGGGAAGTATCGTTTTGAGTTGCAGAAGAAACAACGTGAAGCTCGCAAGAATCAAAAAGTAGCTAACGTTAAAGAAGTACGGTTAAGTCCAACAATCGACACGAATGACTTTAACACTAAAGTTAAAAATGCATTAAGATTTATCGCTAAAGGTGATAAAGTAAAAGTTTCGATTCGTTTCAAAGGCCGTGCGATAACTCATAAGGAAATCGGTCGAGATGTTCTCGAAAGATTTGCACAAGCAACTGACGAAGTTGCCGTAGTTGAATCAAAACCAAAAATGGATGGGCGTAGCATGTTCTTAATGCTCGCACCTAAGGTTGATAAATAAAGACCTGATATAGGAGGAAATTGATTATGCCAAAACAAAAAACACACCGCGCATCAACAAAACGCTTTAAGCGTACAGGAAAAGGTGGCTTGAAACGTTCTAACGCGTTCACATCTCACCGTTTCCACGGTAAAACTAAGAAGCAACGTCGTCATTTACGTAAAGCTTCAATGGTATCTGAATCAGATATGAAACGTATCAAACAAATGATTTCACAAATGAAATAATTTTTTCATTTTAAAATCAATTTATAATTAGACCTAATAACAAGCGTCCTATTACAAAGAGGACCATCTAAGTTGACAAAGATTAGCTTAGATATAATAAGGAGGAATTCTCATGCCACGTGTTAAAGGTGGAACAGTTACGCGTAAACGTCGTAAAAAGATTATTAAATTAGCAAAAGGATATCGCGGTTCAAAACATATCCAATTTAAAGTTGCAAAACAACAAGTAATGAAATCATACCAATATGCTTTCCAAGATCGTCGGAAAACAAAGAACAACTTCCGTAAATTATGGATCGCTCGTATTAATGCAGCAGCTCGCTTAAACGGAATGAGCTACAGCAAATTAATGCACGGTTTGAAATTAGCTGGTATCGAAGTTAACCGTAAAATGTTAGCAGAATTAGCAGTTAACGATGCAGCTGCATTTACAGCAGTTGTTGAAGAAGCTAAAAAAGCTTTAGCAAAATAATTTAATTATTAAAACAAAAAGGCTGGGACATAATTTCATGTTTCAGCCTTTGTTATTATCTAAAAAAGGATTAGCAGAATAGTTACTATTTTGATGAAAATTCATTATAATTAAACTAGGTAGTAATCTGCATTATTTTAGAAAGTAATAATGAAGAAATAAAGATGATATTAGGAGCTCAGATATGCTTGCAAAATTCAAACCAACTTGGATGATTGAATCAATTTATGATATAACACCTCAAGATTTGCAAAAGCAAGGTATTAAAGTCGTGTTAACCGATTTAGATAATACTTTAATTGCTTGGAATAATCCTGATGGTACACCCGAATTAAGAAAATGGCTCAAAGAAATGGAACAAGCAAAAATTCCAGTTGTAGTTATTTCAAATAATAATCACAAACGTGTGAAAAGAGCTGTGGAAAGTTTATCTTTACCATTTATTTCCCGTGCTTTAAAACCATTTTCCCGCGGTGTTCGTATTGCAAAACGACGCTATCATTTACAAGCTAAGGATGTCGTTTTAGTCGGTGATCAATTAATGACTGATATTGCAGCCGCTAATAGTGCTGGAATCAGAAGTGTCTTAGTTCGTCCGATTGTTCAAACGGATGCTTGGAATACGAAATTTAATCGATTTTTAGAAAAACAAGTGAAAAAACAATTAGCTAAAAAAGAAGGTTTTGAAATTAAGTGGAGGAAGTCTTTAGATGACAGAAAATAACGAAGAATTATATTGTATTGGCTGTGGTGTTAAGATTCAATCAGATGATAAAGATGAATTAGGTTATACACCAAAAGCAGCTGTTAAAAAAGGTTTAGAAAAAGAAGAACTTTATTGTCAAAGATGTTTTCGTTTAAGAAATTATAACGAGATTACAGATGTTAGTTTAACTGATGACGATTTCTTAGCACTTTTAAATGAAATTGGTAAATCTGATGCTTTAATCGTTAATGTTGTGGATATTTTTGATTTTAGTGGATCAATTATCCCAGGAATTCACCGTTTTGTTGGGGATAACCCAGTTTTATTAGTTGGTAACAAAGAAGATTTATTACCACACTCTTTAAAACGGAGTAAATTAAAAGATTGGTTACGTCAATCTGCGAACGCTCAAGGTTTACGACCTTTAGAAGTGGTTTTAACAAGTGCTAAGAAAAACCAACAAGTCCGTGAATTACTTGAATTAATCGATAAGTATCGTGAAGGTCGCGATGTTTATGTTGTTGGGGTTACAAATGTTGGTAAATCAACTTTAATTAATCAAATTATTAAAGAAAGTACAGGTTACCAAGATTTAATCACTACATCTCGCTTCCCAGGGACAACATTAGATATGATTAAAATTCCATTTGATGATGGTAGTGAATTGATTGATACACCAGGTATTATCCATAAAGATCAAATGGCTCATTATTTAACTGGGAAAGATTTACGTTTAGCTGCTCCTCAAAAAGAAATTAAACCACGTGTTTATCAATTAAATCCAGGTCAAACATTATTTTTAGGTGCTTTAGCACGTTTTGATTATGTTGCTGGTGAAAAACAAGGTGTGGTTGTTTATGCTGAAAATAATTTGATGATTCATCGGACAAAAACAGCAGGAGCAACAGAATTTTATGCTAAACATGCTGGTGAATTATTACAACCACCAGCTGATATTACAAACTTACCAGAATTAGTTCGTTTTGAATTTAAAACAAAAGAAAAAAGCGATCTTGTATTTTCTGGTTTAGGTTGGGTAAGTGTCAAAGCTGATAGCGTAGTTGCTGGTTGGGCACCAAAAGGCGTTGCTGTAAGTTTAAGAAAAGCAATGATTTAAAGGAGATATATATGTTAAAAGGAAAACAAAAACGTTATTTAAGAAGTCAAGCACATCATTTACGACCAATGTTTCAAATTGGTAAAGATGGCTTATCCGCAACTTGGTTAGAACAAGTTGAATATGCACTTGAAAAACATGAATTAATTAAAGTTAATATTTTACAAAATTCATTAGTTGAAGCTGCAGAAGTTAAAGAATATTTATCTGAAAACAGTGATATTGAAGTAGTGCAAACAATCGGAAATGTTTTAGTGTTATACCGGAGAGCGCATAAAGTTGCTCACCGTAAAATTTCTAATGAAGTAGCTGCTCTATAAAAGACAGCTGAATTGTTGTGTAGAAGGTGATTAAAATCAAAACTGAACAACAACTTAAACCAAGTAGGGTTGGAATTTTGGGTGGAACATTTGATCCAATCCATCATGGTCATTTATTTATCGCAGAACAAGTATATCAACGATTAAATTTAGATGAAGTATGGTTGTTACCTGACAATCAACCACCGCACATTGATCAAAAAAATCCAGTAGCGGTTACAGAACGGATTACAATGGTTCAAAAAGCGATTGAGAATAATCCACACCTTAAATTGGCTTTGGATGAAGTGCTTCGAGGTGGTAAAAGTTATACGATTGACACTATTTTAGCATTCCAAGAACAGTATCCTGAGACGGAATTTTATTTTATTATCGGAGCGGATATGGTGGCTTATTTACCTAAATGGTATCGCATTGATGAATTGGTCCAATTGGTTAATTTTGTCGGTGTGTATCGTTCGGGCTATCCCAAAGAAACTAAATATCCAGTTCAATGGGTTGAATTACCGTTATTAGAAATTAGTTCGAGTCAAATTCGAGAATATTGTTATCAAGAACGGTCGATTCGCTATCTTGTACCGGATCATGTAGCTGCTTATATTGCAGAAAAGAGGTTATATGCTAATGACAAAGATTAAATATAGTCAAAAATATTACCCAGGAACCCGGGAAGAATTAGTTAGTAAAATAAAAACTGCTATGAGTCCTCGGCGTTTTCAACATGTCTTAGGTGTGGAACAAGCTGCTATTCAATTAGCCAAAGATAATCAAGCTGATGTTGAAAAAGCTAGTATAGCAGCATTAGTTCATGATTATGCTAAAGAACGTTCAGATAGTGACTTTCAAGCAGTAATTCAAACTAAGCATTTAGATCCAGATTTATTACGTTGGGATAATTTTATTTGGCATGGTGTGGTTGGTGCGGAAATGATTGCAACTGAATTAGGGATTACTGATCCAGAAATTTTAGATGCAGTGCGCAAACATACAGTTGGTGCTAAAGACATGACTTTATTAGATCGGATTATTTATGTAGCTGATTATATTGAACCAGGGCGTGATTTTCCAGGGGTTCAAGAAGCTCGCTTGATTGCACAAAAAGATTTAAATGAAGCTGTTAGTTATGAAACACAACATACATTAGAACATTTATTACAAATGAAAAAAGTTATTTATCCTGCTGCTATGGAAACTTATAATTATTGGGTTGCCGGTAAGTTGGACTAACTTAAAAGGAGAAAAAATATGAACAGTAAAGAATTATTACAAGTTGTTGTTGAAGCCGGAGATCGCAAACGCGCTGAAAACATCATTGCTTTAGATGTTGAAAAAGTTAGTTTGTTAGCTGACTATTTCGTTATTATGCAAGGTGGATCTGAACGTCAAGTTAAAGCTATCTCAGAAGAAATTGCTGAACAAGTTCATAAAGCTGGTGGTACAATCAAATCTATCGAAGGTCGCGATGGTGCGAACTGGATTTTAGTAGATTTAGGCGATGTGATTGTGCATATCTTTAAAGAAGAAGCACGTGAATTTTATAAATTAGAAAAATTATGGTCTGATGCTGAAATGGTTGATATTGAGGAATGGGTAGACTAAATTGATTTATAATACATTTGCGCAACTTTACGATGAATTAATGGAGCCAACTTTATATGAAGATTGGCTTGCGATGGTTTTAGAAATTTTGCCAGATAAAAAAGGTCAATTGTTAGAATTAGCAGGTGGTTCAGGAAGATTAGCCGTGATGTTAGCGCAAAATGGTTATCAAGTAACTGATTTTGATTTATCAGCTGAAATGTTATCTTTAGCTGATATGCACGCTCAAGAAGCTAATGTTGAACTTGGTTTAATTCAAGGAGATATGACTGATTTAAGCGAATTAGCTGTCTATGATAACATTACTTGTTTTGCGGATTCATTTTGTTATTTGCCTGATGAAACAGCTTTATTAGCAACGTTTACAGAAGTGGCACAACATTTAGCTGCTGATGGTAAATTTATTTTCGATGTGATTACACCGTATCAAACAGATGAAGTTTATCCCGGTTATATGTTTAATTATAATGATGAGGAACGTGCTTTTATGTGGCAAACATTTATCGATGAGCAACCACATAGTGTTGTTCATGATTTAACATTCTTCATTTATAATGAACAAATTGATGGTTATGAACGGATTAATGAGTTACATCATGAACGAACATATTCATTAGTGACATATCAAAAATTATTAAAAGAAGCTGGTTTTACCCAAGTAGAAGTTACAGCTGATTTTGGGCGACAAAAACCAAATGAAACAACAACACGTTGGTTCTTCCAATGTCAAAAATAAAATTAATTTGAGGTGAAAAGATGAAAGCTGTTGGTATTATTGCGGAATATAATCCATTCCATAACGGACATCTTTATCAAATTAAACAAATTAAAGAGCGGTTCCCTAAACATTTAATTGTAGTTGCGATGAGTGGTAACTTTTTGCAACGCGGGGAGCCCGCTTTTTTAGATAAATGGCAAAGGGCACAGCAAGCTTTAAGTAGTGGTGTTGATTTAATTGTAGAGATACCTACTGGTTTTTGTATGCAAGCAGCTGATCGCTTCGCTTTTGCTGGTGTTCAGATTTTAGCGGCATTAGATGTGGAATATTTGGCTTTTGGGTCAGAACATAGTGAGTATGATTTTATGGAATTGGCACGTCAAGCAGCTACTGTAACTGGTGATTTTAAAAAATTTGATCAGTCATATGCAGCAGCTTATCAGAATGCACTGCAAGCTACATTAGGGATAGCTTTGAATCAACCGAATGATTTATTGGGTTTGGCATATGCTCGGGCGAATCAGCAATTAGGTGAACCATTAAAATTAGTTCCCTTGCAACGCTATCAAGCTGAGTATCATGCAACTGAACTAGTAGCCGAACAAGCAATCGCTAGTGCAACTGCAATTCGCCAACATTGGAAATCTGAGCAGCAAGCGTTGTGTCAGCAATATGTTCCGCCGGTAACTTGGGAAACGTTAAAAATGGCGCCAACAGTTGTGACATGGGATGATTTATGGCCATTATTAAAATATAAATTGTTAACTACTCCAGTTAGTGAATTGGCGCAGATTTATGGAATGTCAGAAGGATTGGAAAATCGTTTTAAAACTATTCATGAACAGTTAGCTAAGACAGCCACTTATCAAGAGTTTTTGCAACTTGTGAAAACAAAACGTTACACATATACACATTTAACACGTTTAACTACAGCAATGTTGTTAAACTTTACGCAACAAGAAGCTGCTATTTTACAGCGCCAACCATATATGCGGTTGTTAGGTTTTTCTCAAAAAGGACAAAAATATTTAGGGAAAGTCAAAAAAACAACACCGCTGCCTATTTATACAAAAGTTGGGCAAGCTGATAAAGAAGGTCTTTTAAATCTTGATTATCGATCCGGAAAAATTTATGAAATGATTACCGGAAATGCACAAGATTTGAAAAAATCACCGTTGCGATATTTGTAATAAGGTGTCAAGGAAAAAACATTGACAAACTATTGAATGACAGGTATGATTTGACCTGTTGCATTAGGAGGAATTAGCATGAAATGGTCATTAAGTGAATTGCGTTTTACTGGTGAGAAGCCGTTAAACTTTGAAGAAACATTGAATTTAGAGCAAGCTTTACAAAAGCGGAACCCTGAATTAATCGCTGTTTCACCAATTGAAGTTAGTGGTTTTTTTACAGTTGATGAAATGGGTACGATGCTTTATGCACGCGTTAAAGTTACTTTAACACTCCCATCAACGCGATCTTTTCAACCAGTTGATCTACCATTAGATTTTGATTTGACAGAGCATTATATTAGTCATTTTGACCGTCAGCGCTTAGCTGAATTTGGTGATAATGATGTTGCTTTAGTTTTAGAAGATGATTTAATTGATTTAGATCAAGTTGTCTTAGATAATATTCTGCTACAAATTCCGATGCAGGTGTTAACAAATGATGAACAGCAAGCGACAGAAGCAACATTGCCAACAGGTAATGATTGGCAAATCGTAACTGAAGATCAAGTTAAGAAAAAACAAGAAGAATCACCTAAAATTGATCCTCGATTAGCTAAATTACAAGATTTTTTTGAAAAAAATGATGAAAAATCTGATGTTTAGTTGCAAAAGCGGTCAATAACAAGTACAATTCTTTTTGTTAATAATTTTCAATGAAAAAATAAGGAGGTGTTTCAGCGATGGCAGTACCAGCACGTAAAACATCTAAAACACGTAAAAGATTACGTCGTACACACTATAAATTACAAGTTCCAGGTATGAGCGCATGCCCAAACTGTGGTGAATTAAGAAAATCTCACCATGTTTGTTCAAACTGTGGTTTCTATGGTGAAAAAGAAGTAGTAAAAGTTAAGTAATTAAAACTTAGCCGTAAAAATTAAATAGGGACCATGGCCCTCTTTAATTTTCGCGTAAATAGCATTCCGGATCTAACGGGTCACGGAATGCTATTTTTTAATTTAAACAAGAGTTCTAAAATGTGTTAGAATATGAATGATTGAAAAAACAAGGGAGTGAAAGATAGATGAAAGTACATAATGTTGACTTAACGATTAGTGCCGTTCGACCAGAACAATATCCACAGGAAGGTTATCCTGAAGTTGCGTTATCCGGTCGTTCTAATGTAGGAAAATCATCTTTGATTAATACATTAATTAATCGTAATGGTTATGCTAGAACATCTAGTCAGCCCGGAAAAACCCAAACTTTAAATTTTTATGATATTGAATCACAATTATATTTCGTGGATGTTCCCGGATATGGTTATGCGAAAGTTTCTCAAAAAGAACGTGAAAAATGGGGACGCATGATTGAAACATATTTTGCTGAAAGAAGCGAATTACGTGGTGTCATTTCTTTAGTTGATGCACGTCATGAACCAACTCAATTAGATAAACAAATGATTGATTTTCTTCATTATTATGATTTACCAATTTTAGTTGTTGGAACTAAGATTGATAAAGTACCTAAAAATAAAAGAAATCAACGTTTAAGTGTTATTCGTAAAGGATTAAACTTACGTCCGGAAGATGACGTTATCTTGTTCTCATCTGTGGATAAAACAGGTAAAGAACAAGTCTGGGAATGGATTGACCAATATTTAGTTCAAGAAGAGGAGTAATAAGATGGAATTTAATGAATATCAAGAAGCTGCTAATCGGACCTTATATGGAACAGAACAAGTTTTAACAAATTGTGCGTTAGGGTTAGCTGGTGAAAGTGGCCAGTTGATTGATTTAATTAAAGATTATACTTTTCGTGGTAAAGAACTAGATCGTGAACAAATGGTTCATGAAATGGGAGATGTTCTCTGGTATTTATCACAAATTGCTCAATGGGCAGATATTCCTTTTGATGAAGTTGCTCAAAATAATATTGATACATTGAATAAACGTTATCCAGATGGTTTTTCACCAACTAAATAAGTTGAACTAAAAAAGCTCTCAGATTTTAAGTCTGAGAGCTTTTCTATTTAAAAATTATTTTTTATCTTCTTTTTTAGGTGATTCTGTTTTTTCTTCTTTACGAACAGTTGATTTTAATTTTTGTTCTTTGTTAGGATCAACAACGAAATTTTCGAATAATTTTTCTAGATTGTTTTGTCGAGTAATTTTCAATCCCATAATAACCCTCCTAGTTGTGATGTCTTATTGAATTTACAATAACAGTTTTTAAAATAAAATTCAATTTTAACTCTCGAAAAGACACTAATATACAAAAATACAAAGAAAAATGTATAAAATGAATATTTTTTGAATAATTATTGCATAAATAATTATTAAGGAGTATAATCCTAATATACAAATAATAGAAAAGAGGATTTAGATGCAAAACATCAAAAAGATTTTATTTAGTATTATCTTAGTTATAACTATGTTTATGCTGCCGGCACATCATGTTATGGCTGATGATAATTCAAATGTAAATAATACAAATGATACATCTGTGAAAGATATCAAAGAAAAAGGTACTTTAGTTGTGGGCGTGAGTGCGGATTATCCACCGTATGAATTTACAGCTAAAGTTGGCGATAAAACAAAATATGTCGGGATGGATATTGATATTGCACGTAAGATTGCCGACGATTTAGGTGTTAAATTAGAGCTTAAAAATATGGATTTTGATTCTTTATTAGTAGCTTTAGAAACACATAAAATTGACGGTGTTATTTCTGCGATTAATCCAACACCAGAAAGACGTAAAAATGTTGATTTTACTGAATTATATTATTCTGGAAAACAAGTTATTTTAGTGAATGAAGCCGATCGTGATAAATATCAAACTAAAGCAGATTTCAATGGACAAACAATCGGTGCCCAAACAGGTTCTTTATTATATGATTTAGTTAAAGAACAAATGCCTAAAGCAAAAGTTAAAGGTTTAGCTAAATTAAATAACTTAGTCATTGCTTTACAAACAGGTAAGGTTCAAGGTGTTGCTATGGATCAACCAACAGCTGAAGCATATGCTGTTAATAATAAAGGTTTAGTTATTATGGATCCAAAATTCAAAGTGGATGCTGATCAAACAGGTTATGCGATGGCTTTCGCTAAAGGTTCTGATGCTTTAGTTGATGCTGCTAATAAGAGTATTTCTGAAATTAAAGAACAAAATTTAATTACTAACGATTATATTCCTAAAGCAAGTAAATACATGAAAACAACCACAGAAGATAATGATTTAATTGATTACTGGTCTTATTTCTTAAAAGGTATTGAATATACATTATTAATTACAGCTATCTCTGTTGTGATTGGTTTTATTTTAGGGACATTATTAGCTTTAATGCGTCTTTCAGATAACAAGATTGCGCATGCTATTTCTGTGGCATATATTGAATTTATTCGTGGGACACCATTAATGGTTCAAGTGATGTTTGTTTATTTCGGGATTGGTGCAGTTGTTCAATCATTACCAGCTTTAGTTGCCGGTATTATTGCAACATCATTGAACTCTGGTGCTTATATCGCTGAAATTATCCGTTCAGGGATTGACTCAATTGAAAAAGGTCAAACAGAAGCAGCTCGGAGTTTAGGGTTAACTAAGAATCAAACATATCGTTACGTAGTTATTCCACAAGCATTGAAGAATATTTGGCCTGCATTAGGTAATGAATTTATTACTTTAATTAAAGAAAGTTCAATTGTATCTATTATTGGGGTAACTGATTTAATGTATCAAACTCAATTAGTACAATCAGCCACATATAAAGGTGTTGCACCACTCTTTGTAACAATGATTATTTACTTTATTATGACATTCAGTCTTTCTAAAGTATTAGGCCATTTTGAAAGGAAGATGAATCATGACTAAGTTAATCGAAATCGAACATTTACAAAAACATTATGGTGAAAATGAAGTTTTAAAAGATATTAGTGAAACAGTTAATGAAGGACAAGTGATCTGTGTAGTTGGTCCATCTGGTTCGGGTAAAAGTACATTTTTACGTTGTTTGAATGTTTTAGAACAACCAACAGCTGGTAAAATTATTTTTGAAGGCCAAGAATTAACTAATGTTTCTGAAAAAGCCTTAAATGAATTACGGGAAAAAATGGGAATGGTTTTCCAAAATTTTAATTTATTCCCTAATATGAATGTTGTGGAAAATATTATGTTAGCACCTATGAAAGTTAAAGGTGTGAACCGCAGTGAAGCCAAGAAACAAGCTTTAGAATTATTAGCTAAAGTTGGTTTACAAGAACAAGCTGAACAATATCCACAAAGTTTATCAGGTGGTCAAAAGCAACGGGTCGCAATTGCGCGGGCTTTAGCGATGAATCCGGCAGTTTTATTATTTGACGAACCAACAAGTGCCTTAGATCCTGAAATGGTTGGTGAAGTTTTGAAAGTTATGCAAGATTTAGCAGAAGCCGGTATGACAATGGTAGTTGTTACACACGAAATGGGCTTTGCGAAAGAAGTAGCTGATGAAGTTTGGTTTATGGCTGATGGCTACATTAAAGAAGTAGCTGCTCCAGAAGAATTCTTTACAGCTCCTAAAACAGAAAGAGCACAAGAGTTCTTATCAAAAGTATTATAGAAACTAAAAAAACTTGTTTTAAACAATTTCAAGGTTGTTTAAGGCAAGTTTTTTATTATGGTAAATTTGTTAAAAGTCAGTATAATAAAGAAAAAAGTTGATTTTGAAAAGAGGTGATTGTCGATGAATGCTAAGTTGGAAAATAAATTAAAATTATTGCCCGATTTACCAGGGTGTTATTTGATGAAAGATATTAGTCAAAAGATTATTTATGTAGGTAAGGCGAAAAATTTAAAAAATCGGGTGCGCTCATATTTTAATGGTCAAAAAACGGGTAAAACAGCTTTGCTAGTAGCGGAAATTGTTGATTTTGAAACAATTGTTACGGAAACAGATAAAGAAGCTTTTCTCTTAGAAGTAACTTTAATTCAAAAATATAAACCATATTATAATATTAAATTAAAGGCGGGTAGTGGTTATCCATATATTAAAATCACTAAAGAAAAAGATCCGCAAATTAAAATTGTAAATGCGATTAAACAAGATGGCGGCTATTATTTTGGACCATATCCTAATGTTTATGCAGCCCAAGAAACAGTTAATTTCATTCAAAAGGTATATCCATTACGGCGGTGTCATGGACCACAAAAAAGACCATGTTTGTATTATCATATGGATCAATGTTTAGGAGCTTGTTTTAAAGAAGTTGATCAAGCTGAATATGCGGAACAAATTAAGAAAATTAAATCTTTTTTAAACGGTAATGTTCAAACTGTAAAAAAAGAACTCACACAAAAAATGGAAGCTGCTGCAGAAAATTTAGAATTTGAACGTGCAGCTGAAATTCGTGATCAAATTAAATATATTGAAATCACAGTTGAAAAACAACAAATTATTTCTAATGATCAAACACCACGCGATATTTTTGCGTTTTATCATGATAAAGGATGGTTATCATTACAAATCTTTTTCATTCGCCAATCACGGTTGATTAAACGGGAAAAAAGGCTCTTTCCATGTATTGCTGATCCAGAATCAGAAGTGGTAACTTTTATTTTGCAGTTTTATAATCAAAAAAATCGCATGTTGCCCAAAGAAATTCTAGTGCCTGCAAGTCTGGAAAAAGACATTTTAAGTGATATTTTACAAATTCCAGTCCGAACACCCCAACGAGGTCAAAAGAAAGCTTTACTCGATTTAGCAACGAAAAACGCTAAAATTATTTTAGAAGATAAATTCCGTTTGTTGGCATTAGATGAGCGTAAAACGATTGGTGCTATGCAAGAAGTGATGACGGCACTTGATTTACCAATGGGACATCGGATTGAAGCGTTTGATCATTCACATTTACAAGGTGTCGATTTAGTTTCAGCGATGGTTTCGTTTTTAGATGGACGTCCTAGTAAATCAGATTATCGTAAATATAAATTAAAAAATGTAGACCATGCGGATGAAACAGCTAGTACGAGAGAAGTTATTTATCGTCGTTATCGCCGGTTGTTGAACGAAAAACAAGCTTTACCGGATTTGATTTTAATGGATGGAGCACAAATCCAAATCAACGCCGCTCGGGATGTTTTAGAAAATCAATTAGGACTGCAGATTCCGGTGGCTGGGATGGTTAAAAATGATCAGCATAAAACAGCTGATTTAATGAAACCGGATGGAACTAAAGTGCAATTAGATCCAAAAAGTGAAGGTTTTTATTTATTACAACGGATTCAAGATGAAGTACATCGGTATGCGATTACGTATCATCGGCAAGTTCATTCCAAAAATTCTCTAACATCGCGGCTCGAACAGATTCCTGGTGTAGGACCAAAAACACGGATTAAGTTATTAAAAGAATTTGGTTCTTTAGCGAAAATTAAAGCAGCACCTCTTTCCGAGTTTAAAAAATTAGGTATTTCAGAAAAGGTAGCGCAAACAATTAAATTAAGCTTATAAAGTTGCTTAAAAGCGCGCTTTCATTGTGAGATAGTTTTGTTTATTAGTTTTAAAAATGATACAATAGGAAAGATTAAGAATAATATTATTTATTATGCTGAAATAAGAGTCGATAGATATAGATAAGTATTAAAAGAAAAGGTGGAACTTAGATGTTTGTAGATCAAGTTAAAATAAAAGTAAAGGCTGGTAAAGGTGGCGACGGTATGGTTGCTTTCCGTCGGGAAAAATATGTTCCTAACGGTGGACCAGCAGGTGGCGATGGTGGCCGTGGTGGTAGCATCATTTTGAAAGTTGATGAAGGGTTACGGACTTTAATGGATTTCCGTTATCACCGAATTTTCAAAGCTAAACCAGGTCAAAACGGTATGATTAAAGGAATGTACGGTCGTGGGGCTGATAATTTATACATTTCTGTTCCAGAAGGGACAACTGTAACTGATGCTGAAACTGGTGAAGTTTTAGGTGATTTATTACATCATAATGATGAATTAGTTGTTGCTCCTGGTGGACGTGGCGGACGAGGTAATATTCACTTTGCAAATGCGAAAAACCCTGCTCCAGAAATTGCTGAAAATGGCGAACCCGGACAAGAACGTGAATTAAAATTAGAATTAAAAGTGTTAGCTGATGTTGGTTTAGTTGGTTTTCCATCTGTTGGTAAATCAACATTATTATCAGTTGTTACAAGTGCTAAACCAAAAATTGCTGATTATCACTTTACAACATTAGTTCCTAACTTAGGAATGGTTCGTTTAGATGATGGACGTGACTTCGCTATGGCCGATTTACCAGGTTTGATTGAAGGCGCTTCTGAAGGTGTTGGTTTAGGGATTCAATTCTTACGTCACGTTGAAAGAACACGTGTTATCTTACATTTAATTGATATGTCTGGTTTAGAAGGACGCGATCCATATGAAGATTATGTCAAAATTAATGAAGAATTGAAAAAATATGATCCAGAATTGTTGAAACGACCACAAATTGTTGTCGGTACAAAAATGGATATGCCTGATGCAAGTGAAAACTTAGCTAAATTTAAAGAAAAATTAGCTGAAAATCCCATCTTACCAACTATGCCAGAAGTGATGGAAATTTCTTCTGTAACACGTCAAGGTGTGAAACCATTAATGCAACGTACAGCAGATGTTTTAGATGAAACACCAGAATTTGAAACATTAGCACAACGTCAAATGGAAGAACAAAAAGTTGGTATGCATGAATTCAAAGATGAAACAACTGATCCTGGATTTACAATTTCTCGTGATTCAGATGCAACTTGGATTTTATCTGGCGATCGCTTAGAAAAACTCTTCAAGATGACTAACTTAGATCATGACGAAAGTTTAATGCGTTTTGCTCGCCAATTACGTGGTATGGGTGTTGATGAAGCATTACGTGAAAAAGGCGCTAAAGGTGGCGACTTAGTACAAATTGAAAACTTTACTTTTGAATTTGTAGAATAAAAATTTAATAAGGAGTTTGCGGGTTAGATGGCAAAGAGATTGAAGAAGAGTCGCTATATAACAGGCTTTGATGGAGTTCGCTCGCTAGCAGTAATTGGTGTTATTTTATATCATTTATTTCCATATAAAGTCCAAGGCGGATTTTTAGGTGTTCCAATTTTCTTTGTATTATCAGGTTATTTAATTACTGACTTGTTAGTTCAAGAATGGGAACAAAATAAAACAATTGATATTAAAGCTTTTTATCTCAGACGGATGCGTAGATTGTATCCGGCATTAGTTACAGCGGTCTTAGGGACAGTCGCGTATATTACGTTGTTTCAAAGGGCTTTGTTAGCACATGTGCGGGCGATTATCGTCACCAATTTCTTGTATGTCTATAATTGGTTTCAAGTAAGCCAAGGTGAGTCATATTTTGATAAATTTGGCGCGCAATCTCCCTTTACGCATATGTGGTCACTGTCGATAGAAGGTCAATTCTATCTACTGTGGCCTTTTGTGGTTTTATTACTCTTACGTTTTGTGAAAAAAGGCAAAATTTTTAAAATATTTTTAGGTTTAAGTTTCGTATCAGCATTGTTGATGGCTATTTTATATCAACCGGGAGTCGATCCTTCTAGGGTTTATTATGGAACTGATACACGGATGTTTGCGATTTTAATTGGTGCAGCCTTAGCTTTTATTTGGCCAAGTACGAAATTGCGTCGTGATGTAAAACCAAAAGCGCGTTTAATCTTAGATGTAACGGGAATTTTAGCTTTGGTTTTAATTATTATTATGAATTTTAAAATGAGTGGGGAAAGTGCATTTGTTTATCGTGGAGGGATGTTACTCTTCTCATTAATTTCCGCAGTGTTAATTGCGATTGTGGCTCATCCTGGAGCCGATTTAAATCGTTTATTAACGAATCCTGTCTTTAATTGGATCGGGAAAAGAAGTTATGGGATTTATTTATATCAATATCCTGTCATGGTTTTTTATGAAGAACATGTACAAAATATGGCAGCTCATCCGTGGCGCCATGCTTTAATTGAAATTACTTTGATTTTAATTTTGAGTGAGTTATCTTATCGTTATTTAGAAAAGCCACTTCAAAAGTTTGATTATCAAAAAACTTGGTCAGTTATTAAAAAGCTTTTACAAAAAAACTCACCATATGGTTGGAAACGTTGGTTAGCGATTTTACCAACTGTGGTTGTCTTATTAGCGATTACAGGTTGGTTTTTACAACCAGCAGCAGCTAAAATGAAAAAACAATCACAACTAGCACAAGCGATTGCTAAAAATGAAAAAACAGTTGCTAAAAACAATCAAAAAGTTAATAACAATAAAAAAACAAGTTCCAAGGCGCGTGCCAAAACCGAGAAAGAATTCTCTTTAACAAAAAAACAACAAGCTAAAGCAAGTAAAATGAAAATCACAGCAGTAGGTGATTCAGTTTTGGCGGATGGTTCTACAACTTTACAAGAGATTTTCCCAAAAATGTATATCGATGCCAAAGTCGGGCGTCAAGTTCATACGATGGTGACTGTATTACAAACATTACATGATCAAGGCAAGTTAGCTCCAACTATTTTAATTAGTGGTGGTACCAATGGTCCCTTTACTGAAGATGATTTAACCAAAATCATGCAAATTGTTGGTAAAAGAAAGTTGTATTGGATTAATGTCCATGTACCTACAAGACGTTGGGAAGCGCAAGTTAATGATGCTTTAAAAGCAGCGAAAAAAGAATATAAGAATTTCCATGTGATTAATTGGTATGAAACAAGTAAAAATCAAACTACTTGGTTCTATGATGATAATGTTCATCCTAATCCTAAAGGGTTAAAACATTATGGTGCTTGTGTAGCGCAAGGAATTTTAAAATAAAGCAAGAAGTGATAGTTATTTAACTATCACTTCTTTTTTTGTATTAAGAATCATTTATGAATAAATGCTTTTTTAAGGGAGTGGAAACAACTATTGAAAAGGTGTACACTACTAGTGATAGGGTGTATCATCTAGCGGGACGCCATAATAATCATTTTTCAGTGAATAACGAAGGAGCGGAACTTGTGGCTAGTGTTTTGAAGAATCCTAGTAGCGTGTATGCTTCTAAAGATGTTAGAGGTAGAAAATCAAACGCTTATATAGAACGGAATGAAACCAATCCATTAGTCGTTTTTGTTCGCAACGGCTTAGTAACAGCTTATCGCCCGAGATATTATCAGATTAAGGGGTTAAAGAAGAATAAGCGATTATACTAGGTGAAAGGAGCGTTTTTTTATGAAGATACAAATGTATCCAATCGATTATGCTTTTGATAAAGAAATACCGGAGCTTGATATTGTATTTCCGGACGTTAAAACGGAAGGTTTAGTCGGAACGATTGAGTTGCCTCCGGGAATTTTAGCTCAAATAAACGTGGCAGGTGACGAAGGTTATGATACACCAGCTTCAAAAGTGGAAGTCGTAAATCCGGCTGCGTGGCTAAAGACCGATGCTGGGGAAGATATCACAGTTAATGGATACAATTTGAAGGACTTAACCCGTAAAGGTTACGAAGCATTCAAAGATGACCTAAAAGAATACAAATTAACATAAGCATTCACATTTAGTGAGTGCTTTTTTAATACAAAAAATAGGAGTGATAAATATGGAATTGAATGAAACAGTTGAGTTGATGTTAAGCGTTGATTTTAGAGATTTAATATTATCCATTAGATTTTTATTTGAAGAATTTAGAGAGTTATCTTGATGAAAAACACAGCGAAATTCCAATCTGTTATGATGGATATATTATGTTAATAGGGATGAAAACCTATAGAGATTCATTGAAACATAGATGTGAACAAAGGTAAATCTGGAGAGATATAGATGTTTTGCAAGCTGAATTAAGTTTAGCGTTAATGGACAACGCTATTCAAGGTACTAGTCCTTATGAATTGGCAAAAAGATTACAACCATTAGTCAAGCAAAGCATAGTATCAGCACAGGCAAAATCAGAGCGTTTAGCGCGTACAGAAACTGCTAGGGTACAAACACAAGCAGAGATGGATAGCTTGCGCAGATATGGTTATAAATACTGTAAATGGCATGCTGAAATTGGACACTGTTCACATTGTGGGGCGTTAGCTGAAGTTGATAATAGTTACGGTCCCGGAGTTTATAAAGTGGACGAAGTGCCGAATATTCCAGGTGATACACATCCTAACTGTAGGTGCGCTATTAGTGCTTATTGGGTGGATGAACAGAAGCCAAGAATGCAGATGAATTTGCAACTCTTTGGTAAATCTAATGATAAACAATTAGTAAAGCGAGCTATCAAACACGGTGAATTTACTCAATCTGACTTTGATGAGTTTACAACTACATTGATGAATATTTTCTCAAAAGGAGTGGAAACACCTATTGAAAAGGTTTATATTAGTAAAGAAAGGGTATATCATATAGCAAGGCATCATAAGGACATTGAAATCAATAAAAATGGTGCTTATGAAATCTATGATGTATTGATAAAGGCTAATGAAGTTTATGTATCTAAAGACCGTAAAGGAGTCAAAGCACATGCATATATACAAGATAAGAAAGATAAACCTTTAGTAGTATATGTACGTGGGGGTATTATTACGGTATACCGACCAGAAGACTATCAAACAAAACGATTAAGACAAGGGAAACGATTGTTTAAACGAGGTGAACATAATGAAGATTGAAATGTATGTGACTAGTTATGATTTTGATGACAATGAGCCACAATTGAATATAGAGTTTCCCGAAGTTGAGGATAGGGGGATGGTGGGATCTATTGAATTGCCACCTAATGTATTGACAGAAATCATTACAATGGGGCAAGGCGGAGATAATGAAGCCCTGATTCATTTGGTTGGAGTTGTTGACCCTTTGACTTGGTTAGCTACCGATGAGGGCGAAGATATTGAAGTTAATGGCTATAACCTTAAGGCTTTAGTTCGTAAGGGTTGCGAAGAGTTCAAAGATGATTTAAAAGAGTATCAGCCGTTATAATCGCATTTTAAAACATAAGTGGTGAAAATGAATGAGTAATAAAGATTTCTTTGCGGTAACTTATAAGATATTAAGTTATCTAAAATATTGTTACGAAAACGATTTGGAAGTTGATAGGAATGTTTTTAAAGGAAGTACATTTGGCGTTTCAGATAAACAATTCATAAAAACTTTGGTATATCTTAGAAGAGACGGAATTATCAAATCTGCTAACTTTGATAAGATAAGACCATGGGAACGGATGGCTTTTGTTGACAGTGTAGAATTAACTGTTAAAGGTTTTGAGTACCTAAAAGAAAACTCAATGATGAGAAAAGCATATAAAATATTTAAGGAGTTCAGAGAGTGGGCTCCATTTTAGCATTCACTAATTAGTGAGTGCTTTTTTAATACACAAAATCAAGGCTCTGTTAACACAGTAGCCTTTTTATTATGTCTTTTTTGCTAGATTGCAGACTTTAAAGAACAATTAGCAAGTCTCCCAAGACTCAAAATGCGAGCAAGCTCCCAAGCTTTAAAATGCGAGAAAATTAATAGGCTCCCAAGCCTTAAAATGCGCGGAGGTATATTTATGAATGAAGACAAACAAGTAGAATCAGAAGTATTGGAAGACCAAAACCAAGATAATGTGGAAAAAGAAAACCAAGACGTTGATTCAAAAAAGATTGTCGAAAAGTTACAAAAACGCTTAGGTAAATCCAAAGCAGAGCAACAAGATCTAAAAAGTCAGCTATACGAAGTTTTATTTGATATCAAAAAACCTCCTCAATTAGTTGAGGAGGTAGGATTTAAATTTATTTAATTAACGTTTGAAATCAACAATTTCATCATTGTCAATCTTAACTATTGTTTCACCTAATGTAGTATGAGCTAATACTTGACCTTTATGAATGGAGTAGTAAACAGGAACTTGACGACGAATTGCATCATAGCCGTTTTCAGCAGGCAAGATGATTAAGTTACCAGGTTTGCCGACTTCAATTCCATACTGATCAGTAATATTGAGTGCTCGGGCTGAGTTCTTTGTAATTAAATCGAGTGATTGATTAATTTCGCTGTAACCCATTAATTGGCAGACATGTAATCCCATATGCAAGACTTGCAACATACTACCAGTTCCTAGTGGGTTCCAAGGATCAACGATATCATCATGACCAAAGCAGACATTGATATTGGCTGCTAACATTTCTTTGACACGTGTGACACCACGGCGTTTTGGATAATCATCAAAACGACCTTGTAAGTGAATATTTACAAGTGGGTTGGCGATAAAGTTAATTCCACTCATTTTTAAGAGGCGGAATAATTTATATGTGTATGCACCGTTGTAAGAGTGCATAGCTGTTGTGTGGCTAGCTGTGACTTTATGACCTATACCAGCTTCGTAAGCACGTGTGGCTAAAGTTTCTAAGAAGCGGGATTGTTCATCATCAATTTCATCACAGTGAACATCAATTAAAACGTCATATTTCAGTGCTAGTTTAACTATTTCGTTAATACTTTCTACACCGTATTCACGTGTGAATTCAAAGTGAGGAATAGCGCCTACTGCATCAGCACCGAGTTTCAATGCTTCTTCTAAAAGTTTTAAACCATTTGGATAAGATAAAATTCCTTCTTGAGGGAAAGCCACGATTTGCAATGTGACTTTATCTTTTAATTCTTCGCGTAATTCAATCATAGCTTTTAAAGCGATTAAGTTGGGATCAGTTGTATCAACGTGAGTCCGGATAAATTGAATACCATTAGCTACTTGCCAAGAGATAGCTTTGCGAGCACGGCGTTTAACATCTTCGGCCGTTAACATTTCTTTTCGTTCTGACCAACGTTCAATCCCTTCAAAGAGGGTACCACTTTCATTCCAGTGTGGTTCACCAGCTGTGAGAGTTGTATCGAGGTGAACATGTGGTTCGATGAAAGGCGGAATTGTGAGATAACCTTTTGCGTCGATAATTTCTTCATCAGGCGCTGTGATTTCGGGTGCGATTTTTGTAATAATCCCGTCTTCAATTAAAATATCAACGGGTTGTTCTTGATTACGTAATTGAGCTTGTTTGATTAACATGAGTAGCCTAACCTCCTAATATTGAACTAATTCTATTATGCTTCAACTTTTTGGTTGTTTTCAACTGTTTTCTTCACAAAAACTTTTGTTAAGATGACATATGTGACAACTGCTGTGAGGACTGAGTTAACAGGTGTGATTCCAGGGATTAAGTAAGCTCCTGCCACACCGGCTGCCCAAGCGATAATCGCGATTGGGTTGATGGCTTTGAATTTAGTTGTTTTAAAGTCAGCGTATTTACCACGTTTTACTAAGAAGAAGTCCGCGATTAAGATGGCACCTGCTGCTGGGATAAAGGAGTTAAGCATACTTAACCAAGTCATAAAGTTACTATATAAGATCATTGATAAGCAAGTTCCTAAGATTCCGTTGAAGATGACCATTCTGTTTTTAGGTTGTTTAGTAATGTTTGAAAATCCTAAACCGGATCCGTAAAGGGCGTTATCATTTGTTGTCCAGATGTTTAAGCCTAAGATAATAACTGCTGGGATGATTAAGCCTTGTGTAAACATAACTTCGGAAATATCTGCTTTTCCGGTTGCCATGGCTCCGATTGCGCCGAATGCTAGCATTAAAGAGTTACCGATTAAAAAGGCGATGACTGTTGTTGAAACGGCTGTTTTCTTGTTTTTAGAGAAGCGGGTAAAATCAGGTGTTAATGTTCCGCCGCTGATAAATGTTCCGACAACTGCTGCTAATGCGACATTCATAGACATTGAAGAGCCGTTCGAGTTTAAAGCGATTAATTCAGTTAATCCACCAGCGTCGACAATTGCTTTTCCGGCTGAAGTTGAACCGAGGATTGCGATAGCGGGTACGGCGATAATACTTAAGATGGTGAGTGATTTCATACCGAAGTAGGCGGTTGCTGTCATTAATAGGCCAGCGACGATGATTAAAAGCCAAACGTTTAAGCCGGTAACTTTTGCGACTGGGATAGCGAACATGGCAACCCCAACGCCGAACCAACCAACTTGTGTGATGGAAACGAGGAATGAAACAAGGTAAGAACCTTTTTCGCCAAATGAGTAGCGAGCGAGTAAGTGAGTTGAAAGGCCAGTTGCTCCGGCCATATAAGATAATAGACCAGTGTAGATACATAGTAAGATATTTCCTAAAATAACGGCTTTGGCAAAATCACCAAAACTAAGTTGGGTTCCGATATTTCCACCGGCGAGCATACTTCCTGAGAAGAAGGCGAAACCTAACATAACCATTAACATGGAGAAAAATTCTTTGCGAGCTCCTTGAGGGATAGCCTCTAAAGAGTAGTCGTGATCGATGTGCTGCTTGTTGTTCATTGTAAAACTTCCTTTCTTTTTAAGTACCTAAAAAGAAAAACCCCTTGCAGAATTTGCAAGGGGTTTAGAATTTGCAACAAGAGACACAAAGCTACACTGAGGGCAACTTTATGTACACTGCGTCAAAATTACAATCTTTTATAATTTTCTTCCGAAAACCTTGCCAGTTTCTCTGAACTGAATTAAAGGTACTATATTTATTTGTTACAAGTAATCTAGCACGCTGTACGATTTTTGTAAATAGCCAAATAAATATTGCAGACAACAGAAATAGGTTTGAGATACGTATAAAGCTTGATTTAATTATGTTTGTGGAACTTTTAATTTATGCAAAAAAATTGTTACTTTGTACAAAATTAACGGAAAAATAAATTGTTGTGGGCTGTTTTAAAACCTAAAATCCGTTTTTGATGTTGAGTTTTTGGAAAAATAACTTTAATTTGATAGTCTTGCCATTCGGTTGGTTGTTGAAATAAATCAGTAATCGTGAGGGCGTTTTGAGAACAACAAGTGGGTCCTTGATTACTAAAATAAATAACTTTTTTATGCTGATCAGCGTTTAAAGTTGTGATAGGAAAAGACAACTGCTGATTACTGTAAAAAAGTTGGATTTCTGGTGGTAAATTATGGGTTAATAAGCGTAATTCAGAATAGTTCATAAATAGCCTCCTGCAAGTAACGGTATCAAAAGTAATGTTGTTTTTCAATTAAAAGCAAATATAGTATTATTAGAAGTGAAGCTAGCATATTAATTAACATCATTCATATGTTAAAATAATATGATGTAAAGAAATTAAAAGAATGAATTTAGATAGGATTTTATATAAGAATGGAAATTGAATTTTTAGGAACGGGTGCTGGTTCACCCTCAAAAACACGTAATGTCACTGCAATCGCATTAAAACTATTAGCGGAATGTAACTCAATTTGGTTATTTGATGTTGGTGAAGGAACACAACACCAAATTTTAAAAACAAATATCCGTCCGCGAAAAGTTAATAAAATATTTATTACACATTTACATGGTGATCATATTTTTGGTTTGCCAGGCTTTTTAAGTAGCCGCTCTTTCCAAGGTGGCGAACAAATGGGGCCATTAACAATTTATGGACCAAAAGGTATCGAAAATTATGTGCGGACATCATTACAAGTGTCACAAACTAAGTTAACTTATAAAGTTAATTTTGTAGAAATCAAAGAAGAAGGCACTTTATTTGAAGATGATCATTTCAAAGTAACTTGTCAAAAACTGGATCATCGGATCACATGTTTTGGTTATCGTGTGGAAGAAAAAGATTATCCGGGTGAATTGCTTGTGGATAAGTTAAGAGAGCAACAAATTCCATCTGGTCCATTATACGGTCGTTTGAAAGCTGGAGAAGTGGTAACGTTAGAAGATGGCCGAGTAATCGATGGAAAAGATTTTATTGGTGAAGCTAAAAAGGGTCGGACAGTTACGATTTTAGGTGATACACGTCAAATCGCTAGTGTTGCTGAACTCGCCCAAGATGCTGATGTTTTAGTGCATGAAAGTACTTTTGGTAAAGACGAAGCACGTTTAGCACATAATTATTATCATTCGACATGTGTCCAAGCTGCCGAAGTGGCGAAAGAAGCACGTGTCCAAAAATTACTTTTAACTCATATTTCAGCACGTTATGTAGGGTATTTAGCCCAACATTTAGAAAATGATGCCCAAAAAGTATTTGAAAATACAAAAGTAGTGAAAGATTTTTATGTTGAAGATGTTGAATTTAGAAAATAAAGGAGCGTTTTTAAGATGAAAGGTTATAAACAGTTAAAAGATTTACGCGGTAAAGTTGTTGTTATTACAGGTGCTTCATCTGGATTAGGTGAAAAAATTGCTTATAATGCAGCCAGTCGTGGTGCGATTGTTGTGGGATGTGCGCGCAACTTTACGAAACTTGAAAAAGTTATGCGGACTTGTGAAGAATTATCTGGTCAACCAGCTCATATTTATACTTTAGATGTTAGTCAACCAAATCAAATTGATCGAGTTGTTGCTAAAATCGAAACTGAAGTCGGTCCAATTGCCGTTTTAGTGAATAGTGCCGGTTTTGGTTTAATGGAAGAAGCTTTAAAAATTGAACGTCCAGTGACTGAAGATATGTTCCGTGTTAATGTTTTGGGATTGATTTATATGACACAAAATGTTGCTTTACACATGGCGGAACGTCGTTGTGGTGCAATTATTAATATTGCTTCGATGGCTGGTAAAATTTCAACACCAAAATCATCTGTTTATTCAGCAACGAAAGCAGCTGTCTTAGGCTATTCCAATTCATTACGATTAGAATTAAAACCATTAGGAATTTCTGTTTTAACAGTTAATCCTGGACCAATTGCGACAAACTTTTTCAATATTGCGGATAAATCTGGTAAGTACTTAGATAGTTTAGGCAATGTTGTTTTAGACCCTGTTGTAGTGGCTGACAAGATTATGCGCACGATTGGTACAAATAAGCGTGAAGTTAATGTTCCTTATATTATGGAATTAGGTCATCACGTTTATCAAATGTTTCCACATTTTGGGGACTTTTTAACAAATGGAATCTTTAATAAAAAATAAGAGTGAGGGGATTAATGATGAAAAATCAAATACGTTTAATTGTTGGTGCAATTTTGATTTTAATTATTGTGATTTTTTCTTGGATGAATGCGCAACCTGTAACGGTTAATTTCGCATTTCAAGAAATTACATTACCATTAGTTATTGTGCTAGTCGGATGTGTTGTTTTCGGGATTTTAATTGCGATGGTCTTTTCTATGGCAACAATTTATAAATTGAAAAGCAAATTAAAAGAAATAACGAAACGCATGAACGCATTAGATGCAATGCAACGTGGGGGACAAGAAACAAAAACAACTGAACATAAACATGTGGAAATTGTGAAAGAACCACAAAAATCAGTTCCAACAACTAAGGAGTAGAGTGTTAGTGGTAAAACAAAAATATAATTGGCAAACTAGCACAAAAAGTGATCAAGCTTTAATTACAGAATTAGCGCAAGCAACTGACTTATCACCAGTTTTGTGTGAATTGTTAGTGCAAAAAGGTTATCAAACACCGGAAGCAATTCAAAAGTTTATCCAACCAAGTGAAAAAAATTTATACGATCCTTACTTGATGCATGATATGGCGGTCGGTGTTGAACGGATTCGTCAAGCAATCTATGAACAAGAAAAGATAGTGATTTATGGAGATTATGATGCTGATGGAATTACTAGTACATCAGTTATGTATGAAACACTAGAACAACTCGGTGCGGTTGTGGAATATTATATTCCTGATCGTTTTACTGATGGTTATGGTCCAAATAAAGCTGTTTATCAGTATTTAATTGATATGGGAGCACAATTAATTATTACTGTTGATAATGGTGTTTCCGGAGCAGAAGCCATTTCTTATGCGAAAAGTCGGGGCGTCGATGTTGTGGTGACTGATCACCATGAATTACCGCAAGAATTGCCTACTGATGCAGTCGCGATTATTCACCCACGTCATCCGCAAGGAGAATATCCTTTTGGTGATTTGGCAGGTGTTGGGGTAGCTTTTAAAGTAGCAACAGCTTTATTAGAAGGTCCACCAAGTGATTTGTTGGATTTAGTTGCGATTGGGACTGTGGCAGATTTAGTTTCATTAACTGATGAAAATCGTGCTTTAGTGAAATTTGGGATCAACGCTTTACAAAATACGTATCGTTCTGGCTTGTTAGCTTTATTCGCTAAAGGTCAAATTGAACAGGCTACAATCGATGAAGTGGCGATTGGTTTTAAACTGGCACCACGTTTAAATGCATTAGGTCGTATGGAAAGTGGTCAAATTGGTGTTGAATTATTAACGTCACTCGATGATGAACGGGTTGAAGAAATTGCAGAACATGTGCAAACATTAAATAATCAACGGATTGAGATTGTAGATGCTATTACACAGGCTGCTTTACAACAAGCCCAACAACAAAGTGATCATTTGATTAATGTAGTCTGGCAAGAAAACTGGCATGAAGGTGTTTTAGGAATTGTAGCTAGTCGATTGGTTGAAGCAACTAATAAACCGACGCTAGTCTTGAATTATGATCCAGAAAAAGAACTCTTAAAAGGTTCTGGGCGATCAGTTGCTGGTTTTAATTTATATCAAGGTTTAGATCCTCATCGTGATTTGTTAACAAGTTTCGGTGGACATCATATGGCTTGTGGCTTAACCGTTGCGAAAGATCAAATAGAAAATTTAATTGCTATTTTAGAAGAGGAAGCACAAAAGCAAGAATTAACTACAGAACAAAAATCAGACTTACAATTAGCTGGAGATTTAACATTAGCTGAGGTTGATTTAGATTTGTTGGCTGAAATAGAAAAGTTAAAACCATATGGTACTGATAATGAGCAACCATATTTCGCTTTTCATGATTATCGAATTGAACAGGCACAAATCGTTGGTAAGAACCAAAATTGTTTAAGATTAATGCTGAGTGCGACTAATCAACAAAAAATTACAGCGATTGGATTTTCGCTTCCAGATGCAACTTTACAAAAAATTGTACAACAACCTAACGGTACAAAAATCGTTGGTTCCTTGAATAAGAATGTTTGGAAGAATAATGTTAGTGCGCAAATTATGTTAAAAGACGTTGCTTATGAGGGGATTTATTTTAACGATTTACGTGAACAACCACTAACAACCCAAAGTTTTCAACAACCGGGGACATATTTATTCTTTGATACGAAAAAGTATCAAGCTTTAAAACAACAAGTTCCTACCGCTGAGAATTTAGTATTAGCACAACAAGTTATTCAACAAGGTGAAACTATTACGACAGAGCAATTAACGATTGTGGATTTACCTGCTGATTTAACAGAAATTGCGCAAGTGTTACCAATGTTTCAAACGAAAGAATTGAGTTTGTATGGTTATCATCAAGAAAAAGTGTACCTGATGCCCATGCCAACTAGAGAAGATTTTTCGAAATTATATCGTTTTGTAATGAGTCAAACTGATTTTAATTTACGAACGGATTTAACAAAACTTGAGAATTATTTAAAAATAAAAAAAGAATTACTTATTTTCATGATAAAGGTGTTTTTTGAAGTCGGATTTGTTAGAATAGAAGATGGTTTAATGACCGGTAATAAAAATGCGAGTTATCATAAATTAGAAACAACTACTGCTTATCGTCAGCGTTTAAGTCAAATTGAAGTGCAAGAATTATTATTGCAAAAACAAAGTAACGAAATAGCAGCGTTTTTAGGTCAATATCTTAATAAGTAAGAATTTAAAAGGAGCAATATTTAAATGTTAGATTTAAAAAATTATGTCGCAAGTATTCCAGATTACCCAGAAAAAGGGATTGTCTTTCGCGATATTTCCCCATTAATGGCTGATGGTGAAGCATACCGTCAAGCAACAGATAAAATTTTCCAATTCGCTAAAGATAAAGGCGTGGATATGATTGTTGGACCTGAAGCTCGTGGTTTCATCATTGGTTGTCCAGTCGCTTATGATTTAGGTGTTGGATTTGCCCCAGCTCGTAAAAAAGGTAAATTACCTCGTGAAACAGTTATGTCAGAATATGACTTAGAATATGGTACATCAGCATTATACATGCACAAAGATGCAATCAAACCTGGTCAAAAAGTTTTAGTATGTGATGACTTATTGGCAACAGGTGGTACAATTCAAGCAACAATCGACTTAGTTGAACAATTAGGTGGCGAAGTTGTTGGTTGTGCATTCTTAATCGAATTAGAAGATCTTAAAGGTCGCGATAAGATTAAAGGATACGACGTTTTAGCATTAATGCAATATTAAGAAAGTGAAGCTCGCTTAGTCGGGCTCCTTTTTTTGATAAAATAAATTTTAATATTTAATAAAATTAAAGTTTAAAGAATTGAGTTAGACTCTTTTTCGGCGTATGCTAATAATTATTGGAGTTTAGTAATGTCGATTAAGACAAGTCATAAAATAAGGAGAATTACATGAAAAAAGCTTGGAACAAGTTACGCGAAAATACAATAGCTTCTTTTATTGTACGGACCGTATTTTATCTTGCGATAATGTTCTTATTAGTATATCTATATAGTTATAGTGGTGTTAACCAACCACACTTTATTTATAATGAATTTTAGTTTGGAGACGTGTTAGCAATGGAAAATAAAATCATTACCAGAATTGAACATTGGGCTAAAGTCGCCCCAGACCGTGTCGTATATGATTATTTAGGTCGTGAAAATACTTATGGTGAATTAAAACAATATTCAGATGCTTTAGCAGCTAAAATTAAATCAATGAATTTAGCCAAAGATGCACCTGTTATTGTCTATGGTGGCCAAACATTTGAAATGGTAGCCACATTTATGGGATTAATTAAATCTGGACATGCTTATATCCCAGTCGATGCTCATTCACCTAATGAAAGATTAGCTATTATTAAAAAGATTGCAGAACCAGCTGTTTGTATCGCGGTTGATGAATTACCTGACTTAGGTTGGGATATTCCAGTTATTTCACAAAAAGAATTACATGAAATTTTCACAAGTGAAATTACAACTGAACCAGTTACGATAGAAGAAGCTGTAGTTGGCGATCAAAATTATTATATTTTATTCACATCTGGAACAACTGGTGTACCAAAAGGTGTGCAAATTAGTTATAACAACTTAATGAGTTTCTTAGATTGGTGTCAAGGCGATTTAGGATTAGATTTCGAAAATCCAATCGAATTCGTTTCCCAACCACCATACTCATTTGATATTTCTGTGATGTACTTATATTCATCATTGTTGTCAGGCGGGAAAATCGATGTTTTACCACCGGAAACAACAGCGAACTTCAAAGAATTATTTAAAGCTTTGAAGTCATATGATATTCAAGCGTGGATGTCCACACCATCATTTGTGGAAATTTGTTTATTATCACCAGAATTCAATGAAGAAACATCACCAGAATTGAAAAACATTTATCTTTGTGGGGAAGAATTAACACATAAAACAGCAGCTCGCTTAAAAGAACGCTTCCCTAATTCCAGAATCTTTGATATTTACGGACCAACTGAAGCAACTGTTGCAGTTACTGGTTTAGAAATCACTGATGAAGCTTTAAATCAATATGATCGTTTACCAATTGGTTGGCCAAAGCCAGATACACCAGTTGTGATCGTTGATGAAGATAATAATGTTTTACCAGCTGGAGAAGATGGTGAATTAGTTATTATGGGACCAAGTCTTTCTAAAGGTTATATCAATAACCCAGAAAAAACAGCAGCTGCCTTTATTGAAATTGATGGCAAACCTGCTTATAAAACAGGGGACTTAGCTCAAATTGATCCTGAAACAGGTATTTTGATTTATAAAGGTCGAATTGATTTCCAAGTGAAATTACACGGCTTTCGAATTGAATTAGAAGATGTGGATCATCATTTAGATCGAGTTAGTTTAGTAGAACAAGCAATTACAGTACCACGTTATGGTGCAGATCATAAAGTTCAACAATTAATTGCTTATATCGTTCCAAAAGACCAAGATTTCGCAAGTAAAGCTGAATTAACAAAAGCGATTAAAGCTGAGTTATCAGAAATTATGATGCCTTACATGATGCCAAATCGTTTTGTTTATGTAGAATCTCTACCATTAACAGCGAACGGTAAACTTGATCGCAAAACCTTAATTAGTGAGGTTAATAGTAATGATTAATATGCAACCATATCAAAATCCGACTTACTTTTTATATTTGTTAGTAGGTTTACTACCAATTATGATTGGACTTTTATATGGTCGTCGTTTTAAAGTTTATGAAACAATTATTTCTTTTGTTTTCTTAGTATTAACTTTTGGTGGCGATAAATGGATGCAAGGTGTATCCATTATTGGTTATTTAATATGTGAATTGATTTTGATTTTCGCATATCTGCATTATCGGAAAAGTAAAAATTCAACCGGTGTTTTTATCGGGGCAGTAGTTTTAGCGATTTTACCGTTAGTGTTAGTTAAGTTAACCCCATTCTTTGCTTGGCAACATTTATCATTGTTTGGCTTTTTAGGTATTAGTTATATTACTTTTAAAGTAGTTCAAATTGTGATGGAAATTCGTGATGGTACGATTAAAGAATTAGATTTTAAAGGTGTATTACACTTTTTACTCTTCTTCCCAACAATCTCATCCGGACCGATTGATCGTTATCGTCGTTTTATTCGCGATTATGATCAAGCACCTAAGCAAGAAAAGTATTTAAAATTACTTGGTAAAGGTGTCTTTTATATTTTCTTAGGATTCTTGTATAAATTTGTTTTAGCATATTTATTCGGGGTAGTGATGCTACCATATGTTTCTAAGATGGCACTGGCAAGTGGTGGTATTTCCAAATGGCTGGTTGCTTACATGTATGTGTATGCAATGGACTTATTCTTTGACTTTGCGGGTTATAGTTTATTCGCAGTCGGAACAAGTTATGTGATGGGGATCGAAACACCAATGAACTTTAATAAACCGTTTATTGCGCATAATATTAAAGATTTCTGGAATCGCTGGCATATGACACTTTCATTTTGGTTTAGAGATTTCATTTATATGCGTTTAGTATTCTTCATGATGAAAAAGAAACTTGTTAAAAGTCGGATTACCATGGCAAACATTGGTTATTTAACATTATTCTTAATCATGGGATTATGGCACGGTTTAACATGGTATTACATCGTGTATGGTTTCTACCATGCCTTTGCGATTATCATTTGTGATGCGTGGTTACGCTTTAAGAAAAAGCATAAAAAACAAATTCCAAGCAATAAATTCACAGAAATTTTTGCGATTGTCTTAACATTCCATGTTGTTTGTTTTAGCTTTTTGATTTTCTCAGGATTTTTAGATACACTATTTTTTAGATAATAAAATTTAATTCAGATAGGGAGATTTTTATAATGAAAGAAACAGTTTTAGATATTTTAGCTAATATTACAGGTGATGACGAAGTACGCGAAGATTTAGATATGGAATTATATGAATCTGGTATTTTAGATTCAATGGCAACAGTTGAAATGTTATTAGAATTACAAATGCAATGTGGAATTGAAGTTCCTGTATCTGATTTCGAAAGAACAGAATGGGATACACCAAACAAAATTATTGCGAAAGTTGAAAGTATGGGTTAATGAATGTGAAGAAGGCACTATTTAATATTTTTGGACCAGTTATTTTAGCTGCGCTTATTTTAATAACCATATTGGTAATGCCAAACTCTTCACACAAGATTAGTCAAAAAACAATTTATCAAGCATCTTTATCACAATCGAAAAATATTTTTAAAGGGAACGTCGTTAAAAGAGCAGCCTTTGAAGAAAATTATGTACCTTTTTTAGGATCATCAGAATTTTCACGGATGGATTCATTCCACCCATCTTCAATGGCTATTCACTATGATCGTTCATATCGTCCTTTTCTTTTAGGTGCTCCAGGATCACAATCTTTAGCTCAATATTTTGGGATGCAAGGTGTGAATGCTGCACTGAAAGGTAAAAAAGCCGTGATGGTTGTTTCACCACAATGGTTTGTGAAAAAAGGGATCGAAACTGGCGCTTTTAATTTATATTATTCTAATTTAGAAGCAGTATCTTGGTTATTACATGCGACAACAAGTCAAGTTGATCGTTATGCAGCTAAACGTTTATTAACAATGACAGCTGGCCAAAATAGCAACTTAATTCGTAAGTGTTTAGCGAAAATCGCTGACGGACAAGAATTAACAAGTTTTGATAAAACATACCTTAAATTAAAATATAACCAATTAGAACGTGAAGATCGCTGGTTCTCAACCTTAGCGATGAATGACCGTATCGGTAAAATTGAACGTGTAGCTGATAAGTTGCCAGTTCAAGAAGATTTTTCTAAATTGGATGAAGTTGCTTACAAAATGGGGCAAAAGAGTGCTAACAACAATCAATTCGATATTTATAACAAGTTTTGGAATAAACGTTTGAAAAAGAGTTGGAAGCATTTAAAACATAAACAATCACACTTTGATTATGTTTCATCTCCAGAGTTTGCCGATTTTGAATTAGTTTTAAATCAATTTAAAGCTAATAAGATGAATGTTATTTTTGTTATTCCACCAGTTAATACGAAGTGGATGGCATATACAGGTCTTTCACAAGAAATGTTAGATGATTTCAATGCGAAAATCACATACCAATTAAAATCACAAGGTTTTAATCATATTGTTGATTTATCTCAAGATGGTGGCGTTGATTACTTTATGCAAGATACGATTCACCTTGGTTGGCGTGGTTGGTTGAAGATGGATCAAGCTGTATCTCCATTTTTAAGTGAAAAACAAGCACAACCAACATATCATTTAAATAAATATTTCTTCAGTAAAGAATGGCAAAAAATGCAAGGTGAAGAATTAAGTAACTTTTTAAAAGATAAATAATTAGTAAACTTGAAGATAGTGAAAACTGTCTTCAAGTTTTTTGTTTATTATTGGGAATAAGCGCAAGATATGATGGAAAATTTTAGTATGCTATAATCAGATTGATATATTTAATTTTTATAGTTAATCAAAGGAATGAGTATATATGAAAAAGAAAAAACTAATTACTTTAGCTGCGACGTTGTGTTGTGGAACAATGTTATTAGCTAGTTGTAAAGCTGATAAGAAAGTTAATGAAGCAAATCAAACGGAACAAAAACAAGAGGAAAAAACACGTGATGATGGTTGGTACGAAATGGTCCAACGTTATATTGATTGTCCAGAAGGTGAATATCAAAAAGCTTTTAAAAAAGAGTTTAAAGGTGCTAAATTCTCAGATTTGAAAATTATCTATGGTGGTGATGGAAAATATTATGACTATCCTTTCCGTCAACCTTTAAATATTGAACAGCTTCATGATGAAAAAACAGGTCAAGATTATCCACGTTCTGCTAGTGACGCTTATTTAAAGGCGACAGTAAATAAAGTTCAATTAACTAAAAAAGCTCTTAAGATTACTGTGAATAAACGTTTTACAAAATTAAATAAGAATTTACAACTTGGGACAGTTGTTTTGATGACTGACCGAATTGATCAAATTCGGCGTGATGTTGTTATGAAAGAAAATGGCAAGTCTGTTACTTTTAAATGGGGAGAAATTCCTTTTGAAGGTGGCGAAAAAGACTATCAAACGATTCAAAAATTCCAAGGTAAAGAAAATTTAACACCAGATGAAGCAACCAAATTAAAAAATGCACAATCAGAACTGCTCAAATTAAATGAAAGCAAAGTTCAATCTATTGAAGACTTACCGATTAAAGTTATTTTTAACGGCAAAACAATTATCAAAGTACGTGCTATTAAAGATACTTATGCTAGCCCAATAAGTGGTTTTTATTGGAAGGCTTATCAACGAAAAGATGTCGTGCAATATTTCTAAAAAACACAAAAATACCAAGCAACTATCAACTTGATAATTGCTTGGTATTTTTTAATGTTTTAGTTGGCGATAATAAAGATAACTGGCAATCACAAGACTGATTCCAGAAATAATCGCACCTAAAATTAAATAAGGCGGACGATAACTAAATTGGATCTGATGTTTGCCTGGCTTAATATCACAAGCTAAGAAAGTATCTTGAACTTTAAAAGTTTTAACAGCTTTATGATCGATTTGGACGTGCCAACCAGCATCATAAGGAATGGTTGTTGTTAAAATTTTCTTAATATCTTTGGGGACAGTAATTTCACCACTAATTTTTGTTGGTTGGTGTTCTGTTATTTTTAGGGTGTGATCTTTGACTTCAGCGAGAGAATTTTTAACCGCTTGGCGATCAAGACGATATAAAACAAAATGATCTAATGTCAGTTTCTTTTTCTTCAAACTCGTTGAAATAATAATTTCTTGTCCTTTGGCATGGTCTGCGATATTTAAAATAATCGTATGCCGGAATGTCCGAGAATATTTTAATGACTGATTTCCAATATAAATATCAACATTTTCTGAGGTGCAATCTGGACCTAAAGTTAAATAATAAGGATCATTGGTTTTCGGTGTAAATTTAAAAATAACTTTAGCTGCTTTTTTTGGTTTGATTTTCTTCAAATGCGCACCTGTTAAGCGATTTGTAGGTTTAATATTTTGGAAAACTACTTCTTGGAAATTGCACGGATGGAAATAACGTGTATTCGGCATTTGAGCCGCAACATCATTTAACCAGCGTGTTTGATAAATAGTTGGTAAATCATATAAAGGAGACAGTTTCTTTAAACTAGGACTCGCAAGATAAGCGATGCTCGTGACGTTAGGATTTTCATAAATTCTTGTTAAACGCTGATTGGAAATGAGCTTGTATTCTTTTAAATCACTTTTACGATTAGTTAAGGTGACTGGATTTTTAAAGTCATTATAATTTCGTGGGATTTCAGAATTATCTTTGGGATTTAAAAAGTATTTATAATCAAGCAAAGCATCACTTAATAAAGTTCCGTTCGCATAAATGGCATAATTATCGCCATCCGGTTGTCCGATTTGACCATAAAAATCAGGAATTTGTTTTTCTAAAGCGGAACTAAAATAAGAACCAGAATTAAAATCATGAGCCACACCATCATTTTTTGTTCTGAAGTAAGTTTGGCCAACACGATAAAAACCAGTATCATGTTTTTTTATGCGCTTGATATCGGAACGTAAGATACTGGATGGTTGAGCGTATTTATTATAAGTTAAATAACTTAAAGAGTTTAAAGAGAAAACCATATTTACAGTCAAATATAAACCTGATGTACATAATAAAACTATCGGAATTAAGCGACTTGTTTTGAGATTTTTTTGACTTAAAATTACTAAAGTAATCGTTGCTAAGGTTACTGTGGTAATGATTTTTGTTTTAGATAAGTAAGTGAAATTTTGCAAATCGAACCAAAGATAGGTTGCATAACTTAATAAAATTAGTTCTAAAATAATGATTTTGATAAATTTAATGTAGTTTGGTGAAAATTGCCAATGACGTACAGCTAAGAAAATCAGCCAAAAACTAATTAAATAAGAAAATCTAAAAGGATACCAGACGGGGAATTGTAATCCGTGCCAGAGTAAGTTCAATGGTTGCCAAAATAATGAAACACCAAAAAACAGGGTAACAATTAAGGAAGTTAAGCGTTCTTTACGACTGATATTTGTACAAACAAAATATAATAAAAAGTTAAAGAATACAAAACCACCTACAAATAAATTGGGTAAGCCTTCCGGAATTTGCGAGAAGTTGAAGGCACCTAAAAAGAATTTTGCACCCATTTCCCATGGCATATAAGCTAAGGATAAATCTAAATCTCTTTGAACATATTGTCCTTTACTAACAGAAAGTGAATAAATTGTGGGTAATAAAATAATTGCAGCTAAACCAGCAGCTAGCAATGATGAACTAATGAATTTACGAGCAGATTTGAGCCAACTTTTGAAATTGTGATAATTAATCACACTATACCAAATGAAAAAGACAATTAAAAAGAGACAAATCATATAAGCCATATAATAATTAGCAATCATCATGACAGCGAGCCAGCCGACATAAACTTTGCGGGATCCCGTTTGGAATAAACGATAAAAGCCATGCATAATTAAAGGAAAGAAAATTAATGCATCTGACCAGAGTAAATTCAATTGATTAGCAATCATCCATCCCATGAGAGCATAACTTAAAGTGAAAATGGGGATAAATATTGCTTTGAGTTGAGTTTGTTTTTGTAAGAAATAATTCAATGACCAACCGGCTAACCCATATTTTAATAAGGTGAGTACAGTGATACCGGCGACAATACTATTTTTCGGAAATAATAAAAGAATTAAATTAAAAGGGCTCAGTAAATAATAGGCCCATTCACCCATCATATTGCCACCAAGAGCTTTTGCGAATGAATAAAATAAACTGGTAGGTGAGTGTAATAATGTATGTTGATAATAGGCATAAAAATCAATATATTGTTGCCCTAAATCAATTGTTAAAAGAGTGCTTTTGCCAAAAGGATAAACATGACGAAACATAAAATAGATCGTCATAATAATAATTGGTAAGCAAAAACTTAAAATTCCAGAATAATGTTGCTGATAATAGTTTTTTAATTTTTGATTCACAAAAAAATCCTTTCAATAAAATTATTTAAAACATGATAAGTATAGCATAATTTACAGATTTTAAGTTTTGTTTGGGATGAATTGCTGATGCTATTTTTTTAAAGGGATTTGTGGTAGGATAAACGTTAGTTATTATGTAGAAAGTCGGTCTTTTTCTACGACGAGACAGAGGAGTTAAACTAGTGAAATTTATTAAAAAGCGCAACAAAAGTGAACATCAACCAAAATCACAATTACCTTTGCGATTAAACATTTTATTTGTGATTGTTTTTATTTTATTTGCGATGTTAATCGGACAATTAGCTAATTTACAAATTATTAATGGGCCTAAATTTGAAGCTGAAGCAACGAACAATGATGTCTTAACTTCTAGAAAGAATGTGCCACGTGGGATGATTTATGATGCAACTGGTAAATTATTGGCAGCTAATAATTCATCACGGGCGATTACTTATACAAAACCGTTGATCGTTTCACATAAAGAAATGTATCAATTGGCGAATAATTTAGTGAAGTATATTAAAGTTGATACGACAAACATTTCTCAATCTAATAAAGTTGATTATTATTTAGCCCAACCTGGTAAAGAAGAAAAAGTTAATAAACATATTAAGCAGGCTGCAACCTTGGATGGATCTGTTTTATATGCGAAACAATTTGATTATATTACTAAGCATAAATTATATAAAAAATTCACCACCGCTCAAAAAGAAGCAGCTGTTATTTATGGTCGGATGAATGCGGCGTATTCTTTATCAACAGTTTATTTGAAAACAAGTGATGTTTCTGATGATGAAATGGCTGAAGTTGGGGGACACTTAGCATCTTTACCTGGTGTTAAAATCGGGACAAGTTGGTCACGGAGTTATCCTGAAGGTGAAGCGATTAAGAGTGTTATTGGGACTGTTACAAGTGAAAAACAAGGGCTTCCAAGTACGCATGTTAATAGCTTGTTAGCGCAAGGTTACTCTCGTAATGATAGTGTTGGTTCGAGTTATATTGAATCAGAATATGAAGATGCTTTAAAAGGTACGAAAGAAATTGTTAATTTAGAAACTAAAAATGGACAAATTACGAAAGAAATCAAAAAATATGGTGGACAACCTGGGGATAATATTGTTTTAACAATTAATGCTAAATTCCAAACCAAAGTTCAAAGTATTATCGAAAGTGCTTTGAAGAATTCTGGTAATCCCTATGCACCTGGGGCTTATGCAATCGTTATGAATCCAAATAACGGGGCAATCTTAGCTTTAGCGGGAGTTTCACGTGATATCAAAACTGGTAAAGTGACCGAAAATGCGATTGGAACAATTAATCGAGCTTTCGTAATGGGGTCTGTTGTGAAGCCGGCTATGATTATGGGTGGATTCCATTCAGGTGTAATTACACCACGACATAATACTTTAGTTGATAAACCAATTAAGATTGCAGGGACACCGCCGAAAGGTTCTTGGTTTAACCACCATGGGAATAATGATATGCCGTTAACTGCATCGGATGCTTTAATGGTTTCTTCTAACTCATATATGATGCAATTAGCGATGAAAGAAGCACATTTCCATTATCGTCCTGGTAAAGATTTAACAATGAATCCTGATATTTTTAATAAATTACGTTCGAACTTTAATCAATTTGGTTTAGGTGTGAAGACCGGGGTAGATATTCCTGGTGAAGGAACTGGTTTTGAAGGTCCTGGTGGTACAGCTAATATTGGTAAAGCACTCGATTTATCTTTCGGGAACTATGATTCATATACACCAATTCAATTAGCGCAATATATTTCTGTTTTAGCTAATGGGGGTTATCGTTTACAGCCACACATCGTCCAATCAATCCGAGGTACAAATGCGAACGGTTCTTTAGGACCAATTAAGCATGTTTTTGAACCAAATATTTTAAATGTTGTTCCAGGTACAACTGCTGAATGGAATATTATTAAAAATGGTTTGTATAAGGTTGTCCATAGTTCGAGTCGTTATCGGACAGGGTCAACGATGGCGTCTGTTAAACCGCTTTTAGTTGGTAAAACTGGTACAGCGCAAACATTTTATAAGAATAATAATACATTTACATTAAGTGCTATTACGTATGCTCCACAAAAAAATCCGCAAGTGGCCGTGGCCGTTGTGTTCCCAGGTGTTTCTCATGAAAGACCAATTCATATGCAGTCGACAAATGCAATTTATCAAGCATATTGGAGTATGGTACAGTCATCAGAAGGCCTAGAATAAGGCGAAAATAGCATGTCAAGGTATTTTACTTAACATTTTTTAAAAAACCACTGGAAAAACTTTTCAAAAGATGGTATCATATTTAACGTTAAAGGTATTTAGAACCTTAGTTAATTTGATACGTAGTTTGGAGGTTTAGCACATGCGTGTAAATATTACATTAGAATGTACAGAATGTCGTGAAAAGACATATCTTACAAGCAAAAACAAACGTAATAACCCAGATCGCTTAGAATTACAAAAGTATTGCCCACGCGATCGCAAAGTTACATTACATCGTGAAACAAAATAACAACAGGCTAACCACCTGTTGTTTTTTAATATAAAGGATTTTTTTATGTTAAGTAAACAAACAATTCGGCAACAACAATTAAAGAAATTAGCTCAACCAGATATTCAGGCGCAACAATTTCAAGCTGAACAACTTTTATATCAAAAATTATTACAACATCCAGCTTGGAAACAAGCCCAGGTCGTTGCATTAACGATTAGTAAAGGTTGTGAGATTGATACAAAACCATTAATTATGCAAGCTTTGTTACAAGGAAAAGAAGTCGTTGTTCCAGTAACTAAAGCGCAGGGCAAAATGGATTTTGTGAGTTATCACCCTGAGATGGATTTACAAGTTACTAAGTACGGTATTTTAGAGCCGACAACAACACAAGTGAAAAACAAATCACAAATTGATTTAATAATTGTGCCAGGACTGGCCTTTTTTGCTAATCAAAAACGTATTGGATTTGGGGGCGGTTTTTATGATCGTTACTTAAGTGATTATGCGGGAACAACTTTATCTTTAGTTGATCCAGTACGTGATTTGAGCCGAGTAACTTGTCTGTTAGAGGAGACTGATTTACCAATCGATGAGTTAATCAAGTTGAGTTAATATTAGGAGCAGAATGTGATTAGAGAATTTAAGCGAAATCCTTCGGTAACGAAGATTTTGATTTTAATTAATGTCCTAATTTATCTGGTAATGACTTTTTCTGGTGGAAGTACGAATATTGCAACATTACTGCGGTTTGGTGCAGTGTATAGTCCGTTCGTGGCAGCTGGTCAATGGTGGCGGTTATTCACGGCGATGTTTATCCATATTGGGATTGAACATTTGCTGTTCAATATGGTAACGTTGTATTTTATTGGAACACAAATTGAAATGATTTTTGGTGCGAAGCGTTATTTAGGCATATATTTGTTGAGCGGACTTGGTGGGAATTTAGTGACATTTGCTTTTGACCCGAATAGTATTTCCGCTGGTGCAAGTACAGCTATTTTTGGTTTATTTGGGGCTTATTTGATGTTGATTGAATCATATCGGGATAATCCTGTAATCCAGTTTTTGGCACGTCAATTTTTGATTTTTATTGTGATCAATGTCGTTTTTACTTTCTTTGGAAATGCTGTGTATGGTCATTTAGGCGGATTAGGTTATGGTTTTTTAGCGAGTTATTTAATTACACCACGTAATTTAGATTCGATTCCGCGAACGAAACGTGTCGTGAGTTTAATCGCGATGGTTTTGATTAGTATTATGCTCTGGAAAATCGGGATGTACTAATTTAGCGGAAAATAAATTAAAGGGGTTCACCACAAATGAAAACATTATATGATGTTCAACAATTGTTAAAAAGATTTGGAGTCTTTATTCATTTAGGTCAACGCTCATGGGATATTGAGTTGATGGCGATTGAACTTGATAATTTGTTGCGAGCTAACGTAATTGATAAACAAACATTTTTAGCTGCAAAACGTGTTTTGGTAACAGAGCATGAAGCAGAAGAACAATGGAAAAAGAAAACAGATAAGATTTTTAAGGACTAAGCAAGATAGCGATATTCATTGCAAGGACCAAAATATTCGTTATAATTAGATTTAGAGTTAAAAAGTTTCAGTAGTTGAAGGGAGAATATATTGTGGGCGTTATTGGTTGGATTAATGTTATTTTAGTAATTGGTATTTTATACTATGGTGGAACACGTCTTTATGTACATATGATGGGACGTCGTTACGCACAACTTTTAGAAAATGATGAATTCCGTAAAGGTATGCACAAAGCACAACTTATCGATGTACGTGAACCAAATTATTTTGATGAAAGTCATATTTTAGGAGCACGTAATGTACCTTATTCACAATACAAATTGTATAAAGATGCTTTACGTAAAGATATGCCAGTTTATATTTATGATCAAGGTAAAACTTTAAGTGTCAGAATGGCTACTAAGTTACACAAAGCTGGTTATACAGATATCGTTATTTTGAAACATGGTTTTTCAAAATGGGATGGTAAAACTAAAAGTAAAAAATAGTTAAACTAAAAAAAGGATGAACAAATTTGTTCATCCTTTTTTGTATAGTGATTAACCTTGATGAGCTGAGTAACTCTTGCGTAAAGCGCGACGACGATGTTCATCGTATGCTTCAGCTTCTTCTTCGATTGGTTCAACGACTGTTTTCTTGAATGCTAAAACAACACCTGTAACAGCGCCAATTGTAGCTAATGTACCCATTAAGAAACCTGTACCAAATTTGTTCATGGAAAAGACCTCCTGAAAAATAAAATATTTTAATCTCACTTCTATTATGATACAAAAAAGTAAAAAATACCAGATATAACAACCTGAATGCTGAGAAATTGTTTTTGCAATAGCAATCTGAATAGTGATAGCGTACAATGAATAACGAGAAGATAAAAATATTTAAGTTATCAAAAAGGAGTTAAAAATGGCGCAGAAAATAGTTTTAATCGTTGGACCGACAGCCGTTGGTAAAACAGCACTTTCCGTCCAATTAGCGCAAAAATTTAACGGTCAAATTATATCCGGAGATTCCATGCAAGTTTATCAAGGTTTGGATATCGGAACGGCCAAAGTTACGCCAGAAGAAATGGATGGTGTGAAACATTATTTAATAGATGAAAATCGCATTGATGAACGTTTTTCGGCAGCTGATTTTACGCAAAAATGTCGTCAAGATGTGAAACTGATTGCTCAAGCAGGATGTTTACCAATTATTGCGGGGGGAACTGGTTTTTATCTCCAAGCGCTACTTGATAATTTTCAACTTGGTGCTGATCAATATGATGAAAATGAAGTCATTCGTAAGAAATGGGAAGCTTATTTAGCAGAACATGGTTCACAGGCGTTGTTAGAACAGTTAGCGGCTATTGATCCTAAAGCGGCAGCTAAGATCCCTGTTAATAATCCCCGGCGGATGATTCGTGCTTTAGAAGTTTATGAACAAACGGGACAATTGTTTTCGGAACAAAATGATTTGAAGTCGGATGAATTTGAACCGTTGGTGATAGGGTTAACAACAGATCGGAAATTATTATATGAACGTATTAATTTACGGGTTGATTTGATGATGGAACAAGGTTTATTAGCCGAAGCCAAAATGTTATATGAAAAAGGCGGTGCGGATTTACCAGCTGGAAAAGGGATTGGTTATAAAGAGTTTTATCCTTATTTTGCGGGTGAAATCACACTAGAAGAAGCGGTTGAATTAGTGAAACGAAATTCACGGCGCTATGCTAAGCGACAATTGACTTGGTTCCGGAATAAAATGGAAGTGCAATGGTTTGATTTGGTACAAGATCCAAGTCAAGTGCACGAAATTGAAACAATGATTGAAAAATGGTTAAAAGAAGTTTAAAGGAGTTTTATGGAAATGAATTATTCATGGTTAGCAGATTATCCAACAGAATTACAAGAAAAAATTAAACAAGTAGAAGCACAAGTTGCGGAACAATACGCAAAAATTGATGATCAAATTTTATTTAATCAAAAACGAGTTTTAGCACTCTTTCGGGAACATCATGTGTCAGAAGCTGACTTAGTTGGTTCAACTGGTTATGGTTGTGATGATATGGGACGTGACAAGTTAGATGCAATTTATGCGGGGTATTTTAAAACAGAAGATGCTTTAGTGCGCCCACAGTTCGTTTCGGGAACACATGCGATTGCTACCGCTTTATATGGCGTTTTGAAACCGGGAGAAACATTACATTATTTAACTGGGATGCCGTATGACACAATTCAACAAGTAATTGGGATTGCAGGGGATAATTCTGGAACGATGCAAGAATTAGGAATGGGATTTTCTTATACACCATTATTAGAAAATGGCAAAGTAGATTATGAACAAGCTAAAAAAGATTTATCTGCCGATCCAACTATTAAAGTAATTGCTTTACAACGTTCACGTGGCTATGAAACACGGGCTAGTTATACCGTTGCTGAATTAAAAGAAATGATTGATTTTATTCGAGAAATTATTCCTGAAGCAATTATTTTTGTTGATAACTGTTATGGTGAATTTTCAGAAGCAAGTGAACCATCCTGGTTTGGTGCGGATTTGATGGCGGGCTCACTTTTTAAGAATGCCGGAGCCGGAATCGCTAAAACAGGTGGCTATATTGTTGGTAAGAAAGATTTAGTTGAAAAAGCAGCGACACGTTTAACAATTCCTGGTGTTGGTAAAAATGAAGGTGCCACATATCCATTTATGCGTGATTTTTATCAAGGTTTCTTTATGGCAGCTCATACAACTGGGCAAGCGATTAAAGGGATGATTTTCACGAGTGCCTTACTTGAATCAGTAGGGATGGATGTTTCTCCAAAATGGGATGCTCCAAGAACTGACGTGGTGCAAGCTGTAGTCTTTAATGATCCTAAACCAATGATTGATTTTTGTGGTGTAATTCAAAATAACTCACCATTGAATGCTTTTGTGAATCCGATCCCTAGTCCAATGGATGGTTATGAAGATGAAGTTATTATGGCTTCAGGGAGCTTTACAGAAGGTTCAACGATCGAATTATCAAGTGATGGTCCGATTCGTCCACCGTATTGCTTATATATTCAAGGTGGTTTAACAGTTGAACACGTTAAAATTGCGATTGCAAGTGCTGTTAACCAAACTTTTTATCAATAAAAAACAACTCATGTCAGATAATGTGACATGAAACATTGACAGCGTTTTTATACTTGCTATAATATGAATAACTTTTAGGAGCGATTTTATGAAGGAAAAGGAACTGCGTCGTTCTTTAGCAGTTTTGCCGATCGGCACGGTAATGTGTTTGACTGATTTAACAGCACGTCAAATTCGTTATTACGAAAAGCATGAACTACTAAAACCTGAGCGAAATCCGAGTAATCGGCGGATGTATTCTTTGAATGATATTGATAAACTATTAGAAATCAAAGATTATTTAGCAGAAGGGATGAATATTGCAGGGATTAAGGAAGTCTATCTTAAAAAGGCAGCTAAAAAGAAAAAAGTACGTGAACAAGCGATTAGCGACGAAAAAGTCCGGAAAATGTTACGGGATGAATTCGTTAATGCGAGTGGTTTGAAATCACAACATGAATTTTCTTTTAAAAACACGCGGATTTTTTAATTAAAAACAAGGAGTGGTTAGATGGTTACAAAGTATTCCAAAGACGATATTCGAGCAATAGCAGCAAAAGAAAATGTTAAATTCTTACGTTTAATGTTTACTGATTTATACGGTACAATCAAAAATGTTGAAGTTCCAATCACACAATTAGATAAAGTTTTAGATAATAAAATGATGTTTGACGGTTCTTCAATTAATGGTTTCGTTCGAATTGAAGAAAGTGATATGCTTTTGTATCCTGATTTATCCACATGGATGATCTTTCCTTGGGAAAATGAACACGGCAAAGTAGCGCGCTTAATTTGTGCGGTGCATAATGCTGATGAAACACCATTTATGGGTGATCCGCGGAATAATTTAATGCGTATTATTGATGAAATGCGCGAATTAGGTTTTACTGATTTTAATATCGGGCCAGAACCTGAATTTTTCTTATTTAAATTAGATGAAACAACCGGCAAACCAACAATTGATTTAAATGATAAAGGGAGCTATTTTGATTTAGCGCCAATCGATTTAGGTGAAAATTGCCGTCGTGATATTGTTTTAGAATTAGAAAATATGGGCTTTGATGTTGAAGCATCTCACCATGAAGTGGCACCAGGACAACATGAAGTTGATTTCAAATATGCGGATGCAGTACATGCTTGTGATAATATTCAAACATTCAAGTTAGTTGTAAAAACAGTCGCACGTAAACATGGTTTGCATGCAACCTTTATGCCAAAACCATTAGCCGGAATTGCTGGATCTGGGATGCACTTTAATATGTCATTATTCAATGAAAAAGGAAATGCCTTCTTCGATGAAAATGGTCCAGAACAATTATCACAAGATGCTTACTATTTCTTGGGTGGTTTGATGAAACACGCACGTGGCTTTACTGCGATTACTAATCCAATTGTGAACTCTTACAAACGTTTAGTACCTGGTTATGAAGCACCAGTTTATGTTGCTTGGTCAGGTCATAACCGTTCACCGTTAGTACGTGTTCCAATTGCACGTGGGGCATCTACTCGTTTAGAATTAAGAAGTGCTGATCCATCAGCTAATCCATATTTAGCAGTGGCAACTGTTTTGGCAGCTGGTTTAGATGGTTTGAAGAACAAGATTGAACCACCAAAAGCAGTTGATCGTAATATTTATGCGATGGATGAACAAGAAAGAAAAGAAAACGGCATTCATGATTTACCTTCTAACTTACACAATGCGATTAAAGCAATGCGTCAAGATGAAGTTGTGAAAGCAGCGTTAGGTGAACATTTATATGAAAACTTTGTAGAAGCGAAGAAATTAGAAACAGCCGCTTATCGACAAGAAGTTTCTGAATGGGAACGTGAACAATATCTTACAATGTATTAAAAAATATTACGGCTCGACAGTTGGTGTCGAGTCGTTTTTCTTTTGGAGAATTTTTATATAAAAGACAGATTTCTTAATTAGTAGGGGGTGTTGGTATAAATTAATTTAGATTTTTTATGATTAAAATTGAATTAAATCGACGAAAAAAACGGAAAAAACCTTGAAAAACATGTGATAAAAGTGAATAATAGAACTAATATACATACTAATTATCGAGGAGTTTTTTTAAAGCATGGTTAAAAAAGGAATGTTAATTGTACTTTCTGGCCCATCTGGTGTTGGGAAAGGTACAGTTCGAAAAGAAATTTTTTCACAAGAAGGGAACAATTTTGATTATTCAATCTCAATGACAACCCGGAAAATGCGTGAAGGCGAAGTTAATGGTCGTGATTACCACTTCGTAAGTAAAGAAGAATTTGAAGAAGAAATTGCAACTGGTGGCATGTTAGAGTATGCTAAATATGTTGACAATTATTATGGAACACCTTTAAAATACGTTAATGAGATGCTTGAAAATGGTAAAGACGTCTTTTTAGAAATTGAAGTCAGTGGTGCAATGCAAGTTCGGGAAAAATGTCCTGATGGCTTGTTTATTTTCTTGACTCCACCTGATTTGATGGAATTACGCCAACGTATTATTAATCGTGGGACAGATGATTTGGAAACAATCGATAAACGTATGAAAAAAGCGGTCGATGAAATCGAAATGATGCAAAACTATGATTATGCTGTTGTGAATGATCAAGTTGTGAATGCAGCAGAAAAGATCAAAACAATTATTCGTGCAGAACGCTGGCGTGTAAAACGCTTTTTACCAGATTATAAAAAACAATTAGGAGATGTATTGAAATGATTCTTTATCCTTCAGTCGATGAATTATTGGAACGTGTTAACTCACGCTATTCATTAATTATGTTAGCTTCAAAACGCGCCCATGAATTAGATGCAGGTGCTTTACCAATGTTACGTGAATATCAATCAACAAAAAATGTTGGTCGTGCTTTGGAAGAAATCGCAGCTGGCGATTTAACAATCAAAAAAAACTAGGATTATAAATCCGCAAGAGAGTTTGAGATTTGTCTCAAACTCTTTTTTTAATGTCTTAAAATTGTTACAATTAAGGGTAACGATAAAAAGAAATGAGTTAGTGAAAGGAGTTGCTGGAAAATGAAAAAAATTGCCGTCTATGTCACAGGTGGCGTGGCTTGTTATAAAACAGTCAGCTTTGTGCGTTTGTTACAAAAAGCTGGTTATCAAGTCCGTGTTGCAATGACAAAAGCAGCTCAAGAATTTGTTAATCCAAATTTGTTTGCGAGTTTGTTGAAAGAACCGGTTTTAACAGATTTATTTCAACCGATGGAACAAGGAAAAATCGCGCATATTGAATTAGCTGATTGGTGTGATTATGCCATCGTTGTTCCAGCAACGGCTAATATTATTGCGAAAATGGCACAAGGAATTGCCGATGAAGTTGTGAGTACGAGTTTATTAGCGACGGCGCAACCAACATTTGTTGTTCCAGCTATGAATACAAAAATGTATCAAGCTGCTAGTACCCAACGTAACTTACAAACTTTAAAACGTGATGGTGTGAAAATATTAGACCCTGTGACGGGGCTTTTGGCAGAAGGGTATTCCGGTCAAGGGCGGATGCCAGAACCAACAGAAATAGCCACTTGGTTCTTGAGTGAAATTACTTCGGAACAAAAATTAAAAAATAAACGAATTTTAATTACGGCTGGAGGAACACAAGAAGCGATTGATCCCGTACGTTTAATCGTGAATCGATCCAGTGGGAAAATGGGCTACGCTTTAGCGAAAGCCGCTCAGCAACAAGGAGCACAAGTGACATTAGTGTCGACAGTGCCGGCTTTACCAGTTCCAACTGGAGTAGAAGTAATCTATGTGCAAAGCGCTCAAGAAATGCGTCAAGCTGTTTTAAAAACTTATCCACAAGTCGATGCCGTGATTATGGCGGCGGCAGTTGCTGATTATCGCGTGAAAAATCCTGCCCCAACAAAAATCAAAAAACACAGTGAAACATTAACTTTAGAGTTAGTGAAAAATCCAGATATCTTAAAAGAACTTGGTGCACAAAAAGAACAACAAGTTTTAGTCGGATTTGCTGCAGAAACACATGACTTACAACATTATGCTCAACAAAAATTAATCCAAAAAAATCTTGATTTATTAGTTGCTAATGATGTTTCTCGAAAAGATATCGGTTTTGGCAGCAATGATAATGAAGTGATTTTATTCCAACCAGAACAAGCACCAATTTTAGTCGCAAAAGCTGATAAAGCAGCCATTGCACAACAAATTTTAGCAGTTTTAGCATCGAAATTAAGTTAGGAGGTCGATGTCGCGTGTGTCAGTATGCTCAAGTTATTGTCGATGTACCCACTCGACAAACGAACCAACCATATACTTATAAAATACCTGCCGCTTATCAAGGTGAAATTAAACCCGGAATGCGCGTGATAGTGCCATTCGGGAAAGGCGGTCGGAAAATTCAAGGTTTCGTAGTCGGATTAATCGGGCCTGAAGAATTAATTTATGAAGAACATTTGTTGAAAACTTTAATTCAACCACTTGATTTCACACCTGTTTTGAATCAAGAAGCTTTACAATTAGCGGATTGGTTAGCAGAAACGACTTTTGCTTTTAAAATCAGTTGTTTACAAGTAATGTTGCCTAATGTAATGCGAGCTAGTTATCATAAAACAATTCGCTTGTTAGATCAGGATGTACCCGTTGAAATTAAAGCCTTATTTCAAAAGCAAAATGAAATTCCCTATGATGATGTGACCGATGCGAAACTATTACGCCAATTAGTGAAATTACGCCAAGCTAATAAAGTTGAAATTGTTTATCATGTTAAAGATCGGGCGCAAAAGAAAATGGTAACTGCTATTCAAAAACAAGTTACCAATGAAGAAATTGTTAGTTTAAAAACACAAATCCCTAAAAATGCCGTGAAACAAGCACAATTACTCGATTTTTTAGCGAGTGTTTCTCAAACAACAATTTTACAAAGTGAAGCCCAAGTCCAATCGGGCTTAACGGCAGCTGATTTTAAAACAGGTGCTAAAAAAGGTTGGTTAAAACAAATTAAAGTCGAAAAATACCGGGATCCATATGCTGACACAGAATTTAAAACAACGATTCCTAAATCACTAACACCTAGTCAAACAACAGCGGTTCAATCTGTGACACAAGCCATGTTGCAGCAACAAGCAGAAACGTACTTATTACAAGGTGTGACTGGCAGCGGCAAGACAGAAGTTTATCTGCAAATTATTGCCGAAGCATTGGCACAAAAGAAAACGGCTTTAATGTTAGTGCCAGAAATTTCTTTAACACCACAAATGGTGCAACGAGTTCGTTCCCGATTTGGTCAACAAGTCGCGGTTTTACACAGTGGTTTGTCTGATGGAGAAAAATATGATGAATGGCGCCGTGTGGAAGAAAAACAAGCTCAAGTTGTTGTGGGGGCACGTTCAGCCGTGTTTGCACCGTTAGAAAACTTGGGTGTTATTATTATGGATGAAGAACATGAAAGCAGTTATAAACAAGATGAAATGCCACGTTACCATGCACGTGATGTGGCGATTTGGCGGAGTCAGTATCATGGTTGTCCAGTGGTGCTCGGAAGTGCGACACCTGCTTTAGAAACAAGAGCTCGCGCCCAAAAAGATGTCTATCATTGGTTACAAATGCCAGATCGCATTAATGGACAAGCGATGCCACCAGTAAAATTGGTCGATATGCGAGAAGCTTTAAAAGAAGCGCCTGCGCCGGATATTTCACAAGAATTATTAACGGCTATCAAACAACGACTAGCTAAAAAGGAACAAGTTGTTTTAATGTTAAACCGACGAGGGTATTCTTCTTTTATGTTATGTCGGGAATGTGGCTTTGTTTTGAAATGTCCTAATTGTGATATTTCATTGACATTGCATATGGATACGCATTCGATGAAATGTCATTATTGTGGTCATGAAGAAGCAATTCCGCAAACTTGTCCACAATGTCAAAGTCGAAAAATTAAATATTATGGAACCGGAACGCAAAAAGTTCAAGAAGAGCTCGCTAAATTGTTACTAACTGCGCGCGTTTTAAGAATGGATGTCGATACGACGCGGCGCAAAGGTGCTCATGAAAAAATCTTACAACAATTTGGCAATCATGAAGCTGATATTTTATTAGGGACGCAAATGATTGCGAAAGGGTTGGATTTTCCGGATGTAACCTTAGTTGGAGTTTTGAATGCTGATACAGCTTTAGGACTGGCCAATTATCGTGCTAGTGAAACGACTTTCCAATTGTTAACGCAAGTTAGCGGTCGTGCTGGACGTGCCGATAAAAAAGGTGAAGTTATCGTGCAAACTTATAATCCGGAACATTATGCGATTCAATGGGCTCAAGCGCATGATTATGAAAGTTTTTATCGTAAAGAAATGCAAGTGCGCCATTTATTAGGCTATCCACCATATTATTTCACCATTAAAATCACGGTGAGTGGGAATGATCAATTAAGTGCATCGAAGAAAATTCATGAAATTTATCGTGAACTCCAAACTGTGTTAAGTAAAGATGCTTTAATGTTAGGACCAACACCACAACAAATTATGCGGATTAATAATCGTTATTATTTCCAATTAGTTATTAAATATAAATTTGAAAAAAATCTCGAGCAATATTTAAAAAATCTCTTAGTAAAAAGTCAAACAGATGAAAAAGCGGGAATCAAGTTAGTAATTGATCGGAATCCGTTAAACTTTATCTAATTCAAAAAAGGAAGTGGAGTAATTAATGACTTCAATCGTATTTATGGGAACACCGCAATTTGCGGCACCAATTTTAAGCAGTTTAATCGCACAAGGTTATGATGTGAAAGCTGTTGTTACACAACCAGATCGCCGTGTCGGACGGAAAAAAGTTCTAACACCAACACCAGTGAAACAAGTTGCTTTAGAACATGATTTATTAGTTTTACAACCACAAAAATTAAGCGGTAGTCCAGAAATGGAACAAATCATCGCTTTAGAACCAGATTTGATTATTACAGCGGCTTATGGTCAATTTTTACCAACTAAACTATTAGCTGCTGCACAAATCGCTGCTATTAATGTCCATGGTTCTTTATTACCAAAATATCGTGGTGGAGCACCAATTCAATATGCGATTAAAAATGGTGATCCGACAACGGGTGTCACAATTATGTACATGGTAAAAGAAATGGATGCTGGTGATATGTTAGCGAAAGTGGAATTACCAATTGGGGCAACTGATGATGCGGGAACAATGTTTGAAAAATTAAGTCTTGCAGGACGTGATTTATTAAATGAAACATTACCAAAACTCATTGCTGGAGAAATTACACCAGTGGCCCAAGATCCAGCTTTAGTCACTTTCTCGCCAACTATTCAACCGGCTGAAGAAGAATTACATTTAAGTCAAACAGCTCAAGAACTTGATTGGCAAATTCGGGCTTTACGTCCAGCACCAGGTGCATATTTTGCTGATTTCAAAGGTAAACGGATGAAGCTATGGGATATTCAACCTTTAGCTGAAACAACTGATTTAGCTGCTGGCCAAGTTGTTGAAGTGACGAAAAAAGGCTTGAAAATCGCCGCTGCAGATCAAACAGTTTATGCGATTCAAGAATTACAACCAGCTGGTAAACCTAAAATGGCAATTCAAGCATATTTAAACGGAATGGGACAAGGTCTAAAAGTAGGCCAACAGGTTATTACAGATGAAAAATAATATTAAACAAACACCGCGTTATTTAGCGGTGGAACTTTTAACTAAGATTGAAAAACAAGGAACTTATTCTAATCTCGGTTTAAATCAAACAATTCAAAAACATAATTTAAGCAAAAAAGATGTTAATTTATTGACGACTTTAGTTTATGGTGTGATTCAACATCAATTAACATTGGAATTTTGGTTGAAACCATTTATTAAGAACCCGAAAAAATTACAACCCTGGGTTAAACAATTGTTATATACCGCGCTTTATCAAATGCAATATTTGGATAAAATTCCCAAACGGGCGATTTTTAATGAAACAATTGAAATCGCTAAAGTTAAAGGTCATGCTGGAATTCGTAAATTTGTGACAGGTATTTTGCATACAATCGATCGAGAAGGACTTCAAGATCCAAATGCTATTGCTGATCCTAATGAACGGATGAGTATTTTAACAAGTACACCATTATGGTTAGTGCAAGAATTAACCAAAGAAGTCGGTGTGGCTAAGATGACAACGATTCTTGAATCAATTAATCAATCACCAACACAAACAGTTCGTTATAATCGACAATTAACGTCATTAGACGACTTGAAACCAGCTTTGGAAGCAGAAGGGTTCACGATTGAAGAAAGTCCTGTAACACCAGCTGCTTTGCATTTAAACGGTAAGTTTATTCCAAGTAGTCAAGCTTTTGCAGCAGGGCAAATTATTATCCAAGATGAAAGTGCTATGTTAGCTGTAGAAGCGATGGATTTACAAGGTGATGAAGCTGTTTTAGATGCTTGTGCGGCTCCAGGTGGGAAAACAACGCAGATTGCGAGTTACTTAACAACTGGCCAAGTGACAGCGCTAGATATTCATAAACATAAAGTTAAATTAATTGCTGAAAATGCTAAACGTGGTCAAGTAGCAGATAAAGTGGTAGCTGTGAATTTAGATGCGCGGGAAAGTTTAACAAAATTCGGCGCTGAAAAATTCGATAAGATTTTAGTTGATGCGCCTTGTTCTGGAATTGGCTTAATGCGTCGAAAACCAGAAGTTAAATATGAAAAAACTTTGGCGGATTCCCAAAATCTTCATCGTGTGCAAGTTGGTATTTTAAATGCTGTAGCACCAACTTTGAAAAAAGGTGGTTGCTTAACATATAGTACATGTACAATTTTAGCGGAAGAAAATCAGGCAGTAATCGATGAGTTCTTGCAACAAAATCCTGATTTTATCCAAGTTAAAACACCAAGTTTAAATAATTTGAAAGCAGATCGAACAGAATTAGGTTTAACAATTTATCCTGATGATTATTTATCGGATGGATTTTTCATCGCAAGTTTACAAAAGAAATGAGGCGATCAAAATGATCGAAGTTCACTATCAAAGTGATATCGGAAAAGCACGTGATACGAATGAAGATTATGTCGGCGTTTTTACAAGTCAAAGTAAAGCGCAACTCTTATTAGTAGCTGATGGCGTTGGTGGGATGCAAGGTGGCGAAGTTGCTTCGGAAATGACGGTTGAAACCATGGGTGAATATTTTGAAAAATCACATTTTACAACGGCGCAAACAGCTTTAACTTGGTTAGAAGAAGCGATTACGAAAGTTAATCAAGCAGTGAAACAACGCTCGCAAGATTATTTTGATTTACGGGGCATGGGAACAACTTTAGTAGCTCTGTTGTTCGTTGAAAATCAAGTTGTTGTAGCACATATTGGTGATAGTCGGGCATATTTATTACGCCAGCAACGATTTTCACCACTCACTCAAGATCATACCTTCGTTTCACAAATGGTGCGTCTTGGTGAAATGAGTGAAGAAGAAGCCAAAAAACATCCGAAACGTCACTGGGTTACACGAGCGGTTGGTGTGGAAGCAGAAGTTGAATTTGATTATGATGTGCAGACAGTTCAACCTGGCGATCGTTATTTATTATGTTCCGATGGGTTAACGAATTTGTTAACTCCTTCAGCGATTAAACATATTTTATTAGAACCATTAACTTTAGCAGATCAATGCCAAGCTTTAATTGATTTAACGAATCAAGCGGGTGGAACGGATAATATTACAGTGCTATTAGCGGCTGTGCCAAATGAGGTGAAATCATGAAAGAAGGCTATATTTTAAATGGTCGGTATCGTATTTTACGCTCTTTAGGCGAAGGTGGGATGGCAAATGTTTATCTGGCGTATGATTTGATTTTAAAACGGGAAGTTGCAGTGAAAGTTTTACGGCTTGATTTACGTGATGATCCAGTTGCGATTCGCCGTTTCAAAAGAGAAGCACTTTCACTTGCTGAATTAGATAATCCTTATGTCGTTAATATTTATGATGTTGATGAGTATGATGGGATGCAGTATTTGGTGATGGAATATATTAATGGGATGAATTTGAAACAATATTTGAAACGAAATCATCCGTTAATGTTGCCACGTGTGGTGGAATTAATGAATCAAATCTTAATTGCCGTTCAAGCTGCGCATGATAATAATATTATTCACAGGGATTTAAAACCGCAAAATATCTTAATCGATGAATTCGGCGATGTGAAGATTACCGATTTTGGAATTTCGGTGATTTCCGAAAGTACGATGACGAAAACAAATACTTTGATGGGATCAGTTCATTATATTTCTCCAGAACAAGTTCATGGTCAAATGGCTACCAAACAATCTGATATTTATGCTTTAGGGATTATTTTGTATGAGTTGTTAACGGGAGATGTACCATTCAAAGGGGAAAATGCTTTAGCGATTGCAATGAAACATTTCCACGAAGAAATCCCTACGATTCGTAATTTGAACCCGAATGTGCCACAAGCGTTAGAAAATGTGGTGCTTAAAGCTACGGCGAAAAATGTTAGTAACCGTTATTTAAGCGCAAGAGAAATGCAAGAAGATTTAGTGTTAGCTTTGGAACCAAGTCAAGCAGATGTTCCTAAATGGGAACCAATCTTATATAGTGATGATGCAACTAAAGTTTTGCCAAAGTTCACGAATGATTTATTGACGGAACAAGCAGCACACACACAACTCGATCCAGAACAAACGCAAGTCTTACCAACACCAAGTCAAGCTGATACTAGTTTGGTGACTGATGATGCAGCCGATGAAGCTGATAAAATAGTTAAGAAAAAGCATTCTAAACGCCGGATCTGGAGTGCGGTCTTGTTAGTGGTTTTAATGGTGATTATGGGAATATTTATGTATAATCATTTACCGATTCGGGTGAGCGTTCCTGATGTGAGTGGTTTAACGCAAAAAGAAGCGATTGCTAAATTAAAAGACGCTGATCTTGAAGTAGGTACAACGAAGAAAGTTTTCGATGATAAAATTAAAAGTGGTAAAGTTATCAAAACGAATCCAAGTGTGCATGAAAAAGTGAAACGTGATGCTAAAATTGATTTGATCTTATCAAAAGGACCAAGTAAACAAGAATTCGGTGACTATCATGGTGAAGATTATACTGATGTGGCTAAAGAACTCCGCAAAAAAGGTGTGAAAGTCAGTCAAAATAAAGTCTACTCAGATAGTGAACCGGTGGGTAAAATTGTGGATCAAAGTATTTTAGCTGATGAAGTTGTGAACTTTGCCAAAACAAGTGTGGTGTTCGATGTGAGTCAAGGACCAAAACAAATTTTAGTCCGTGATTTAATGAATTACACAGAAGATGCGGTGAAATTATACGCTGAAAAATTAGGCCTGGATTTACACATTAAACGTATTACTAGATCACAACAACCACCTGGCGTTGTGATGGCCCAAGAACCTTATGCTGGTGCACCAATTCGGACGGGTGGCAGTTTATATGTCACAATTAGTGAGGCACCAAAAGAAGAACCGAGTGAAACACCGGTTAAGGCGCAAGATTTTACAATTAAAGTATTGTTACCAGCTCGTTCAGGTAAGAAAAATAATATTAAGATTTATTTAGAAGATGATGATCATAGTTTGAAAACTGTATATCAAAACTTCATAATTAATCAAGATACAGAATTTGATTTACCATTTACATTGAAACCAGGGCACAAAGGTAAATATAAGATTACGCGGGATGGCAAAGTTTTATTACAAGATAATGCCGTTTCAGCCCCTTAATATATGCAGCAACAGAAAGGAAGTTTGCTAATTTGGTAAAAGGACAAATCCGCCAGTCATTGAGTGGATATTATGATATTTTCGCAGATGGAAAAGAATATCGCACACGTGCGCGCGGAAATTTTCGCAAGAAGAAAACAACACCTTTAGTCGGCGATTGGGTCGAATTCAAGGCGGAAAACCAACAGGAAGGGTACGTTTTAGAAGTTTATCCTCGGAAAAACGAATTAATTCGCCCACCAGTTGCGAATGTTGATATTGGAATCGTCGTAACAGCTTGTAAAGAACCAAAATTCTCCACCAACTTATTGGATCGTCAGTTGATTATGTTGGAAACTAATAATATTAAACCAGTTTTATATTTTTCCAAAGCTGATCTGTTAACACCAGAAGAATTAACAAAATTACAAAGTATTGTGGCTTACTATTCACAATATTATCCTTGTTATGTACCGCTGCCTGAGAATGAATCAGAAGTTTTAGCTGAGATGTTAGGCGCATTGCATCAACAAGTAATTGTGATTATGGGCCAAACAGGTGCCGGAAAATCAACGTTCTTGAATAAAGTGAAACCGGAATTGAATTTGGAAACAGGTGAGATTTCTAAAGCGTTGAGCCGTGGTCGCCATACAACGAGAAAAGTTACTTTATTACCAATTGGCGATAACTTGATTGCTGATACACCAGGCTTTTCATCATTTGAAATCTTAGATATTACCAAAGAAGAATTACCTTTGATGTATCCAGACTTTGTAAAAGTACAAGATGAATGTAAATTTAGAGGTTGTTTACATGTTAAAGAACCAAAATGTGCTGTGAAAAATGCCGTGAAAAGTGGTACAATTTTAGACAGTCGTTATGAAAATTATTTACAATTTCATGAGATGATTATTAATCAAAAACCAAAATATAAATAGAGGTGTCTTAATTATGAAAATCGCTCCATCAATTTTAAGTGCTAATTTTGCAGAATTAGCTAAAGATGTTCAAGTTGTCGAAGAAGCCGGTGCTGAATATTTACACATTGATATTATGGATGGTCATTTCGTACCTAACTTAACTTTCGGTGCTAAATTAGTTAAAGATTTACGTCCTTATAGTAAAATGGTTTTCGATTGTCACTTGATGGTAGACAATCCTGAAGAAGTTATTCCTGATTATGTCGATGCTGGTGCTGATATTATTGGTGTGCATTATGAAGCAACACCTCACTTACACCGTGCTTTAGATATGATTAAAAAAGCTGGCGTCAAAGCTGAAGTTGTTATCAACCCAGGAACACCAGTTTCTGTTTTGAGTGAAGTTTTAGGCATGGTTGATCAAGTCTTAGTTATGACAGTTGATCCAGGCTTTGGCGGACAAAAATTCTTACCAGAAACAATGGATAAAGTCCGTGAATTAGTTCGTATTCGTGAAGAAAAAGGCTACACATATGAAATTGAAGTCGATGGTGGCGTGAAAGATCACACAATCAAAGACTGTGCCGCAGCTGGCGTTGATGTCGCTGTAGCTGGTTCATATGTTTTCGATGCTGAAAACCCAGCAGAAAAAATTGATACATTACGCTTATCCGCAAACGAAGTGGAAATTTAAAAATGGAACTTAATTTATTGGTTGGTGGACCTGTTAGTGACTTACCGGTAGATTTCATTTCTAAAATTCAAGCGATCCCAGGAGACTGGGTCGGTGCTGATCGCGGTGCGGTGCGTCTTTTAAAATGGGGAATCAAACCCGTGTTAGCGGTGGGAGATTTTGATTCAGCTAATGAAACTGAAGTCGCTGCCGTGGCACAAGCTTGTCCTAAAGCTGTGATTAATCCCGATAAAGTCGATGTGACTGATACAGAATTAGCGTTACGCTATATTTTAAAAGAGTATCCTCAAGTGCGCAAAGTCCGGATTTTTGGAGCAACAGGAGCCCGTTTAGATCAGTTTTTAGCGAATTTGTTTTTTGTTTTGAAACCTGAGTTCGCACCTTTAATTAATAAGGTCGAAATTATTGATAAATGGAATCAGATTCAATTTTATACAGCGGGGGAATATGAACTCGAGAAAATGGCACAAATGCAGTACTTGGCGTTTATTCCATTAACCGCGGTGCAAGAATTAACTTTAAAAGATCAAAAATATACTTTAGAACGACAAGATTTCGCTTATCCTATCTCATTATCTAGTAATGAATTTGTCGGTCAGACGAGTCATTTCTCTTTTAAAAAAGGTGTGATTTGCGTTGTTCAAAGTCGTGATTAGAAAAAGTCGTGTGTTTTCACACGGCTTTTTTGTTTTTAGAAGGGATTAACTATCATGAAAAAAGCCGTATCTTTTGCAATTTCAGACTATTAGGATGAAAATAAAAGTGAAAAAGAGTTAAGGAGTGATAGAAATGAAAGAAAGAATTTATTTAGATCGGAATGGTAAAACAGTTGAACCAGGGACGGTTGATAAAAAAGCCGGCATCTTATACGTGAAACAAGGAATTGTGATTACAGAAGAAGATCAACATGATAAAGAATATATTGTTTCATTAGGTGCTTTGAAACCATTAGGTCGCATTAGTTGTTATTATAGTGCGGACAAGAAAAAGTATGATAGTTACTATATTGATAAGAAAACGGCCGTGATGACAGATATTGAACGTTACGCAACAAATGAACATGGTTTTGGCGATGAAGAATTGGCTCAAGCTATGCAAAAAGTAGTCCAAGAACCATATGCTTACATTATGGTGGAATGGGAAGATCCAGAATTGACTCAACATAAACAAAATTTCTTCAAACAAGAATTCAAAAAAATCGAAGAAAGATTTAAAAAATAATCAGCTATTAACTAATCAGCACTGAGCGCAAGTTCGGTGCTGTTTTTTTGTTGGGGAATTTGCAGAAAAAGTCAAAACGTTATAACATGAAATAGATAAATGTTTTTACTTATAATGTTAAGTTGAATTGAGATTAACAATGGATGGAACAAGGAGTGCATAGTTTTTTATAAAGATCATTCAATCAGCAGCATTGTAAAAATAGTAATTAAGATATATTCTGAAATTGTCAAAAATAAAATCAGCTGATTTAAAATTTCAAAGGAGAAAACAATGAGCATACAAGTTATCATGGATGATATTACCAAATTAAAAGTAGATGCTATTGTAAATACATCTAGTTGTTATTTAGATGATTATACCGGTTTTCAAGGTGCTATTAAAAAAGCAGCAGGAACTGAGATGGAAACTGAATTTAAATTAAAGTTTGAAACTGGGATTAAAGAAGGAACATCAGGATTTACCAAAGGCTATAACCTACCAGCCAAATATATTATTCACACAGTTATACCTCAACGTAATTTTTTTAATCCAACATCACTTAAAAATTGTTATGAATCTATCCTTAAAACAGCTTCGGAAATCGAGATAAAATCATTAGCGCTTCCGTTGCTGGGTTGTGGAGATAAAGGGTGGACAATGGATGAAAGTTTAAAAGTTGCTTTGAGGGTATTTATTAATTGCGACCATGATATTGATGAAATATTTATTGTAACTGATAAAGAAGATGAATTTAAGGCAGTAAATGCAGTTATTAGGAAAAAACGTTGTTTGTTACTTTTAGAGGGTGTGAGAGAACTTCATAGACGAGGTTATCAAAATGTGCGAATTTTACCATATATGGCTCCGAGCGGGGTATTCTGGAGATTAGATATTTTTGATACTATAACTAATAATAAATTGCGATATTCTAGTGGTGGACAAGAACAGCTTGGTAATAGCATTGTGCAAGTTGACGATTCTTCATCAAAAGTAGCAGATGTTATTTTTAAAGAATTGTCTTTAACCGAAGTGCAAAAAGCTGATCAAGAATACGCAATATGGTTGGATTGTCTTGTTGAAGCCTCAATTGGAATATTTCAATTACCGTGGGCCTTTGCGGAGTATGTAGAAACTGATTGTTGGCATTTAGGTTCTATACAATTTCCTTTACCACCGAATTATCGTAGAAACATAGAATTATAAAGTTTTTGACCTATAATCAACAACAAGTCTACTTTAAAATCAGTAAAAGTTATCAACGTCGATGTTATGAAATAATGGTAGGACAATAGAAAATTCAGATGAATAAAACTAAATAACAAATAAGGATTTTAGCGGTTCGGACAATAAAGTCTGATCCGTTTTTTATAGAAAGGATGAATACATTTTAATAGTCAATTAAGTATATATAAAAACAAAGTAGTGTACCTGTGGTGGGTATCGATTTAGAGCTTTTTTACAAGAATCTATGCATATAAGCTTATGTGAACGATTAGATATAAAAAGAGCACTTAATCCGTTTTTTATGGATTCTATACTAGAAGAATGTGATGAGATAGAGTTAAATAAAGATATCGGCAAAGAAATATAAAAAGAAGCTTAAGACTGTTGCTATGTATGATAAGATAGGAATTGGATGATTTTACAAAAAATAAATTGGTAAAATTATTAATGATTAAGATAGTGAGATGATAAAACGTAAAGAGATGTTTTGATAGAGGATTAACATAAATAAGTGAGGAAAATAAAAAAACTTCATTTAAAAAAATGAAGTTAAAATGCCCACAGCGGGCTGCCATTTCTGGTCAATAGAATAAATTTTTATTTGAACTTAAGTGTGTTGTTCTCGATAGGTCTTAAAACCTACTAATATTCTAGTATGAATATTGAAAAATGTCAAATTTTGAATATATAAAACTGATTGCAAACGAAATTAAATTATCCTAGGGAGGTAAAATAATGAGTAAAAAATATCAAAACACAAAGTATTATGTAGGGCTTGATATCGGAACGTCGTCTGTTGGGTGGGCTGTAACAGACGCGAATTATGAGTTATTAAAAGTTAATGGTCATAAGACATGGGGATCAAGATTATTCACAGAGGCTGAAACGGCACTTGAACGGCGAACACACCGCGCTACTCGGAGAAGACTGCAAAGAAGAAAACAAAGACTGGATTTATTAGATGAATTATTTGCTGAAGAACTTGCTAAAGTAGATCCACAGTTTTTACTTCGTTTGAAGGAAAGTCAGTATCATATGGAAGATAAAAGTACAGATGATAAGTATGTTTTGTTTAATGATCAAAATAGAACAGATGGAGAATTTTTTACAGAGTATCCAACGATTTATCATTTGCGTAGTGAATTAATGCAAGGGAAAAAAGAGGATATACGTGCAGTATATCTTGCATTACATCATATCGTGAAATATCGTGGCCACTTCTTATTACCTGGAGATAATTATGATATGCAAGGTAATTTAAGTGAACTGATTAAGAGGCTGTTTAAATTTATTGAAGAAACTTTATTTATTGAAGATCTTGGATTGACGGATGAAATTCAATCCAAAATAGAAGAAATTTTATTGACAAAGACAAAAACTCGTCTTGATCGCCAAAAAGAAATTGTCAAACTTTTTAATACAAAACATCAAAAATTAGATGATAAACAAAAAAAATTATTAGAAGCTATTTTTAAATTATGTTTAGGTCTTAAAGGTAATATGGTTAATATTTTTGGTGACAAAGGTGAATATGGAATTGATTTTACTGATGTCGAAGATAAGAAGAAAAAGGTAGAATTTAGTGCTGATTATGATAATAACATTAATGACTATGTAGATTTCTTTGGTGAATATTTTGAATTGTTAGAAATTACGAAAAAAATTAATGATACAGTTATTTTTTCTGAAATTTTAGTCGATGGAAAAGGTTTTTCTGAATCTAAAGTAATTTCTTATGAAAAACATCAACAAGATTTGCGCAAATTAAAGACACTCTTGAAGAGTCTAGATAAAACCTTGGGGTATAAATACGGAGAAGGATTATACCAAAAAATATTACTTGATGATGTAAAATCTAATTATGTTAATTATTCAGGAAATTCTCAAAAATTAAAAAAATGTACTAAAGATGAGTTTTATGGGTTTATCAAGAGTAAGTTAAATTCAGTTACCAAGAAAGAAAAGGTTTCTGAAGCTCAACAAAAAGAAATCGCTCAGATTCTCGCTGATATGGAATTTGGTGATTATCTACCGCTGCAACGTACAACTGATAATGGTGTTATTCCAAACCAATTACACAAAAAGGAATTAATTGAAATTATTGAACAACAAACTAAGTATCATGATTTTTTCAATGATGTAGATGAAAATGGGCTAACTATTAAAGATAAGATTATTTCATTAATGACTTTTAGAATACCTTATTATGTCGGACCATTGAATGATTATCATAAAGTTGCTGATGGAACAGGACATGCTTGGATTGAAAAGAAAAAAGACGGTAAAATCTATCCTTGGAATTTTGATGAGATGGTTGATACAGAGGCTACTGCAGAAAAATTCATTAAAAATTTGACGAATAAATGCACCTATTTAAAAGGTGAAGATGTATTGCCAAAAGAATCGAAGCTGTATTCTGAATTTATGTTATTAAATGAACTTAATAATATTAAAATAGATAATCAAAAATTGGATCCTAAATTGAAGATGAAAATGGTATCAGAGTTGTTTATGAAAAAAAACGAAAAGATAACGAAGAAAAAAATTGTTGATTACTTACGCTCAATTGGTCAAGCTAATGGTAACGAGATGGTTAGTGGAATTGATCGGGAAATCAAATCTGATCTGAAAACTATTCATAAAATTCAACATTATTACCAAGACGCATCGCTAGAAATGGCGGAAAATATTATTCGTTGGAATACCATTTTTAATGATTCTACTTCTGACATATTAAAGGATAAAATCACAAAAGCATATGGTGATGTATTAACTCCTGGTCAGATTAAAGGATTGTCTAATCTAGCATGTAAAGATTGGGGGAAATTATCTGAAAAATTCTTAACAGGTATTCGTTGTGATGTGGGAGAATTTAAAAATATTAGTATTATTCAAGCTATGCGAGATACTAATAATAACTTGATGGAATTATTATCGAATAAATATGAATTTATGGATAAGATTCAAGAATACAATAAAGAATATTATGGTGATTTTACCTTCAAAGCAGAACCCTCTATTATGGATGATTTATATGTGGGACCCGGTCCGAAAAGAGCTATTTGGCAAGCGGTACGGATTGTTGAAGAAATTAAGCGGATTATGGGGCATGATCCAGAAAAAATCTTTCTTGAAACAACAAGAACTAATCGGGCACCAAAGGTTAAGAACACTAAACGTTATGATGCGTTAGAAAAAAAGTATGAGTCCGTTAAAGAGCACGAATATGCAGAAGTAAAGAAAGAATTTGAAATTGAAAAAAATGATAGTTTAAATATAAAGAAGTTATTTCTTTATTTTACACAACTCGGACACTGCATGTATTCTGACGAAAAAATTCCTTATAATGAATTATTCACTAATCGTTATGATATTGATCATATTTATCCACGAAGTAAAACAAGAGATAACTCTATGGACAATCTCGTATTGGTGAAAGCAGAATGTAATAGAGATAAGAAAGATAATTATCCAATTAAGCTTAAAACAAATATTCAACAGAAATGTCAGGTTCGTTGGGCATATTTACGTGATAAAAAACTTATTACTGAAGAAAAATATAATCGCTTAGTGCGTAAAACACCATTAACTGAAGATGAATTGTCACAATTTATTGCCAGACAATTAGTGTTTACATCACAATCTGTCAAAGCAACAGCGGAAGTATTTAAAAGGTTATATGAAGATTCTAAAATTTGTTATGTTAAAGCTGAGAATGTTAGTGACTTTAGATATGGTTCAACTAGAAAAATGAGTAAAGATGATCAACCGCAACCTTTTATCAAAAATCGCGATGTGAATGATTTTCATCATGCGAAAGATGCTTATTTAAATATTGTAGTGGGTAATGTATATGATGTTAAATTCACACAAAATCCAACGAGATTTATTAAAGCAAATAAAGATTATAGTTTGAATTATATTTTTAGATATCCTGTGAATAAAAAAGGTGAGAATGTTTGGGATCCAGAACAATCGATGAAGATAGTGGAAAAAACATTGAAAAGCAATGATGTGCGTGTCACTAAATTAGTGAAGCCAATCACTAGTCCAATATCCAACGAAACTCTTCATAAAGCATTAAAATGTAAACCTGGTTCTTATTTACCACGTAAATCTTCTAAAGGAACACCCTTGGCAGATGTGACTAAATATGGTGGATATGAAAAGATTAAAAATGCATATTACAGTATTTATAAATATACCTATATGAAGAAAAAAGAATGTATGGAAGAGTTTCTACTTGTACCTATACCAATTCATTTGGTGAATAACGATGAAGAATTACCAAAATATATAAACGATAAGATAGCCGAAAGAGCAAAAAAGAAAAAATTGGAAACAGTCGAGTGTATTGTAAAAGAATTATATCAAGGAACTTTAGTTAGAATAAATGGGTATGATTATCGTATTGCAGGAAGTTCGGGAAAACAATTCGAATTGCATAATGGGATTAATCTGATTGTTGAACCTTGGGTTGAAAAAGTTCTGAAAGAAACAGATAAATTCGTGCGAAAATCTAATTCAAAATTAGATAAAAAACAACAAAAAGAGAATACAACTGAAACTCTGATTGAAAAACAATTAAATGATGTATTTGAATATCTCTGTCGGAAATTAAATCAAGGCATATTCAAAAACAACAAACATACATTACCTGCTAAACTGTTGGGGGATAGTATTCAAAAACGTTTTGAAGATGCTAGTATTGAAGATGAATTTGAGGTTATAAAAGAATTGATAAGTGCTATAGCGAAGAATCCTCAGAATTTCAAAACGATTCAAAAAGTACTAGATATATCCGGCAGTTCGATACCAAGATTTAATTTAAAGCTTACAAAAAATAATGTAGACGAGTTTATTATTAAAAATGAATCGGTGACTGGTTTATTTACACATGAGAAAGTTATTTTTAGAAAATAGTTAAACAATTTTAATATCTAGAATCAAGAAACATTTCTGATTCTAGATATTCTTTTATAATTAGGAGGCAGAAAATGGGTTGGCGTGTAGTGAGAGTGTCGGGTCGAGCTAAATTAGATTATAAAATGAATTATTTAGTATGTAGAAAATGTAATGATACATTGCGTGTTTTTTTGGATGAAATATCTATTTTGATTATTGAAAGTACTTGTGTCAGTATTACAACTGCATTATTAGTTAAACTGACAAAACAAAAAATAAAAGTTATTTTTTGTGATGAACAGAGGATGCCTTATTTTGAAATGATGCCATATTATGGTAGTCATGATACGAGTAGAAAAGTACTTGATCAGATGAAATGGACTGATTACAATCGTTATTTAGTATGGACATCCATAGTGTTCAAAAAAATCGCAAATCAGGCTAGAATTTTAAAAGATAATCAAAAAGATGAATATTTAAAATTGTACAACTATATGGATGAAATGGAATTTAATGATGAAAATAATAGAGAAGGCCATGCGGCTAAAGTCTATTTTAATGCTTTATTTGGCAATGAATTTAGTCGAGATAAAGAGTGTCCTATTAACGCTGCTTTGAATTATGGATATACCTTATTGTTATCGATAGTACTTAGAGAAATAGTAGCGATGGGATATATTACTCAATTAGGAATTCATCATCATAATATTTTTAATGAATATAATTTAGGCTCAGATTTAGTGGAACCTTTACGAATTTTTGTTGATCGTTTTGTATTGGAAAACGATATTAAAAAGTTTGATAAAGAGGAAAAAGCAATACTTACGAATATACTGGTGGAACAGGTTGTTTGCGGTAATAAGAAAAGAACCATGTTGGATGCAATTGAAATCTATGTACGGAGTGTAATCAAAGCAATTGAAACGGGGGATCCCGCAACAATCTTATTTGTTGAGGAATTGCGAGATTATGAGTTATAGATTTATGAGAGTGTTACTTATGTTTGATTTACCTGTTTTGACATCCACCAACAGGAGAGATTATCGCAAATTTAAAAAGTTCCTAATTACTACTGGGTTTTATATGTTACAAGAGTCGGTATATTGCAAAATGGTCTTGAATTCTACAGCTGCCAATACAGTTGTTAAGAGCGTTAAAGATAATGCACCACCAAACGGACTGGTCCAAACACTAATAATTACTGAAAAACAATTTTCTAATATGGAATTAATAAGTGGAGAATTTGAAACTGATGTAATAAATAATGATCAGAGGGTGATTGATTTATGAGTGGGTACAGATTAGCTAATATACATTGGAATTTTTATATAGAATTAGATGAGAAATGGATTGCCGAATTATATATAGAAGATAAAAGTTATTTTCAGCAGACGTTGATGGATTTATGTCAACAAATGACGATACAAGAAGGTCCATTTACTTTGTCGAAAGATAATAAATTGATTAAATTTTCAAAAAACATAGAAATTATTATGGATTATTTGCGACTAGATCCAAATAATAAAAAAGTTATGACTAAAATCATTTCTAGAATGGAAAAATATGCGCAAGATGATTATGTTAAACTACAAAAAATAATGACCGAAATTAATAGTTTTTATGATGAATTAATGTATCAAGGGGCCTTTGATTTACAAAGAGATACTTCGGTATCGTTAGTTAATCTTTTGAAAGTGGCTGGTTTTAGTATTAATAATAATTTTGAGACTTTGTTGGAACGATTGATTTGTTATATAGAAACTGAAAATGAATATTTAGATGTGCCGCTATTCGTCTTAGTGAATGTGGACTCATATTTTAATGATGACGAAATCAAAGATTTATATGATTACATGATTCTCAATAATATTAAATTAATCGTTATTAATTCCAATCTACCCAAACGAGACGTTGAAATAGAAGGGGTTAAGCGGTATATTATTGATAGAGACTTATGCGAGTTATATTAACTTCTACTATCCAGAACTAAACTTCTCAAATCTTATTTGAGGTTTGAGAAGTGTGTTGTTCTCGATAGGTCTTAAACATTGATTTA
>NZ_KE383993.1:228159-454078 GCF_000423245.1 Ligilactobacillus ceti DSM 22408
TTTATGTTTGAGAAGTGTGTTGTTCTCGATAGGTCTTAAACGAATTCCAATCTTTTTAAAGACTTGAAAGGGTTTGAGAAGTGTGTTGTTCTTGATAGGTCTTAAACGTTTTTACTCAAATAAGAAAGGTTGATATATATGGTATCAGATGCACAAAAAAGAGCGAGTAAAAAGTGGGTAGAAGCGAATAAAGAACGAAAAGCTTATATTGTTAAGCGTTCAACTTGTCGAAGTTTTTTAAAAAAGTTAGCCACTATTGAAGATTTAAATGAAATGGAAGAAATCATCAAAGAAAGAAAAAAGAATAAATAAACTATTGATAACATCCGCGGTGGCGTATGAATTTTAATGTGTCTTAAACCACTTACTACATAAAATTGTTGTTTGTTTGAGAAAGGAAGATATGAAATGACTGTCTATATTAAAAAAGTAAAATATCTCACTCAAACATCCATCAATAAATATATTTCTAAGGTAGGATTTAGCCTAAGAGGTGAAAAAGTCGTTGAATATGATGATTTAAAAGAGATTTTACCTTTGAACAGGGATGATATAGTCGTTGATTATATTGGTGGGATGTATCGTATATTTAATTATATGAGGATAGAACGTCCTGAATATGACTATCCCAACGCTCTGGAAAAATTTTATCATCGAAAAATTAAGGCCGGTGTTTTGGCTGATATTTTTAATGATGATGGCACGATTCAAAAATCTTTTATAAAACCAAGATTAGAAACGAAAGTTTTTACCGGAAAATTAATCGAGACCTATTATGATTTAATTGGATTGAATATTGATCGGAATTATCCTATTTGGATTAGTGAACCAATCAATATTATTGCTGAGTGGCGAACTTTTGTAGTTAATCATGAGATTCTAGCTATTCAAAAATACGCCGGGCAATTCGGTGTTGTTTATGATTATGATGTGGTAAAACAAGCAGTCTTGGCGTGGGAAGATTCGCCTTGTGCATATGCTTTAGACATAGGCCTGACAGATCAAGGCGAGACTGTCGTAGTTGAAGTTAATGATGGATTCTCGGTTGGTTTTTATGGTTTAGATCCATATAACGCTGCGATTTTCCTTGAAACCAGATGGCGAGAATTGACTGCCGATTATTTTAATATCATTTAAAAATTTATGGACTGAGTATCTTAAAGATATTCAGTCCATTTGTGTTTGCAAAGTATCTTAATCTCGATAGGTTTCGCTGTTTATTTGATGCTATAATGAATGTAATAAAATAAACAGTTAGGTGAACAATGTGGAAAAAATAACTATTACATATAATGATAAACCGAAAAATATTAAATATCGTTTGATTAACTGGGATGGTGTAATTATCCGGATTGATAAAAAAGATATATTACAACATCAAAATGATCGTGTGTTAAATCGAGCTGGAATTTATATTTTAATCGGTGAGCGTGATGATGGAATTAATGTATATGTTGGTCAAGCTGATATGCGTTCGAATGGTAAAGGGATCTTTATTAGGGTTTCAGAACATCTCAAAAATGAAGATTATTGGGATTATATGTATGCATTTACAACTAATGCCGATTCTGTTGATGATGAAGGTTTACAATTAGGTGATTTAAGTTATTTGGAGAATAAGTTTTACAATTTAATTGCAGCTCATCCTAAATATATTTGTCGTAATGGTAATGAACCACGAGCACGTGTTAAACATAATAATCATCCTATGTATAACTATCTTTTGAAAGCGCGGTTTGTTTTGAATGCAGTTGGTGTTGATTTATTGAATGGTCAGACTGTTACCAATCCAAATTCTCAAGCTCAACTAGCTCAGCAGTCAAAAAATATTTTTGAAATTAAAAACGAAAAACTAGATATTGATGCTTGGGGATATTTAATCGAAAGCAGTCGTGAATTTGTGCTCTGTCAAGGTTCGAAAATCCGTGCGCATACGGTGAATAGTTTTCCCGATGAAAATATGAGAATAAAAATGATTGAAGATAATTGGATTGATGAAAACTATGTCTTAACGCAAGATGTTATTTTTTCTTCTCCTAGTCGTGCAGCCTCTATGGTTAAAGGATCGAGTGTCAATGGTAATAGCGCATGGAAGTTAAGAGGTCAGCAACGCTTTTTAGGCGAGATATATTAAACAAAAACCTTAGTCACTTATATTTTGTGGCTAGGGTTATTTATTTTTTATGATTTATGATATATTTAACTTAATTAATAAACGTTAAACGGAGATAAGGAGAAAGATTTGTGAAGAAACATAGTACCTTAAAAATTTTGTTGATTAGCTTGCTGGTGATTATTGGTGGTTTATTCGTAGCGGGAGTTGTGCTGAATCAGACGGGAGCTAAATTTACTGATTTAGATCAAAATGATCAACAAGTTTTAATTGAATATGAAAAACTAGCTCAAAGTACGAAAAAACAAGGGCCATTGTGGGAAGGTTATGATTTAACGGATCAGCCGCTTGTTTTTATCAATCAAGGTTTTGGAAAATCAGCGTATGTCGTGAATCCAAAACAACCTGTATCAAAGCTCTGGGCGAAAGAAATCAAAATGCCGGCTAAATATAATACGAAAAAAGTTTACCGCATTAGTTCTTTAACACCGAAAATGATTTGGACGAAACGTACGCTTGGAAATTTCAATACAATTGGTGAAAAGATTAAGATTTTAGGACAAAATGTGTATTGTTTACAATATGGATCAGAAAATCTTCAGCCAAAGTATTCTGCTAATCACTTTGCGCCTTATTTAGCTCATGAGGCTTTCCATTATTATATGCAAAATAATTGGAGTCCTTCTGATCGATTTGATGGTGAATTATCTCAAAATGGAATCAAGCTCTTAAAACAAGAGTATGCCGTTTTAAGTCAGATTAAAGCCCAACTAGCTCATGGATCTCATGATAAATTATTCCAATTAGCTGATAACTATGTAGCGATTGTGAAGCAACGTTTAGTTGAAAATCCCGATTACGTCCAAAAAGAATTAACGATGGCAACGATTGAAGGGACTGCTTCTTATGTAGGAATCCAAGCTGCTCAGCGAGTTGGTTATGATTATGGTGTGATGTATTTTGATAATGTAAAAAATGTAGACTTCAATGAAGTTATTCCGATGTTAGAGAAAAAGGGGATTGATCGATCCTTTTTACGAAATCGCATGCCGTATGAAACGGGTGCTTTAGTTTGTGAATTATTAGCGAAACTCAATGTACCTCATTGGCAACAAAAATTAAATCAACAAACAATCCAAAAACAAGTTACTTTGTATGATGTTTTAAAAGATTATGTAGCCACACCTTAAAACAAATAATAAAACGCCACATAACTTCTTAGAAAAGTTATGTGGCGTTTTTATGTATAAAAAAAGACCCGAAAAATCGAGCCTAGTTTCAAATGTGTTGATTAAACACGTTCAATTTTACCTGATTTTAATGCACGAGCTGAAACCCATACTTTTTTAGGTTTACCATCAACCATAATACGAACTTTTTGTAAGTTTGGTTTCCATGTACGGCTTGATGAGTTCAAAGCGTGGGAACGTTTTTTACCAAAAGTTGTTTTACGACCTGTAATATAATCCTTTGCCATTTGCAGTAGACCTCCTTTTAATTAACAATTAAAACATCAAAACATTAATTCAGAATGTTTATTCACTAGACTAAATTAACACAGATATTAGTTTAATGCAACAGTTTTCTGTAAAGTAAAATTACTTGGCACATAAAAATATTGTGAAAGCCAGTTGTTAACTGATATTAGTTGTGTTTAAATAAAGATAACATCAGATTTAGTAAGTGGTGGAGCAAAATATCTTGCTCTTGCCAAATTTAGAATGCTCAGATTTTCAAGTTTTATTTTCTTGAGAATATTTGCTATAATAGTAATAATGATTGTCTGATTAATTAAGGAGGCTGTATTACATGGCTGTAAAAATTCAAAATAAATATGGTAGTATTGACATCGATAATGATGTAATTGCAACAGTTGTCGGCGGAGCTGCAACTGAAATTTTTGGGATTGTCGGAATGGCAAGTAAAAACCAAATTAGAGACAATTTAAATGAAATTTTGAAACGCGATAATTATTCAAAAGGTGTCGTTGTTCGTCAAGTAGAAGACGGTGTCGCAATTGATGTATATATTATTGTAAGTTATGGTATTAAGATTTCAGAAGTTTGCCGTAATGTTCAAGATACAGTTAAATATAATTTAAATACAATGTTAGGTATTGCAGCTGATTCTGTAAACGTCTATGTTCAAGGCGTGCACGTTACTGAATAGTATAAGTTGTGATCGAACAAGGAGGAAAACGAAAGTTGAAAGTTGCAAATATCACTGAAGTCGAATTTAGAAAGATGGTTAAACTTAGTTCAGATCGTTTAAACAAACATGCTGAATTAATTGACTCATTGAACGTTTTTCCAGTTCCTGATGGGGATACAGGTACTAACATGAGTCTTTCCATGACAAGTGGGAATCAATACGTTGCTGAATCAACTGCAACAAGTGTCGGAGAATTAACAACAGCTTTAGCTAAAGGTTTATTGATGGGTGCACGTGGTAACTCTGGTGTTATCTTGTCCCAAATTTTCCGTGGTTTTAACAAAGCAGTTAAGACAAAAGAAGTTTTAACAGCACAAGACTTATCTGACGCTTTAAGTGGCGGTGCAGAAGTTGCTTATAAAGCTGTTATGAAACCTAAAGAAGGTACAATCTTAACAGTTGCTCGTAAAGCTGCTGAAGGTGCTCGTAAAGCTGTTAAAGAAAGCGACGATGTTTTAGTTGTTATGGAAGCTGCTTATAACGCAGCTGAAGAAGCACTTGCTAATACACCAAATCAATTACCAGTTTTAAAAGAAGTTGGCGTAGTTGATTCCGGTGGTAAAGGTTTAACATATGTTTACCAAAGTTTCTTTGATATTTTAGCTGGTAATGATCACTTATTAGAAGTTGATAACAAGATCAGCGAAAAAGATATGGAAGATATGATTAAATCAGAACACCATAAGAGCGTTCAAGGTCAAATGGATACTGAAGACATCAAATATGGTTACTGTACAGAAATCATGGTTCGTTTAGGTGCTGGTCGTTTAGTCGATCGCGAATTCGATTATGATGAATTCCGTAATCACTTAGCTGAATTAGGTGACTCATTATTAGTTGTTGCTGATGATGAAGTTGTTAAAGTTCACGTCCACACAGAACATCCTGGTGACGTCTTCAACTATGGTCAACATTTTGGTTCATTAATCAAGATGAAAGTTGATAACATGCGTTTACAACATGAAACAATTTTAGAAACACAAGATACACCTGCAGCACCAGCTATGCCAGTTATGAAGAATGACTTATCTGGTGATTATGGTATTATTGCCATTTCATCTGGTAAAGGTATTTCTGAATTATTCCAAGGTTTAGGTGCTAACTATATCGTAAGTGGTGGCCAAACAATGAACCCAAGTACAGAAGACATTGTAGCTGCTATCGATAAAACAGGTGCTGAAAAAGTTATTATTTTACCAAATAACAAAAACATCTTATTAGCTGCCCAACAAGCTGCTGAAGTAGCAGAAGTTGAAGTAGCTGTAATTCCAAGTGCAACAATTGCTCAAGGTATGGCTGCCTTATTCGTCTTCAACAAAGACGCATCATTAGCTGAAAATGCTGAAGCAATGACAGAAAACTTAGAATACGTAACATCTGGTCAAGTTACAACTGCTGTTCGTGATACAACAATTGATGGCCAAGTTATTAAAAAAGATGAATTTATGGGTATTATCGATGGTAAGATCAAACTTACTGAAAAAACAGCTCTTGAAGCAGCAATCGCTATGAGTAAAGAAATGATCGATGATGATAGTGAAGTTATCACAATTATCTTCGGTGAAGATGGTACTCAAGCAGAAGCTGAAGAAATTAAAGAAGCTATTTTAGCAATTGATGAAGACTTAGAAGTTGAAATCCATGCCGGAAATCAACCAGTCTATCCATATTTAATTTCAGTTGAATAAAGACTATTAATAAAAATATTAGCTGGTTGGTTCGTTATTGAGCGAATTAGCCAGCTTTTTTTAGTTGTAAAATCATCTTAAGGAGGAGTGGAAATGCTGAAACTCAGTGATTCAATTGGTGTTTTAAAAGGCGTCGGTCCCAAAAAAATCACCGCTTTTAATAAATTAGGAATTAATACGATCGCTGATTTGTTGACGTATTATCCTTTTCGTTATGATGATATACGTGAGAAGAAAATCTCAGAAATAGCCGATCAAGAAAAAGTTACTTTAAAAGGAAAAATCTCGACTTTACCCGTTTTAACGCGTTTTGGACGTTATAAGAGTCGTTTGAATTTTAAGTTGTTGGTTGATCATGATATTGTTAATGTGACTTTTTTCAATCAACCATATTTAATGAAAAATATGGAGATTGGCCAAGAGTTAGCTGTCTATGGAAAATATGATTTAGCGCGCCAGAGTTTAACGGGGATTAAGATTTTGACGCAGCAAGCAACCGATGATTTTGTTGGGGTTTATCGCGCCAGCAAAGAGTTGAATGCTGCAAAGATCAAAAAAGTAATTGACCAAGCGTATCAAACGTACCAAGGTGTGATTACTGATTTGATACCAGAAACTTTACGGCAGAAGTATCAGCTTTTACCGCGGGCTGTGATGATTCGTGATTTACATTTTCCAAATAGTCCCGCACAAAATGATTTAGCACGGCGGACGGCTATTTTTGAGGAGTTTTTCTTGTTTCAAGCCGGACTTCAAAGTCTCAAACAAAAAGAAAGAACGCAAACGGGGCGCTTGATTGCATATGATAATCAAGTTTTGAAACAATTTATAGCTAGCTTGCCGTTTGAGTTAACGGGTGCCCAAAAACGTGTTGTCAATGAGATTTGTTATGACTTACATCATCCAATTCATATGAATCGTTTGTTGCAAGGGGACGTTGGTTCCGGGAAAACAATTGTGGCAGCCATTGCCATGTATGCCGCCAAAACAGCAGGCTTGCAATCTGCTTTAATGGTGCCAACGGAAATCTTAGCCCAACAACATGCTGAAAAATTAGTAGAGATTTTTGCTGATTTTGATGTGAATGTTGCTCTCTTAACGAGTACAACAGCGAAAAAAGCGAAACAGCGGCGGACTTTACTTGAAAATCTCGCAAATGGTGAGATTGATATTGTAGTTGGGACGCAAGCTTTAATCCAAGATCCAGTTATTTTTCATGATTTAGGTTTAGTAGTGATTGATGAACAGCACCGTTTTGGCGTGCAACAGCGCCAAATTTTGCGTAATAAAGGTGATCGGCCGGACTTATTAGCGATGACGGCGACACCAATTCCGCGGACTTTAGCTATTACAGCTTATGGCGAGATGGATGTTTCGGTGATTAATGAATTACCAAAAGGTCGCAAGCCAATTCAAACATCTTTATATAGTAAGAAACAATTTTCCCAAGCGTTGAATTTTATGCAAGCTGAGTTAAAAAAAGGAACGCAAGCTTATGTGATTTCGCCTTTAATTGCTGAATCGGAAATGCTTGATTTGCAAAATGCACAAGATGTCTATGAGAATCTTAAAAAACATTTTGCCGGGCAATACCAAGTCGGCATCCTCCATGGGCAAATGCCAGCTGAGGAAAAAGATGCCGTTATGCAAGCGTTCAAAGACCACCAACTAGATATTCTTGTTTCTACGACTGTGATTGAAGTTGGGGTTGATGTTCCAAATGCTACTGTGATGTTGATTTTAGATGCTGATCGGTTTGGTTTGGCTCAATTACACCAGTTACGCGGCCGTGTGGGACGTGGGCAACAAAGTTCATATTGTATCTTAGTAGCTGATCCGAAATCTGAATACGGTAAAGCCCGCATGCAGACGATGGTGATGACAAATGATGGATTCGTCATTGCACAAAAAGATTTAGAATTACGTGGTCCCGGCGATGTTTTAGGCCGGAAACAATCGGGGATACCTGATTTTCGGATTGGGGATCCGGTGAAAGATTTAGCCATTTTACAAGTTGCCCAACAAGAAGCACAACAACTTGTGAAAGAAGCTGATTTTTATGAAAATCCCGCTTATCAAGCATTAGTAAAATATTTACAAGAAAATATCATAACAACACAGAATTTTGATTAAGCAGTGAGAAAGGTTGACGAAGATGATTAAAATTGCCGTAGATGCAATGGGTGGCGATTACGCACCTCAAAGTGTGATTGAAGGGGTCGAACAGGCTCGTGATAAGTTTTCTGATTTAGAATTTATGTTGTATGGAGATCCAACAGCTATTCTGAAAGAAGTTAAAAATCAAGAACGTTTGACTATTATAGAAACAACCGAAACAATTGAAATGGATGAAGAACCCGTGAGAGCGATTCGTCGGAAAAAAGATTCTTCTTTAGTCCGGGCTGCTAAAGCAGTTAAAGAAGGTGAAGCGGATGCTTTATTCTCATGTGGTAATACCGGTGCTTTATTAGCGGCTGGTTTATTAATTGTTGGTCGGATTAAAGGTGTGGCACGTCCTGGTTTGATTTCAACTTTACCAGTTGTTTCTGATCAAGGTAGTTGTTTTAACTTACTTGATACAGGTGCCAATGCTGAAAATAAACCGGAACAACTTTATCAATATGGTTTATTAGGTAAATTTTATGCTCAAAAAGTCCGTGGTATTCAAAATCCACGAATTGGTCTTTTAAATAATGGTGCAGAAGCTCATAAAGGTAACAAAATCACTTTAGCTGCTCATCAAATGTTAGCTGAAGATGAAAGTTTGAACTTTATTGGTAATGTAGAAGCCCGTGATTTAATGAAGGGTGTGTGTGATGTTGTTGTTGCGGATGGTTTTACGGGGAATGCCGTTTTGAAAGCTATCGAAGGAACAGCGTCTGGTATTTTATCTTTATTAAAAGAAGCGATTTTAGCTGGTGGTTTAAAAGCGAAAATCGGTGCTTTATTATTGAAACCAGCTTTTAAAATGTTGAAAAAACGTATGGATCAATCAACATACGGTGGGGCTGTCTTGATGGGTGTGAAAGCACCAGTCGTGAAAGCTCATGGTTCTAGTGATGCTAAGACGGTTTATTACACAATGGAACAAATCAAAACTATGGTTGATGGGAATGTTATTCCTGAATTTTGTGATTATTTCGCAAAATTAAAGGCTGAAGAAGAGAACAATCTAGACAATTTAAAAAAATAAAGTTAAACTAAACTTACGAAAGAAAATCTGGAGGTCAGAAAAATGACAGAACAAGAAATTTTTTCAAAAGTTTCTGATATTATTTTAGAAAACTTTGATATTGATCCAGCTAACATTACAATGGATCTTAATTTCCAAAACGATTTAAATGCTGATTCAATTGATATTGTTGAATTTGTTTTAGAATTAGAAGATGCTTTTGGAGCAGAAATTTCCGATGAGGATGCTGAAAAATTAGCTACAATGGGTGATGCTGTTCGTTACATCGCGTCAAAACAAGCTTAAGAGGATCCTGACTAAAAAGTTAATTACCAAACAACAAGTTACTTTGAATCCACTCCTCAGTTTGAGAGTGGGTTCTTTTTGCTTATGTTACTGCCTGGCAGGACGAATAAAAGGAGAAAACTGTGATTACACAATTAAAAAAACATTTATTAGATGAATTTGGAATTGATTTTCAAAATGATGCCTATTTATTAGAAGCTTTTACGCATGCATCATATGTGAATGAACATCCGAAAGAAAAATTGAAATACTATGAACGAATTGAATTCTTAGGTGATGCGGTCATACAGCTATGTGTTTCTGAATACTTATTTGCACGTTATCCTAATTTACCAGAAGGCAAGCTTTCTAAATTGCGTTCTGCGATGGTATGTGAAGATAGTTTCAGTAAGTTTGCCCAAGAATGTCATTTTGATGAGTATATTTTATTAGGTAAAGGTGAAGAAAAAGCGAACGCACGTCAACGTTCATCTTTATTATGTGATATTTTTGAAGCATTTATTGGTGCATTATATCTTGATCAAGGTAAAGCAGCTGTTGAACAATTTATCAATCGTGTTGTCTTTCCAAAGATTGATCTTGGTTGGTTTGCGACTTATATGGATCATAAAACAGAATTACAAGAATTATTACAACAAAGTGGGACACGCCAAATTGTTTACAGTATGGTTTCAGAAGAAGGACCTGATAACGCGAAAACATATGTGATGCAAGTTAGTGTGGATGGCGAATTCATCGGACAAGGTGCGGGTCATTCTAAAAAAGCTGCTGAACAAATGGCAGCCTATGCCGCTTTACAACGTTTAAAATAAAATGATAAAGAGAGGTTAACGATGAAATTAAAAAGTTTAGAATTAACAGGTTTTAAATCTTTTGCCGATCATACGCAAATTGATTTCTTACCTGGAATCACAAGTGTCGTTGGCCCCAATGGTAGTGGTAAGAGTAATATTATTGAAGCTTTACGTTGGGTCTTAGGTGAACAATCAGTCAAGAGTTTACGTGGTGAAAAGATGCCGGACGTGATTTTTGCTGGTTCGGAAACACGGGCACCTTTAAACCGGGCAGAAGTTAATTTGAATTTAGATAATAGCGATCGTTTTTTAGATTTTGCTAGTGATGAAGTTACGATTACCCGCCGAATTTATCGTGATGGTAATAGTGAATTTCTCTTAAATAATCAAAAAGTCCGCTTGCGTGATATTATCGAGCTCTTTATGGATACTGGTTTAGGTAAAGAATCCTTTTCGATTATTTCACAAGGTAAAGTCGAATCGATTTTCAATAGTAAACCACAAGAACGGCGCGTCTTCATTGAAGAAGTGGCTGGAGTTTTAAAATATAAACAAGAAAAAAATCAAGCCCAAAAAGAATTACGCGAAACAACGGATCATTTGGATCGTGTGGCAGATATTATTACGGAGCTTTATCAACAAAGAGAACCGTTGAAAGAACAAGCTAGTTTAGCCAAAGACTATTTAAATCAAAAAGAACAATATGATCGTTATAATTTAAGTCGCTTAGTTTTAGAAATTGGTCAAAATTCACAAAAACTTCAAGCTGTGGAAAAAGATGACCAACGTTTACGGGAGATTTTGCAGAAAAATCAAGCGCAAACTAAAGAACAAGAAGAAAAGTTGCAAGCTGTCCGCTTGAGTCAACAAACTTTAGAAAGTGAAATTGATGAAAAGCAACAACGTTTAGTGCAATTGGTTCGGCAAAATGAACAATTAGCTGGTAAGAATCAAATGACACAACAAGAAGCAGCTTTCCATGAAGAAAGAAAACAAGCTTTAGTTGAAAAATTAGCATTACATCGCCAATCTTTAAGTGAAGCGACTGAGCAACAACAAATTAAAGAACAACAAGCGCAAGAATTACAAGCGCAACAAGCAACTGCTTTACAAGCCATTGCACAATTAGAAGATGTCTCTAATTTAAATGGACCAACTTTGGAAAATAAAATCAAAGAGTTCCAAAAAGCTATTCGGACTTTAGAACAAACGAAGATGCGTTGTCTCAATGAACAAGAACATCTTCAAACGACACAAACAAAATTAGCGGAACAATTAACGCAGCTGCAACCAGTGTGTGTTGAAAACCAAGCTCAAGTGACTCAAATTGAACAACAATTAACCAAAGTTCAAGCTGAATTAGCGCAAATTAATGAACAACAAAGTCAAAATTTGCATAATTTACAAGCTGAAAAATTAAAAACAGACCAATTGCACAAACAAGTGATTTATCAAGAACAACGCTTAAAACAAGGCCAAAATATTTTACAAAAAGCTAAAGCCCAAGCTGAAACTTTAGCGAATATTGCGGATACATATAGTGGTTATTATCAAGGTGTTCGGGCTATTTTAAAAGCGAAAAAACAAATTCCAGGTATTGTTGGTTCAGTGGCTGAAATCATGCAAGTACCGGCTGAATATGCGGTAGCGATTGAAACTGCTTTAGGTGCACAAGTCCAACAAGTCGTTGTGCAATCAACTGCCGTCGCTAAAAAGTCCATTCAGTATTTAACGCAACAAAAATTAGGACGGGCGACTTTCTTGCCACAAGATGTCATTAAAGCACGTTCTTTATCAGCGCAAAAATTAGCGACAATTCAAGCTGCACCTGGTGTGGTCGGAATTGCGCATCAATTAGTGCAAGTGAAGCCGGAACAACAAGTGATTATGGATTATTTGTTAGGGACAACTGTGATTATGGCTGATTTGAATCAAGCTACTGCTTTAGCTGCGCGCTTGAATCAAAGTGTGAAGATGGTTACTTTACAAGGTGAAATTATCAATCCTGGTGGTTCGCTCACGGGTGGGGCTGATCGCCAAAAACGACAAGGCTTGTTAATGCAAAAGCAACAACAAACCAAACTGGAAAATGAAATTCAAATTATGCAAGAAAAAGTCGTGACTATGCAAAGCCGTTACCAACAATTGCAAGCGGATCTGACTGCTCAAAGTGAAAAGTTAAAACAACTCCAAGCGGCTGATTTAACGCAAGTGGAAAATGAACAAAATTTACGCAATCAAGTGCAAATTTTCGAAATTGAATTAAAACATAGTCGGCAAAAACGGGATACAAATTTAACGTTAGTAAAAGAATATGAACAACAACAAACTGAATTAAATCAACAAGCGCAGACTGTAGCAGCTGAATTAAAAACAACTTTAGCGGATTTAGTGCAACAAGAAGCTAATGTTACTGAATATGAAGCTTATTTAGCGAATTTGAACCAAAATACGCAAAAACAAACAGCCGACTTACAAGCAACCCAACAATCGTTAGCGGTTGTGAATGAACGTTTGAAATTAGTTGAAATTCAACGCCAAGAACTTAGTGCGCAAGTCCGGAATTTAACGGATTTAATCGCAAAAGGTGAAAAGAGTTTAGCTGATTTAAAAGTCAATGAAGAACAGCGACAACAATCGTTAGCTCAATTAGCTGAAAAAACAGGTGATGTCCAACAAGAAGTTGCTGATTTAGAAGAATTAGTTAAACAATTACAACAACAACGCCAAGTTCATTACCAAGAAGTCGAACAAGCAGAACAACAATTCAAACGTTTAACGAGTTTACAAGAAAATACTTATCAAGAACAACGTCAAAAAAGTATTGCCAAAAGTAAGCTAGAAACGTTATTGGATCAAGCTTTGAACGAATTGGCGGAAAGTTATGCTTTAACTTACGAAAGTGCGCAACAACAAAATACTGAAACTGATTTAACGATTGTGCGACGGCGTTTACGTTTGTTGAAACAAGGAATCGATGAATTAGGCGAAGTGAATTTGGGCGCGATTAAAGAATATGAACGGATTAATGAACGTTATACTTTCTTATCGGAACAACAAGCTGATTTATTAACAGCTAAGGAACAACTAGAATTCACGATGAATGAAATGGATAAAGAAGTGAAGGAAAGATTTGCGGCAACTTTTGAAAAAGTGAGTGCAGCCTTTACGGAATTATTCCCACGGATTTTCGGCGGTGGACAAGCACGCTTAATTTTAACGGATCCAACTGATATGTTATTAACCGGGATCGAGATCCAAGCTCAACCACCAGGTAAGAAATTACAAAAATTAAGTTTATTGTCTGGTGGGGAACGTGCTTTAACCGCGATTACATTATTGTTTGCGATCTTACACGTGCATCCAGTACCATTTGTTGTCTTAGATGAAGCAGAAGCAGCTTTAGATGATGCCAACGTTGCTCGTTATGCGCAATATTTACGTGATTTCGACCAAAGAACGCAGTTTATCGTTATCACGCACCGGAAAGGAACGATGTTGGCCTCTGACGTGATGTATGGCGTTACCATGCAAGAGTCTGGTGTTTCACATTTAGTTTCCGTATCTTTAGAAGAATTGGATTAAGGTCCAATTCTTTTTTTGTGGAAAAATATGCAATCAGTGACGCATTCGGCTATAATAGAAGTATTATCTAAAGAAACAATTTAAAAGCTAGTAAGCTTTTGTTAAAATAAAATGTAGATGTTAAAACGAGATATGGAGGAGAATTAATGGGATTTTTTGATAAAATCAAACGCGCGTTTACGGGTGAAGAACCAAAAGAACAAGTCCAAACCCAAGAAGAAGAGCGTTATGACAAAGGATTAGAGAAATCACGTGAAGGATTCGGTGCGAAATTAAATGCTTTATTCGCTAATTTCCGCTCGGTTGACGAAGATTTCTTCGAAGAATTAGAAGAAACTTTAATCGAAGCTGATGTTGGTTTCGATGTTGCGATGAAGATTAGTGAAGCTTTACGTGAAGAAGTTAAATTACAAAATGCCAAAAAACAAGACGATGTTTCAAAAGTTATCGTCCAAAAATTAGTTGAAATTTATGAAGCAGAAGGCCAAGATGAAAATAACGCCTTAAACTATGCCGCAGAAGGCCCAACTGTGATGTTATTCGTTGGTGTGAATGGTGTTGGTAAAACAACTACAATCGGTAAATTAGCTCACCGTTATCAAACAGAAGGTAAGAAAGTTTTAATGGTTGCAGCAGATACCTTCCGGGCTGGTGCGATTCAACAGTTAGTTGAATGGGGTAAAAGAGTTGACGTTCCCGTTGTTGCGAAACCAGAAAAAAGTGATCCAGCATCTGTGGTATTTGATGCCGTTCAAAAAGCGAAACAAGAAGATTATGATATTGTTTTAGTTGATACAGCTGGTCGATTACAAAACAAAGTTAACTTGATGAAAGAATTAGAAAAGATTTCTCGTGTTATTACGAGAGAAATTCCAGATGGTCCACATGAAGTTTTATTAGCGTTAGATGCGACAACTGGACAAAATGCTTTAATTCAAGCTAAACAATTCCAAGAAGTTACGCAAGTCACAGGGATTGTCTTAACTAAATTAGATGGAACAGCTCGTGGGGGGATTGTTTTAGCGATCCGCAATGATTTACACATTCCAGTTAAATTAGTCGGTCTTGGTGAAAAGATGGACGATTTACGTGACTTTAACCCAGAAGAGTTTGTTTACGGCTTATTCAAAGGTTTAGTCACAGGTGAAGCGTCAACTGATGCAGATTCAGAAGAAGTTGAAGTAAGCCAAGAAGCTCCAGTTGAGACAGACACAGCTGATGAAGTTCCAGAAACAGAGACTGAAGAAGCTGAAGTAACTGCAGAAAATAAAACAGCTGAATAATTTGAATAAACCAGACTAAGGGAGAAAGACATGATCGAAAAAACAAACCGTATTAATGCTTTGTTTGATTTTTATGAACCTTTATTAACTAAAAAACAAATGGAGTACATTTCCTTATATTATCGTGATGATTTTTCCTTGGGTGAAATTGCTGAAAATTATGCTGTTTCGCGGCAAGCCGTTTATGATAATATTAAACGCACAGAAAAAATCTTAGAAGAATATGAAAACAAACTTCATTTATATCAAGCTTTTATCCAAAGAGGACAACAAATTGAAGCGTTGGAAACATATTTTGCAAAAAATTATCCCGAAGATCAAAAAATTCAGGATATGTTGAACGAATTAGAATACGAAGAATGAAAGTTGGTGGCTTAAATGGCATTTGAAGGATTAACAGAACGTTTACAAAATGCGATTGGCAAATTACGTAAAAAAGGTAAATTAACAGAGGCTGATGTCAAAGAGGTTATGCGCGAGATTCGTCTGGCGTTATTAGAAGCCGATGTTAACTTTAAAGTTGTTAAAGAGTTTATCAAAACCGTACGTGAACGCTCAATCGGGGCTGAAGTTTTAGAAAGTTTAACCCCAGCGCAACAAATTGTGAAAATCGTTGATGAAGAATTAACGAAAGTTATGGGTGAAGAAGCAACACCTTTAAACAAATCACCAAAAATTCCAACAATTATTATGATGGTTGGTTTGCAAGGTGCTGGTAAAACTACAACAGCAGCTAAATTAGCTAATAAATTAAAAACAGAAGAAAATGCACGTCCAATGTTGATTGCCGGGGATATTTATCGTCCAGCTGCGATTGACCAATTGAAAATCTTAGGTCAAGAAATCGATGTTCCTGTTTTTGCTTTGGGGACAGATGTTTCTCCGGTTGAGATTGTTAAACAAGGTTTAGCGCAAGCCAAAGAAAACCACAATGATTATGTAATTATTGATACGGCTGGTCGTTTACAAATTGATGAAACTTTAATGAACGAATTAAGTGATATCAAAGACTTAGCGCAACCAAACGAAATCTTATTAACAGTCGATGCGATGACTGGTCAAAGTGCAGTTGAAGTAGCTGAAGGATTCAACGGTAAACTTGATGTAACTGGTGTTGTTTTAACTAAATTAGATGGTGATACTCGTGGTGGTGCGGCTCTTTCCATCCGTTCCGTAACTGGTAAACCAATTAAATTTATGGGTCAAGGTGAAAAAATCACTGACTTAGATGTGTTCCACCCTGATCGGATGGCTTCACGAATCTTAGGGATGGGTGACATGTTGTCCTTGATTGAAAAGGCACAACGTGATTACGATGAAGAACAAGCCCTAGCAATGCAAGAAAAAATGCGGGAAAACTCATTTGACTTCAATGATTTCTTAGTTCAAATGGAACAAGTACAAAATATGGGTCCAATGGAAGACATTATTAAAATGATTCCAGGGATGGCAAATAATCCTGCTTTGAAGAATATGAACTTTGATCCTAAAGATTTAGAACGCGTCAAAGCTATTATCTTCTCAATGACACGTCAAGAACGGGAAAATCCTGATATCTTGAACCCAAGTCGCCGTCGTCGGATTGCGGCTGGTTCTGGTCGTCCAATTCAAGAAGTTAACCGAATGATTAAACAATTTAATCAAATGAAAGATATGATGAAAAAAGTTTCTAACGGTAACTTTGATGGTATGGATCAAATGTTTGGGAGCGGCATGACTGGCAAAATGGCGAAAATGTCCATGAGTCGGATGGTACGCAAAAACAAAAAAATTAAACAAAAACGTTTAAACAAGCTCCGTAAAAAGCGCGGACGCAAATAAATTTTAAATTTAAAACGTTGATATACCAAGGTTTTTGACGAAAAATGAAAATTTTTTGGAGATGTAAAGAATTTTTACTTTACACCAGGTAAAATTACTGGTATATTATTTATCGTTGAGAAGATAACAGGAGGTGTAATATATGTCAGTAAAAATTCGTTTAAAACGTGTGGGTTCTAAAAAACGTCCTTTCTACCGTATCGTTGTTGCCGATTCTCGCGCACCACGTGATGGTCGTTTCATCGCAAACGTAGGAACATACAACCCATTAACACAACCAGAAACAGTAGTACTTAAAGAAGAAGAAATCATGAACTGGTTAAACGATGGTGCACAACCATCAGATACAGTTCGTAACATTCTTTCTCGTAATGGTGTTATGAAGAAATTCCATGATGCAAAGTTTTCTAAGAAATAAGGGTAAATAAAAATGACAGAAGCAGATGTGAAACAATTGATCGAAACGATTGTGAAACCTTTAGTTGCTGTGCCTGATGAAGTTGTAATTACAACTGAACGGGATGATCATTTTCTGAATTTCAATTTATCAGTCGCTCCTCAAGATGTAGGACGAGTGATCGGAAAACACGGTCGAGTGGCACAGGCTATTCGTACCATCGTTTATAGCGTTCGTTTAGATGAATCTTTACGGGTTCGTTTGAACATCGTGGATAATTAAAATTAGACCTCTTTGATGAAGCAGCAATGTTTTATTTAAGAGGTTTTTCTTTTACATAAAAAATCGAGGAGTGATAAGATGAATTATTATGATATTGGAAAAATCGTGAACACACACGGTATTCGTGGAGAAGTGCGTGTGATGGCAACAACTGATTTCCCTGAAGAAAGATTCCGTCCGGGAAATGTTGTTTATTTATTTGAAAAAGGTGCTAAACAACCTTTAGAATTAGAAATTAAAAGTCACCGCAAACATAAAAACTTTGATTTGTTAGTTTTCAAAGGTTATGAAAATATTAACTTGATTGAAAAATATAAAGGTAGTGACTTAAAAGTTACGGAAGATCAACAAGAAGAGTTAGAAGAAGGTAGTTACTATTACCGTGAAATTATCGGCTTAGATGTAATTGATCAAACTGGGGAAGTTATTGGACAAGTTTCTGAAATTATGGAAACAGGCGCTAATGATGTCTGGGTTGTGAAACGTCGTGGTAAAAAAGAATTACTTTTACCAGTAATTCCTGATGTTATCCAAGAAGTTGATATTCCTAACAATAAATTAATCGTTGAAGTTCCAGAGGGGTTGGATGATTAATGAAAATTGATGTCTTAAGTTTATTTCCGGAAATGTTTACTGGTCCGATGTATCAATCAATGGTCGGTAATGCGATTAAAAACGGAATTTTAGATTTTAAAGTAACTGATTTTCGTCAATTTACAACTAATAAGCAAAAACATGTTGATGATACGCCCTATGGTGGTGGAGCGGGCATGCTTTTGCAAGTGCAACCAATTTTCGCAGCTTTAGATGAAGTTCAAAAAGATCAACCTAATCCAGGGCGGGTTATTTTATTAGATCCTGCCGGAAAACGCTTTGATCAAAAAATGGCTGAAGAATTAGCCCAAGAAGAACATTTAACTTTTATTTGTGGTCATTATGAAGGCTATGACGAACGAATTCGGAGTCGTGTGACAGATGAGATCTCGTTAGGTGATTTTGTCTTAACAGGGGGCGAATTAGGCGCGATGGTCGTGATTGATGCGACAGTACGCTTATTACCTGATGTTTTAGGAAATCGTGAGTCAGCGATTGAAGATTCTTTTTCAACTGGTTTGTTAGAGCATCCACATTATACTCGTCCGGTAGAATATGAAGGTATGGTTGTACCAGAAGTGTTACGTAGTGGTAATCATAAATTAATTGCTGAATGGCGTCATAAGGAGTCATTAAGAAGAACTTATTTAAGAAGACCGGATATGTTAGAAGGTTATGAATTCACTAAACAAGAAAAAATCTGGTTAGAAGAAATAAAGAATGAAGAAAAACAAGAAAAGTAGTTTACAAGTACTTGTTTAATATGCTAATATAATCTTTGGCTATTGCCAAAAGAAACGATATTCCGCTACAAGATATGAATGTCAGTGAAAGGAAAGAAAAAAATGTCAGTAAATCCATTAATTTCAAAAATCACAGAATCACAATTACGTAGTGATATCCCAGACTTCCGTCCTGGTGATACAGTACGTGTGCACGCTTTAATCGTTGAAGGTAAACGTGAACGTGTCCAATTATTCGAAGGTGTTGTTATCAAACGCCGCGGTGAAGGAATCAGCGAAACTTATACAGTTCGTAAGATCAGTAACGGTGTTGGTGTTGAACGTACATTCCCTGTACACTCACCACGTGTTGAAAAGATCGAAGTTATGCGCCAAGGTCGTGTACGTCGTGCTAAGTTATACTACTTACGTGATCGTCATGGTAAATCAGCTCGTATCGCTGAAAGACGTCGTAACTAATCCAGTTACTAAATATCAAAGCCACTTGTCGTGTTTTACGACAGGTGGTTTTTTTATAAATAAAATTTAAAAAGTGGTCTATTTTTTTATCGAGAAATATATGATAAAATGAAAACAAATAGTGCCATTTAAAAATGGTAAATGTAGGAGGACAAACATGTCTGAAATTAAATATCAGCGCGTACTTATTAAATTAAGTGGTGAAGCGCTAGCTGGTGATGCAGGAATCGGTATTAAACCACCAGAAATCAGAAAAGTTGCTGAAGAAATTAAAGAAGTTTATGACTTAGGTGTCCAAATCGCAATCGTTGTTGGTGGCGGTAATATGTGGCGTGGCCAATCTGGCGAACAAATGGGTATGGAAAGAGCACAAGCTGACTATATTGGTATGCTTGGAACAGTTATGAATGCCTTAGCTTTGCAAGATAACTTAGAAACAATTGGCGTCCCAACTCGTGTACAAACAGCGATTGAAATGCGTCAAGTTGCTGAACCATATATTCGTCGTAAAGCAATGCGTCATTTAGAAAAAGGTCGGATTGTTATTTTTGCTGGGGGAACAGGATCACCTTACTTCTCCACAGATACAACAGCTGCCTTACGTGCTTCAGAAATCAATGCTGACGTTATTTTAATGGCTAAAAATGGTGTTGATGGTGTTTACTCTGCTGATCCACGTAAAGACGAAAATGCGGTTAAATATGATCATTTAACACACATGGAAGTTATTAATAAAGGTTTACAAGTTATGGATACAACAGCTTCATCACTTTCAATGGATAACGATATTCCGTTAGTTGTCTTCAATATGAACGAACGTGGAAATATCCAAAAAGTTATCGAAGGCGAAAATATCGGAACAACTGTAGAGGGGAAATAAATAATGAGAATCAATAATGAAATTATCAAAGAAAATCAAGAACGTATGACAAAAACAGAAGAAGCATATCAACGCGAATTAGGTAATATTCGTGCTGGTCGTGCTAACGCTAGCTTATTAAACCGAATCATGGTTGATTACTATGGTGCACCAACACCATTAAACCAATTAGCACAAATTTCTGTTCCAGAAGCACGTGTGTTATTAATTTCACCATATGACAAATCATCATTACAAGATGTTGAACGTTCAATCTTAGCTTCTGATATTGGTATTTCACCAGTTAACGATGGTTCCGTGATTCGTTTAGTTGTACCACAATTAACAGAAGAACGTCGTAAAGAAATCGCTAAAGATGTTCACTCACGTGCTGAAAATGCTAAAATCGCAGTTCGTAACATTCGTCGTGATATGATGGATGCTTTAAAATCTTCTGAAAAAGATGGCGAAATTACAGAAGACGAATTACGTACTTTAGAAGATCAAGCACAAAAAGTTACTGATGCATCAATTAAAAACATTGATAAATTAACAGCTACAAAAGAAGAAGAAATTCTTGAAGGTTAATTAAAAAGAACGTAATGAACGAGACAATATCAGTAAAAAGTAATTTTTTTACTTTTTTTGCTGAAGCTTTGTCTCGTTTCTCTTTTTTTTGATATAATTAAGAGTGATGCAATGGAGGTGGACGTGTGTTTAAGAAAAAAATTGAAACACAAATTAATCCTGAAATGATGGATAACTTAGATCCAAATCGAATTCCGCACCATATTGCGATTATTATGGACGGAAATGGCCGTTGGGCGCAAAAGAGACACTTACCAAGAGTCGCTGGTCATAAACAAGGGATGGAAACAGTTAAGAAAATTACAAAAGTTGCGAGTGACTTAGGTGTCAAAGTCTTAACTTTATATGCTTTTTCAACTGAAAATTGGAAACGACCGGATCAAGAAGTTAACTTTTTGATGGATTTACCGATTAAATTCTTCGATAAATTTGTCCCGGAACTAATTGAAAATAATGTCCGTGTGAATGTGATTGGTTATATTGAACAATTACCTGAAAAAACACAAAAAGCTGTCTTGGATGCTATTGATAAAACGGCTGACAATGATGGTATGGTTTTAAATTTTGCTTTAAATTATGGAAGTCGCGCTGAAATGGTGACTGCCATGCAAAAGATGGCAACAGCTGTTCAAAATAATGAATTAGCAGTTGAAGCGATTAATGAAGAAACTGTAGCTGAATATTTAATGACAAATTCTTTAGCACCTTATCAAGATCCAGAATTATTAATTCGGACCAGTGGTGAAGAGCGAATTTCGAATTTTTTACTCTGGCAAATTGCTTATAGTGAGCTATTATTTACGGATGTTTATTGGCCGGATTATAATGGTGTAGAATTAGTGCGAAATATTATTGCGTTCCAAAACCGAGATCGACGTTTTGGCGGGCTTAAAAAGGAGAATAAATAGTCATGAAACAACGTGTTATAACAGCTGTGATTGCTTTAATCGTCTTTATTCCGATTTTAATTTATGGAGGATGGGCTTTTAATATTTTAGGTGTCGTTTTAGGTTTAATTGGAATTTCAGAAATTATTACGATGAAGAAGAAATTATTGATTTCACCAGAAGCCATCTTTACATTTTTAGCCGGACTTTGTTTATTATTCCCAATCGGATTTATGCACTTTACAGCAAAATCACCAATTGGTTGGACTGGATTTACAATCTTTATGTTGTGTCTTTTAATTTGGACTGTTTTTTCAAAAAACCGTTTTTCATTTGAAGATGCCGGATCATTGATTTTAGGTGCATTATATATTGGGTTAGGATTCCACTATATGTTAGTGGCGCGAAGTGTTGGTTTATCCACAATGTTCTATGCATTTATTGTGGTTTGGATGACTGATACAGGTGCTTATATGATTGGGCGCAAAATCGGCCGGAATAAATTAGCACCGCATGTTAGTCCTAATAAAACATGGGAAGGCTCAATTGGCGGGACATTAGTTGCGGTGATTGTGGCAGGTATTTACTTATACTTCTTCCCACAAAGATATTCTTTAGGAATTATGATTGGTTTAACAGTTATTTTCTCAATTGCTGGTCAATTAGGTGACTTAATTGAATCTGCTTTGAAACGTCATTTTGGCGTGAAAGATTCTGGTCAAATTTTACCAGGACATGGTGGGATTTTAGATCGTTTTGATTCATTATTACTTGTTTTACCAGTAATGCACTTCCTTGGAATTTTTTAAGAAAGGAAGAATAAATGATAAAAACCATTATTACATTTATAATCGTTTTTGGGATTTTAGTCTTTGTGCATGAATTTGGTCATTATTATTTTGCGAAAAAATCAGGTATTTTAGTGCGTGAATTTTCGATTGGGATGGGTCCAAAAATCTTTGCCTATCATAAAAATAGTACGACTTATACAATTCGAATTCTTCCTTTAGGTGGTTATGTGCGCATGGCCGGTATGGAAGATGATAGCGAAAGCTTGCAACAAGGGCAGCCTGTGAGCTTGATTATGAATGAACAAAATTGTGTTAAAAAAATTAATACAAGTCAAAAAGTAACGATGATGCAAGGGTTACCTTTAGAAGTTACTAATTGGGATTTAGAAAAAGAACTCTGGATTGAAGGTTATGTCAATGGTGACGTTGAAAAATTACAACGTTTTGCTGTGGATCATGATGCTTTAATCATTGAAAAAGATGGGACTGAATTACAAATTGCACCGCTTGATGTGCAAGTCCAATCTGCGACTGTTCCGCAACGGATTATGACTAATTTTGCGGGAGCTATGAATAACTTTATTTTAGCGATTGTAGCCTTTATGTTAGTGGCCTTTTTACAAGGTGGGGTGAAAACACCAACTAATACTTTAGGTTCGGTACAAGAAAATTCTGTTGCGCAAAAAGCTGGTCTGCAAAAAAATGATCAAATTATTGCAGTTGATGGCGAGAAGACAGATACTTGGATGAAGTTAGTTGATGCGATTAGCGAGCGTGGTGGTGATCGGATCACTTTGACGGTTAAACGTCACAAGCAAGAATTTAAAGTGAATTTAGTACCAAAAATTGTTAAAGATAAAGATAAAAAACGTGGCCAAATCGGGATTACAACGAAAGTTAAAGTTAATGATTCGATTTTAGACATGATAGCTTATGGTTTCGTGAATACTTGGAATATTGTTGTGATGACATTTGCCGCTTTATGGAAGATGTTATCTGGTGGTTTTAGCTTGAATGATTTAGGCGGACCAGTGGCGATTTATTCATATACATCAGAAGCAGCACGTTATGGTGTCTTAACGGTAATTAATTTAATGGCCGTTTTATCAGTAAATTTAGGAATTTTCAATTTACTACCAATTCCAGCCTTGGATGGTGGTAAAATCTTATTAAACATTATTGAAGGAATTCGTAAAAAACCAATTGATCCAGAAAAAGAAGGATTAATCACTTTAATTGGTTTTGGTTTCTTGTTATTATTGATGGTATTAGTAACTTGGAATGATATTCAACGTTTTTTCTTTAGATAAAATAAAAATCGAGTGATTGATAGAGAAGGGAAGTTAAATTTTTATGAAACAATCAAGAATGTTGATCCCAACATTAAAAGAAGTACCAAGTGATGCAGAGGCAATTAGCCACCAATTAATGTTACGTGCAGGTTATATTAAGCAAGTTACAGCTGGTGTCTATGCATACTTACCACTTTCATTTAAAGTTTTAAAAAATATCGAAGCAATTATCCGTGATGAAATGGAAAAAATTGACGCCGTGGAAATGTTAGTACCAGGAATTATCCCAGCTGAATTATGGGAAGAATCTGGTCGTTATGCCACATATGGTCCAGAATTATACAAATTAAAAGATCGTCATGAACGTGACTTTATCTTAGGACCAACTCACGAAGAAACAATGACAACTATTGTGCGTGATGCAATTAAATCTTATAAAAAATTACCATTGAATTTATATCAAATTCAAATGAAATATCGTGATGAAAACCGTCCTCGTTATGGTTTATTACGTGGTCGTGAATTCTTAATGGAAGATGGTTATTCTTTCCATATTAACGATGAATCTTTAGATGAAACATATCGTCAAGTTGAAAAAGCTTACGAAAACATCTTCAAACGTTGTGGTTTAGATTTCCGTGGAATTATTGCTGATTCTGGTGCGATGGGTGGTAATACATCAAAAGAATTTATGGCAATGGCCGAAATTGGTGAAGATACAATTGTTTACTCAAACGAAAGTGATTACGCTGCTAACCTTGAAATGGCGAAAAACTTCCGTGAAAACAAACAATCTCACGAAACAATGCAAGATTTAGAAAAAGTGGCAACACCAGGTGTGAAAAGTATCGATGAAGTTGCTGAATTCTTCGATGTTGCACCAGAAGGCATCGTAAAAACTTTATTAATGATGGCTGATGAAAAACCAGTCTTAATCTTAATGCAAGGTAATGCTGAAGTTAACGAAGTTAAAGTTAAGAACTTATTAGGTGCTAATGAAGTTCGTCCAGCAACTGATGAAGAAGCTGTGACATTAATGGGCTCTGACTTTGGTTCAGTTGGACCAGTTGCTGTTCCTGAAAAAATGCCAATTATTGCTGACCTTGATGTACAAGGTATGGTGAACTTTATCGTTGGTGCGAACGAAAGTGGCCACCACTTACGTAATGTGAACTTAGACCGTGACTTTACAGTTGATCAATTTGCTGATTTAAGAACAGTTCAAGTTGGTGATTTAGATCCTGAAGGTAAGGGTGAATTACAATTTGCTCGTGGGATTGAAATTGGTCATATCTTCCAATTAGGAACACGTTATTCAGAAAGTATGAAAGCGAACGTTTTAGATGAAAATGGTCGTCAAGTACCAATGAAGATGGGTTGTTACGGAATTGGTGTTTCTCGTCTCTTATCAGCAATTATCGAACAAAACAATGATGAAAATGGTATTATCTGGCCTCGTGCTATGGCACCATTTGATGTTCATGTTGTTCCTGTTAATGTTAAGAATGCAGAACAAAAAGAATTAGCTGAAGAAATTACAGCTGAATTACAAGATGCAGGTTATAAAGTTTTAATTGACGATCGTAAAGAACGTGCCGGCGTAAAATTTGCGGAAGCTGATTTAATCGGACTTCCTGTTCGAATTACAGTTGGTAAAAAAGCTGCTGAAGGTATTGTAGAAATTAAACTACGTGCAACTGGTGAAACAGTAGAAGTTCAAAAAGAAGCTTTAAACGAAACTTTAGCAATTCTTTTCAAGAACGTTAAATAAAACAAAATAAAACAATTAAGAGCTGGAATAAATGAGTTATTTCAGCTTTTAATTTTGTGTGAAAGGAGATTTAAGGTATGGGAGTCGATGCAAAAGGAAAATTTCAGATTCTTTTAGATCAAATTAATTGGCCACAAGATGAAACACGGGACTTATTTAATGCGGCGCAAATTAAAAATGTGCAAGTTAATCCAACTCAAAAGACCTGGAATTTTCAAATAGTATTACCAGAAATCTTACCATTCCAAGTTTATTTGCAATTTACGCAAATGGTGCAGCAAGCTTTTTCATATATTGCGCATACTAATATTCAGATTCAAACGCAACAACCAGTTGTGACAAATCAAAATTTAGCGGAATATTGGCGTTGGGCCGTCTTGAACTGTGGTGTGAAATCACCGTTAGTGCAACAACTTTGTCAAAGTCGTGTACCAACATTACAAGGTGATAAAGTCGAATTATTAGTTGAAAATCAAGCAATTCAAAGCTTTTTAGTGAACCAAGCCGTGCAACCAATTGAACAACAATATCAAAAAGCCGGTTTCCCACAGTTTACGATTAAACCAGCGATTGATACGCAAAAGAGCCAAGCAGTCATGAATGAATACCAAGCTCAAAAAGAAAAAAGTGATGCAGAATTAGCTCAAAAAGCAATTGCCTCTATTAAAAAACAAAATGAACAACGACAAGTCCGTTCTCAAACAAAAACATTGCCGCAAGTTGATGGTCCGGTGCAGTTAGGGAAGAAAATTGATGATAAACATCCCGTTCGCCAAATGGCCACCATCAATGAAGAAGAAAAATCAGTTATTATTGAAGGTTATGTTTTTGATAAAGAAGTCCGCGATTTACGTTCAGGGCGCAAGATTATTACTTTGAAAATTACGGACTATAGCTCATCTTTTGTAGTGAAGAAATTTTCTAATAACGAAACAGATGAAGCGATGTTTGAAAAATTAGCAGTAGGTGATTGGATCAAGGTTCGTGGTAGTGTGCAAGAAGATAACTATTTACGTGATTTAGCAGTGATGGCTTATGATATTAATCAAGTGAGCCATGCTAAAAGAGAAGATACAGCACCTGCCGATCGGAAACGCTCTGAATTACATGTTCATTCAAATATGAGTATGATGGATGCGACAAATAATATCGGTGACTATGTGAAACAAGCTGCCGAGTGGGGACATAAAGCGATTGCGATTACGGATCATGCGACATTGCAAGCTTTCCCTGATGCACATAATGCCGGTAAAAAACATGGTGTGAAAATCTTGTATGGTGTGGAAGCGAATGTTGTTGATGATGCGACACCAATTGCTTATAACGATCAAGATATTGATTTAAAAGATGCAACTTATGTAGTGTTTGATACGGAAACAACAGGTTTATCGGCACGTTATGATAAAGTTATTGAACTTTCTGCAGTAAAAATGCAAAACGGCAATATTATTGAAAAATTTGAACAATTTATTGATCCAGGTCATCCATTATCGGAAACAACCATTAAATTAACAAGTATTACTGATGAAATGGTAAAAGGTTCGAAAAGTGAAAAAGAAGTCTTTACGATGTTCCAAGAATTTTGTAAAGGGTCAATTATTGTTGGGCATAATGCAACGTTCGATGTTGATTTCATGAATGCAGGTTATGCACGTCATCAAATGCCATTGATTAGTGAGCCATGGGTTGATACGTTGCCATTAGCACGTTTCTTATATCCAGAAATGAAGAGTTTCCGGTTGAATCGTTTGGCCAAGAAATTCAATGTTAATTTAGAACATCATCACCGGGCGATTTATGATGCGGAAGCAACTGGTTTTATTTACTTTGCTTTATTAAAAGAAGCAACTAAACAATATGGTATTGTGAAACATTCACAATTTAATGAACATATTGGTGAAAATGATGCTTATAAGAATCAACACCCGTTTCACGCTACAATTATTGCGCAAACACAAGCTGGTTTGAAAAATCTTTTCAAATTAGTTTCTGAATCGATGATTAATTATTTCCACCGTGTTCCAAGGATCCCACGCTCCGTGTTAGATCAATATCGTGAAGGTTTGTTAGTTGGTTCGGCTTGTGCGAATGGTGAAGTTTTCACGGCTATGATGCAAAAAGGTTATGATGAAGCTTTAGAAAAAGCACGTTATTATGATTATTTAGAAATTCAACCCAAAGCATTATATGAACCTTTATTTGAACAAGAGTTAGTTAAAGATGAAAAAGATTTAGAAGAAATTATCACTAATATGATTCAGTTAGGCCATGAATTAGATATTCCGGTGGTTGCGACAGGAGATGTGCATTACTTGAATCCTGAAGATCATCAATATCGTGAAATTTTGATTAGTTCCCAAGGTGGGGCAAATCCTTTGAATCGTTTAGAAAAATTACCAGCTGCACATTTTAGAACAACAGATGAAATGATGGACGATTTAGCCTTTTTAGGTGAAGAGTTAGCACAAGAAGTCATTGTAGATAATCCGAATAAAGTAGTTGAAATGGTGGAAGAAATGACACCATTGAAAGATAAACTTTATACACCAAATATGCCGGGTGCTGATGATGATATTCGAAAATTATCGATGGATAAAGCACGTGAATGGTATGGTGATGAGTTGCCAGAGTTAGTGGAAGCTCGTTTAGAAAAAGAATTAACATCTATTATTGGGAATGGTTTCTCAGTTATTTATTTGATTTCACAAAAATTAGTTTTTAAATCGAATAAAGATGGTTACTTAGTTGGGTCACGTGGTTCGGTTGGTTCGAGTTTTGTAGCGACAATGACCGGGATTACAGAAGTTAATCCTTTGCCACCACATTATCGTTGTCCAAAATGTAAATATTCTAAATTCTTTGAAAATGGTGAATATGGTTCAGGTTACGATTTACCGGATGAAGTTTGTCCTAACTGTGGAATCGAGTTAATTAAAGATGGACAAGATATTCCTTTTGAAACATTCTTAGGTTTCAAAGGTGATAAAGTTCCCGATATTGATTTGAACTTTTCGGGTGATTATCAACCAATTGCGCATAACTATACGAAAGTTTTATTCGGAGAAAATAATGTTTATCGGGCCGGAACCATTGGTACGGTTGCTGATAAAACAGCATATGGTTATGTGAAGGCTTATGAACGTGATCATGAATTGAATTTTAGAAGTGCAGAAATTGATCGCCTCGCTAAAGGATCTACCGGTGTTAAACGGACAACCGGACAACACCCGGCTGGGATCTTAGTTGTTCCCGAGTATATGGATATTTATGATTTCACACCAATTCAATATCCAGCTGATGATCAAAATGCAGCTTGGAAGACAACGCACTTTGATTTCCACTCGATTCATGATAATATTTTGAAACTTGATATTTTAGGTCATGATGATCCGACAATGATTCGGATGTTACAAGATTTATCCGGGATTGATCCAAAATCAATTCCAATGGATGATCCCGGTGTAATGTCACTGTTCTCAGGCACAGAAGCATTAGGTGTTACCGAAGAACAAATTCAATCGAAAACGGGGACTTTAGGTGTTCCAGAATTCGGGACTTATTTTGTTCGGGGCATGTTAGATGAAACGCATCCTGATAATTATTCTTCACTCTTGAAGATTTCCGGACTTTCTCACGGGACTGATGTGTGGATTGGGAATGCCGCTGATTTAATCAAAGATGGTACCGTAACAATCGAAAGTGTAATTGGTTGTCGGGATGATATTATGGTTGATTTAATTCATATGGGTGTCCCAGAAGATTTGTCATTTAAGATTATGGAACATGTTCGTAAAGGACGAGGAATTCCTGAAGAATGGCAAGCTGAAATGCATAAAGCTGAGGTTCCACAATGGTATATTGATGCTTGTTTGAAAATCAAGTACATGTTCCCGAAAGCTCACGCCACAGCCTACGTTATGATGGGGTTACGGATTGCTTATTTCAAGGTATATCTACCATTGATTTATTATGCAGCATATTTCTCAGTGCGGGCTGATGATTTTGATGTTGTTGCTATGGCAAACGGGAAAGCTACTTTGAAAGCGGCGATGAAAGAAATCCAAGATAAAGGGATGGAAGCATCTACGAAAGAAAAGAACTTATTAACTGTTTTAGAATTAGCGAATGAAATGTTAGAACGTGGATTCCAATTTAAGATGGTTGATTTAGAAAAATCTGATGCCACTAACTGGTTAATTGAAGATAACGCCTTAATTGCGCCATTCTCTTCAATTCCTGGTTTAGGAACCAACGTTGCCAAACAAATTGTTGCGGCACGGGCAGAAGGACCATTTTTATCGAAAGAAGATCTCGCTAAACGTGGGAAAGTTTCTCAAACAATTATTGACTTTATGACACAAAATGATGTCTTAACTGGTTTACCAGATCAAAATCAATTAAGTTTGTTTGACGGATTCTTTTAAGATAAAGTAAAAATTCCAGGCTAAACGGCTTTTATAGGACGTTTTGTTGAAAATGGAATGAAAATGTGCTATGATTAAGCATGTAATTTGATAGCTCGGTAAAAGTGAGTAGCAATGCTCACTTTTTTTATATATAAAGAGCAGAAAAAAGTTTTAGAACTTGAAGTTTTTAAAGCTGAGGAGGCTAGTTTGTGAGTAGTGTTGTAGAAACTGTTACAGAATTGGTAAGACCGATTTTGGACGAAAATAATTTTGAATTAGTTGATATGGAATTTGTTAAAGAAGGTAAGAACTGGTATTTAAGACTTTTCATTGATAAAGAACATGGTATCAATATTGAGGAATGTGCTTTAGTTAGCGATCAATTAAGTGAAAAACTTGATAATTGTGATCCTGATCCAATTCCACAAGCTTATTTTTTAGAAGTTTCTTCACCAGGAGCCGAACGACCTCTGAAAAAAGAAGCTGATTATCAAAAAGCGTTTGAAAATAATGCCTACATTAATGTGTCATTATATCAACAAATTGATGGTAAAAAAGTTTATGAAGGTTACTTGATTGACCTTAATGAAGAAGAATTAACACTTGAATATATGGATAAAACACGTAAAAAGACAATTACAATTCCACGGAATAAAATTGCCAAAGCACGTTTAGCCATTAAATTTTAAATAGAATAGTCACAAGGAGTAAATAAAAAATTATGAGTAAGGAATTACTAAGAGCCTTAGATGCGTTAGAAGCAGAAAAAGGTGTAGATAAAGAAATTATGATCGAAGCGTTACAAGCAGCATTGGTATCTGCTTACAAACGTAACTACGATAAAGCGCAAAACGTTGAAGTCGAATTCGATCGCAAAAAAGGTAACATTAATGTTTACGCTGTTAAAGAAGTTGTAACACAAGTATTTGATCCATTGATGGAAGTTAGCTTAGAAGATGCTTTAGCAATCAACAAAGCTTATGAAGTCGGCGATGTGATTAACTTCGAAGTTACTCCAGCTAACTTTGGTCGGATTGCTGCTCAAACAGCTAAACAAGTTATTATGCAACGTGTTCGTGAAGCTGAAAGATCAGTTATTTATAACCAATTCATCGAATACAAAGATGAAATCGTAACTGGTGAAATCGAACGTCAAGATTCACGTAATGGTAATATTTACGTTAGCTTAGGCAATGTAGAAGCTGTTTTAATGCGTAAAGACCAAATTCCTGGTGAAATCTACAAACCACAAACAAACATCAAAGTTTATGTTTCTCAAGTAGAAAACGAAACAAAAGGTCCACAAGTTTTCGTAAGTCGTGCTCATGAAGATTTATTGAAGCGCTTATTCGAAGCTGAAGTACCAGAATTATATGATGGAACAGTAGAAATTATGTCAATCGCTCGTGAAGCGGGTGATCGTGCTAAAGTTTCTGTTCGTTCAAACAATCCAGATTTAGATCCAGTTGGTACATGTGTTGGTCCTCGTGGTCAACGTGTGCAAGTGATTGTTAATGAATTAAAAGGCGAAAACATGGATATCGTGGAATGGTCACAAGATCCAGCAACATTTATTGCAAATGCTTTAAATCCAGCTGATGTAATTGAAGTTGTGTTTGATGCTAACAATGAAAAAGCATGTACAGTTTATGTTCCAAATGATCAATTGTCATTAGCAATTGGTAAAAAAGGACAAAACGTACGTTTAGCTGCTCGTTTAACAGGTTATAAGATTGATATCAAACCTGTTTCAGAAATGAATGCAGCACCAACAGAAGTTATTTCTGAAGAAGAAGTAACAACTGAATTAGAAAATGATATGCCAGTGGATGTTATTGAAGAAGTAACAGAAGCTAGTGATATGATTGATTTCGAGTAATTAGGAGGGTATTAACTATTATGGCACAACGTAAGGTTCCCATGCGCAAAGATATTGTGACGGGAGAAATGCAACCAAAAAAAGAACTAGTTCGTATTGTGAAAAATAAACAAAATGAAGTTAGTTTAGATCCAACTGGTAAAAAACCAGGACGGGGCGCATATATTCATTTAAATGTAGCAACTGCCAAACAAGCTAAAGAAAAAAGAACTTTCGATAAAGCTTTTGGTGTTACTTTAGCAGATGAATTTTATGATGAATTGATTGCATACGTTGATCACCAAGTAGAGCGTGCAAAGTTATTCGGAAATGGAAAATAGACAAAAAGTATTAAATTTATTAGGGCTTGCCAAAAGAGCAGGCAAATTAGTGACTGGTGAAGAACTTGTGTTAAAACAAATTCGTAATGGACAAGCTCGTCTTGTTCTTTTAGCTAGTGACTGTGGAATGAGTACAATGAAGAAAATTTCAAATAAATGTGACAGTTATGCTGTTAACATAATTACAGAATTTACTAAACAAGAACTTAGTATTGCGATTGGCCAATCACGGACTGTGATTGCCGTTAATGATGCTGGCTTTAGTAAAAAAATGCTGCAATTGTTAGAAGCCTAGAATTAGGAACATCAGACACTTGGTCCATAATTTTAGGAAGTGTAATTATGGAGCGAGCCGACTGTTGCTAACATGAGGAGCGTGTATTTATGAGTAAAAAACGCATTTATGAATTGGCTAGAGAATTAAACATTAGCAATAAAGAATTAATTGACGTTGCTAAGAAAAAAGGTTTTGATGTGGGAAATCATATGTCTAGTGTGAGTGACCAAGAACAAAAAGTTTTACAAGCTAGTTTTAAAAAGCCAAAACAAAAAACAAAACCAGCTCAACCAAAAGCTAAAAATTCTCAGCAAAATGATCGCCAAACTAAAAGCTCTACGAACGCTGATAAACAACGATCTAATAATAATTCACAAAAAACTCGTTCAAACCAACCAACAACTCGGGTAAATAATACTCAGAGAAATAATCAGAAACGTTCAGGGAGTAATATGAATACAAATAACAATACAAACAACAATACAAATAATACAAATCGTAGCCGCAATAATAACAATGGTGGTCGTGGCCAAAACAACAATCGTTTTGGTAACAACAATAACCGTTTTGGTGGCAAACGCCGTCGTAACAATAAGAAACGTCCACAAACAAGTAATAAACCAGCAGTTCCACCACGTAAGAATAAGCCATTGCCAGAAACATTAGTTTATACAGTGGGTATGAATGTTGCTGACATTGCTAAGAAAATTCACCGCGAACCAGCTGAAATCATCAAAAAATTATTTATGATGGGTGTTATGGTTAACCAAAACCAATCATTAGATAAAGATACAATTGAAATTTTAGCAGCTGATTATGGAATCGGTGCTGAAGAAAAAATTGAAGTCGATGTTGCTGATATCGATAAATTCTTTGAAGATGAACAAAATAATGCTGAAAATGGTTCACCACGTCCTCCTGTAGTTACAATTATGGGACATGTTGACCATGGTAAAACAACATTACTTGATAACTTGCGTAATTCACGTGTTACAGAAGGTGAAGCTGGTGGGATTACACAACATATCGGTGCTTATCAAATTAAGCATGCCGGTAAACCAATCACTTTCTTAGATACACCAGGACACGCAGCCTTTACAAACATGCGGGCACGTGGCGCTGATATTACAGATATCACAGTTTTAGTTGTAGCAGCTGATGATGGTGTTATGCCACAAACAATCGAAGCTATTAACCACGCTAAAGCAGCTGATGTTCCAATTATCGTTGCTGTTAACAAGATTGATAAACCAGCAGCTAATCCAAACCATGTTATGGAACAATTAACAGAATATGGTTTAATTGCTGAATCATGGGGTGGAGATACAATCTTTGTTGAAATTTCTGCTAAATTCGGTAAGAACTTAGATGAATTATTAGACATGATTTTATTAACAGCTGAAATCTTAGAATTAAAAGCTAACCCAGATCAAAATGGTGCCGGTACAGTTATCGAAGCTCGTTTAGATAAAGGTAAAGGTTCTGTTGCTTCATTATTAGTTCAACATGGTACATTGAAGATTGGTGATCCAATCGTTGTTGGTAATACATTCGGTCGTGTGCGGACAATGTCAGATGCTTTAGGTCGTGCTGTGAAAGCCGCTACACCAGCTATGCCAGTTGAAATTACTGGGTTAAATGATGTTCCTGATTCCGGTGAACGTTTCATCGTCTTTGATGATGAAAAGACAGCTCGTGCAGCAGGTGAAGAACGTGCTAAACGTGCTTTAGATAAAGAACGTTCTGCTAAAAACCGTGTAACATTAGATAACTTGTTCGATACTTTGAAAGAAGGCGAATTAAAGAGTGTTAATGTTATTATCAAAGCCGATGTGCAAGGGTCTGTTGAAGCTTTAGCTGGTAGTTTACAAAAAATCGAAGTTTCTGGCGTGCGTGTGAATATTGTTCACCAAGCTGCTGGGGCAATTAACGAAAGTGATGTAACTTTAGCCGAAGCATCTAATGCAATCATTATTGGTTTTAACGTTCGTCCAACAGCTCAAGCTAAGAAACAAGCTGAAGCAGATAATGTTGATATTCGTTTACACCGTGTTATCTATAAAGCTATTGACGAAATCGAAACAGCTATGAAGGGTATGTTAGAACCTGAATACGCTGAAAAGATTACTGGTCAAATTGAAATTCGTGAAACTTATAAAGTATCTCGTTTAGGTACAATCGGTGGTGGTTACGTAACTGAAGGTTCTGTAGCTCGCGATAGTGGTATCCGGATTATTCGTGACGGTATCGTTATTTACGAAGGTAAATTAGCTAGTTTGAAACGTTATAAAGATGATGCGAAAGTTGTTAAACAAGGTTATGAATGTGGTTTAATGATTGAAAAATACAACGATATTAAAGTCGGCGATCAAGTTGAAGCATATATCATGGAAGAAATTCCTGTAAAATAAAAATTTAAAAACGTCAAAGGAGGAGTCAACGTGGCTCAAAATTTCCGAGTAGGACGATTATCACAAGAGATCCAACGTGAAGTCAATGATATTTTGATGAAACGAGTGCGTGATCCTCGCGTCCAAGATGTAACAATTACTGGTGTTGATGTAACTGGTGATTTACAACAAGCAACGATTTATTATAGTATCTTATCTGATAAAGCATCAGATGCTCAAAAAGTTCAAACAGGACTTGAAAAAGCAACTGGTTTAATCAGAAGAGAATTAGGTCAACGCTTATCAATTTATGTTACACCTGAATTACGTTTTGTTCGTGATAAATCAGTTCAATATGGTGATCATATTGATGAGTTATTGAACAAATTACGCGAAAAAGATCGTTACTAATTTAAAATAATGAGCATCTCATTTAAAGGCTGAAAAGCCTTTGGATGAGATGTTTTTTATTTAAATATTAAAACATGCTATAATTATAAGATCAGTTAAAAAAGTAAGATTTTGGAGGAACATCAATGGAAGGGATTCTACCTTTATATAAAGATCGCGGCATGACAAGTGCGGATTGCGTTTATCATTGTCGGAAAATTTTCAAAACAAGACGAGTTGGACATAGTGGTACTTTAGATCCCAATGTTGACGGAGTATTACCAATTTGTATTGGTAAAGCAACGAAAGTCGTTAATTATTTAATGGATTCGGGTAAAATTTATCAAGGAGAAATCATTTTAGGTTTTGCTACTGAAACAGAAGATTTAGATGGGGCAACTATTGCAAGTCAACGCTTAGAAAAACCATTTACAGAAGATGAAATTAATGAAAAATTAGCTGAATTAACCGGTGAAATCATTCAAATTCCACCGATGTATTCAGCAGTTAAAGTTAAAGGACGTCGATTATATGAATATGCCCGTGCCGGTGAAACAGTTGAACGACCACAACGGAAAATACAAGTCGACTATTTCAAACAACGCTTAACAAGTACTTTCGATGCCGAAAAAGGCCAACAAACAATTTATTTTGAAGTTGGTTGTGGGAAAGGGACTTATGTTCGGACTTTAGCAGTTGATTTAGGACGTAAATTAGGTGTTCCGGCGGTGATGTCTGATTTAACACGGTTGAAAAGTGGTGGATTTACGATTGGACAAGCGGTGAGTTTAAAGCAATTAGCAGAATGTAGTGAAGCAGAACTTGCGGAAAAATTAGCTCCAATTGATTATGCTTTAAGTGAATATCCAGCTTATGAATTAGATGAACGTCAATGGGCTTTAGTGAAAAATGGCGGCTTTTTGGGACCACAATATGTTAATAACGGTGAAATTTCAGAATTTTTACGGTTATATTATGGTGGAAAATTACGGGCCTTATATTGCTATAATCCTGAAAAAACACGTTATCAAGCACAAACGATGATTGATTTAACTTAATAAAAAGAAGGTGACGTAACGTGCAAACAATTTATTTACAAGAACCTTATAATAAAAAACAAATCCCCAATGAAGCGATTGTTTTAGCGATGGGGTTCTTTGATGGTGTGCATTGCGGCCACCGAAAAGTAATCGAAATTGCGAAAAAAGAAGCACAAAAATTGGGGGTTAAATTAGCTGTGCTAACCTTTGATCGCTATCCGGGTTTGGTTTATCGTAAAACAAGTCCCGATTTTAAATATTTAACAACTTTAAAAACGAAATTGCGTTATTTTGCTGATTTGGGTGTCGATATAACGTATGTAGTGGCTTTTAATGAACAACTCGTTCCTATGGATCCGCAAACTTTTATCGATAAATATGTAGTTGATTTACATGCTAAATGTTTAGTGGCTGGAAGTGATTTTACGTATGGAAAACGGGAAATAGCTAATATGCAGACATTACCACAATATGCGAAAGAACGATTTACGATTATTGAAGTACCACATTTAGAAGATCAAGTTGGTAAAATTAGCTCCACACGTATTCGGAATTTATTAGCTAAAGGACAGGTTGCTGCTGCGAATGAATTATTAGGAGCTGATTATTCTAATACTGGTTTAGTTATTCATGGGCAAAAAATGGGCCGTAAACTAGGTTATCCGACGATTAATGTCGATGTTGATGCTGCAGAACGAATTCCTGGTGAAGGTGTCTATGCGGTGCGTGTGCGCTTTGTCGGCGAAACTAAAGAATATTACGGAATGGCTTCAATCGGTAAAAACGAAACAGTCGGTGATAATTTACCTGTGACGGTCGAAGTTCATTTATTGAATTTTCAAGCTGATGTTTATGGACGTGAAGTTGTGATTTTGTGGGATGAATATTTACGATCTATGGAGAAGTTTTCGAGTTTGGAGCAATTGATGCAACAACTAGCAGCTGATCAATTAGCAACGGAAAAATACTATCACATCAACAATAATTAACTGTAAAAGACGGCAAGAAAGTGCTGTCTTTTTTGTTGTTTTTAATGGAAAAATAAGCTAGAAGTGTTGACTTCTTACTAAAGATTAGGTATATTATTAATTGACTTAGCACTCATAGTGACTAAGTGCTAAAAAAGAGGTGATGGTGATGCTAACGCAAAGACAATTACTGATTTTAGATGCAATCATCCGTGATTATACTAATATCGGTGAGCCAATTGGATCCAAAACGTTGCAAAATCAATTACCAGTTCATGTTAGTTCGGCAACCATTCGCAATGAAATGGCTGTTTTAGAACGGAATGGTTTTATTATGAAAGAACATTCCAGTTCGGGTCGTGTTCCTTCTTTAAAAGGTTATCGTTATTATATTGATAATATTGTTGAGCCTGAAATTGTAGAACCACAAGCATTACACAGTATTCAATCATCTTTTAGTAATGAGTTTCAAAAAGTAGATGAGATTGTAGCAGTTTCGGCGAAGATTTTATCAGAATTAACGAATTACACAGCGTTTACGTTGAAACCTGAAGCTAAAGAAGTTCGATTAGAAGGATTTCGTTTAGTGCCATTAGGTAATCAACAAGTGATGGTGATTTTAGTCACGAGTGATGGTGGAGTTGAAAATCAACTCTTTAATTTACCACCTGGAATGCATGGTGAAGAATTAGAAGCTGTTGTTCGTGTGATCAATAATCAAGTTGTGGGCTTACCTTTGAAAGATGTAACGCGAAAACTTCAAGCTAGTTTGCCGTTATTAACAAAGTATTTGCAGCAACCGGAGATTTTTATTGAGGTCTTTAGCCAGATGTTAGACCAAGCATTATGTGATCAAGTTTATATTGATGGTAAGATGAATTTATTAAATTTAGCGAATAGCGAGAATTTAGAAGAAATTAAACATCTTTATACATTATTTGAACATGATACACCAGATGTTGTCACATTATTGGATGATTTAGATCAAGATATTTCTGTTACGTTTGGGAATGAACAACATAATAGTTTAGTCGATTATAGTTTAATTTCTGCAACGTATGATGTTGGTGCTTATGGTAAAGGTAAAATTGCAATTCTCGGTCCAACTAATATGCCATATTCGAAAATGTTAGGTCTTTTAACAGTTTTTCGGAAGGAATTGGCTAACAAAATGATTGATTATTACCGTGAATGCGGTAAATAAAAAAAGAGGTGTAAAAGTGTCCGAAGAAAAAGATATTAAACAAGAAGATTTAAATCAAGAAACAGACACAATGCAAGACGAAGCAACTGAAGAAGTGTCAGAACAAGAAGAAGTTGCGATTGAAGAAGTCTTAGCGAAAATTGCTGCTTTAGAAGCAGAAAATAAAGAATTAGAAGATAAATATTATCGTTCACAAGCTGAAATGGCTAACATGCACACTCGTTTCAAAAAAGAACAAGCGCAAATGTTAAAATACGCTGGTCAAGATTTAGCCAAAGCAATCTTGCCTGCTTTAGATAACTTGAGCCGTGCTGTTGCGATTGAAGCAAGTGATGAAAATACTGAACAACTCAAACGCGGTGTAGAATTAGTTATTAATAATTTAACTGATGCTTTAGCTGGTTTTGAAGTTGTAAAAGTTGCATCATTAGGTGAAAAATTCGATCCTAATGTGCACCAAGCAGTGCAAACTGTACCTTTGGAAGATGGACAAGAAGCTGAAACAATTGTGCAAGTCTTCCAAGAAGGATATATGTTTAAAGATCGTGTCTTACGTCCCGCAATGGTTGTCGTAACACAATAAAAAATTCAAAAAAATAATTTTAAAAAAGAGGTAATTAAATATGTCAAAAATTATTGGTATCGATTTAGGAACAACTAACTCTGCAGTTGCTGTTCTTGAAGGTAAAGAAGCAAAAATTATTACAAACCCAGAAGGTAACCGTACAACACCATCTGTTGTCGCTTTCAAAAATGGCGAAACACAAATTGGTGAAATTGCTAAACGTCAATCAATTACAAACCCTAACACAATTGGTTCTATCAAACGTCACATGGGTGAAGCTGGTTATACAGTAAACGTTGATGGAAAAGACTATACACCACAAGAAATTTCCGCAATGACATTACAATATCTTAAAGAATACGCTGAAGCATATTTAGGCGAACCAGTTGATCAAGCTGTTATTACAGTTCCAGCTTACTTCAACGATTCACAACGTCAAGCTACAAAAGATGCTGGTAAAATTGCTGGTCTTAAAGTAGAACGTATTGTTAACGAACCAACAGCAGCTGCTTTAGCATATGGTCTTGAAAAAACAGACGAAGATGAAAAAATCTTAGTCTTTGACCTTGGTGGTGGTACTTTCGATGTTTCCATCCTTGAATTAGGTGATGGTGTCTTTGAAGTATTATCAACAAATGGTGATACAGAATTAGGTGGGGATGATTTCGATAAGAAAATCATGGACTGGTTAGTTGCTGAATTCAAGAAAGAAAACGGCATTGACTTATCCCAAGATAAAATGGCTATGCAACGTTTGAAAGATGCTGCTGAAAAAGCTAAAAAAGATCTTTCTGGTGTAACATCAGCACAAATTTCATTACCATTCATCACATCTGGTGAAGCTGGTCCTTTACACTTAGAAACAACATTAACACGTGCTAAATTCAACGAATTAACAAGTGATTTAGTTGAAAGAACAAAAATTCCAGTTCGTAACGCTTTACGTGATGCTGGTTTAACAAGTGCAGACATTGATGAAGTTATCTTAGTTGGTGGTTCTACACGTATTCCAGCTGTTCAAGAAGCTGTTGAACAAGAAACAGGACACAAACCTAACCAATCAGTTAACCCTGATGAAGCAGTTGCTTTAGGTGCTGCAATTCAAGGTGGTGTTATCACAGGTGATGTGACAGACGTTGTTTTACTTGATGTAACTCCATTATCATTAGGTATCGAAACAATGGGTGGTGTCTTCACTAAATTAATCGATCGTAATACAACAATCCCTACAAGTAAATCACAAACATTTACAACTGCCGTTGATAACCAACCAGCTGTTGATGTCCATGTTTTACAAGGTGAACGTCCAATGGCAGCTGACAACAAGACATTAGGTCGCTTCCAATTAACAGATATCCCACCAGCACCACGTCAAGTACCACAAATCCAAGTTACATTTGATATCGATAAAAACGGTATTGTTAACGTAACAGCTAAAGATTTAGGTACAAACAAAGAACAAAAGATTACAATCAAGAGTTCATCCGGTCTTTCTGATGAAGAAATCGAACGCATGGTAAAAGAAGCTAAAGAAAATGAAGCATCTGATAAAGAACGTAAAGAAAAAGTTGATTTATACAATGAAGTAGATCAATTAATCTTTTCAACAGATAAAACATTGAAAGAGCTTGAAGGCAAAGTTTCTGAAGAAGAAGTTAAAAAAGCTCAAGATGCACGTGATGCATTGAAGAAAGCTCAAGAAGCTGATGATATTGAAGAAATGAAAGCTAAGAAAGAAACTTTAAATGAAGTTGTTCAAGAACTTTCTGTGAAATTATATCAACAAGCACAAGCTGCTCAAGAAGCACAAGCAGGCGCAGCCGGTGCAGCTGACCAATCTCAACCAGCAGATGATAATACTGTTGATGGTGACTTTAAAGAAGTAAACCCTGACGAAAAATAAAAGCTATTAAGCTCAAGTAAAAAGTCAAAGTCAACGAGTGCTTTGACTTTTTATTTTTAATCGCTTATATTTGGTTAGCAAGGATATGATTAGGAGGGTGAAGATGAATCCGTATGAAGTCTTAGGCGTTGAAAAAAACGCAACAGCGGCAGAAATTAAGAAGGCTTATCGTAAATTATCGAAAAAGTATCATCCCGATTTAAACGATGCGCCGGAAGCTGAAGAAAAATTTAAAGAAATAAATGAAGCTTATGAAATTTTAAGTGATCCTCAAAAGAAAGCTCAATATGATCAATTCGGTACAACGGGTGGCCCAGGTGGTTTTGGCGGCCCAGGTGGCGGTGGTTTTAATAGTCAAGATTTTGGTGGATTTGAAGATCTATTTGGCCAATTCTTTGGCGGTGGATCTCGTCAACGTTCACGTAATGCACCACGTCAAGGTCGCGATTTACAATATGATATGGAATTAACTTTTGAAGAAGCGATTTTTGGTAAGAAAACGGAAATTCGTTATACACGTGAAGAAAACTGTAAAACATGTTCCGGAACTGGTGCTAAAGATGGTACATCACCAGACATTTGTTCACAATGTCATGGTCGTGGTTATGTTGATGTACAAGTTCAAACTCCATTAGGTCGCATGAGATCTCAACAAGAATGTGATGTTTGTCATGGTACTGGTCAAGAAATCAAAGATAAATGTACAGACTGTCAAGGTACAGGTCATGTTAAGAAAGAACATGTGTTAGAAGTTAATGTTCCTGCAGGTGTCGAAAATGGTAACCAAATGCGTCTGCAAGGACAAGGTGAAGCCGGAACAAATGGTGGACCATATGGTGATTTATATCTTGTCTTCCATGTGAAACCAAGTAAAATTTATCAAAGACAAGGTGCTGACATCTATGTTGATTTACCAATTAGTTTTGCGCAAGCAGCTTTAGGTGATGAAGTTGATGTGCAAACTGTTTATGGTGATGTTACTTTGAAAATTCCAGCTGGAACACAAACAGGAACAATTTTCCGTTTGAAAGGTAAAGGTGCGCCAAGACTCCGTGGTGGAGGTGTTGGTGATCAAAAAGTTACCGTTAATATTCAAACACCAAAACATTTAAACAAGAAACAAAAAATGGCGTTAAAAGATTTTGTCGAAGCTTCAGGTGGTAAAGCACCACAAGAAAGCGGCTCATTCTTTGATCGTTTGAAGAATTTATAAAATAAATTAGCAGTTAGATGTTGTTATTCATCTAGCTGCTTTTTAAATAGGGTTATTTTTTAAATCATAAAGATGGTATAATAAAAAGATAATGAAATAAAATATACAGAAACCGGTAGCATTAGTTTACGAAATGGCCGGACCATATTATAATTAATAAAATGAAGATGTTTAGAAGAAAGTAGGAAGTTGTGAATGAATCTTGAAGAAATGAAGGAGCGACAACAGCATATTCGGAATTTTTCGATTGTTGCTCATATTGACCACGGAAAATCAACCTTGGCCGATCGGATTTTAGAAAAGACTGATACAGTTTCAAAAAGAGAAATGCAAAATCAGTTATTAGATTCGATGGATTTAGAACGCGAACGCGGAATTACAATTAAATTAAATGCCGTTGAATTACACTATGAAGCAAAAGATGGCGAAACTTATATTTTCCACTTGATTGATACACCAGGACACGTCGATTTCACTTATGAAGTTTCTCGTTCTTTAGCGGCTTGTGAAGGGGCAATTTTAGTTGTCGATGCTGCACAAGGTGTTGAAGCACAGACATTAGCGAATGTTTATTTGGCAATCGATGATGATTTGGAAATTTTACCAGTTATTAATAAAGTTGATTTACCATCAGCTGATCCAGAACGTGTGCGCCAAGAAATTGAAGATGTAATTGGCTTGGATGCTTCTGAAGCTATTTTAGCAAGTGCTAAATCTGGTATCGGAATCGAAGAAATCTTAGAACAAATTGTACAAGAAATCCCAGCACCAACTGGCGATTTAACAGCACCTTTAAAAGCGTTGATTTTCGACTCTGTTTACGATGAATATCGTGGCGTTGTTTTAAGTTTACGAGTTGTTGAAGGTACAGTTAAACCAGGTGATAAAATCCGCTTAATGAATAGTGGTGCTGAATATGAAGTTATTGAAGTTGGGGTTAACTCACCAAAACCAATCAAACGTGATATGTTAATGGCTGGTGATGTAGGTTATTTAACAGCCAGCATCAAAGATATCCAAGATACACGTGTCGGGGATACAGTAACTAATGCGAACAATCCAACAGAAAAACCATTAGACGGTTATCGGGAAATGATTCCAATGGTATATGCTGGTTTATATCCAACTGATAATGCTAAATACAATGATTTACGTGATGCTTTAGAAAAATTACGTTTAAATGATGCTGCTTTAGAATTTGAACCAGAAACATCCCAAGCTCTCGGGTTTGGTTTCCGTTGTGGGTTCTTAGGATTATTACACATGGATGTTGTGCAAGAACGTTTAGAACGTGAATTCAATATGGACTTGATTACAACAGCACCATCTGTAACATATGATGTTGAATTAACAGATGGTTCACATAAACAAGTTTCTAACCCAGCGGAAATGCCAGAAGTTCCAGTTATTAACCAAATTTTCGAACCGTATGTGAAAGCTACAATCATGGTGCCAAATGAATATGTTGGGGCTGTTATGGAATTATGCCAAAGAAAACGTGGTCAATTTATTACGATGGAATATCTTGATGATTATCGCGTAAATGTTATTTATGATATTCCATTATCAGAAATTATTTTCGATTTCTTTGATCGTTTGAAATCAAGTACAAAAGGATATGCTTCTTTAGATTATGAAATTGGCGGTATGCGTCCAAGTGATCTTGTGAAGATTGATATCTTGATGAATGGTGATAAAGTCGATGCCTTAAGCTTTATTTCTCACCGTGAGTTTGCGGCAGAAAGAGCTCGTGTAATTACAGGTAAATTGAAGACAATTATTCCACGACAAAACTTTGAAATTCCAATTCAAGCTGCAATTGGTGCAAAAATTATTTCCAGAACAAATATTAAAGCTTACCGGAAAGATGTTACAGCTAAGATTCACACAGGGGATCCAGATCGTCGTGCGAAATTATTAGATAAACAAAAACGTGGTAAGAAACGGATGAAATCTGTTGGTACAGTTGAAGTTCCACAAGAAGCATTTATGGCTGTCTTGAAGACGGATGAAGATTTAGACCGTAAATAAAAAAATGAATATGATTTTTAAGGAATAGTCAAGTTGGGCTGTTCCTTTTTTTGTAACGTTAAATTGTAGTTAAAATAATTTATTTAATAATTTTTATGCTATAATGAGAATAACTTAAGAATTTTTTAAGTAAAAAGACTTTATTATTTAATAAAGGGGATTAATCATATGGATAAAAAGAAAATAATTACAGTAACTGCTTTAGCAGGAGCTTTGTGGGGAATGGAAGAACAAATTGTTCAAGCCGACTCAATCCAAAAATTAGGGAGTTTGGATCAACAAAGTACAAAAATTAAAGCAGTACCGACGACTACACAAAAAGCAGAGCAGGCTGTCACAGATGCGACACAAGCAGTTGCTCATCACAGACAAATTGTGCAACAAGCAACTAAAAAACAATCTCAAGCTTTGAAGCAACGAACACAAGCTGACCAAGATGTCCAACATGCACAACAATTAACGCAAAAATCCCAACACGACTTAAATCAGCAGCAAGCACAGCTCACAGCTACTAAGAATGTGACTGCACACCAAATTGCTCAAGTCGTGCAACAATTACAAAATAATTTAAAATCATATCATTTAGAAACACTCGCGCAAGAAATTGCCACTTTACATCAAGAAATTATTACTACACAAAATCAAGTCAAAAAAGCTCAAGCTGATTATCGGCAAGCACAACAATATCATGCTGGTCAAAAAGCTTTAAATCAAAAAGCACAGGCGGAATTAAAGTCTGCTCAAATGGAAGTAGAACAAGCCCAACAGGCTTTAAATCAATTAATGCAAGAATTAAACGATTTACAAGCTACGCAAAATCAATTACAAGATCAGAAAGCTTTAGCAGAAAAAATTAAAAAACAAGCTCAAAATCAACTAACTGATGTTATGAATAAAATTCAGCAAGCAGAAATTGATCAGTTAGCGGCGCAATTAATAGCTAAAGAAGCTGAATTGTTAGACTTGAAGCAACAAACAACAGACCAGCAAAAGAAAGCTCAACAAATTCAATTTGAATTAAAAGCGATGCAACAACATCTTCAAGAATTAAAAGTACAATCCCAAAATAATCAATCCAAATTCCGAGCTAACCAACAAAAATTAGCTGAGTTAAAAGCCCAACTAATGGCTAGTCAAGCAAAAATAGCACAATATCAAGCTCAAAGTGCGGCAGCAGCTAAACAAGGGCAACAAAATCAATTAACTTTAAATGACGAATATATTAGTTTGTTAAAACAGTATCAAGCCGGTGATGAAAGTGTATCTGCTCGATTAACTGAAATCGGACAGGCATTATATCAAGCAGCTGATAAGAGTTATCAAGGTGATGAAAGCGATAAAAAAGTCCGAATTAATGATTGGCGCAATTTAACATTTACAGAACAAAGTGAATTAACGCAATTTACAGTAACCATCTTAAATCAAATTCGCCAACAATTCGGGATGCCACCGTTGAAATTCAATGTCGAATCATTAGATTATGCGCGACAAGTCGTCCAAGTTTATAATGAAAATCAGTATAATTTAAAGGGTCAAGATCACTTTGTAGCTGGTTTGGAACAAGTTAAAACCAAATTAGGTTTGGCAGAAATTGCTGAAAATGCGGGTGAAACAATCTTTACGATGTTTGATGGTCGGATGCCAAGTTATCAAACGACACTGGCTTCATTAAAACGACAAATTTTTGATAATTTAAATGCCATGATGTTCAAAGACGGTGGGATTCAATGGGGTCACGCACTGGTTAATGCGTTAACCGAAAAAAATTATATTGGATTTGCGATTGACCAATTTGGTTGGATGCACTTTAATTTTGCTAAAGTCGATGCACAGCATGCAATGGCGCAAGCTCAAGATTTGCAGCGAACAGAAACAAGTGTTGATAATAGTGCCCAAATTGCCAAAGAAACAAAGAACCAAACAATGCTTAAAGAGCAAATCAAAGCTTTAAATGAAGAACAATTAACTCTGCAGTCAGAACAACAAAATTATCAAATTGCCCAAGCCGAACTGCAACGTGAAATCCCTCAAATGCAAAAAGATTTAGTAAATGTTCAACAAGAAATAGTTAAATTAAACGCGCAACGGAAAGTTTTACAACGAGATATTCATGATTTAAAAGAAGGTCTAGCTAATTTTAATCAGGAAAGTCAAGCTGATAATTACTTCGCAGCAGATGACCCCGGTTATAATCAGGAATTACAAGATGCGCAAAAAGCTGTGATTCAGGCTGAAAATGACGTTCAAGCTGCAAGTGAAGCTTTAGGACAAGGACTTCAAAAAGTATTAGCGTTAAAAGCTAAGCAGCAACAGCATATTAACCAATTGAAAAAAGCACAAATGAATTTATCGCAAAAAACAATAAATATCCAAGCTGTACAACGTAATTTAAAGAATGCACAACAACAAGTACAGATTATGCAAACTAATTTGAAGCAACTGCAAAATAAATTACACGCTAAAAAAGTAGCACAAACGGCTAAACAAGCTGATTACAAAGTATTAAAAGAAAAAGTAGCACAAAAAGAAGTTCAGTTAGCGCAAATGGTGGAAGAATTAACACAAGTTCAAAACAAATTACAGGAACATCATGGACAATTAGCTGATAACGAAAAATTAATTAATGATTTACAAGCAGCTTTAACCAAATTACAGGCTCAAGTCCAAGGAACTAGTGAGCTGGGGACAAAATTACAAAAGCAATTTAATTTATTAAATAAACAATATGAGAGCTTAAAGCAGGCCCAACAAGCAGTTATGCAAGCAACTACACAATTGCAAGAAAAAACTTTCGAGTTACAATTAGCACAAAAAGCCTTAACAGCACGTCAACTTGATTTAAAAAGAGCTCAACAAGCTGTTAAAACTGCGCAAAGTGCCTTAAATCAAGCGCAAAAAACGTTACAAACAGCGCAAAATAATTTAGATCATGTCAAAGAAGTTGAAGCTGCCATTGCGAGAGTTGTATCGGATGTAACAGAAGAAAAAGCAGACACAAAAATCGATGTTCCAGAAGCAAGTACACAACCTGCAGAAATTGTTGTACCAGATGTTGTCGAGCCGGTGATTGAACCAACAGATCACACGAAAGAAGAAACTAAAGATGATCAACCAACTTCTCAAGGTGAAAATCAAGAACTAAAACAAGAACAAGCTGTTGTTCCTAAAAAAGGAACAGATGTCGCAACTCTAATAAATCCAGTACAACCAACACGGAATATTTTACCAAAAACGGGTGAGCATTCTACAAACTGGGTTGTTACTTTAGGGATTATGGGCTTAAGTATTCTAGGATTAAGCTCAACAAATATCATGCAAAAATTAAAACGAAAATATAATAATTAACACCAAAAGCCTTTCAAGTTTTAACTTGGGAGGCTTTTTTTATGAGTTTTTTTATAAATTATAAAAAATTGGTATAATGGAATTATGAGACTGGATAAAAGGGGGATTAAACATGTTTGAACGAGTTATTAATGTTGGGGCGGGCTTTTTTAAAGTTAGTTTAAATGAAGCGTTTCAACGAATCGTAAAAGAAAACGATCCATTAGATCGCGTGCAAATTATTAAATTAGATGCCGGTGTACATATTGCAGGAAATCAACATAATCCTCAAAAAATTATTATTACGCGGCCTACAAAATTAGTTGGTGTCGAAGATGATGTCACAATTCGTGGCCATTTTTACGTGAAAGAAGATGCATCATTAGAAATAGAAAATATTACCTTAACTGATTTGCATGCGGATAATAATATTATTTACGCTGAAAATAATACAATTGTTGAGTTAACTAAATGTCAGATTAACCATCGTCAACCTGAAAATAAATACGCTGTTGTATCCACGGGTGAGAAAGTTATTTTAGATCATGTCATTGATACAAGTGAACATGGTTGTTCTTTCGAAAATAAATATACAGGGATTACTGATTCTGTTTTTAATGAATTACAATTCAAAAAACAAAATCAAACTATAATGAAAAATAATTTGATTAAAGGGTATATGCAAATCGAAAATGAAGCGCGCGTTTGGAGTGAAGGTGTGCTAACTTTTGATGGAGAAATCGGGTATAAATATGATTTTATTGTTTTAAATGAAGGTTATGCCTCTTTTGAAATGTTATCTTATGAAGAAAATACTAACTTAAGTGTTTTATTGGAAAATGAAGGTGCACTGGAGTTAGCTGATATTGATTTGAAAAATCCTGATATTCAAATTCAAGTTAATTATTATGACTCCAATGAATTGGATATTGCTTCCAAAGTTGCTGAAGTAGTAACGTGGAACAATTTAGACCATCCTCAAATTAATTTGAAAAGTGGTTTCAATGATTTAACGCTGGATAAAGTTTTAAAAGATTATCAAGCTGGTACGATTATTAATTTAGAACCAGGTATTTATAGTCAACCGAATGCGATTATTAAGATTGAGAAAGATTTAGAAATTCACGGTTTAGGTCAAGACGCTACTGATACGAAAATATTTCTCGGATTTGAAATTGCCCCCGGCGTTAAATTTACTTTAGACAATTTAACTGTTTTTAATGAGTATGAAAGAACAGTTCTTTATGCCGATGAAAAAACTGATGTAACATTAAAAAATTGTACATTTGAAACTGCTCAAACATTAAATGAATATTATTCTGATGGTAAAGAAGGGGCACAATATTATCGGCTATATTTCACAGGAGCAGAAAGTGCTGTCTTAGATAATGTAATGATTGCCACAGAAGAATCACAGTTTGTTTGTTTCGTGGACTGTCCGCAAGTTAGAATACATCATGGAATTTATGATGGCATCGTAATCAAAGCACATACGAATGTACGGGCTGAAGCGACTTATATTATGAAGCATTTAACATTAGCAGATAATTCTAATTTTCGGGTTGGTAATTTAACTTTAGATCAAGTAACCACACCGATTGAAGTTTGTGAGCATAGTCAATTAATCATTGAAGACCTAGAATTATTAACGATGCAAAATGCTAAAACGATTTTTAATGCAAAAGATGGTTATATTCAAGTTGATAAATTAACAGCTGAACAATTAGGGGCGATTGATTTTGAATACGATAGCCAATCAACTATTGTGTTGTCAGAAGATCTTAAACAGTTACCTACTGTGAAAATGATTAATACTGATTTAGAAAATCTAGTTAAATCATATCAAACTGCAGATAATTCAGTCGTCAATAACCAAGAAGATCCATTACAAAAACTCAATAATTTATATGGGTTAAAAGCTGTTAAAGAAAAAACACGCGGCTTTTTAAATAGTGTTAAATTCAATGAAACTCGTAAAAAACAAGGTTTACCAGCTAATAATATCACGCTACATTCGGTCTTTATTGGTAATCCTGGTACAGGGAAAACAACGGTGGCACGTTTAATGGGTGAAGTTTTAGCTGATGGTGGAGCTTTAGAAAACGCGAATCTAATTGAAGTCGGCCGGGAAGATTTAGTCGGTAAATATTTAGGTGAAACTGAAGAAAAAACGAAAGCTATTTTAGAAAAAGCACAAGGTGGCATTTTATTTATTGATGAAGCTTACACATTAAGTGAAGGCGGCGACAATGACTACGGGCAAATTGCGATTGATACGATTTTGAAATATATGGAAGATCATCGTGATCAAATTATGTTGATTTTTGCGGGCTATCCTGATGAAATGAACCAATTCTTACAAAGTAATCCCGGGTTGAAATCACGTGTGCCGAATGTTTTTAATTTTGAAGATTATTCATTGGAAGAATTAACGAAAATTGGTTTAATGCAGTTACAAAAAGATAAATATCAAGTTGATCATGAACTCTATCAACAATTCTTAAAACAACAATCGCGGAAAGAAATTACTAAGAGTAATGCGCGGTTTGTTCGCAATATGAACGAAGCGTTAATTACAGCGTTAGCATCGCGTGTGATGGCGAATGGTTTATTAGATGCGGCCAGTCTGACGACTATTACACCGGAAGATTTGGAAACGGTGAAACAAAGCCAAGGGGCTGATCAAGGAGAATCAATTGAAGATATTTTAAATCAATTGGATAAATTAATTGGTTTAGCTACTGTAAAAGAATACATTAAAGATTTAGTCGGAGAAGTACAAGCTGAAAAACGTTTAGCAGAAGTGAATCCAGATCTTGCTGGCGATCGGACATATCATATGGTCTTTAGTGGGAATCCCGGAACTGGTAAAACAACAGTTGCACGCTTATTGGCGAAATTATTCTTTAAATTAGGTATTCTAACGCAAACGACAGTTAAAGAAGTTACCCGACCTGATTTAATTGGGCAATATATTGGTGAAACAGAACAAAAAACGCAAACTATTTTAGACAATGCTTTAGGTGGTGTCTTGTTTATCGATGAAGCTTATCAGTTAGCCAGCAATGGAAGTTCCAATGATTTTGGCAAACAAGCTATTGAAACTTTATTGACTGCTTTAGAAAATCATCGGCATGACTTTGTAGTGATTTTAGCCGGATATACACAAGAAATGGAAGAATTCTTGAATACTAATCCAGGGTTACGGTCGCGGATTCCGAATCGGATTGAGTTCCCTGATTATACGCCAAATGAAATTGGTGTAATTACAGCTAAAATGTTGAATAGTAAGAAGTTTGTAATTGCTGATGCTGATTTTGAAGAAAAAATTGCCCAAGCTTATTTGAAATTGCCAAAACAAGACTGGGGCAACGCTCGGACAGCGCGAAATTTTGCAGAAAAAATTATTAAAGAACATAAATTATGGATTATTGATCATTCAACAGTTGATGATATTTTGACTATTCGTAGTGAAACTATTGATGAAGCTTTAAAAGAACTATGAAAGTAGGCAAAAATGAAAATTGATATAAAAGAAATCCGCAAAAAACGGCGGCGTTATCGCTTAAAAGAAATTGGGAGGATGATTTTAACACTTTATCTACCAGGTTTGATTTTGATGCCAGTAGTTTATTCATTAACGAATCAGATTGCATTCGTTTTTGTTAGTATTTTCGTGTTGATTGTGTTGGATATTATGTTGAGTTATTTCTGACGCTTGCTTTGTTAATTGGATGTATCTTTGCTTATAAGTATAGTTATTTGAATTATAAAATGTTTTTAATCCTATTTAATTTAGTGGGCTTTTTCGGCGGTGCAGGTCTCGTTTTTATGCACTATCGTCGATCCAAAGGTGTTAAATTAACACGTATCTCATCCGAAGGTAATCCTAATTTAAAAACAGAACTTTTCAAAAAATATAGTCAAGGTAGAATCGTTGCTGACGTTATGTTTGTGGTCTGTCTGATTTTAACTGTATTTTTGGAAAGAGTATTACGTTATGGCAGAAATTACTATGTATTCTTTTGGGTTATATTAGTTACCAGTTTGATTTTATTAGGTAGTATGTCGTATATGATTTGGATTCAACTTAGACGGCGCTAATAAAAAATGCTCCAACACTTTTGTGTTGGGGCATTTTTGTTATGGGTATAAAAAAAGATCCAGTGCCAAGACACTGAATCTCTTTAAGTTAATTGATGATTCGGGTGAGATTCGAACTCACGACAATCCGCTTAGAAGGCGGATGCTCTATCCAGCTGAGCTACCGAACCATAAACAACATAAATTATTATAGATGATTTGTGAAAGAGTGTCAATTCTTTTTTTACTTTTCTAGTACTTTAGTATCCTTTTTAAATGAGTTTTCTGGATTGGAATAAAAGTAATGAATATTAGTTGCTTTTTAAATTAAGTAGGGTATAGTAGTTAATAAATAAAAAACGGAAGGACTTTTTAAATGGTCGAACTGCAAACGATTTGGAAGAAGCACCAATATTTTGCGAAAGCTTCAACAGCTTTTATTTATGGGATTTTAGTGGCGATTGCGATGAACTTTTTCTGGGATCCGGGTAAAATTTATGCCTCAGGTATTACCGGATTAGCTCAGTTGATTTCTACGTTGACAGCAAGAACGGGTTTTATTCATTTATCGACAGCTTTAATGATTTTTGTCTTGAATGTACCTTTGTTTTTCTTAGCTTGGAAACAAATTGGCCATCGTTTTACAATTTTTACTTTCTTAGCAGTTATTTTTTCGAGTATTATGATTAAAACATTATCACCCGTAACTTTAACCAATGATCCAATTATTTGTGCGATTTTCGGTGGAGCTGTGAATGGTTTTGGGACTGGGACAGCTTTGAAGAACGGAATTTCAACAGGTGGGTTAGATATTTTAGGTTTAACCATTCGTAAGAAAACCGGTAAGAGTATTGGGACAATCAATATTATCTTTAATGCGATGATTGTTATTGCGGCCGGTGCTGTTTACGGTTGGCCATATGCTTTTTATTCAGCTTTAGGTTTGTTGGTGAATGCCAAAGTGATGGATATGGTCTATACGCGTCAACAAAAAATGCAAGTTATGATTATTACTGATAAGCCAAAGAGTGTAATTGATTGTATTCAAAACCATATTCGCCGTGGGATTACGATTGTCCATGATGCAGAAGGTGCTTACTACCATGATAATAAAACCATTTTGTTTACAGTTATTTCCCGTTATGAACAACCCGAATTGAAAAAGGCGATGGAAGAATCTGATCCGAAAGCCTTTGTAAGTATTGCCGAAAATGTAAAAATTCTCGGGCGCTTTTATGAGCCGGAGCCTTAAAATTAAGATAGTACAAAGAGTTTAATCTCTTTGTGCTATTTTTTTTAGAAAACATGCTAAAATAAATGTAATGAAATGATTTTATGGGAGGTTAACACATGTTAATTGGATCACATGTTGGGATGCGCGGTAAGGAAATGTTACTCGGTTCAGCGAAAGAAGCAGCTGGCTATAATGCAAGTACATTTATGATTTATACTGGTGCACCACAAAATACACGTCGGAAAGATATTTCTGAAATGAATATTCCAGCGGGACAAGCATATATGGCCGAACACGGCTTATCAAACATTGTTGTTCATGCACCGTATATTATTAATTTAGGGAATGCTAAGAAATTAGATAAATGGGAATTTGCAGTTCGTTTCTTACGTGAAGAAATTATGCGTGCTGAAGCTTTAGGTGCAACACAAATGACATTACACCCAGGCGCTCATGTCGGGGAAGGTGCTGCTGTTGGGATTGCTAATATTGCCAAAGGTTTAAATGAAGTTTTAACTCCAGAACAAAATATTCAAATTGCTTTAGAAACAATGGCTGGTAAAGGGACAGAAGTGGGCCGTTCTTTTGAAGAATTAGCTGAAATTATGGACAAAGTTAATTATAATGAAAAATTATCCGTAACTTTAGATACATGTCATGTTAATGATGCTGGTTATAATGTTCGGGAAGATTTTGATGGTGTGTTGAATGAATTTGATCACATTATTGGTATGGATAAATTGCAAGTTATTCATGTAAATGATTCGAAAAATGAACAAGGTAGTCATAAAGATCGGCACGCTAATATTGGTTTTGGGACAATTGGTTTTGATGCTTTAAATGGTGTAGTTCATCATCCGCAATTAGAAACACTTTCTAAAATTATGGAAACACCATATGTTGGTCCAGATAAGAAAGATCAATATGCACCATATGCTTATGAAATTGAAATGTTTAAAAAGCAAACCTTCGATCCTGAATTGTTAGAAAAGATTTACCAAAATAAAGGTATTTTAAAATAAACTGAAAAATCCGGAGCTCATAACAAATTTTGTTACGAGCTCCGGATTATTTTTTGTTGGCTTATTCTGAAAAGTCGAGTGATTCTAAAATCAAAGCGGCTGTTTCTTCGATAGATTTTTTCGCTACATCAATTACAAAGCAGTCTAACTCTTTATATAATTCACGAGCGTTTTTGAGTTCTTCTTTAATATTATCCATATTAGAGTAATCTGAATCAGGTTCAAGACCGTAAGAGATTAATCTTTCACGACGAATATTATTTAAAATTTGTGGGTCATTAGTTAAACCGATGATTTTACGTTTATCAATTTGATAAATTTCATCAGGAATTTGTGTTTTAGGCACAAGTGGCAAGTTAGCGACTTTATAACCCATATTAGCTAAGTAAAGTGATAATGGTGTCTTAGATGTTCGTGAAACACCTAAAATAACAATATCAGCTTTTAAGAACCCGCTAGGATCTTTGCAGTCATCATATTGCACAGCGAATTCGATCGCTTTAATCCGGTTGAAGTATTGTTTGTTTAAATCATGATTCAAACCAGGTTTATTTAAAGGTGCACTTTGTGTTTTTTCGGAAATCATTTCGATTAACATTGTCATTGCATCCATTGACATTAAATCATTTTCACGACAAAATGTGTTGATATAGTCGGAAAGTTCAGTATCCACGAATGTATGGATAATAATAGCTTGTTCTCTTAAAGCACGATTCATAATGCCGGTTAATAGTGAAACCGTTTTAGTTAATGGGTAGCGTTGAACGTCAAAATCAATAAGTGGGAATTGGGCCATAGCAGCATGTGCTAAGTTGTTACCTGTTTCACCAACTGAGTCTGAAATGACATAAATTGCAACTGTATTTTCTGTAGACATGGAAAAGCCTCCTAGCTTCTTGATGATTTTATTATAGCAGTTAAATTGCTTATTTGCGAAAATGAGCTGAAATAATAAAAAAATAACGGAAACCGCTTAATATTAGAAAACTTTTATTGACGAGATATTTGTGATTAGCTATAATGAATAAGAACTGTTGATAAATTTAACGGTTACTTTTAAGCTCGGAGGGAGGGAAACACTATGTCAAGAACAGTAGTTCGTAAAAACGAATCACTCGATGACGCTCTTCGTCGCTTCAAACGTTCCGTTTCAAGAACAGGTACTTTGCAAGAATACCGCAAACGTGAATTTTACGAGAAACCAAGCGTAAAACGCAAGAAAAAATCCGAAGCAGCAAGAAAACGCAAAAACAAGCGTCGTTTCTAGTTCCTAGAGGAGGCAGATGTGATGAGTTTAGGTGATTCATTACAAAAAGATATGATTGCCGCAATGAAAGCTAAAGATAAAGCTACATTAGGCACAGTTCGTATGTTGAAAGCTGCTGTTGCTAACGAAAAAATCAACTTAGGTCGTGAATTAACAACTGAAGAAGAAGTTAGTTTATTATCTCGCGAGTTGAAACAACGTAAGGAATCTCTTAAAGAATTTAAGGCGGCTGGACGTGATGAAACTGTTCAAGAACTCGAAAAAGAAATCGAAGTTGTTGAACAATATTTACCAGAGCAATTAAGTGCAGATGAAGTGAAGGCTATTGTTGAAGAAACGATTAAACAAGTTGGAGCAACGTCAAGTGCGGACTTTGGTAAAGTCATGGGTGCAGTTATGCCTAAATTAAAAGGGAAAGCTGACGGTCAGTTAGTTAACGCAACTGTCAAAGAACTTTTAAGTTAATACTTAAATCAGCAAAAAAGCCATAGTTAATCTATGGCTTTTTTTGTATGCAATTTAGTAATTAAAATTAATGATTTCTTTAATTAAAAAGACACTTAAATTGCGTAAAAAATGATATTATTAATAATGAGAAAAAGTGTGCGCATTAAGATTTATTGATAATGCCGGGAATGAGGTTAGAACATGAAAATCGGGATTGATAAAGCTAGTTTTTATACAGCTGATATGTATGTTGATATGGCTAAGCTAGCCTTAGAACGTAATGAAGACCCTAATAAATATTTAATTGGAATTGGCCAACATAAAATGGCAGTTACACCACCAAGTCAAGATATTGTGACTTTAGCAGCGAATGCCGCCGCACAAATTATTACTCCAGAAGATCGCGAACAAATTGATATGGTGATTTTTGGTACTGAATCCGGAATTGACAATTCAAAATCAGCCGCTATTTATGTAGCGAGTTTATTAGGTTTAAAGAATAATTTACGTACTTTTGAAATAAAACAAGCTTGTTATGGTGCGACAGCCGCCTTACAAATGGCAAAAGGGCATATCGCCTTACATCCAGATAAAAAAGTTTTAGTCTTAGGTGCTGATATCGCGCGTTATGGTTTACGCACAAAAGGTGAACCAACTCAAGGCGGTGGGGCAGTGGCTTTATTAATTAGTCAAAATCCGCATATTTTAGCCTTGGAAGATGAAACGGCATATTATACAGAAGATGTGATGGATTTTTGGCGTCCAATTGGGCGAAATGAAGCTGTTGTAGATGGAAAGTTTTCTGCAAATGTTTATCTTGATTTCTTACAAGAAACATACCAACAATATACAGCGAAAACAGGTTATCAATTAAGTGATTATGCAGCGTTTGTTTTCCATTTACCATTTACTAAAATGGGTATCAAAGCAATGCGTCAAGTGATTTTAAAAGATTATGATCCAGAAAGTCAGCTTTATCAAACATATATGGAACGTTATGAAGCAGCACGGAAATATAATATGTTAGTTGGTAATATTTATACAGGCTCGATGTATTTAAGTTTGATATCTCTCTTAGAAAATGCGACTGATTTACGTGCCGGCCAACGGATTGGTTTTTATAGTTATGGTTCCGGAGCAATTGGTGAGTTTTTTGCCGGGATTTTACAACCGGGATATCAAAATTATTTACAAACTGACTTGCATCAAGCGTTATTAGCGCATCGTCAAGAAGTTAGTGTTGCTGAATATGAAGAGTATTTTGATGCAATGGTCTTATCAGATGAAGAACGAACAATTGATATTACCAAGGATGCCGCGCAATTTGTCTTGAGTGGTGTTCATGAACAAAAACGCCAATATTTAAAACGTACAGAAAAATAGTTTTTAATAATCGTATTATTTTTAAGTTTTCGGGAAATTAGGTAAGATAGAATCAAGACTATAATAGAAAGTTTGAGGAGTTTAAGATGGATTCAGAACAAATTAAATTAGCAGATCATCAGCAAGCTACAACAATTCTAGCTAATAGTATTACTGATAAGATTCAATATTTACAAACATTAGACCAAGCAATCCAAAAACAAGACGATCGGATGGTATATCAATTAATCAATACTAAACGTTATCAAACTGAAGTTTTACAAAAAGAAGATGTCACAGAGATTGTAGAACATGAACAATTAGTGCAAGATGTGAATTTAGAAATTAGTGAATTTTTAAGTGAAAAATTAATTAAGTATATTAATGAAATTTATCCATTCTTTTATTTTGAAAAAGTAGCGACTGGACAATATCAATTCTATTTTGGTAATTGGTGGGGTCGTCGTTTATTTGGTGAATTAGATGTGTTGAATGTTGCTTTTAAATTTAATGAAGATGAATTTTATAAATTGTCACGAGCTTTTTCTTTAGAAGCTGAAAAAACACGCTTCAATAGTCAAAGAATTCATGAATTATCATTACAAAATGAAGAATTACAAGCATTAATTGATAACCAAGGACATCGTGATGCGAAAAAAGCTGAACTGCGAGCACGTTTGAAAGAAATGGCCCAAGAAAAAGTAATGCCTTGGGAAAGTAATAAACATAAAGAAGCGAAACAAAACTTAATCGATGAAATTGCTTATCTAGCAAGCATTGATGAAAGAACTAATTCTGCTTATCAACAAATTCGTCAAAATGAAAAACGTATTTTAGAATTATCTAAAGAAGATACTTTATTAGGCTATGAAAAACAAAGTATCGTCGCTAAATTTGGAGATTTTGCTAATTTCCAAGCAGCGAATGAACGTTTATATCGTGATTATATTGCAAATTTGATTGCTACTAAAGGATAGGTGAATTAGATGAGTAAAGAAGATTTAAACGCAACTGTTACTTTTTATCCCAAAGAAAACGAAGTCCAAGAGTCAGAATATATTGTTGAAGAAATCACACCAATTAGTACAACTGAACGTTTATTAGATTATAATGATCAATTAAAAATTAGTTTACAAAATGGGATTAATTTTACGGAATTATTAGATACTTTAATTAATACTAAAAATAGTAGTGAACTTTTAGATGCTACGATGAAATTAATTGATTATCAATTGGATTCTTCTTATTTAGTTTACCCACAACAATATAGCCGGGCTGATTATTACTTGATTTTTATTAATCGTATTTTAGAAATTCATCAGGCCGAAAGTGTTGTTTTACAATCAAATGAACATGAATTTGAACTTCATCATGAATATCCAGGTATTGATAGTTTGGGTTATTTTGTCTTTAAAGTTTTAGAAAATAATGAAAATGGAGCTTACTACGTTGAAAAGAATACCGGGTTAGAATTGTTCTATCTTGATTTTAAACAACGTGTTCTACGTTTTAACAGTCGAGCTTTAACTGAGTTATTAATTGTGAAATATCAAGATGAAATTACTTATGAAGTTTTAACTCAATTTACCGATTATTTATTAGCAATCGGCGATATTTTAAAAGCAGAATATAGTTTTGATGTTGATTTTAATATTTTGGATACATCAAATACAGCATATTATGCTATTTCTGATCCTGATATGCCACAACAAGCTTTAGATCGTTTATTTATTTTAGCTTCAGAAACAGGACATATGTTATTATCCGGTGCACAAAATGAAGCTATTTTAGAATTAGGACAAAATGTTAAGATGACTATTTTCCAACATAGTGGTTTTGGCGAAGAAGCTCGTTGGGTGATTGCGATTACTGATCCAGATAATGCAGTATCATTCTTTGATGTTTTGGGTCGTTATGCATTCTTAAGTGATTGGTATTTAGATAATTTAAATAGTTTAGAAATTAAATCTGATCCATTGTATTTTTAAAAGATAGTTAGTAGGGGGAGCATTTTGGATATTGTAGAAATGTTAAAAGCTGTACGTAAATACCCGTTAATGAGTATTTTACCAATGAAACAAGTTTCTGATGTGGAACGTTTAGCAAGTATTTACGTTGGTTTGAATGTTGAATTAGCAGCTTTAATGAAATTAGTTAAAGAAAATAATAAAGAAGAAATTTTAACGCAATATTGCCATGCCATGCGCTATTTCTTGGAAATTGGTAATGCGAAAAAATGGACATATCTTTTATTATTAGAAGACGAAGAATTAGAACAAATGCAAGCTAAATGGCAAAGTAGTTCATATAATAAAGTTTATTTGATTATGCAACAACAATTAAATAAATGTTATTTTGAAAATAAAAAAGAATACTTAGTTCATGCTTGGCATATTTTTGTGAAATTTGGAATTAATGAATTGAAATTAACTCCAGCTGAAATTGAAGAAAAATTCTTTGAAATTTATTAAATTAAAAAGCTTACTTAACAACTGTTTAGGTTGTTAGGTAAGCTTTTATTTTTTGAAATATTTTTCTAAACCTTTGACGATATCATTGGTTACTGTATTGCGATATTTACTAGAAGTAATAGCTTTAAAATCACGAGTAGAGTTGATATAACCCATTTCTAAAAGGACAGCTGGTTGTGTGTTTTCTCGAATAACTAAGAAATCACCAAAATCAATGCCGCGATTTTCTAATGGTAAAACACTAAATGTTTTATTGATACATTTAGCTAAGCGATATGATGTCTTTTTGTGATAGTAATATGTTGTAATTCCAGAAGCAGTATCTGCATCTGGAGCAGCGTCAAAGTGAATACTGATAAAGGCATCAGCATGATTTTTTTCCGCCACACGTGGAATCATACTTAATTTAACAAAAGTATCTGTGTCACGTGACATATAAACTTTAGCACCTTTTGCGCGTAATTTTTTGGCTAATTCAAGGCCATATTTTAAAGTGTAATGTTTCTCCATTTTATTTGTTTGTGAGAGGGCACCAGAATCGGAACCACCATGACCGGGATCGATTACAATTGTGGCATCTTTTAAACTAGTAATCTGGTTACGGTCTTTTTGGGCTAAAGTCCAATCAGGAACCCAACCATAATCCTCATTTTCAGTGCGGATTTTGACCCAATGATATTTACGATCTAAAACAGTCCCACGCGTATTTAAGGGTAATTCTTTAATTGTTTTATATTCCATCCCCGGTTTTTGATAAAGTTCAGTTTCGGGTTTAATGATTTGTACTTCTTGAAAATATAAAGAAGTTTTAAAAATTAAAATACCGATAAAACTAAAAATTAAAATGTATTTAATATAAACATTGAGGGGGATTTTTTTGAAGAAATTCAGCATAGTTTTAACTCCCCGTTGCTGTGAAAATTTATTAATCACTTCATTATATCAAAGAGCAAGCATAAGATGAAATTTTTCATGAATGAAAGGAGACAAAAGTTCGATAAAAAGTAGGCGTTGACTTGACTTTGCGGTCATTTATTAGTATTCTTTAAAGGAAATAAATAGGAAACCAATGATAAAAGATAAGTCGTTAGCACGCGAATTTTTTAGAGAGTGGAAGGTAGCTGGAAATTCCATAAAATTCGGTTAACGAAGACACTTTTTAGGTTGTATGAATCTCATACCGTTAGTTACGTTATCCAAAAGTTATAAAAAAGGTGGTACCGTGCTTTTGCGCCCTTGTTGAGGATTATTCAACGAGGCTTTTTTTATTTTAAAATGAAATTAGGAGGAAATTTAATATGAAATACCAACGTCCCAAAGGAACCCAAGATATTTTGCCTAATGAATCTGAAAAATGGCAATACGTTGAAACAGTAACACGTGAATTATTAACTAAATATCGTTATCAAGAAATTAGAACACCAATTTTTGAAAGTTTTGAAGTTTTCTCAAGAACATCAGGGGAAACATCAGATATCGTGACAAAAGAAATGTATGATTTCTATGATAAAGGTAAACGTCATATTACATTACGTCCAGAAGGTACAGCGGGTGTTGTACGTGCTTTTGTTGAAAACAAATTATTCGCACCAGAAGTACAAAAACCATTCAAAACATTTTACATGGGACCTATGTTCCGTTACGAACGTCCACAATCAGGTCGTTTACGTCAATTCCACCAAATTGGTGTTGAAGCATTCGGCTCAGAAGAACCAGCTTTAGACGTTGAAACAATCGCTATGGCTGTTTCCTTATTAAAAGAATTCGGTCTTAATAATTTAAAAGTGGCATTAAACACATTAGGTGATGCACAAACTCGCCAAGATTATCGCCAAGCGTTGGTGGATTATTTTACACCATTTGCGGCACAATTAAGTGATGATTCTAAAGTTCGTCTAGAAAAGAATCCTTTACGTATTTTAGATAGTAAAGATCCAGCTGATCAAGAAATCGTAGAAAATGCACCCGTAATTTTAGATTATTTAACACCTGAAGCGAAAGAACATTTTACAACTGTTCGTTCTTTATTAGATGCTTTAGGCATTGAATATGTTGTTGATACAGAAATGGTTCGTGGTTTAGATTATTATAATCATACAATTTTTGAAATTATGAGTGATTCTAAAGCTTTCGGCGGTAAGTGGACAACAGTGTGTGCTGGTGGCCGTTATAGTGGATTAGTTGAACAATTAGGTGGACCAGAAATGTCCGGTGTTGGCTTTGGTTTAGGTGTTGAACGTTTATTATTAATTTTAGATGCTGAAGAAATTCAACTTCCAATTGATAACCGTTTAGATGTTTATGTAGTCGGCATTGGTGAAGTAACTAATGAAGAAACATTGAAATTAGTGCAAGCATTACGTCAACAAGGTTTAATTGCAGATCGTGATTATTTAGGACGTAAACCAAAAGGCCAATTTAAATCTGCTGCGCGTTTAAATGCTAAATATACTTTAACAATCGGTGAAACAGAATTAGCTGAACAAAGAGCTAACTTGAAAAATATGGACGCTAAAGAAGAAATTAGTGTTTCATTAGCTGATTTATATACTGATTTTGCGGCTGTTGCTGAAAAATTAAATTAATTAAGGAGTTTATACAAAATGAAAAGAACAACTTATTGTGGTTTAGTTGATGAATCTTATATCGGAAAAGATGTTGTCTTAAAAGGTTGGGTTCAAAAATATCGTAACTTAGGTAACTTGATTTTTATTGATTTACGTGATCGTGAAGGTTTAGTGCAATTAGTTTTCAACCAAGAATCTGGTGAAGAAAACTTCCAATTAGCCAAAACATTAAGAAATGAATTTGTAATTGAAGTTCAAGGTAAAGTTGTTGCTCGTGATGAAGCAATGATTAACAAACGTATGAAAACAGGTAAAATTGAAGTTGAAGTTAATCAATTAACAATTTTAAACAAAGCTAAAACAACTCCATTTGAAATTAAAGATGATGTTGATGCAGCGGATGAATTACGTTTACAATATCGTTACATTGACTTACGTCGTCCTGAAATGCAAAAAGGTTTGTTAATTCGTAACAAAATTACTCAAGCGGTGCATAGCTATTTAGCAGAAAATGATTTTATTGATATTGAAACACCATATTTAACAAAATCAACTCCAGAAGGTGCGCGTGATTACTTAGTACCTTCACGTGTCTACCCAGGACATTTTTATGCTTTACCACAATCACCACAATTATTTAAACAATTATTAATGGGTGCTGGTTATGATCGTTATTACCAAATTGCCCGTTGCTTCCGTGATGAAGATTTACGTGGTGATCGTCAACCAGAATTTACACAAATTGACTTAGAAACATCATTTATGGACCAAGAAGAAATTATTGAAATGACTGAAGGTTTATTGAAACGTGTTATGAAAGTGGCGGTGAACTATGATTTAACAACACCAATTCCACGTATGACATGGGATGAAGCAATGTCACGTTATGGTTCTGATAAACCAGATGTTCGTTTTGGTATGGAATTAAAAGATATGGCAGATGCTGTGAAAGGTATTGGTTTTAAAGTCTTTGATATGGCTTTAGAAAATGGTGGTCAAGTTAAAGCGATTGCCGTTCCAGGTGGAGCTGATAAATATTCACGTAAACAAATCGATGCTAAACAAGAATACATCAAACGTTTTGGTGCTAAAGGTTTAGCATGGGTGAAAGTAACTGAAGAAGGCTTTGCTGGTCCAATTGCTAAATTCTTAACAAATGATGTTGAAGCTATTAAAGCAGCTGCTGAAGCTAATGTTGGCGATTTAATTTTATTTGTTGCTGATAAAGATAGTGTTGTAGCTGATTCATTAGGTTATTTACGTTGTGAATTTGCTAAAGAATTAGATATGATTGATAAAAGTCAATTTGCCTTTGTTTGGGTTGTTGATTGGCCAATGTTTGAATATAGCGAAGATTTTGGTCGTTATATTGCAGCACACCATCCATTCACAATGCCAAATGAAGAAGACGTAGAATTATTAGCGACAGATCCACATGCATGTCATGCACAAAGTTATGATATCGTCTTAAATGGTTATGAATTAGGTGGCGGTTCTATCCGGATTCATGAAAGTGAAGTTCAAGAAGCAATGTTCAAAGCATTAGGCTTTACTGAAGAAAGTGCGAAAGCACAATTTGGTTGGTTTATTGAAGCTTTAGACTATGGTTTCCCTCCACATGGTGGTTTAGCACTTGGTTTGGATCGTTTCGCGATGTTATTAGCTGGTAAAGAAAATATCCGCGAAGTTATTGCCTTTCCAAAGAACTCTAAAGCAACAGAACCATTAACAAAAGCACCTAGTGAAGTTGCACCTGCTCAATTAGCAGAACTTCATATTGATTTAGCTGAAACAGAAGAAAAAGCAGATTAATTAAATTACAACTAAAAAAGCTAGTTAAGTTCACTCCGTTTCAGGAGTACTTAACTAGCTTTTTAATTTATAATTATTTCGCCAGATTCAAATAGTTGCTGAGGTAATCAGCTAAACCATCTTGATCATTGGTAAGTGGGGTAATATCATTAGCGAGATTTTTTAATTCAGTTGTTCCGTTTTGCATCGAAACGCCCCAACCAACATAATCTAACATTTCTGTATCATTATGTTCATCACCAAAAGCAATAATATCTTCACGGGCAATATTGTAGTTATCGGCTAAGAATTTCACACCACGGGCTTTATTGATCCCTTTAGGTGAAAGTTCCAAAATAGAATAAGGTCCACCCCAGATACCAACATTAATGTAATCACCAAATTCTTTTTGTAATTTTTGGATGACATTTTGTTTGTTTTCCGGTTCAATCCACATTGTCATGGCGGATGGATCTTGGCGTAAGTTTTTCGCAGTTAAAAGTTGTTCTGGTTGAGTGATAACTGGGAAAAATTCATTCACGTTATTATTAACTGTGTCAGAAAGAACTAATGTTTTTCCTTCGGCAGCTGACATTTTGATACCTAATTCATTTCTTTTTTCGAGTAATTCGAAGACGATATCACGACTGAAAGTATCAGCATATTCTTTATTCCAATTTTCATGTGGGATATGTCCTAAGGCACCATTAAAGTTAATCATCGGTGTTTTAATACCTAAATCATCATAAAATTGTTGCGAAATACGGTAGGGACGGCCCGTAACGATCGAAACAATGTGGCCAGCTTGACTTGCGGCATGTAAGACTTCTTTTGTTCTGGGTGTAATTTCACTTTGACTATTTAAGGTTGTACCATCTAAGTCAATCGCAATAAGTTTTTGTTTCATAACAAATCCCTCCTTGTTTTAATTTCATTAGTTTAACATATTAACATAAAAAATAATCAATTACCAGTCTCTAAAAATGAAATTTGCTGAATTTTAAATGAAAGCTAAATTTTTAATTAAAACCAATTGAAAAAATCTGATAACTTTTAAACTCAGCAGGTAAGTGTTGTATAATAAGACTGTTAAAGAAAAATAGTATTATGAGAAATATTTAAATGGAAACTCTTCAGAAACGAAGGAGGAAATCAGTTATGATTAATGTGATCGAAAAAAAGATTAACGAAATTCCCGTATTAGAAGTTGTTGATGCTAATTTAGCGGATCAAGCCTTACCTTTAGTTGTGTTTTATCATGGTTGGACAGGTTGTAAAGAAAAAGTGATTGGTCAAGGATATGAATTAGCTAAACAAGGTATTCGTGCTATTATTCCGGATGCTTTATATCATGGTGTGCGTCAAGCTGGTCCATTCAATGAACATTTAATGGAGTTTTGGGAAATTATTATTAATTCATTGAAAGAATATCCAGAAATTGTGACTTATTATAGTGATCAAGGACTGGTGTTGCCGCATCAATTAGGTGTTGCCGGTTTATCAATGGGTGGGATTACTACTACTGCTTTAATGGCAAGTTATCCAGAAATTAATGCCGCTTTTTGCCAAATGGGGACAGCTAGTCCAGTTGCTTTTGCCCAAGAATTATTAAAAAATCTACCAGAAGTAACTGCAATTGCACCAGCTGAAATTAAAGATCAGCTAGCAACATTAGCTGAAATCGATTTGAGTTTACAGCCTGAAAAAATCAATGGACGTCCTTTACATTTCTGGCATGGTAAAAAAGATAGTGTTGTACCATATCAAGTTACGCGTGATTTTTATGAAAAACATCAAGGTCAAGCTGGTATGGAACAAATGACATTTATGACAAGTGAAACAAGTGGGCACCAAGTACCATATCAAGTCACAGTTGAAACAGCCAAAAGGTTTGCCCAAGATTTTAAAAATTAAAGGTGGAAAAGATGGCCGAAAGACGTGAATTAGAATTAATTAAAAATGATATCCTTGATAACCTCGAACAAGTTGATGATCCAGAATTAGGTATTGATATTGTGAATTTAGGTTTGGTCTATCAAGTTGATTTAAAAGAAAGCGGCTATTGCTTAGTTCAAATGACGTTGACAACAATGGGGTGTCCATTAACACATGTGATTGCGAACTCAGTAGAAGAAGCTCTTTTGAAGATTCCAGAAATTGATGAAGTCAAAGTTGAATTTATTTGGGAACCAGCTTGGAGTATTGACCGTATGTCACGTTATGCTAAATTAGCGCTTGGTGTACATTAAGGAAGAGACAGGAGAAGAATCGTGTTAAGAAGGAAGTTTGTCGTTATTATATATATTGCACTTTTGGCTTTTATCAGTGTTTTTACATTTTATAAGATTCAAGAACGTGATTATATTAATAAATTGAATAATAGTAATTTGTCATTAGATGCTTATAAAGTAACTTTTAAAGATAATCCGACTTTTGAGGATGTATTTAATAAGATTCATAATGACAAAAAAATTAAAAATATCCAAATGCATTTAACAAATCCGCAGCAACCACAAATTACTTATTTTTATGGAAAAGGTGATTTTGCAACACCACCAATGGATTCGGGAGATTTTTTCTCAGATGCTGATTTTTCTACGAATGTGAGCGTGGCAGTTGTTGGGAAAAATATTGTTAAACAATTATATACACCTAAAGATCAATCATATTTAAAAATGGGGAATAAATATATTCCAGTGATTGGTGTTATGGGTGATAAATATACATCAAAATTAGATAATAAAATCTTTTTAACATGTCCAATTAAAAAATCACAAGAGCTTCATTTAAAAGGATATCAAGTGAAGCTTGATGGTAAAGCGAAATTGGATCCAGATACTTTGAAAAAAGAGTTATCATTGACTACGGTTCAACTTGTAACACCGAAAAACATTTTAGTACCAAAACAATCATGGATTGGTAAACATAAATGGGAAGTTGTAGCCTTGGTGGCAGTAGTAATTGGTGTGATTTTTGAAATGGTAATTTGGATTACATTATCACGTAAACAATATTTAGAAGCGATATTTATGAATAAAACACCAGAAAGATTTGTTTTTGAACAATGGGAGTATTATGCATTATTTACAGGATTAGGTTCGATTTTAGGAACGCTAATTGGATTATTTAGTGTGAATTTAGAAACATATCGTTGGGTGTTAACGTATTTAGGTATCATATATATTTTGGCGAATATTTTATTCTATTTATTAATGCAAGCTAAAGTTAAAACGTTTAAAAAGAATTAGAGAGTTGGAGCGAAAAGGTGAAATTACCGAACGAATTTATTGAAAAATATACAAATTTATTCGGCGACGAAGCAGCAGCTTTTTTTGCTAGCTTGCAAGAAGATGTCGTTGAAAAAGGATTCCGATTAAATCCTTTAAAAAATCAATTTGAAAATGTCAGCTATTCTTTAGCAGAACCTGTACCATATGTTCCAACTGGTTATTATGGTAATGTTTCTGGTAAAAGTTTAGAACACCAAACGGGCTATGTTTATAGTCAAGATTTGAGCGCTATGTATGTGGCGGAAGTTTTAGATATTGAACCGGGTGATCGCGTACTTGATCTATGTGCAGCACCTGGTGGGAAATCAACACAATTAGCAGGGAAATTAAATGATACAGGTTTGCTTGTTAGTAATGAAATTAATTTAAAACGGGCTAAAATTTTGGCGGAAAACATGGAACGAACAGGGGCTAAAAATGTCGTTGTTTTAAATGAAAATCCAGCTAATTTAGCCAAGCATTTACCGGGCTATTTTGACAAAATTATTGTGGATGCTCCTTGTTCTGGTGAAGGGATGTTCCGTAAAGATCATAATGCGATTGATTATTGGCATCAAGATTATCCAGCGGAATGTGCTTTGAGACAACGAGATATTTTACAAGATGCGGTGAAATTATTAGCGCCGGGGGGACAATTAGTTTATTCGACTTGTACTTTTGCACCAGAAGAAGATGAACAAATCATTGACTGGTTAGTCACAAGTTATCCTGATTTTGAAATTTTACCGATTGAAAAATATCCAGGAATGGATCAGGGGATTCCGGCCGTTACACAGGATCAGAATCTGGAATTAGAAAAGACAGTCCGTTTAATGCCGCATCATTTCAAAGGTGAGGGACATTATATTGCTAAATTACAAGATACACGTACTAAAACAAGCGATGTCGTAAAATCACCTAAAGTGAAAAAGAAGAAAAATAAAAAGCAACAAGATAAGACTGTTCTTAGTAAAGAAGAATATCAATTATGGCAAGCTTTTCAAAGTGAGGTTGTACCAGCCTTAGCGTATGCACAACAAGATTTAAAAGTTTATGGTTCATACCTTTATTATTATTCTAAAAATTGGTTCTCATTAGATCAATTAAAATTTGTCCGTCCGGGTTTATTGTTAGGGACTTTTAAGAAGAATCGTTTTGAACCAAGTTATAGTTTAGCGGTGGCATTGAATCCAACTACTGAATGTGCTAAAACTATTACAATTACACGTGAAGAATGGGCAACTTATGTTTCCGGGAATGTTATTAATGTTTCACGTGATTTGCCAAATGGATGGTATTTATTGGAATGTGAAGGCAAAGCGGTTAGCTTTACGAAAGTTGTTCAAGGTGTTGCCAAGAACTTCTTCCCGAAAGGGTTACGCTTTAATGTTTAAATAAAAAAAGACTTGATAAAGTTAATTTAACTTTATCAAGTCTTTTTATTTTTGGATTTGTTTTTGAAAATTTAATAGTTCTGGCGATAAAATGTAGGGGACTTCGCGTAATTCGGCAATTGATTTACAACCAAGCAATAACATAATTTGTTTGATTTGCATGGTTAAATCAGCGATTAATTGATTTAATCCAGCTTCATCACTTTCTAAGAGGGTGTGTAAAAATAAACCAGAAATCCCCACATTATCTGCACCAAGAACGAGACATTTGACAATATCTAAAGCAGAACGAATCCCCCCGGAAGCTGTTAAGGAAAAATCAGCTTGGTATGGTTGCGCAGCAATTAAAGATTCTGCGGTTGAGAGTTGTAATTCATTCAAGAAAGCCAATTCTTTACGTTCCCGGCGTTCATTTTCAATAGATACAAAACTAGTTCCACCAGCACCGGCGAGATCAACATATTTTACGTTAGCCGCTTTGAGAACATCTAATCCGCGCGGAGTCATTCCAAAACCGACTTCTTTGACCAAAATGGGAACAGGGCTATTTTCGACAATGTTTTGAAGATTAGCTAACCAATGGAATTCCCGATCTCCTTCTGGCATAACGAGTTCTTGGCTCGCATTGAGATGGATTTCTAAAGCGTCAGCTTGAATTAGGTTAATGGCTTTAATTGCATTATGCAAATCATGTCCAGCACCTAAATTGCCTAATACAAATCCTGTTGGATTAACCTTTCTTAGTGTATCAAAACCGACGGGAGAATTTTCTTTTAAGGCGACGCTTAATGAACCAGTAGCCATTGGAATATCATTTTGTAATGCACAAAGAGCTAATTTTTCGTTAATTACAGTTGTATGTTGACTCCCACCTGTCATAGCGTTAATAAAAAAAGGAACAGGGATAGTGGTGTTTAAGAACTTGGTTTCTAAATTGATTTCATTTAATGAAAGTTCTGGTAAGTTCTGACTAATTAAACGAATTTGATCCAGTCCATTTTGACTCTTAGCTTGATACTGTTTTTCAGCGATAAAAACATGTTCATTTTTACGTTGGGCATGTAGACTTTTTTCCATAAAAAGCTCCTTTCGATTTAATTTAAATTCCAGACTTTAAAAGGTAAGACTTGAATTTGATTGGCTTCCCAAGTTTTTAATAAAGTATTTATTTTGGGATGTGATTTTTGAGTGAGGGCGATTCCACAGTCTCCGCCGCCAGCCCCCGATGATTTAGCGCTAATTTGATAATTAAGTGCCGTGCTGACTAATTTATTTAATAACGGTGTTTCGATTTCAACACCACTTAAGCGACTTAAAGTTAGTAAGGCTTGACGATTGTTTTGTAAGGCAGTAAAAATTATTTCATAATTACCATTTTGTAAACCAGTGATTAATTCCAAAACACTATTTTTACTAGCAGTTAAAAATTTTTGGTAAGCTGCAGGCTGAGCTAGTTGACTTTTTTTAATAGCTGCTACCAGTTTTTTGGAACTAGCAGGTGACCCCGTCCAACCAATTAATAAACTTAAATCAGCTGGAGGTGTTAGGGGGGTGATTTTTAAAGCTGGCCAATCGCTAGCTAATAAAGATGTGATAGTAGCTGATGTTTGTTGTCGTAACCAAGTACGATCAAATGAAGTATAAGCAATCCATCCGCCGTAGACACTAGCGGCGACATCACCTAAGGAACCATTACCTTGGACTTGATAGTGAGTCAGTGCAGCGATTTTAAAGATTTCTAATAAAGATAATTTGCAATTGTAAAATTTTAAAATTGCTTTAATAGTGGCAACTGTGACAGCTGCTGAGGAACCAAGTCCATATTTTTTACCAGCTTGCACTAATTGACTATCTAATGTTAAGCGATAATTTTGTAGTGGAATTTGTTGTTCTAAACAATATTGTTCGGTATTAATTATGGCTTGTTTGACGAAATTTAAATTCGAATCATCCGTGCTAAAGTGAATTGTTTCGATTTCCCAAAACCAAGTTAATTTGCTGGTAGGGAATTGTTCGGAAGTTACTTGACTGGCTGTTGCTGAGGGTGAAGCTGTTAAATTTGCAGTCACAAATTGATCAACAGCGACAATGACAGCTGGATAACCAGGTTCAACAACCGCATATTCACCAGCTAAATAGAGTTTACCTGGGGCTTTAACTTCAATCACAAAGCCACCACCTTTCTTTTATGCTTCGCAGCGAGCGATGATTTTGGCACCGGGACCGGCTGCAGAAACTAGTACTTTTTCTGGTGCAAATAAATTAGTAAGATAGTCACTAATTTTTTGCGTGTCTTGTTTTTGACAGATGATTTTCACATTAGGGCCGGCATCCATTGTGTAGTAACAAGGAATACCTTGGGCACGTAATTCAGCTACTGCATCCATTACTTTAATGCTATCAGGTTCGATATAACTAAAGTGTGGGGTTGCTGACATATTTAAAGCATGCATTTTCATTGCGTTACTTTCAGCAATTTCACCAACTGTTGTAAAGTCTCGAGCTTGAATAGCTGTTTTTATTTTTGTTAAATCAGCAGTCGTAGATTCGACCCAAGCAGGATAATAAGGTGAAGTCGCGACAACTGTTTGCATACCAGCACGAGAAGAGATTTTCTTTTCATTAGGATCTAAAACAATCGCAATCATTTGTAAATCCCAATCTACATCTTCTTCAAACGGTACGGCATAAGAATCTAAATCATTTGTTCCAGCTTGCCATTCGACGAAGCCACCATAAATAGAACGACTAGCTGAACCTGAACCACGGCGAGCTAAACGTGATAGATCTTTGCGGTCTAAATTCAGACCAGCAGCTTGGCTAGCAGCTAAAGCTAGAGCAGCATAGGCACTTGCTGAAGAAGCTAAGCCTGCCATAGTAGGGACATGGTTTGTGGAATCGATTTTTGCAAAAGTTGAAATATTAGCTAAATCACGGACAATATCCATAAAGTGACTAACTTTTTCATCATGATATGTTTTTCCATCTAAAGTGAAAATATCTTCAGTTAACGTAGAATCAAATTGAACAGTTGTATCAGTATAAAAATGATCTAAAGTTAATGAAAGTGAATTGTTCATAGGGATAATTAATTCTTGATTTTTTTTACCCCAATATTTAATTAAGGCAATATTTGTATGGGCACGCGCGGTAATTTTGGGTGATTTCATATTAATCTAAGCTCCTCTGTAAATTTTGAATCCAAGTTTGTTGCACACCAGCTTGTTTCATTTGGGTGGCGAGTTTTTCGGCAGTGGGCAGATCAGCAGTTAAACAAATCAAGCAACCACCACGACCGCCGCCGGTAATTTTACTTCCCAATGAACCATAAGTAAGGCTTTGGGCAATTAAATTATCGATTTCTGGTAAACTCACACCTAAAGCTGCTAAAGAGGCTTGCGCTTGCGTAAAAGTTTGTCCTAAAGCGTGGACTTGATTCGTTGCAAGTTGTTCTTTGGCTTGATAAGTTAATTTTTCTAAATTATCTAAATGAGCTTGTGCTGTTTGAGGATTATTAGTTAAATTATTTTTGACAATTTGGATTGCTTCTTTAGTTTGACCTAAAATACCAGTATCACAAATGACTAAATAACCATCTAAATTTAATTCTAACGGTTTAATTTCAGTGTTTTTAATCATCCAAATTGGCTGATCACTGGCACAAGTTGTTGCATCTAAACCACTAGGAGATTTATGCATGTAAGTTTCGGAAATATTTGCTAAACGAAGTAATTCATTGTTTGTTAAATCCCAATTAAAATAGTTATATAAGGCCCGAATGATAGCAATCCCAACTGCTGCAGATGATCCCATACCGCGTTCGTGTGGGATTTTACTAATGATTTTTAAATTAAGATCAGGCGTAGCAACTTGATGTTCAGCTAAAATTGTTTGAATTAAAAGTTTAATTCCGGTTAGTTTTTCTGGGATTTGTGTCAAAGGACCAGTGTAGTAGTCGCTAAGTAAAGCGAGTCCTTGACCAGGTTGATTTGGTGTTATTTGAACGGTAATTGTTAAAGTGTTCAAAGGCAAAGCAATGGCTGGTTTATTATAAACAACTGCATGTTCACCTATTAAAATCGTTTTGGCATGACTTGTACCCAGGATATTTTTATTTTTCAAATGTAAAAAATTCTCCTTTATCAATAACTAATTTAGCTATTAAGCAAGTTAAATTATACACAGAAAACGAAATCCACTCAAACTTATTAAAGAAAAGGATCTTGAATTTAGTGATTTTTTATAAAAATATAACTAATTGATGAAAAATAGCATAAAGTAATAGTAACTAGTTACTATTACTTTAGGAGGAACGTTTATTAATTAACGGTAACTTACATAATTTCAGAGTTAAACAAGTGATAACAAGAAGCTAATTTAATTTAAAGCGGAGTATATAAAAATAAAGTGAGGTATGCTAAAATTTAAGAGACTTAGGGGGCGAAATTTAAGTATATGAAAGTAAATGAAACATATGCGGTTGTTGATTTAGAGACAACCGGAACAGCACTTAATGGTAAAGAACGAATTATTCAATTTAGTTGTGTTTTTATTAAAAACAACAAAATTAGTAAAACTTTCAATACCTATGTGAATCCACAAATGAAAATCCCGACAGAAGTTCAAAAATTAACCGGGATTACTGATAAAGATGTTAGAAAAGCGCCTCTATTTGAAGATGTAGCCGGAACGATTTATGCTTTATTACAAGATACAATTTTTGTGGCGCATAATATTGAATTTGATTATCGCTTTTTAAATTTGGCGTTAGAACAAGCTGGTTATCCTGAATTAGATTTAGTTGGAATTGATACTGTACAATTAGCCAAAATTGTTTTACCAACCTTACCAACTTATCGTTTAACTAACTTGGGTGAATATTTAAATATAAAAAATGAAAATCCACATCGAGCTGATAGTGATGCTAAAGTTACTGCGGAAATATTTTTGCTTTTATTAGAAAAAATCAAAGAATTTCCCTTACCTTTGTTACAAATGTTGAGCCAGATGGGGAATAATTTGCTTTATGATACCGGACGTTGTTTTCGCAAAGCGTTTCATAAGAAAGAAAAGCAAAGCGCGACATTGCCAGCTGATTTAGTTGTAGTGGACGATTTAGTCTTACAACGTTTATCCAACCAAGAACCAGCACCAAGTAAACAACCGCAACCTTATTTGTACGATTTAGCAGCTAAAGCAGAATTGTTCCAATCTGAATTAGAGATTCGAAAAAATCAAGTGATGTTAATGGATGATATCGCTGAATTTTTTGAACAAGAAATTACTGAAAAAATTATTTTAGAAGCACCAACTGGAATCGGAAAGACTTTGGGATATTTATTGCCACTTGCGTATTTAACAACGAAAGGCAAAAAATTCGTAATTAGTACAGCTACGACAGCTTTGCAGCAACAGCTCTTAGAAAAAGATTTCGTGCAATTACAAAAATTATTACCATTCTCAGTGCAAGCTGTTTCTGCTCAAGGAAGTCAAAATTATCTTGATTTAGCGAAGTTTCGAGCTTCATTACGTTTGCCACATAATAAAAATACTCGTTTATTACAGATGCGTATTTTAGTGTGGTTAACGCAAACTACAACGGGGCTGTTTTCTGAATTGAATTTAACTACATTGCAAGAACCATTGTTTAAAGAAGTCGCACATAAAGGTCCACAAAGCATTCAAAAAGGTGATGTCTTTTATGAATATGATTTTGTTCGGCGTCAAGAACAACAAATTAAACAAGCTGATTTAATTGTGACGAATCATGCTTATCTATTAAGACATGCTGATCAGTTAAGTTTAGAAGCAAGTGAATTAGTTGTTGATGAAGCACATAATTTAGCTCAAGTCGCGAATTTGCATAATCGTCAAGTTTTAGATTTTGATCAAATTAAGATTATTAGTGATACGATTTTAGTGAAAATGGAATCACAAATTAATTATTCCTTTGCGCAATTAGTTGACTTAGGCTTTTTAACTGAGGCTCAATTACAACAATTATTAAAGAATTTACGTGTGATTAATCGGTTAGTCCCTGATTTACGTTTGAAATTTCAAGAACGTTTTATGCAAAAACAAATGAAATTCCAAGGTGATGAATATTTAGAAGTTATTTTGGATAAGAATAAATATTATGGTTTCTTGAAAAATAATTGGATGACTATTAGTAAAGTCCAAAAAGCTTTAGCGAAAACAAAAGCTTTAAAACATGAAATGGAATTAAAATATATTCAAGTTCGGGGTCAAGGTTTCTTTGATCATCAAGCGGTCTTATTATTGGCTGATTATTTTAAATTGATTGAACGTTTAAATCGCGCTTTAAAAGGATGGCAACAATTTGATTTAGAGAATTTAGAAGAACAAGAACAAGTGATGTTATGGTTGAGTTTATCTGCCCAAAGAGAAAATGCTCATTTAAAATTACAGTCTGCTGTGTTAGAGGGACAAGATTATTTAGCACCTGAATTATATAATTATTTCAATCATACATTATTGATAGGGGCGTCTTTGTTTTTACCACAAACAAAAGAGTATCTCTTGAAGCAACTTGATTTGCCGTTGAATACTAAAATAAAAAAATATCCTAGTTCATTTAATTATCAAAAACAAGCACTTGGTTTGGTAGTGACAGATGCACCGAATATTGGTGAAATGAATGAAGAGGATTATTATCAAGAAATGGCTGAAATTTTAAGTGATATTGTGAAACATAATCCTGTACAAACTTTGATTTTGTTTAATTCATTAGATGCAATTCGGAAAGTTTATAGTTATATGATGCAAACAAATGATTTTAGTCGGCAAGAGATTTTAGCGCAAGGTGTGACCGGCAGTGTTGAAAAATTAAAGAAACGTTTCTTATTAGGTACGAATAAACATAAAGTTTTATTAGGAACCGGAAGTTTTTGGGAAGGTGTCGACCTACCAGGTGATGCATTAGAGTTATTAATTGTTGTGAAATTACCATTTCAAGCGCCAAATACAAGCTATAATCGAGTTCGTTATCAAAAAGTTACTAACCAAGGTGAAAGTGCTTTTTATAAGATTGCATTACCAGAAGCTATTATCCGTTTGAAACAAGGTTGGGGACGTTTATTGCGGAATAATCAGGATTCAGGAGCGTTTATTTTATTAGACCCACGTTACTGTGCGAAAAATTACGGTAAGTATTTCAAAGCTGCTTTTCCTAATGAATTTAAACTCCAAAAAGTTCAAAAAGAGCAAGTGAATCGTAAATTAAAAGCTTTTCAAAAGAAATTAGCAGCTACAAAGGAAGCATGATGAAATGAATTTATGGATTACCGGTTATCGCAGTTATGAATTAGGTGTATTTCAAAATAATGACCCAAAAGTTGCCATTATTAAAAGTGCTTTGAAAAAAGCTATTATTAATCAAATTGAACAAGGTTTTCAATGGGTCTTAACGGGAGCGCAATTAGGGATTGAGCAATGGACGATTGAAGCTGTTTTAGAATTGAAACCAGAATATCCGGAAATTAAAATTGGTGTCTTGACACCATATCAAGCATTTGGGAGTAATTGGCAACCAGAAAAACAAGCTCATTTAGCACAATTGTGTAGTCAGGTAGATTTTTATGAAGCGATTAGTCAACAACCGTATACGTCACCGCAACAATTTAAAAATTATCAACGTTTTATGCTTGAACATACAAGTAGTGCGTTATTAGTCTATGATCCTGAGTATCCAGGGAAAAGTGAGTATGATTATCGAGATTTACAAGAGTTTAGTCAAGAAAATGACTATCAATTGTTGTTGATTGATATGTATGATTTGCAAGAAGCGGCTCAAAATTTTCAAGAAACAGATTAAGAATTATTAAAATGATTTGCAAACTAGTTATTGTTTGCTATAATTAGATATGTTATGGACAATTTGATCCATTTTAGATAAAATGAGGTGCAATTTCTATGGAAAAAGTAAATCTTACGCCTAAAGATATTGTCAAAAAAAGTTTTAGCACTAAAATGAGAGGTTATGACCAAGACGAAGTGGACGCATATTTGGATTTAATCATTCAAGATTATGAAAAATATATTAAAGAAACACAACGTCTTCAAATGGAAAATGACCGCTTGTTAAGCAAAGTCGATGAATTAACGAAGCAACTTGCTGTCAGCAAAACGGGTAATACAACACGTCCTGCTGCTAGCACAACTAACATGGACATTTTAAAACGTTTATCGAATTTAGAACGACATGTATTTGGTGCTCAAGTTAATAACGACGAAGGCAATCGTTTTTAAAAACCAATAATATATAAGTCTCAGGTAATCGCGGTTTATATTTTTTCGAAAATATAGGCTGAGGAAAGTCCAAGCTTGCACAGGCTGAGATGCTTGTAGTGATCGTACTTGCTGAAAAAATAAGGCAAGATACCTTTGTACAAAGGTAATGGCAGATAAAAGAGCTAAGGCTAAAAGCTATGCTCGAGTAGTCTTGAAAAGTGCCACAGTGACGAAGCAATTTAGGAAACTGAATTGGTGGAACGCGGTAAACCCTGCGAGCAGGTAACCCAAACTTTGGTAGGGGCGCTTCATGACGGAAATGAACTAATCATGGGGGCGAATATTTATATTCGGAGATAGATGATTACCACGTAATTAAACGAACCTGGGTTTAGTTACGGACAGAACGTGGCTTATCGAGGCTTATATACAGGCAAGCTAGGATATTAGTTTACTCTAATTATCCTAGTTTTTTATTATATAAATTAAATAATCTTAAGGAGATTAATGAATGAAACAATATAACTTAATTGCAACGGCAGCTGCCGGAATCGAAGCAATTGTCGGCAATGAATTACGCCATATGGGCTATGAAACACAAGTTGAAAATAGTCGAGTGCGTTTTAAAGGTGATATTAGTGATATCATCAAAACCAACTTATGGTTAAGAACAGCCGATCGTATTAAAATCGTGATTGCTGAATTTGAAGCCAAGACTTTTGATGAATTATTTGAAAGAACAAAAGCTTTAAACTGGAGTGATTATTTACCATTAGATGCGGAATTTCCAGTATCTGGTAAATCACAAAAATCAATCTTACACCACGTGCCAAGTGCGCAAGCGATTGTGAAAAAAGCAATTGTAGCTAAGATGAGTCAAGTGTATCATCGTAGAACACGTTTACCAGAAACGGGTGCAAAATTCCCAATCGAAGTGGCAATTAACAAAAATAAAGTTATTTTAACACTTGATACGACTGGAAGTAGTTTGTTTAAACGAGGTTACCGGGTAGATAAAGGTGGCGCTCCATTGAAAGAAAATATGGGGGCTGCATTAGTTTTATTAGCACGTTGGTATCCAGATAAACCATTTGTTGATCCAGTGTGTGGTTCTGGTACATTACCGATTGAAGCAGCCATGATTGGTTATAATATGGCACCGGGCTTAAATCGTAAATTTGTGTGTGAAGGATGGAATTGGATTCCTAATGAATTAATTGCACAATTACGTCAAGATGCGCGCGATCAAGCGAACTTTGATATTGATTTAGATATTAGTGGTTATGATATTGATGGTCGCATGATTGAAATTGCAAAACAAAATGCTAAAAACGCCGGCTTAGAAGGTAAAATCTTCTTCAAACAAATGGCTGTGAAAGATTTTAAAACAGATAAAGAATATGGTGTTATTTTAGCTAACCCACCTTATGGGGAACGTTTAAGTGATCAAGAAAGTGTTCATGTTTTATATAAAGAAATGGGTGATGTTTATCGTCCAATGAAAACATGGAGTAAATATATTTTGACAAGTGATTTACAATTCGAACAATATTATGGTGAAAAAGCGACAAAACGTCGTAAATTATACAATGGTTCTTTAAGAACAGATTTATTCCAATATTGGGGTTTACGTAAACCACGTCCGAAAAAAGAAGATTAATTAAAGTTGATAAACAACTGTGAAACCAAAAGGTGGAGCAGTTGTTTTTTTATTTAAGGGGTAATTGCTAGCGGAAAGAAAAGAATAGTAATACAATAAAGTGTATTTTAAAAGGAGGTCGGTTTTATGGACGAAAAAACAGTGCAAGTCCGTAATAAATGGATGATTTTAGCGATTTTAGCTTTAGCTGTATCCATTATTGTAATTGATGGAACGATCATCAATGTTGCTTTACCGGTGATTATTAAAGATTTACATTTGAATTTTACTAATGCAGAATGGATTATTACTTTGTATTCGTTGATATTTTCTTCGTTATTAATTACAACTGGTCGGATTAATGATGTCTTAGGTCGTAAGAAACTGTTGATTATCGGTGTTGTCTTTTTTATTATCGGTTCTATTTTAGCGAGTTTATCACATGGAATTGAAATGATGTTAGTCGCTCGTTCAGTGCAAGGGGTTGGTGGTGCGATTGTTTTACCAACTACATTATCAACCGTGAATACTTTCTTTAAAGGTCATGAAAGAATTATCGCTTTTGCTGTTTGGGGATCGGTTATTTCCGGTATGGCTGCCGTTGGACCACTATTAGGTGGGATTTTTACAACGTATTTAAATTGGCGTTGGGTCTTTTGGATTAATTTACCAATTGGTTTATTAATTATTATCGGGGCATTAATTTATATTCCTGAAAATTATGGGGAAAAATGGGAAGGTAAATTTGATATTTTAGGCTTTTTACTTTCTGTTATTTCGTTTGGTTCATTAGTTTATGCTTTGATTGAAGGTCGTAATTATGGTTGGATCTATGCTAAAGAAGCTAGTCAAGCCATCGATGGACTCTCCAGAATTCCTTATTTATTATTGCTGGGAATTATTATTTTGATTTGTTTAGTTTTCTGGGAAAAACATTTAATCAAACAAGGAAAATCACATTTGATTTCTTTGAATTTGTTTAAAGTTAAAAGTTTTTCAATCGGAAATTTAATTGCTTGTATTGTGGCAATTGGTGAATTTGGTTTGTTATTTGTTTTACCATTATTTTTACAAAATGTACTCTTCTTATCAGCGATGCAAGCAGGGTTATTATTATGTTTATTAGGTGTCGGGGCCTTTTTTGCAGGAGGTTTTGCAACACCATTTGTTAAAAAAACTTCACCAGCGATTGTAGTTTCGACTGGTTTATTATTAGAAGCTTTAGCCTTATTAGGATTCTTCTTAACGATTAAAGTTAATACAAGTACTGTTTGGATTGCTGCTTGGTTAATTGTCTATGGGATTGGTTTAGGCTTTGCTTCTGCGCAATTAACTTCGATTGTGATGCGTGATGTTCCGGATGAAAAAGCCGGGCAAGGCTCTTCCATTCAATCGACTGTTCGACAATTAGGTTCTGCTTTAGGTGTCGCAATTATTGGGACGATTTTTGTCAGTTTCTTATGGCAAGACGTTCCCGGTTCTTTACGCGATATTCCGAATTTACCGCCTAAAGTTGCAGTTCAAGTAGAAAATTCAGTTATTAATTCAGCTGGATCTTCGATTGTGGCTTTGAAAAATGATCCGCAATATACTGCTATGTTACCCGAACCAGTGCGAAATCATTTAGTGAAAGATTTAAGCCAAACATTTACTAAAAGTGTTGTAAAAGCGATTGGTGTTAGTTCGATTATTTTATTTATGAGCTTCTTATTTACATTTTGGTTACCTAAGAAAAAAACAGAATAAATTAATTAAGAGTCACGTTTTTACGTGGCTCTTTTTCGTCTGACGTTTTGAAAGAGATTTTGCTATAATAATAAAAAAGGGGGCTTTTGAATGGAAAGTGTATATAACAAACGAAGCAATCAATTACGCCAACAAATGGCTGCAATGCGCATTGATTGTTTTTTAGTGACAGATTTACGTAATGTTTATTATTTAAGTGGATTTACTGGCGATGCAGGTGTTTTATTAATTACTGAAAATAATTTGTATTTAATTACTGATGGTCGTTTTACAAAACAAGTTCAAATTGAAGCTCCAGATTATCAAGCTTTAATTACACGTGATTATTTAGGTGTGGCTTTAGACCTTGTTGAAAAAGAAAACTTGGTAGCTTTAGGATTTGAAAATACAATTAGTTACTTACAATATGACTTTTTAGATGAATATGCAGTAAGTGATATTGTGCCGATGGATCAAGTTATTGAGAAAATTCGTTCCGTTAAAGATCAAGCTGAAATTGATACGATTAAAGAAGCTTGTCGTTTAGCTAAATTAGGTTATGAATTTGTTTTAGATCATATTAAACCTGGGCAAACAGAACGTTATGTTGCTAATGAATTAGATTATTTTATGAAAAGTATTGGTGCTAGTGAAGCTTCTTTTGAAACAATCGTGGCTAGTGGGGAACGATCCGCTTTACCGCATGGAGTTGCGAGTGATAAAGTGATTGCGGCTGGCGATTTTGTGACATTAGACTTTGGTTATTATTTTAATCGTTATACATCAGATGTGACACGGACTTTTAGCGTTGGTGAAGGTGAACATACAGCACGGTTGAAAGAAATTCATGAGATAGTTTTAAAAGCACAACAAGCCACAATTGCGGCTGTTAAACCAGGCGTGACGGGTGCGCAATTAGATCAAATTGGTCGGCAAGTAATTGTTGATGCTGGCTATGGTGAATATTTCAGTCATGGAATGGGACACGGGATTGGATTAGATATTCATGAATTACCAAATGTCACTCGCGGCGTGGAAGAACCATTACAAGCTGGGCAAGTGATTACTGTCGAACCGGGTATTTATCTACCTAATATTGGTGGTGTACGGATTGAAGATGATATTTTAGTGACAGAAAATGGTTATGAAATTTTAAGTGATTTCCCACGTGATTTTGTGCAATTATAAAGGGATTAAATTTTTCCCATAAAAATAACCAATAACTTTAATTGCATTGAAATGCGATAAATAATATAATATGCTTAATAGTGATAAAATTCAGGGAATAGTAGCAAATTGCTTAAAAATTTGCGCAAAATTGTTCCTGAGGAGGAAAAGTAGATATGATTTCAGTAAATGAATTTAAAACTGGTTTAACAATTGAAGTAGATGGAGGAATTTGGCGCGTTGTTGATTTCCAACACGTAAAACCAGGTAAAGGATCAGCTTTCGTTCGTTCAAAATTAAAGAACTTACGTACAGGTGCTGTTCAAGAAAAAACATTCCGTGCCGGTGAAAAAGTAGCCTTAGCACAAATCGATCGTAAGAAAATGCAATATTTATATGCAGACGGTACAAACCACGTCTTCATGGATATGGCAACATATGAACAATTAGAATTACCAGGTGATCAAATCGAATCCGAATTGAATTACTTAAAAGAAAACATGGAAGTAAGTATCATTATGTATGGTACAGAAACAATCGGTGTTGAATTACCAAACACAGTTGATTTAGCTGTTCGTGAAACAGAACCAGGTATCAAAGGGGATACAGCTTCTGGTGGTTCAAAACCAGCTGTTATGGAAACTGGCTTAGTTGTGCAAGTTCCATTCTTCATCAATGATGGTGATGTTTTAACAGTTAACACAACAGATGGAACATACATTTCCCGTGCTTAATTAAAAGGAGGGTTTCAAATGGCTGAAGATAACAATATTGTCTTAACAAGTCAAGAACCAAGTTTAGGAGAAGTTAGAATTGCTCCTGAAGTAATTGAAATTATTATTGGGATTGCTGCCAGCAAAGTTGATGGCGTATATTCCATGCGTGGCTCTTTAGCAAATAGCTTATCCGAATTATTCGGACGTCACAGTCGTGGTAAAGGTGTTAAATTAGAAAAAGATGATTCTCAATTATCTGTTGATGTTTATGCCTTCTTAGACTACGGTGTAGCTGTTCCTAAAGTAGCAGTATCTATTCAAGAGAAAGTTCGTCAACAAGTATTATTTATGACAGGTTTAGAACTTGCTGAAGTTAACGTTCATGTTGAAGGCGTTGTACCTGAACAAGAAAAAGAAGAACAAGTTGTAGATCCAGATAACTTATTTGATGAAAACAATGGTGATGAAGCGTGATTTTAAATAGACATGATACTCGCGAATTAGCTTTTCAAGCATTATTTATGCTTAATAGTAATATTGAAGCTGAAAGAAGCGAAATTTATCTTCAATTAGTCGATGAATGGAAAAACAATCTTGACGAAGCAGTAATTGAAGAAATGGAAACAACGGAAGCAGAAATTGCAATTCCGGAATATTTAGACCAATTAGTTTCAGGTGTTTTAGTTAACCAAGCTGATATTGATGCTGAAATTATCCAACACCTTAAAAAAGGCTGGTCATTAGGTCGCTTAACAAAAACTGATTTAATCATTTTACGTTTAGCGATTTACGAAATGAAATACGAAGAAGACGTACCTAATAACGTCGCAATTAATGAAGCACTACAACTATCTAAAAAATTCAGTGACGATAAGACACGCGGTTTTATTAACGCTGTTTTAGATAAAGTAGCTCAATAAAAACTTAGAGTCAGACTACATTTAGTTTGGCTCTATTTTTAGTGTATGGTAACAAATTATAAAAAAATAAAAATTCGCTAGCGAGGTAATTATACAATGACAGTAATTATGAATGGGAATGAACTTTCTAAGAAGATTAAAGAGAATTTACGTTTGCGCGCTACCAAATTAAAAGAACAAAACATCGAGCCTAGTTTGGTCGTTGTTTTAGTAGGTGAAGATCCAGCCAGTCAAGTTTATGTTCGCAATAAAACAAGAGCAGCTGAACAAATTGGAATTAATGCAATTGATATTCGCTTACCAGAAACAACAACAGAGGCTGAAATTTTAGATTTAATTGCTAAATATAATGCTGATGAAACAGTCCACGGTATTTTAGTTCAGTTACCATTACCTAAACATATTAATGAAGATCGCATTACGCAAGCAATCAGTCCGTTAAAAGACGTTGATGGTTTCCATCCTGTTAATATGGGACATTTATTTATGAATGAACCATTAGCTTTACCATGTACACCACATGGAATTATGGAATTTTTCAAAGAATATAACATTGATGTGACTGGTAAAAACGCGGTCGTAATTGGCCGTAGTAATATTGTTGGCCGTCCGATGGCTGCTTTGTTATTAAATGCGAATGCCACAGTAACTGTGACTCATAGTCGGACACAAAATTTAAAAGAAATTGCTCGAGAAGCAGATATTTTAGTCGTCGCAATTGGGCGTGGTGAATTTGTGGATGCTGATTATGTTAAAGAAGGAGCAGTTGTAATTGATGTTGGTATGAACCGGAATGCGGCTGGTAAATTAGTTGGTGATGTTGATTTTGCTAGTGTAAATGGCAAAGCAGGTTACTTAACACCAGTCCCACGAGGAGTCGGTCCGATGACAATTGCGATGTTAATGCAACAAACGATCGAATTTGCAGAAAGAAGTTTGAATTAAGGATGTCTACGAAACAAAATTATTTAACAGTATCGGCTTTGACGCAATATGTTAAACGAAAATTCACGGCTGATCCGTATTTAAAACGGGTTTATGTGACCGGAGAAATCTCTAATTTTCGTATGCGTCCTAAGCATCAATATTTCAGTTTGAAAGATGATAAAGCTGTGATTGATGCTGTTATGTATAAATGGAATTTTTCTAAATTGAAATTTAATTTAGAAGAAGGAATGAACGTTTTAGCGATAGGATATATAGATGTTTATCCCCAAAATGGTAATTATCAATTTTATATTGAAGATATCCAACCAGATGGAGTGGGTGCTTTATATCAAGCTTATAACCAATTAAAAGCTAAGTTAGCTCAAGACGGTTTATTTGCTTTACCGAAAAAACCATTACCTAAATTCCCGAAAAAAATTGCGGTTATCACTAGTCCATCCGGGGCCGTTATTCGCGATATTATTAATACTGTTCGGCGGCGTTACCCAATTGCGCAAATTGTCCTTTTTCCAGCTGTTGTGCAAGGGAACAATGCAGCACCGAGTTTGGTTAAACAAATCCAACAAGTTAATGAAATTGGTGGTTTTGATACCATTATTATTGGTCGTGGTGGTGGTTCGATTGAAGATTTGTGGGCTTTTAACGAAGAACCAGTTGCACGCGCGATTGTAGCGAGTCAGATTCCGGTTATTTCTTCTGTTGGACATGAAACGGATACAACGATTGCTGATCTTGTAGCTGATCAACGAGCTGCCACACCAACCGCGGCTGCTGAATTAGCTGTTCCAGTTCTAACGGAAGAAGTTTGGAAATTAGAACAACAAAGGAATCGTTTAATTCAAGCTTTAAAACGCAAAATTGATTTGTTAAATGCTCGTTTAAATCAAAGTTTACAGTCATATTTATTTATGCAACCAACACGTTTGTATGAAGCTTATTTACAAAGAATTGATAATTTAACAATTCGGAATCAACAAGCTGTCGCTGCGCTTTTACGCAATAAACAACAAGCTTATTTCCAACAACAAGCCCAATTGCAGACTGTTGATCAACGACAAAAAATTCAACAATTGCATGATAAAATAGCTTATCAAGAAGAGTTCTTAATGCGTAATGTAGAACGCTTATTGCATGATAAAAAACAAGCTTTTGCGAATCAATGTCAAGCCTTAGATATGTTAAGTCCGTTAAAAATCATGGGTAAAGGTTATTTATATGCTACTTATGATCATCAAGTAGTGACCAGTGTAGCTGATTTAACGTTAGAACAAGATTTGGATTTGTATTTGCAAGATGGACAAGCAACAGCCACAATTAAAGAAATAAAAAAGGGTGATAATTTTGACAGAACAAAATAAACTTAGTTTTGAAGAAGAACTTGGGCAATTAGAACAAATTGTGCAACAATTAGAACAAGGTGACGTTCCTTTAAAAGAAGCACTAGATAAATTTCAAAAAGGTGTAATTTTAAGTAAGAAATTACAAAATGAACTCACTCAAGCTGAAAAAACGTTAGCCAAAATCATTAATGAAGATCAAGTTGAAGAACCATTTGAAAAAGGCGCGGCAGATGAATAATTTAAGTCAATTTATGCAAGAATATCAACCATTAATTGAAAAAGAAATGGTGCAATATTTAGAAGCTTTAGATTGTCGACCTGAAATTAAAGACGCTATGCTTTATTCGATTACAGCTGGTGGTAAAAGATTACGACCATTATTAACTTTAGCTGTAGTTCAAAGTTTTCAAGGTGAAATTCAAGCAAATGAACTCAAAGCAGCGTGTGCGTTAGAATTTATTCATACGTATTCGTTGATTCATGATGATTTACCCGAGATGGATAATGATGATTTACGTCGTGGTAAACCAACGAATCATAAAGTTTTTGGACAAGCAATGGCAGTTTTAGCAGGAGATGGTCTTTTAACGACAGCTTTTGAATGGTTAGCACAAATTAAACTCCCAGCTGAAATTAAACTGCAATTAATTGCTAATTTAGCGCAAGCTGCAGGGCCAGCCGGTATGATTAATGGACAAGTTGGCGATATTTTAGGCGAACAATTGAAATTAACTTTGACCGAACTAGCCGCCGTCCATCATGATAAAACAGGTGCTTTGTTAGTATATGCTTGTGAAGCTGGTGGGATTTTAAGTCAAGCGACAGCTCAACAAAACCAAGCTTTACGTGCTTTTGGACAAGCCTTTGGTTTAGCTTTTCAAATTTATGATGATATTTTAGATGTTGTGGGGACACAAGCAGAACTAGGGAAAGCGGTCCAAAAAGACGCTGACCACGCTAAAAATACTTATCCCGGCATTCTAGGGCTCAAAGGTGCTTATCAAGCTTTAGAAGAGACGCTACAAGCTGCTCAGCAAGCTTTAAACCAATTAGCACAAACAGGATTAGACATTCAGTTAATTAGTGAGTTTTTAAAATATTTTAAAATGTAAATAAAAAGTATCCCTATCAAAATATTGGTAGTGGATGCTTTTTTTGTTTGATTTTGTAAAAAAGATTTATGTTATAATTAAATGATAAGAATTGCCTAGTTTAAAGAGGCAAGATAACGATTAAATTGAGGTATAAAAATACATGAAGAAAAAAGAACGTATTGATGTTTTATTAGTTGAACAAGGTTTATTTGAAACACGAGAACAAGCTAAACGTGCTGTTATGGCGGGAGAAATTCTCGGTGAAAATGAAGAACGACTTGATAAACCAGGAATGAAAATCTCACCGGAAACTAAATTGCATTTTAAAGGAACTAAAATGCCATATGTTAGTCGTGGTGGTTTAAAATTAGAGAAAGCGTTGAAAGTTTTCAAACTTAATATTAAAGACAAGACTGTCTTGGATATCGGCTCTTCAACAGGGGGCTTTACTGACGTTGCCTTACAAAAAGGGGCTAAATTAAGCTATGCTTTAGATGTTGGAACCAATCAATTAGCTTGGAAACTTCGCCAAGATCCACGGGTTGTTGTGATGGAAAATACTAATTTCCGTTATAGTGAATTAGCTGATTTTACGCAAGGACAACCAGATTTTGTAACGATCGATGTGTCTTTTATTTCTTTACAATTAATTTTACCGAACTTACATACCATTATTAAACCTGGTGGGACTGTAGTAGCTTTAATTAAGCCACAGTTTGAAGCTGGACGTGAAAAAGTTGGTAAAAAAGGGATTGTGAAAGATGAAAAAGTTCATTTAGAAGTTTTAGAAAAAATCTTAGGTTTTGCGGCTCAAAGTGGTTATCTGGTAAAATCATTAGACTTTTCACCAATTACTGGTGGATCTGGTAACGTTGAGTTTTTAGCTGAATTAGAAGCTTGTGAACTCGATCAAGGTGCGATTTCTGCTGACATTGATCCGCAAGCTGTGATTAAACAAGCACAAGCAACTTTAAAATAAACATATGAGGAATGGTGATCGTCCATGAAAAAGAATGATCGACACAAACTTATAAAGAAATTAATTGCCGAAAAAGAAATTTGTCGCCAAGAAGATTTTGTTGTTTATTTAGAACAACAAGGTGTGATTGTGACCCAAGCCACAATTTCCCGGGATGTGAAAGATTTACAATTAATTAAAGTCCCAATGGAAAATGGTCAATATCGTTATAGTTTACCAATTGAACATAAATTAGACACAGAATATAAATTAAAGAAAGTCTTACATGATGTTTATGTGATGTCTGATTATAATCAATCATTTTGTGTTTTAAAAGTACTACCCGGAAATGGTCCTTTAGTAGCTAATTTAATTGAACAAATGAATTATGAAGAAGTTTTTGCGGTCATGGATAATGATGAAAAAGTCATGATTTTTGCGCGGTCTGAAAATGATGCTCAAAAAATGCAAAAAATTATCTTTGCCTTATTAGATAAGTAATTTAGCTTACAGTTAGAGAAGAGAGGTTGTTAGATGTTACAAGAATTAACTATTCGTGATTTTGCGATTATCGAAAAAATGAATATTGATTTTGAAAGTCAAATGACGGTCTTAACTGGTGAAACTGGTGCCGGTAAGTCAATTATTATCGATGCTTTAGGCTTGTTAGCTGGTGGGCGTGGTTCGAGTGAATATATTCGCAAAGGCGCTAAGAAAGCTATTATTCAAGGCTTTTTTGTAATTAACGATAAAGCTAAGACGCAAGCTTTGTTAGCTGAATTAGGTATTGATAATGAAGCTGATGGTTTAATTTTAGAACGTGATTTATATCAAAGTGGCCGTAATATTTGTCGAATTAATGGTGTTATGGTCAATTTATCGACTTTACGCCGCGTAGGTGAATCATTAATTGATATTCATGGACAAAATGAACACCAAGAATTAATGAATGCTGATAAACATTTACAGTTACTTGATGATTATAGTTTGGAAATCATGCCGGTCAAAGCTGCTTACCTGGAGGCTTTTGCTAAATATCAAAAAGCCCAAAAAGCATTAGCGGAACGTGAAAAGAATGAAAAAGCTTGGGCGCAACGATTAGATATGTTGCAATTTCAAGTTGAAGAAATTGAAGCTGCTATGTTAAATGAGGATGAAGAAGCCGAGTTACAAGCAGAAAAGAAAAAATTAGATAATTATCAAGTTATTAGTGCAGGGTTAAATGAAAGTCATCAAATTTTAGCGGGAGAAACGCAAGATGTGGTCGGTCAGTTAGGCTATGCGATGTCATCGTTAGAAGCATTAAGTGATTTATCTGATGAATTCAAACAAATTTATGAAAAAGTTTCGGAATCTTTTTATAATTTACAAGATGTTACTTATGAAATTTCTAATGAATTAAGCTCTCTAGAATGGGATGAAGAACGACTCGATGAAGTGGAACAACGATTAGAGTTAATCCATCAATTAAAACGTAAATACGGTAATTCGATCCCACAAATTTTGCAGTATTTAACTGATATTAAACAAGAACTCGATGATATGCAGGCGACAGAAACTAACGCTAAAGAACAAGCAGATTTTGTGGCAAAAACATATCAAGAAGCAGCAGAACTAGCGCGCGAATTAACGCAATTACGGCAGAAGACAGCGCAATCCTTAGTCCAAGCGGTGCATCAACAATTAAGTTCACTTTATATGGAAAAAGCAATCTTTGAAGTGCGTTTCCAAGAACAAACAGAATTAACTAAAAATGGATTTGATCAAGTTGAATTTTATATTCAAACGAATCCGGGTGAGTTGATGGGGCCATTAGTTAAAATTGCTTCCGGTGGGGAACTATCACGGATTATGTTAGCTTTGAAAACAATTTTTGCCCAACAACAAGGCATTACAAGTATTATTTTTGATGAAGTTGATACGGGTGTGAGTGGTCGAGTAGCTCAGTCTATGGCAGAAAAAATTAGTCAAATTGCACAACATTCACAAGTTTTATGTATTACGCACTTGCCGCAAGTAGCTGCGATTGCGAACCATCATATTTATATTGTGAAAGAAGTTATCAATGGTCGCACAGAAACAAAAATGCAAGATTTAAATCAGGAAGAGCGTATTTTAGAATTGGCGCGTCTTTTATCTGGATCGAAAGTAACTGAATTAACGATTAGTCACGCTAAAGAAATGTTAAAAATGGCACAAAACTAAAAAAGACTCCGTTCAATTGAACGGAGTTTTTTATTATGTTAAATCACGTAAGAAGCCTACGATTTTACCTAAGATAATTAAATCACGTGAAAAATCTTCTTTGGTATAAGCTTGATATGTAATTTGTTGGTTTTCATCAACGGCAATAATTAAGTCATTTTCAGCTGCAATATTTTGTTTTTGAATAATTAAAGAATCGCCTTTTAAGATACCGAATTCTTTTAAGTTGTTATGAGGTATTTGAAACATAAATAGATCAGCATAAGCATGATATTGATTCGGGATGGGACAATAATTTAACACTTCTTCTTGGGATAAATCGGCATGGTCGCTAGTGATTTGTGCGATAATTGGCATTTTTGTTAATAAAGGTGCCAGACCTAAAGTGCTAATACCTTTGGCAGTGATCCCCATAGCACGTGGTTTAGTCTTATCTTTTTCTAAAAAACCTTTTTCATTTAAGCGTTTTAAGTGACCATGAACTGTCGATGATGAAGAAAGATTAACGCCCAGACCGATTTCGCGGACGGTTGGAGGATAACCTTGATCGGAAATATAGTCATAAATATAACGTAAAACGGCTTTTTGGCGTTCGGTAGGTTGCGACATTTTTAGACCTCCTCAGATGATTTTAAGTAAGTATAACATAGAATTAAATCTTTACAAACAAACGTTCGTTTAGCTTGTATTTTAGCTGAAATTTCGCTATTATAAGTATATAAAAAAATAGTACTTTTAAAGTATTTCAAGAAGAGAGGTTTTTGAAATGGAAGCAAACAATGGTGCAATTCCACAAGAATTAATCGATCGTATTAATGAATTATCTAAAAAGAAAAAAGAATCTGGCTTAACTGCTGAAGAAACAAAAGAACAAGAAAAATTAAGAAAGAAATATCTTAAAATGTTCCGCGAAAACTTCCGGAGTCAAGTTGAAATGTTACAAGTTTACGATAAAGACGGCAACGAAGTAACACCAGATAAAGTTAAAGATATTCAAAGAGAACGCGGATTGCGTGACGATTAATGAAATGTTTGAGAGCATAGTGGCTTAGAAAGTAGTTGCTATGCTTTTTTAGACTTTTGAATAAAATGCTTTATTTTTAAGCTTTTTTTGTGTAAACTTATTTTTGAGTGATTAGAAAGGGGTTTTATATACATGTCAACAGGAGTATGGATCGTATTGATCGTTGTTGCTTTAGTAGCAGGATTGGTTATCGGCTTTTTCGCATCCCGTAAATATATGGAAAGTTACTTGCAAAAGAATCCACCTATCAATGAACAAATGCTAAAAAGTTTAATGATTCAAATGGGTCAAAAACCATCCCAAAAGAAATTGCGTCAAATGATGAACGCAATGAAAACAACTTACGACAAATAATCGTAACCAAACTTACCATAATGAAAGTTATGGTAAGTTTTTTTATTTTTGATATGATAGATTATAAACAGAAATTTTATGAGGAAAGCAGGTGATTGGGTGAGCATTTTTAAGAAATTAAGTTGGTTTTTCAAAAAAGAAAAAGGTCTGTATATACGAGGCGTTATTGCGCTGATTTTAGTCGCGGCTTTAAATGTTATTCCACCGCATGTGATTGGTTTAATCGTTAATAAATTAAATCAACATCAGATTAGTCTAACTTATTTATTTTTTGCAGTGAGTTCTTTAATTGTGATTGGCTTTTTGCAATATTTATTACGTTATTTATGGCGGAGGTATATTTTTGGTGGTTCGTTGATTTTGGAACGGAATTTACGTTCGCGTATTTTCAAACATTATATGAAAATGGATCGAACTTTTTATCAAAAACATCGGATTGGTGATTTAATGGCGCATGCGACTAATGATATTGATGCTGTGCGTGACGTTTCAGGGATGGGGATTTTGACTTTAGCTGATTCGATTATTACTGGTGTCGCAACCTTATTAGCTATGTGTATTTTTGTTGATTTTCGTTTAACTTTATTAGCAATTATTCCTTTACCATTTTTAGCTTTAATGGCTAGTTTGTTAGGGAAGAAGATTCATAGTTCTTTTATGCAATCACAAGCCGCTTTTTCTGAGCTAAATAATAAAACCCAAGAGAGTGTTTTAGGGGTAAAAGTAATTAAAGCTTTAGGTCAAGAAAAAGAAGATACACAAGATTTCAAAAAATATATCCAACGAGCAATTCATGCCAATAAAAAAGCTTATTTATTAGATGCTTTATTCGATCCGTTTACAACCATTATTATTGGTTTATCATATGTGGCAATTATTTATTTTGGTGGAAAATATGTCATTCAACAAACAATCACCATTGGACAATTAGTGAGTTTTATTGCATATATGGGGACTTTAGTGTGGCCGATGTTTGCGATTGGTTATTTGTTCAATATTTTAGAACGTGGGAATGCTAGTTATGATCGTATTATGAAAATGTTAGCGGAACAACCAGAAGAAAATCCGGTTACAGCAACACAACCATTAACTCATATTTCTGAAATTAAATTTCAGATTGCTGATTTTAAATATCCAAATAGTACAAGAGAAGTCTTGAAAAATATTAATTTTGAAGTCCGCAATGGAGAAACTTTAGGGATCGTCGGACCAACTGGAGCTGGTAAATCAACTATTTTGAACTTGTTAATGCGTGATTTCAAAACATATCAAGGTGAAATTACAATTAATCAACATAATATTTTCACGTATGAAATTAATTCATATTTAAAACAAATTGGTTATGTCCCACAAGAAAGCTTTTTATTTTCAACGACCATTCAAGAAAATATTGCTTTTGCGCAACCCGAGGCAACTTTGGCTGAAATTCAAGCGGTAGCTCAGATGGTCGGCTTAGATGAAGCGATTAAGGCGATGCCGCAGCAATATGCGCAACCTGTTAAGGAAATGGGGAACTCATTATCTGGGGGACAACGGCAACGGATGGCAATGGCGCGGGCCTTATTATTGAATCCAGAGTTATTAATTTTAGATGATTCTTTATCGGCTGTCGATGCTAAAACAGAACATCATATTTTGGCGGAATTACAAAAAGTTCGTCAAAATAAAACCACCTTAATTGCAGCGAGTCGCTTAAGTTCTGTCATTAATGCTGACTGGATTATAGTTGTGCAAGATGGTCAAATTATTGAACAAGGTACGCATCAACAACTCTTAGCGCAACAAGGTTGGTATTATCAAACATATACTATGCAAAAATTAGTGACAGAAATGGAGGCTGAATAGATGGAAAAAACAAACCAAGTTAAAACGCAACCAACTTTAACGCGGCGCGAACAATTAAATGTGTTAAAGCGTTTATTGCCATATTCACGTCGTTTCAGTCTGCAATTTATAGTTGCGATTATTTTTGCGGTGGCAGTGAGTGCCTTAAATATTTATTTACCAGCTGTTTTGGGTAAATTTATGGAAGATGATTTACGCCCTAATGATTTGAATTTACATGTTTTAATGATGATGGCGGGTTTTTATTTTACATTAGTCTTAGTTAAAGCTTTTTCTCAATTTTTACAACAGTTTCTATTTTCTATGGGGGCTGAACGTACACTAGAAGCTATTCGGTTTGATTTATTTAAAAAATTACAAACATTAGGTTTAAAATATTTTGACTTAACACCAACTGGGGCAATTATTTCGCATGTGACCAATGATACGAAAGTCTTATACGATTTTTGGACTTTGTTTTTAAATATGATTGTGGCTAGTTTAGCGATTATTACGGCCTTTATTGGGATGGCAAGAGTGAATTTAACGGTAGCCTTCTATGTAGCGCTGTTTTTACCGATTTTAGGGCTTGTAATGGCTTTATATCGTTCTTATAGTACGAAAATTTTTCAAAAAGATCGGACCTATTTAAGTGCGATTAATACGCAATTGAATGAAAGTTTAATGGGAATGAGTTTGATTCAACAATTCCAACAACAAGCCAAGTCTTTAAAACAGTTTGAAATCAATAATCAAGCTTATGCTAAAAATCAAATGCGGATGATTAAAATTAATTCGTTATTTTTATATCCGATTGTTTCGTTAGGTTTTATTTTAGCTGAAGTTATTGTTTTGACTTATTTTGGTATAACACCTCATTATGGAGCTGCTTATATTAGTGCGGGGACTTTATATTATTTTTTAGCGACGTTACAAATCTTTTTTAACCCTTTAGCGAATGTTTTGAAATATTTAGCTGTTTTTCAAAAAGGGATTGTAGCTGGTAAACGTATTTTAGATTTATTAGATAACGAAGAAACGATTCCTCAACAAGCTCAAGTGAGTGATTTAAGTATTGAAGAAGGTGCGATTGAATTTAAAGATGTCTCTTTTTCTTATGAAGATGAGTTAATTTTGGATCGGATTAATTTAAAAATTGCCCCAGGAGAAACGGTGGCGATTGTCGGAACTACAGGTAGCGGTAAGAGTTCATTGATCAATGTTTTATTACGTTTTTATGAAATTCAAAGTGGTCAAATTTTAATCGATGGTGCTGATGTTCGTGACTATACACAAGCTGAATTACGGAAAAAAACGGGTCTCGTTTTACAAGAACCATTTTTATTTCATGGTGATGTGAATTTTAATATTCGTATGTATAATCAAAATATTAGTGATCAAGCTGTACAAGCGGCGGCTGAATTTGTAAAGGCAGATACTTTTATTGAAAAGTTACCCCAAAAATATCAAACACCAGTGACGGAACGGGGCCAAGAATTTTCAGTTGGTGAGCGGCAATTAATCGCTTTTGCGCGAACTATTGTGCAAGCTCCGAAAATTTTAATTTTAGATGAAGCTACATCGAATATTGATACGCAAACGGAAAATCATATTCAAGAAAGTTTAGAAAAAATGCGTCAAAATCGGACGACAATTATGATTGCACACCGTTTATCAACGATTAAAGATGCCGATAAGATTGTTGTTTTAGATCAAGGTCGGATTGTAGAAATGGGTAATCACCAAAGTTTAATGCAAGCGGATTGTCGCTATGCAACACTATATAAATTACAAAGTTTAGAAAATTAAAAAAGAAGATTAGCTTGCAACCAAGATACTAGGTTCCAAGTTAATCTTCTTTTTCGTTATAATTATTTTAATTCAGCTTCAATAGCTTTGAAACTATCTTCCATTTCTTTAATCACGGCTGCTTGGTTTTCGTCAGTTAATTTCATTTTACGATCAACATGAATAGGATCACCAAAAGCAACAACGACTTTTTTACGTGTACATAACTTTTTAAAAGATAATGGACCTTGATAAACAGCTGGTACAATAGGTACGCCAGCTAATTTTGCGATTAAGACAACGCCACCTTTTAAGTTTTCGGAATGACGTGTGCCGGAAGGGAACATAATAAGTGATAGATCACTTTTCTTTAATGTTTTAACCGGTGTTTTAATAACAGAAGGACCAGGATCTTCACGATCAACAGGAAAAGCGTTCGCGTGAGTTAAAATAAAACGCATCAGCGGATTTTTAAATAATTCTTTTTTTGCCATGAAGGAGAATTTCTTCGGTGCGGCTGCTAAAGCAAAATAAATTGGGTCAAACCATGTACGGTGAGGACCAACTAAGATATAATTTCCTTCAGGGAGTTTTTCTTTATTAAGATAGTGAGCATTACCATTAAAGATAAAAACGATAAAACGTGCAATTGCTCGTACGAATGAATAGAACATTATCGTAACATTCCTTTCTAACAACTTATAAATGATTCAAATCTTTACTAAGTATGCACAATTTTAAAGGAAGTTGCAAGTTGCAGACTAAAGGAGGTCTTATGGAAGAGATAACTTTACATGAAAATGAACGCATTGATCAACTTTTTACAAATGAAGTTCAAGTTATTCAAAGTTCTGAAGTGTTTTCGTTTTCACTAGATGCGGTTTTATTAGCGCATTTTGCCGAACCAAAAAGAGGCTATAAGACTAAGCTGATTGATTTTTGTGCTGGAAATGGCGCGGTTGGTTTGTTTTTAAGTTCTAAAACCAATGGCCAAATAACTAGTGTGGAAATTCAACCTAAATTAGCCGAAATGGCGCAAAGAAGTGTCCGTTTGAATAATTTAACTGAACGGATGGAAGTTTTGAATATTGATTTAAATGATAGTTTGAAATATTTACGCAAAGATAATTTTGATACAATTGTTTGTAAAATAACAATACCACATATTATACAAAGTATTCCTTTTTTGACACTCACCTAAAATCACTGATAATAAGCTAGTTGCGTAAATTAAACTAAAAATCAGCATAATAAAAAATATGAATATGGGCTTTAACGGATGTCGTTAAGGGCTTTTTTTATTTGTAGGGTGTGTGGGAATTTTTTAGGGGATCAAAAACTCCTGAAAGCCTTGATATATAAAGGCTTGACTTATTTTTCTCTTTGAGTGATGTATGTTAGCAAGGAGGAAGATGATGAAAAATGTCAAGGAATGCATAGATGCAGAGATGAATTATAGGCTTGCATCAATTTTTATCGATTATCTATATCACAAGGAAGCTATCGATAAAAAGGAGTTAAATAGAGTAAGAAAGAAGTTAAAGAAAAAATATAATCCTCCTACAAAGAGGCTGGAGGGTTTAAGTGGAAAAAGAAATAATTAAGATAAAAACGCCTACCTATAAGAAAAAGCATAAAAAACTAAAGGTGGCAGCGTATGCTAGAGTTTCAACGGATAAAGAAGAGCAGCACACAAGTCTTGTAGCACAAAAGGAATATTATAAAAGCTATATTAGATTAAATCCTCAGTGGGAATATGTAGGCTTATTTGTAGATGATGGTATAAGTGGGACTTCATATAAAAATCGTGATGGTTTTAATCAGATGATAGATAAGGCTATACGGGGAGAAATCGATCATATTGTTACGAAATCTATAAGTAGGTTCGCAAGAAATACAGTAGATACCATCAACATAATAAGGTTATTAAAAAGTAAGAATATATCGGTGTTTTTTGAAAAAGAAAACATCAATACCCTAGATAGTAAGGGCGAGTTTTTACTGACGATTATGTCTAGCTTTGCACAAGAAGAATCAAGGAGTATATCTGAAAACTGCACCTGGGGTCAGCGTAAAAGATTTAGAGACGGAAAAGCTAGCGTAGCCTTTACTAATTTTCTTGGATATGACAAAGGAGAAAATGGCGAGTTTGTTATAAATAAAGAAGAAGCAGAGGTTGTAGAAGCAATTTATGCCATGAAGATAATAGGATATAGTCTTTCTAAAATAAAAGAAACACTAGAGAAAAATAATATCTTATCTGCTGGTAAAAAAGAATCCTGGTATCTTCAGCCTCTTATAAATATATTAATGAATGAGAAGTATATAGGCGATGCCTTACTTCAAAAATATTACACGGTAGATTTTTTAACTAAAAAGCAAAAGAGAAATGAAGGCGAGCTTCCTAAATATTATGTTGAAAATAATCATAAAGGCATTATTCCAAGAGAGGTGCAAGAGTATGTAATCTCCTGTATGGAAGAGAATAAAGAAAAATACCCTACAAAACTTGCTTGCAAGGAATGCGGAGCTTATCTTGGAAGATTTAGGATTCATGCTGAGTTTAAGGGTGGAAGTTGGGGTTGGCGGTGTAGGAATAGATATAGCAAGATTAAAAAGTGCCATTTACGTCATATCTATGATAGAGAATATGTAAAAAGCCTTCAGAAGGCGACTATGCTTTTATTAGAAGAGAAATTTGGCTTAGTGAATGAAGTGCTAGATTTATTTGATTTTGATGAGAAAAGGTATAAGGAGCTAGTAGGGCTTATTAGGTTTAGTGATTATGGTGATTTTGTAGCTGATAGAGAAGACCTAGAGACCATACTTAAAGTTTGCAGGGTTGATAGCGAGCATATGGCTGAATTTGAATTTATTGATGCTAGCAAGATAGAAAATATAAAAATAGAAGGTACAGGCAAAAGAGCTGGAGATAAGGTTAGAGAAGAACTTAGATATGAGGCTGAATATCTAAAGTGGCTAGAACTAAGGCATACAGAAAGAACAGCTAAAAATATAAAAAACAGGGTCAAATGCCTAAATGATATTATAAAGATAGAATATCTAGATACTTATACCCAAGAGCTAAACGAGAATGCTTGGTTTAATGAGCACACAGATGAATATAAAAAAGCACTAGTAAGAGCGGTGAAGAGCTATTTTGAGTTTTTAGAATATGGAACTAAAACAGAAGTACCAAAGCATTATGAAGAATTTAAAAGCTGGCTAAAAAATGATAACTACTATGCAGCGGAGACTAAGAAGGGCTTTAGAAAGAATGTAAGAAAAGCTCATAAGATATTATCGTTAGATGATTTTAGCTATGAAGAGTATATAGACCTACTTGTAGAGGATAAAGCCTATAAGCGTTTATATAAAACTAGGCAAAGTGCTGTCAAGGTGGGAGTAAAAGTTTATTTTAAGTTTTTGGACGAGAAAAGCAAAAGACCATAGGGAGTAATCCTTATGGTCTTTATTTTGATTGCACTTTTTATTTTTCTCGTAGTTTTTTATAGATTGAGCTTGAGAAGACTCCTAGTAGTTCTTTTTTGCTTTCTTTATCTTCTAAGAGTTTTGAGCAAAAATCTCTGTTTTGTTCGATGCCATCAAGCAGGGCATCATCTATTTTGTCGTAGTATGCAAAGTTGAAATCTTGCTCGGTGTTGTTTTTTGCACTGAGTTTCAAATCTTCTGATTTTAATAGTATATCTTGTATTTGTAGTAAGAATTTAACTACTACATCTTTGTCAAAGTCTACTCCGTGTCTTGCATTAAATTCTTCTAAAAGCACTGATATATGTTCGATCTTATCTTCTCCGATACTTGAAAGAGCCTCAGCTATAGGAAGTTTTACAACAGGTTTTGCGATGATTTTTGGTTTTTCATAGCTTTCGTTTTTCTTTTGAATAAAGTTTTTAGCTTTTATCATGCTGGTAATATCAAAACCACCACCGCTATGTTTTACGCTAATATAACGAAGTAGGTAAGTAATAAGTAGATATTTTTTGTGAAGCTCGTTATCTAAAAACTGGGTAACCTGAATCAAAAATTCATAAAAGCGTATAAACTTGCGAAGAAGTTTTACAAACTCATCTCTTTGTTCTTCATCTAGCTCGTCTAGTTTCTTTTGAGTCCTTCTTAGGATATAGTTAAGTTTCTTTTTATCTTTCGGATCTATTCGTTCTTTACATAAGATTTCACTTGCTCTATCTATATAATCTGGATCAAACATAAGATAGGCATCAATTTTTGCTTCTAGCTCATAGATTCCAGATGGGGTTATGGTGTTTGATAAAAGCGTGGTTGAATAATACTTTGAAAAAGCATCTTCTATATCTTTATAATCATTTACAAAATCAAGTATAAAAGTAGTTTTATTAAATGGTGGACAGATACGGTTTAGCCTTGATAGGGTTTGCACGGCTGCTACACCTTTTAGGGTTTTTAGCACATACATGGCACATAGTTTAGGCTGGTCAAAACCTGTCTGATATTTATTTGCAACAAGTAAGACTCTGTTTTCATCTTTATCAAACTCTTTAGCAGTTTTCTTTTCTGAAAAGCCATTGATACCAGCTTCTGTATATTCTATATCTTCATCATCTAATGTTACCTTGCCAGAAAAAGCAACCAGAGCTTTGATGTCTTTATAGCCTTTTTTATCGATATACTCATTAAACGCCTTATGGTATTTTACAGCTTCCTCACGAGATGCCGTTACTACCATAGCTTTTGCTTTGCCACCAAGTTCATCCATAATAGAGGTCTTAAAATGCTCTACAATGATTTCTATTCTTTGAGCGATATTTGTTTCATGCAGGCGTATAAAACGAGCTATTTGAGCTTTAGCCTGTCTTGTATTCACCCTTGGATCGTCTTCTACTTTTTTATTTAGCTCATAAAAAGTCTTATAAGTTGTGTAATTTTGAAGCACATCAAGAATAAAGCCCTCTTCAATAGCTTGTTTCATTGAATAAAGATCAAAGGCTTCACGCAGCCCTTTTTGGTTTTCCTGTGCAAATAGCTGCAAGGTGGTTGGCTTTGGTGTCGCAGTAAAAGCAAAAATTGAAACATTATCCTGCTTACCATTTCTTAATATTTCATCAGCGATTAAATCCTCAACATCACTGCTTTTTGCCTCAGTAGAAGAAAGAGTCCTACTTACTGCTGCCATATTTTTGCCAGCGGTAGATGAGTGTGCCTCATCGATAATAACAGCAAATCTTTTATCCTTTAGCCCCTTTACGCTGTGAATAATATGAGGGAACTTTTGAATAGTAGTAGCTATTATTTTAGTTTTACCAGCTAGGGCATCTGCTAGGTCGTGAGATGTTGATTTATCATCCATTACTCTGATAAAGCCTGATTTATGTTCTAAGCCCATAACCGCTTTTTGCAGCTGACGATCCACCACAACTCTATCAGTTACAACGATGACATTATCAAAAATATTCTGATTATCTTTATCATGAAGTGTTGCAAGCCTATGAGATAGCCAAGCGATAGAGTTTGTTTTACCACTACCTGCAGAATGCTGAATCAGATAGTTTCTACTGCTTTTATGCTCATAAACATCATCAAGAAGTTTTTTTACGCATCTTCTTTGATGAAAACGAGGAAAAATTATCGTCTCCTTTGTTTTCTTCGTATCTCTTACAGGATCGATTTCTTCCTTTTTCTCTAAAAAGATAAATTTTGAGATAAGCTCCAAAAGGCTATCTTTACTTAGTACATCTTCCCACATATAAGAAGTAGAGTATTTATCAGGCAAAATAGGGTTACCCTTACCAGTATTTACACCCTCACCACAGCCCTTATTAAAAGGTAAAAAATAGGTGCTTTTACCATCTAATTTTGTGCTCATATGAACTTCATTAAAATCAAGTGCAAAATAAACAAGAGCTCCTACCTTAAACATAAAAAGCCTAGTTTTAGGATTGCGATCTTCACGGTATTGCAAAATAGCATCCTCATAAGACTGCCCAGAAGCATTAGACTTAATCTCAATACAAATAATAGCTAAACCATTAAGAAAAATAACAAGGTCCACACGCTCCTTAGGCTTGCCATGCTGATCATTTGATGCAATTACTTCTTCCATAACAGAAAAAATATTCTGCTCATACTTTTTATATAGTTCTTTATTTAGAGTGCTTGCAGGCTTTGGATACATAAGACGCAAAGTAGTATTCGATATTTCAATACCATTTTTAAGCACATCAATAAGAGAACTACCCTTACTGGTAATCTTAGTGTTAATCGTATTTATAATCGTATCTTCGGTCTTTTCCTTAAAGATTTTAGAAAGTTTCTCCATCTCTTTGCTTTGCGTAGCATAAAGAAACTTAAGCAAAAGCTCTCTATCTAAAGCAAAGTGCATATCATAATCTTTATTTGTTCTTCTAATATAGCCCTGATTATCTTCTAAATAATCTAAAATCTCTTGCTGAAAATCATAGCGTTCACTAATAAGCGTTCTCATGATTAACCTCCTTTTTACCTGTTACATACTCAAATATCACAGACTTCTTATAACTATCAAGTGTGCCAAGTTGGTTTTGCTTATCCTCTATAATCTTGTCAATCTCTAAGCATTTACTATCGAGATAGTTTGTAATTGCCTCTTGCTCAGCTAGGGGTGGGAGTATGATTGAGAGGTTTGATAGGTCTGTTGTGGATAGTTCAATAAATGTTGTGCCTCTTCCTAGCAAAGTTAGTTCTTCTACAGCAATCAACATAAAGTAGTAATAGTATTTGTTGAATTGATCTTGCACTAATGCTTTACATCCTTGATTTATGCATAACTCGGCTGTTGTATAGTTGATTTTTCCTATAGGTGCTCTGTTGGATACGATTATGCTGTTTGCTGGTATTTTTTGTGTTCCGCAAGATAATAATCCTTGTTGTGTGATTGTTCTACTACCTCCGTTTATATAACCGAATGTTTGCATATCTGCGGGTGTTATCCATTTAATATCGCCGTTCCAATAGTTGGGATTATCAGATTTAGGAGTAGAACCATTAACAACATTAAAACGGTATTTTACCTTAACAACCTCCCAGTGTTCTGGTATTTCGCCTATCCAGGGGATAGTGCTGTTTTTCATAGGGGTGTTTTTTTGTAAGCCTTTGGTTACTGTTTCTGTGATGAGGGACTTTTTATAGTTTTTAAGCACCTCAATTTGTTTTGCTATGGCATCTTTTATGCTATCAATCTCAGAGCATTTACTATCGAGATAGTTTGCTATTAGCTCTTGCTCAGCTAGGGGTGGGAGAGGGAGTTGTAATTCGTTAATATCTTTCATAGATATGTTTTTTTGAGTATTGCTAGTACAACGCAAATCAATTTCAATTTGACCGCACTCGGATAGCAAAGTATAAAAGATAAATTTATTATGGTTCTTATTATTTATTCTTATCAAGGCTAGTGGAGACCATATTTGTATCCTTGTATCTTTTTTTATGATTGCAATTTTGCCTGTGGATGCTGCTTTTCCTAATAAAATATCTCCCTTTTGAGGTTTACTTTTTTTGTCATATCTATTTGCATCTTCAAATGAAATATATCTACAAGGCTCATAAATGAGTTCATTATTAGATATGCTATCAACGGAATAAAATGGTATACCTTCATCTAAAAATACTGGTGTTTCGTGTGGACCATCTGATATAGGAGTTTCAACTAGATGTTTTAATCTTACAACCTCCCAATGCTCAGGTATTTCACCTATCCAGGGGATAGTGCTGTTTTTCATTTTTATCATATTTCACCTCTTTTAAATAAGTTAGTAAGGTGAGTTTTGATTTGTTCTTCTAGATCTTTAAATTCTTTGGCGTAGGTTTCTGATTTTTCTAGTGTTTCGTATTTGTAGAAGTATCTTGTGAATGGTATTTCTGCTCCTGTTTTGATAATTGGTTTTTTGGCTCCTAGTTTTTCTTCAAAGAATGCTTTGGCATCTGGGATATGTGGTAGTACTTCTTTTTCCATATAAGTTTCGATGCTTATTTTGATAGGTACGATTTCTGTGTCTTTATATTCTTTGCTTGTATCGTAAATAATATTTCCTTTTTTATCTTTTTGGATATCTGCGTTTTTATCCATTATTGATAGAGCGTTTATGATTTTTTCTTCTAGTTTTTTATCAATTTCTATATGTTCTACTGTTTGTCTAAAGACTGGGGTAAACGCCTCTTTATTCATATAGATTTTTTCATCTATATTTTCTTTAAGGGCGTCTATAATGGCGTCGTATTTTTCTTTATTCTCTCTAAATGCTTCTAGCTGTTTCTTTTCTTTGGTGCTTAGTTTTTCTTTTTCAGTAAGCTCTGCTGCTTTTACTTCATTATATAAAGTATTTAGTGCATCAGATGCTATTAGGTTTTCTATTCTTTGCTTAGTTATAGCGTATGAGCGTTGAAGAGGTTGTAAAATAGTGTATTCACGGTACATAAAGTCTTCGTTATCATAAATTTTTGAGTATTCGTTTTCGCTAAATTCTGCATAGAGTTTGGTTATTTTTTCGCGATCTATAGCATCTAATTCGTTTCTTTTGTTTCCTAGAGCTTTACGAAGTTTATTAAAAAATGAGCTTGCATCTATTAGTTGTACTTTGCCTTTTCGCTCGTTACGTTTACATTTTGATAGTATCCAGATGTATGTGGCGATTCCTGTGTTATAGAATAAGTCAGTTGGAAGAGCGATGATTGCTTCTATAAGGTCGTTTTCTAGGAGGTAGCGTCTTATTTGGCTTTCGCCTGATGAGGTTCCTCCAGAAAATAGGGGGCTTCCGTTTTGGATAATGGCAGCTCGCCCGTGTTTATCGTCCATTTTTTCTATGGCTGCTTGTAAGAAGAGCATTTGCATGTCATTTGTTTTGGGAAGCCCTGCAGGGAAGCGTCCTGTTTTTCCTTTTAGGTATTCTTCTTTGACGGCTTTTTCTGTGCCACTTGCTGCATCTTTTCCGCCCCATGATGTGCCAAATGGTGGATTTTCTATTACAAAACGCATTTTTGTATTCTCAAAAGAATCTTTTTTCATAGAGTCTTGGTATTTAATAGCTTCTGCATTTTGGTCTTTTATGAGCATCTCTGCAAGGCAGATAGCGTAAGATTCTGGATTGATTTCTTGACCAAATAGGCGAATGTCGGCGGTTGGGTTATATCTTTTTATATAGTTATATGAGGTTGAGAGCATGCCTCCTGTTCCGCAGGCGTAGTCTGCGATGGTGATGACTTTGTGGTCGTCAAAAATATCATCACAGCCTTCAGCTAAGAGAATGCTTACCATAAGTTTTATGATGTCACGCCCTGTGTAGTGGTCACCAGCTTCGGCATTTTCTGAAAAGCGTCTTATGAGGTCTTCAAAGATATAGCCCATTTTCATGTTGTCGATGGTTTTTGGGTCAAGGTCTAGCTCTGAGAAGGCTTTAACCACATTATATAGGCGGTCATTTTTATCCATTTTGTCGATTTGTTTTTCAAAATCAAGACCTTTTTCCACGGAGAAAAGAATGTCTTTTACATTGCTAGAAAAGGCATTGATATAGGATTTTAGATTATCAGCTATTCCTTCTGGATCGTTACATAGTTTTTCTAGGTCAAAAGGGCTTGTGTTATAAAAAGGAAAGCCAGATATTTTACAAAGTTCCCTATAGGTTCTGTTAGGGTTTTTGCTCATAGCTTCTAGGACTTTTTCTTTTGTGTCTGCTAGAGCACATTCAAAACGGCGGATTATAGTCATAGGTATTATGACATCTTTATATTTTTCTTCTGTATAGGTAGGGCGTAGTTTGTTTGCTATGGACCAAATAAAATTAACTTCGGTTGTTACATTGATAGCAGAATCATCCCACATTACTTCGTTCATTCATTTACCTCCTTTACTCATCTACAGTCTCTAAGATGTCTTCAATACCGCAGTTTAGTGTTTTACATATTTTAAGTAAGACATCAGTTGTTACATTTTCGCATTTTCCTAGTTTTGCCATTGAGGAAGAGCTGATGCCTGCTTTTAGTCTTAGGTCTGTTTTGGTCATGTTTTTATCGATGAGTAGTTTCCATAGTTTGTTGTAGCTTAATTTCATTATTCCACCTCTTTATTCCATGCTACGCCGTATAGTTCATTGCCGTTTTCTGATAGGCGTAGGACTTCGTTTTGTTTTATGATTTTCTTTGTATCTTCTAGGTATGCACCATCTTTATCAAAAGCGATAAAGATTTGTTTGGTTTGCATTTCTTTTTGTGCGTAGATTTGCATGATGCCATTTATTGTTTCATCATCTATGTTTTTAAATAATAGTGAGTCGTGGATGATAGCAGGCAATTCTGTACTTGATAGTACGGAAAGGTCAAAAAGAATCATGCCTTTATAGTTTGTTCCTGTTCCATCATCTTTGGGAGTATAGAACTCATAGCTATTATAGCTTGCTAGATTTAGATGTGGGGCGTGCCTATTTTTGCCATGAATGAGGCTATTAAATTCTTTTAGCTTATTATTTATTGTTAGCTCTATTTCATCTAGGACTTCTTTGATGCTTCGTTCTAGATTTTCCTTAGCTTGCTTTTTAGCGTTTCTTATTCGTTCTTCTTCGATGTAGGCGTTGTTTTGTTCTTCTTTTTCGCGGATTTCTTGTTTTAGTTCATCGTGTTTTTCTAAAAATTCTTTAGGTAATGCCTGAATGATACCTAAATCTTTTATTTCAAGCTGAACCTTATTCATTTTAGTTTTTATATCCTTTATTTGATGTTCTAAAACCTCGCTTTCGCTTTTAAATTCTTCATCTAAGATGCGTGCAAGTTTCTTATGGTATTTTTCTATTTCATAAATCTTTTTGATATTTACATTAGGGAAGAACTTAGTTAGCTCTTCAAGGTCAGCTTCGCTAGGGTATAGTCCATATTCAAGACTGATATTTACAAGGGTTTGTCTTCTTTTCAGATCGCTTAAAATTTCTTCTAATTGAAGCAGGTGAGAAGATAGCTCGTATTTTTTATGTGTCTTTTCGATTGTATCTTCTGCAAACCAAGAGTTTTGCCTTATAGGAAGATTCTCTAGCTCATATTTTAAGGCTTCAATTCTAGCTTCATTATCCTCAAACTCTGTTTTACTTTTTATTTTATTAGGGCTATATCCATAGCTTCTAGAGTTTTTGAAAGTCGTTAGTCTTTTTTCTTCTGATTCTAGCTTTTCACTAAAGGCTTTAATCTCTTTATAGAAATTAAATAAAGAGACTAGATTGCGAACAGAATCTCTTGTGCTTTGCTCTGGGTAGGCTTTTAGTAGTTTCTTTTCGTTGTAGTTATATTTTCCATATATTCTAAAATAAGTACCTACTAGCTCTCTAAAAGAGCGTGGGGTATCAAGTGTGAAGTATTTTTCTTTTAGCCATCCTATGAATTCTTGCTTTGAGATAGACTCACCGATAACTTCATATTTATTATTGCAAGGATAGATTTCATTTTCAGTATCTGTTTTTCTTACAAAGTAATATTTTTTATCAAATTCAAAGCAAAAATATATGCTGTGATGACCTAGGTATTTTACGCCTTCACTGTTTAGATAGGTATTTCCACCAAAGACAAAGTCAATTGCTAAAAGAGCAGAGGATTTACCGATAGAGTTAGCTGCATTCTTATCGCCACTAATAACATTTAAGCCTTTATGAAATACTATCTTTTCACGAGTTTTGCCGTGAGTTTTAAAGACCTCAGAAAACATTTCTATAAGCATATTTTCACCTCACCTTCGTCATTTATGTCTACTGCATTTAGAGCATATAAAGTATCCATTACTGATAGAAAATCAGTAGGAACATCTAAATGCTTTTTTACTGCAAAAAATAGTTCTTTTACATTACTGTTTCCATTTTTAATTTCTTTTAGCACTATTGGTATCAACGCCAAGGTGCTTTTGTTATATGAATAAAGTTTATTTGGTAACTGCATTAAACACCTCGCAACTTTGAATAAAATAAGAGACTACTATGTCGCAATATAGTTTATTTGCAAGAGTAGTTTTATGTATTTTGTTAGAGATTTCATAGAATATCTCTTGTTCACTTCGTTTTGTTTTAGCCATTTTCAGATAAAGGGTACGCATCTGATTTTGAAGTATCTCATATTCGATTACGCCTTGTTTATCAAGATTTATCATTATCTTTTTAATAGATAGAAAATAGGTTGTTACATTGTTTTTAACTAGAAGATATAAGTTAGGGTCTGTAACTTTTTGAGATATCTCTTTTGGATCTAGTGAAACTGATATCGTCATTGGATTTAGTTTAGAAAGATTAGACAAAACATCAGTTAGTCCTTTTTCTAAATGTATGGGGTCTAATAGCTCTTCAGAAACAAAATGCTTGGATAACATCTTTTTAGATAGCTTTAGCTCTTTTATGCGGGTTTTATCATCATCTAGTTGAAATATAGAAAAACACTGAGGACAAAGGGCTATTAGATTATTAAGACCATCTTTTTTATCTTTTTCAATAAGGCTTATTTCATAGACATAATCTAATTTTCCATTTATCTCTTTAGCTAAAGATTTACCGCACTTCATTGGGCAATTCCCGCGGCATTCTTTTAAAAGGTAATTTCCGTATTTAGTTTTATAGTCTTGAGAGCTTTGTTTGATTTTTTTAGTAGTAAGTGCGTCTTTATCTATATATCCAGCAGTTTCTTTTATGTAATTATAAAGCCAATTGGCAATTTTTTTTGCAACATTATTTTTAGTTACAGACGGATCATAGGATTTGAATTCATCAGCTAAAGCCTTTTTTACATCATCTGGCCTCGAGTTTATATTTTCTATTAAGTTTTCAAGAGTAAGTCTATAAGCGATTTTCTTACATAGGTTTTTTGAAAATCCCCTATCTGCAAAATTTCTTAAAGTTCTATCTGAAACACTCTGAGAGGGATCACTTCCGTTTGTCCAATCTGACTCATCTAAATCTGTAATCATCTCTATTACCGAGCGACAAAATATAGGCGTATCGCTACCATCACTTATATATTTTTTCATTATTCTAAAAAGCGTTCTGAAATCCACTATTAACACCCCCTTTCTATTTTTGAGGAATCTTGAGGAACTTTGAGGAAAACAAGGGTTAAATCAAAATTCCGATTTTATAGAATTATATTGAGCAGGGAAAACGAGTCTTCCTAGCAAATAAATTATATCACAAAATTTATTTTTGATAAATAAAAAGTTTGCAATAAGGATATTTTGTTTGAACTGTACCTAAAGAAAGGAGGTAAACAAATGGCTAAAAATTCTAAACAAACATCAAAGAATGTAGCTTCTAAAGCCAGCAAAATTTTAAGAGACGGTAGATACAGTCAAACTAGTAAATCTGTAGCTGCTAGTTGTTTGGCTCAGACTAAGACTAAAAAGAAATAGTCTATTTAAGTTATAACCGCTAGGTATCAAAAGTAAATAAATCCTAGCAGAAATCAAAAATCTCAATACTAGTCTAATAGACGCGCGTATTTAGACGGCGAGATGCATAAGAGAATTAAAAACTTACCTAAGGGAAGTTAGAAGTTCGATGCACTTACCGTGTTTTTGACGTGCCTTATTTTTAGGACTTTTAGAAACTGCAGTGCTTCGGCTCTGCAGTTTTTCTTATGCATCTCGCCTTTGAGAAGAAAGGCGATAAATATGCAAAGAAAAAAAGAAAACAAAATCATTATTGATTGGAGACATGAATATAACATAGAGTCTATCGAACTTGATATGGAGTCTGCAAAAAAGTGGACAAATATCGATATTGAAGATTCTGACACGCTAGAAGATTACCAAAAAAGGGTTCAAGAGTTTATAGACGCTGAATATAACCGTCCTGAATATAACACCATCAGAAAATTTGATAGGCATAGAGGCTATTCGCTGGCTTTGCCAGATGAAGATGGGTTTTGTGATGATGAACCTTTGATGTGCGAGGTTAGGGATAAAAGTATCTTTTATAAAGACAAGCTAAAAATAGAAGAAAAAGAAAGCCGTGAAGATATAGAAATGCTAATCCAAACGGCACTAAAAAAGGATGTAGCTGATTTAGTTATCGCTCACATCCTAGATAGCGTCCCTATAAGAGAGTTTGCCATGATGCGTAATCCTAGAGAAAAAGGCATGACTGATGTTGATTATAGGGAGCTTATAAATAGAAAAGCAAATAATCTCGGTCACCAATTAGCAAGGGCTAAAAAGATTCTGAAAAATATTTTTGAAAAAACATCCGATTTAGCTATCTCCCAAGGCTACTTATTAGAGGGACAAGAGATTCCTTCTAAGAAAAAGTCAAGTCATAGGAGGTAAAAGAAATGACAAAATTACAAGTATTTCAAAATGCAGAGTTTGGAACACTGCGTGCTATCGAAAAAGATGGCAAGGTATGGTTTATCGGTAAAGAGGTAGCAGATGCCCTAGGTTATACCAATACGCAAAAGGCGATAAGGGATCATGTGGATATTGAAGATAGGCTGGGTGAACGAATCGTTCTGTCAGGTCAAAATCGACAAGTTATTTTGATTAACGAATCTGGTATTTATTCACTTATCTTTTCAAGCAAGCTAGAAAAAGCAAAAGAATTTAAACACTGGGTAACAAGTGAAGTCTTACCATCTATTAGAAAAAACGGTGGATATATCAAGGGTCAAGAGCGTTTATCCAACGAGGAATTATTATCTAAAGCACTGCTTGTAGCTAACAATGTGATTGAAGCTAAAAATAAGCAGATTGCTTACCTTGAGCCTAAAGCTTTATTTGCAGATAGCGTTACGGCTTCTAATACTACGATTCTTATTGGAGAACTTGCCAAAATCCTAAAAGGCAACGGTATCGAGATAGGTCAAAACAGGCTTTTTGATTGGCTACGTTCTAATGGTTATCTAATTAAGCGTAAAGGCACAGATTACAACATGCCAACGCAAAAAAGTATGGAACTTGGTCTTTTTAAGATTAAAGAGACAACAATTACGCATTCTGATGGTCATACCACAATTAGTAAAACCACAAAAGTAACAGGTTATGGTCAGCAGTATTTTATAAATCTATTTTTGAAAGGAGGAGAAAAGTAATGAAAAAAGAATTTAGACCACTTGTATATATTTGTGCTCCATATAAAGGAGATATCAAAAGCAATATCAAAAAAGCGAGAGCCTTTGCAGCGTTTGCCTATAAAAAAGGAGCGATTCCCGTTACGACTCATCTGATGTTTCCTTTTCTTGATGATGAAAAAGATAGAAGCACGATTCTTTTTATGGATATTATCCTGCTTGGTAAATGTGATGAAGTGTGGGTGCTTGGAAAAACTATCAGTGAAGGTATGAAAAGAGAGCTTGAAGTATCTAAAAGAAGAAGACAAAAAATCAGATACTTTAGTGATGATTTTAAGGAGGTGAGCGGTTTTGAAAGTAATTCAAACAGAGTATAAAGGCTATCTTTTCCGCTCACGCCTTGAAGCTAGATGGGCAGTATTCTTTGATTCTGTAGGTGTTGATTGGGAGTATGAGGTAGAAGGTTTTGAGTTAGAAGATGGAAGTAAGTATCTGCCCGATTTTCTAATTCATGGAGTAAAAGGGTGTTATGAGGGAGATTTGTATGTTGAGGTAAAAGGGTATCTGTCAAAGTCTGATGCAAATAAGATAAGGCTTTTTGCTAAAGAACATCCAATCTTAATAGTTTCCCGTATCCCTTATGGAAGCGACATCTCATATATCACTGAAAACACTTCTAACATGTCTAGAAAAAGTGTCCATGGGATAGTTCCATTTAATTTTAAGTTTATTGATGGAAGAAATGCACCAGCACACATGGGTCTTAATAAAAAGGGAGGCTTTGAGCTTTTTCAAAACGGCTCATTCTTTTTAGAAGAGCGTAATGATGAAAGCACGGAAAAAGCCTATCGAAATGCCCGTCAAGCTAGGTTTGAGTTTGGAGAAAGTCCGAAATTAGTGGGGGTGAGATAATGAAGTTTAATCTTTATGTATCAGATAAGGTTCAAAGAAAAGATAACTGCTACTACAAAGCAAATCACCTAATCAAGAACGCTAGCGATATGCTATCAGCCGTGAGTTTTGATCATACTTGCGGTGAGTTTAAGGGAAGCTACCGCTCTAAAGCAAACTTTATATCTTCTAATGTAGATGTCTTTGATCTTGATAATGACCATAGTGAAAATCCCGATGATTGGATTTATCCAGAAGACTATGAGTTTATTTTAGGAGATGTATCCTACGTTATTGTTCCAAGTAGGAACAACCTAAAATCAAAAAACGGCAAAGCTCCTAGACCAAGGCATCATGTGTATCTAGCTCATAAGCCTTTTAATAGTGCAAGTGAATGTGAAGAGTTTAAAAAGAAGGTTTTTGAAAAGTTTAGCTTTTTTGATTCTAACGCACTTGATGCTTCAAGGTTTGTTTATGGTCATAGCGTAAAAGCTGATGAGATTATTTGGAATGAAGGCTCTTATACTTTTGATGAAGTCTTATCTCAAGAAATTGATGCTTTTGAGGTTTTTGATAAGGAAAGTGAAAATATCAAAGAGGGTCAAAGAAACTCTAACATGAGTAGAATGGCAGCTAGACTTATAAAAAGGTATGGGAACTCTGATGAGGCAAAAAGAATCTATCTTGAAAAATCAAGGCTATGTGATCCTCCTTTATCAAAAGAAGAGTTATCTAGCATTTGGTATAGTGCGGTTAAATTTGGAAAACGCATAAGTAAAAGTGAAGGCTATATTCCGCCAGAAGAATATAATAAGCCCATCGAGTGGGAAGAGCCGATTGCTTTTAATGATTATGAACTTCCCCCATTTCCTACCCACGCATTGCCTAGCGTTATCTCTGATTATGTGATGGAGTTATCTGAAAGCACGCAAACACCTATTGATATGGCAGCGACTTCATCTCTTGCAGTCCTTTCTGTTGCCATGCAAGGCAAATTTAAGATTAAAGCAAAAGATGACTGGATAGAGCCTGTTAATACTTTTGTGCTTGATGTAATGGAGCCATCAGAACGAAAGTCTGCCGTGCAAAGTGCAATGATAAAACCTCTTAATATGTATGAGACAGAGCAAAATAGAATCAATCAAGGCATTATCGAATCAAGCAAAATGCGAAAGCGAATCCTTGAAAAAAAGCAAAAAGCGATCGAAGACCAAGTCGCCAAAGGAAAAGCTGGAAAAGAAGAAATAACTAAAATTGCTGATGAGATTGCTAGCTTTGAGGAAACAAAGCCACTAAAACTTTATGTTGATGATATTACAACAGAAAAGCTAATCTCTGTCATTGCACAAAACGATGGAAGAGCTGCGATTCTTTCAACAGAAGGCGGTATTTTTGATACGCTATCTGGTGCTTATTCTAAGACAGTAAATATTGATGTCATGCTTAAAGGCTATTCTGGAGATAGCATAAGGGTTGATAGGATTGGAAGAGATAGCGAGAGCATTTTAAGTCCTACCTTAACCATTCTTTTAATGGTGCAACCAAGCGTTCTATCTGGACTTATGCAAAACGGAGTGTTCAGAGGCAGGGGGCTTACTGCAAGGTTTTTATACTGCATACCAAGGTCTCTTGTTGGAAAAAGAAAGTATTACTCAAAGCCAGTAAATAAAGATACCTATAAGGCGTATGAAGCTAGAATCGTAAACATCTTAGAAGATTCAGAAGAAGAACTAATAACCTTATCTAGTGAAGCTGATAGGCTTATTGCTACTTTTGCCCAAGACCTTGAAGGAAAGCTAAAGACTCAATATGAAGACATTATCGAGTGGGCAGGAAAGCTAGTAGGTAACATTTTAAGAATCTCAGCCCTTTTAACAAGAGCACAGATAGAAAGAAAGCACGACTTTTTAGATGTGAATGAGCCTCTTATCGTAGATGAAAAGACAATGGAAAACGCCATCAGCATTGGCAGGTATTTTATAAGCCATGCAAAAGCAGCTTTTATTCTTATGGGAATTGAAGATAGTGAAAAAGAAGTGCGTAAAGTCCTAGAACAAATCAAGGAAAAAGGCATAACCGAATTTAGCGTCAGAGATTTAATGAGAACTTGTAGAAACCTTAAAAATAGAACGGTAGCCCTTAGCGTCATTGAAAAACTCATAGATTATGGCTATGTGAACGAAAAAGATGATCCAAATTATGCAGGCGTTGGTAGACCAAAAGGAAGAAAGTATTTAGTAAATCCTATGATTTATGGAGGTAAAAATGATTGAAAAACAAATAGAAAATTACCTAGTAAAGAAAGTTAGAAACGCAGGCGGGGTGGCTTTTAAGTTTGTGAGTCCAGGAAATGCTGGCGTTCCAGATAGGTTAGTTCTACTTCCAAAAGGGATAGTAGCTTTTGTAGAAGTAAAAAGTAAAGGTAAAAAGCTAAGAGGTATTCAAGAGGCGAAGAAAAGGCAGATAGAAAAATTAGGTTTTAAGGTTTATGTGGTTGATGAAAAAGAGAAAGTTGATGAGTTAATGAATAGTTTTGTCCTTTTGTCCGAATTAAATTCTTAATTATGTCCCACGCCAAAAGCCTTATTTTATGCGGTTTAGAGGAGATTTTTAATTTTGTCCTTTTGTCCCAGCTTATGTGTGCGTATAAATGCTTTTATGTCCTTTATAAAAGTTTTGTCGTATATAATACTTATTTTTTATATATTATATTATATTTTAAATTCTTATATACACTTTCACACACAAGCCTAGGGACAAAAGGACAAAAAGGACAAAAGCACTGAAGCCCTTATAAATCAAGGTTTACAGGCGTTGGAGTTTTTGAAAATAAATGTGGACACCTCGGACAAAAGTGTGAAAGGAGGAATATATGGAATACATTGCACATAACTATCAAAAAGTAGCAACTAACTTTATTTTAGATAGAAAAATATCAGCCCTATTTCTAAACTGCGGACTTGGAAAAACAAGTATAACCTTATCAGCCATTGATGAACTGATGCTAGATAGATTTGATGTAGCAAAAGTACTCGTTATTGCACCACTTAGAGTTTGTAATGTTTGGAAAGATGAAATCAAAAAATGGAATCATCTAAAAGACCTAAGCTACTTACTTATCGTTGGAAGTAAAAAGGATAGAGAAAAAGCACTCAGCCAAAAAGCACATATCTATGTAATCAATCGTGAAAATGTAGACTGGTTAATAACAAAAAGTGGATACCATTTTGATTTTGATATGCTCGTCATTGATGAATTATCGAGTTTCAAAAATGGACAATCAAAAAGGTTCAAAAGCCTTATAAAAGTTAGACCTTTTATAAAAAGAGTAGTAGGACTTACTGCAACACCTGCATCAAATGGACTGATGGACTTATGGGCAGAGTTTAAGCTAATAGATGGTGGAAGAAGATTAGAAAAATATATCACACATTACAGAAAAAAATACTTTGAACCAGATCTAAGAAACGGAATGCAGATATACTCATACCTTCCAAAGCCAAATGCAGAAAAAGCAATCTATAAACAAATATCAGACATAACCATCTCAATGGAATCAAGTGATTATCTAGATATGCCAGATTTAGTTTTTAACAAGGTAAAAGTATATATGGATGATGGCGAGAAGGAAATCTATGATGAGATGAAGAAAAAATTTGTAGTAGAGGTGCTTCGTAGAAAAAGAGAGGAGGATATACAAAATAACTGGGCAAGCGTAGAAATTGATGCAGTAAATGCTGGCGTGCTATCTGGAAAACTACTGCAACTAGCAAGTGGTGGAATTTATGATGAAGACTCAACTGCTCACTTTATCCACGATAAAAAGCTATATGCACTAGAAGACTTGATAGAAGCAGCAAATGGAAATCCTGTGCTTGTCGCATACTGGTTTGGCTTTGATAGAGAAAGGATAAAGGAGCGATTCAATGTAAGAGAAATAAAAACAGAAAAAGACATCTCCGATTGGAACGAAGGTAAAATTCCTGTTGCGATTATGCATCCAGCAAGTGCAGGACACGGACTTAACCTTCAAAAAGGCGGATCAACTCTTATCTGGTATTCACTCACATGGAGTCTAGAACTGTACCAGCAGACCAACGCTAGACTTTATAGGCAAGGACAAGACCAAACAGTTATCATTCATCATATTGTTTGCAGTGGAACGATTGATGAACAGGTAATGAAAGCACTGAAAAATAAGAAGAAAAATCAAGACAGTCTTATAGAAGCTGTGAAAGTACACATTGAGTAGAGGTTCTATAAGAGAACTTACCTCAAAGAGAAAAGAGGTAAGAAATGAAAGCAAAAGACTATTTTAAGAAAATAGAAAAACTAGAAAAAGGCATCGACCTTAAAAAACAAAGAGTAGAAATCTTTAGGCAAATAGCAGGAAGTCCCGCGTCTCCTAGATATTCACACATGCCAAAGCCACCACAACGAAGAAGCATGTCGCCTATGGCTGATGCTCTTGATAAAGCCCTAGACCTAGAAGAAGAAATCAAAACAGATGAAATAAAACTAAATGCAATGAAGGTGGAAGCGTTAGATATTATTGGTGAAATGCCTAGTACTGTGCATCAGCAGATTTTGATTGGTAGATACTTTGAGCATTTAAGCTGGGATAAGCTGATAGCAAAAGTCTTATATGAAAGACGCTATGTTTATAAAATGCACGGCAGAGCTTTGTGTTCTTTTGAAAAAATAGTACATGATAGAAAAAAGACACTAAAAGACACCTAAAGACACTATAAAACACAAGTTCACCTGTGTTATTATATAATCAGCAAAAAGTATAAGAGCCCTTGCAGGACAAACCTGTGAGGGTTTTTCTTATGCCCAATAAAGAGGAGGTCTTATGCCAAGGAAACCGAAAAGACCATGCTCTTTTCCAAACTGTCCAAAACTTACTGATGGTAGGTTTTGTGAGAGGCATGAAAAAGAAGATAACAAGAGGTATGAAAAGTATGGTCGTAAGTATAAGAGTTCTCAAAGGTATGGAAGAGTATGGAAACGAATAAGAGATAGTTATGTTAGGACTCATCCTTTTTGTGAGATGTGTTTTAAGGCTGGAGTTATGAAAGAAGTGGAACAAGTCCACCATAAGCTACCGCTTAATGAAGGTGGAACGCATGATATAAATAATCTTATTTCTTTATGTCAAAGCTGTCACTCACGAATTCACGCCGAGCGTGGTGATAGATGGAATAACAAAAAATAGCCACCTTGTTAGTGGCTATTTCTTAAATAAATCTGAATGCGTGCCAGTATCTGCAAGGGTTAATGTTAAAATGTCATCTTCTATCAAATAGATGAGTAACCAGTCTGGTTGCAGGTGACATTCATGATAACCGATGAAGTTACCTTTTAAAGCGTGAGGTTTATATTTTGCATCGAGTTCTTTACCCTGACGTAAAGTATCGATAACGCTTTCTAGTATAGACATATCTAAACCACGCTTTTTAGCACGCTTATAGCTTTTCTTAAAAGCGTTGGTGTACTTAACTATATACATTGTTAAGCGTCCAAAGCTGACATTAGGTCATGCATATTTGTATAGCCTTTGACATCAGGATCGTGAGCGATACGCTTAGCTTCAACCATAGCTTCTAGTGTTTCTTGATTGTATTCTGGCATGCTTACAGTAAATGGTAGACCATTTCTTAGCACGCATTGACTAAGAAACATGTTAACGGCAGTGGACATATCAAGACCAAGCCTTGCAAAAAGTTCTGATGATAATTTTTTAGTATCTGAATCGATACGAATTTGAGTTGGAATTGTTTTAGCCATAATCATTGCCTCCTTCGAGATGATTATAATACAAATAGTTTACAATGTCAATCAAAATACAAGATAGATAACGGGTAGGGGCGGTCATTATCTGTAAAACCTAGCCTGCAGAACAACGGGCGTCCAGTCTTACGCAGAAAAAATGTTTTTCAAAGGGGGTATAGCCCCTATTTTTTATGAAAGGGGTGATGATTATTAGTAAAGATGGAACTATGAGAGGTGGAAGACGAGTAAAAACAGGTAGAAAATCAAAGCCTCTAACAGAAAAAATCGCACAAGGCGAAAAAGCAAAAGTATTAGAAATTGAAGATTTGTTTGTCGGCGATATACCAGAAGGTGCTGACATAGATTACGGCGATGTAATTCCAGAACCAAGCAGCTATTTATCAGCTACACAAAAAGATGGGACAAGTCTTGGTGCTGATCAAATTTATAAAGAGATATACAAGTGGTTAAAAGAGCGTGGATGTGAAAAGTTAGTCAGTCCAAGGACAGTTGAAAGTTATGCCCAGTCGTTTGCTCGTTATGTGCAATGCGAAAGTGCAATCAGTCAGTTTGGTCTACTCGGTAAACATCCAACAACAGGCTCTCCTATGGCGTCTCCTTTTATATCGATGAGTCAGTCCTTTCAAAAGCAAGCGCAGGCAGTGTGGTATGAGATAGGACAAATTGTAAAAGAGAATTGCTCGGTTGAATACAGTGGAGATCCTAATGCTGATGCAATGGAAAGGTTACTTCGTATGAAGAGATAGAAAGGAAAATTTTATGATAGAAAAAGTAAATCCAAAACATCCAGATAAAATCTCGGATAGAATAGCGGGTGCAATTCTTGACCTAGCTTACAAGTTAGAAAAAGAGCCAAAGGTAGCAGTTGAAGTGCTACTGGGTCATGGCAAATGCCATACCATTATTGAAACCACGGTCGGTTTTAAGGTAAAAGCGATTGAGGAGATTATTAAACGCATCGCTGGTGATGTTGTTTGTGATGTGGTGGTTGTAAAACAAGATGAGCATTTAACAAGAAACCAAACAGGCAAAATCAGATGTGGTGATAACGGAATATTTAAGGGCATGCCTTTAACAGGTGAATCTAAAAAGCTATCAAAGATAGCTAGGGGTATTTATAGTAGGTATCCATTTGATGGTAAGTACATTCTTGATGGAGAAAAGCTAATCATCTGCCAATCCAATGCTAAAACAAGTGAGCTAGAAACTCTGTATCCAAGTGCGGTGGTTAATCCTCTTGGTGATTGGACTGGTGGATCTGATGTTGATTCGGGAGCTACGAACAGAAAACTAGGAAGCGATATGGCAGATAGTGTTACTGGTGGTGGCTTGCATGGTAAGGATTTATCAAAGGCAGATGTATCAGTAAATATTTATGCGTTTTTGAAAGCACAAGAAACTGGTAAGGAAGTAAAACTGTCATGTGCTATTGGTGATACCGAGATTGATGGAAAACCTTATGAAGAGATAGTGAAACTTGCGAGAGATTACATTGATGCTGTTGGTGGTTTTGAGGAGTTTGCTAAGTGGGGTCTTTTTTAACAAGGAGGAATAGATGAATAAAGAAACTAAATATTTTATAGCTGATATTGATGAGCTTATTCCTTATGTTAATAATGCAAGAACTCACTCTGAGGCACAGGTTAATCAAATCGCATCAAGTATTAAAGAGTTTGGATTTTTAAATCCTGTTCTTATTACGGGAGATAATACTATCTTGGCTGGGCATGGGAGAATCTTAGCTGCAAGAAAGCTAGGGCTTAAGAAGATACCTTGTATTAAAGAAGAACATTTAAGTGAGTCACAAAAGAAAGCCTACATTATTGCAGATAACAAACTAGCTCTTAATGCTGGCTGGGACATGGAGCTTTTAAGTATTGAGTTAAGTGAGCTTGAAGGTATGGATTTTGATATTGACCTTATCGGTTTTACTGGTGAGGAGCTTTCTAAAATCTTTGATGAAGGAAAAGAAGCAACCGAGGATAAGTTTGATGTTGAAAAAGAACTAGAAAAACCTAAAACTTCTAAGCTAGGTGATGTTTGGCATATCGGAAAGCATACAGTGATTTGTGGTGATTCAACAGATGGAGAGGTTTATTCAAAGCTACTGGAAGATAAAAAGGTAAATCTAGTATGCACCGACCCGCCATATATGATCGACCTTGATAGTGCATCGGGGAAAATCAAAAACGATAACCTGAAAGATAAGGAAGCCTATGAGTTTTTACTGGGGGCTTTTACTAATTTTAAGGACTATATGTCAAAGGATGCATCAATCTATGTTTTCTATGCAACGATGAAAGCTCGTATTTTCTATGATGCTTATGAAGATGCAGGTTTTAAGGTTGGAGCTGGTCTTATATGGAAAAAGCCTCGTGCTCCTCTTATGAGAACTGATTGGAAATTTAACATGGAGCCAATCATCTGGGGGTGGAGAAAAGATGGCAAGCATATCTGGTATGGAGACCAAAAACAAAAAGCCGTGTTTGAGTTTGATGGACTTTCTAATTCCAAGACAGAGGGATTTGGTCATCCATCAAGTAAACCAGTGCCACTTATTGCTTATTTGATTAAACAATGCACACAAACAAATGGTTTAGTGCTTGAAAGAATAATACCTAATATAATACAATTAAATTTTTTCACGCACCCTTTGAAATCCCCTTATAATAAGGCGTTTGTTTAACAATAGCTACTAATTACAACTAAAAACACATCAAATTTAACTCCAACTTTTAAGGTTTGGGGCTTTTTTATTTTTAGGGGTGTCAAGAAATTGCTATGGGTGTCAAAACTCTCTAAAAACCTTGATAAATAAAGGTTTTCTTTATATTCGAGTTGTATTAAACATATTGCTTGACTATTTTTTCTCTTTGAGTGATGTATGTGTAAAGGAGAAAAAGGGCTATGAAAACAGTAAAAGAAATAATAGATGGACAACTGAATTATGGACTATCAAGCATCTTAGTAGATTATATTTTGGATAAAAAACTTATCGCTAATATGAAAGCTAAAAGTATAAAAGACAAGCTAAATAAAAAATATGCTCCTGCTAGTCGAATGTTGGAGGGGCTAGATGAAAGAAATAATTAAGATTGAAAATACTACTTTTAAAATCAAAAAAATTAACAAGTTAAGAGTAGCTGCTTATGCTAGAGTATCAACGGAAAAAGACGAACAGAAAATAAGCATTGAGGCACAAAAAGAATATTTTAAATACTTCATATTAAATAATCCAAAGTGGGAATTTGCAGGTCTATTTGTAGATGAAGGGTTAAGTGGAACATCCTATCATAAGCGTGAAGGCTTTAATCAAATGATAGATAAAGCAAGAAACGGTGAAATAGATCGTATAGTAACAAAGTCGATTAGTAGATTTGCTAGAAACACAGTAGATACAATTAGCATCATAAGAGAACTTAAAGCTAAAGGTATATCTGTGTTTTTTCAAAAAGAAAATATTGATACCTTAGATGCTAAAAGTGAGTTCGTTCTTACTTTAATGTCTAGTTTTGCACAGGAGGAATCTAGGTCAATCTCTGAGAATATAACATGGGGTCATCGTAAAAGATTTAGGGATGGAAAGGTTACTGTTCCTTTTAGTAGTTTCTTAGGATATAGCAGAGGAGAAAAAGGAGAACTTGTTGTTAATGAACAAGAGGCAAACATTGTAAGAGCTATCTACTACTTAAGGGTTATAGGATGCACTATAAATCAAATAGTCAAAGAATTAGAAACAAATAATGTTCTAACACCTCAAAAGAAAGAAAAGTGGAATCATAGTGTGGTGCTAAGCATTATTAGAAATGAAAAATATAAAGGTGATGCTCTACTACAAAAAAAGTTCACAGTAGATTTTCTAACTAGAAAACAGAAAGTAAACGAGGGAGAACTACCACAATATTATGTAGAAAATAGCCACCCACCGATAGTTTTAAGAGATACCCATGAATACGCAAATAAATTATTAGAAACAGATGCGAAAAGTGAAAATAAAAAAACTATAACATCTGCACTATCATCAAAAATAGTATGCAAAGAGTGTGGGGACTATTATGGTCGCTTTAAGATTCATCCTGAATGGCATGGTGGAAGATGGGCTTGGAGATGCAGAAATAAATATAGTAGAACCAGCAAATGCAAAGTAAGACATATCTATGATGATGAATTAATAAAAAGCATCAGCAAAGCGATAATGGAATATATAAAAACTAGAGATGACTTAATTAAAGAAGTAGAAGATATATCAAAAGTTAGTATAAACAGTTATTTAACTGAAAATAAGTCCTTCATGAACTATGTACTTATTGATAGAACCATATCACCAATTATTAAAAGCATATATGTGAATAAAAATCATGTAGCAGATATAGAACTTATAGATGGAACTGTTATAAAAGATATTGTTATTGAGGGAACATGTATAAAAGTAGGTAGACGACTAGATAAAAAGTATCTAAAACGCATTAAATATCAAGACTCATTTAAAAAATGGTTAGAGTTAAGATACCTAAAAAATCAAGTAAGAAACATATTACAAAAAGTAAACCAAGTAAATAGAATACTAGAAATTAAAGATGCAAAAACTTATATAAATGAATTAGAAAAACAAGATGATTTTTCTAAATATCAAAGTGAAGTAAAGAAAGACTATATATATGCTATTAGACTTTATTTTGAATTTTTATATGAATGCATACAAGATGAAATAGAGGACTTAGGACTTACTGGTTTTGAATGGCAAAGGATCAACTGGCAACAAACAACCAAAGAAGTAGATACATCAATTGATGAGTTTAAGGAGTGGTTAAATGAGTCAACCGAGTACAGTCCTACAACGCAGAAAAATATAATAAAAAAAGTTAGAAAAGCTCATAGAATATTATCTATCGCAAACAAAACAAATTATATTTATCAATTAGAAAAAACTAAAGAATATCAGTGTTTAAGCAACAAGATACAATCAGTTATTAAATATTCGTATAAAGTATATTTGAGGTTTATTACAGAAAAATAAAATAACAAAAAAGTAATTACTTTATAGATGATAAATTTTCTAAAAAATGGTATAATGTTGCTAATGGGAGGACTGTAATTATGAGTAAAAATAATGCAAGTAAAGTAATGAAGAAAACAATGAAGTTTTACAACATGTCCGATTTTCTAAGAGGTAAATCATCACAGATTATTACGAAGACATCAGATGATGACGATACTGCATTTGTTATGAAACATGGCAAGCCAGTTGCAGTGTTAATCTCTCATAAGAAATACGAGAGATTGATGCAAGAAGGCATTGACATAGAAGAAATTTAAAAAGAAAAGGAAAACAAAGTAATGGCAGTAAAAAAATCAAAGCTATACTCACTACTATGGGAAGCAAGTAATAAATTAAGAGGTGGTGTAGAGCCATCAAGATATAAAGACTATGTGCTTATATTGTTATTTTTTAAATATGTATCAGATAAATATAAAGGTCAAAAATATGCAGAATTTAAGGTAACTCAAGGAGCATCATTTGATGACCTTATAGCATTAAAAGGAACAAAAAACATCGGAGAGGATGTAGACAAAATAATCCAAAGTTTCCTAGAAGCAAATGGGTTACAGGGATCACTACCAGATGTTAGTTTTAATAATCCAGAAGAATTAGGAACAGGGAAAGAATTAGTAGATAAGGTTTCTGGACTAGTTAGAGTATTTGAAAATCCAATGCTTGACTTTAAAAACAACAGAGCAAGTGGAGACGATATTATTGGTGATGCATATGAATACTTTATGATGAAGTTTGCACAAGAATCAGGTAAGAGCAAAGGACAATTTTATACACCAAGTGAAGTATCAAGAGTATTAGCTAGTTTGGTAGGAATTAATAAAATTAAATATAGCAAAAATAAGTCTTGGACGCTCCACGAAATGACTATATAGTAAATGATACACTGAAATTCTAATTAAATCCCCTATAAAATACCTTGAAATAAAGGGAAAAGACAGAATAGAATAAAAACAATTGAAAAATACACCATCCAATAAGCTCTAAATTTAGGGTCTTTTTTTATGTAAAAATAATTTTTTAGGGGGTTTAAGGTTGTGTGTCTAAAAATAGGGGTGTTTAAAATATATTAAAATTACAAAAAAGTAATTACTTTTTAGATGATAAAATTTTCATAAAATGGTATAATGAAGATAGTGGGAGGACTGTAATTATGGATAAAAATAAAGAAGTCAAACAAATAAAAAAAGCAATGAAATTTTATAGTATGTCAGATTTTTTAAGAGGACAGTCATCTAAGATAATAACAAAAATATCTAATGATGATGAGACAGCATTTGTAATGAAACACGGAAAGCCAGTTGCAGTGCTAATATCACATGAGAAATATGAAAGGTTAATGAAACAAGGAATTGACCTTGAAGAATATTAATAATAAAAAAGGAAGTAATTTAATGAAAACAACATATGACGCATTAGAATATAATAAATTAGTTAGCTTTATCTGGTCAGTGGCAGATGAATGCTTAAGAGATGTATATAACAGAGGTAAATATAGAGATGTGATTATCCCTATGACTGTTATACGAAGATTAGATTTAGTACTAGAACCAAAGAAAAAAGAAATTTTAGAATTAAAGGAAAGTCTATCAAAAAGTGGAGCAGAGGATATTTATAAAACATTAGATGTCGCTGTTGATCTACCATTTTATAATATTTCTAAATTTAACCTTAAAGATTTAAAAAGTGAAACAAATAAGCAGAATTTAAAGAAAAATTTTGAAGAATATCTAAATGGATTTTCAGATAATGTAAAAGAAATTTTAGCTAAATTTAAGTTTTTTAACCAACTAGATACAATGACAGAGGCGGGGATACTTGGTGATGTTATTGAAAAATTCACATCAAGTAAATTAAATCTTAGTCCATATCCAGTAACTAACAGTGATGGAGAAATTATTAAACCTGCACTAGACAATCATGCTATGGGTACATTATTTGAAGAACTTATTAGAAAATTTAATGAAGAAAATAATGAAGAAGCAGGAGAGCATTTTACTCCAAGAGATGTAGTAGAACTTATGGCAGATATAGCTTTAATACCTGCAATAGATGATATCAAAGATGGTACATACACAATTTATGATGGAGCTTGTGGAACACTTGGTATGGGAACAGTTGCAGCAGAAAGATTTAAAGAGTTGGCAAAAAATAAAGATAAAAACATATCTGTATATCTAACAGGACAAGAAGTACAACCAGAAACTTATGCCATATCAAAAGCTGATATGTTAATTAAAGGTGAAAATTTAAATGAAAATGAAGTGTTTTATGGTTCGACTTTATCTAGTGATGGAGCTTATGATAAACATTTCGATTTTATGCTATCGAATCCACCATATGGGAAAAATTGGAAGACAGATTTAGCTAAACTTGGAGCTGGAAGTAACAAAGATGCTAAAAAGAATATTATAGATAAAAGATTTATTACAGAATTTGCAGGTGATGGAGATTACTCTATGATACCAGCAGTCAGTGATGGACAATTATTATTCTTACTTAACAATATAGCTAAGATGAAAAAAGATTCAAAACTAGGTAGTCGTATTGTTGAAGTACATAATGGATCAGCACTCTTTACTGGTGATGCTGGAAGTGGTGAGAGTAACGCCCGTAGATATATGGTTGAAAATGACCTAATAGAAGCTATTATTCAGTTACCAGAAAATATGTTTTATAATACAGGTATTACTACTTATATTTGGGTTTTATCAAATAGAAAACCAGAAGAAAGAAAAGGAAAAATCCAACTAATAGATGCATCAAATTATAAGAGAGCATTACGTAAGAATATGGGTAAGAAAAACTGCGAGTTATCTAATCAAGACAAAAAAGATATTTTAAAATTATATCTTAATTTTGCAGAAACAGAAGAAAGCAAGATTTTAAATAATAGCGACTTTGGATACTATAAGATTGTAGTTAATCGTCCAGAAATAGATGAAAACGACAATTTCGTAAAAGATAAAAAAGGTAAGGTTAAGTTTGATAAATCATTAAAAGATACTGAAATAGTACCTATGAACTATGAAGGTGGAATTGATGCCTATATGGAAAAAGAAGTATTGCCTTATTATCCATATGCAGAATATGATAAAAAATCAATAAAGATAGGATATGAAATTAACTTCACTAAATATTTTTATAAACCAAAAGAACTGGAAAGTGTAGAAATTATTGTAGAAAAAATAAAAGTTCTAGAAAAAGAATCAGATGGAATGCTAAAAGGCATTTTGGAGGGTTTGCATGAATAGATATAAAGAATATAAAAAAGTAGAACTTCCATATTTACATGAGGTGCCAGAGCATTGGACGGTTAGAAGAATAAGTACTATTTTTGAATTAAGGAAAGAAAAAAACAAACCTATTAAAACAGAAAATATATTATCTTTAAGTGCTAAATATGGAGTTACACTTTATTCAGAACGAATAGAAAAAGGTGGAAATAAACCAAAAGAAGATTTAACGGCATATAATATTTGTCATGAGGGAGATATATTACTTAATTGTATGAATATTGTAGCAGGTTCGGTAGGAATTTCTAAATATTTTGGAGCAATAAGCCCTGTTTATTATGCGTTAAAAGTTCGAGATGATAATGTATCTTCTAAATATATGGAATATTTATTTAGAAATTATAATTTTCAAAGGAGTTTAGTCGGTTTAGGTAAAGGCATACAAATGTCCGAAACCGATGATGGTAGGTTATATACAGTTAGAATGAGAATATCTTGGGATAGTCTTAAAACACAAGAGTTTATAGTGCCGCCATTTAAAGAGCAAGAACAAATAGCTAATTATCTTGATTGGAAGATTAGTGAGATAAATAAACTTATTAAGATTGAGAAAGAAAAAATAACGGAATTAAAGAAAGCATTTAATAAAAAAATTCAATTTAATTATAACTTGTTTGATTCAAGGTTAATTAAACTTAAATTTTTATTAAAAGAAAAATTAAAATATGGTCTCAATGTAAGTGGGAATTTAACAGGTGAATATAGGTATATCAGGATTACAGATATTGATAAAAATGGAAAGTTAAAAGACGATAATAAACTTTTTGTAGACATTGAGGATGATAATTTTGTACTTCAAAAAGGTGATGTATTATTTGCACGAAGCGGAGCAACAGTAGGAAAAACCTATATTTTTAATGATAGTGAGAAATGTTCATTTGCTGGATATCTAATAAGAGCTAGAGTGTCTGATAAAATAATTCCTAAATATTTATACGACTATACGAACACTGCCGATTATGAAGAATGGAAGGACAGTATTTTTATAAAATCAACAATTCAAAACATAAGTGCTGAAAAGTATAATGACTTATTAATTCCCGTAATTGATTTAGAAAAACAGAAGATTGTAGTAGCAAATAATCAAAAAGTGTATGAGCAGTATACTGATTTAATTGATTTAACTAATAAAAAAATAGAAGAACTAAAATCTTTGAAACAATCGCTTATATCAGAAGTTGTAACAGGGAAGATTGATGTTAGGAATATAAATATCCCTATATTTGAAGCTGTTGATATAGAAGAAGATATTGATTTAGAGGAATTAATTGAAGAGGAGAATTAGATGAATTTAATAGAGTATTATTTAAAAAATATTACTGATAAAGAATATCACTATAAATTTTTAAAATCTATTACTAATATTTCTAATAAACCTAATATTGGTAGGAATTACTACGATGTTTATGATTTAGATGATGCAATTGCTAAATTTAAAGATGTGTGTATGCCAGAAAATGAAAAGGATACTAGCGAAGAATATAAATGTTTATTTTATGTATTAACTTATTATTTAAATAAGAATTACTATAAAATAAAAGAGTTTCCATTAGTATTAGAAAGACCACCAGAAACACCGTTTAAATTTACTTATGAACAAATAAGAAATGAACTCATAAACTTGGGTAAGTATGATGGCAATTCTGTAAAATGGGATGATAGAAGGCAGTTTGTTTATAATTTACACTTTATTCGTGGTAATGATTATTACCTAACAGAAGAGATTGATGTAAAATTTAAAAAGATATCAAACAGGTCAGCTTCTTTTAATAATATGACACAAGATGAAAAATTAATGGAAATGGCTAATCTAATAGAGAATTTATTAAATGTATATGGTAAATATTTAAAATTAGATTATTCTAATATTAGTAATGATTTTCTTAATACTGATATTATTAAGGCATATAGAAAAAAGCTACAATGTTTTAGACATAGTAATGAAAAAACATTAATTGAAAGAAATAGTTATAATAATAAGCAAAAGGAATTTTTAATTAAATATGGACTATCAATTTTGGATGCTATTTATTATACATTAAATAAAGGAGATAAGTAATGGGAATTAGAACAAATAAATTTGAGGATGAATTAGAAAAAAATATCATCGAATATCTAGAGCACTCACAAGGATATGAATATATAAAGCCTAGTGAAATGAAAAGTTCATATAATAAAAAGTATGGTATTGATGAAGTTAGATTATTGAGATTTATTAAAGAAACCCAATTAGAAAAATATGAAAAGTTAAAATTAGATACAGAAACTGGAAAAACTAATTTTTTCAGAAGGTTATCAGATATTATAAGAAAAGATGGAGTTGTTTCTGTCCTTAAAAATGGAATAAAGTGTTATCCAGTAGAAAATGCAATTTTGTTTTACCATGCTTTAGATAAGAAAAGACCAGCATCATTTGATGAATTTAATAGTAATATTTTTGCTGTTACAAACCAATTTACTTATTCTGAAAGTAATCCTGCTTTAGAACTTGATTTGTGTATATTCATTAATGGTCTACCGATTATTACAATGGAACTTAAAAGTCGTGCATCTAGTACTGGTTGGACATATAAAGATGCAGAAGAACAATATAAAAATGAAAGAAGCAATAAAGATAAATTGTTTGAGTTCAAAAAATGTATTGCTCATTTTGCAGTAGATGAAAATATGATTAGTTTTACTACTAAGATTGATGGTAAAGATACAAAATTTATGCCATTTAATAAAGGTGTGAATGGTGGAGCAGGTAATCCTGTAAATGATGGAACAATGACAGATTATTTATGGAAGTACTTTTTAGATAAAGAAACACTTACATCTTTAATTGTAGATTTTTGTAATGTTGTTAAAGATAAAGAAAGTAAAAAAGAAACACTTATTTTCCCAAGGTTTCATCAACATAGAGTGGTTACAAGATTACTTGCAGATGTATTAGAAAAAGGAGTAGGACAAAAATACCTAATACAACATAGTGCGGGAAGCGGCAAGTCTAATTCAATTACATGGCTTGCATATAGACTTGTAACTGCTGAAAGAAATGATAAAAAAGTATTTGATTCTGTAATAGTTGTAACGGATAGAAAAGTTTTAGATAGTCAAATAAGCAAAAATATCAGAAACTTTTTAGATGTAAGTTCTATTGTAGGAAGGGCAGGTTCTTCAAAAGAGTTGAAAGAAATGTTATCCGATGGCAAAAAGATTATTACAACAACTGTTCAAAAGTTTCCATACATTTTAAAAGATATAGGAACAACACTTAAAGATAATAATTTTGCAGTTATTATTGATGAGGCACATTCATCACAAAGTGGTAAAGCAGCAGCATCTCTTAATATGTCTATATCTGGTAAGGTGGATTTTAATGAAGATTTTGAAGTTGAAGATTTATTATCTGCTTTAATTGAAGCTAAAACAATGCCGAAAAATGCTAGTTTCTTTGCTTTTACAGCTACTCCAAAAGCTAGAACCATTGAGATGTTCGGCTCAGCATTCGATGTATATTCAATGAAACAAGCGATAGAAGAAGGTTTTATTTTAGATGTATTAAAAAATTATACTCAATATCAGAATTATTATAAGATTTATAAAACAATAGAAGATAATCCAGAATTTGACTCTAAAAAAGCAAAGAGAAAAATTAGAAGTTATGTTGAGGGGCAAGAATTTCCTATTAGACAAAAAGCAGAAGAAATTGTAAATCATTTTATTAATAACACTAAAAATAAAATAAATGGTAAAGCGAAAGCTATGGTTGTTACTAGTAGTATTTTAAGAGCTATTGATTATTACTATGCTATTAATGATATTCTTAAAAATACTAAAACAGGATATAAAGCAATAGTAGCCTTTTCTGGCGAGAAGGAGTATAAAGGTAAAAAATTAACTGAAAGTAGTATAAATGGATTTTCTGATAAAGAAACTCCTATAGAATTTAAGAAAGATGAATATAAATTCTTAATTGTAGCGGATAAATATCAAACGGGTTATGATGAACCACTACTTCATACAATGTATGTAGATAAGGTATTAAATAGTGTAAAAGCGGTACAAACATTATCTAGACTTAATAGAAGTGCTAAAAATAAAATAGATACTTGTGTTATTGATTTTGCTAATGATCCAGAAGACATTGAAAAATCATTCCAACCTTATTACAAGGAAACTAAATTAGAAAAAACAACTGATCCTAATAAAATTTATAATATTTTATCTGATTTAGATAGTAAATATGTTTATGAAGAAGATGAAGTAAATAGATATGTTGAGTTATTCTTGGATGATAGTGAAAGATATCTATCAGATCCAATATTAGATAAGTGTGTTGAAAGATATAAAGAATTAGATGAAGAAGATCAAGTGGAATTTAAGAGTGGAGTTAAATCATTTTTAAGAACATATAACTTTTTAGCTTCAATACTTCCTATTGGACAAGTTGAATGGGAGAGAAAATCCATCTTCTTTCAAGGGCTAATTTATAGATTGCCTACACCAAAAGGTAATGATGATTTAACAGCTGGAATTTTAGAAAGTATAGACCTTGAAAGCTATCGTCTTGAAAAAAGAAATGCTGTAGATATTATTTTAGAAAATGAAGACGGACAAGTTGCTAATATTGATACAGGAATTGGCAGAAAATCAGAACCAGAGATGGATTTGCTTGAAAAGATTGTAGCAAATTTCAATGATATTTTTGGGAATATTGAATGGCAAGATAAAGATAATGTAGAAAGACAAATTCGTGAATTACCAAATATGGTAATGAAAAATGAAAGATTAAAAAATGCATTAAAAAATTCTGATGTAGAAAATGTTAAAAAAGAATACGGAGTTGCATTAGATAAAGCATTAAGAAGTATTATAAAAGATAATATGGATTTATTTGTACAATATACTAATAATGATAATTTTAGTAGTTGGCTTAAAAAATCTATTTTTGAAGAGATTTTAGAAAGATCTAAAAATATGCAAGAAGAAAATAAATAATATTAAAAGAGAGGTGTTCTTATGGATAGAGAGGATAGAGAGTTTACAGAGTATATAAAAAATAAGTTTTATGATAATTTATATAAAGCATCAGAACGATTTATTGAGGAAAATAAGGACACCTTTGATTTTGATTATCTTGATTTGCATACTATTGGTGAAATAGAAATGGAAGATGGTGAGATAAAGCAAATATGGATTCAAGAGGGTAGTGGTAATGAAATAAAATACGAGATAGCTTTTTCTACTGAGTTAATAATTTATGATGGTCATAGACATTATGATGATTCAGTAAATGAAGAAAAGTGGTTATTATTAAAATGTTCATCAACATTAGATGATAAACTATCAACTATAAAAATTTTATCTGTTGAAGAGTTTGTCTCTAAAAGTAGATTGGATAATTCATTAACACAAAGATTAATACCTATAATTAAGAATTCAGAATATGAAGAAATAGCAGATAAGATATTAAATAAGTATTATCCAGAAGCGTTGAAATATGGAACTGTTATATCTCCACAAATATTAGCAACTAGACTGGGGCTTAAAATTGAAGAAAGAAAAATAGAAAAAGATGATTCTATTTTAGGTAGAATATATTTTGAGGATACAGAAGCAAATTTATATGATGAAGAAAAAGATGATTATACTTTTACTAAAATAGATAAAGACACTATTTTAGTAGATACATCAGTTAATCCACTTTTAAATATAGGTAGGTACTATAACACAATATATCATGAGTGTGTTCATAAAATACTACATCAGAAAATATTTGAATTTCAGAAGATTTTAGATGAGGATGTTGAATCTATATGTACCATCAAAGTCAATGGTGAGATTTCTCATACTGAAACTCATGCTAGAAAATTAGCACCAAAACTTCATATGCCTAAAAATAGAATTGTTAGAAGAGCTAATGAGCTTATTAAAGAACTGAAATATTTAAATGCAGCCAAATATGAAAATGAAGTAATGGAAGAGGTTATTTCTCAACTTGCACAAGAGTTTTATGCTTCTAAACAATCGGTAAAAATAAGATTAGCAGAGTTAGGTTTTCAAAGTGCAATTGGTACATTTACTTATGTAGATAACCATTATGTTAAACCACATACTTTTAAAAAGGGCTCATTAAAAAATAATGAAACATATACTGCAAATATTAAAGATATAGCGTTTCAAAGTGTAATTAATCCAAGATTAAAGAAACAAGTAGAGCAAGGTAAGTATTTGTTTGTAGATAATCATCTTGTCTATAATTCAAAAAAATATTTACAGTCTACAGATGATGGATTGGAATTAACATCATATGCGTTATCACACATGGATGAATGCTGTATTAAATTTAAATTAAATATCGTAAAAAGCAAATATATAAGCATAGATAATGTTTGCTTTTTAAGTCGATCAGTAGATAGTTTATATACTTTTGAAGCCGTAGCTTGTGATGAGCAGTTTGAAAATATGTCAGATGAAGAACAAGGGCAACTTCTTAAAAATGAAATACAAGAAGAAATGAAGATAGCTAATGAACTGACAAATAATCCAAAGCAAGTAATAAAAAGACTTTTGCAGTGGAGAGAAATGAGCCAAGTAGAATTATCTTCATTTAGTGAAATAGATACAGAAACTATTAGTAGGATAGTTAATGGAAAAACTAATCCTAAAATTGAAACAGTTGTAAGACTTTGCTTAGCATTAAAGTTATCTCCAACTATTAGTACACGAGTATTAGACATATTTGGATGTGCTATTAATCCTAATTTGTTTAACCATCAAGTTTATAGATTTGCATTACAAACTTTATATAAGCATGATTTTGATGATATCAAAGAAAAATGTAAGGCTATGGGCGTTAATATATAAAAATTTAAAAAATATGAAAAAATTATCCACTTTCAGAGTGGATTTTTTAAATGGAGGATATAGAGATATATCTTCTTTTTTTTATGCTTTAAAATAGCAAATCCTATATTTATAAGTAGTAAAGCGGTCCACTTTTAAAGTGGATCATGCTTTTTTAAAAGATTATAAAATTTAGATGTACTTAATAAAAAGGTACAAAAATCTAGCGACAGTTCATAAATGAACAGCCTAGAAAAAAGTTTGTGTTATTGGCTCATAGTCTGACGAGATTATGCCTGCAGCAATAACATAGACAAAAAATATTAAATAGTTAGCCTAGCAGGATGGTTAACCAGAAAGTGAGAATTCATTTTATGGTTAGCAAATATTTAATTTCCACTGTGGGTTCTTACTTTCTGAGAAGAAAGGACGGACTCGCAGATGAAGGCAGATCAAAAAAAGCAATATGTTATCCAAATGGAGGTAACAAAAGAATCAATTAAGGATTTAGGAATTAATCCTAAAGAAGTTAGCTATCAAAAGGTAGGTAGTGAATATAAATTAGTTCATTTAATAAAAACAGATAATGAAGAGCTATATAAAGAATTCATGCAACCTGTCTGGAGAGAAGCAAAAGAAATAGAAAGAAAGAGAAATGCAGAAATGGAATGTAAAAAAACTGCTCTTTCATTAGATGAGCTTTATGAAAATTATAAATATGAAACACTAGATTATAATCAAGAATCAGCTCTTGAAAGACTAGAAAAAGAAGAATTGTTAGAAAAACTAAACAAATTAGTTGAAGAATTAGATGAGATAGACAAACAAATCTTTAAATATTATATGGAAGAAAAATCAGATAGTGAAATAGCTGATTTACTAGGAAGTAAAAGAACTACTGTTAATTATCAAAGACGCAGAATTTTCTCGAATTTAAAAAACTCCTTAGAAGATTATTTATAAAAAAATAAAAAATTTTCAAAAATTTTTGTCACCTAGCTAATTTTTGTCCGTTAACAAGTGAAGGGGAGAAACACCACTTCAAAAATAACGGAAAGGAGGTAAGCCAAATGACAAAAAATATAGACGAAAAGATATGCGATGTATTACTTGAAATAAGTAATAAGACCAAAAGCATAGCTGACAATCTAAAAAAGTTAAATAAGTTGAAAGGAGAAGAAAATGGGAAAAGTCAAAGATCTATCTGTAATCGCAGAAGAACTTAAAAAATGTAGTCAAACTTTAGATTTAATAACATCAGATTTATTAAGTTTAACCAGTGGAAAAGCTATTAAAGAAGAGGAAGAAATACCAACACTAGAAGATGTAAGAAAAGTACTAGCTGAAAAAAGCAAACTAGGTTTTACTCCACAAATAAAGGAAATAATAAATTCTTTTAATGCTAATAAGTTAAGTGAAGTTAATCCATCAGATTATCTAGAACTTTTAAATAAAGTAAGGGGGCTAGAATAATGGAAAAACCAAGTAGTGTAACAGAAAATAGACAAAGATACATCGGTGGTTCAGATATTCCAATAATTATGGATATATCTGCATTTAAAAGTAGAAGTCTACTAATGAAAGAAAAAGCAGGTTTTAGTAAAAATACTTTTAAAGGTAATGAATACACAGAATATGGAAATATCCTAGAACCGATGATAAGAGATTATATCAATGAAGAATTTAGAAAATCTAGTCCATTTAAGGAAGGATACTTTATAGGTGATTTAAGTCCAAATGAAACAGACAAATTAAAGTTTAGATGTAATGTTGATGGAATAAATGATAGTGAAATACTAGAAATTAAAACTACATCAAATATTAAATCAGACATTAAGGATTATAAATACTATCTAGTGCAACTGCTCTTTTATATGATAAATGCTAAAAAAGAAAAAGGAATGCTAGCTATCTATGAAAGAACTACCTTTAATATTCCAAAACAAATCGATAAAGATAAATTAAAAATCTATCATATTGATTTAAAGGATTATCAGAAACTTGCAACAGAAATATTAGAAAGTGTAGATAAGTTTCAAGAAGACTTAATAGCCTTAAAGAACAATCCAGAAATGACAGATGAAGATTTTATAAATCCAATCATTGTAGATAACTCAAAAAAAGTAATAGCCTTAGAAAATAAGTTAAAAGGTTTAAAAGAAGTAGAACAAGAATTAAAGAAAACCAAAGAAGACTTATTTGAAGCTATGAAAAAATACAATGTTAAGAAATGGAAAACATCAAATGGTGTAACTATTTCAAGAGTTGATGAAACTACCAGTCAAAGAGAAGTGATTGACACTAAAAAATTAAAGGCAGATGAGCCTACTATCTATAACAAATATATGGAAGTAAAAACATCAAAAAGAAAAGGCTATGTAAGAATAGCCATTGATGAAAACAATGTAAATCAAGAATTTAATAAAATAAAAGGAGAAAATTAAAATGAAGAATAATAAATGCAAAGTAATAACAGGTGTAAATACAAGATTATCATACTTTAATGGTTGGGAGCCTGTATCAATTAACGGTGGTAAAGAAAGATACTCTGTATCTGTTCTAATTCCAAAAGAAGATAAAGAAACATTAGACCAAATAGAGAAGGCAGTAGATGCTGCAATTGAAGAAGGAATGAGTAAGTTTGGAAATAAGAAACCAAACAAACAAGCAATTAAACTACCACTTCGTGATGGAGATATTGAAAGAGATGATGAAGCATATAAAGGACATTACTTCATCAATGCTAATTCAATTACACCACCACAAATTGTAGATAAAAATGTCAAACCAATATTAGATAGATCAGAAGTCTACTCAGGGTGCTACGGACGAGTATCACTTAACTTCTACGCTTTTAACTCTAACGGTAATAAAGGTGTAGCTTGTGGACTTGGAAATATCCAAAAAATAAAAGACGGAGAGCCATTAGGTGGCAGAACAAATGCTACTGATGAATTTACAACTCTAGAGTCTGACGACTTTTTAGCATAAGGAGATGGATATGAAAGAATTAACAGAAGTAATGAACTTAATAGCAAATATTGGAATGGCTACTTTTCTTATATCAATTAACATATGTCTTTGTTGGGCTATGATTATTGGATATAAAGAACAAAAAGCAAAAGAAAAAGCAAGAAAGCTAAAACAGTTAAAAGAAAGACGACTAAGAAGGTCAGAATAAATAAGCATATAAAGTGGCAAGGATTAGTCTTTGCCATCTTTATTTTAAAAGGAGTAACAATGGAAAAAATAAAAACACTGAGTTGTGATATTGAGACATTTTCTAGCATAAATTTAGGTAAAAGTGGAGTTTATAAATATTGCGAGAGTAAAGATTTTGAAATCTTACTATTTGCATATTCAGTAAATAACACTGATGTAAAAGTAATAGATTTAGCAAGTGGAGAAAAACTGCCACAAGAAATAATAGAGGCACTAAAAAGTGATAAAGTTATTAAATGGGCTTTTAATGCTAACTTTGAGAGAATTTGTCTATCAAGATATTTAGGTATGAAAACAGGAGAATATTTAAATCCTAAATCGTGGAGATGTTCTATGGTTTGGTCTGCATATATGGGACTGCCTTTATCTCTTCAAGGTGTAGGTGCAGTTTTAGGATTAGATAAACAAAAATTAGCAGAAGGTAAAGATTTAATAAGGTATTTTTGTATACCTTGTAAGCCGACTAAAACTAATAATCAAAGAATAAGAAATTACTATTATCACGATAAAAACAAATGGGAGCTTTTTAAGGAATATAACAAGCGAGATGTTGAAGTAGAAATGAAGATACAAGAAAAACTAAAAAACTTTAAAGTACCTGACTTTATTTGGAAAGAATATGAATTAGACCAAATTATAAATGATAGAGGCATAAAAATAGATAAGCAGTTTGTCTTATCTGCAATTGAGATTAACAGGATATCTAGGTTTAGAAATATGAATGAGTTAAAAGAAATAACTAATCTTGAAAATCCTAATTCAGTACTGCAAATAAAACAGTGGCTTAAAGAAAATAATGTAGAAACAGATAGCCTTGATAAAAAGACAGTAATAGAACTTTTAAAAACATCAAATAATAAAGTAAGTAGAGTTTTAGAACTTAGACAAAAACTATCTAAATCATCAATCAAAAAATATGAGGCTATGATAAATGCAGTTTGTTTAGATGATAGATGTAGAGGTATGTTTCAATTTTTAGGAGCAAACAGAACTGGGCGTTGGAGTGGAAGACTGGTTCAACTTCAAAACTTAAAAAGAAACTCAATGTCAGATTTAAAACAGGCACGAGATTTAGTTAAAGATAAAAATATAGAGGCATTAGATTTACTTTATGAAGATATACCAAATGTACTATCTGAACTTATACGAACGGCATTTATACCAAAAGAAAACACTACATTTTTTGTAGCAGATTTTAGTGCTATTGAAGCAAGAGTTATTGCTAATCTTGCAGGAGAAAAATGGAGAGAAGAAGTCTTTAAAAACGGTGGAGATATTTACTGTGCATCAGCTAGTCAGATGTTTAATGTTCCAGTAGAAAAACATGGAGTAAATGGGTATTTAAGACAAAAAGGTAAGATTGCAGAACTTGCACTTGGATATGGCGGGTCTGTTGGAGCTTTGACTGCTATGGGTGCTCTTGATATGGGGCTTAAAGAGGAAGAATTAAAACCATTAGTTGATGCTTGGAGAGATGCTAATCCACATATAGTTGAGTTTTGGTGGGCAGTAGATAAAGCAGTTAAGGATTGTATAAAGCAAAGAATAACAACCAAAACTCATGGCATTAAATTTATTTATAAAAGTGGGATACTTTTTATAGAACTACCAAGCAAAAGACGACTTGCATATATAAAACCAAAAATAGAAATAAACCAATATGGTAGTGAATCTGTTAGTTATGAGGGAATAGGAGTAGGAAAGAAATGGGATAGACTTGAAAGTTATGGTCCAAAGTTTGTAGAAAATATAGTGCAAGCAATCGCAAGAGATTTATTAATGTTTGCTATAACAAATTTAAGTGATTTAGAAATAGTAGCCCATATTCATGATGAATTAATTATTGAAGGAGATAAAAGTTTATCACTAGATAAAATTTGTAAGGATATGAGCATGTTACCTGATTGGAATAAGACTTTATTACTTAATGCCGATGGTTATACTTGTGAGTTTTATAAGAAGGATTAAGTGAAAATAAATATTTTTTAAGAAAGTAGGATTAATTTCCTACTTTTTTTAATTTTTTTTGAGAAATTTTTGTCACCTAGACGTTTTTTGTCCGTTAACAAGTGAAGGGGAAAAGAGCCCACTTCAAAAATTTAAAAAAACAGAAAGGAGACATTAAAGATGTCAAAAACACAGTCATTCCAAGAAAAGGAATTCAAAAAATCAACAGAATATAACAATGAAAAGAAAGGAGGATGTTTAGAAATTACAAAGCAAATAGAAAAAATAGCAATATTAAATAGTTCTGAATTTGGAAAAATTAGAACATTAAATATCAATAATCAGATTTGGTTTGTAGGAAAAGATATATGTACAGCTTTTGGAGATAAAAATCATAATAGATCACTATCAAGAATAGATGAAGAAGATAAACTTGAAAGCCTCATTATAGATAATCTTGGAAGAAAGCAGAAAATTAAATTTATCAATGAAAGTGGATTGTATGCATTACTTTTTACTCTTAAACCTGAAAGAGCAAATTCAGGTGGGGTACAGAATGCGTACCCCATAGAAGTGCAAGAAAGAATAAATAAAATCAAAAGATTTAAAAGATGGGTTACAAGTGAAGTATTACCATCAATTAGAAAAAATGGTGGATATATTCAAGGTCAAGAAAATCTAGATGGTGAAACTATAAAAGAAGCACTAACTGCTGCAAAAGAAGTAATCAAGCAAAAAGACTTATTGATTGAAACAATGAAACCAAAAGCTTTATTTGCAGATAGTGTTGCTACAAGTAATACAACTATTCTAATTGGAGAGCTTGCAAAAATTCTAAAAGGAAATGGTATCAATACTGGTCAAAACAGATTGTTTGAATGGCTTAGAGTTAATGGCTATCTAATTAAAAGAAAAAGTGGTGACTATAATATGCCAACACAAAAGAGTATGGAACTTGGTCTATTTAAAATCAAAGAAACAGTATTCACATATCCAGATGGTCATACAACTATTAGCAAAACTACAAAAGTTACAGGTAAGGGACAACAGTATTTTATAAATCTATTTTTAAAGGAGAATAACTAATGAAAGAGAAAAAAGAATTCAAACCACTAGTATATGTATGTGCTCCATACAGTGGAAATATCAAAGAAAATATAAAAAGAGCAACTAAATTTGCAGAGTTTATTTATAACCAAAACTGCATACCAATTACGCCTCATCTAATGTTCCCATTTTTAGATGACACTAAAAAAGCAGATAGATATAATGCAATATTTATGGATATTATCTTACTTGGAAAAGCAAATGAAGTGTGGGTTTTAGCAGAAAACATTACAAAAGGAATGAGTAAAGAGCTTGAAATATCTAAAAAGAGATTTCAAAAAGTAAGATACTTCAATAACGATTTTAAGGAGGTGGCAATCAATGAAGTTAACAATATATAAATCAGATGTAGTACAAAATTCTAAAAATTGTATCTATCCATATAAGGAAATAGTAACAAACAAAGAAGAGTTAAAAAATGTGGTCGCATTTGACCATGTTTGTGGTCAGTTTAAAAACAATTATAGAGCAAAGGATAATTACATAGGTTCTGACTGCGATGTATTTGATGTAGATAATGACCATACAGAAGATGAAAGTAAATGGATATATCCAGAAGACTATGAATTCATATTTGGAAATGTAGCATATGCTATTGTTCCAAGTAGAAATAATATGAAAGAAAAGAACGGTAAAAAAGCTAGACCTAGACATCATATCTACTTCCCACATAAACCGTTTAATAGTGTTAAGGGGTGTCAAGAATTTAAAAATAAGGTATATGAGAACTTTAAATTTTTAGATAAAAATGCATTAGACCCTGCAAGATTTATCTATGGAAATAATGCAGATGAGATTATTTGGAATGATAGTGATAAAAGTATAGAAGATGTACTTGTAGAAGAACAAGACCTTTTTGCAGAATTTGATGAAATGACTGGTTCTATTCAAGCTGGAAGTCGAAATTCTACTATGAGTCATATAGCTGGAAAACTTATCAAGCGTTATGGAATTACAGATACTGCTAAAAAAGAATTTTTAAAACAAGCAGAAAAATGCACACCACTATTATCTGATAGTGAGCTTAATAAAATATGGCATAGTGCTATTAAGTTTGGAAATAAGGTTATAAATCAAGAGGGATATATTCCACCAGAACAGTACAATCAAGAATTTAATTTAATGCCTCACGATTTAACTGATGTTGGACAAGCAGTTATGCTTTCAAAAGAATATAAGGATATATTAAGGCATTCTTCATCAACAGATTATCTAGTATATAACGGCTCATTTTGGGAAGAATCATCATCAAAAGCACAAGGTTTAATTCAACTATTAACTGAAAGACAACTAGAAGAGGCAGAAGTTGAAATTAAAAAGTGTATGGATGAAATGACTAAAAATGGAGCATTTGAACTGCTTGCTGCACTTGGAAATAAAAAGGCATTAGATCAGTTTAGTTCAGTCCAAAGAAGAAGTTATGATAAGTATGAAAAAGCACTAGTTTATCAGAAGTTTGCACTTAAAAGAAGAGATAGTAGATATATTTGGGCAGCACTAAAAGAAGTAAAACCTATGATAGTTATAGAACCAAATGAATTAGACTGTAATGATATTTTATTAAATACACCAACTAACACTATTAATCTTAAAACTGGTATATCTGATGAGCATAAAGCAAGTGACTTTATCACTAAACAAACTAGTGTAGACCCATCAAATGATGGTATGAACTTATGGCTTGATTCATTAAATGTGTTTTTTGAAAGCAATCAAGAATTAATAGATTATGTACAAAAAATTGTAGGACTTGCAGTTATAGGAAAGGTTTATGTAGAGGCTCTTATTATTGCTTATGGAGAGGGAAGAAATGGTAAGTCTACATTTTGGAATACAATCGCAAAGGTTCTAGGTACATATAGTGGAACGATGTCGGCAGATATTCTAACTGCTGGTTGCAGAAGAAATGCTAAACCAGAACTTGCAGAGGCAAAAGGTAAAAGACTGCTTATTGCAGCTGAGCTTGAAGAGGGAATGCGAATGAATACATCAAACGTTAAACAGCTATGTTCTACTGATGAAATAACAGCAGAAAAGAAATTCAAATCTCCATTTGCTTATACTCCATCACACACATTAGTACTTTATACTAACCACCTGCCAAGAGTTGGAGCATTAGATAAGGGGACTTGGAGAAGACTTATTGTAATACCATTTAATGCAAAGATTGAAGGTAAAAGTGATATCAAAAACTATACTGATTACATATTTAAAAATTCAGGTGGTGCAGTTTTACAGTGGATAATCGATGGTGCTAAAAAAGTAATCAAAGATGATTTTAAATTAAAAAAACCAAAGATAGTAGAAGAGGCTATAAGCAAATATCAAGATGAAAATGACTGGTTTAATCAGTTTTTAGAAGAATGCTGTGAGATAGGAGTGGATTTTGAAGAAAAAAGTGGTGAGCTTTATTCAGAGTATCGTTCATTTTGCATCCGAAGAGGTGAGTATATTCGTAGTACAACAGATTTTTATGCAGCCGTTGAAAGCGAGGGGTATATACGAAGAAAAACTATGAAAGGTAATATTATTGTAGGCGTTAGACTAAAATCTGAATTTGAAAATATATAAAAATATGGATGTCATTGAAGTCATATATATAAGTTTTCTTATAGGTATAAAAAATAGGTATATAAGGTAATATAGGAAAATGACTTCCTTGACCTCCATAATATATAAAAAGTGACGATATATACTCTATTTATATATAAAAGTTAGGAAATTGAGTATATAGCACTGCACGAATAAAAAATAAGGAGTAATAAATGTTAGAAAAAAATATAGAAAAAAAGCTAGTAAAGGCAGTTAAGGATAAAGGGGGACTTTGTTTAAAACTTAATTCTTTAAGCATGATAGGAATTCCAGATAGGTTAATTTTGATGAATAAAGGAAAAATAGGATTTGTAGAATTAAAGCAGAAAGGTTTAAAACCCCGTCCTATTCAGATAAGAAGAATAAAAGATTTAAGAAAGCTAGGTTTTAAATGCTTTGTCATTGATGATGTAGAAAGAATAGGAGGTGTGATAGATGAAATATGCTCCACATAAATATCAGGAAGTAGCAACAGATTTTATAATCAATAAACCCATATCTGCCATCCTACTTGAATGTGGTTTGGGCAAAAGTATTATAACTTTAACAGCTATAAATGATTTAATGCTAGATAGCTTTGATGTTTCAAAAGTATTAATTATAGCACCTTTAAGAGTCGCTAAAACTACATGGAAAGATGAAATTAAGAAATGGGAACATTTAAACTTGCTTGAATATTCCATCATAGTTGGTAGTAAAAAAGAGCGAGAACAGGCATTAAATAAAAAAGCACATATCTATATAATCAATCGTGAAAATATAGATTGGCTTATTACTAAAAGTGGATATAAGTTCGATTTTGATATGTTAGTAATTGATGAATTATCAAGTTTTAAAAATGGACAGTCTAAAAGATTTAAATCACTACTTAAAGTAAGACCAAAGATTAAAAGAGTAGTTGGACTAACAGGCACGCCAAGTTCTAATGGACTGATGGACTTGTGGGCAGAATTTAAAATACTAGATATGGGAGAAAGACTTGAAAAGTATATAACTCATTATAGGAATAAGTACTTTTTACCAGATAAAAGAAATGGTATGCAGATATTTTCATATAAACCAATGATTGATTCAGAAGAAAGAATCTATGACAAAATATCAGATATAACAATTTCAATGAAAGCAAAAGACCATCTTAAAATGCCAGAACTTGTAATCAATGAAGTTAAAGTATCGATGGATAATAATGAGAGGGCTATTTATGAAGAGCTTAAAAAGAAGTTTGTAGTAGAAGTTGCAGAAAGTGTTAAAAATAGAACTTACACAACTGAAATAGATGCAGTAAATGCTGCCGTGCTATCTGGAAAGCTACTGCAACTTGCAAGTGGAAATATTTATGATGAAGATAGAAAATCTTATCATATCCACGATAGAAAGCTAGATGCCCTTGAAGATTTAATTGAAGGTGCAAATGGTAAGCCAGTATTAGTTGCTTATTGGTATGGCTCGGATAAAGAAAGAATAATGAAAAGGTTTAGTGTTCGTGAAATTAAAACCGAGCAAGATATAAGAGATTGGAATGATGGGAAAATACCAGTTGCAATTATCCACCCAGCAAGTGCAGGGCATGGACTAAATCTTCAAATAGGAGGAGCAACACTTATATGGTTTAGCTTGATTTGGTCGCTTGAATTATACCAACAAACCAATGCCAGACTTTACAGACAAGGTCAAAAAGATACAGTAGTTATTCATCACATAATATGTAGTGGAACTATTGATGAAGATGTAATGAAAGCATTACAAAGAAAAGAAAAAATACAAGATGCATTAATGAATGCAGTAAAAGCACAAATAAAAGAGTAGAAGTTATTAAGATAACTTACCTCGGAAAGAATAGAGGTAAGAAAAATGAAATCAAAAGAATATTTTAGAAAAATTAATTATTTAAAAACAGCAATTGAATTTAAATTAGAAAAGGCAGAGTTCTATAAAGAACTAGCACAAAGTGCAGGTGGGACAGTTTATAGTGATATGCCAAAACCACCAAAAGGAAGTGTAAGAAGTCCTATGGAAGAGGCTATGATTAAAGCATTAGATTTAGAAATTGAAGCTAAAAAAGATGAAGAAGAACTAAGTAGACTAACAGTTGAGGCATTGAATTTTATAGAAAGAATAGAAGATCTGAAACTGCAAAAGATATTAATACTTAGATATTTAAAGGAGTTAAATTGGTATAAAATTCAAAGAACTATGGATTATAGTGAGAGTGCAATTCATAAACTTCATAACAAAGCTTTAGCTAAAATGGATGTGATAATTAATGAAAAATACAAAAAGTAGACCTAAGGAGAGCCGAAGAGAGCCGTGAAGAGTTGTTTACACCTAGCCAATTGTAGTACTATATAATTAGGAAAAAGCTATGGGAACATAAAAGACCTTGTAAGGACAGACCTTGCAGGGTTTTTATTATGCAAAGAAAGAGAGATTTATATGCCAAGAAAACCTAAAAGACCATGTTCTTTTCCTAACTGTCCAGAACTAACTGATGGTAGGTTTTGTGAGAAACACTTAAAAGAAGATAACAAAAGATATGAAAAGTATGGTAGGAAGTATAAACCACATTTAAGGTATGGTAGAGCATGGAAAAGAATAAGAGATAAATATGTAAAGACACATCCTTTTTGTGAGATGTGCTATAAGAACGGAATACTTGTAGAGGTCGAGCAAGTACATCACAAACTACCACTTGCAGAAGGTGGAACACATGATATTAATAATTTAATTTCATTGTGCCAAAGTTGTCACTCCAAAGTTCATGCCAAGCGTGGAGATAGATGGGGGTAGGGGCTTAATTATCTCTAAACCCTAGTAAACAGAAGAACGGGCGAGAACCTTCGTGCAGAAAAAGTTTGGTTCAAACAGGGTATTAAAGAAAATTAAAGAAAAGGAGGAAAAAACATGGCAAAAGACGGTACAAATCGTGGTGGTAGAAGAGTTAGAGCAGGAGATAAACCACACTCTGCAGTACAAAAAATCCAAAAAGGAAAAGAAGTAAAAGTTATAGATAATGAAATACCAGAATTAACAATTGAAGAATTAGATGCAGTTGATTTACCTGATGGAGCAGTTCTTGAAGGGGTAAATATTCCAAAGCCAAGTGAATATTTATCTGCAAAACAGAAAAGTGGTATCCCACTTGGTGCAGATAGAATTTACAAAGAAACATGGTTATGGCTAAAAGAAAGAAACTGTGAAAAATTAGTAAATCCAAGATTATTAGAGGCATATTCACAAGCATTTGCTAGATATATTCAATGTGAAGAAGCATTAAGTAATTATGGACTTCTAGGTAAACATCCTACAACAGGAGGAGTTATTACATCTCCATTTGTTCAGATGTCAGTTCAATTCCAAAAAAGTGCAAATCTTTTATGGTATGAGATTTATGACATAGTAAAACAAAATTGCACATCAGTATTTGAAGATACTGGTGATGATTTAATGGAAAAATTACTTCGTATGAAGAAATAGAAAGGAATATGAAATGATAGAAAAAGTTAATCCAAAGCACCCAGATAAAATCAGCGATTGTATTGCAGGTGCTATTGTAGATTTAGCATATAAGAAAGAAGATGAACCAAAGATTGCAGTTGAAGTTTTAATTGGTCATGGTGTATGTCATACAATCATTGAAACAACTGTAAAATTTGAAAATAAAGAAATAGAAGAAATCATAAAAAGAATAGCAGGTAATGTTAAATGCGATATTATGGTTGTAGAACAAGATGAGCATTTATCTAAAAACCAAGAAGATGAAATTAGATGTGGAGATAATGGAATATTTAAAGGTATGCCATTAACTAATGAGCAGATTAAATTATCTAAAATTGCAAAAGACATTTATGAAAAATATCCATTTGATGGTAAATACATATTAGATAAAGATAGACTTATAATCTGCCAATCAAATGCAAAAACAGAAGAACTTAAAAAGCTATATCCAAAAGCAATAATCAATCCATTAGGAGAGTGGATAGGTGGAACAAATGTGGATACAGGATGTACAAATAGAAAACTAGGAAGTGATATGGCAGATAGCTTAACAGGTGGTGGACTTCACGGTAAAGATTTATCTAAGGCAGATGTTTCAGTAAATATATATGTATTTTTAAAAGCACAAGAAACTAAAAAAGAAATAAAACTATCATGTGCAATTGGAGATACTGAAATTGATGGCAAGCCTTATGGCGAGATAGTAAAAATTGCAAAAGAATATATAGACTCTATTGGTGGATTTGAAGAATTTGCTAAATGGGGTCTTTTTTAGTGGAGGAAAGATGAATAAAGAAACAAAATATTACATTGCAGATATTGATGAGCTAATACCTTATGTCAATAATGCAAGAACCCATAATGAACAACAAGTAAATCAAATAGCTGCAAGTATAAAAGAGTTTGGATTTTTAAATCCTGTTTTAGTTACAAGTGATAATACAATACTAGCTGGTCACGGTAGAATTCTCGCAGCAAGAAAGCTAGGACTTAAAAAGATACCTTGTATTAAAGAAGAGCATTTAAGTGAGGCACAAAAGAAAGCATACATTATTGCAGATAACAAACTAGCACTCAATGCTGGATGGGATAATGAACTTTTAAATGTTGAATTATCTGAACTCGAAGGTATGGATTTTGATATTGACCTTTTAGGTTTCAGTGGAGAAGAGCTATCTAAAATATTTGATGAAGCTAGAGATGTTGAAGAAGATAAATTTGATGTAGAAGAAGAACTTAAAAAGCCGTGCATAAGTAAGAATGGAGATATTTGGAAAATTGGAAAGCATAAAGTTATTTGTGGAGATAGTACAGATTTAAAAACATATGAAAGATTACTAGAAGATAAAAAAGTAAATCTAGTTTGTACAGACCCACCATATATGATTGATTTAGATAGTGCATCAGGAAAAATAAAAAACGATAATCTTAAAGATAAAGAAGCCTATGAGTTTTTACTTAAGGCTTTTAATAATTTTAAGGAAACAATGTCAACAGATGCATCTATTTATATTTTTTATGCAACTATGAAAGCTCGTATTTTTTATGATGCATATGAAGACGCAGGATTTAAGGTTGGAGCAGGACTTATTTGGAAGAAACCAAGAGCCCCACTTATGAGAACTGACTGGAAGTTTAATATGGAGCCAATTATATGGGGGTGGAGAAAAGATGGAAAACATATCTGGTATGGTGATCAAAAGCAAAAAGCAATATTTGAATTTGACGGACTTTCTAATTCTAAGACAGAGGGATTTGGTCATCCATCAAGTAAGCCAGTAGCTTTAATAGCATATCTAATTAAACAATGTACTCAAACAAATGGATTGGTACTTGATGGATTTTTAGGCTCTGCTACAACACTAATAGCTTGTGAAGAGCTTGATAGAATTTGCTATGGAGTAGAACTCGAACCAAAATTTGTAGATGTTGCAGTAAAAAGATACATAGAATTAAAAGGTTCAAGTGAAGATGTAATCTTAATTAGAGATGGTAAAGAATATAAATATAGTGATGTAGAGGTTAAAGATGAGTGATTTAACACTAGGTAGTCTTTTTTCAGGCTCTGGTGGATTTGAGTTAGGAGCTTTAATTTCAAATATTACTCCAATCTGGAATTCTGAAATCGAACCTTTTCCTATAAGGGTTACAACTAAAAGACTACCAAATGTTAAACACTTAGGAGATATAACTAAGATAAAAGGTATTGAAATAGAACCAGTAGATATCATAACATTTGGAAGTCCTTGTCAAGACTTATCAATTGCAGGAAAAAGAAATGGACTAGATGGCACAAGGTCTAGTCTTTTTTATGAAGCAATAAGAATAATAAAGGAAATGAGGAATAAAACAAATGGAGAAAAACCAAGATACATTGTGTGGGAAAATGTGCCAGGAGCATTCTCATCAAACAAAGGGGAAGATTTTAGATGTGTCCTTGAAGAAATCTGCAAAGTTAAAAAAGAAGATATATTTATACCTAAATCTACAAAATGGCAAAATGCAGGAACAATCATGGGAAGAGATTACTCCATATCATGGCGAGTGCTTGATGCTAGATATTTCGGAGTACCACAAAGAAGAAGACGAATCTTCCTTGTCGCAGATTTTAATGGACAAAGTAGCGAGCAAATATTATTTAAGCAAGAAAGCAAGTCTTGGAATACTAGCAAGGGCAAAAAAGTGTGGAAAAAAGCTACCAGAGATTTTAGAAAAAGCACTGATAAACACATCAATGATACAAAATTAGTATTTGAAAATCATGGTCAAGACACAAGGTATACTGGACCAATAGGAGTAAGTACTACCCTTGGAGCAAATCTTGGCAGTGGCGGGGGAAATACTCCCTTTGTGGTTGAAGATAAAAGCATATTTGATATAAGACTTACATCAGATAATACTAAAAATGTAAGAGCAAATATCTATAAAACAGATACATCAAGAGCACTTGATACCAACGGAAATAATCCAAATGCTAATCAAGGTGGTGTAGCAGTTTGCTATTCAACTTCAAAAAGTTCATTTCATACTATTGCAGAAAAAGAACTAGTAAATACATTAGTTGCAACAGACTATAAAGACCCACCACTTGTAAATGATAATTACATCGTAAGAAGATTAACTCCACTTGAATGTTTAAGACTTCAAGGCTTTCCAGATTATTGGTGTGATGATTTAGAAACTGAAAATCCAACGTATAAAGAGATTAAGTTTTGGAGAGAAGTATTTGAAACACATAGAAAAGTAGTAACTAAATCTAAAAGACCAAAGACAGATAAGCAAATAATAAAATGGCTTAAAAATCCTTATTCAGATAGTGCAATGTATAAAATGTGGGGAAATGGTGTAGCTCTTCCTTGTGTAGTTTTTGTCTTAAATAGTATTAAAAACTTTAATAATAATGGCTAAATTACTTGATATATAAACCAATCTACGGGAATATGTACATAACAAAATTAAAGGAGAAAACCATGAATAAAGAAAAAATTATGGAACAAATCATAAATCCAAATACACTAAATGAAACTGAAAAGAAATTCGAGAAGATATGCAAAGATGTTTTATATGAATTTGAAACTTTAGAAACTAGACATCATGATGATTTAGACTTTAAAGATATATCAGTATGGTCAATTAGAGAACTAATGCAAAAAGCATATGACCTTGGAAAAGAAGATACATTAAAAGGAATTAAATAATGGTTGTTAAAAAAGAGATTTTAGAAGAACTAAGAATTAAATATCCAAAAGGTGTAAGAGTTGAATTACTTAAAATGGAAGATAAACACGCTCCCTCAGTTGGAACAAAAGGAACTGTTATGGGAGTTGATGACATTGGTTCAATAATAGTTAAGTGGGATAATGGTAGCAGCTTAAATGTTGTTTTAAATGAAGATATATGTAGGAGAATAGAAGATGACAGATAAAATAAAAGAGCAAATATTAGAAATTAGAGATACTGGACTTACAAATATGCTAGATACTGTAATGGTTCAAAGAATTGCTCATGATAAAGGCTTTTATGAATTAGTTATATTTATAGAAGAACAAAAATCTGATTATATTGCCTTTATTCTTGGAAAATAAGCAGATATTTAAAGAAATATGCCTAATTTACTTGATATATAGTCGATAGTACGGGAATATGTATATAACAAAAATTAAAGGAGAAAAAACATGAGCAGAAGAGCAAGAATAGCAATAAAAGAAGAAAACGGAGGAAAATCAATTTACCTTCACAATTCAGAAGAACCTAGCAAAATGCTAGAATTTCTTAAAAAATATTATTACCAAAAAGATAAAGTTAAAAAGATTATAGAACTTGGAGATTGTTCAATATTAGCAGAAAAATTAGAACCAACTAAGAAAGGACACAGTTTCAATAATCCAGAAGAAAATGTATCAATCTTTTATGGAAGAGATAGAAATGAAACAAATGTTAAAGCAATAGACTTTAAAAATAGAGATGAATTAATAAAACAAGCTAAAGATTCATGGGCAGATGATTGCTACATTTATAATAAAGAACAAGGAAGATGGGACATTTTATAATTTAAAAACAAAATAATTAAACTTTAAGAGCTTTTATAAAGGCTCTTTTTTAGTTGGAAAGGAGATAGTTATTAAAACAAATGATTACAAACCAACCAAATTTATGCTTAAGACATCAACTTATGATAAGAAAAGTGCAGATTATGCAGTTAATTTTATAGAACTTTTAACTCATACAAAAGGTAGATGGGCAGGTAAAAAGTTTAAATTACTAGATTGGCAAAAACAAATTATTAGAGATTTATTTGGAATATTAAAACCCGATGGATACAGACAGTTTAATACTGCATATATTGAAATTCCAAAGAAGATGGGTAAATCAGAACTTGCAGCTGCCGTTGCACTTCTTCTTTGTTGTGGAGATGGAGAAGAAAGAGCAGAAGTTTATGGTTGTGCAGCTGATCGTGGACAAGCAACGATTGTTTTTGATGTTGCAGCCGATATGGTAAGAATGTGTCCTGCACTAAACCGTAGAGTTAAAATTCTAACTTCGCAAAAAAGAATAATCTACTTACCTACTAATAGCTTTTATCAAGTGTTATCTGCTGAGGCTTATTCTAAACACGGTTTTAATATTCACGGTGTAGTGTTTGATGAACTTCATACTCAACCTAATCGTAAGCTCTTTGATGTTATGACCAAAGGTTCAGGAGATGCTAGAACTCAACCATTATACTTTTTAATTACAACTGCTGGAACAGATACTAATTCAATTTGCTATGAAACGCATCAAAAAGCAAAGGATATTATTAGTGGCAGAAAAATTGACCATACATTTTATCCAGTGATTTATGGAGCAGATGAAGATGATGATTGGTCAGATGAAAAAGTATGGAAAAAAGCTAATCCATCACTTGGAGTAACTGTTCCAATTGAAAAAGTAAGGTCTGCTTTTAACTCTGCTAAACAAAACCCAGCAGAAGAAAATGCGTTCAGACAGTTAAGACTTAATCAATGGGTTAAACAATCTGTTAGATGGATGCCAATGGATAAATGGGATAAGTGTGATTTTAATATTAGTGAAGAAGAACTTGAAGGTAAGGTTTGCTATGGTGGACTTGATTTATCTTCTACAACAGATATGACTTCGTTTGTATTAGTCTTTCCACCAGAAGCTGAGGAAGATAAATATAAGGTGCTACCTTTCTTTTGGATACCAGAAGATACACTTGATTTAAGAGTTAAACGAGATCATGTTCCATATGATTTATGGCAAAAGCAAGGTTATATTAAAACAACAGAGGGAAATGTAGTTCACTATGGCTTTATAGAAAAGTTTATAGAAAAACTAGGAGAACGATTTAATATCCGAGAGATTGCTTTTGATAGATGGGGAGCAGTTCAAATGGTGCAAAATTTAGAAGGTATGGGTTTTACTGTTGTTCCATTTGGACAAGGATTTAAAGATATGAGCCCACCAACTAAAGAACTGATGAAACTAACACTAGAACAAAAACTAGCTCATGGTGGTCATCCAGTTTTAAGATGGAATATGGATAATATCTTTATAAGAAGAGACCCAGCAGGAAATATCAAAGCAGATAAAGAAAAATCAACTGAAAAAATAGACGGAGCGATTGCTACAATTATGGCACTTGATAGAGCAATAAGATGTGGCAATGTTAGTGAAGAAAGCGTCTATGATGATAGAGGACTGTTATTTATGTAATGGTTCTTTTTTAATTTTAAGAAAGGAAAAACATGGGAATATTTAAATATTTTTTTAGAACAAGAGATAAGCCACAAAACAAAATGAGTGGCAGTACATACAACTTTTTAACTGGTATCAGTTCAAGTGGAAGTAAAGTAAATGAAAAAACTGCAATGCAAATGACTGCCGTTTATTCATGCGTTAGGGTTTTGTCTGAAACGCTTGCAAGTTTACCTATCCATATTTATGAAGTAACTAACAATAAAAGAGAAAAAGCAATCAATCATCCTTTATATAAAGTGCTTCATGATGAACCAAATCCAGAAATGACAAGTTTTATATTTAGAGAAACATTAATGAGCCACTTACTTCTTTGGGGTAATGCCTATGCACAGATTATTAGAAATGGTCGTGGCGAAGTTTTAGGTCTTTATCCACTTATGCCAGATAAAATGACAGTAGATAGAGATGATAGTGGACATATTTATTATGAATATAAATCAAGTGGAATGGGTGGTGAGAGCATTAAACTCTCAGAAAGTGATGTACTTCATATACCAGGACTTGGTTTTGATGGGCTTGTTGGATACTCACCAATTGCTATGGCAAAAAATGCAATTGGTATGGCAATTGCAACAGAAGAATATGGTGCGAAGTTCTTTTCAAATGGAGCAACACCTAGTGGGATACTCGAACATCCAGGTACTGTTAAAAATCCACAAGCTATGAGGGAAAGTTGGAGTAAAGGCTTTTCAGGAAATAATGCTCATAAGGTAGCAATCTTAGAAGAAGGCATGAAATATACACCAATTTCAATCTCTCCAAATGAGGCACAGTTTTTAGAAACTAGAAAATTTCAAATAAATGAGATAGCTAGAATTTTTAGAGTTCCACCACATATGGTTGGTGACCTTGAAAAGTCTAGCTTTTCTAATATAGAGCAACAATCACTTGAATTTGTTAAATACACACTTGACCCTTGGGTTTCAAGGTGGGAGCAAGCTATCACAAAGAAACTATTAAGTGATGAAGAAAAGCAAAAGTATTCTATTAAATTCAATGTTGATGGACTGCTTCGTGGAGATTACCAATCTCGTATGAATGGATATGCAGTCGGTCGTCAAAATGGCTGGATGAGTGCAAATGATATAAGAGCACTTGAAAATCTAGATATGATAAGTAAAGAAGATGGTGGAGATTTATATCTAGTTAATGGAAATATGCTACCACTAAAAAATGCAGGAGCATTTGCAAATATAGAAGAAAAGGAGAAAGAAGATGGAAAATCAGAAGAGGAAGTTTTGGAGCTTTCAAAAAAGAAAAATAAAAAACAAAAGCGAAGAAGTTAATGAAGAGCGAATACTTTTTATTAATGGAACAATTGCTGATGAGTCGTGGTTTGATGATGATGTAACACCTAAAATCTTTAAAGATGAACTTTTTGAAGATGATGGAAGTATTACTGTTTGGATTAACTCGCCAGGTGGTGATTGTGTTGCAGCTGCACAAATCTACAATATGTTAAAAGAGTATAAAGGCAAGGTCACAGTAAAGATTGATGGACTTGCAGCCTCTGCTGGTTCAGTTATAGCAATGGCAGGAGATGAAGTTTTAGCATCACCTGTATCATTACTTATGATTCATAACCCTATAACTCAAGTTTATGGGAATAAGGAACTTATGAAACAAGTAATCTCTATGCTTGATGAAGTAAAAGAATCAATCATCAATGCATATGAAATTAAAACTGGACTTAGTAGAGATAAGATTTCTAACTTAATGAATAATGAAACTTGGATGAATGCTAATAAAGCAATCGAGCTAGGTTTTGTTGATGGAATTATAGATAGAAAATCACTAGAGAATTTGGAAATGCCAAATGTATCAGATAGTTTTTCACAAATAAAAGTGATGAACTCATTAGTAAATAAAATCGCACACAAGTGCAAAATAGAAAGAAAGGAAAATATTAATAAAGTAAAAGCGACTGACTTGTTTGGTCGTTTAGATTTAATTAAGAATTGGAGGAATAAATAATGAATAAAGTTTTAGAAATGATAGAAAAGAGAAATAAAGCATGGAATACTGCTAAAAATTTTGTAGAGGAAAAACAAGATAAGGACGGACTTTTATCTGAAGAAGATGCAAAAGTCTATAACGAATTAGAACAGAAAGTAAGAGATTACAGTGTTCAAATAGAAAGATTAAAGGAGATGGAAGAAATGGATAAAGAATTATCTAAACCAATAAATCAGGCAATTACAGAAAAGCCACAAAATGTAAAAATAGAAACAGAGAAAAAAGAAGAAAAGAAAGGTAGAGCAAGAGATGAATATAAAAAGGCTATGTTAAGTGCTTTTAGGTCTAATTTTAGAAATGTAAATAATATATTGCAAGAAGGAATAGATACTGATGGTGGATATTTAGTGCCAGATGAATATGATGACAGATTAGTTACAACACTTAAAGAAGAAAATATTATAAGAAAATTAGCTTATGAAATTTCTACAAGTGGAAAGCATAAAATTAATATTGCAGCCACTGACCCAGCAGCTGCTTGGATTGAAGAAGGTGGAGAGTTAACATTTGGAGAGTCTAAATTTAAACAAATAAATCTAGATGCACATAAACTTCATGTAGCTATTAAAATTACAGAAGAACTCCTATATGATAATGCTTTTAATTTAGAAAATTATGTAATGGAGGCCTTTGGAAAAGCACTAGCTAATGCAGAAGAAGACGCATTCTTAAACGGTGATGGGAATAATAAGCCAACAGGTATATTCCATAAAACAAAAGGTGGTAATTTACTAAAAGAAGTTACAGCTCTTAAAGCAGATGATTTAGCAAAACTAGTTTATGCTTTAAAAAGACCTTATAGAAAAAATGCATCATTTATTTTAAACGATAAGCTAATCGCAGAAATTAGAACATTAAAAGATAATAATGGTACATATATTTGGCAACCATCATATCAAGATGGAGAACCAGATAGATTACTTGGATATAAAGTTTATACATCTGCATATGCTCCAGAAGATAAAATTGCTTTTGGTGATTTTAGCTACTATAACATTGGAGATAGAGGAACTAGATCTTTCCAAGAATTAAAAGAGTTATTTGCAGGAAATGGAATGGTTGGATTTGTTGCTAAAGAAAGAGTTGATGGAAAATTGATTCTTCAAGAAGCAGTCCAAATCTTACCTATAAAAGCAACAGGTAAATAATTAAGAAAGGGGATGAAATTAAATGAATATTACATTAGATGAGATGAAAAACTATCTAAGAGTAGATACTAGTGAAGATGATATTCTTATTTCATCCCTTCTAGTATCTGCTAAAAGCATATGTTTAAGCGTTGCTAGAATTGATGATGAAAAAGATATAACAGATAAAGACAATTTTAAAGTAGCAATACTCTATACGGTTGCTTATCTTTATGAGCATAGAGAAGAGGCTAATCATAAAGACTTAATGTTAACACTTCGCTCCCTTTTATTTGGAATGAGAAAGGCAGAGTTTTAATGAAAATAGCACTTTTAAATGAAAGAATCACAATTCAAAAAGTAGAAGTAGTTAAAGATAAAATAGGTAATCACTTTAATAGATGGAGTGATTACTTTAATCTTTATGCAACTATAAGTAGTGAAAGCCCGACAGAAGTAACAGCTGCTGGTAATGTGTGGGACGAATCAAAGATAGATTTTACAGTTCGTTATTCAAATGAAATAAAAGATATAACATCAACTAATTATAGAGTTGTATTTAAAAATACTGTCTACCAAATTAAAGGTATAGACCATATGAACTATAAAAAGAAAACTATCAAGCTACATTGTCAAAGGTGTGAAGATGAAAAAGACTAACATTAATGATTTAGCAAAAGCTGTGATGTCTGAGCTTGAAAATTATAAAAATAAGACAACAGAAAATATTAAAAAGACTGTTATAGAAATTAGTGATGAAACAAGAAAAGATATAAAAGCTAATGCTCCTAAAAAGACAGGTAAATATGCTAAAGGTTGGAAAAAGAAAATAGTAAAAGAAACAGGAGATAGTATAGCAGTTACTGTTTATACACCGAGCGGTTATAGATTATCTCACTTACTTGAGTATGGTCATGCAAAAAGAAATGGTGGCAGGGTTAAAGCTATGCCACATATAAAACCAGCTGAAGAAGAGGCAATTAAGAAATTAGAAAAGGAGATTATTAAAAATTTACAAGATGGATAAGATATTAAAAATAATAGATAAGATAGATTTACCATTTGCATATGACCATTTTGCAGAAGGTGAATCACCAAGTCCACCTTTTCTAATTTATCTACTTCCAAGCACTAATCATATGGGAGCAGATGGAAAGGTGTACTACAAAATAAATAGAGTAAATTTAGAGATTTATTCAAATAAAAAAGATATTAAATTAGAAAGGAAAGTAGAAGCCGTACTCGATGAGTATGGTATTTTTTATGACAAAAGTGAAGTATGGATAGCTAGTGAAAAACTATATGAAGTACTTTACAAATTTGAAATGGAGGAAAAATATGAGTAATAAAGTAAAATATAATTTAAAAAATGTTTATGCTGCAAAATTAAATAAAACAAATGATGGGTATAATTATGAAGAACCTAAAAGAATACCAGGTGCAGTAAGTATAAGTTTAGAAGCAGAGGGAGATTCATCTCCTTTTTATGCAGATGGAATTGTATATTTTAGGTCAACATCAAACAATGGATATAGCGGAGATTTAGAAATTGCACTTATCCCTGAATGGTTTAGAACTGAAATACTAAAAGAAAAATTAGATACAAATGGAGTACTAATTGAAAATTCAGAAGTAACAGAAACAGAGAAATTTGCACTACTTTTTGAATTTGATGGAGATAAAAAAGCAATAAGACATGTGATGTATAATTGCTCTGCCAATAGACCATCAATAGAATCAGAAACAAAAGAAGAATCAATCGAGCCAGGTACTGAAACATTATCTCTTACTTGCGACCCTAGAAGTGATGGTTTAGTTAAATCTAGAACAGGAGACACTACAAAAGATACAACATATAACAATTGGTATTCTTCTGTATATATTCCAGCTAAAAAGCCAGAAAGTCCAAAACAAGTCGGTGGAAAATAGGAGGTAGACAATGCTTGAAAAAACAATAGAAATAAATAATAAAGAAGTAAAATTTAAGTCATCTGCAACTATTCCAAGACTATATAGAATCAAGTTTAAAAGAGATATTTTTAAAGATTTATCTAAACTTGAAAAATCATTCAAAGGTAGTGAATCAGAATTTGAAATTGAAGATTTAGAAATCTTTGAAAATGTTGCATATATAATGGCTTATCATGCAGATAATAAAATACCTGCAACGATTGAAGATTGGTTAGACCAATTTGAGATGTTTTCAATTTATGAAATCTTACCTGAAATATTAGAACTTTGGGGTACTAATATGATGACAGATATTGAGTCTAAAAAAAACTTCAAAAAAGTAGCAGGGAAATGACAACACCACTATTCCTATTAAGATGTGTAGAACTGGGAATATCTATAAATGATTTAGATTTACTAACAATAGGAATAGTGCTAGATATATGGACAGAAAAAGCAAATGATAGTGTGAAATACAAGAAAGTAGCAAGCCAGAGTGACTTTGATAAGTTTTAAATAGTAGTAATTTACTTTAATAAAAATAGCTATTATTGTATAATAAGTACAAGAAATATAGAGAAAGAAAGGTGTTGATAATATGGCAAATAAAAATGAATTAGTGAATTCTAGTGCAGCGGAATATTTAACTTTTATAGCATCAACTGGAGATAATAAAGAACAATTTGAAGTAAGATATGAAGATGAGAATATATGGCTAACACAGAAAATGATGAGTGAGTTATATGGAATATCAATACCAACTATTAATGAGCATTTAAAAACACTATTTAGTGATGGGGAAATAGAAAAGGCAACTATTAGGAAATTCCTAATAGTTCAAAAAGAGGGAAATAGAGAGGTTAAAAGGCAAATCGACCACTATAATTTAAGAGCCATTATAGCAGTAGGTTTTAAAGTTAACAATCAAAGAGCAGTTCAATTTCGTAAATGGGCAAATAAAATTGTAAAAGATTATACTATCCAAGGTTGGACTATGGATGTTGAAAGAATTAAAAAAGGTCATATGTTTACTGATGAATATTTTGATAGACAACTTCAACTTATTAGAGAAATTAGACTATCTGAAAGAAAATTCTATCAAAAAGTAACAGACCTTTACACATCAGCATTTGATTATGATAAAAACGCTCAAACTACAAGGTTGTTTTTTCAAACTGTACAAAACAAACTACACTATGCAGTTCATAGACATACTGCATCAGAATTAATTGTTGAAAGAGCAGATGCAAACAAAGAACATATGGGACTTGAAACATGGGAAAATGCACCTGACGGAAAGATACTAAAAGCAGATGTAACTATTGCTAAAAATTATCTAAACAAAGAAGAAATGAATTTTTTAGAAAGAATAGTATCAATGTATTTAGATTATGCAGAATTACAAGCAGAAAGAAAAATACCAATGAGCATGGAAGATTGGTCTAAAAAGCTAGATGGTTTTATTGAATTTAATGGCAGAGAAATCTTGATGGGTGCAGGAAAAATAAGTGCAGAACAAGCAAAACTTCATGCAGAAACACAATATGAAAAGTATCGCATTATTCAAGATAATTTATTTGTATCTGATTTTGATAAATTTATTTTAGAAAGTAAAAAACTAGATGAATAGAATTTTTAAAAGGGGTTGAATTCTACCCGTTTAAACCCACCTCAAATTCGAGAGGGTTTTAAAAGTTAACCGTGTGTAATTCGACACGATAATCAAACTAAGGCAATTACATTACGTAGGTGTCTTTTTTTATGCCAAAAATTAAAAGAAAGGAGTAACTGATGGCAAGTAGAATAAAAGGTATAACCGTTGAAATTGGTGGAGATACTACTGGTTTAGATAAAGCCTTAAAAGGTGTTAATTCATCAATAAGACAAACGCAGTCTTCTCTTCGTGATGTTAATAGATTATTAAAATTAGATCCAAGAAATAGTGAACTTTTAGCACAAAAGCAAAAGTTACTCCAAAATGAAATCAAAGGAACTAAGGAAAAACTAGAAGCATTAAAAGAAGCAGATAAACAAGCAAAAATTCAACTTGAAAAAGGAGAACTTGGTCAAGATAAGTATGATGCACTTCAAAGAGAAATTATAGCAACTGAAAGCAAACTAAAATCACTAGAAAGTGAAGCTAAAAATACAACTAATGCATTAACTAAAATATCTGAAGCAGGAACTAAACTGCAAACAGTAGGAAAAGGCATAGAAAATGCAGGTAAGAAAATGACTGCCGTATCTGCTGGAATTGTAGCAATTGGTGGAGCAAGTAGCAAAATGTCTATGGATTTTGAAGATGCAATGGCAAAAGTAAATACCATAGCAGATACAACAGAAGTTCCACTTAAAACATTAGAAAAATCTATCATGGATTTATCTAACCAAACAGGTATAAGTTCTAGTGAGATTGCAGAAAATGTCTATAACGCAATATCTGCTGGTCAAAAGACAGGTGACGCAGTTAACTTTGTAGCACAATCTTCTAAACTTGCAAAAGCAGGTTTTGCAGAAAGTGGTGCAGCACTTGATGTATTAACTACTATTATGAATGCCTATGGACTTAAAGCTAGTGAAGTAAATAAAGTATCAGATATTTTAATTCAAACACAAAATTTAGGAAAAACAACAGTAGGACAACTTTCAAGTTCTATGGGTAAAGTTATACCAACTGCAAATGCCTATGGAGTAAGTATCGAACAATTAGGAGCAAGTTATGCAGTGATGACATCAAAAGGTATCGCAACTGCAGAATCAACTACATATATGAACTCAATGCTTAATGAATTAGGTAAAAGTGGAACAAAGGCATCAACTATTTTAAGAAACCAAACAGGTATGAGCTTTGGAGAATTAATGAAAAAAGGCTATTCACTATCTGATGTTTTAGCTATTTTGAAAAAAGAGGCAGATAAACAAGGTAAGTCACTCGGAGATATGTTTGGAAGTGCCGAGGCAGCAAAAGCAGGACTTACTATTTTAGGAGATAGTGCTAAAGATTTTAATGGTGTATTAAGTAAAATGAATAATAGCACTGGTGCAACAGATACTGCTTTTTCAAAATTGCAGACTAATTCTTTTAAAATTCAAAAGTCTATTAATCGACTTAAAAATATGATGGTAGAACTAGGTAGAGCAGTAATGGAAGTTATAGCTCCAATTATGGAAAAACTAGCAGATAAGATTAAAGGTTTAACTACATGGTTTTCTTCATTAGATGATGGGACAAAAAAGATAATTGTGACTATTGCATTAATTGTAGCTGCAATTGGTCCTGTACTACTTATTATTGGAAAAATAATAACGGCAGTAGGAACTATTATGACAATAATTCCAACACTAGTAAGCGTTATAGGAGTATTGAAAACAGGTTTTATTGCACTCAATGCAGTGATGTTAGCTAATCCAATTTTTCTAATTATTGCAGCTATCGTAGCACTAGTTGCAGGATTTGTACTACTTTGGAATAAATCAGAGGCATTTAGGAATTTTTGGATTGGACTATGGGAATCAATTAAGACAGTAATAATGACAGTTTGGAATAGTATAGTAGAATTTCTAACTCCAATATTTGAGGCAATAAAATTAATTATTACCACAGTTTGGAACGGTATAAAAGATTTCTTTATTAATCTTTGGGAATCTATAAAACTAATTTTTACTACTGTATTTGATGTAATTAAAACAATAGTTATGACATATTTTAATATCTATAAAACTATTATTGTAACTGTCTTTAACATCATAAAAACGGTAATTACAATCATTTGGAATAGTATAAAACTAGTAATTACAACAGTAGTAAATGTAATTAAAACAGTTATTACCACAGTTTTTAATGGGATAAAAGTTACAATTACAACTATTTTAAATACAATAAAATCAGTAGTTTCTACTATTTGGAATGCTATCAAATCAGTTATTAGTAGCGTAGTAAATGGAATTAGAAATACAGTCGTAAGTATATTTAATGGACTAAAAAACATAATAAGCTCTGTATTTAATGGTATAAAAAATACTGCAACAAGTGTATGGAATGGAATAAAAAATGCAATTGTATCTCCAATTCAAACTGCAAAAGATAAGATAAAAGGAATAATAGATAAAATTAAAGGTTTCTTTGGTGGCTTAAAACTAAATCTACCAAAGATAAAACTACCACATTTTACTATTAGAGGTGGATTTTCAATAGCACCACCAAGAGTTCCAAAACTATCTATTGATTGGTATAAAGACGGTGGAATTATGAAAAGACCGACTATATTTGGAATGAATGGCTCATCACTTATGGCAGGTGGCGAGGCAGGAGCAGAAGCTATACTTCCACTTAAAGACTTTTATAATAATCTTGAAAAAATGCTAAATAGTAATGCAGATAATACACAAATGGAAAACTACCTATCAATAATTGCAGAAAATAGTAGCAAAGGTATCTATCTAGAAGATGGAACATTGGTTGGAAAACTACTACCTGCAATTGATGAGGGCTTAGGAAAAATATCTGTAAGAAAGGATAGAGGATGATAACAATTAAATTTAATGATGTAGATATTTATAAAGAATATAAAGTTGTTCTTGAAAATTTTAATATAGGTATTCCAGAACCAAAGCTCACTACACTATCCATACCAGGTCGAGATGGTGGTTTGCTGAAAACTACCGCAAAGCAAAAGCAGCAGGCTTACATGTCGGAGCTTACTGGTATTCCTATGCCGACTCAGCAAGTGAAGCGGTAAGGGAAGCAAAATCATGTGCCGATATTCTAAAAGGCAGGCAGCTTGATTATCCTATCTACTTTGACCTTGAAGAGCGAAGCCAACTAAATCGTGGCAGGAATTTTTGCTCTAGCCTAATTACGGCTTTTTGTAATGAGCTTGAAAGACAAGGCTTCTTTGCTGGCTTTTACACCTCACTATCAGCAGCAGAAAACTATGTAAGCGTAGAGGTTCGTAATCGTTATGCTTTTTGGCTTGCACAATGGAATGACACCTGCCAGTACGATGGCAAATACGGGTTATGGCAATACACATCAAGCGGACATGTAGCAGGCATTGGCGGTCGGGTTGATATGGATATGTCTTATGTTGATTATCCAGCAATCATCAAAAACATGGGATTTAACGGATATGCAAAAGGCACAACCTCAAAGTCTGTATCAAAGACTAAAAGCGTTGATGAATTAGCAGACGAAGTGCTTGAAGGCAAATGGGGTAACGGAAACGACCGATACAACCGCCTAACCAACGCAGGCTATGATTATGATAGAGTGCAAGACAAAGTTAACGAAAAACTAGGAATCACGAGGACGCTTAAGTCAGTAGATACTATCGCACGAGAAGTTATCCATGGTGATTGGGGTAACGGAGAAGAAAGATATAACCGCCTAACAAACGCAGGATACGACTACGATAAAGTCCAAACAAGAGTAAACGAACTCATCTAAAAACAGGGAAAGCCCATTCTAGAAAAAACTCTAGGATGGGCTCTTTTTTTATGCCTAAAAAAATTTTTTGAAAAATTTTATAAAAAACATCCGATTTGCTCCTTTCCCAAGGCTACCTAATAGAGGCGATAAGTAAGACCTCTAGAAAGGAGGAAAGATTATGAAACATAAACTCAAAATCAGCTTAAGCAAAAAGCCTAAAAATGAAGGCTTAGCAAGCTACCGTGCTTTGACCTTCAAAGAAAAACTGCTCTATTTCTTTTTAGGCAAAGACAAAGATGTGATGGTGTTCGTGCCAGGAGACAAGATTTCAGAAGTATCTATTAGCAGGGAAGGAGAATAAAGATGGAAAAAGAAAAACTTGTAACACTCGCAAATGAGCTAAAAAAGTGTAGCAAAATGTTGGAACAAATCGCTAGCAAACTTTTAGCAGAAGAAGAAACAAAAAGCGAAAAAGTATCATCTGTTTCATTTGAAGGGCTAAGAGGCATTTTAGCTGATAAGTCAAGGAAAGGTCATACCAAGGCTATCAAAGAAATCATCCTATCACTAGGTGTAAATAGGCTTAGTGAAGTAAAGAAAAGCGATTATGATTCTTTGCTTGAAAAAGTAAAGGAGCTAGAAGATGAATAAAAGCATTAGCGTCACAGAAAAAAGACACCGCTATATTGGTGGGAGTGATATTCCGATTCTTATGGAGATTTCATTTTTCAAATCAAGAATGGAGCTTTTAAAAGAAAAAGCAGGGCTTGTAAAGAATGAATTTCAAGGAAACGAGTATACCGAGTATGGGAATCTCTTAGAACCAAAGATAAGGGAATATATCAATCAGTCATATAAAGGCGATCCTTTTAAGGAAGATAGCTTTATCGGAGTATTAAGTCCAAGCGATGGAGAAAGTCTAGACTTTAGGTGCAATGTTGATGGCATAAATAAAGATAGCGTTTTGGAAATCAAAACAACATCTAATGTCAAAACAAAACTTGAAGACTATAAGACCTATCTTGTGCAATTACTCTTTTACATGGTAAATGCAAAAAAGCACAAAGGAATCCTTGCAGTTTATGAAAGAAGCGACTTTTCTATTCCAGAGACTATTGATGAAGCAAAACTTAAAGTCTATGAAATCAAACTATCTGATTATGAAGAGATGGTAGATGAGATTTTAGAAAGTGTAGCTAGGTTTCAACAAGACCTAATGGCACTAAAAGAAAATCCAAGTATGACGGAAGAAGACTTTATGCCTGCTCTTATCGTAGAAAACTCAAAAAAGATTGTAGCTTTGGAAAACCAGCTAAAGGGATTTAAGAAGCTAGAAGCAGAGTTAAAAGCAGTTAAAGAAGAACTCTTTGAAGCAATGAAAGCGTATGGCGTTCGTAAATGGTCAACGCCTAATGGAGTCAGCTTTTCAAGGGTAGATGAAACACAAAGTATTAAAAAGGTTATTGATGAAGAGTCTCTAAAAGTATCTCATCCAAGAATCTATAAAAAGTACTTGATGGAAAAAGTATCTAAGCGTAAAGGCTACGTGAGGATAACAATAAACGAAAACAATGTAAACAACGAATTCAAAGTAGAAAAAGGAGAATAATTATGAAAACAACTAATCTAAACACAAAGGTTATCACTGGAGTAAACACAAGACTAAGCTATGCCAATGTATGGGAAGCAGTCTCAATCAATGGAGGAAAAGAAAAATACTCTGTATCTGTTCTTATTCCAAAGGACGATAAGAAAACGCTAGACGCTATTGAAAAAGCAGTAGATGCTGCAATCGAAGTAGGTATCGCCAAGTTTGGAGGTAAAAAGCCTAATAAAGTTGCTATCAAACTTCCACTCCGTGATGGAGATATTGAGCGTGATGATGAAGCGTATAAAGGACATTATTTCTTAAATGCTAATTCAGTAACGCCACCTCAAATCGTGGATAAGAATGTTGATCCTATCCTTGATAAATCAGAAGTCTATTCAGGTTGCTATGCAAGGGTGTCACTAAACTTCTACGCTTTTAACTCTAACGGTAATAAAGGAGTTGCTTGCGGACTTGGTAATATCCAAAAGATTAAAGATGGAGAAATGCTAGGTGGAAGAAGTAATGCATTTGATGATTTCACATCATTTGAAGGTGATGACGATTTTCTAGCATAGGGGGATAGATATGTATCAGTTTATGGATCACATTAACACTGTTTTTATCTTTTGCTTCGTGATAGCTCTAGCCACCATCATTTGGGTGGATCTGCTTAAAAGTTTTATCAGATTCTTAAAAGAAAAGATGAATAGACGAAGAATGCAAAGGTAAGAAAAGGGATAAGTGGCAGAGAGTTAATCTTTGCCACTTAACTTTAAGGAGGAATATATGGAAGTAATAAAAACACTCTCAGTTGATATTGAAACTTTTTCTAGCACAAATCTATCAAAGTCGGGTGTATATAAATATGCGAGTAGTCCAGACTTTGAGGTGCTTCTTTTTGCATACTCAATAAACCACGGAGCAGTAAAAGTAGTTGACCTAGCAAGTGGAGAAAAAATACCAACAGAAATAATAGAAGCTATTAAAAGTGACGAGGTTATCAAGTGGGCTTTTAATGCAAACTTTGAGCGTATCTGTTTGTCCCATCATCTTGGCATGAAGGTGGGAGAATATTTAAGTCCTGCGTCTTGGAGATGTTCTATGGTGTGGTCTGCTTATATGGGGCTACCATTATCCCTTGAAGGAGTGGGAGCGGTTCTTGGTCTTGATAAACAAAAACTAGGAGCAGGAAAAGACCTCATCAGATATTTTTGTATTCCTTGTACGCCAACCAAAACAAATGGAAATAGAAAAAGAAACCACTACTATCACGATAAGGAAAAATGGGAGCTTTTTAAGAAATATAATAGGCGTGATGTTGAGGTAGAAGTTAGATTGCAAGAAAAACTTAAAAATCATCCTGTCCCAGATTTCCTATGGGAAGAATATAAATTAGATCAAATCATCAATGATAGAGGGATAAAGATTGATAGAGATTTTGTTACATCAGCAATCAAGGTAAACGATATATCAAGAAAAGAATGTATGAACGAACTATCAAGGCTAACTAATCTTGAAAATCCAAACTCAGTCATGCAGATGAGAAGCTGGCTAAAAGAACATGGCATAGAAACAGAAAGCCTCGATAAAAAAGTGGTCAACGAGCTTCTTGATAAGGTTGATGAAAAAGCAAGAAAGGTACTACTTTTAAGGCAAAAAATATCAAGGTCATCAATTAAAAAATATGAAGCTATGATAAACGCTAGCTGCACTGATGATAGATGCCGTGGTATGTTTCAATTTCTAGGAGCAAATAGAACGGGTAGATGGAGCGGAAGACTTGTCCAACTTCAAAACCTTAAAAGAAACTCCATGACGGATCTAAAAGAGGCACGAGAACTTGTAAAAATGCAAAATCTTGAAGCCCTAGATTTACTATATGAAGATATACCAAATACTCTATCAGAACTTATCCGTACTGCCTTTATACCAAAAAAGGATACACTCTTTTTTGTAGCAGACTTTAGTGCTATTGAAGCAAGAGTCATAGCATATCTTGCAGGAGAAGAATGGAGAAATCAGTCTTTTAGAGAAGGTAAAGACATTTATTGCATGAGTGCCTCACAGATGTTTAATGTTCCAGTAGAAAAACATGGTGTTAATGGAGAATTAAGACAAAAAGGAAAGGTCGCAGAACTTGCCTGTGGATATGGCGGATCGGTTGGAGCCTTAAAAGCTATGGGGGCTCTCGATATGGGACTTACTGAAGAAGACCTAAAACCGCTAGTAGATTCATGGCGTAAAGCAAATCCAAATATAGTAAATCTTTGGTGGAATGTAGATAGAGAAATAAAAAGAGCAATCAAAACGAAAAAAGAAACAGAAACTAACGGCATAAAGTTTTTATATAAAGGAAAGGCTTTATTTATAGAATTGCCGTCAAAAAGAACACTCACATACATCAAGCCCGAAATAGAAATCAACGCTTATGGAAGTGAATCAATAACTTATCAAGGAATCGGAGCAAATAAGAAGTGGGAGAAAATAGAAAGCTACGGTCCAAAGTTTGTAGAAAACATAGTGCAAGCCATATCAAGAGACTTACTAATGGAAGGCATAAGGAATTTAGCTGATTTAGATATAGTAGCCCATGTTCATGATGAGATTATCTTAGAAGCAAAAGATAATATCTCTCTTGATGAAATCTGTAAGAAGATGAGCAAAGTTCCAGATTGGTGTAAAGATTTATATCTAAATGCAGATGGATATATTTGCGAGTTTTATAAAAAAGATTAAAAGAACAAGTAAACACTGCTAAGACGAGGCAATCTGTCTCGTCTTTTTTATTTCTAAAAAATTTTTTATAAAAAACATCCGATTTCACCTTCTCCCAAGGCTACCTATTAGGAGGTAGTAATCATGAACGATGAAATCAAAGAAAAAATCATCCTCTTAAGAAAGGATGGACTAGGCTATAAAAAAATAGCAAAAGAACTAGGCGTCAATCTAAACTCAGTTAAATCATTTTGTAGAAACCAAAGGAATAAAAAGAGCAAGCTAGAAATCATCAACTGCAAATACTGTAAAGAAATCATTAATACCAAAGGGAAAAGAGGAAATGTCAAGTTTTGCTCTAAGGCTTGTAAAACAAAATGGTGGAATGCCAATAAGAAAAAGCTAAATAGAAAAACGGCTATCGCAAAGACTTGTGCCAATTGTAATAAAGAGTTTTTTAGCTATAAAAACGAAAAAAGAAAATACTGCACTCATGCCTGCTATATCGAGCATAGATTTAGAGGTTGCAGTAATGGATAAAGAAAAGCAAAATGAAATGATGTATCAAGTTGCCATATCCTTTTATCAAAAACTACTAGATGATGGCGTAATAAGTAAGAGTGAATTTAAGAATATCAGAGGTATTTTGCTTGAAAAATATAAGCCTTATATAAGCGAGTTATCAGCAGATTTAACTTGATAAATAAGCCTTTTAGAGTGATATATGTATGTAAAGAAAGGAGGGTAAATGATGAAAGAAATAATACAAATAAAGCCTAAAAAGGACATCATCAAAGACAAGAAAAAAGTATGTGCTTATGCCCGTGTTTCTATGGATACAAGTGCTCTAAGGCATTCATTATCAATGCAAGTTAGCTACTACAATAAATTCATTCAAGCAAATCCAAGCTGGGAGTTTAAGGGCGTATTTGCAGACCTTGGAATATCTGGAACATCCATAAAGAAAAGAACTGAATTTAACAAAATGCTAGCTGAATGCGATAAAGGAAATATCGATATTATCCTAACTAAATCTATCCAGCGTTTTGCAAGAAACACAGTCGACCTATTAGAAACCGTTAGAGAGTTAAAAGCAAAAGGGATAGAAGTAAGGTTTGAAAAAGAAAATATTAACTCCATGAGTAGTGATGGAGAGCTTATGCTATCAATTCTTGCTTCCTTTGCACAAGAAGAATCAAAGTCCATATCAGATAACGTCAAATGGGGCATAAAAAAGAGAATTGAAAAAGGCATGGTAAATGCTGGTGGTAAGTTTCAGATATTTGGATATAGATGGATAGGTGAAACCTTAACTCCCTATGAACCAGAAGCTAGCATTGTAAAAAAGATGTATGAACTCTATGCAAAAGGCGATATGAGTTTTAGAGAAGTTGCCAAAGAGATAAATAAGCTAGGCGTTAAAAGCATTAAAAATAATGAGTTTTGCTGGGCAAGCATAAAATGCATTCTCACAAATCCTACCTATACAGGGAATATGGTCTTTAAAAAGGAATATATAACTGAAATCGGAAATAAGAAGATGAGGAAAAACTACGGCGAAGTAGAAAGATACCGAGTTGAAAATAGTCATGAAGGTATCATCACGCAGGAGCTTTTTGATAAAGTCCAAGAAATAAAAGAAAAGCGTTCTAGTCTGCATCTTGGTCCACCAATTAAAGATGAAAATAAGACAGAATTTAGTGGGAAGCTAAAATGCATGTGCTGTGGTTCGGATTTTGTAGGGTGCAGGGTATCGGTAAAAAGAGGTAGAGGTCTTTACTGGAAATGTTATAGAAAAGATAAAAAAAGGTTCAAAGATGAAGTGCCATGTAATACCGCAATGATGAGCGACCTAAAAATTAAAAGAGCGATAGCAGAAGCTCTAAACCTAAAAGAATATACCACTGACTATTTTAATAAGAATATAGAAGTAATCGAATTTTATAACAAAAAAGACATGGTCATAAGACTTAAAAACGGAGAAGAAGTTAAAGGTAAATACAAAAAGAAAGGAGGAAAATAGTGCAAAAAAGAGTAACGACAATACCTGCAACCATAAGTAAATTTAACAAAAAGCCGATAAGCGAAATCAAGAAAAGAAAGGTTGCAGGCTACGCAAGAGTAAGTACCGATAAAGATGAACAGCAATCAAGCTACGACGCACAACTTGACTATTACACTAACTACATCAAAAGTAGAGATGACTGGGAGTTTGTAAAGGTCTATACAGATGAAGGAATAAGCGGAACAAATACCAAAAAGCGTGCAGGCTTTAACAAAATGATAAAAGACGCAATGAATGGCAAGATTGACCTCATTGTTACTAAATCAGTATCAAGGTTTGCTCGTAATACAGTAGATTCCCTTACAACAGTTAGAAAACTAAAAGAAAAAGGAATCGAGATTTACTTTGAAAAAGAAAACATCTGGACACTTGATTCTAAAGGAGAACTACTCATCACTATCATGAGTTCTCTTGCCCAAGAAGAAAGTAGATCTATATCAGAAAATGTGAAATGGGGTAAAAGAAAAGGCTTCTCTGATGGGAAAGTCACTGTCGCCTATAAAAACCTTCTAGGATACAAAAAAGGAGAAAATGGAGAACTAGCAATAGATGAAGAGCAAGCAAAAGTCGTAAGAAAGATATATGCACTTTTCTTAAAAGGATACTCAGAAAGAGCAATCGCAAAAAAGCTAGAGGAAGAAGGAATTAAAACGGTCTACGGCAAAAGCAAATGGTATTCAAATATTATCCATAGCGTTTTGACAAACGAAAAATATAAGGGTGATGCCTTACTTCAAAAATATTACACAGTAGATTTCCTCAGTAAAAAGCAACAACGAAACAACGGAGAAATCCAGCAATATTATGTGAAAAACAACCATGAAGCAATCATCAAGCCATCAACCTTTGATAGAGTTCAAAGAATGATAGAACAAAGAAAAAAGCTAAATATCAGAACTTCAAGAATTAGTATTTTTTCAAGTAGGCTTATATGTGGGAGCTGTCAGTCTTATTATGGACCAAAGGTATGGCACTCAAATGATAAATATAGGAGAACCATATGGCAATGTAACTGCAAGTTCGATAAAAAATGCAAAACGCCTCATCTAACAGAAGATGAGATAAAAGAGGTATTTATAAATGCAGCAAATCAGCTATTTGAAAATAAAGGTGAACTCATTAAAACGCATAAGGAGATAACGAAAGAGCTATTTAAGACTGACGTCTTAGAAGAAAAACAAGCAAAACTAGAAAACGAGATAAGCATAATCTCTGAACTAATAAATGAAGAGATAGGTAAAAACTCAAGGTTTGCACAAGATCAAGAAGAATACGAAAGAAAATATAACGACCTAGTAAAAAGGTTTGAAACCGCCAAAGCAAAACTTGATGATGTAGTTGAAAAGATAATAGATAAAAACAGTAAGTACGACTTGATAAACGAGTTCATTGAAAAGTTAGAAGGACAAGATATCATCACAGAATTTAATGAAGACCTATGGTGCAGCCTAGTAGAAAGCCTAACCATCCATTCAAAAAAGGAAATCTTGGTCGTCTTTCAAGATGGCACGAAAATCAAGACAGAACTTTAAAAACGCTAAAAGCCTTGCATTTCAAGGCTTTTTTGTATAATAGTCTCTATAATTAAAGTTTCAGAATATATCCATTAGTTTATTTGTATCAATTATATAATGGCAATCAATCCACCGTATTTTGCGGATCAACCAACAAGTGAAAAAAATCCGAATCCATATTTAGCAATTGCTCGCCATGAAATCAAAGTGAACTTAGCGCAAATTATTGAAATGAGTAGTGCTTTATTGAAACGTGGCGGAAAATTAGCTATGATTCACCGACCAGAACGGTTAATTGAAATTTTTGCTGAAATGGAGAAAAATCATTTAGTACCTAAAAGAGTGCAATTAGTCTATCCAAAAGCTGATAAAGAAGCTAATATGGTGTTAGTAGAAGCGATTCGTGATGGTAATCCGGGTGGAACGCGCTTTTTACCACCATTAACGGTGTATCAAGCAAATGGAGAATATACTAAAGAGGTGCATACAATTATTTATGGAGAATGATAAGAAATATTATTTTTATGTTTTATTATGTGCCGATAAGACTTTTTACGGTGGTTTTACGACAGATTTAGAAAAACGCTTAGCCACGCATAATCAAGGCAAAGGTGCGAAATATACGCGCATTAAAAGTAAACGCCCCGTGAAGATGATTTATTCAGAAGAATTTACTACTAAATCAGAAGCTTTAAAAGCTGAATATGCTTTTAAACATCAAACACGTGCCAAAAAAGAAGCTTATTTACAAGAACATAATGTGAAATTTAATTAATTACAACTAAAGGAGTTAATACTGATGAAATTTATTGCTTTTGCAGTTCGTGAAGAAGAACAACCTTATTTTGCAAGTTGGTCACAAGCAACGGGGATTGAAGTTGAGTTACACAAAGACATTATCACTCCAGAAAACGTGGCGTTAATTCAAGGTTTTGATGCGGTGATTGGTTTACAAGCTGACCAATATCCCGATGAATTATTTGCACAAATGGAAGAATCAGGCATTAAAGTTTTGGCGATTCGTAATGTTGGGGTGGATAATATTCACTTAGATGTTGCTAAGAAACATCACGTTACAATTACTAATGTGCCAGCCTATTCACCAAATGCAATTGCAGAATTTTCTATTACGCAACTTTTACAGTTGTTACGTCGGACGGCGGAATTTAATGCTCGGATGGAGCGCGATGATTATCGCTGGACACCATTAATCGGGAAAGAAATTCGAAGTTTAACAATCGGTGTGATTGGAACTGGACGAATTGGTCAAGTAGCGATTGATATTTATCGCGGTTTTGGTGCGAAAGTGATTGCTTATGATCCATATCAAAATCCAACTTTAGCTCAACAAGGGATTTATGTATCCGATTTAGCCGATTTATATCAGCAAGCTGATGTGATTACTTTGCATTTACCAGCTACTCCAGAAAATTATCATATGTTAAATGAAAAAACTTTTGCGCAAATGAAAGATGGTGTGTATATTATCAATACTGCACGAGGGAGTTTGATTGATACACAAGCCTTAGTAGATGCGGTTAAAAAAGGTAAAGTCGCTGGGGCAGCTTTAGATACGTATGAAAATGAGTTACAAATTTTTAATTATGATTTAGGCCAAACTGGGGTGCAAGATCCATTATTTGTTGAAATGAAAGCTATGCCGCAAATCATTATGACACCACATATTGCCTTTTATACAGAAACTGCGGTTGAGAATATGGTTAAAATTGCGTTAGCAAGTGCTTTATCTGTGATTGAAACAGGGACAGCGGAAACTTTAGTTTTAAACTAAGCTAAAAGTGATTGCAATTTTATTCAGAATCCAGTATAATCATTGAAGTGTTAAAAATTAACACTAATTCACACTTTGCAAGATGATTAAAAGGGTGCTCGGGAGAGTCTTTTGTCAGATGACTGCAAAGGAGGAAAATAAAAAACTATTTATCGGAGGTATATTGTAATGGCAGTTATTACCATGAAACAATTACTAGAAGCTGGTGTACATTTCGGACACCAAACACGTCGTTGGAACCCTAAGATGAAGCCTTATATCTTTACAGAACGTAATGGCATTTATATCATTGACTTACAAAAAACAGTTAAGTTAATTGATAAAGCATATGATTTTGTTAAAGATGCTGCTTCAAATGATGGAGTTGTTCTTTTTGTTGGTACAAAGAAACAAGCACAAGATGCTATCGCTGAAGAAGCAAAACGTGCTGGTCAATACTACATTAACCATCGTTGGTTAGGTGGTACTTTAACTAACTGGAACACAATTCAAAAACGTATCAAACGTTTGAAAGACATCAAAGCAATGGCTGAAGATGGTACTTTTGAAGTATTACCTAAAAAAGAAGTTGCTATTTTAATCAAAGAACGTGACCGTCTTGAAAAATTCCTTGGTGGGATTGAAGACATGCCACGTATCCCAGATGTAATGTTCATCGTTGATCCTCGTAAAGAACGTATTGCTGTTAAGGAAGCTCAAAAATTGAACATTCCTATCGTAGCAATGGTTGATACAAACGCTGATCCTGATGAAGTTGATGTAATCATCCCATCAAATGATGATGCTATTCGTGCTGTTCGTTTAATCACAGCTAAAATGGCAGATGCAGTTATCGAAGGTCGTCAAGGCGAAGATAACGAAATCGTTGAAGAAACATTCAATGATGTTGTTGAAGTAGTTGAATCAATCGAAGATATCGTTGAAGTTGTAGAAGGCAACAACGATACAGATGCTGAATAGTTAATTACTTAGGCTGTCTCAAAAGTTAGGCATTATATATGGCCTTAGTTTTGGGGCAGCTTTTTCAATTAAAAAATAAATTATATTTAAAAGGAGACATGTTTACCATGGCAAAAATTGCTGCAAAACAAGTTAAAGAATTGCGTGACAAAACAGGTGTCGGTATGATGGAAGCTAAAAAAGCTTTAGTAGCCGTAGAAGGCGACATCGAAAAAGCTATCGATTTCTTACGTGAAAAAGGAATGGCTAAAGCTGCTAAGAAGAGCGATCGTATCGCTGCTGAAGGTTTAGCTGACGTTGAAGTAGTAGGTAACACTGCTGCTATCGTTGAAGTTAACGCTGAAACAGACTTCGTTGCACAAAACGATCAATTCAAAGCTTTAGTAAAACGTACTGCTAAATTAATTGCTGAAAACAAACCAGCAACTGTTGAAGAAGCATTAGAAATCAAAACAGAAAACGGTACATTAAACGAAGAATATATCGAAGCAACACAAGTTATCGGTGAAAAGATTACTTTACGTCGTTTCGAAATCGTTGAAAAAACAGATGACGAAGTATTTGGTGCATACTTACACATGGGTGGTAAGATTGCAACACTTGCTTTACTTGAAGGTTCAGATGCTGCCGTAGCTAAAGATGTAGCAATGCACGTTGCTGCTATCAACCCTAAATATGTTAACCGCGAACAAGTTCCTGCTGAAGAAGTAGAACGTGAAAAAGCAGTTTTAACAGAAGAAGCTAAAAACGAAGGCAAACCAGCTAACATCATCGAAAAAATGGTTATCGGTCGTATGGGTAAATTCTATGCACAAATCGTTTTAGATGATCAAGATTTCATCAAAGATCCAGATATGACAGTTGGTAAATATGTTGCATCTAAAGATTGCAAAGTTAAATCATTCGTTCGCTATGAAGTTGGCGAAGGTATGCAAAAACGCGAAGAAAACTTCGCTGAAGAAGTTGCAGCTCAAATGAAAGGCTAAGACTTTTTCTTGAAAAAAGTCTCTACAAAAGTAATTTTGCGGAGGCTTTTTTTGTTTGGGGTGAGATTTGAATTCCATTAAAAACCAGAAATAGCTATCGACTTTATTAAACTGAAACTATATAATTGTATGTAATAGGGTTGAAAAAAATTAAAGGGGATTAAATCATGCAAGAATTAGTAATTATTAAAAATAATAAAGAAACACAAGAAGCTAGTGAATTTTTGAAAAATGGAGCAGTTTATAATGTTTTACTTGATAAATTACCAACAGGTAAATTAATCGTAACTGAATCTGTTTCATTAGAACGTGATCCTAACGTTAAAGGAACAATTTATAAGAGTGTTTATAACGATAACCGTAAAGGTGTTTTCAGTGTTTCTGAAGGTACAAACAATGAATTAGGTTTTGAAAAAGAAGACTTAGAAAAAATCATTAGTAAAGTTGTTTTAGATTCTGAAGAAAACAAAGTTGAATTAAAAGAAATTAAATAAGAATCGATCGAAGAAGGCTTGCTTTTGAAGCGAGTCTTTTTTCGTATCGCCAGGAAAAAGTTGTTAATTGACAATTAAAAAGCGAATGTTGTATAGTTTTAGGCAGCTTTAGAGGGCGTAAAAATGATGTGTGGGGTGAAAAGATGCACGTTAAAGAAAAAGATTATCAGTTTTTAAAGCCGATTGGTGCTTGGTTTACAATGTTAATACCAATTGTGATTGGTTATTATACAAATAATTTTGATATTCAATCCTTAGGGGTCTTAGGAGCTTTTTCTTTTCATATTTTTCAAATTGATAAAAGTGTTATTTATAATTTAGAAATGGTGGCATTACATGGGATTGCGCTCGTGATAGCTTTTTATGCGGGGATCAATAGTTCCTATAATGTTTGGATTATTCCGTTTGTAATTTTAATCTTTGCGTTTATATTACACTTAGTTACGAGTATTTATGATATACCACGGCCAAAATACTTTTTCGTGATGGTTTTTTATATTATTGGGACGAATTTTAAAACCGATAGTTGGATAGAAGCGCTGAACTTAAGTAAATACCTCTTAGTCGGTATTTTTAGCGCGTTATTGATGGCTTTCTTAGTTTGTTTGGTTCGTGGGTTCCCTAATTATAAAAAGGGTCAGAACCGGTTTAAATTGCGTTTAGCGGAATGTTATCGTTGTACTATTCAAGATGAACCACGGACAATTTTACGGGCGATTCACTTTTCGGAAATTTTATTCATTTCAGCATATTTATCAATTTTATTAAAATCAGAACATGGTTATTGGATTTTGATTTCTTCCGCAGCTGTTTTATCTGGTGAAAATGTTATGCGTATTAAAGAGCGTTCGTTTGATCGGATTCTCGGAAGTGTTGTGGGTGCTATTTTAGGTTCAATTCTTTTACGGGTGCCAATGAGTATCTTAGGTAAGACAATTGTCTTAAGTGTGTTGTTTGCTTTAGTAATTTATTTTTCTAAAAAGAATTATATGATTGCGAACTTTTTTGCGACACCACAAGCTTATATGTTAACGAGTTTAACAGCGAAGTTTCAATATCATGATTTAGGCCGGTATCGTTTAGTTGATACGGTCGTTGGGTCTTTAATTGCTTTAATTTTAGTGGCAATTATGGAATATGGTTTAGCGGTTGCTGAACGGAAAAAGCAGTAAAATTATTTAAAGGGGTATATTATGCAAGTTATACAATCAGTTAGTAATCCAAAAGTTAAAAATTGGAAAAAATTAAATACGAAAAAAGGTCGTAAAACACAAGAAAAATATTTATTAGATGGTTGGCATTTAGTTAAAGAAGCGTTAAAAGCTAATGTTGAAGTTTTGGAAATTATGTTTACACCTGATTATCAAGATTATGAAGAATTATATCAATTACAAAATGTTGAATTATATGAAATTACAGAACAAATTGCTAAAAATTTAAGTGCAACACCAAGTCCACAAGGGATTTTTGCGACTATTAAAACAACGCCTGCAACTACACAAATTCCCACAGAATTAACCGGTGCCTGGTTGTTATTAGATGGTGTACAAGATCCTGGCAATATTGGTACGATGGTACGCACAGCTGATGCGGCTGGTTTTACGGGCGTTGTCTTTGGGACTGGTTCAGCCGATATTTATCAAGCAAAAGTATTACGTTCAATGCAAGGGAGTCACTTTCATTTAGAAGTTCGTTCAGGTGAATTAATGCCTTGGATTGCGCAATTCAAAAAACAAGGTGATCCAGTTTATGGTTCAGAGTTGAATCCAGAAGCTGTTTCATATCAAGCAGTCCCACAAGCAGAACAATTTGCCTTGATTATGGGTAATGAAGGCAATGGAATGCAAGCACAACATTTAGCTGAAACAACGAAGAATTTATATATTCCAATTCAAGGTGAAGCAGAATCATTAAATGTGGCTGTGGCAGCGGGAATTTTAATGTTTACTTTGAAAAAGTAAAGAAAAGTTTAAATTCATTTAAAAAAGACTTTTTTTAAGCCGAAAAGGTTACAAATGCGTTTAAAAGGAGTATGATTAGACCAAGTTAAAAAACGGACGGTCAAAAAAAGCGAGGGAACTAAATCAATGAGAAGAAACCAATGGTCAAATGATTCAGAATATATGAGTTATGTTGGTGAATTACTTGCAACACAAGAAGTACAAAAATTAGATAATTATATTCAACATCATTATGCAACACGTTTAGAACATTGCATCACAGTTTCTTATGTTAGTTATCGAATTGCGAAAAGATTTCATTTAAACGCACGTTCTGTAGCACGTGCTGGTCTTTTACATGATTTATTTTATTATGATTGGCGAACAACGAAATTCGACCGCGGTACACACGCTTGGATTCATCCACGAATTTCAGTTCGAAATGCTGAAAAAATTACTAAATTAAGTAAATTAGAAAAAGATATTATTATCAAACATATGTGGGGTGCAACATTATGCCCACCAAAATATGCAGAAGGTTATATTGTAACTTTAGTTGATAAATATGCAGCCGTAACAGAATATTGTGGCCACTTAAAAGAAAAATTTACTACATTTTGGAATAAAACATTTAAAACAGCACGTTAAAGACTTAAAGATCAGGATAATAACTGATCTTTTTTCTTTTGGATGGAAAAGTTAGTAATGGTTTGAAAAAAAGATAATTAGTGTAAAATTAAAGTGTTACATTTGAAATTATATTTAAACTAATTTCAAATCGATGTAAGGGGAAATTGAGATATTCGAGGTGAAGAAAAATGCCAGATAGTCGTTCATTTTGTATGTGTCCTAAGTTTGAAAAAACATTTAGTATCTTAGGTAAAAAATGGAATGGTCTTATTATTGATGTATTATTAACTGAAGGCCAACAACGCTTCAAAGAGTTAGCTGCTAAAGTTGACAAATGTAGTGATCGTGTTTTAGTTGAACGTTTAAAAGAACTTGAAGTTGAAGGTCTTGTTCAAAAAGTGGCCGTACCTGATAGTTGTCGTGTTGAATATGCTTTAACAGAACAAGGTGCTGATTTAGCAGATATTATGACAGCCATTCATGATTGGTCTGAAAAATGGTACGCTGAGTGCCATAACTAAGAATTTTTAAACAGCAATTATTCAATTATATATTTCATTAAGTTTTGTAAAAAGGCATTTAACGAGGTTTGTTGAGTGTCTTTTTTGCTGGGAACCACTTTTGCACTCTGGGTCAAAATATGTTAAAATATGAAATAATAATTAAAAACGCAGACGGAAAAAAGTAGATTATTAAAAGTTACAGGGAGGAACGACGAGATTGAGAACGTTCTAACTAGAGATAATTGAAATTCACTTCTTGAGTTGTCGCTGGGATTTATGATTATCATAATGAATAGTGGACCGGTCAGTATGATCGTTAACAAACTTAGAGTGTTATTTAGTGTACATCACTAAATAAAATTAGGGTGGTACCGCGATGCCTCGTCCCTTTTTAAGGGATGGGGCATTTTTTGCGTTTTAATAAAGAAAGGAAGGATTCTATGAGTCTTAAAGAACAACTTACAGAATTAAAAGAACAAGGTTTAACTCAAATTGCCGAAGTTCAAGATCTGAAAGCACTTAATGATATCCGTGTTAACTTTTTAGGTAAGAAAGGTCCAATTACCGAAGTTTTACGTGGTATGCGTAACGTAGAACCAGCAGAACGTCCAATTATTGGGAGTTTCGCTAATGTTATTCGTGATGAATTAACAGCTGCGATTGCCGCAAAGAAAGAAGAATTAGAAAAAGCAGCTTTAGCACAACAATTAGCTGCGGAAACAATTGATATTACATTACCGGGGGTACCAGTTAAATCTGGACAACCACATATCATTGCGCAAGTTATTGATCAAATTGAAAAATTATTCTTAAGCATGGGATTCCAAGTTGTTGATGGACCTGAAGTTGAAGAAGATCACTATAACTTTGAAATGTTAAACTTGCCAAAAGATCACCCAGCTCGTGATATGCAAGATACATTTTACATTACAAAACAATTATTAATGAGAACACAAACATCTCCAGTTCAAGCACGGACAATGGAAAAACATGATTTTTCAAAAGGTCCTTTGAAGATGATTTCTCCAGGGAAAGTTTATCGTCGTGATAGCGATGATGCAACTCACTCCCACCAATTCCACCAAGTTGAAGGTTTAGTTATTGATAAACATATTACAATGGCTGACTTGAAAGGTACTTTGGAATTAGTAGCGAAGACGGTCTTTGGTGAAGAACGTGAAATTCGTTTACGCCCAAGTTACTTCCCATTTACAGAACCATCATGTGAAGTTGATGTTTCTTGTTTCAAATGTAGTGGGAAAGGTTGTTCCGTATGTAAACAAACAGGTTGGATTGAAGTTTTAGGTGCTGGTATGGTGCATCCAAACGTCTTACGTCTTGTAGGCGTAGATCCAGAAGTTTACGGAGGATTTGCCTTTGGTTTAGGACCTGATCGTTTTGCGATGTTGAAATATGGTGTCGATGATATCCGTAATTTCTACTTGAACGATTTACGTGTCTTACAACAATTTTCTCAGAAAGGATAATTAAAATATGAAAGTTTCAACAAAATGGTTAAATGAATATGTTTCAGTAAATGACATTGAACCACAAGTCCTTGCTGAAAAAATCGAAAGAACAGCTGTCGAAATCGATGCAGCTGGCCGTCGTGAAGATGGCATGAAAAAAATCGTTGTTGGTCATACTTTAAGTGTAGTGGATCATCCTGATTCAGATCACTTGCATATTTGCCAAGTTGATGTTGGTGAAGCAGAACCATTCCAAATTGTGTGTGGTGCTCCTAACGTGGCGGCAGATCAAAAAGTTATTGTGGCGTTACCTAACTCCCGCATTGCTGACAACATTAAAATTAAAAAAGGTAAAATGCGTGGTGTCGTATCACAAGGTATGATCTGCGGTTTACAAGAAATCGGATTCCCAGATAGCGTAGTTCCAAAAGAATTCGCTGATGGTATTTATGTTTTACCGGAAGATGCAGTTGCTGGCGAACCAGTCTTTGGCTACTTAGGAATGGATGAATTAGTTTTAGAATTAGATTTAACTCCAAATCGTGCTGATTTAATGAGTATGCGTGGCGTTGCTCATGAAATTGCTGCCATCTATGGTCGTGAAGTTAAATTAACACATCCTGAATTAAAAGATATGAGTGATGAAAAAATTGCTGATTTCGTTGATGTTACAGCTGACGAAACATTAGCACCAACATATTTAATGCGTGCTATTAAAGATGTTAAAATTGCCCCAAGTCCAATGTGGTTACAAAACCGCTTATGGAATGCAGGTATTCGTCCAGTAAACAATGTGGTTGACGTTACAAACTATATCTTATTAGATTATGGTCAACCATTACATGCCTTTGACTACGCAAAATTAGCAGGTAAAGAAATTTTCGTTCGTTTAGCTCAAGAAGGTGAAAAATTAATTACACTTGATGGTGAAGAACGTGAATTAGAACCAACAGATATGGTTATTGCAGACGCTAATGGTCCAATCGCTTTAGCTGGTGTGATGGGCGGACAAAGTACAGAAGTTGATGATCAAACAACAACTATCTTATTAGAAGCTGCTGTTTTCAATTCCAGTTTAGTTCGTAAAACTGCTCGCCGTGAAGTCTTACACAGTGAATCTTCAGCTCGTTTTGAAAGAGGTATTAATATTGCAACTGTTAAAGAAGCAATCGATGCCGCTGCTGCTTTAATTGCTGAATTAAGTGGTGGTCAAGTTGTGGCTGAAATGGCACAAGCTACTTTCAAAGAACCAGAAGATACAATTGTTAAAGTAACTTTAAAACGCATTAATGATGTTTTAGGAACAGATTTTGATGCAGCTACTGTTGAAAAAATCTTTATTGACTTAGGCTTTGGTGTGGTACAAACAGATGGTGAATTCACTGTGACAGTTCCACCTCGTCGTTGGGATATCAAGATTGCCGCTGATTTATTAGAAGAAGTGGCTCGTCTCTATGGTTATGATAATTTACCAACAACATTACCAGTTGCTGAAATGACACCAGGACACTATACAGACTTACAAATGATGGTACGTTCTGCCCGTGAATTATTAGAAGCTGCTGGTTTATCACAAGCTATTTCATATTCTTTAGTTAGTGCAGAAAAAGCACAACGTTTCTTGATGGAACCAACCGAAACAACTGAATTAGTCTTCCCAATGACTTCTGAAAGAACAACATTACGTTCAAACTTAATCAGTGGTTTATTAGATGATTTAGCTTATAATACAGCGCGCAAAGTTGAAAACATTGCGATGTATGAACAAGGTAAAGTCTTTTACAAAAAAGCTGGCGAAGATCGTCCACGTGAAGTAGAACATGTGGCTGGTGCGATGACTGGTTTATTTAAAGCTGAAAACTGGCATGATGCAAAACAACCAGTTGATTTCTATATTGCTAAAGGTGTTGTAGAACATTTATTAAGCAAATTAGGTTTAGAAAAGGGCATTTCATTTAAAGCTAGTCAAGCTTATCCAGAAATGCACCCGGGTCGTACAGCTGATATCTTCTTAGGTGAAGAATATATTGGTTTCATTGGTGAAATTCATCCAAACATTGCGCAAGAATATCGTTTACAAAGAACATATGTCTTTGAACTTGATTTAGAAAAGATGGTTGCAGTTAAACCTAAACAAGAACAATATGTTCCTGTTTCTAAATTCCCAGAAGTTAAACGTGATATTGCGTTATTAGTTGCTGAAGATGTAACTAATGCTGATCTTGTTGATTGTATTAAAGCTAATGGTGGTGCTTACTTAGCTGACGTTGAAATCTTTGACGTTTATGCTGGTGATAAGATTGCTGATGGCTTCAAATCATTAGCTTACAAGTTAGTCTTTAGAAATGCGCAAGCAACACTTGTTGATGAAGATATCAATAAAGCAGTTGAAAAAGTTATTAAAAACTTACAAGAAAAATTTGCCGCAGAAGTTCGTTAAGAATTAAAAAGCATAAAAACCTCAGAAATTAATGTTTCTGAGGTTTTTTTATTGGAGTTAAATAAATTATTAAACTACAATCAGATGCAAGCTTTTAGTTTTTTTAGTATAATGACATGAGGTATTGAATAAATAAGAGGAGGACTCATTTTTTGGAAAAAGAAAATAAGTCAGGGCAAAAGAAAATTCTTACAATTATTATCGGAATTATTGTTTTAGCTGGTGTAATTTTAGGAGTTGGGTATGGCTTTTTAAAAGTACAACAAAAACCATTGAATCCTAATTCAAAAAAAGAAATTGAAATTAATGTTCCATATAATAGTTCAAGTCAAGAAATTGGCAATTTACTCGTTGATAAAAAAATTATTAAAAATGAATTTGCTTTTAAAGTATATTTAAAAACACATCATATTAATGAGTTAAAAGCAGGTTATTATATGTTTTCACCAGCGATGGATTTAGTTACAATTACACAAAAACTAACTAAAGGTGGCTCACCACATTCTTTAATTGGTAAGAAGATTGTTGTGTATGAAGGATCGTCTATTCTTCAGGTTGCGAAAGAAATTGAAGTTAAAACGAAATATACATCACAAGAATTCTTAAATGCTGTGCAAGATGAACATTTAATTAATGAATTAGCACAAAAATATCCGCAATTATTAGGTTCTGCGATGCAAGCGACAAATGTGCGTTATCGTTTAGAAGGGTATTTATTCCCGGCAACATATCATTTCTATCGTAAAGAAACATTACAAGAATTGATTAAAGAAATGGTTGCGAAAACTAATACTGAATTAAAACCTTATTATGCTGAAATTGCTAAACAAGGCTGGAAAGTGCAAGATTTAATGGCGTTAGCTTCTATTGTGCAATATGAAGGTGGATCTCATAAAGATGATGCACGTAAAATTGCCGGCGTTTTCTTAAATAGAGTGGAAATTGGGATGCCATTACAATCAGATGTTACTGTCCATTATGCGCTTAATAAACCGCAAGATCAGTTAAGTTATGCCGATTTAAAAGTCGATTCACCATATAACTTATATATTCATCGTGGATATGGTCCAGGACCAATTGATAATCCAGGCTTAAAAGCAATTAAAGCGGTGTTGAACCCAATGGATCGTGATAAGAAATATATTTATTTCATCGCTAATATTAAGACGGGTAAAGTATATTACTCAAAAACATTTGCTCAACATCAAGAATTAACTCAAAAATTATCAAAATATAACGATTAATTAAACAAAAACAAGCAATTTTTTAAAAGAGTTGCTTGTTTTTTTAGGTTAAATAAATTTAAAAAAGGTGTAAGGCTATTGATATTAAGGGCTATTGTTGCTAGAATAAATTAGATATCATATTGTGAAAAATTCAGAATATATAAGGAGCAATTTTTAATGTCAGAAAATAACGCAAAACGTCGTCCAATTATTATTGGAGTTACAGGTGGATCTGGTAGTGGTAAAACAACAGTTAGCCGCGCAATGTTTGAAGCTTTAGATGGCCATTCATTATTAATGGTAGAAGAGGATTCCTACTACAAGAACCAAGATCATTTACCAATGGAAGAACGAGTTAAAGCTAACTACGATCATCCAGATGCTTTTGATACAGATTTATTAATTGAACAATTACAAGATTTATTAGAATGGAAAACAATCGAAAAACCAGTTTATGATTATGTAGAACATACACGTAGTCAACAAGTTGTTTTAGAAGAACCAAGAGAAGTTATCATTGTTGAAGGGATCTTAGTTTTAAATGACCCACGTGTGCGTGATTTAATGGATATTAAGATTTTCGTTGATACAGATGATGATATTCGTTTGCTTCGTCGTATCCAACGTGATATGGAAGAACGTGGTCGCTCATTGGAATCTGTTATTACACAATACACATCAACAGTTAAACCAATGTATCACCAATTTATCGAACCAACAAAACGCTATGCTGATATTATTGTTCCAGAAGGCGGCGAAAACCAAGTTGCGATTGATATTTTAGTAACTAAAGTTCGTGACATTATCCGTAATAACCAAGAATTTACAAACGAAGATTAATCTGATAAAAACAGTCTTGAGTTAAGAGCTCAGGCTGTTTTTAAACATTTAAATTATGCTATAATTACTTTTGTGATTATATATATAAGGAGACTTAAACATGGATCAAGAACAAACATTTCCAATGACATTAGAAGGTAAAGCTAACCTTGAAGCTGAATTAGAAGAATTACGTACAACGAAGAGAACAGAAGTTATTGAACGTATCAAAATTGCGCGTTCTTTTGGTGATTTATCTGAAAACTCTGAATATGAATCAGCTAAAAATGAACAAGCTTTCGTTGAAGGTCGAATTAAAGAAATCGAAAACATTTTACACCACGTAGAAATTATTGATAGTGATAGTGTTGCTAGTGATGAAATCGCTGTTGGTCGGACAGTAACATTTGTTGAATTACCTGACGAAGAACCAGAAACATATACAATCGTTGGTGCAACAGAAGCTGATCCATTCTCTGGTAAAATTTCTAACGATTCTCCAATTGCAGTTGGTTTATTAGGCCACAAATTAGGTGAAGAAGTTACAATTGATACACCAGGTGGATCAATGCAAGTTAAAATTACAGAAGTTAAATAATTAATTTTGAACTAGTCTGATACAGGCTAGTTTTTTTATTGCATATAAAAAACCGCTACACAAAAGCTGTGTAGCGGTTTTTGTTTGCTTTTACATTTTAAAAAGAAGATAAGCACTTCCGATACTCGTTAATAAACTAACCACACAAATGATTAGGCTGACACCAGGGAGTCCGATTTTAAAGCGGAAATTCCGGATGCTGAGATAGAGAAGTAATAATGTTGTGATGAGTAAAAGTAAGTAAAACGTTTTTAAATTAGCGAAAAAAAGTAGGGTAAAACTTGCGATAATTAATAAAATATTCCGTAAGTTTTTATACCATAATAAATCGCCGAATAAAGTTGTTTTATACGAGAAATTGCGATTTTTAGGCATTTTATTATATTTTAAGATGATCAATAATAACCAGATGCCATAAAGGGCAATTCCGATAATACTCAACATAGACTAATCCTCACTTTTTAGTTTTTAGCAAATAATGATGTTAATTTTTCCATAAAGTCAGCAACAAAGCGATCTTTATCAACTTGAACAGCTGCTTTTGTATGCAAGGCAGGGACATTGACACGTGTTTCGTCACCGATTGTCCGACCAGCAAATGGAGCTTGTGTATCAACTTTCATGTTAAGTTCAATTGTTTCTACTAAACGAGGTTGAACTGCAGCTGCAACAGCTAATGGATCGTGTAAAGCACAACCACCAAGGTGAGGGCTTGTTACTTTGTAAGCGTCGATATAGTAATCTGTTAAATCAGCATATGCTTTACCAGCAACTGTATCTAAGTTACGCCATTGTTGTGTTTCTGTAGTTGTTAATAAAGTTCTTGTTGTAACATCTAAACCGATCATTGTTAAGTTAAGGTTGCTACGGAAAACTTCATTAGCAGCTTCTGGATCTTGGCTAATATTAGCTTCTGTGACAGGTGAAACGTTACCAGGAACTGTTAAAGCACCACCCATAAGTGTTACATTACCGATTAATTCAACGATTTCTGGGTCTTTTTTAATCGCAGCAGCTAAGTTTGTTAACGGACCTGTTGGCACGATAATTAAATCTTGACCATATTCGTGAGCAGCTTCAATGAAGAAATCAACACCAGATGTTGCTTCTGCTTTACGGTTAGCTTTTTTAATTTCAACTTCACCGACACCATTTTGACCGTGGATTTGTGCACTAATTGGAAGTACAGCAAAACTATCAGTTGTAGATGAATGAGGTAAACCTGGGAAAACAGGAACTTCAGGATGTCCTAACATTTCTAAAAGGTTTAAACTATTTTGGACACCGTCTTCCATTAAAACGTTCCCGTAAGAACCAACGATACCAATTAAATCACATTCAGGTGTTGCAAGTGCGTAAGCGATTGCTAAAGCGTCATCAATACCTGTGTCAAGGTCCAAGATCATTTTGTACTTGGCCATGAAATCAACTCCTTAATAATTAAATATTTTAATGTATAAGATTTACAACCCTATTCTACCACCATTTTCTAAAAAATGTAACGGCTTTCTTGAAAATAACTAGTGATTTCCATTGCTTAGCTTGACCTGCATCATGTAAAATTGTTTTTAAATAGAAGATTATCGGAGTGAACGAAATGGAATGGACAGAATTAGTCGTTGTAACAACGAATGAAGCAGTAGAAGCTGTTTCTAATATTTTAATGGAACATGGGGCACAAGGTGTTCAGATTAAAGATGAAACAGCAGATGTTGAAATTTTAACTTATTTCCCTGCTGATTTTGCCGTACAAGCTGAAGTCCCAGCAATGCAACAAGAAATTCAAAATTTAACCCAATTTGGTTTAGCTATTGGAAAAGGGCAAATTTTATTAAAAGAAAATCAAGCAGATACATGGACGGATGTTTGGGAAAAATATTATCAACCAATTCGGATTAGTCGTTATTTGACGATTGTCCCAAGTTGGGAAGAATATCAACCAGCACAACCTGATGAAAAAGTGCTTTATTTAAATCCGCAACGTTCTTTTGGAACGGGGCAGCATTTAACAACACAATTAAGTTTACACGCTTTAGAAATGACTTTACGTGGTGGAGAAAGCATGCTTGATGTCGGAACTGGTTCAGGAGTGTTAAGTATTGCAGCTGCTAAATTAGGTGCAAAGACGATTGCAGCTTATGATATTGATGCAAAAGCAATTCAAGCAGCCCAAGAAAATGTTGTTTTAAACCAAGTTCAAGATCAAATCACTTTAGGGGTTAACGATTTATTAAATGGTATTACTGCCCAAGTAGATGTGATTGTGGCTAATATTTTACCGGAATTTTTAGTGCCATTAATTCCCCAAACAACTACTCGTTTAAATCAAGGTGGGAAATTGATTTTATCAGGTATTATTAATGAGAAAAAAGATCAAATTGTTTCCGTATTAAATGAAAATAATTATCAAGTTTTAGAATTATTACGTGCAGGTGACTGGTATGGGATTGTCGCTGAATTAGCACAGGAGGATTAAACAATGCAACGATATTTTAGTGATGAGCAGACTTTGCAATTAAAGCAAACAATTACTTTACCAGCTGATTTATATAAACACGCGATTACGGTGATGCGCATGCGGGAAGGTTCAGAATTTGAATTAGTGACGCAAGATCAACAAGTTAATATTATGACTTTAACAGCTGTAACGAAAAAATCTGCCCAAGCCCAAGTAACAGAAATTTTCACGCATCAAGTCGAACTACCAGTCGAAGTGACAATTGCTTGTGGTTTACCTAAAAGCGATAAAAAAACAGATTTGATTGTTGAAAAAGGTACGGAATTAGGTGCCACTCATTTTATCTTTTTTACAAGTGATTATTCGCAAGGTAAATGGGATGAGAAAAAACAAATTAAAAAATTAGAACGACTCAATAAAAAAGCTTTAAGTGCAGCGGAACAATCGCATCGCGTAGTTGTTCCCGATGTTAAATATGTAAAAAAATTAGCGGATTTAGATGTATCAGCGTATCAAGCCCGTGTGGTAGCTTATGAAGAATCAGCCAAAGCCGGTGAAGTTAGCAATTTAGTGCAAGTGTTAAGTCATTTACAAGGAAAACAAACGCCACCACAACAAATGATTGCTTTGTTTGGTCCAGAAGGTGGGATTTCACCACAAGAAATCAGTACCTTAGAAGCGAATGATTTTACTTTATGTGGTTTAGGACCAAGAATTATGCGGGCTGAAACAGCACCATTAGCTTTCTTAGCGACAACGATGTATGCTTTAGAATTAGCACAACAAACACCAAAAGATTAAATTCAAGAAGTTTAAAAAACTGATAAATAACGTGTAACTACTAGGGTAAAAGGGTTATTATTTATTGACTAAATCCCAGAAAATGCGTTAAAATAAGGATATTAAACTTAAAGAGTGAGGGAATTCATGCAAAGTAGTAAATCAATTATTATCTTAAGAACATTATGGTATATCGCCTTTGCCGCAACATTTTCTTTTATCCTACCAATTGTTTGTACAATGATTGGTTTAGATGAAATCAAGACAATGGCAATCGTTTTAGTATCCGCTAATGCTATTTATGCGGTTGTATCAGGATTAGTCGCTGGAAAATTAGATCATTCAGGTTTATATCTATTAATTTTCCCAATTTTGTATGCACTTGGGGCGCATTTCTTCTTTGAAAAATATGCCTTATTCTTAGTAGTAGCATATCTTATTTTCACATACTTAGCTTACGGAATAGCGAAAAAATAACAATTTAAAGATAATACTTTTATAGAACAAAAAGATTGAAGCACGTTTGCATATGATAATTTACATCAGCATACGTGCTTTTATTATATACATATTACAACTAGTCGAGGAGAATTGCTTATGAATAAAAAAACAATCTGGAGTGCCGAAGATGTCATTAATATGGTAAGTGAATATATGAACGAAGAACATGTGGCACTTGTTCAAAAAGCTTACGATTTTGCTTATTACGTTCATAAAGAACAATTCCGTCAATCTGGTGAAGCTTATATTATTCATCCGATTCAAGTTGCCGGAATTTTAGCTGATTTAAAAATGGATCCTGCTACCGTCTGTGCTGGATTTTTACATGATGTAGTGGAAGATACCCCCGTGACATTAGGTGATATCGGCGAATTATTCGGCGAAGATGTTATGGTAATCGTGGATGGTGTAACTAAATTAAGTAAAATCCGTTATAAATCACATCAAGAACAATTAGCTGAAAACCACCGTAAATTATTATTAGCCATGTCCCAAGATTTACGCGTTATTATTGTTAAATTAGCCGATCGGGTGCACAATATGCGTACTTTAGGACATTTACGTCCGGATAAACAACGCCGGATTGCGAATGAAACTTTAGAAATTTATGCTCCTTTAGCTGATCGTTTAGGGATTAGTACGATTAAATGGGAATTAGAAGATACTTCTTTACGCTATTTAAACCCACAACAATATTACCGGATTGTTCATTTAATGAATTCAAAACGGACAGAACGGGTGCAATATATCGAAGAAGCTATTTCTGAAATTCAAAAATCAATTTCTGTTTTAAATTTAAAATGTGAAATTTATGGTCGACCTAAACATATTTATTCCATTTATCGGAAAATGCATGATCAACATAAACAATTCAATCAAATTTATGATTTGTTAGCGGTCCGGGTGATTGTTGATTCCATTAAAGATTGTTATGCCGTTTTAGGTGCGATTCATACGCGTTGGACACCAATGCCAGGTCGATTTAAAGATTATATTGCCATGCCAAAAGCTAACATGTATCAATCACTGCATACTACAGTGGTCGGTCCACAAGGGCAACCTTTCGAAGTTCAAATTCGAACTGAAGAAATGCATCGTGTTGCTGAATTCGGGATTGCCGCACACTGGGCTTATAAAGAAGGTGTGACAACTGGAGTAACGATTTCTGATACTGGTGAAAAATTAAACTTATTCAAAGAAATTATTGAATTACAAGATGAATCAACTGATGCCTCTGACTTTATGGATAGTGTTAAAGGTGATTTGTTTAGTGATCGTGTGTATGTCTTTACACCAAAAGGCGATGTTTTTGAATTGCCACAAGGCTCAGGTCCGTTAGATATGGCTTATTCTATTCATACGAAAATTGGTCATCATACAACAGGCGCAAAAGTTAATGGCAAAATTGTACCTTTAAACTATGAAATTGAAAATGGTGATATTGTTGAAATTTTAACAGCACCAAATTCTACCGGTCCAAGTCGTGATTGGTTAAAATTAGTCCGCACGAAAAAAGCGCGTAACAAGATTAAACGTTTCTTCAAACAACAAGATCGCGTGGAAAATATCGCTAAAGGGCATGATATGTTGTATAAAGCTTTAGTTGAAGGTGGTTATCCTGCTAAAGACTTGATGAAGCCCGATAAAATGGCGCCAATTTTTGAAAAATATAGTTTCAATGATAATGACGATTTATATGCGGCGCTTGGTTTTGGTGAAGTAACACCATTGAATATTATGAATATTTTAACGCAAGATATTCGAATTCAAGAACAAAAAGATCGTAATCTGCAAGTTGAAAAAGAACTCCTTGAAAGCGAAACAGGTTATGTGAAAGAAGTCGACAAAGAAAAGAAAGCCAAACAAAATGAAGGTGTCTTAATCGAAGGCATTGACAATATGTTAGTTCGTCTCAGTCATTGTTGTAATCCAATTCCGGGCGATGAAATTGTCGGTTATATTACAAAAGGACGTGGTGTTTCGATTCACCGTGTTGATTGTCCGAATGTGAAAAATGATACCGATCAACGTCTAGTGAAAGTTTCTTGGAACTTAATTCCAGATGAAAGAGTCTTTTATGATGCTGATTTACAAATTGAAGGTTACAATCGACCAGGTTTATTAAATGATGTTTTACAAGCAATTAATAATGCAACAAAACATTTGAATTACGTGAATGGTCGTATCGGTCATGAAAAAGTGGCTGTTTTCGATACTAAAGTCGGGATTCGTGATACACAACATTTACAATATGTAATTGATAGTATTAAACGTGTGCCTGATGTTTATGTAGTTAAACGAATGATCCATTAGGGAGGAGTTGTTAAGATGCGCGTTGTCTTACAAAAAGTTAAACAAGCAAGTGTCACAATTGAAGAAAAAGTTGTTGGAGAAATTCAAAAAGGATATCTGTTATTAGTTGGATTTACAGAAGGCGATACAAGTGAAGATATTGATTATCTCGTGCGAAAAATTAGCGGCTTACGTGTTTTTGAAGATCAAGCTGGTAAGATGAATTTAAGTTTAGCTCAAGTTGAGGGAGAAATTTTATCAATTTCTCAATTTACTTTGTATGCTGATACGCGAAAAGGGAATCGTCCAAGTTTCGTGAAAGCTCAAAATCCAGCACAAGCAACTTTAAATTACGATGAATTTAATCAAAAACTCGCAGCTCAAGGTTTTACGGTTGAAACGGGTGAATTCGGTGCGCATATGGAAGTAGCGTTAGTGAATGATGGTCCGGTGACAATTGTTTTTGATACTAACGATAAATAAGAAATGAGGAACGGCAGATGGAACTCATTTCTTTAGAACCAGCAGCACGACAATTTTGTCAAAGTCGCTTGCGAACTTTTATTCCGACGACGATTGGGATCCAAGCCGCACGGGAAAGTCTTGCTTTAGCGCAACGAGAACCAGTCTTTCGCCATTCTGTGCAAATTATGACGGAAACATTATTCGATGAAATTAATCAAGTTGAAATTCCGGTAAAAATCTTATATCCAAGTGATTGTAAAGAGGGTGAAAAATTACCCGTGTTATTTTATATTCATGGTGGTCAGTTTTTAACTGGTGATTTTCAAATTTATGATAAATTCATCCGTGAATTGTGTGAAAGATCACGTGTGGCGTTAGTTTTTCCTGAGTATAGTTTAGCACCGGAATATCAAGCACCGGTGCAGCAACAACAAATCAAACAAGTTTTTGATCAGTTACCCAATTTAGCGAACAAATATCAATTTGATTTAAAAAGAATTGTTTTGTCAGCTGATGATGTTGGGGGTGCTTTTGCTTTAACTTTAGTTCAGCAATTAACATCAAAACAACAAACCTCAATTTATAAGATGGTTTTATTTTGTCCCGTAGTGAATGCGAATTTTGATACGGATTCGTATTATATGTTTGCAGGAGGATACGGCTTAACGCGCGAACAAATGAAGTTCGCTTGGAGTCAATATCAAGGCAGCTTGCACGCACGTAACAACCCAGAACTTTCACCGTTATTAATGTCAGCAGACCATTTTAAACAATTACCGGAAACGTTAATTATTACGGCTGAAGCTGATGTGGTGCGCAATGAAGGTGAAGCGTTAGCACGGAAAATGCGTGATAATGGTGTTGATGTGGCGCAAATTCGTTTTCAAGGAACCGTTCATGATTTTGTCATCTTAAATAGTTTAGATAAAACGAACGCTTGTCGTTTAGCGATGAATGTGGCGGTTGATTGGATTAAAATTAATCTACAACCTAAAAAATCAATTTAAAATATGAATTAACTCGTATAAAAAAGATGAAAAACTATCTTTTTATACGAGTTTTTTGTTTGCGGCAAGTTATGAAAAAGTCTAGCATCAAACTGCGAAAAACTATATAATATTAATCAACGAAAGAAGATTTTTTTAGAAGAATTTCTTTATAATAAGATAAAAATGAGTTATTGAACTCATTTAGGAGGATTGTTTGTTGAAAAAAGAAAAAGTACGAATTCTAGATTTAATAATGATTACATTGAGTTGTGCCTTATTTGGATTTGGGATTGTAAAGTTTAATATGGCGAATAATTTAGCATCAAGTGGTGTTGCTGGTTTAGCCTTAATTGTTCGTTATTGGTTACATATTGATCCAGCGTACACAACAATGGTTTTGAATGTACCTTTATTAATTATCGGATATCGCTATTTAGGTAAAAAATCATTATTTTATACTATCTGGGGAACTGTGATGGTCTCAGTTTGGATTTGGCTTTGGCAACGAATTCCTATTAATATCGAAATTCATCATGATCTCTTTATTGCCGGACTTTCAACAGGTTTAGTTGGTGGTTTAGGTGCCGGAATGTTATATCGTTTTGATGGAACATCTGGTGGGACTGATATTATTGCGCGGATTCTCGAAAAGAAAAAAGGAATTCCGATGGGTAAATCATTATTGATGATGGATGTTGTGGTTTTAGCTTTATCATTATCATATATGGATTTACGTCAAATGTTATATACATTATTAGCTTCATATGTGTTCGCAAATATGGTTAACATTATTCAAGATGCCGGTTATTCAGCGAAAGGTGTCATTATTATTAGTGATGAACATGAAGCGATTGCTGATGCGATTATGCATGATTTAGTCCGTGGTGTGAGTTATTTACATGCTGAAGGGGCTTTCTCACACAAGGATAAGAAAGTTATTTACTGTATTATGGATCCAAGCGAAATTACAACTTTAAAACGTTTAATTGATCAATATGATAAAAATGCTTTTGTTTCCATTTCGGATGTGAATGAAGTACTCGGTTCAGGTTTCACATATGATACGAAAAAGAAAAAGAAAAAAATATTCAAAAAAGCTTAACCTGCTCAAAGGAGTTTTGAAAAGTTATGCATGATTTTCCGTATAAAAAACGTTTTGTGAAAGATTTGGAAGATAAATATTTAGAAAGTATTACTATTCGTGATACTTGTCATGATGTGGCTGACTTATTTAATTATTTACGTCATTTTAATTATCAATATCAAATTTCACCGGAATTATCACAATTACAAGAAACAGATATTAAAGCTTATTTAAATATGTTGCAAGTTGAACGCAAAATAAAAAATACAACGTATAATAAAGTGTTAACACATTTAAATACGTATTTTAATTTTTTATTTATTAATAATTTATCGACTAGTTTACCAACTTTAAAACTAAAAGGTCTGAAAAGAACGACCAGTTCACAAATTCCGTTTGATTGGACGGAGAATTGTCAGCAATATTTAGCTGATGAACAATTATCTTATTATACGCGGATGGTTTTATTGTTAACGAGTCATTTTTATACGATATCTGAATTTTTACAACCAGATTTTTATCGTGTGTTAGAACGAGAAACATGGACTGAACAGGAAGCTCAGTTTTTAAAAGAATATCAAAAGGCCTTAGCACCTTTGCAAAATTTACAAGCCAGTTCTGATTTATTTTTGAAGAAAAGAATTAATTTAGCAGAACCTAATTTAACATTAGCCGGCTTGCATAAATTTTTAAAGAAAGATCAAGCACAGTGTGACTTAAAATTAATTCCACGTGACTTGTATCAAAATAGTGTCCGTTATTATTTACAGACACATCAAACGTTAACTGATCAAGCTTTAATGCAAAAGTTACGTTTAGATGAAAAGTCTTTAAATTATTATCGGCAAAGTAACAACAGTTATAGTAAGTAGTTACTATAACTGTTGTGTTATGATTAGTTAAAAGGAGATAAGTGTATGAAATTAGAACAACTCCCAACCGAATTCGAAGCGGCAGCACCGATTTTAGAACGGATTAATGCTGCGGGCTATGAAGCATATTTTGTCGGAGGTAGTGTTCGTGATACGATTTTAGGATTACCGATTCATGATGTTGATATTGCGACTAGTGCTTACCCGGCAGAAATTAAAGCCATTTTCAAAAAAACTGTCGATACAGGGATTGAACATGGGACAGTGATGGTCATTGAACATGGTGAAGGTTATGAAATTACGACATTTCGGACTGAATCAACTTACCAAGATTTCCGGCGACCAGATCATGTCGAATTTGTCCGTTCTTTAAAAGAAGATCTCAAACGACGTGATTTAACAATTAATGCCTTGGCCATGGATACAAGTGGTCAAATCGTTGATCTCTTTGATGGATTAGCTGATTTAGAGCAACAAATCATTCGTGCTGTTGGTGATCCGAATGAACGTTATTATGAAGATGCTTTACGTATGATGCGGACAGTTCGTTTTGCGAGTCAATTAGATTTTGAAATTGAAGAAAAAACGCAACAAGCTATCCAAGAAAATGCGTATTTATTAGAAAAGATTTCTGTCGAAAGAATTCATGTCGAATGGATTAAATTATTACTTGGAAAAGCGGTTAAAAAAGGGCTGGCTAGCTTTTTAGCAACTGATTTAGCTAATTATTGTCCGGGATTTCAAGATCAACAAACTAAATTACAACAATTATTAGCCGTAGAAGATTTACATTTATCAAACGAAGTTGCTGCGTGGTCCGTGTTGGTTTATCTTTTTGAATTAGATCAAACACAAACGCGTAAATTCTTGAAGAGTTGGAAAGTATCCAATGAAATTATTAATCAAACATTACAAGTGCAAAAGGCCTTACAAGCGCTTTTAGCTGGCACTTTAGATGCGAAAATCTGTTATCAAACGGGTGAAAACTTATTAGTGATTGCGAACGAAATTGCTAACTTATGGCAACAAGGGCAAGCTGAAACAGAAATTAAAGCACAATACCAAGCTTTACCAATTAAGAATATGAAAGAACTTCAAATTAATGGTGGGCTTTTAATGAAAGAATTAAATGTGAAACCAAGTGCGAAAATGGGTGAAGTCTTACATCGTTTAGAAGAAGAAGTTATCTATGGTCAAATCGCTAATGAACAAGCGCTTTTGTTACAAAAAGCAGCAGAATATTATATGAATTAGATTTTCAACTGGAAATTTGATTTGAGAAAGTAAGGTAAGTTAATGGAAACTTTACGTATTGAAAATTTAACGAAAACCTATGGTGAAAAAACTTTATTTAAGAACTTGAATTTCTTAATTAATGAACGTGATCGCATTGGGTTAATTGGAACGAATGGTTCAGGTAAAACAACACTTTTAAATGCTTTAAGTGGCTTAGATCCAGCTGATTCCGGCGAATTAATTAGTTCCAATGATTATCGAATTAGTTATTTGCAGCAACATCCCCAATTAGATGATGAAAAAACAATTATGGAAGCCGTTTTTGAAGGGGCAGGTCCCGTTTTTCAAACAATTCGTAATTATGAAGAAGCAGTCGCAGCTTATAGCGCTAATCCAGCCGATCCTAAGCTCGAAAAAAGATATATCGCTGCTGAAAATCAAATGAATCAAGAGGATGCTTGGACAGCTGATAGTGATGTTAAAACAATTTTAACGCAATTAAAAATTCAAGATTTATCGCAAAAAATTAAAAATTTATCTGGTGGACAGAAAAAACGTGTTGGTTTAGCACAAGTTTTAGTCCAAGAACCCGATTTATTGATTTTAGATGAACCTACGAACCATTTAGATTATGATTCAATCGCTTGGTTAGAAGATTATTTAAAACAATATCGTGGGGCCTTATTAGTTGTAACTCATGATCGTTATTTCTTAGATCAAATTGCAACTCGGATTATGGAATTGTCATTTGGTGATTTATATACTTATCAAGGAAATTATCAAGATTTTGTCCAACAAAAAGCTGAACGTGTCGAACGCGAATTAGTCGCAGAACATAAGCAACAACAGCTATATAAAAAAGAATTAGCCTGGATGAGAACGGGTGCTAAAGCCCGCACAACGAAACAACAAGCACGGATTAATAAATTTAACGATTTAGAAAGTAATTTAAATAAGGTGCAAGTTGATGAAGACGTTGATATTAATTTAGGTCAACAACGTTTAGGGAAAAAAGTTTTAGAAGTCCGAGACGGTTCATTAGCATTAGAACAACATCAAATTATTCGTGATTTTAATTTATTAGTTCAAGCTCATGATCGTATTGGGATTACTGGTGTGAATGGTGCTGGTAAGTCGAGCTTTTTGAATATGTTAGCGGATGAATTGCCTCTTGATCAAGGTGAATTAATTACTGGTGAAACGGTTAAAATTGCTTATTATCGGCAACAAATGGAAGAAATTCCGGATGATAAACGTTTAATTAACTACTTAAATGAAGTGGGCGAAAATGTTGTTAATCGTGATGGTGAAAGAATTAGTACGACACAATTATTAGAACAATTCTTGTTCCCAAGATTTATGCATGGAACTTTAATTCGTAAGTTATCAGGTGGCGAAAAACGGCGATTATACTTATTGAAATTATTAATGGAACGTCCTAATGTTTTATTATTAGATGAACCAACAAATGATTTAGATATTAGTACGTTAACTGTTTTAGAAGATTATCTTGAAACTTTTAACGGGACAGTTATTACGGTCTCACACGATCGCTATTTCTTAGATAAAGTCGCTGATAAATTATTGATTTTCCAAGGTGATGCCAAAATCGAAAATTATCACGGAGTCTTTACTGAGTATTTACAAAAAGCACAAAATAAACAACATTCCCAAAAAACTAAAGTGAAAGCTGTCGAAAAGCAAACTGCAGCTGAACCAAAAGCAAAAACTAAATTAACTTATGCTGAAAAAATGGAATTTGCTGATTTAGAAGCTAAAATTGAAAAATGGGAAACTAAAAAAGATGATTTACAAGCTCAAATGAATCAAGTGGCAGGTGAAGATTATTTACAACTTGCTTCCTTGCAACAAGAAATCGATGATTTGAATGAAGTTATCGAAGAAAATATGTTGCGTTGGATGGAATTAAGTCAGTATGAACAATAAACAATAAATACTAGGAGATGATCACATGGCAGTAATGGATGGACCGTATTTAGAATTGTTACAACATATTTTAGAAAATGGACAAACTAAAGAAGATCGGACAGGAACTGGGACAAAGAGTGTTTTTGGTTATCAAATGCGCTTTGATTTAAGTCAAGGTTTCCCTCTTTTAACAACTAAACGAGTACCTTTAGGGTTGATTAAAAGTGAGTTACTCTGGTTTTTAAATGGAGATACTAATATCCAATATTTATTACAAAATAATAATCATATTTGGGATGAATGGGCTTTTAAAAACTGGGTAGCTAGTGCTGAATATCAAGGTCCTGATATGACTGATTTTGGTTTACGAGCTGATGCTGATCCTGAATTTAAAAAAGTTTATTTAGCTGAGAAAAAAGCTTTTTGTGAACGAATTGTCAATGATGATGACTTTGCAGCTCGTTACGGGAATCTTGGTGATGTTTACGGTGCACAATGGCGTCATTGGCAAACACGCCAAGGGGAAGCAATCGATCAAATTGCCAATGTGATTTCCGAAATTAAAAATAATCCTGATTCACGGCGTTTAATCGTTTCTGCTTGGAATCCGGAAGATGTTCCTAATAGTGCTTTACCACCATGTCATACATTATTCCAATTTTATGTCAATGATGGTAAATTAAGTTGTCAACTTTACCAAAGAAGTGCGGATGTCTTTTTAGGTGTACCTTTCAATATTGCATCTTATGCTTTATTGACACATTTAATCGCTCAAGAAACCGGCTTAGAAGTTGGTGAATTTGTGCATACATTAGGTGATGCGCATATTTACAGCAATCATATGGAACAAGTTAAAGAACAACTTAGTCGCACACCATATGAAGCACCAAGTTTATGGTTAAATCCAGATAAAAAATCTGTTTTTGATTTTGATATGGATGATATTAAAGCTGTTGATTATCAATCACATCCAGCAATTAAAGCACCAGTCGCAGTCTAATTTAAAAGGAGTGGAATGGCATGTTAGCATATATGTGGGCAGAAGATCAATTAGGACAAATCGGGTATCAAGGTAAGTTGCCGTGGCATTTACCAGCTGATTTAGCGCATTTTAAAGAAACAACAATGAATCATCCGATGATTATGGGTAGAAAAACATTCGCGAGTTTTCCAAAATTATTACCCGGTCGGAAACATTTAGTTTTAACACGACAAGCAGAACTAGTTGAAAAATACGCAGATAACGATCAAGTTATGATTTTTACTGATTTACCATCTTTACGTAAATGGTTAAAAGAAAACGATGAATTAGATCCCATTATTATTGGGGGAGCTTCCTTATTTGAAATTTTCAAAAAAGAAGTTCAAACACTATATCAAACACAAATTCAAGCGACTTTTAAAGGTGATACAGTTATGCCGCAATTAGCTTACGAAGATTTCACTTTAGTCCAAGAAGATGCTTTTTCACGTGATGAAAAGAATGCTTATGATTATGTGTTTAAAGAATATCGTCGTAAAAAATAATTTTTAAAGTAGTAGTGTAACTAGCTACTACTTTTCCTATTTAAATTGCTAGAAGTGAAAGAGGATTTAAGTAATGAAAATAATGAAACGTTGGCTAATCTATTTGCTGAGTTTAGGGATTTTAATCGGTTTATTTTTTGGAATTTTTTGGACATATGATCAGCTGCATACGAAAGTCGTTATGCAAACAGCGGCTCCGGTGCACCAACCAACTAAACAAAAAATTAAATTAGTTGCGGTGGGCGATTCGTTAACGTATGGTGTGGGTGATCCCAAAGAACAAGGTGGTTATGTTACACTAATAAAAGACGAATTAGCTAAAAAATATCCCGTACGCGTAACTAGTCAAAATTATGGTGTTCCTGGTGAGCGAAGTGAACAAATTACGGATCGGATTTTAAAAGATCGAAAACTACAAACTAGTTTAAAAAAGGCTAATATTATCACGTTAACAGTTGGTGGTAATGATTTAATGAAGATTTTACGTCAAAATATGGCGCAGCTCTCAGATGACTATTTAGCCAAGATTATGCCCGCACAAGAACAAGCCTATAAAAAACGCTTAACAACTTTATTAACGACTATTCGTCAATATAATCAACAGGCACCAATCTTTTTATATGGGATTTATAATCCATTTTATGTATATTTTCCAGAAATGGATGCCTTAGAAAAATATACGAATCAATGGTGTCAAATGGCACGCCAAATTAGTCTCCACCAATACAAAGTCTATTATGTGAATGTTAATCAACAATTATCACAAGGACAGTATTATCACAAATCACAAACAAAATTAAAACAACATAGTAAAATTGATTTTACCCAAATGAATCAACCGGAAATTCAACAAGCTTTTAAAAATGCACCTCATCAAAATGAATATATCTCACAAGCCGATCATTTCCATCCGAATTTAAAAGGGTATCAATATATGACACAACAATTAGAAAAAAGTTTAGAAAAACATCAAAGCGCTTGGTTAGATGAGGAGTGATTTTAAGATGACAAGTGAAAATTTGAGTCGAACCAAACAACTCAAGTCACCAAAACAACCACGTAATTATTGGAAATGGGCCTTTACTATTTTAGTAGCCTTAATTATTGCTAGTGGTGTTTATGTGAGTTGGAAAGTGAAACAACCCAATCCAGCAATCTCACAAACTACTACCAGCAAAAAAGTTACTGGGAAACAAGCTTATGTGCATGTTGATTTGACGAAAGAAGATTTAAATGATTTAATCAATCAGTATTTAGACAAGAAGAAAACCGGACAATTAAAATATCGCGTTTTAATTGATAAGTCGATTATTTTACAAGGAGCAACGACCTTTTTCGGGCAAAAAGTCGCTTTTACAGTTGATGCTCAACCAGAAGTTGCACCGGATGGTAATTTGATCTTGCATACGAAAAAAATGGCAGTCGGATCACTGGGCTTGCCACAAAAGTATATTTTGAATTATGTGAAAAATAATTATGATTTGAAAAAACGGGTCCAAATTAAACCCGATCAAAAAGAAATTATTTTGAATTTAAATCAAATTGCTGCAGAAAAGAATTTAAGTGTAAAGTGTGAAAAATTTGATTTGAAAACAAATCAATTTAAGTTTAAAGTGGGGCTTCCACTTGGAAAGTAGGGATTAAGAAGAATGTATCGTCAAAGTTTTTTTCATTATTTAATGACTGAAAGAAATCCTGATAGCTATGAAGATCTTGCCCAGTTTGCGAATAATGCTTTTTATGATCAAAGCTTTCCCAAACAATCACAAGATTATGATGAATTATCACAATATTTAGAATTAAATGGCAATTATTTACCAAGTATGACAATTTTTGATGCAGCTTGGGAAATTTATTTAGCCAAAATGGTATAAAAGACAAAGTTCACGAAAAAGGAGTGGAAAAAATGGCAGTTATTCAATGGTATCCTGGACATATGGCCAAAGCTTTACGTCAGGTTAAAGAGAATTTAAACATGGTTGATGTTGTTTTAGAATTAGTTGATGCACGTTTACCAGAATCATCACGTAATCCGCAAATTTTAGAAGTTATTGGCAATAAAATGCATATTATGGTTTTAACGAAAAAAGATTTAGCTGATGCCAATGCGACGAGAAACTGGGTTAAATATTATGAAGAAAATGGTTTACCCGCAGTTGCGATTAACAGTAATGATAATAACAATATTAAAGTTATTGAAAAGAAAATTAATGAAGTTATGGCCGATAAGATTGCACGCCAAGAATCACGGGGGATTTTTAATCAAAGAATCAAAGTGATGTGTACCGGAATCCCTAATGTTGGGAAATCAACTTTATTAAATCGTTTAGTGAAGAAAAATGTTGCTCAAGTTGGGAATAAACCAGGTGTTACTAAGTCACAACAATGGCTTAAAGCTGGTAAAGAATTACAATTATTAGATACACCCGGGATTTTATGGCCTAAATTCGAAGATCCTTTGGTTGGTAAAAAATTAGCCCTGACAGGTGCGATTAAAGATACGTTGTATGCTAAAGATGATGTTGCATTATATGCGTTAGAACATTTTATGCAATATAATATCACAGCGTTACAAGAACGTTATCGTTTATCCGATGAAGATTTAAATCAACCAATCGTAGAAATTTTATTATTAATTACACAACGAATGGGCTTTAAAGATGATTATGATCGGGCGAGCGAACGTTTAATTTTTGATGTGCGAAAAGGTAAATTAGGTCGTTATACACTTGATCAAGTTCCTGTTGCAGCAACAGAAATTTAAGAGAAAGTGTGGTCAAAACGTGTCAGAAGAGAAAAAATTAACGATTAGTGCGATTAAAGCAGCTTTAAAAAACGATCCGACACCGGAGTTTTTAGAACGTTTAGCCCAAGATGAACGCAAAGGCGCTCAACAAGCACTAACTACTTATCAAAAACAAGTCGCTAAAAAAGAAGCCGCGCAAGCTGATTTTTTAGAACGTTTAAGTTATGAAAAAGAACTCTGGGAACAAGGGTTTGACTATGTGGCCGGAATCGATGAAGTTGGCCGCGGACCACTAGCAGGACCAGTTGTGACGGCTGCGGTTATTTTGCCGCATGATTTCTCATTAGTAGAAGTTAATGACTCAAAAAAACTCAATGAAAAAAAACGAGAAGAGCTTTATCGTAAAATTTTAGAAGAAGCTGTCGCTGTTGCGGTGGGGGTCGCTGATAATGAAGTCATTGATGAGATTAATATTTATCAAGCAACACGCCAAGCCATGAATGCTGCCGTGAATGATTTAGCTATTCAACCACAACATTTATTAATTGATGCGATGGAATTAGATTTAGAAATTCCGCAAACTAAGTTAATTAAAGGTGATGCTCGCTCGGTTTCGATTGCAGCAGCTAGTATTGTTGCCAAAGTTAATCGGGATCATTTGATGACATTTTATGATGATATCTATCCTGGTTATAACTTTAAGAAAAATGATGGTTACGGAACAAAAGAACATCTCGCTGGTTTAGCGCAATTAGGTGCCACACCAATTCACCGTAAATCATTTGAACCAATTAAATCTCATTATTCATAAGATTATTGAACCGCTTTTGCGTATTTCAACATGAAAGGCAAAGGTGGTTTTTTTATGCGAAAAAGAATTTTAAAATTACATCTCGCAACAGCATTTACAATGAAAGAAAAACATTATATTGCACAATTTATTTTAGAACAACAACGGATGCCAACTGTGCAAGAATACCAACAAGTTTTACATTTAAAAAAAGAAAAAATTTATCGTTATTTACATGAAGTTCTCTCGCCGACATTTCGAGATAAGTTGCGCAAAAATCAAAAAGTTCCTTATATTACATTGGTCGATGCAGCATATCCTTTAAAATTACGGGAAATCTATCAACCACCGTTAGTTTTGTTTTATCAAGGTGAGATTGCTTTGTTGCAGCAACCCGTTTTAGCAGTTGTTGGTGCACGAAAATGCAGTGCCTATGCACAAACTTGCTTGAAAATCTTATTACCAGAAGTGATTCAAAAACAAATTGTCACGGTGAGCGGCTTAGCGCGGGGGATCGATAGTTTAGTTCATCGAATTACGATTGGTCAAAAACAAAGAACCATTGGTGTAATCGGGACGGGTTTAGATTTATTTTATCCTAGAGAACATCAAAGTTTACAACGAAAAATGATGCAAGAAGAGTTGGTTGTGAGTGAATATCCGTTAGGGAGTGGCCCTTTAAAATTCCACTTCCCGCAAAGAAATCGCATTATTGCTGGGTTATGTGATACGATATTATTGATAGAAGCGAAAAAAGTCAGTGGGAGTTTAATTACAGCTAGTATCGCCTTACAAGAAAATCGGAATGTTTTAGCTGTTCCGGGTAATATTACGGCAGAATTATCACAAGGTTGTAATGAATTAATCGCAGCCGGTGCCAAACCTGTCTTAAGACCGCAGGATATCTTAGAAGAATTTGGGAAATAAATGATAAATTAAGCTTAAATTTTCACAATACTTGACAAACACCGCGTATATCACATAACATAAATAGCGATTTTAGATTATAAATAGAAGAAATATTGATAAGGAGTTGGGATAATTGCCAAAAACCCCAGCAACAAAGAAAACAACAACCAAAAAAACAACAACGAAGAAAAAAACAACTAAAAGAAAAGCGCCTAAAAAGAATTTAGTAATTGTCGAATCACCATCTAAGGCGAAAACAATTGGTAAATATTTAGGTTCACGCTATAAAGTCGTAGCGAGTGTTGGTCATATTCGTGACTTACCTAAGAGTAAAATGGGGATCGATGTTGAAAATAATTATGATCCGCATTATATTTCAATTCGAGGGAAAGGTCCGATTATTAAAGAACTTAAAAAAGAAGCGAAAAAAGCAGCTAATGTTTATCTCGCATCAGATCCCGATCGCGAAGGGGAAGCTATTGCTTGGCACCTTTCGCATTTGTTAGGGTTAAATCCTGAAGACAAAAACCGGGTTATTTTTAACGAAATTACAAAAGATGCCGTTAAAAATGCTTTTAAAACACCACGTAAAATTGATATGGACTTAGTTGATGCACAACAAGCACGGCGGATTTTAGACCGTTTAGTCGGTTATTCAATCTCACCATTATTATGGTCCAAGATTAAAAAAGGTTTATCAGCTGGTCGCGTTCAATCAATCGCATTGAACTTAATTATTAAACGTGAAAATGAAATCAAGAAATTCCAACCCGAAGAATACTGGACAATTACTGGTAGTTTCAAAAAAGGCCGTTCAAAATTTGAAGCCGATTTTTGGGGTGTGAATAATAAGAAATTAGCCTTAGAAAATAACGAAGCTGTCCAAAAGGTTATGCAAAAAATCGATCCGCAAAAACCTTTTAATATTACTAAAGTAACGCGTAAAGAACGTAAATCACAACCTGGTTTACCATTTACAACATCAACGTTACAACAAGTTGCCAGCAACGTTTTGAAATTTAGAACACAAAAAACAATGATGGTTGCGCAACAATTATATGAAGGGATTAATATCGGACGTGGTGGAACAGTCGGTTTAATCACCTATATGCGTACGGACTCAACCCGTGTTTCGAATGTCGCACAAGCTGAAGCTCATCAATTCATTGTTGATCAATATGGTGAAAACTATGCGGCAGCGTCTGTTCGTCAAGGTAAATTAGCTGAAAGTGCGCAAGATGCCCACGAAGCAATTCGTCCTACATCAACATTACGGACACCCGAATCATTAGAAAAATATTTAACGAAAGATCAATTACGTCTTTATTCTTTGATTTGGTCTCGTTTTGTGGCAGCGCAAATGAAACCAGCGCTTTACGATACAATGTCTGTTGATTTAGAACAAAATAATGTTCAATATCGTGCCACAGGGTCGAAATTGAAATTCTTAGGTTTTACGAAAGTCTATAAAGTTCAAACTAAAGCCAAAGATAATATGTTACCTGATTTAAATGAAGGTGATGAAGTCGTCTTGAAAGAAAGTGCACCACGCCAACATTTCACAGCGCCACCTGCTCGTTATACTGAAGCAACACTGATCAAAACTTTAGAAGGTAATGGTGTTGGTCGTCCTTCAACATATGCGCCAACGTTAAGTACAATTCAAAAACGTTACTATGTAAAATTAACTGCGCGGAAATTTGAACCAACTGAACTTGGTGAAATCGTTAATAATATTATGGAAGATTGTTTCCCAGATATTTTAAATGTTGATTTTACAGCACATTTAGAAGGTGAATTAGATAATATTGAAGCTGGTAAATTAGAATGGGTCGAAGTCGTTGATCGCTTCTATCAACCATTCGCGAAAGAAGTTATTTCAGCCGAAAATAAATTAGCTAAGATTAAAATTAAAGATGAACCAGCCGGAATTGACTGTGAAGTTTGTGGTGCGCCAATGGTAATCAAACTTGGTCGTTACGGTAAATTCTATGCATGTAGTCGTTTCCCAGATTGCCGTCATACAAAAGCAATCATCAAAGAAATTGGTGTTACATGTCCACTTTGTCATAAAGGAAATGTTGTCGAACGTAAATCGAAGAAAAATAGAATTTTCTACGGATGTTCGAACTATCCTGAATGTGAATTCGTTTCTTGGGATCGTCCAGTTGGTCGTAATTGTCCAAAATGTGATCATTACTTAGTTTATAAGAAAACGAAAAAAGGACAAGAAGTTGTCTGTCCAAATGGTGATTATCAAGAAGTCGTTGAAAATAGTTAATAAAAGCGAATGGAGATTTGAGATGGAAAAATTTGTAAATGTGATTGGTGCCGGTTTGGCAGGGAGTGAAGCTGCTTGGCAAATTGCGCAACGTGGCGTAGATGTTAAATTATATGAAATGCGTCCTACGAAAAAAACACCAGCACACCATACAGGCGGATTTGCCGAATTAGTTTGTACAAACTCTTTAAGAGCTAATCAACTAACGAATGCAGCCGGTTTGTTAAAAGAAGAAATGCGGACTTTAGATTCAATTATTATGCAGGCAGCTGATCAACATTCTGTACCAGCAGGGGGAGCTTTAGCTGTTGACCGTGAAGCTTTCTCACAAGCTATTACAGAACAATTGAAAAATCATCCTCATATTGAAATTATTGAAGAAGAATTAACGGAAATTCCCGAAGGTTTAACAATTATTGCAACTGGACCTTTAACATCCGAAGCATTGTCTGAAGATATTAAGAAATTTGTCGATGATCAAGGCTTACACTTCTATGATGCGGCGGCACCAATTTTAGAAAAATCATCCTTGGATATGGATAAAGTATATTTGAAATCACGTTATGATAAAGGTGAAGCAGCTTATCTGAACTGTCCAATGGATAAAGATGAATTTTATGCCTTTTATAATGAATTGATTAATGCTGAAACAGCCGAATTACATGATTTTGAAGATTCTAAATTCTTCGAAGGTTGTATGCCAATTGAAGAAATGGCTTCCCGTGGTGCGAAAACAATGTTATTTGGACCTTTGAAACCAGTTGGCTTAGAAGATCCTAAGACGGGTACAGAACCATTTGCTGTTATCCAATTACGTCAAGATAATGCGGCGGGTGATTTGTATAATATCGTTGGTTTCCAAACTCACTTGAAATGGGGCGAACAAAAACGCGTCTTTTCAATGATTCCTGGTTTAGAAAATGTAAACTTTGTCCGTTATGGTGTTATGCACCGTAACACATATTTACGCTCACCAGAAGTGATGCAACCAACATACCAAACAAAGAAACGTGCTGATTTATTCTTTGCTGGTCAAATGACTGGTGTGGAAGGTTATGTTGAAAGTACAGCTAGTGGTTTATATGCGGGGATTAATGCCGCACGGATGATTAATGGTCAAGAACCACTCGTCTTTCCAAAACGCACAATGATGGGTGCAATGGCTTATTATATTACACATGCTGCTAAAGATAATTTCCAACCAATGAATGCTAACTTTGGGATTGTGCCACAATTAGAACAACGAATTCGGAATAAACGGGAACGTAATATGGCGATTTCTGAACGTGCCTTAGCCGAATTAAAAGAATTCAAAGCTGAAAAAATTGATTAAAAATAAACACAAATAAAAAACGCTTCTCAAAGACCAACTAGGTTTTTTGAGAGGCGTTTTTTGTCGTTATAATTATTCTAAAATTAAAAGTTCTTTTGGTGCAACATATTTAACTAAGTCATTTAATTCAGCTTGTGTGATAGGAGCTGAATGAACTGGAGCACTAACGTTTAAAATTTCTCGGGCGGGTTGCTGGAGTAATTCAGCTTGGAAAAAGTAACGATCGGGTTGTTGTAAGTAAGTAGTTAAGTTGTCATCATCAGGTGCGCTCGCGATAAAATCTTCATCATAGGGATAAAAATGGCGTAAGAGACCAGCATAAGCCGGTGTTAAAACTAATTTACGCTCGGTTTGCGTGCTGATGACTTTGATTTGGGATAACAACGCTAAATTAGCAAAAGGAACGCTAAAAGTGAGTATCTCGTCTGTTTGAGCGTTGCTTAATTCATTTTTAACTTGTTTTAAAATTTGATTGGGATTAAAAATAGTGTTTTCTTCATTTTGAAAAAACGTATCGGCTAAAACAAGTTGATCTAATTGAGCTTGTTTGAAATGTTTTTTCCATTTTTTAATCCGACTTTTATGCAGACCGTTTTTAGAAAAAGTCGCCGCATAACCAATAGTTTGTGTCGCTGTTTGCACTAACAAAACAATCGCATCAGAATTTAAGTCATCAGTGCGTTCAGCAGTAATTTTTAAATGAGCAATCTTTTGCGCATAACCATAAGGTAAAATTTTGATTTGTTGATTTAAAGGCGCTTTTAAAGCAAATTTCGCCGCTTTTTGTAAAATTGTATAGAGCTCTTGCGGTAAATAAAGCGGATTAGTAATAGTTGGATCAGTTACTAATGCGCTCGTTTCTGGTTGTAAAAAGGTGATTACAACTGGGATATGTTGGAATGTTTTTGGTAAAGTTTTCGGATCACAAATTAAGCAAATTTCATTTTCTTCATTATAAAATGCGTTGCCTTGTGTTTGTGGATGTTTTTTGATTGTTAATGTCATACAAATCTCCTTAATCGACGTTCTATGCTTTTATTATAAGCAACTTTTGAAATTGACGCTATTAAAAAAAGACTTGAAACAAAATTGTTTCAAGCCTTCGTTTTTAATTAGAGATTTTCATCATGACTGAAGTTAAGTGGTGAAAAATCAGTTGATTTAGTAATCAATTCACCGCTTAATTTGCGCATTTTATCTAAACCGTGTTGTTGCATCGCAATACTGCTTGTTGTTAAAAATTCTGTTAAAGCTGTACCAGATAATGCTTGTGCTTCTTTAGTATATTTAGCAACCATGCCAGCGAATTCACTATTTAATTCTTTTTGAACACCTTTTAAATCATCGCCTAATTTACGATAATGTGGATCGACTAAAACTCCGACTAATTTGTAAACCCAGTAAGCTGAATCAGGAGAGTAAGTTTGTTGACCAACTTTATAAGCAGGGTGAACATCTGTTGCACCAGAGAAGAATGGTACAAAGACACTTTGAGCTGTAACACCTAAAGCCATCCAGTGAACGCCACCGATTTCAATTGGTAAGTTTGGTTTGATTTGTAAAATATGTGATTCTTGGGTTTTAGCTAAACTAATTGGGCGGAATTTATTCTTTTCTGCACCATTACCCAATGGATCATAAGGTGTGTTTTGGTAGTGAGAGCCTAAGATATAAGCCACATCATCTAAATGAATTAAACGTTCTGCTTTGCGTAAGAATGGTAATTCTTCACTCATTGGATCTTGTTCGATTGATGGATTCAAGAAGCGTTGACCATACCAAACACGAGGTGTGCTGTAAATTTCATCAGATAATTCATGTGTACCGAAAATATTGCGGAAATTAAAACCACTTTCAGCGACTTGTAAATGATTTTCTGTTACAAAATCAACGATTCCTGGTGAAAACATAAAGTTCGCATCATCAGCAAAATCGATTTCTTGGATGGCCATTTGGTTAGCGACTACTGCGTAAGCATCATCCGGGATTCTTTGTGCTACCCAGTGATGACCACAACCGATTTCTAAATACCAAACTTCTTCTTCATCAGAGAAAAGGACACCGTTTGTTTCCGCTGCACCATGTTCTTCGACAATTTTACCAAGCATGGCAACACCTTCACGCGCTGATTTGATGTAAGGAAGGACGACTGTAATCATTGCACCTTCATTCAAACCATTTTCTACTAAAGGATCATAAGCTAATACACGTTGATTAGCGTAAGTACTTTCAGTAGCACTCATAGCGACACCATATTCATTGATACCAGCTTCTTCGATTAAACCGTATTTAGGTGTCCATTCGGGAGTTGCGGTATATTTACCTTTAACTTTTGGTAACATCATAGTGAATTTATTATCAACGGCTACGAATTCTTGTTCTGTAGCGAATTCTTCATGCGGATGAACTACCATATGTTTAGGCCATGCTGCACGATAATCTTCATTTCGGGCAATCATAGTTGAACCATCAGCAGTTGCTTTTTTACCAACTAAAACACTTGTACATTGTGAAAAATCAAAATTATTTGAAGACATTTTAAAAATAACCTCCTGGCAAATTTATTTGTATTTATTTTAACACGAAATTTCTAAAAAATAGCACATAGCTGCTGAATTTAAAGAAAAAACAAAAAGATTGTTAACAACTTAAATGTTTAATGTGCTAAAATAAGTGTGGCAAAAGTTGAGAGGAGTTTTAAAAATGCGCAATCAATGGTTAGATCAACAAATTACTCAAATTACTACAACTGAAAATAAAGCAGTGATGGCTGCTATTAGACAATATATTACAGAATTAGAAGATGATAATGAAAGTTTACAAGTGGCTTTGGAAGGTAGTGTCTGGAGTCCGAAACGATGGAACGAAAAGATTAACTAATGAAAGCTAATCAAATAACATTTACGCACTGGAAAATCTATGCTTTAATAAAATTGTAATTATTAATCATGAGGAGGAATTACCATGCCATTTGTCCATATTGAATTAGTTGAAGGTCGTTCACCAGAACAATTGAAAAAGATGGTGGAAGATGTCACAGCAGCAGTTGTTAACAATACAGGTGCTCCAGCTGAACATGTTCATGTTATCTTAAATGAAATGAAAAAAGATAACTATGCAGTTGCAGGTACATTAGTTAGCGATCAAAAATAATAAATAACAAAGAAACGTCCAGCTACTATTTTTAGTAACCGGACGTTTTTTGTTTATTTATATAAAATGGTCACACCATTACCGTTTAAACCAACGTGTGACATAATAACGGAACTCGTGAGTTCTGTGCTACAAGGTGTGTTAGGATCTTGGTTGCTTAGTAAATATTCTTTTAAAGTTGTTAAATATTTTTCGTCACAACCAACATGCGAAAGGGCGATTTCGGCAATTTCTCGACCTTTTGATTCTTCAGCAATTGCCTGACAACGTTTATAAAATGTTTTGTTGCTGCGACCTTTGGCAATCATACTTAATTTACCATCAGTTAAATGAGTAACTAATTTAATGTTGAGTAATTTAGAAATATGGCCTGCAAAATTACTAATCCGACCACTAGCGACTAGCGATCCCATTTGTGCAACGAAGACATCAGTTAAGGTGCGTTCGTGGACATCTTGAAGATGAGCTTTGATTTCAGCTAAAGATTTGCCGGCTTGTGCATCTTGTGCCGCTGCTAAAACTTGAAACGCTAAACCGCGATCGGCATTCATACTATTAATAATGGTAATATCACCAGCGACCATTTCTGCCGCCATTTGAGCTGAAGCGTAAGTTCCGCTGAGATGATCTGAAAGAACAATCGCAATGACTGGACTACCATCTGCTGTTAATTCGGTAAAAGTATCGACAAAACTTCCGAGAGCCGGTTGACTTGTTTTTGGTTGTTGATCATTTTGTAAAGCAGCTAATAGATCAGCTCGAGAAATATTTTCACCATCACGGTATGTTTGGCCATTTAGTTCGACTGTTAAAGGTACAATTTTAATATCATATTGCGTAATTTCTTCCGGTGTTAAAAGTACTGAGGAATCAGTTACAATTTTAAATTTTTTAGTCATAATAAAAGCTCCTTTTGAGCAAATCTGTTTAGATTGTTATTTTTCTTTTGCTTCGATAATTGAATATGCAAGTAGTTCTTTTTAAAAACTGTTCTCAATATACTATACTTTTTCAGACTAAGCGACATATTTTTTAAAATGTTGCTTGTTTTTTTATTTAAAATATGGCCAAGTGAACAAGACGTTTTTTCAAAATAGATGGCGAAACAATTAATTTAGCAAGTTTTTTGAAAGTTTATAATTAAAACCTGCGCAGCAATTTTTTTGATTTTTGTTATAATAAAAGAGAAAGATTTTAAATTTGGAAGTGATTTTATGAAGAAAATTTTGATGATTTGTCATGGTAATATTTGTCGAAGTCCAATGGCTGAATTTGTTATGAAAGATGCCGTGGAAAAACGAGGTTTAAGCGCAGAATATCAAATTGATTCTGCTGCTACTAGCACGGAAGAGATTGGCAATGATATTTATCCCCCGGCTCAAAGTAAGCTACGTGAAAAGGGCATCGCTTTTGAACACCGGGGTGCTCGTCAAATTACACGTCAAGATTATGCAGATTATGATTTATTGATTGGAATGGATGAAGCTAATCGGCGGAATATCACACGTATGATGGGCGGCGATCCTGATCATAAAGTTTATTTATTACTTGATTTTACAGCTGATCCTCATCCGATTAGTGACCCTTGGTATAATGGCGATTTTGAAACGACTTACCAAGAAGTGCAAGCTGGTGTCGCTGGTTTAATTAAAATGTTAGAAAAATAAAGCTAATAGGGCTTGATAGTTAAAACTATTAAGCCTTTTTTATTGCCGTTTTTACACTTATTAATTGTAAGCAATGTAAAAATGTGCTAAGATACCTTCTCGTAAAAATCAATTGAGATAAGAGGGTTAATCTAATGAATAATAATTTTAAAGATATTATGCAAAACAGAAGTTCAATCAAGTCATTTGATCCAACGGTGAAAATCCCACGTGCTGAAATGTTAGCGATGATTGATGAAGCTGTTACCGCACCATCATCCGTTAATTTACAACCATGGCGTTTTGTTGTGGTGGATACACCAGCAGGCAAAGAAAAATTACGTCCCGTAGTTAAATTTAACTTAAATCAAAACGAAACTTCGGCCGCGATGGTAGTTTTGTTTGGTGATTTAGAATGTTATCGCGAAGCTGAAACAATCTATGGACGGGCGGTGCAAGCCGGTTATATGCCAGCAGATATCAAGGAACAACTAATGGGAATGTTTATGCCAAGTTATCAAAATGAATCTTTTGCCAAAATGAATGATATCGTCAAAGTCGATTCCAGTTTAGCTGCCATGCAATTTATGTTAGTGGCCCGGGCTCATGGTTATGAAACGAATCCGATTGGTGGTTTTGATGCCGAAAAGATTGCGCGTGTTTTAGATTTAGATGAAAAAAGATATGTCCCCGTCTTGATTATGGCTATTGGTAAACAAGGTGATTATCAACCATTCCAAACTATTCGACTCGCAGCTGACGAAGTTACAACTTTTAAATAATTTTAATACTTACTTCTTGTAAGTTTATCAAAAGGATGTTATTATACATTGTGAACAATTTAATTGTTAAAAACATAAAAAATAAACTAGCTTTTTGATAAGCGATTAGTTATACTATAATCTCAAAACAAAAAGTAAGTAAATTTAAAAGGGGTGATATTAGTGCATAAAACTTTACGAATCGGAGTTTTAAACTTAATGCATGACAAAGAAGCAACACAAGAACATTTTACGAAAAGGTTGCAAGAAGCCTGTCAAAATGTTGAAGTCACTTATTTTTATCCAACGATGCATTATGCTAATCGACCTGTGCCTGCTGCAGTCCAAGCGATTGCGCAACCATTAGATTTAGATCTTGTTGCCGAAATGGATGGTTTTATTGTAACTGGTGCGCCATTAGAACAAAAAGATTTTACCGAAATCACTTATTGGGATGAATTAGTGGAGTTATTCGACTTTTTAAGCGCGCGTCATATTGAACAGCTTTATGTTTGTTGGGGAGCAATGGCGGCCGCTAATTATTTCTATAATATTGAAAAAGATCGGTTACCACAAAAAGTCTTTGGTGTTTATCAAAATAAAATTTTACAATCAACAGCTCTAACAGAAGGTTTGTCATTTGGCTTTAAAGCACCACACGCACGCTACGCTGATTTAAACGTGGCACAAATTATGGAAGAACCAGATTTAACTTTAACTGGTATTTCGCAAAATGGACATGTTTTTTCATTTGAAGCTTTAGAACAACAAACATTCTTATTAGCTCATTTAGAATATCAAGCGGGTGCTTTAGAAGCTGAATATCAACGAGAAAAAGCAGCTTTTCCTAATCGCGATATTGCGCAACCAGAAAATGTGCAAACGAGTTGGGAAGAAACGAGTCGCATCTTTTATCGGAATTGGTTAGAAAAAGTGGCTCATCAAGTTGCTGAAAAAGAATTGTGCTATGAATAGGAGAGAATGCAATGATTTATAATTCAATACGTGATTTAATCGGAAAAACACCAATTGTCAAATTACAAAATATTGTGCCTGCAGATGCAGCTGATGTTTATGTAAAATTAGAATTCTTCAATCCAGGTGGTTCAGTGAAAGATCGGATTGCTTTGGAAATGATTGAAACGGCGGAAAAAGAAGGTCTTTTAAAACCGGGAATGACGATTGTGGAACCCACTTCTGGAAATACAGGAATTGGTTTAGCTATGGTAGGTGCCAGCAAAGGTTATCCTGTCGTGATTGTAATGCCAGAAACAATGAGTGTTGAACGTCAAAAATTAATGAAAGCTTATGGCGCAAAATTGATTTTAACACCGGGTGCTAAAGGAACTTTAGGTGCGATTGAAAAAGCTACACAATTAGCTCAAGCTGACGATTACTTTATGCCAATGCAATTTGAAAATAAAGCGAACCCAGCAGCACATATTAAAACAACTGCACCAGAAATTATCGCTGATTTTGGGATTAAACAATTACCGGATGCTTTTGTAGCTGGTGTGGGGACCGGGGGAACTTTAACAGGTGTCGGTAGTGCCCTCAAAGAAGTTAAACCTGAAACACAAGTTTATGCCGTTGAACCAGCTGGCTCACCTGTTTTAACAACTGGTCAAGGGGGCAAACACGCTATTCAAGGAATTGGTGCTGGTTTTGTACCAGAAATCTTGGATACAACTCTTTATGATGATGTTGTCTTAGTGACTGATGAACAAGCTTTAACGATGATGGCTGAAATTGGGAAAGAAGAAGGTTTCTTACCCGGTATTTCGGCGGCGGCTAATGTTTTCGCTGCGATTGAAGTAGCTAAAAAACTTGGTCCTGATCACAAAGTCTTAACAGTCGCTCCTGATGGAATTGATCGTTATTTAACTGTTATTAATTAATTAATTAACCTTGCATTAAAAAAGCAAGAAAGAATGCACTTTGTTTGTTGTTTTTAAAATTTTTTTAAAAGCCGCAAATAGAGTGCATTTTTTTAGAATTTTCAAGAAGATTGTGCTATTTTAAAATTGTTAAGGGACTATAATTATTTTTCGCTGTAGGAGGCGTTTTAATATGAAAAAACAAGATGTAATTAATATTATTAAAGATTTTAGTTCTGACAATACAATGCCAGTAGCAACAATTTATTTCACAACTGAACCAAATATTAGCTATAACCATAGCGAATTGAAAAGTTTAGTTAAAGCACTTAAAACAGATCATGAAGCAATTTATCACAATTTACGTGAACATTTAGCAGAATATGATTTAGAAACTAAGTTCAATACAAGTTTCGTAATTATAGCAAATGCGGAACAATTTTTAATTGCAACGATTGATGTTGCGGTTGAAAATTTTGTGCATGTAGGTCCAGCTCCAATTATTTTACCTCTAATGGAAATGGTGGCACGTCCTAATGAATTCATTGTCTTAGGTTTAAATACTGATAACATTGAATTTTTGAAATATAAGGGTGGCCGTTTAGAACCAATAACTGACTTACCAAATCATGCGCCACTTCGGATGAACGAAGGAATTGGTGAAGAAGTTAACGGTGGGCAACTTAATGATCACGTTGCTCAAACAGGTAAAGATATCTTCCATGATCATAATATGTTAGAACAAGAACGGAAAATTGATCAAACTGATTACTATCGAGTAGTTGATTTGTATCTTGGTGAAAATTTCCGTGATATGCCAATCGTTTTAAAAGGTGTAGCTAAGAATATTAGCTTGTTCCATAAAGTATGTAAACATAGCGAAAAAGAACTTGTGAAAGATGTTGTGATTGATAAAAATATTGATGATTTAACATTAATTCAACAAGATGTTTTAGCTCAATTTAAAGAAAAATATATTTTTGAAATTGCTGAAAAATTGGATCGTGCTCGCTCTGAAAAGAAAGTGGCTCCAGTTGATGATCAATTCGCCGGTTTAATTGCTGAAGGTCGGGTCGAAGCTCTTATCTATCCAAAACAACATGACCAATGGAAATTAGCTGATATTGTGGCTAAAGACCAAAGTTATGCAGAAGTGTTAGTTAAAGGAATCGATGTTTATCCAGTACCAGCAAAAAATTGTGCCAATGTCGTAGCGATTTTACGTTATTAAAAACTAATCATAACCCAAAAAAAGCACCTCCTGAGTAATTCGGGAGGTGTTTTTTGATAGCCTTAAAAATTTTTACTAAAAATTCTAGGTTATTATTGGAAAAAAATTAAAAAACTTGCTAAAATTTAATTGTAGTTCAAGTACTTAGATTTGGGATTTTATTTTAATAGGAGTGATGATTTATGTCTAAAAACACAAAGAAATTGCTTACTACAACAGTTGTTGCCAGCGCGCTTTTAGTTGGTGGAAGTAACGGTGTGATTCATGCCGACCAAACAAATGATCAACCAACTGACAATGAACAAAAACCAAAAGTTTTACAAGTGCCAAAACAAACTAACAAGGTAACATTAAAAAGTAGTCCGCAAAAACAAGCACAAGAAATACCAGCAACACCCGCACCAAAACCAGCAGTGGCAGCTCCTGTAGCGAAAGTACCTGCTGTGAAAGTTACACCAAAGAAAGTGCAACCAGTTGTTAAAAATCAGGAAGCACAACCAAAAACACAATTTACAGCTTATGCAGCTGATCAAGCAAGTATTATGGTATCACCATATATTAAAACAACTTTAGCTCCAAATGGTAAAACCGGAACATGGAAGATGCAGCTTCAATTAGCAAAAGCGATGCAAGGTTTTTCTGAACAAATGAAAAAACTAGCTAAAACAGGTGCATATCCTCATGGACGTGACGGTAAAAATAAAATTGCTTATGTACGTTACACCATTACATTACCAAAAGGTGTTACTTTAACACCAGGCTCCATGATCATTAATAATAACTGTTCCTTTATTAATGGTGGGGGAATTACTTGGAAACAAGATGGACAAAAGATTAACTTTAGAATTCCTTTAATTGATGTTAACTGGCTACAAATTTATGATGGTTATGAAAATGATATCAAAGATCCCGCAGCTCATGCGATTGATACTGATTTCGCCTATGAAATTACTGATCCAGCAGCTTTAAAACAAAGTATTGAATCTCAAGGTGATTTTGCCTTTTATCCAAGTGGATTTGGTGCTATGTTTGGATTTGGGTTGCAAGAATTCTATACTGATAAGAGTTTTGCGCCAATTCTGGGTGGACCAGCTACAACAACATCCAAAGAAGTTAAATGGCCAAATAAATTTGATTTAGGTAATGTTGATCTTCCAGGTCAAGGGATTATTGCCGATCATCCGCAAGTAACAATTGATGGTAAAGATGGTTATATTATTAAAGACCATAACGATCTCACTGTCAGAGCTATTTTAAATGTTAAAAAAGTTAAAGAACAATTAGCTCAAATCAAAACATTTACATCATTTTCTGATAAAGAAATTGCTTTGAAAAATGTCAAAAGTGATTTTACCGCAGAATTCAAATTACCAGCTGGCGTAGATTTCGTGGCTAGCCAACCAGTGTTAAAAGGCTCCAATGGTTTCTATAAAATTACGAGCTACAATTATGATCCTGTCACACGGATTTTAAAAGTGGTTATGCAATTAAAAGATGATGCTAAAATTAAGACTTTAGCTGATTTAAGTGCCGCTGTAAATGGTATGAATGATGAATTAGTACTTGATTGGAAGATTAATGTTCCAGCAGGTCAAGTTAATGGCTATGCTTATCCAGCAGTAACATTATTTGATACAAATAATAATGCTCAAAATGGTAAAGTAACCAAAACATATCAAGTTACAGGTACTTTCCAAGGACAATTACAAGCTGATGCAACCTTAGTGCAAGCACCTGTTTTAGGTGTCGTTCCATTTAACTTTGGTTGGAAGAGTCAAGATCAACTTAACTTGTTTACACCAGTCGAAATTACTTTCGTCAGCGCTGATAAAAAACAAGGGACAGTTAATAATCCAGGTAAAGTGGTGACAATTGCGGATAAAGATGCTGTTGTTTCAGTTGCAAAAGCTGAACCAGGCTTTAAATTCGTTAACTGGACAGATGAACAAGGAAATGTTGTTAGTGAAGATGCAACACTTACAATTAAAGCTGATCAAAATGGTAACTGGCATGAAGGGCATTTTACAGCACACTTCAAAAAAGAAATTAAACCAGCTCCAAAACCTGATCCAAAGCCAACACCTAAACCAACGCCTAAACCAGAACAACCAAAACCAGAAAAAACATTGCCAACAACAGGGGAAACAAGTAATCATGCTGCTTTCTTAGGTTTAATGGCATTAGCAACAGCTGGCATTGGTGCTGCAATTAATGGCTTAAAACGTAAAGTAAAATAGAAATTTTGAAGCGATTAAGATGAAAGTCTTAGTCGCTTTTTTAGTTGATGTAAAATATTAATTTAAAAACATTCTAAAAATTTATGTTTAATAGTAGAATTAACAAGCATATTACTAGCGTTATTTTTTAATAAGTTCTACAATATGGTTGTATTCCTAACATATATTCATTTATCTTTTAATCAATTACATCTCAATTGTTTAACTCCCTTTAAATAATTGAGGTGTTTTTGTAGTTTACAGATAAAATATAAGTTGGAAATCTAAAAAATTTGTGATAAGTTATATTTACAGACTTTTGAAAGCGCTTTTATAATTTTAAATATATTATTAAACGTTTAAAAGATATACATAAGATAAAAATTTACGAAGGGATTATATTAGAGGTGAGGTTATAAATGTTCAAAAAAGCTAAAACCTGGTTAATGTTAGCGAGTATGTTAGCGTCATTTGCCGTGACGCCCGTAACGAGTGTTATTCAGGCTAATAATGTAACGCAAGAAAAGGTGGTTAACCCACAAGCTATGCAGTCGGAACCAGTACCGTCTCCGCAAGCAAATGTCAATAATGCTAAATGGGATGCAAAAATTAGTTGGCCACAAGCAAGTGATAATCATCCTTATAGTGGAGGAAGTGTTATTTCACTTTATAATCATATTCAAGTTTCCGGAACACAAAATGTGATGCAATCCGGGAGTATGGTTGTAAACACTTTGCCCAAAGCACAATTTGAAAAACCAGTGGCAACTGATTTTAAAAAGATTACTAATAAAAAAATTAAAGATATTAAAGTGATTGATGATCCAAATGATACTAATTATAAAATCGTAATTACTTTAAATAAAATGTTAGGCGGCGAAAAAGCGGCGATTCCGATTAAAATCCGTTTGAAAGCTTACGATAAACAAACGAATCAAGGGACACAAAATTTATCTAAAAACACTGTGAAAATTGATTTTATGACACAAACTGGTCAAATTGTAAGTAGTTCTGATTTTACAATTATTGGTCAAGCGGTCATTCATGGTTTGTCTAATAATTACGCTAATGTGCATGAATTAAGTCATTATGTAATCGATGGTGAGGCGCATAATTATAAATTTAAACCAAATACAATTTTGAATAAGAGTGGTTATATTTCAGATTTAAATTTATTATATTTGTCTAATTCTGATCCGAGAATGAGACGGTTATATGCGAAAATTCCTCAAGAATTCAAAGTTGATACTAAAAATACGGCCTGGAAATATGATGCCAAACTCAAGCAATATTATAAAGATATTCCGGTCAATGAATATAATATGAAAACAGCAACTGTGCCAATCGATGTCAGCGGCTTTGATATGGCTCCTTATACTTCAATTAATAAAGTGAAGGAGTTTAAGATTCATTTCACGCTGAGAGCTTTAAATCCAGATGGTTCCATTGCGACTGATCTAGAACCTGTTCGCTATTTTAATGATACAAAAATATTTATTGATATCACAAAATGGGGCGGGAAATTCAGATTCCAACCACAAAATTGGATCAAAGCGATTAATCAAGACTATCAACCTTTAATGAAGGAATATCATAAAAGTCTTTATGGAAATACCTATTTAACAAAAGGTTTAGCGGTAGCGGATGTTTTAAAGAATTATTTAATTCGTTATACAAATCAAAATGTTTTAGAGTATAAATATGACGAAGTTACGGGTGGAATGCAAAAAGATGCTACGGTGAAAATTGTTTCGGGTAGTATAAATATTCCTATGATTAGAACGATTAAAAAAGTTCGTTTAATGTATCTTGGTGATTTAACAGCACAAGAGAAAGCTGATTTAACTAAAGCTTTAAAAGGGACTAAAGTATATGGCTATAGTTATCCTGGTCATAAAACATTATTAACAGACAATGTGCCGATTTATTTTGGATCAGATTATAAATCATCATTTAATAAAGAGAAATATCGCGCTGTGAACCCGGATAATAAATACTATAATAAGATCGAATTTGTTTACCCAAATGGTGGTCTAACTTTTAAAACGAAAGCAGTCATTAAAAAGATGATTACTAATATGTATGACGATGTGATTTTAGGGTTTAATCCAGCTCAGATAAACTCATTATTAAAATCATCTGGTGGTAATAATAATGCACAAGGAGCAGCGGAATTAACAGCGGTTGATTCCAACGGTCAAAATTTGCATATTATTCATGGTAATTCATATGGTTTCGATAAAGTGGATTTTAATTATAATTATTTTACTACGTTGAAAAATCGTTATGAGAAAAAACCGGATACGGATATCCAACGGACTGATAAAAATAAACATGAAAAAGTTCCTATCTTTAATACTTGGGATGAAACAATCATTATTAAAAGTGAATTCCAGCATCAGTTAACCGGGTTAAATAATTTAAAGATTAATAATCCAGTGACTCCTCAGAATGAAACAATTTATTATTTGGTGCCTAAAGATACATTTCCTGCCAAACAACAACCGGATTTGAAAATTAAGGCCACATATTATGGTTATACGAAAACACAAAATTTAATTGTCGCTCAAGTACTAAACCATAAAATCGATCCCAAAACGATTATCGAACCATGGGGAACAATTGAAGAAATTAAATTACATTTACGCATTTCACCATCCATGCGCATTGGTAAATATGATGTGAAAGTAGCCCTCGCGATTGATAACAATAAACCCGGTTTTAAAAATGGTAAAAATGTCGGAATTAAAGAAGAGAATTATTTACCTGATTTAAAATGGAATGGTATCCCGATTACGACAAAATATAATCATAGTGAGATTCCGGGAGAATATACTGATTTGGGATCCACTGAATTCAAGTATCATCCACCGGGACTATTGATTGCTTATAAACATGTCAAAGCTCACGGGGAGATTGACCAACATTATGGTTTGTCTACTGGGAAGTCTGTGACTTTTAATGATGAGATTGATTATCGAATTGCTTTACGTAATGATCAAGAAAATAATTCAATTGAACGTTTAACAGCGATTGATATCTTACCTTATAAAGGTGATTACAATATTACGCCTAATAAAAAAGGTGAATATACGAAACGGAATTCTCAATTTAAAACACCATTAATTGGTGTCGACAAGTCGGATAAATTCGATATTTATTACTCTACTGATAAACCAGTTAAAGAGCTAAACAATAATTTAAAAGCTACTTGGATGAAGACCTTACCAAAAGATCCAGCTCAAGTTACCATGATTAAATTTGTTTTAAAACAAGGGCAAGAATTGAAAGAAAATGAAGAAGCTGTCATCACATTACATGCTAAAATGCCAAGCGATAATCGTTTGGCTGACCAAGCAAAAGCTTATAATAGTTTTGCGTTTACAGATGCAAGTACATTGGATGCTGATGGTTTTATTGAAAGTTTAGAATCTGAAACGGTGCTGAGCTATCGAAGAACGAACGTTAAATTAATCAAGAAAGATCGTAAAACAAAACAACCACTTGCTGGAGCGGAATTTAGTTTATATTCTGATAAAGAAAAGAAAGTTATTAAAGAACATCTAAAAACTAATGATCAAGGTGAAGTTGAATTACCGGATTTAGTCGTTGGTTTTCCATATACTTTAACTGAAACGAAAGCTCCCAAAGGTTACTATATTAATGATCAAAAATTGAAATTTGTTGCGAAAGAAAAACAAACTTTAGAATTCTTAGATCAATTTGATCGTAAAATTGATATTAGCGTGCATAAAAATTGGATTGATGCACCAGCTGACAAACCAGCGATCAAACTCCAATTAATGCGTGATGGTCAAGCCTTCCAAAAACCAGTTACATTAGATCATAACCAACTCGACTATAAGTGGAACGTCTCACAATATAGTCCTGCTGGTAAACTTTATAACTATACTGTCCAAGAAGTGGGCGGTAAAAATAATCAAGTTGTTTTAGCTGGTCAAACTTACGCCGTAAGTACAACTAAGACAAGCAACCATACGATTATTACTAATACTAATGTCGGTCAAACAATTTCCGTTGTTAAAAAATGGGCTGATGATCAAAACCGTGACAAGCAACGACCAGATAAAATTCATATTCATTTATTAGCGAATGGTCAAGCAGTAAAAGAGGCTGACTTAGATGAAAATCATCAATGGCAAGTTGATTTTACTCAATTACCAGTTTATGAAAATGGTCAAAAGATTAAATATACAGTTACAGAAGATCAAGTTCATGGTTATCAAGCAACAATTGAACAAAAAGATAATAACTTTATTATTACTAATAAGCACGAAGTGGCTTTAACAACGATTGCCGGAAAAGTTGTCTGGGATGATCAAAATGATGTCGATCATATCCGACCAACAGCCGTTAACGTAACGTTATACGCCAATGGAAAAGAAGTAACAACGATTCCTGTGACAGCTGATTGGAAATTTACTTTCAAAGATTTACCAATGAACGAAAACGGAAAACCAATTGTCTATACAATCGGTCAAAACGTAATCAAAGATTACACAACAAAAATTGATCAAAACACATATACAATTGTGAACCGTCATCGTCGTCCAGCAAAACCAGTTCCAACACCAAAAGAACCAACTAAACCAGTGAAACCTGTTTTACCAAAAACCGGGATGAACGCCAATGATTTAATGTCATTTATCGGTTGGATTTTCTTAATTACAGCTGGTGGATTTATGTTGTTAAAGCGTAAATTAACTAACTAGAATCGAACTAAAACACCTCACATTTTGTGGGGTGTTTTTTTATGAAAAAACAAGCTTACTTATTGTAAGTCTTCCTGAAACATGTTAATATACATTGTGAACAACTTAATTATATTTAGGAGTGATTAACATGACATACCAATTACCAGAATTACCTTATGCTTATGATGCTTTAGAACCTGCAATCGATGAATTAACAATGCATTTACATCATGATAAACATCATGCTGCTTACGTTAATAATTTGAATGCAGCTTTAGTTGATTCACCAGAATTAGCTGATAAATCAATTGAAGAGCTCTTAGCTAATTTAGATTTAGTTCCTGAAAATGTGCGGACAGCTGTCAGAAATAATGGTGGTGGCCATGCTAATCACTCTTTATTCTGGAAAGTGATGACACCAGATGCACCAACAGAACCAACTGTTGAATTATTGCAAGCAATTGAAGCTAAGTTTGGTTCATTTGATGAATTCAAAGTTCAATTCACGAAAGCTGCAAGTACACGTTTTGGTTCAGGTTGGGCTTGGTTAGTTGTTAACGAAAATCGCGAATTGGAAATTATGTCCACACCAAACCAAGATTCGCCAATTATGATTGGTAAAACACCAATTTTAGGCTTAGATGTTTGGGAACATGCTTACTATAAAAAATATAGCAACGTGCGCCCAGATTATATTAAAGCTTTTTGGTCAGTAATTAATTGGTATTATGTGGGCGAATTATATGCCGCAGCGATTAAATAATTTTGTGAACCACCTTTAATAAACTTTTGACAAGCATACATTCTTTAATTGCCATTAATTTTAGAATGTATGTTTGTTTTTGAAAGGAAGATGTTTTATGCAAGAAAAGCAATCAGAATTAGAACAACGGATTGGATCATTAGCTTATCAAGTTACGCAAAATGCGCAGACCGAACATGCCTTTACTGGCGAATATGATAATTTTTTTGATAAAGGGATTTATGTCGATATTGTCAGTGGTGAACCTTTATTTTCATCACAAGATAAATATAATGCGGGGTGTGGTTGGCCTTCATTTACACGACCTATTGAAAATCGCATGGTGACTAATCATGAAGATACCTCTTATGGAATGCATCGCGTTGAAGTGAAGAGCCGGCAAGCACAATCACATTTAGGTCATGTTTTTAATGATGGACCAAGTGATCAAGGTGGACTCCGTTATTGTATTAACTCAGCAGCGTTGAAATTTATACCTTATGATCAATTAGAAGAAGCAGGGTATGCCGAGTATCGCAAACTTTTTAAGGAGGGATAAAGATGGCTTTAGAAAAAGCAATTTTTGCTGGTGGTTGTTTTTGGTGTATGGTACAACCATTTGATCAACATCCGGGAGTGGAGAGTGTCATATCTGGTTATACAGGCGGAACAACAGAGAATCCGACTTATGAAGAAGTTTGTAGTCATCTGACGGGTCATACAGAAGCAGTTGAAATTACGTTTGATCCGGAAATTATTTCTTATCCTGAATTATTACAAATCTATTGGCAACAAACAGATCCAACTGATGCTCAAGATCGGGGAGATTCTTATCGCCCCGTTATATTTGTGAATAGTCCTCAACAACGGCAAATGGCAGAAGAATCGAAACAAGCCTTAGCTGCTAGCGGGCGCTTTGATCAGAAGATTGTCACTTCGATTGAAGATGCACAACCATTTTATCCTGCTGAAGAATATCATCAATATTTTTATCAAAAGAATCCTTTGCGAGCTTATTTAGCAGAATTAGGACGCGAAAAATTTATTCAAGAACATTGGAAATAACCGACAAAACACCTCACAAAATGTGGGGTGTTTTTTTATTCGAGCGGTCTGAGCAGATAGTTTGGCACTGGAGTGAATCAATGATAGAGTTTATAATAAGAGATTTTGTAAACGTTTTTATATTTTAAAATAAATCAATATAAAAAATATACAAAAATAAAACTATGAAGGGATTATATTTAGGGGTGAGGTTATAAATGTTCAAAAAAACTAAAACCTGGGTAATGTTAGCAAGTATGTTGGCGTCATTTGCGGTGACACCAGTTAGTAGCGTAATCCAGGCTAATCAGATCAAAGAGGCGAAAGTTACACCGCAAGTAACTCAGCCCGCACCAGCAGCGCAAAAAGGAATGATTGTCGAGACAAATGTCCGTTGGGCAAATGCAGCTTTCAATCATCCATATTATGGTGGGGAAGCCGCAACTTTGTATAATCATATTAAAATATCGGGTGCACAAGCACTGCTTCATGAAGGTGGCTATATCGTTAACCGGTTAGCGAAGCAATATTTTGATAGACCAAATGCAGATGATTTTCGGGTTAAAAACGATCGTTTAATTAAAGATGTTCAAGTGATTGATGATCCAAACAGTCCCGATTATAAAATTATTACGACTTTAGATAAGATGTATGGTGGGGAAACAGCTGATTTACCGATCCAAGTTCGATTAAAATCTTATAGTATGAAAACTAATCTCGGAACAGTTAACCAAGCAAAACGTAAAGTTAAAATTGCACTTTATAATAATAAACATCAATTGTTAAATAGTAATGATGCATTTGTGTTAACTGGTAAAAGTAGAATGTATGGCTTTTATAATGAACGTGAAACGCCAAACGTTAGTAAAGATGTTGTAGATGGTTTCAAAAAAGATTATCATCTTAAGCCCGGAACGAAATATCTTTTCGGACCAGGAGGAACACCATCAGTTACTGGATATCAAGGACCTAAAAACGATCCCCGGATGCGGCGGGTTTATGCGAAAATTCCAGCTGGGATGAAAGTTGCTGCTCAAAGTGGGTGGAAGTTTGATAATCAGAAAAAACAATATTATGTAGATATTCCAGCTAATAAATTACAATCTCCAATACCAAAGATTCCACTTGATTTTAGTGGTATTGATATGGCTAAATACACAAGTGATAAAAAGACCCTCGATGTGAGAGTTGATTTTACAATGTATGCTTTAAATCCAAATGGCCAACTTGGTTTAGATTTAAAACCATTAACTTGGTATAATGAAAAACATTTGTATATTTCCATGAATACTTGGGAATTCACGGCATTAATTACACCAGGGATTTCTGTAAGAGGAATTGATAGTCAATATAAACCATATCCTGTGAAAGATCATTACTATTGGCACCCACATGCAACACAGTATTTGATTCCAGGAGAGCCAGCAGAAGTTATTAAAAAGAATGATTTAGTCAAATATACGATTCGAAATATTTCAACGTATAAACTTAACAATACTAAGTCAGATGAAAATTATGAATTTGTTGTAAAAAATAGTAGTATCCCCGTGCCGAAGTTTAGACGAATTAAACAAGTGCGGATGTTATTGTTAGGTAATCTAACACCTGCCCAACAAAAAGATTTAACACAACGCTTAAAAGGTACGAAAGTTTATGGGGTGAAAAACGGTCACAAAGAACTCCTAACTGATAAGATCAAAACAGTTTATGAACCAAGTTTTAAAAAATCATATAATGCCAATGGATATCTAACAGTTAATTTAAAACATAAACAATATGATAAAATTCTGTTTGAATATCCAAATGGTGGTTTAAGATTTAAAACTACTAAGGAAATGGATACGATTGCGCAAACAATTAATAGTGAAATGATTTTGGATCCCGATGTTCCATCCTTAAAACGTTATGGTAAGTATGTCTACAATTCCAAAGATCTTTATGCGCAAATTCAAGGTTTTGTAGATGTTAAAAATGCAAAAACACAAAAACATCTGAAAGATATTACCTTTAATAACGCCAAAAGTTCACGTGGGAGTGATGTTTTTGGTACTGTAAATAGTAGGATTTTAGGTGATGCGACAATTAAAACTATTTCTACTAACCCTGATAAAGATGGCAGAATATTAGATAAAGACACATATCATGATTTAAAAGATATTATCCGAGTTAAAAATAATTACTATTATGGTATTGGTGGTCCCAATCTTCAAATCTCACCAGCAGTTGTGCCAGAAAATCGGATTGTTTACTATTTAGTACCTAATGCAATTTATCCAGCCGACAAGCAAGCTGATGTGAAAATTTTAGATACGATTTATGGATATAAACCAGGGAAGAATTTAGTTATTGCGAAAGTTACGAAAAAAATGCGTTCACCATGGGTTGGGACACGTGTTTATAGTTCTGTGAATTTTAATACTGATTTCAAAATGACACCTGAGATTAAAGTTGGTAAATACAAAATCGAAGCAGCTATGGCTTTAGATAATAATAAACTTGGTTATAACAAGGGATTTATTAAAGGGATTGAAGAACCAGATACTTTAACAAATCTCAAATGGAATGATTTTCCAATTACGACAAAATATAACCATAGTGAGCTTCCAGAAAAATATACTGATTTAGAAGATACTTCATTCCAAGTCTATCCACCGTTATATTTGAAAGCATATAAAACAGTTAAATTACATGCTGATAGTGATCAACATTACGGACTTTCAACTGGGAAAGCGGCTACTTTTAATGATAAAGTCGATTATCAACTAGCGGTACGTAATGATAAAAATGATCCCGTGGAACATTTAACAGCGATTGATATCTTGCCATATAAAGGTGACTGGAACATTACACCAAATGAAAAAGGTGTCTATGAACCACGTAATTCTAAATTTAGTACACAGTTACTTAGTGTAGAAAAATCGAATTTCTTTAACATTTTTTATTCAACTGATAAACCAGTGAAAGATTTAACCAAGAACTTAAATGCAACTTGGTCAAGTACTTTACCAAAAGATCTTTCCAAAGTTACAATGATTAAATGGGTGATGAAGCCAGGTAAGAAGATTTATAAAGATCAGGTCGAAGGGATTGTCGTTCATGCTCAGATGCCAAGCGATGAAAATATTCCTGATAAAGCAACATCCTTTAATACATTCGCAATTTCACAAGATCCTAATTTAGCAGTTGACAGTTTTATTGAAAGTTTAGCAGTTAAAACAATCTTATCTTACCGGAGAACAAACATTAAATTGATCAAGAAAGATCGTCAAACAAAACAACCGTTGTCCGGAGCGGAATTTAGTTTATATTCTGATAAAGAAAAGAAAGTTATTAAAGAACATCTAAAAACTAATGATCAAGGTGAAGTTGAATTACCTGATTTAGTTGTGGGATATCCATATACATTAACCGAAACAAAAGCTCCAAAAGGTTATTATGTTAATGATCAAAAACTTAAATTTGTTGCGAAAGAAAAACAAACTTTAGAATTCTTGGATCAACTTGATCGTAAAATTGATGTTAGCGTGCATAAAAATTGGATTGATGCACCAGCTGACAAACCAGTGATCAAACTCCAATTAATGCGTGATGGTCAAGCCTATCAAAAACCAGTTACATTAGATCATAACCAACTCGACTACAAGTGGAATGTTTCACAATATAGTCCTGCTGGCAAACTTTATAACTATACCGTCCAAGAAGTTGGCGTTAAAAATAATCAAGTTGTTTTAGCTGGTCAAACTTACGCCGTAAGTTCAACTAATACAAGCAACCATACGATTATTACTAATACTAATGTCGGTCAAACAATTTCCGTTGTGAAAAAATGGTCTGATGATCAAAATCGTGACAAGCAACGACCAGATAAAATTCATATTCATTTATTAGCGAATGGTCAAGCGGTAAAAGAGGCTGACTTAGATGAAAATCATCAATGGCAAGTTGATTTTACTCAATTACCAGTTTATGAAAATGGTCAAAAGATTAAATATACAGTCACAGAAGATCAAGTTAATGGTTATCAACCAACAATCGAACAAAAAGATAATAACTTTATTATTACTAATAAGCACGAAGTGGCTTTAACAACGATTGCCGGAAAAGTTGTCTGGGATGATCAAAATGATGT
>NZ_KE383993.1:454158-783613 GCF_000423245.1 Ligilactobacillus ceti DSM 22408
AAAGATTACACAACGAAAATTGATCAAAACACATATACAATTGTGAACCGTCATCGTCAACCGGCTAAACCAGTTCCAACACCAAAAGAACCAACTAAACCGGTGAAACCAGTTCTACCAAAAACCGGGATGAACACAAATGATTTAATGTCATTTATTGGTTTATTGTTCTTAATTACAGCTGGTGGCTTTATGTTGTTAAAACGTGAATTAATGAACTAGTATCAATAAACAAAACACCTCACATTTTGTGGGGTGTTTTGTTATTCGAGCGGTCTGAGTAGATAGTTTGACACTGGAGTAAATCAATGATAAAATGAATTAATATTAAAAAATATACAAAAATAAAACTATGAAGGGATTATATTTAGAGGTGAGGTTATAAATGTTCAAAAAAACTAAAACCTGGGTAATGTTAGCAAGTATGTTGGCGTCATTTGCGGTGATACCAGTTAGTAGCGTAATCCAGGCTAATCAGATCAAAGAGGCGAAAGTTACACCGCAAGTAACTCAGCCCGCACCAGCAGAGCAAAAAAGGAATGATTGTCGAGACAAATGTCCGTTGGGCAAATGCAGCTTTCAATCATCCATCATTACTAATACTAATGACAGTCAAAAAATTTCCGTTGTGATAAAATGGGATGATGATCAAAACCGTGACAAGCTACGACCAAATCAAATTAATATTCAATTATTAGCGAATTGGCAAGTGGTAGGCGAGAAGTACGCATATGAAGGTAATCAATGGCAAGTTGATTTTACTAAATTACCAATTTATGAAAATGGTCAAAAGATTAAATATACGGTTCTAGAAGATCTAGTTAATGGTTATCAAGCAACACTCGAGCAAAAAGATAATAACTTTATTATTATTAATAAGCACGAAGTGGCTTTAACAACGATTGCCGGAAAAGTTGTCTGGGATGATCAAAATGATGTCAATCATATCCGACCAACAGCTGTTAACGTGACGTTATACGCCAATGGAAAAGAAGTAACAACGATTCCTGTCACAGCTGATTGGAAATTTACTTTCAAAGATTTACCAATGAACGAAAACGGAAAACCAATTGTCTATACAATCGGTCAAAACGTAATTAAAGATTACACAACGAAAATTGATCAAAACACATATACAATTGTGAACCGGCATCTTCAACCAACTAAACCGGTGAAACCTAAAGAACCAACTAAACCGGTGAAACCTAAAGAACCAACTAAACCGGTGAAACCAGTTTTACCAAAAACAGGGATGAACGCCAATGATTTAATGGCATTTATCGGTTGGATTTTCTTAATTACAGCTGGTGGATTTATGTTGTTAAAACGTAAATTAACTAACTAGAAGCGAACTAAAACACCTCACAAAATGTGGGGTGTTTTTTTGTGTTTTAGGAGTAAGCATATCGATTGACTCTGGTTTTGAGAGTAATATATTAAAGGTGAAGGGATATATTAATGGAGGGGATTCGATTGAAAAATAAGAATCATGTTAAATCGCGGTATATTGCACAAGCGGTTGTCTGGTTAATTTTATTAATTGTCGCCATTGTGGCCTTACCGAATATTAATCAGTTAGTTCGGGAAAAAGGGCAAATCACAGTTCCAAAATCGGCAACGAGTCAAGTTGCGGATGTTATCCAAAATCATTGGGGACGTCATGAAGATAATACGCGCCAAGTTGTAGTCGTGTTTAATAATGGTGAACAACCACTCACGACCAAACAACAAGCAAAGATTGATCAGACGATTAGTTCTTTACAAAAGCATTCCAAGCGTTATCACATTAAGTCCATGACGGCTCCGAACGAAAATAAATATACAAAAAAACAGTTAATCTCACATGATAAAACAACGCAAATCTTAGAATTAAACGTTGATAAAGATCAAGCCGTTGGTGAGATGACGCAAACAATTACCCAAGCTGCTAAAACGCCCGGTGTGAAAACTTACGTCACGGGGGCGGATATTTTAGATGATGACTTTATTAATGAAACACAAAAAGGCATTAAAAAGACGGAATTCATCACAATTGTCTTTATTTTTATTGTGTTGATGATTGTCTTTCATTCGGTGATTACACCAATTATTTCTTTATTATCAGTTGGTGTGTCGATGTTAATTTCTTTAAGTGTTGTGATGAATTTAGCGAGTCACTTTAACTTTCCTTTATCCAATTTCACCCAAGTTTTTATGGTTGTGGTGTTGTTTGGGATTGGGACGGATTATAATATTTTACTATTTGATCGCTTTAAAGGTGAACTCAGTGATGGCTTAAGTCCGATTGAAGCGACACATTCAGCGCTCAAGAGTGCCGGGAAAACTATTTTATTTAGTGGTTCCTCGGTTTTAATCGGGTTCTCGACCTTAGGTTTAGCCCGCTTTAGTTTGTATCGTTCCGCAGTTGGTGTGGCAGTCGCCGTGGCCATCTTGTTATTAGCGTTATTAACTTTAAATCCATTCTTTATGGCGATTTTAGGGAAGTATGTTTTCTGGCCTAGCAAAAAATTTGACGGTGACGCCAAAAATAAAATGTGGCACGGTATTTCCAAAGCCATGGTGAAACGACCATTTATCGGTTTAGGGATCGCTGTGTTATGTGCTATTCCTTTATTATTAGCTGGTAAAAATGCTTTGAACTATAATACTTTAGTTGAACTACATGATAATATTCCGGCTAAAGAAGGTTTCAAAGTCGTTCAAAAACATTTCTCGAAAGGGACAGCTGAACCAACTACAATTTATATTAAGAGTGACCATCCGTTAAATAATGAAGCTGCCTTAAAAGATATTGATCAAGTTGCGAATAAAATCAAAGCAGTTTCCGGCGTAAAAACAGTTGCTACAGTTACGCAACCGGGTGGGAAAAAGATCAAAGAATTGTATGTCAATGATCAATTAAAAACAGTCACTCAAGGAACTAAAGAAGCCCGCCAAGGTTTAAGTCAAATTAGTAATGGTTTAAATCAAGCGCGGCAAAAATTACAAAACGCCAACCTTGCAGCCGGAATTGCGGGCGTTAATGAACTTTATCACGGCAGTCAAGAACTCCAAAATGGTGCGCAACGATTGGCAAATGGTAGTTCCCAATTCCAACACGGTCTGATTAAATATGCGAATGGCGTTTATTCAGTCCAACAAGGGCTCAATCAGCTCGCCGAGGGAACAGAACCACTTCAAGCGGGCGTTAAACAGCTCACGAATGGCGCTACACTATTAAATAATGGTTTAATGACGCTTAACACGAAAACAACCGCTTTAGTGAATGGTGTTGGTCAATTAACAACTGGTAGTCAACAATTAGCGCAAGGAACGACGGAATTTTATGATAAATTAAACGCCGTGGCACATAATCCGCAAGTTGTCATCATGAACAATCTCTTTAATGATTTGAAAACAGGGGCCGCCGATTTAGCACAAGGTTTACAAATGATGCAAAGTAAACTCACTCCAGCGCAAATTCAAACCCTCGATCAACAAATTAGTGAGTTGGTTAAGGCTTTAAATCAATTACAAGCTGTGGCAACACCGGATATTTCTAAGTTGCAACAAATGACAACTGATTTAGCGCAAAATAATACGAAAGTTCAACAAGATGCCACCAAATTGAAGAACTCTTTAACTCAATTACAAAACACAACAACAGGTATCTTGAATAACCAACAACCAGTTCTTTCGGATGCAGAAATTACCCAAATTATTCAACAAATTAATCAAAAGAGTGGGCAAACATTAACCCCACAACAAGCTCAAGCTGTGACGGCCACATTAAAACAAGTTTCCCAACAAATTGGTCAAAAACAAAAAACAGCTTTACAAGGTTTGATTAGTGGAATTAAGACGGTTAACCCACAAACAACGACTTTACAAAATGATTTACAAACATTAAACGGAACGGGCAATGACTTACAACAACAGCTCCAACAACTAAAAGTCGTTACGGATCAACTTACCAAATTGAAAGTCTTATCTTCGAAATTTAAGACGGTTCAAGCTCTAACTGAATTAAATGCGGCTTTACAAGAATTTCATCTTTTAATTCAAAAATTAGCGCCCGGTGCGGATCAAATCGTGAACGGTTTAAATCAATTTAGCCAAACAATTGGTAAAGTTCAACAACTGATGCAAGCAACATTAAACGGTTCCCAACAAATTAATCAAGGGGCCGTGCAATTAAAGAATGGTTTAGCTGAATTGAACGCACAAATGCCAGTCATGAAAAATGGTATCGCTAAATTAAGTCATGGTTCAACTGAATTGAAGAATGGCTTAGTCACGATGCAAGGCAAGATTCCTGTCTTAGTTAATGCGATTACAGCACTTAACCAAGGAACAAATGAATTAGCTGCGAATAATCCAAAACTCCTCGCTGGCGCTAGTCAAATGGCCACAGGAGCACAATTACTCGCACAAAATCAAGGTCGCCTCACAAATGGTTTAGGCCAAATGGCTACCAAAATTAAGAGCTTAGTTGGGCAAATGGCCGCCTTAGAATCTGGTTTAGCCGCAGCGAGCGATGGAGCGCAACGAATCAATAACGGAATGGGACAAGCTAATGATTACCTCACTGGTTTGATGAATTCCGCTGCAGCCGACACATATTATGTACCACAAAACATTTTAAACGGTGCAGAATACGGACAAGCCTTGTCAGCCTTCCTTTCAGAAGATAATCACGCTGTGAAGTTAGTTGTGATTTTAGATGAAAATCCAGAATCATTGAAAGCAATGCATTCCGTTGAAAAGATTCAAAGTTTAGTTAAAAAATCAATTAAAGGAACATCCTTAGCTGGTGCGACAGTCGCAACTGGTGGGCAAACATCTTATATTAATGATATTCGCCAATTAGCTTCGAAAGACTTCATTCGCACAGCAGCGATTATGTTAATCGGGATTTCCTTAGCGTTAATGTTTATTACGCGTTCCATCTTACAACCAGTTTATATTTTAGGAACGTTGATTTTAGCTTATATTATGGCGCTAGATTTAACGGCGATTATCAGTAAAATAGTCTTACATCAAGATATGTTAACGTGGAATACACCATTCTTTGGTTTTATTATGTTAATCTCACTTGGTGTTGACTATAGTATTTTCTTGATGAATAAGTACCAAAACACCGCCACCTTAGTACCTGATCCAAAAGAACGTATTATCCAAGCTGCCGCCGAAATTGGAGCCGTAGTAGTCTCGGCCGCCTTTATTTTAAGTGGGACATTCGCAGCTTTAATGCCTTCCGGTGTTTTGACTTTAATTCAAGTCGCAACGGTTGTAATTGTTGGTTTAATGTTATTAATCTTCTTAATTCCAACGATGATTCCAAGTTTGATGAGTTTAACGTATGCCGTCAAACAAAAACAATCTAAAAAGAAATCAGAATAACTAAAAATCCCCCCTGGACGCAAGCAGCTAGTCGAGGGGGGATTATGTTATGATAAAGGTATCTTAATAATCAGGAGAAAGAATTATAAATAAACAGATCGCATAACTGGATATTTTAATTCATTAAAAAAGACAAAACATAAAATGAAAAAACTAAAAACGCACAACATCCAAAAAATATTAATCATCTTGGTCGTCATGTTGCTGTCGGGGTGTTCCATCACAAATCAACGCTTGAATATGTTAAACGAAACGTCCCAAACAGAAAGAGACTCAAGCAACCAGATTGAAAAAACGGTTATTAAAGCTTTAGACACAAAAGATCGGAACTTGATTAAAAGTTTATTTTCCAAGCGTGCTTTAAAATATGCGGCTGATATCGATGAAGGAATCGATTATATGTTTCAAATCTATGAAGGACAGTTCAAGAAAAAATATCTGATAACTATGCCTCGGATATGGAGCTGGATGCCGGTAAGAAAAGCTTAGATTACAGTGCCTGGTATGAATTCGCTACAACTAAAGGGAATTATCGCTTAGATTGGGCCACTTATGTCGTGAATGATTTTGAACCAGATAAGACCGGGTTGAAATTTTTAAGATTAAGAAAACAATCCCAACCAGGATCGGACTATTTTGGAATCTTAGGTGTCGCTTATCCTAAAAGAATGCATATTAATCAAACACTTGCTAAGATAGCTGATGCTTTTGAGGGGGATACTTTACAACCTCAAGCAATCTTAGACGTCTTATCAACTCGCACGCTCCAAAATCCAACAACAGCGCAAAATGTACAAAGAATTGTCAAAAAATTAGACATTAGTTCTTATGACGATTTCTGGGTGGAAAATATGGACGTGAATGGTCATCAAAAACAAAATGTCTATGCATATATCAAAAAACATATCAAAGGGACAGATAAGTATAAATTGTATATTTTATATTTTAATTATGATCCGGTCGCTCTCGATAAAATCTCCGTGATGAAATTAACGCAAATCAATCATTTGAAACATAAAGACAAGTATCAATTAGGTGATGCAATTACGACACCGGGAGTGTATTTATCTGAATAAACCGCATAATAAAACCCTTGCTTGAGCAGCACACGCTCTCAGGCAAGGGTTATTTTAATATTATTAATTACGACTGCGCCAACGAGGATCTGTTAAAACACGGGCGACAGTTAAGCCTAAAGGTAAGCTAATCGCTAAAATAATTGCTTTCGAAATCCATAAAGCAGCTGGGGCAACGGCGACATTACCTAAATAATAAAAGGCTTTATACATATCTAAACCGGGCACCATAATCACTAAGGAAGGAACAGTAAGGGAAATGCGTGGGAAACCCGTTTGTTTAAAGAATAAAACAGCTAGTAAACCGGCTGTCATCGCACCAATAAAAGTTGCAGGGGCAGGAAACATTCCCTGACCAATTAAAGCTAAACGTAAAGCATTCGCTAAAGTCCCAATGATGCCGGCACTGGCAGCCATTTTAACGGTACTGTTGAACATAATCGAAAAGCCAAAAACGCCAAAAAAGCCAAAGAATAAACGTAAAGCTAATAATAACCAAGTGTTTAGATGCATTGGTGTAAAGTCACGGGGGGCTAGATGTAAGACGCTGGCAACCATCCAACCAATAATCGTAGCGACAATAATAACAATCAAAGCATGAAAGAAACGTTCAATCCCGGAACGCATATCTTGTTTTGCTAAATCCAAGCCACTCGTAATCAAAGGAAAGCCCGGAATCACGAATAACATGGCGCCGATATAACCGGTAATGTGACCGGCGCTCAAATGTAATAAAGGCATCGAGATCATCACGCAAATCCGATAAATCGTACAAGCCACCGTCACGGAAATGGCGATAGCGACGAGGGGCATTAATTTCTTCGCTAATAATTTAGCCCGGGTAAAACTCCCGGCACCGGCACCCAAGAAGGCGAATAGCATCGCAATCGGATGACCGCCTAATAAAAAGACGAAAGAAGCACACGCAAAACCAGCCGCTAAACCAATTTGCCACGGACGATAAAGAATCGGTGTTTTTTCGATGTTTTCAATTTCGGAACTAATTTGGTGGAGCGTTTTGTTGACGGATGAGAACTCGAAATTCGCAATATATTCTTCTAATAAGCTTAATTTAGCTGTGTTCACGCCACTAGTGGGGATCGTGAGACTCGTTGAGTGGGATTCACCCGAATTCGCATCAAAACAAGTATAGTTAATATTCACTAAACCGATATCAGCATCACAACTAATGCCTAATGCGGCCGAAATAATATTCATCGCTTCCCGAATGCGCCAAGCACCCGTCCCACAACTTAACATCCCCATGCCAATTTGGCCGACGATTAAAGCTTTGTCTTTTAAATCAGCTTGCTTAATCGTACAGTTGGGATTTTGACACATTTTGTCCCAGGGAATCGGGGTATGATGACACATCTTACTGTCGGTGCGCTCAATTTGTGTTCGATTTTCCATAATAATCTCCTACTATTTTTAATCTATTAGTATAATTATAAAACTTATTGTCCGTTTAATCATCTAATGTGACTATTAGTTTTCTTTTTTAAATGAAAAATTATATAATAAAATTATCAAGATAAGAAAGGTTCTGATTAGATGGCGACTATCTTGTTACATGGATTAGGACAAACGGCGGCGAGTTGGAAACAAACACTGCAACATATCACACAAGAAGATGTTGTTTGTCTAGAGTTAAAAGACTTGATTCAAGATCAAACATTGAACTATCAGAATTTGTATCAAAGTTTTGAAGATTATTGTCAAACATATGATGAACCATTAAATTTGTGCGGCTTATCATTGGGTGGGATTTTAGCTTTAAATTATGCGCTAAACCATCCAACGAAAACCCAGTCACTCATCTTGATTGGAATTCAATATAAAACACCACAAAAATTAATTAAATTACAAAATAAAATTATGAAATTTTTACCGGAGCGTGTTTTTGGATCGGCTAGTTTTAGTAAAAAAGAGTTCTTAAGCTTGAGCCAAAGTATGCTGGAGATAGATTTCACGCAAGATTTAACTACAATTACATGTCCGACTTTAGTTATTTGTGGTGAAAAAGATCACTGGAATAAAAAAGCAGCCATTACCTTGAATGATCAACTCGTACACGCGAAATTAAATATTATGCCCAATGCCGGCCATGAAATCAATCGTGATAATCCAAGTGAGCTCGGCCAGGTGATGCAAGAATTTTTAGCGAAAAATAATTTATCAAAGAGATAAAGAGTTAGATAGCAAGATTTATAAAAACAAAAAGAAGTGAGGTTATTTAGATGAATAAGTATGTCATGATTTTTTTGTTGCTAGTATCAATTTATTTAATGATCAAACAATATACAGAATATAAAAACACTCAAAAAATTAATTATTTTGTATTAATTTGTACATTGATTTGTTTTATATGTGCTGTCGCATATATCGTGTTAATGTGGATGGGACTGGCATAATTCACCTCTGTAGAGATTGGTAATATAAAAAGAAAGCATAGGAATTGGTAGATGAATAAAAAAATTCGAATTTTAAATCTGTTAGTCAAGTTGACGGCGATTGTTCTTATAATCGATGGTATCTTAATTCTGGGCGGTATTTATTTTAGTACATTGTCATGGGTGGTTAATATGATTATTGGCCTGCTTTGTTTGGGCGTTGGATATTATTATTACAAAAAAGAAACCTTATTAATCCAACTATACTCACAGCAGTTTACATTCCATGCTCCACCAAAAGCACAAATTGTGGTGGAAGTGGTAGTAATAATCATGAAGTTCATCTTGGCACTTGTTTGTTTAAATGGGATTTTATTTAGATTATTCATCGAACATATGGCAGTTTTTGGTTAAATAAAGCAAAAGAGTATCTCACAAAAAATGTGGGATGCTCTTTTTTGCGTTAAATTGCAATTTTATACATGAAATACGTATTAAAATACTGATTTCCATCTAAAATATTCAAGAGAAGTGATATAATATACTCTGTATACTTATATAGAAAATGATTATAATAATAATAGCGAAATTATACGAAAAAGTTCAAATAACAAGGAGGATTAGATGAATCAAAATACACCTTATTTAGCTTCTCTGACAAGGGAGCCTTTTATGTATGTTGAAATGAAAACCACTGCTTCTCTTTTAAACCAAGGACTAAATGAATTTGAAATAATCGAAAAAGTATTAAATGAAAATCTCTTCCAATATCCTACAGAAAGAACACTAGAAAGAAGAGCAAAAGCCTGTCTCAAACGCTTAAATCATCTTGATAAAGAAATGATTGAGTGGATAGAAAATAGATCAATGGAAGCTTCCAAACAAATTTGTTTATACGCTTTTATGAAAGATAGTCGCTTGATATATGAATTTATGTTGACAGTGATTGGCGAAAAATATGAAACCTTAGATTTTTCATATAGTAGAAACGATATCGCGAAATTTTTTAATAGATTACAAGAACAAAATGAACAAATAGCTTCTTGGTCTGATAGTACTATCAATAAGCTCATCTCAGTATTGGGTGGTGTCTTACGTGATGTTGGATATATTGATACTACTAGAAGTAAAAAATTAAACAAACTGCTACTAGACTATAAACTAAAGGAAAAAATCATAGCAAACGGAGATGCACATATGCTTCCTGCTTTTGATTGTTTTGAGGTATAACTATGAGCGTATTAAACGAAAAAATGGATCGGTTAAAAGTCAAAATGTCAGATGAAGACTTTTTGCACGGTAAAGGATTAAGTAATGAAGTCAATATAAGAATGTTTACCTATGATCCCCAAGATGAAATGGAAGTTCGATATTTTATAGAACAACTCAAATCAGATACACACCTTAAATGTAATATCAAAGAATATAATCTCTACAGTATATTTTTAGGTATTTGTGAAGACAAAAAACTGTTACATAAGATACCTGATATGGAAGCTAAAAAAGGATCTGATTTCTTGCTTAGTAAGATATTAAAGTTTTCAACTACTAAGGCATTTATAGATAAGATGCAAGATGAAGATAGACAACATGGTGATGTAATTTTTCTAACAGGAGTAGGCGAAGTATTTCCGTTTATGAGAGTTCATTCATTACTGGAAGAAATGCAAGTAGCCTTTGACGATGTACCAATCATTGTGATGTATCCAGGTGAATTCAATGGTAGAGAAGTAGTATTATTTAACGAATTTAAAGCGAATGAATATTATAGAGCTTTTAATCTGATATAAAGTGAGGATAAAATTATGAAAATACAAAATATGTTTTATGATGACATTAATCGTAAAATCAATGGTGTTATCAAAGTAGATCAAGACACATTAGATGTAACAAAACAAGAAGTCGATGAATATGTTATTACAAGAGAATTAAAAAAACATTTTATTACATTTTTTAATTCTTATTCAGACTCTTTTAAACAAGAAACAGATGATATTGGTGTTTGGATCTCAGGTTTCTTCGGCTCTGGTAAATCTCACTTTCTTAAAATACTTTCATATATCTTAGAAAATAAAGAAATAGACGGCAAAACTACTGTTGAGCGATTTAGAAATAAATTGGAAGATGATCCAGAAACTTTTATGTTAATTGATCAATGTACGAAAACACCAGCTGAAACTATCCTCTTTAATATTGATATAGAAGGTCCAATGAATAAAGATAAAACTGCAGTCATGCAGGTCTTTGCCAAAATGTTCTATAATCATCTGGGATATTATGGAGATAATTTCAAAGTTGCAAAACTTGAACAATATATTGATAAAAAAGGCAAATTAGATGAGTTCAGACGAGTATTTGAAGAGAAAAATGGTAGTTCTTGGGTAGATTCAAGAGATTCATTTGATTTCCTTGAAGATGAAGTAGTAGAAACACTAGTAGAAGTAGTAGGTATGAGTGAAACTGCAGCAAGAAACTGGTTTGATTCAGAAGAAGAAATCAATCTATCTATAGCAAATCTTGTCAAAGAAATGAAAGACTATGTCAAAGATAAGCCAAAAGACTATCGACTCTTATTTATGATTGATGAAGTTGGTCAATATGTCGGTGGCGATACAGATATGCTATTGAACCTTCAATCTTTAGCTGAAAAAATAGGTTCAGAGTGCGGTGGTAAGATTTGGATCATGTGTACCGGTCAAGAAGCTATCGATGAAATCATTCGCACAAGAACAGATGAATTCTCTCGGATCCAAGCCCGTTTTAAAACTAGATTATCATTATCTTCATCTTCTGCTGATGAAGTTATTCAAAAGAGAATACTTAGAAAAAATAATGAATCCAAGCTATTTTTAGAAAACACTTATGAAAATAGAAGAAATGAAATGGCAAACCTCTTTAAATTTAGAGAATCTGTAGGTGATATTAGAGGATTTGAAAGTGCTGAAGAATTTTCTGTTAACTTTCCATTTGTGCCTTATCAATTTATCCTAATGCAAAAAGTATTTAGTGAAATCAGAAAACACGGGAATGCTGGTAAGCACTTGTCTGGTGGAGAAAGATCAATGCTTTCTGGATTCCAAGAAGCAACACAAAGAATTCAAGACAAAGATGAAAATGCTATTGTGCCATTTTATATGTTCTATGATACAGTTCACACATTCCTTGATAGTTCTATTAGACAGGTCGTAGAAAGATGCGAAAGAGCTATTCAAGATAATAAAGGTCTGGAACCAGGCGATGAAAATGTGCTGAAGCTGCTCTATATGATTAGATATGTCGATGATGTTCCTGCCAAACTGGATAATATTATTATCTTAATGGCAGATGATATCCGAGTAGATAAAATCAACGAAAGAACTAAAATTCAAGAGTCTCTCGATCGCCTTATTAAGCAAAATTATATTGCGAGAACAGGTGATACTTATAACTTCTTAACAAACGAAGAACAAGATGTTGAACGTGAAATTAAAAATGAATATGTAGAACCATCAGAAGTTAGTAGAGATATTGCTGAAATTATTTTCGGCCAAATTTATAATGCTAAAAAATATCGCTATAACAATAAATACGACTTTGATTTTGATAAAAAAGTAGATGATTCCTATATTGGAAAACATTCTGACAATATGGAAATCCAAATACTAACACAAGCAACATCTCAAATAGATAAATATGAGCTTAAATTAATTGCAGCTTCTAACAAAAAAGTGATATGTGTGCTTGCAGAGACAGAGTATTATAACTATCTTGAAGAAGCGAAGAAAATTAAGAAATATGCCCGGAAAAAGAATGTATCTCAACTTCCAAAAACAATGCAAGATATCATTAGAACGAAGCAAGAATTAGCAGAAACATATGAACAAGATGCTAAAGAACAATTAATAGAAGCATTCAAGCAAGCTATCTTCTATATTGATGGAGAAAATGCAAATATCACTTCAGGTACTCCAAAAGAAAAAATTGATATGGCTTTTTCAAATCTTGTAGGTGATATTTATAGAGATCTTAACATGATTGAAGAAAACGCTGATTCAGATGAAGATATCTTGAATTTATTAAGTGGTAAAAACGATGATGGTACGATGAAAGGTTTTGAACCAAATAGAAAAGCTGCCAATGAAGTAGAAACATTTATTGATTTCCAACATAATCAACAACTACCTACTACTATGGCAGATGTACAAAAACGATTCCAAGCAATTCCTTATGGTTGGAAAGAAATAGATGTAGCCTATGTAGTTGCGAGACTGATTTATGAACAAAAAGTAACCATTAAATATGGTGGCGAAACTATTAGAGCAGATAACAAAAGACTACCTGACTTATTAAGAAAGAAAACTGAAATCGGCAAGACACGGATTCAAAAACGTAAAGCAATAGCTTCCAAAGATATCAAAGAAGTAAAAGAATTCCTAAGAGATTTCTTTGGAGCTATGACTTTACCACAAGATGATGATGGCTTAAGTATTTATATTGTAGATAAGTTTGAAGAACTTCAATCACACTATAATAATCTTTTACAAAAATATCAGACTAGAACCTACCCAGATAAGAACAAAATTCACGAAGCAGATAGTACTATTTCAGCATTACTAAAAGCTAAAACTGATAACATAGCTCTAGTTAAAAAACTAATAGATATGCAAGATGATTTATACGATATGCAAGATGATATGGATAAAGTTGAAAGTTTCTTTGACTCTCAAGTAAATACGTTCAATGCAGCGGTAAAACTCGAAGCTGATTTAAAACATGATAGAGAATATTTAGTAGAAGAAACAGAAGTAAATGAAGCTCTTAATCAAATTAGACTAATAGTTTTAATAAACCCTTCAAAAGATAATTATAACTATACAGATATTACAAAGCTTAATAATCTTATGAAGATAGTTCATGATGGTCACGATAAACTTCTTGATGCCAAAAAAGAAGATCTGTTTGAAATAGTGAGAGCATGTATGGAAGAAATTCACTCTGCTGATACTGATACTTTAGATACTAATATAAAAGCTGTAATTAAGCGAAGTGATGATTTCTATACTAACAGAAAAGAAAGTATTACAAATGCAACATCACTAGCAATCCTTGAATCTTATATTCCAGGATTATGGACGCAAAAAGATAAGTTCACAAAACATATAACAGACTTAACCAAGTCTAATCAACATGAAAAAGATTTACTTGAAAAGAAAAGAACTGCACAAGAAAATAAAGCTGTTAAAGAAGAAGTCAAAGAACCTGTAAAAGTTAAGCATATTAAAAGCTTGCATAGACAGATTTTATTCCCAGCTAAAAGAATTGAATCTGAAGAAGAAGCAAGAGCTTATGCCAAAGAAATAGAGCAAAAACTCTTAATATCTATTAGAGATTGTGATGGAATAGATATCAGCTAATAGCTAAAAAGTACAATGAGAGGTAATTTATGAATAAAACTGCGATTAAAAACTTTGCTATCTGGGCTCGTCAAGAGTTGATAGCTTCAGTTAAAAAAAGAGCAAAAGAATATGAAATAGAAAAAGATAATATTAAACCTGCTATAGAGGCCACGATACAAGGTAAGTTATTATCTCTTGAAGAAAAACGGCAAAGACAAATACTGATAGAAAAAATTGAAAAAGATGGCTTTGATGAGACTGTAGAAGAAGTAGCCTATACTTGGTTTAATAGATTTGTTGCAATCAGATTTATGGAAGTCAATGGATATCTACCAAGTCATATTAGAGTCTTTTCCAGTGAAAATGGCGACTTTTCGCCAGAAATACTAACTGAGTGTCTGAACATCGACATGAATGGACTGGATCAAACTAAAGTATTAGAACTTTATCAAGCAGCTGATAAAGAAGCTCTATTTAGATATCTTTTTATTACTCAGTGTAATGCATTATCTGATATCTTACCTGGAATGTTTGAAGAAATATCAGACTATACAGAGTTACTCTTGCCTACAGGACTTTTAAAAGATGAATCTGTTCTCCACTCTTTAGTAGTTGATATTCCAGAAGAAGATTTTAAAGAGCAAGTTCAGATTATTGGATGGATGTATCAGTATTATAATACTGAACCTAAAGATGAAGTATTTAGTCGACCAAAGTCAAAAAAAATCAACAAAGAAGATATCCCTGCAGTTACTCAGTTATTTACACCAGATTGGATTGTAAAATATATGGTAGAAAATTCTCTAGGTAGACTTTGGTTAGAAGGACATCCTAATGAATCAATCCAAGAAAATTGGAGATATTATATTGCTGAAGCAGAGCAAGAACCTCAAGTGGAAGAAAAGTTAAAAGAAATCCGCAAAGAATATGAACTTATTGAACCTGTAGATATTAAATGTATAGATCCATCTATAGGAAGTGGTCATATAACTTGTTATTTATTTGATGTTTTGATCCAAATTTATGAATCTTATGGATATAGATCTAGAGATGCTGCAAAACTGATAATAGAAAATAATATATATGGACTGGATATTGATGAACGAGCAAGACAGCTAGCGTATTTTTCTGTCATGATGAAGGCCAGACAGTACGACAGAAGATTCTTATCCAGAAAAGATAGTCCACAGCCTAAAATTTATGCAATTGATGAAAGTAATTTATTTATTACAGAGAATGGTAAATATGCATTAGACTATTTTATAGATGGAAGACCTGAGTTATCAGAAGCTATCCACTCAATTGTTAATGATATGATTGATGCCAAGGAATATGGATCTATTATCGATGTAAAACAAGTAGATTTTAAAATTCTATATGATAGATTTGATGAACTGATAAACGGAAATCCAGATATGTATAGTATGTTCCTGATTGAAAGTTTATTACCTCTTGTTAAACAAGCTGAAATTTTAAGTCAAAAATATGATGTTGTTGTAACAAATCCACCATATATGGGTGGTTCTGGTATGAACAAAAAGTTATCTAAATATGTAAAAGATAATTACAAAGATAGTAAATCAGACCTCTTTGCTGTATTTATTGAAAAATGGAATGATATGATTAAACCTTATGGGTTTAATGCTATGGTTACAATGCAAAGTTGGATGTTCTTATCATCATATGAAAAATTCAGAAAGAAAGTTATTGAAAATATGACTATATCTAATCTAATGCATATGGATAATATGGTTATGAGAATAGCGTTTGGGACTGCAGTAACTGTATTTAGAAATATGCGTTTAGATGGATTTAAAGGAACTTATAACCATATAAAACTTGAAGATATTATTGAAGATGAAAGAACTAAAGAAGATCGACCTAAAGAATTTCCAGTTCAAGGTAATAGATTTGCTAAAATTAGTACTGAGAACTTCAAGAATATTCCTGGAATGTCAATAGCTTATTGGGCGAGTGATAGTATTTTGGATGCTTTTGAACATGGGGTAATTTTAAAAACTGAAGGTGATACTAGACAAGGAATGGCGACTTCAGATAATAATAGATTTTTAAGATTATGGCAAGAAGTGGACTTTAATAAAACTGGAATAGGTTTTCAAAATTCAAATGTAGCAAAAGAAAGTAAAAAGAAATGGTTTCCATATAATAAAGGCGGAGAATTTAGAAAATGGTATGGAAATATAGATTATTTAATAAATTATGAAAACGACGGTAAAGAAGTTAAAGACTTAGCAGCCCACAAATATAAATCATATACAAGAACTATCAAAAGTATTAGTGAATATTATAAAAAATGCTTAAGTTGGTCTAAAATATCAAGTGGTAGTATAGCGTTTAGATTTTATCCAGAAGGATTTATATTTGATGTTGCTGGATGTTGTATTTTTTATAAAAAAGATGAATATATGTTGTATGATTTTGCACTTTTGAATAGCAATGTTTCTAAATATATTTTTAGTATGATATCACCTACTTTGAATTATGAAACAGGTCATATAGCATCACTTCCAGTAATACGAAATAATTCTAATAAATATAATATTTCTGAAATTATTTTTCAGAATATCAGTCTAGCTATGAGCGACTGGGATATGCACGAAACTTCTTGGGATTTTGAGAAATCACCATTACTTGCCAACAAGCAAGATGGCTTACTTTCATCTGCCTATGAATCATATAAAGAGGAAATTAATACTCGTTTTGCTACATTAAAAGCAAACGAAGAAGAGCTTAATCGTATCTTTATAGAAATTTATGGTCTTGAAGATGAGCTTACTCCGGAAGTATCAGATAAAGACATTACAGTTTCCAAAATCTTTGATAACAAAAAAGACATCTATGAAGAAATCAAGGGGAATAAATATATTCTTACTAAAGAAGATGTAATCAAGAACTTCTTATCATACTTTATAGGCTGTTCTTTAGGTCGCTATTCTCTTGATGAAGATGGTTTGATTTATGCTGGTGGTGAATTTGATCCAAATAAATATACTAAATTCCCTGCTGATGAAGATGGAATTATTCCATTTACAGATAAGGAATATTTTGAAGATGATGTACTAGTACGTCTTAGAAACTTCTTGAAAATAACTTTTGGTGAAGAGACAGTCAATGAAAACTTAGATTTTATCGCCAGTGTTCTTAAAGGCAAAGCTTCTGATAATTCAACTGAAAAGATCAGAGCTTACTTTATGAATGATTTTTATAAAGAACACGTTAAGAAATATAAAAAACGACCAATATACTGGCTTGCAGATAGTGGCAAGTTAGGATCCAGTAGAAACTTGATTTATATGCATCGATATCAAAAAGACACCATAGCACGACTTAGAATCCGCTATCTCTTTGAGATTCAAGATAGATATAAGCAAGAACTAGAGCATTTAGAAAAACAAATAGAAAGTGCTAGTTCAGATAAAGTTACCTATCAAAAACAAGCTAATAGACTTAAGAAACTAATTCTAGAAACAGAAAAATATGAAGAAAAAGTACAACACTTTGCCGATGCAAGTTTAGCAATAGATCTTGATGACGGAGTCAAAGAAAATTACGCCAAATTTAAAGATATACTCGCAAAAATATAGGAGGTATGCTTATGGACTTAAACGATATTACAAAAGATTTAAATAAGAAATTTGCAGCTGAACTTCCTGAATTTTATAACCGACGAATTGTTATATGGATGGATCAGGAACAAGAGTTTGAAGATCTTATAGATGAAGTATCTATCGAAAATGTAAAAGTCCTTAAGATGACCGATAATAACAAATTTTTCGTCAAAAAGACTTTATGTTTTGATGATACGGAGTCTGATTATTTGCTATATTGTCCAATTGAATTCAAGTCAAATGAAGACAATTGGATTACAGATATCTTTAAACTTAAAGGAACAGAAGATTTTAGAGCAGATAGAGTCTCTATTGAAATAGCTGAAATGGGACTGGATGATTATAGACCCTTTAGAAAAATAGTTAAACAATATAAAAAATTCTTTAATGCCAAGAAAAGACGCGAAGATATCAAGAAATTATCTAACAAGATTGATAGTGAGTCTAAATTTGTACTTGCTATTATGAGTGTTATAGCAAATTGTGAAATGATACCTGCTACTATCATTAGAGAAGTCATCAAAGCTGGGTTAGATAAAAATGAAAACTCAATCTATCAAGAAATGAAAAAATATGATATAGATAAAGCTTTCTGGGAATTAGCTAATCAAGGCAGTGGATATCATGCAGAAGATCCTTCTATTAAGGATCTCTTTGTAAGTATTTTGCTAACAGCTTCATTAAGAAATATAGATAAGTCTGTCTTTGATGACTTGGATAAGTATATTAATATCCCACAAGAAACATTTTGTTTTGAGTTTGTAGAAGATTGGATACGAGATACTCATGATAAAGAATTGTTTAAACAATTTTCAAAAGAGATTGCTGCAGAAATAAATCTTTATGACAGATTAAAAGAGACTGATTTGGTGAAATTTGAAAATTCAGAGGCTTTCGAAGAAGTTGATGAAGCTATTTTGTATAAACTACTCGATAATATTGCCAACAATATCATAGATACAGAAAGCTTGATTAAAATTGTAGAAAATAGACGAGTTATGGCTTGGCATCACGATTTTGAACATTATTATGAAGGTATTTATTACATGGCGAAGATGAAGGAATTTTACAATCAACACCAACAATCTTTCCATGAAATAGAACCGCAAAAACTTTGGGAAAATTATGCTAATGACTTTTATATTATGGATACTTACTATAGAAAGTTCCAAAGAGCTTTACAGGAAAGTTTAACCAATCATAATTTAAGACTGGATGATGTGTTCAAAAGAGCAAGTGAACGTGCTGAAGGTATATATAAAAACTGGTTCTTAGATAATTTACTAAACAACTGGTGTAATATAGCTGGAGAAAGTTTAGAAAAATATGGTTATATTCCAGAGTTAAATAGACAAGTCGATTTTTATCAGGATAATATCAAATATGCTAAAACAAAGATGTTTGTTATTATTTCAGATGCAATGCGTTATGAGGTTGGGGTCGAGCTTGCTGAAGAACTTAAGAAAGAAATGCAATGTCAAGTAGAAATGAATAATATGGAAGGGATTTTCCCAACTATTACACCTTTTGGAATGGCAGCCTTACTTCCTAAAAAAGAGCTTAGTATAGATATTAAAAATGATAATATCAAGGTCTTAGCTGATCAAGAATATACAGATTCCAACTATCGAGAAAAGATACTCAAAAAAGCTAATGATAAATCTGTAACTTTAAAATATGATGATTTAATACAGATGAAACGTGACGAAAAAAAAGCTTTAGTGAAGGGTATGGATGTAGTTTATATTTATCATGATAGAATTGATGAAGCTGGACATGGATCTGGCAATGAAGTCTTCTCTGCTTGTGACGTTGCAATCAGCGAACTCAAAAATTTAGTTAGAATTATTGTGAATGATTTTTCTGGTGTCAATATTATGATTACAGCAGATCACGGTTTTATCTATACTTATAATCCATTTACTGAAGAAGATAAAATCCAAAAGAAAGGCTTTGATGGTGCAGTAGCAGTTGGTAGAAGATACGCTGTTATGAATGATACTGCTGAGCCGGATTATTTGATGCCTGTGAAAATAATCGCTGACAATCCAGGTCTGAAAGGTTTTACACCAAGAGAAAATAGCCGTATCAAAAAACAAGGCGGTGGAATTAATTTTGTTCATGGTGGTATCTCCTTACAAGAAATGATGGTTCCGCTAATTTCTTATAAACATCTAAGAAACGCTAGCAAGACTTATCAGGAAAACAAAAATAAGTATGATACAAAACCAGTTGAACTGAAAGTTCTTTCAAATAGTAGAAAAATTAGTAATATGATATTTAAGATGTCATTTTACCAAAGTGAAATGGTGTCAGTTAATCGGGTAGCAGCTAATTTTACATTGTACTTTGTTGATGAATATGGAAGTAAAATTTCAGATGAAGTCAGAATAATTGCTGATAGAAAAAATGTAACTGATGATACAGATAGAAAGTTTGATGTTAGTTTTAACCTCAAAACTGGAAATTATAACAGTAAAAACCCTTATTACCTGATGATAATAGAAGAATCAAATCAATTACCACCTGAAAAAATAGAATTCTCTATCGATATTCCTTTTCCTACAGGTGAATTAGATTTCTTTAGTTAAACCCCAAGCCAGCAGAATTTCTGCTGGCTTTTTATTGTACTTTATAGAAAATCAGATAACTATATAAAATGAAGCGGTCTATAATGTTTTTCTCAAAGATCTGTATGGATTATGGAAGAATATAACATATTACGGTAGAATAGGATTAGATTTAACTAAATAAAGGAGTCCCAAAAGATGGCAGAAAATAAGCATAAACCAGAGCAAGTTATATTGACGAATATGTGCGTCATAGAAGACGATCAGGGAAATGTTGTTGCCATAGATAAGGTAACAGGTTCATACACAGGAACTACATTTCCAGGTGGGCATATAGAGAAGAATGAGATTTTTAATGACTCAATTATTAGAGAAGTAAGAGAAGAAACAGGTCTTATAATTAAACATCCTAAGCTTAAAGGAGTCTATCATTGGTACAGAAATGATATTCACTATGTGCTATTTATCTACCACGCAAAGGACTTTACAGGAGAATTGACAAGCTCACGTGAAGGCAAGGTTTACTGGATAGAGCTTGAAGAACTAAAGAAGAAAAAGCTTGCCACAGGCACAGAACACGTCATAACTATGATAGAAAATGATGATATAAATGAATGCTTTATGAAACCTGATGGAGATACGTATAAGGGTGAGTTGTATTGATTAGAGTTAATACATATTAAATAAGAATACTTCTGATAGATATCGAATTATATTATTGGAATTCTTTTAACTGTTATAGTATTCATTTTAGTTTTAGGAGAGTGATTGTAGTAATGGAAATAAACAGGGACATTTGTCAAAACAAAAGTCTTAATTTTATATACTGTAATCATCCGCTATATAAAAATAAAGTTGATTTTGGTTATGAAGAAGAATTTGAAATCAGCAAAAAATTAGGCAATAATTGTGCTTTATTTAGCTTTGAAGATATGGCAGATGGAAAATTAAAACTCTCTGGAGATGAAATAAAAGGTCAAGCGATTTATAGAGGTTGGATGATGAAACCTAAAATGTATAGGACTTTTTATGAAGCCTTATCTCAAAAAGGGATCGAACTTATTAATACTCCAGAAGAATATGAAAAATATCATCTTTTGCCTAATTGGTACGATGAATTTCAAAAATTAACAGCTAAATCTGTATGGACAGAGGACTTGTCAGATGAGTCGCTAAAAGAGATTTTGCAAAACTTTTCTGAAGATGTTATTGTGAAGGACTATGTAAAAAGCAGAAAACACGAATGGGATGAAGCTTGTTTTATTCCAGATGTTAAGGATGTAAATAAAGCTCTGGAAGTAATAAAGACCTTTATAAAAAGGCAAGATGAATACTTAGTAGGAGGAATTGTTCTTAGAGAATTTCTTGAATTAAAAACTATTGGACATCACGAGAAAAGTAATATGCCGATATCAGAAGAATATAGAATATTTATTTTGAATAATATTCCTATAGTGATGGATTCATATTGGCATCACGCAGAAAGTAATTTATCATCTGAAGAAAAAGAATGGATATCAGACATTTCTAAGCAGTTGAAAAGCAAATTTGTAACCATAGACCTTGCAAGAAAAACGGATGGAAAACTGGTTATTATGGAACTTGGAGATGGTCAAGTATCCGGACTTCAAGATATACCTGAAGATATATTTTATAATGCTTTTGAAAATTATAAATAAACCAATTGATCAAATTAATCACCATTTAAATATTCCAAATTAAACCACCAGCCAGCAGGATTTCTGCTGGTTTTTATATTGTACTTTATAGAAAATCAAAAAATGCTAAAGTTTGCTATAATAATATCAGATAACTATAAAATAAAATTAATATTGTAATCTGAATTTTAAATGTTGAACACTTAGGAGAAGAGAAAATGGAAAATATTCAACTAGGAAAAGAAAGCCTGTTGAAACTTTTTATCAAATATGTTCTACCTGCCATTATTTCTATGGTAATTACAGGTATTCAAGGAATGATAGATGGTATCTTTTTGGGGAATTATGGCAGTATCAATTCAATGGCTGCTGTCAATGTCGCTACGCCATTTATGCAACTATGGATAGGGACCGGAATGATTATCTGTATCGGCACATTAAGTTATTTAGGTATTACCTTAGGTCAAAACGATAATGCTAAAGCCAAGGATATTTTTAAAAGTGCTGTAGTCGGACTAAGTATTATATCTATGATTATTACTGTTTTAGGCGTATGCTTTTCAGGTGATTTTGCCAGATTATTAGGTGCCAATCAAGTCCTAATGAATGATACAAAAGCCTATATCTTTACCTTTTCATTCTTTATCTTTTTTGCTACATTTATGCTTTTATTTGGCTTTGTCGATCGACTAATTGGCAAGCCGCGACTCTATTTATACGCTACTATTGGTGCCCTGATTACAAATATCACCGGCGATTTTATAGCTATAAAAATTCTCCATTTAGGAGTAGTCGGTGCTGCGATTGCTACAGGATTAGCATATTTAGTAGGTTTTTTAATTACATTACCACCACTTATGAAAAAATCTTCTGCTGTCAATATTTTTGATGGTAGATTTAGATTAGATATTTTTATCAAGGCATCCGTTAATGGATCATCAGAAGGTATTAGCTATTTAGCAACGGCACTTGCTTTATTTTTATTTAATCGTGCTTTTTTACAGTTTGCAGGAGAAGGTGGCATTGCTGCTTTTACCGTAATTATGTATATTCAAAATTTTGCTGTTCTTTTAATGTTTGGAGTATCTGATGGTATTTCTTCAATAGTCAGTTACAACTATGGAGCAGGCAATCATCACAGAGTTCGCAAGGTCTTTTATCTATCAGCAGTGCTTAACTTTGTCTTTGGTTTGCTTTCGTTTTTAGTTTTATTCTATTTTGGAGAAGATTTGATCCTGCTCTTTATTAAAGATAATCCTGCCATTTTAAAATTTGCCCTCGATGGAATGAATCTCTTTGCGCTTAATTTATTTTTCTGTGGCTTTAATATACTTCAGTCTGGCTTTAATACAGCAGTCGACAATCCTATTACTTCTATGTGGATAGCTATTAGTCGGGGCTTTCTGCTGATTCCGCTGGCAGTCCTTGTCTTGCCTCGAGTTATGGATGTCCAAGGTCTCTGGTTAGCACTTCCCATGGCAGAGCTTGGAACAGCACTTATTTGTCTCTGGATAATGTTTAAGAAAAGGGATTTATATTTTAAATAGTTATATTGTAAACAATTAATTATCTAACTATAAGCTTTCCTTAAATTAATCTTAATTAGATAGTATTTTCAACTTGTAATTTATATAATTAAGTTGAAGGTTAGTCTTGTTATTAGTGTTTGGAGGAGGATATCTTGAAAAATAAAAAAGTTATTATCGTCTTTTCTGTCATTATCGGTGTTGTTTTAGCCGTTGTTTTAGGTAAGAATCTCGTTAGTTCCAATTCCCAGCATCACTCAGATCATGCGCCGTTAGCTGATAAATATTTAATCGCGCAATATCACGCCAAAAGTTGTGAAAATTTCAAAGTCTTTCAAAAAGATCACGAACTTGTCTTTTATAGTTATAATACGAGTGATGATCCCAAACTGAACGACCAATATCAAGTCTACAAGATGAAATGTGACCATAAAATTACGAAAGATGATATTAAAATCATTTGGGAAGATCAAAAGCATCATGTCGTGAGTCATAATAGTCCAAAAGCGACACTGATGCATGTCAAAGTCCATCACGATCAACAGTTAGTCTATGAAGGTGAATGTAATCACGCGAAAAATCATTGTAATTTCAAAGATGGCATGAAACATCATCCGGTTCCAGCGCCAGCTGCTGCTTCTCACGCGCAACAAGCTAGTGAGCATCATAATGAACCACATCATGCTAATCAAACGCCCAAACCAGCTCCTGTGGCTCCACAGCAGCATCACACAGAGGTTCAGCATCAACAACCGCAACATCATGAACCAGTGCAGCATCATCAGGCTAAACATCACCAAAATAAACATCATCATCAAGCAAATCAACAATAATATTAATAACTACAAGCCATCACATAAATTGTTATGTGATGGCTTTTTTGAATTGTTTTATGATATGATGATAAAGAATATTATTTAAAAATATTAAGATGATAATTACATAAATCGGACTAAGGAGTTGAACGAATGTATGGAGGAAATTATTAACTTTATCAAATATGTGAACTGGTTTTTATGGTTAACGAGTATTAGTGCGTTCTGTTTTATTGTGCTAGCTTTTATCACATTGCTAGATAAACCACTGGTAATGGCTTTAATCATGGGAATCGGGTGTATGATCATTACGATGTATTTAAAAATTAAAAAAGACTATTTATTAAAGTTAGTTATTGATGATAAGATTACGAATTTTGATTTTCTCTTTTATGCCAATATTGCGCTCTGGATTGCGATTCCTTGTTTCGTGGCAGCTTTTGTGATTCCACTTTTGCGTATGATTCGTGATACTCTGATGGGAGGTATATCATGAAAAAGCTCAAAAAACAGCAACGGCGCATCAAACGTCTCAAAAGATTAAATATCACAACTTTTGTGCTAGTGATTTTCCAATTTATCTTACAGATTATTATTCATCCGCATCAATTTAAATACGTGGCATATTTGTTGATCAGTATTTTTTGTTATTTAGCGCTTTATTATCAAGTTAAAAGCTTAGTAAAATTATTTAAAGATAATGATTATTATGATAAACACCTCGTGAATTGGAAGGTAATGTTTTTGATAGTATTGGTATTAGTTTTCATCGTGCTGGATTTTCGCGCACTCGACTTCTTATTAGGTTAAGTCCTCAAAGTCAAAAGGCCCTGAACCATACAATTAAGTATCGTTCAGAGCCTTTTTTATTTGATAATTAAATTAGTCTTTCACAACACCTGAGCAGACAACATCAACACCATTTGTTAAGTTATCGAAAACAGGGCAGCGTGATTCTACGAAACGAGTGAATTCTTCACAACGTTCTTGTGATTCATCTGTCTTAAAGTGCATTTTAAAGCGGATTTCTTGGAAACCGTTCCGGACATGTTTAGAACCTTTGAAACCAGCAAAGTCTAAATCGCCTTCTAATTCAACCCAGCAATCTTCGAAAGTGAAGTTTTGTGATTTCGCAAAAGCAGCTGCTGTAATAACTTCGCAAGCACCTAATGCACTCAACATTGCTTCAACAGGGTTCATTCCTTTATCAGATCCACCTAATGATTTTGGTTCATCTAAACGAATTTCAAAATCACGCGCTGTGGTGGAGACTTCTAAACCGATTGGAGTTTTCTTTGCGTTTGCCTTAAATGTATGTAACATAATTTATCATCCTTTCAAAAAAACATCTTCCCTTACTACATATTTATCGTACGCTTTTACGTAAGCGTTTTCAAGTATTCCGCTCAGAACTGTTCTTTTTTTCGATATTTAAGGAGGGGCGCTTAACTCAGCGTAAATAATTTATTAACTAGTTTATGAATGGAATAATTGTCTTTTTGATGAGAAAGACATGTAAATTATAAAAAAACATTAAGCCGGTCGTTTTCGGGTCTAAAAAATCGATAATTATTGTTATAACAACATTATGTATTATACATATTATATTTATGTAATATACAAATATATCGCTATTTTTAGTCAAAAAGAAGATTTCAGCAGTTTAAAACTGATTAAAAAGTCCGTTTTTAAAGCGGTCTGCAGTCGTTATTCGTAAGCAATTTAGTTTAAAACATTAAGTTATCATGATACGATGAAGGGGAAGGATATAAGGGAGGCTTTATTATGAAAAAGAAGTTAGTTATTGTCGGTGGGGTTGCTGGCGGTATGTCGGCTGCAACCAGAGCTCGTCGTTTAAATGAAGATTTAGATATTACAGTTTATGAAAAAGGTGATTATGTCTCATTTGCCAACTGTGGATTGCCTTATCATATCTCAGGAACGATTCCTGAAGAAGAATCATTGCTTGTGCAAACACCACAAGCTTTGAAAGATCGTTTCAATATTAATGCTTTAGTTGCTCATGAAGTAATTGATATTGATCCTGAAAATAAAACAGTCACCGTGAAACACAATAATGAAACATTTACAGATTCTTATGACTCTTTAGTACTTTCTCCCGGGGCAGCACCTTTTGTTCCACCAATTAAAGGGTTAGCAGATGCTGATAATGTCCATACATTAGTGAGCATCATGGATTTAGAAGATATTATGCACCAACTTAATGATACAGAAGTGAAGAATGCAGTTGTGATTGGTGCTGGGTTTATCGGTGTGGAAGTCGCTGAAAACTTAGCTCAACGCGGTTTAAATGTGCATTTAGTCGAAAAAGCACCACATATCTTGCCACCAGTTGATATTGAAATGGCAACATATTTACAAAATGTTTTACGCAAAAACAAAGTAAACGTCTTAACAAATGTCGCTGCCCAAGAATTCCAAAATAACGGTCACAAGATTATTTTAGATGATGGTAGTTTCTTAGAAGCTGATTTAGTCGTGATGTCTGTTGGTGTCCGTCCAAGAATCGCACTCGCTCAAAAAGCAGGCGTTCAAGTTACAGAACGTGGCAGCATTATCGTTGATGAACATTACAAAACAAATGTGGCTGATATTTACGCTGTCGGTGATGCAATTGCTGTTAAAAATCAAATTAGTGGTCAGTTAGGGATGATTGCTTTAGCTTCACCTGCTAACCGGGAAGGTCGCCAAGTAGCTGATAATATTATCGGTCATTTACCACATAAAAACCGTGGTAGCATCGGAACATCGATTGTTGGTGTCTTTGGATTTGCTTTAGCATCAACTGGTTTAAGTGAAAGAGCCGTACGTGCTTTAGATATTGAACCAGGAATCTTACATGTGTCTGGTCCAGATCATGCGAAATACTATCCTGGTGCTAAAGGAATCACTTTGAAAATCATTTTCGATCAAACAACTGGTAAAATTTACGGCGCACAAGCCTTTGGTCCAGTCGGCGCTGATCGTCGGATTGATGTGATTGCAGCCGCTATTAAAGGTAATTTAACGATTCAAGACTTACCAGAAATGGAATTAAGCTACTCACCTCCATATGGTGTCGCAAAAGATATCGTGAATATGGCTGGTTATGCCGGAATGAACTTATTAGAAGGCTATTCTCATAATGTGCAATGGTATGATTTACCAGATAAAATGAAAGACGGCGCGATTGTTTTAGATGTGCGTGCTCACCAAGATTTCATCAAAATGGGACATTTACCAAATGCGATTAATATTCCGTTAAATGAGTTACGTGCTCGGGTCGGTGAACTTGATAAAGAACAAAGTTATCTAATTGCTTGTTACTCTGGCCAACAAAGTTACATTGCTGAACGTTTCTTAGTCGGAACAGGTTTCAAAGATGTGAAGAACTTTGATGGTGGTTACGCCGTATACAACGTGATGTTCCCAGATTTATTAATTAAATAATTTATAATCACAAAAAAGCTATGAGCTGTACTAATTTGTACGACTCATAGCTTTTTTAATTAATCTTTTAAAACATCGTTCAAGGCTTCTGTCATAGTCGGATGCGTATAAATTTGATCACGTAAGATTTGATATGGAAGGTTATTTTGCATAGCTAACGTAATTAGATTAATAACTTCATGTGATTCAACTGCATAAATAGTTGCACCTAAAATTAAATCTGTTTTTGGATCAACTAAAATCTTAAAAATACCGCGTGTTTCATTCATAACACGTGCTTTAGGAATAGCAGCAACTGCTAGTTTAAAGAGTTTATATTCAATCCCTTGTGCTTTGGCATCTTGTTCATTCAAACCAATCCGTGAGAGTGGTGGTGTTAAAAAGACACTATAGGGAACTAATGTCCGATCAGATAACTTATATTCTTTTTTACCAAAAAGTTGATCTACAACAATTCTTTGATCATCAAGTGAAATATAAGTAAATTGGGGACCACCTTTAACATCACCTAAAGCCCAAACGCTGGGAACTGTAGTTTGTAAATCATCAGCTACCACAATTGAACCTGTTTGATCGGTTGCAATATTGGTATTTTCCAAACCTAATTCAGCTGTGTTTGGACGGCGACCAGTTGCCACTAAGATTTTATCGGCTGTGATTGTATGCAATTTGCCATCTTGTTCAAATGTAATAATATCTTGGTTAACTTTTTTAATCAGCACATTCATTTTAATGTCAATTTTTTCGGCAATCATATCGTGATAAACGGCATCAGCCACATCACGATCTTCACGGGGGATAAATACATTATTATGATCTAACACAGTTACCTTGGAACCATAATGTTGGAACATGGAGGCAAATTCTAATCCGATATACCCTCCACCAATAATGACCAGATGCTGCGGTGCTTTTGTTAAATCCATCGCTTGAGTTGAATCAATCCGATATTTGGAAGCGGCTAATCCAGGAATAGGCACCATAAAAGGGGTTGATCCAGTATTAATAAAAATCCGTTCTGCTTGATAGTTAATTTTACTACCATCTGGTTGGAGAACTTCGACTAGATGATCAGCTAAAAAGCGTGCTTTACCATCGATAACTGTAATTAAATCTTGATCAGCTAATAAATGATAGTTCTTATCACGTAAAAATGAAGTCATCTGATTTTTATCATGAACAGCTTCTGGGAAAGGGACTTGTTGTTCACCTTGCAAAATTAATTTTTTAGAAGGTAAGCAACCAACATTAATGCAAGTTCCGCCATACATTTGATTAGATTTTTCAATAATAACAACGGGTTCACCTTGATTAGCTAATTTTCCTGCAAGAGTTTTACCACCTTTACCAAAACCGATAATTAAATTTTTAACTTGATATTCCATAAAATAACCACCTTTATAAGTTAATCATTTTCTTATTTATTGTAAGGGAATTTTAACACAAAAATATAATTGTGCGCAATCTTTTTTATCAGGTTAATTCCTACTAGATATCATATTGACTAAAGAACCGAGAAAGGTTATTATGTTTTTGACAAGCGTACTTGTCAAATTAAGGAGTGATTAAATTGAAAAAAGCAGAACTTTTCTTCGTTTTCTTATTATCAGTAATCACAGGACTAAATAATCTTTCGCCCGTACAGGAACTTTAGACGATGAATGACGAATTAAAATTAAAAAACAATCTAGCAAAAGTCCGCAAAGAACACAAACTCTCACAAACGGCCTTAGCGAAATTAGTCGGTGTTTCACGACAAACGATTAGTTCTATTGAAAACGGACAGTTTAATCCAACGGCCAAACTAGCCCTGATATTATGTATTGCACTTGATAAGAAATTTGAAGAATTATTTTATTTTGACTAAACAGCTCAACTTTTTTAGTGGGGCTGTTTTTGATTGTTTAAGATTCAACTAACTTACTAGCACTTAAATAGTTAATATTGTAAAATGAAAAAAGTATATTATTTATTAAAGGGAGTAAAAACAAAAAATGAATGTGTTAATCCTGACCGGAAAGTTTGGAATGGGGCACGTCTCAGTTGCTGAAGCGATTCGCCAAGAAACATTAATGGATGATGAAGATATTAACGTCACCGTCCTTGATTTTGTGGAGTATATTACACCCAATATGGCGGACTCAATTTATCGCAGCTTTGCCTTTTTCGTCAAACATAGTTCCGATTTATATAATAAAGTTAATCTACTCGCCGATCGGCATACCATGGTTCCGTTCAAAAGTATGATTGAAAAAAGAATTAAAGAAATGATTGATGAATATCAACCGGATATTATTGTGACCACTTTCCCAAGTTGTGGGAAATATATTGGTCATTATAAAGCTGATTATCATGATGATATTCAACTCTACACTTATATTACTGATATTACCCTCCATGATGAATGGGTAGCTTCCAATACTGATTTATACTTTGTTGGGGGCGATTCGACCAAAGAAGCGCTCGTGCAGCGTGGTGTGCTAGCTGAAGATATCAAAGTGGTCGGTATTCCCGTGAAACAAGCCTTTAAACAAGCGACACAAACGATTGCACCACCTGAAAATGCCACACAAAAACAAATCCTATTAATGGGTGGTGGTCTGGGGTTAATTCGCGGCATTGATGAATTAATTGCGGAATTACTCCAAAATCCCAACGTGGCACTAACTGTGATTGCTGGTAATAATCATGAACTCTATGAAAAATTATCGACTGAATATCCTAACGTGCGCTGTGTCGGTTATACAACGAAAGTCAATGAATATATGCGCCAAGCTGATATGATCATTACAAAACCGGGCGGCATTACGATGTTTGAAGCAATCAATTGTGAAACACCTTTATTAATCTTACCGCCATTTTTATTACAAGAAATTGGGAATGCGCGCTTTATTGAAGATGAAAAGATTGGTGTTGTGGCTTGGGAAGATGATCAAATCGTACCGCAAGCCCAACAATTAATTAATGATGATCAATTTTTAACTGAAATCAAAGCTAAAATGGCTCATTTAAAAGCCCAACATTATGATGTTTCACCCGTGACTGCTTTTCGAAAGGAAGAAGAACAACGATGTCAAAACATCTAACAACCATTGCTAAAATCAGTGCCGGTGTGCTGGCAACTGCTGCTTTAGTTTATACCGGTTTACCAACGGCTTATTATCGGGGACGCCAAAAACTCAAAAAACAGTCTACAACTGACAAAGTTGTTTATTTAACTTTTGATGATGGACCTTCCCAAGATACACCAGCATTATTAGCTTTATTGGAAAAATATCATGTGCCGGCTAGTTTTTTTGTAGTTGGTGATTTTGTGAAAGACCATCCCGAAACTATTTTAGCGATGCAAAAGGCGGGGCATGCGATCGGTACACATTCCAAAGATCATACTAATGCGATGTTTTTCACACCGCAACAGACAGTGACTGATTTTGCAGCTAGTCAAGCTAGTTTACGTGCTATTGGTGTCGAGCCACATTTTTATCGTCCACCTTGGGGGCAGTTTAATCTCTTGACAGCACCCGTTGCTCACAAGGCCCACACGAAAATTATCCTGTGGGATGTAATGGCTGAAGATTGGCGTGCTACAAGTACTGTGCAACAAATCACGCATAAATTAAGAAAACGGGTCAAACCAGGTAGTATCATTTGTTTACATGATGGACGCGGTCGTAACCAAGCACCAAAAAGAACGATTGCTGCTTTAGAAATCTTTATCCCAGAATTATTAGCTCAAGGGTATCGTTTTGCGACAGTTGCTGAAATTGAATAAATATCACAAAGACATCTTAACCGCTTCGTGTTAGGGTGTCTTTCTTTGTGGTCTATGTTACAATAATTTTTGAAAATTAAATGTTTGGAGGTGAAAAATTGGACAAGTATCCAATTCCCAAAACAAAACCTGAATATCATTATGTTGCTACGAAAAAGAAAAAGAAAGCCCGCGTCTATATTGCGGTTGATCGCTTTTTAACTGTTTATGGATTCTTATTAGTTTTTGCCTATGCTTTAACTTTATTACTGTCATCATTCCATATGAAATTATCAAGTCTGATTTTCTTTGTTTTATTTTGGTGTATGTTATCTTATATCGCTTTGCCGCGCTTGCATAGTTTCTTAACGACTTTATATTTACCTGATTACTTCCTTTCCCGAACTAAAACTGGTGATGGGATTCTCGGTGATCCCGTTAATATAAGTATTTTAGGGACAGAAGCTGATATTCACGCAGCGATGCGGCAAGCCGGTTGGACGAAAGCTGATCCAATTACTTTACGTTCTTCACTTGGAATTATTTTTTCAACATTGAAACATAAACCATATCCAGCGGCACCCGTTTCTAGTTTATATTTATTTAATCGTAAACAAGACTTTGCCTATCAAATGGAAGTCAATGGTAGTGCTTCACAGCGCCACCACGTGCGTTTTTGGAAAGTGCCTGAAGGTTGGCATTTGCCGGGTGGTAAGAAGGTGGAATGGTTAGCGGCCGGAACTTTTGATAAAGGGGTCGGGTTAACTTCTACGACTTTACAAGTAACGCATAAAATCGATAAAGATGTTGATAAAGAACGTGATTATATTATTGAATCATTACTATACATTGATCATGATATTACTGTTGATGTGATCGATGAGTTCACGATTCCTTACCATGATGAAAATGGTGGGGGCGATCCGATTGAAACAGATGGTAATATGCCAATTGTTGATTTACATGGAGTTGCCAAAAGAGCGCATGAGCATCACGTTGATTTAATCCAACAAGATAATTTGAAAATTACTAAAGACAATAAAGCTTTAAATAAAGAATTACCACCGAAATCATTAATCTATATCGGAACTTTTATGATTATTAAACTAGTTTTAGTCGTTTTAAGTTTCTTCTCTTTCGTTTATTTAATTAATGACCAGCTTAGTATGTCAGAAATAGAAGGTGTCATTACTTTATTTGGTATGTTAATCGGTAGTATCGTTAACTTAGTGTTATATATCTTAACTTTGAAAAAATTCAAGTGGAGTCGCTTGATTTTCTTAATTATTGCTTCGATTTCCGCCACGTTAGGTATTATTAACACCTATACTGATCATTCATCACTACTTTACAATCTTGTTTATACCGGGGTCTCAATTGCGGTGGTTATTATTTTATCATCACCTGATATTAGACAATGGGTTTACACGATTCAACGGCGGGGTGAATAATTCAAAAGAGTTGCCATTTTTGGTAACTCTTTTTTACTGTTCTGAGATAACTTGTTATAATGGAAATAACAACTATGTTAAGAAAGAGGTTTCATTATGCCACGTAAGAAAAAATATCATAAAACACAAGCCAAAAAACAAGCACCTGTTCAACAACAGCCATCACAAGCTGATGTGAAAAAGGCCACAATTAAAAATTTAGTGTTCGGAACAATTAGTATTGTAGTCTTATTCTTGATTTTCCATTTCTTTTTCTAAATTAAATCCAACATGTAAAGTCTGTTAATCACAGGCTTTTTTGTTAGGTTCTAAAATGTGTTAGAATGAAGATGAAATTTAAGCTTTATTCACGAAAGGAAGAGTAATATGCGTAAATTATTCAAAACAATCAAAACCTTAAATAAAATTCTCGTCTTTGCATCGATTTTTGCCCGTTTCTTATTCATCGGTGTCTTAGTTGGTCTGCAATTGAAAAAAACATTTGAATTTGGTAAAAAAATTTTGGTGAAAACAGGCGTTATTCTACCTAAAAAATTAGAGGGCTAAAAATGATTTTAAATCAACATCTGACCTCAAAAGAGGCCGAACTTTTTTATCAAAAATACCAAAATCCACTTACATTGCACCAATTTTTTCATAAAAATAAACTTTTAAAGAAAATCAAAAACCAAAATATTCTCTTACTGACCGTACTTGTGATGACCTTGATTAGTTTCTTGATAGCTTGGTGGTCAGTAAAGTTATTTGGTGTTAATATCGGTCCAATCATTAACTTAATTATGTCGTATGTGGGTGTCTTTTATAGTGCCATTTTAATTTTGCTTTTAATGAGTCGAATTAGCCAAAAACGGACTTCTCGCTTTTTAGAAAATGCTGATCTTAGCTATCAACCGGATGAGCAGACTATCACATTTAAAAAGTACACATATCCAGTCGCTATTGTAACTCAGCTGGCTTTTTATGATGGTTATGTCACATTTATTTTGAAAAATAACAAACAACTGCATTTTAAATTAGCAACTGATTTAACGCTGGCTGACTTGGAAAGTTTCTTCCCACAAGCCGAAGTTATCAAACCAGCTGCCAGCCAAGAACTTTTAACTCCACCACAGAAAAAGAAAAAATATCAACGCCGCCTACACGGGTTAATGCTGCTGAATGCTTTGACCGTAAGTGTGTTGTTCATTATACTTTCAGTTCCCAAAGGGCTGTCTTTACGTTGGTATTGGTTGAGTATTGTTATTTTGATTTTAGAAATTGGTTGGTTTTATTATTTTTATCTATTGATACATCACTTTGATAAAAAATATGCCTTTATCAAACATAATACCGTCCAACCAAGTGCTACCTGGCGGACTTTGCAGTATTACGTTCAGATTTTGCTGTTCTTTTTTGTGACAATTATGTTCATTTTACTAGCAGTCTACTTGTTTTTATTCGCTAGTGAGTCAAAAGAAAAACCACTACCAAAGCAGCCAAATTATATCCAAATCCAAACAGACTCATACGATCCCGTCATCTATGTTTACAAAAAAGTCGGCTGGTTATACAAACAACCAGCAATCAATCAGTTTGAATTGCCCAAGGTCACTCAAAAACCAAAAATTAAAGCGCCAAAGACACCAGTCCAACCACAAGAAAGCGAACCGAAACAGGAGTCTTTGTCCGTTCAAATTGAAAAAGGGATGCACCAAATTTTCGCACAAGAATTCGCAAGTCATAGCGGTTTTCAATATCGTCAAGATTACAACGCTCAAGGCCAACCGATAGGTATTGTTTTTGAAAATCAACACCACATTAATTATTTACTATTTGATAAAAAAAGTTCCAACCAAAAATGTTTACTGTATATCTATTATCAAAGTCAAAAAAATTCGGATGGATCATATAGTCCATCCGAGGCGGAATTTTTAAATAGTTATGCTTATAATATAAATACGCAAAAAGTAGTCGCATCTGGTCAAAAAGATTGGTCAGATCAACCGACACAAGCCTTTTTAAATATGACTGAATAAACCTTTAGAATTAAGTTTCTAAAGGTTTTTTTGTGCTATGATATAAATGAAAAGAGTTTTAACTAGGGGGCTTTGGAATGGAAGATTGTATTTTAAATGAAATTACCGCAAATTTAAATCATAATGATGAATTACCACGTGATTACCATCTACCCAAGCAAATGACGGCTACTGATGAATTATCAGAATTGGCGTTCGCTGATGGAGCTTTAGATGGTATTCGCATCTACCATACAGATCAACCGACTGATGTCTTAAATCACCAAGAACTCAAATTACTTGATACGCTAGTCGCCGCAATCGGTGAAAATGATGTTGATTTAGTGAGTGAACTTTATCGAAAACTAATGCAAAATCATAGTACGTTGTCTTTAATTGATGCTTTAGAAGAACGCTTTGATACATTTACTTATGAAAAAAATTTCAATAATATTTATCAAGTCGGTGGAACATTAATCGTAACATCCGATTACCATGAATTAGTTAAACTTGGGATGTTGCTGCTGGAAAGACTGTCTTATCCGCAAGATGCTAAAAATGTCATTCGGGTCCTGGGATTATGTAATGAATTCACTTTATACGCCATTTATAATATGCGTCATTGGGAAGATGGCCAACAAGAAATCTTCAATTTAGCCCAAAAAGTTCATGGTTGGGGCCGAATTCATGCCTTGAATTGGTTAAAACACCCGACAAAACCGGCCGTGAAGGATTGGATTTTATATCATGGTTTAAATAACACGATTGATCCGGTCTATTCTAGTTATAACGTCTTTATTAAAGCTGAATGTGGTGAACGCCTCGCTAAAAAGAATTTATCAGACAAAGAATTTGCAGCACTTTCAAAAGTTATGACGACTTTAATTTCTGGGGGACCTTGTTTAGGAATTAATAATATTGCTGAAGCATACGATGTAAAAACTGTCTTATTAGATTATTTACGGCATTTACAACAACATCCTTTACCAAAAAACGCCTTACAAATTAAAGAATACTTACTAATTTTAATGGATAATTCAACTTTAGATTTAACAACTGAAATTAATGAAGCGTTCAAAATCGCCGCTCAGACACCCCCGGTAGAACAAGAAGTATATAATTATTGTGAAGTTATCCCACGTGATATCAAAAAAACATATCATTACATTTATCAAGGAGATCTCTTACCAAGTGGTACAAAAGTTCTCGTTCCATTTGGCTATGACAATAAATTACGCATCGGAACAATTAAATCCAGTGAGTTTTACACGAAAGATGAAGCACCATATCCAGTCGCTAAAACCAAACGGATTCATAAAGTTTTAACGGAAGAAGAAATTGCTGAAGAATTCCCGGAACCAATGGAAAGTTTAAGTGATTATGAAAAAGAAAAACTCTTACAATTAGAACTTTATTTAAATGAGAAAAATTATGACGCGCTCTATAAATGGGTTTTCAAATGGCTAGATAAAGATGAGCTGCCACTCGCAATTTCCCAAAAAATCGTACCTGTCTTAGAAACTTGTTTTGCGGCCACGCAAGATACAGCGACTGCAACACTTTTAGGGAGCTTATATTATTCAGGAACCTATGTAGAACAAGATTTCCAAAAAGCTTATAAATATTATGCGATTGCGGCAGATCATAGCTCGATCGATGCGATGAGAAATCTCGGTTATTGTTATTACTATGGCCGGCATACGGCTGTTGATTATGCACAAGCAGGCCGTTATTTTACTAAAGGCATGTTACACCAAGATATTGAATCTTTCTATAAATTAGGTGATATGTATGCGAAAGGTTATTTTTATGTTCAAGATACTGATTTAGCAGCTGATTTTTACAAACAGGCTTATAATCTTTTGAACCAAAAATTAAAAAACACGGACGTTGACTACTTAATTGATACGAAAGATGATAAGTTAGCTTATGAAAAATCCATCTTACCCGATGTATTGTTGCGCATGGGTAAGTGCAATTTACATGGTTGGGGGCAAGAGCCAAATATTGATCAAGCTTATCAATATTTCATGAAAGCTTTGCCACTCTTTTACAGTCGCCGGAAATCAGATCCTTTTGTCCGCGGACCAATTAAAGACTGCCAAAATCTCATTAAAGAATGTGAATTATTGTTAAACCAAGATTTAATCTAAAAACTGGGCTAATTGCGCTAATCCACGCGTAGTTAGCTCTTTTTATTTTGTAAGTCATTATATTTTTCAAAACCAAAAGACTATTTTATAATAAAAAACAGACATTTTCTGACCAGAAACTATCGTTTTTGATTGGAAACAATATGCTAAAATAATGAACAAGGATGAGGAAACTGATGCATTATCTCAAAATTCTTAACGCTATGTTACATTACATTGAACAAAATTTAAAAAAAGAAATTGATCTTCAAAGCTTTGTGAAAGGAACTGCTTTTTCATACGATTTATTATCGAGACTATTTAGTATTTTAGCCGGAATTTCCTTAAAACAATATATCCGCGCGCGTCGTTTAAGTGAAGCTGCTAAAGAATTAAATATTTCTCAAGTTAAAATCAATCAAATAGCGAACTTTTATGGTTATGATTCCGTTGATAGCTTTAGATATGCTTTTAAAAAATATCATGGTGTGACACCATCGCAAGTCAAAAAGGGTGCCAGTTACAAATATTTTCTCCCTTTAGAATTTCAAACAAGTTTAAAAGATGGCTGTAATATTCCTGTTGAAGTTCTTTCCTTACCACCATTACAAGTTAGTGGTTATCGTGTTCCGATTGTTGCTGAAACGATTGTAAAAGAGAATTTATTTGCGCAACTGTGGGAAGAATTTCTTACTAAATTGAATTCTGTCACAAATTCCAACAAATTAAAGCTTTATGAGTTTTTTGATTTTACAATGGAAGGCGAAAAAGTTTACTACTTAGCTTGTGAAGGTTTATCCTTGGCTGACCAACAAAAGATCGGTTTTGCCCAGTTGAATTTTCCAGCAGGTAAATATGCAGTTTTTACAATGCCAGCTCAAGAAATTCAAAATAGTAGTGAACCATCCAAATATATTCGTGAAACGTTTTTTGTTGATGAAAATGATATCAACTACGATGTTCCGGATTTCTTTTGCCACCAAATTGGTAATCGTCAACAACGTAATTATGATATTAAAGCTTATATTGCGTTAAAAAATTAATTATTTTAAACAGAAAGAATGTGTTTTTATGAGTAAAAAAGAAAAAGCTGCTTTATGGGCAGCTCTAGTTTATATGGGAATTATGATGATTGGGATGTATGTGATGAAACATCACTTCCAGATTAATTATGACCAACCACAAATGGTTTCCGTTTTAGTATATTTCATGCCATTTTCAGCAGGTAGTGCTTTAATTTTTTATTATAAATTTTTCCGCGGCACAGCTTTTAAAAAACTAAAACTAAACTTTTGGATTATTGAATTTTTTATTGCCGCAATTATTTTAGCCGCTTTACAAATTTATTTTGGCAATTATCAAGGAAAAGATATGTCTTTAGTATGGACGATTGTCGGGACAACTTTCATGGTGGGAATTGGTGAAGAAATGTTATTTCGGGGCATTATCTTTAATGCTTTCAAAGAAAAACACGGTGTCTATGCTGCGGTATTAATCTCAGCTGTGATTTTCGGTGCTTTACACATTACTAATATTTTAGGTGGCGAATCACTCTCAAAAGCAATCTTCCAATGTTGTTCTGCCGCTTTAACGGGAATTGTCTTCGCGTGGGTTTACTATAAAACAGAAAACCTTATTCCAACAATGCTTTATCACTGGGTGTGGGATATGTTCTTAATTTTAGGTTTATATGTCCATGTTGATCAAACCGCTAGCATTTTAATGTTCCAAAATATTTTCTCTATTATTGCTTCAATTGTTTTATTATTTATTTGTATCAAAAAAATTATCCAAGCTAAAAAAACAACTTTAAAGCTTTAGAACTGAAAAAGCCTTTAGAACTTAGTTTCTAAAGGTTTTTTTGTGCTATGATAAACTTGAATATAATTAAATTAATAAAAAACCTGTGAGAGGAGCTTGAAAATGAAATTAAAACAAACCTTAGCACTAATTGGTTTTAGCTGTTTAATCAGCTTAACTAGCTTGTTAAATAGCCACGTCCAGGCGCAATCTTTATTGTTAGCGGCTAAAACGTCCGACCAAGCCAAAAAAGGCGGTCTAATTATTGGAATTTTTATTATTTTAATCGTGATCAGCTTAATTGCCGGACGCAAGAAAAAACAATAATCACTAGGTATTTGTAAGAATATCTAAAAAAGTTTTCGAATGCTTTACCACCGAAAACAATTGCTGTAAAATTTTAAGAGTAGAATTAATATTTTTGTTAGGAAATGAGGGTTTCAGATGATTAATGAAAATGCCAAACGTTTTTTTGAAGACTTAGCTCAAGAACACTTAGTAGTCGAAAATCCATATTTCGCGTTTTACGATACAGTTAACACCACAGCTTGGGATGCTAACAAAACTTATAATGCTTTTATGGTGAATAAGCTGGAAAACACCGTTGCGTTTTTAAAACTTGAAAAGAGTGATTTTGCTTTACTCAAAAAACAAGTCCAAGACCAACAAGATTTCATTGATTATGCAACAATTGAATATCAAGAATATGATTTAGATTTAGAAAAATAAGATCGAGGAGTTTTTGAATGAACGCAAATAACAAAACACCCAAACAAATCGTAGCGGAATTAGATCAATTTGTAATTGGTCAACAAGCCGCTAAAAAAGCGATTGCGATTGCTTTACGGAATCGTTATCGTCGTATGCAGTTATCCGCTGACATGCAAGAAGAAATCACACCAAAGAATTTATTAATGATTGGACCTACTGGGGTCGGTAAAACAGAAATCGCGCGGCGTTTAGCTAAGATTGTAAAAGCTCCATTTGTGAAAGTGGAAGCAACTAAATTTACGGAAGTAGGTTACGTTGGTCGTGATGTAGAATCAATGGCACGTGATTTAGTCGAAGTAGCTTATAAGATGGAACAAGATGAAATGTTCGCTAAAGTCCGGAGTCAAGCCAGCCAACGTGCTAATGAACGTTTATTGAAATTAATTGTCCCAGCTGAAAAGAAAAAAGACGATAATGCCTCTAATCAAAACTTCTTCAAAATGATGCGTGATTTACAAGCTGGTAAAATGCCAGAAAACTTCGCCAACTTACAAGAAGAACCAGAAGAAGTCTTAACTGACAGCATTCGTCAAGAACGTCAAACAACAGCCGAAAAATTACGTAATGGCTTCTTAGAAAATCAAGAGGTCACGATCGAAATGGATGATCCTGCTCAAAAATTCCAAGGTCAAGCCGGCATGTTAGGCCAAATGGGGATTGATTTATCAGATACACTAGGAGCTTTAACTCCCAAAAAACGTGTTACTCGGACAATGCCTGTTAAAGAAGCACGGGAAGTTTTAATTAAAGAAGAATCACAAAAATTAGTTAACGAAGCTGATTTAGCTGATTTAGCTATTAAACGGGCTGAAAATACGGGGATTATTTTCATCGATGAAATTGATAAAATCACATCCAAAGCAAAACAAAATTCCGGGACAGTTTCACGTGAAGGTGTCCAACGTGATATCTTACCAATTGTCGAAGGTTCCCAAATTAAAACAAAATACGGGATGGTCAAAACAGACCACATTCTCTTTATCGCATCTGGTGCTTTCCACGAAAGTAAACCAAGCGATTTAATTGCCGAATTACAAGGTCGATTCCCAATTCGTGTGGAACTCGATGATTTAAGTGCTGATGATTTTGTGAAGATTTTAACAGAACCAAATAATGCTTTAGTGAAACAATATATGGCTTTAATTGGAACTGATAATATTAATATTACTTTTACCATCGAAGCCATCCAACGTTTAGCTGAAATTGCTTACCAAGTAAACCATGAAACAGAAAATATCGGGGCACGTCGTTTGCATACGATTTTAGAAAAATTACTCGAAGATCTGCTTTATGAAGGTCCAGATATGCAGATGGGTGATATTCAAATTACACAAGCTTATGTTGATCAAAAGATTGGTAATATTGTCGCTGATAAAGATTTAAGTCGTTATATTTTATAAGACAAAAATAAGAGACTATGGAAAAATCCATAATCTCTTATTTTTTTTGTTCATGTTGTGCTGCTTGTTCTTTTTTTAAACGATGTTTATAGCCTAAACCAAAATGAACCATATTTTCAGTTCCATTTTTAATGCGGGCAATATTCCCCCAATGGCGATAAAAGACAAATATCGTTAAAACTAAGGCCACTAAAGTTAACACTGTATCATTGAAAAACAATGAAATAATTGTAATTAAAGTAAAACCTAACATGCTGGCAACACTCACCATACTTGTCACATATAAAGTTGTTAAAAAGATCGCCCAAACAACACAAAAGAAGATTGGATTATAAATTAATAAAACACCAACACTCGTTGCAACGGCTTTACCACCTTTAAAATGTGCAAAAATCGGAAATGCGTGCCCAATAATAGCTGATAAACCAATTAAGAGTGCATTAACTTGAACACCGAAGAAAAGCGGTAAAAGAGCAGTTAATGTCCCTTTTAACATATCCATTAATAAGACAATGATGCCGGCTTTTTTCCCGAGAACCCGAAATGTATTCGTTGTTCCCATATTGCCGCTACCATAGTCACGAATATCTTTACCGTAAAAAAGCTTGCCAATCCAAACTCCAGACGGAATGGAACCGAGTAAATACCCGATCACTATCATAATAAATATTTTAAGATCCAATTATCGTGACCTCCTTGATAAATTCAGGCTTTATTGTATCATTAATCGGCTAACTTCTTCAATAATTCTTTCAAAAGCAATTGGAGACAGCACTTTTTTAAGAATATGTTATGATAGAAGATGTGGTATCTACGTTAACACTAGTTAGGATATAGCTTTATTAATTAGATATAATACGTTATGATATTAAAAGTTGTCGAATTTTATTCGATTCAAAAATATACTCCCAAGAGTTTAAGAAGGAGTTTTTTAAATGGGAAAACCAAATTATGATGATTCATCTATTCAAGTTCTCAAAGGGCTTGAAGCTGTTAGAAAACGACCTGGGATGTATATCGGGTCAACAGATGCACGTGGTTTGCATCATTTAGTTTATGAAATTGTTGATAATGCGGTCGATGAAGCATTATCAGGTTACGGAAATGAAATCAATGTCACTATTCATGCAGATAACTCAATTACTGTTGCAGACTCCGGACGGGGAATGCCAGTCGGAATGCATGAATCTGGTATTCCAACTGTTGAAGTTATTTTTACAGTGTTGCATGCCGGTGGTAAATTCGGCCAAGGTGACTATAAAACATCCGGTGGTCTCCACGGGGTAGGTGCTTCAGTTGTTAATGCCTTATCATCACATTTAGTTGTTAATATTGTGCGTGATGGCGTTGAATATGAAGAAAGATTCGCTGATGGTGGTCAACCACAAGGAACTTTACGTGAAATTGGTAAAACGAAAAAAGCCAACGGAACAATCGTAACTTTCAAACCAGATGAAACAATTTTTACAACAACCAAATTCAACTATAATACATTAGCAGAACGCTTACGAGAATCTGCTTTCTTATTGAAAGGTGTTAAGATCACTTTAACTGATGAAAGAACAAGTGAAGAAGATGTCTTTCATTTTGAAGAAGGTATCAAAGAATTCGTTTCTTACTTGAACGAAGATAAAGATACTTTAGGCGATGTAATGTATTTTGAAGGCGAAAAAGATGGAATTGAAGTAGAAGTAGCCGCTCAATATAATGACGGTTACTCAGAAACTATTCTGTCATTCGTTAATAATGTCCGCACTAAAGATGGTGGGACACATGAAGTCGGGATGAAATCAGCTTGGACGAAAGCATTCAATGAATATGCCCGCAACGTTAACTTACTCAAAGAAAAAGATAAGAACTTAGAAGGTAGTGACGTTCGTGAAGGGTTAGCGGGAATTGTTTCTGTGCGCGTCCCTGAAAAATTATTACAATTTGAAGGACAAACAAAAGGTAAATTAGGTACCTCAGAAGCACGCTCCATTGTAGATAGTGTTGTCAGTGAACAATTAAGTTATTACTTACTAGAACATGGTGAATTCGCGCAAAACCTTGTCCGAAAATCTTTAAAAGCTCGCGAAGCTCGTGAAGCTGCCCGGAAAGCCCGCGATGAAAGTCGTAACGGCAAGAAAAAGAAACGGAAAGAACGTCTTTTATCCGGTAAATTAACACCTGCTCAATCACGTAATGCGAAAAAGAATGAATTATTCTTAGTCGAAGGGGATTCTGCTGGGGGATCTGCTAAACAAGGTCGTGACCGCAAATTCCAAGCAATTTTACCTTTACGTGGGAAAGTGTTAAATACTGAAAAAGCTAAATTACAAGATATCGTTAAAAACGAAGAAATTAATACAATGATTTATACAATCGGGGCTGGTGTCGGACCAGAATTCAACTTAGAAGACGCTAATTACGATAAAGTTATTATCATGACCGATGCGGATAATGATGGTGCTCACATCCAAACCTTATTATTAACTTTCTTCTATAAATATATGCGCCCAATGATGATGGCCGGTAAGATTTATATTGCTTTACCACCATTATATAAAGTACAAAAGAAAATTCAGAAAAAACAAGTGCTCCGTTATGCTTGGACTGATGAAGAATTAGCTGAAATTACCAAAGAATTCGGCAAAGGCTACTCCCTACAACGTTTTAAAGGTTTAGGTGAAATGAATGCCGATCAGTTATGGGAAACAACTATGAACCCGGAAACACGGACTTTAGTGCGCGTCACAATCGATGATGAAGCAATTGCTGAAAAACGTGTCACAACCTTAATGGGTGATAAAGTTGAACCAAGAAGAAAATGGATTGAAAAGAATGTTAAATTCACACTTGAAGAAGATGGCAGTTTACTTGATACAACTGACGTTTCTCAAAGTGAAACAGCTCCCGTAACGGAAGTTAAAGTCCAACCTACAAATACAGAAAATGAACAAACGAGTCTCTTTTCCGATTAAAGAGCTTAAAAAGGAGTGAAAGCATTTGAAGATAAAAGAAGCAGCCGGCCATATTGAAGAAATCTCCCTTGAAAATGTGATGGGCGATCGTTTTGGACGCTATTCTAAATATATTATTCAAGAGCGTGCTTTACCTGATATTCGTGATGGTTTAAAACCGGTACAACGCCGGATTCTTTTCGCAATGAACGAAGATGGAAATACTTTTGATAAAGCTTTCCGGAAATCAGCGAAATCAGTCGGTAATGTCATGGGTAATTACCACCCTCATGGTGATAGCTCAATTTATGAAGCAATGGTTCGTTTAAGTCAAGATTGGAAACTCCGCGAACCTTTAATTGAAATGCATGGTAATAACGGTTCGATGGATGGCGATCCACCAGCTGCCATGCGTTATACAGAAGCACGTCTTTCAGAAATTTCATCTGAATTATTACGCAATATCGATAAAGATACCGTGGAAATGGTACTTAACTTCGATGATACAGAATATGAACCAACTGTTTTACCAGCTGGTTTTCCAAACTTATTAGTGAATGGTTCTACAGGTATTTCTGCTGGTTATGCCACATCAATTCCAACACATAACTTAAAAGAAACCATTGAAGCAACAACTTACTTAATTGATCATCCCCAAGCTAGCTTAGATAAATTAATGCAATTTATTAAAGGACCTGATTTCCCAACTGGGGGGATTATGCAGGGGCTTAGCGGGATTAAAAAAGCTTACGAAACTGGTAAAGGGCGTGCTGTTTTACGTGCACGTACTAAAGTGGAAGACCTCAAAGGTAATAAACAACAAATTATTATTACAGAAATTCCATATGAAATTAATAAAGCCATGTTAGTCAAACGCATCGATGAGTTACGCTTATTGAAAAAAGTGGAAGGGATTGCTGAAGTTCGTGATGAAAGTGACCGTGAAGGGTTAAGAATTGTAATTGAATTGAAAAAAGATGCCAATGCATCCGGTATTTTAAATTACTTATTCAAAAATACTGATTTACAAATTTCTTATAACTTTAATATGGTTGCCATCAACAACAAGCGTCCGGAATTAGTTGGTTTACACCAAATCTTAACAGCTTATATTGAACATCAACGTGTGATTACAACACGCCGCATTCAATATGACTTGAATAAAGCACAAGCTCGTCAACATATCGTATCTGGTTTAATTAAAGCTTTATCAATCTTAGATTTAGTAATTAAAACAATTCGTGCCTCTAAAAACAAGAAAGACGCGAAACAAAATTTAATTAAAGCGTATGAATTTACTGAAAAACAAGCTGAAGCAATCGTTTCTTTACAATTGTATCGTTTAACAAATACTGATATTACAGCTTTAGAAACAGAAGCAGCTGATTTAGCTTTCAGCATTCAACAATATGAACTAATTTTAGGCGACGCTAAAGAACTTGATAAAATTATCAAAAAAGAATTACGTGATTTAGCTAAAAAATACGGAACTTCTCGTTTAACAGAAATCCAAGCCGAAATTAGTTCCTTAAAGATTGAAACAGAAGTCCTAGTTGCTCAAGAAGATGTACAACTCTTAGTTTCTCATGATGGTTATCTGAAACGTTCTTCCTTACGTTCTTTCAAAGCCTCTCCCGGAAATGAAAACGGCTTGAAAACTGAAGATTATCCAATCTTACAAGAAACAGTGAACACCTTAGATCATCTCTTTATTTTCACTAACAAAGGTAATTTAATTTATCGTCCAGTGCATGAAATTAGAGAAGTTCGTTGGAAAGATATGGGTGAACACTTATCCCAATCTGTTGGTTTGAACCAAGATGAAAAAGTCGTCAATGCTTATTGCATTAAAGATTTAAAAGCTGATTTAAGTTTCTTATTCGCAACTGCAAACGGCTTTATCAAGCGGACTGCATTAAGTGATTTACAACCCGGACGCACATATAAAACACGTCCAAGCATGTACATGAAATTAAAAGGTGATGACCAAGTCGTTGCTGCACTTGATTTAGCGAACGCTACAAGTGATAGTTTACAAGTCTTTTGTGCCACTGAAACAGGTTATGGTTTACGTTATGCCATAAATGAAATCTCTACCTTAGGTGCTCGCGCTGCCGGCGTCAAGGCGATGGATTTACGTGATGATCATTTAGTTAATGTCTTACTCGTGACAGAATTAAGCCAGGTGGGCATTTTAACGCAACGTGGAGCCTTTAAACGGATGAAGGTAGCTGAAGTTGCCGTTTCATCCCGAGCTCGTCGTGGTGTCCAAATTCTCCGTGAATTAAAACGTGAACCACATCGGATTAAATTTATTGATGTTGTAACTGATGATTCTTTAATTAATGTCATTACTGATCAAAGCGAAGAAATCATGTTAGAACCAAAAGAATATCCATTTGGTGATCGTTATTCCAATGGATCCTTTGTAATTGATATTCTCAGTCAAGGTGCAATTGATCGTGTTTACTTAATTGAAAACTTAACTGAATAAAACAAAAAAGCATTTTGGTAGATTAAATACCAAAATGCTTTTTATTATGCTTTTAATTGTTGTACTAGCTCAGCAGAAGGGATCACTGATAATGTTTTTTGACCTTCATAAATCACGAATCCTGGTTTGGATCCATTTGGTTTGCGGACTTTTTTCACGACCACATAATCCACTAAAACGGAAGCAGCTGAATTACGTGCTTTCGAATAATAAGCTGCCAACACAGCTGCTTCATATAATGTTTCTTCACTCGGATCACTACTATCAATAATCACGTGGGATCCAGGCAGATTCTTCACATGTAACCAAATATCTGTTTTATGAGCTGTTTTGAAAGTTAATTGATCATTTTGTAAGTTATTTTTACCAACTAAAATAGTTGTACCATCAGTTGCTTGGAATTTTTCCGGCTTACTAATTTTAACTTTGCGTTTTTGATTCTTTTGTTGGAATCTTTGTTTTAAATAGCCTTCTTGTTTTAATTCAACTTGAATATCTTCTAAATCTTTCGGTGTTGCTAGTTCGATTTGACTCGCAATATTTTCTAAATAATTAATTTCTTGCGTTGTTAATTCGATTTGTTGCGTAATAAAAGCAACCGCATTTTTTAACTTTTGATATTTTTTAAAATACTTTTGCGCATTTTGAGAAGGGGTTAATTGATTAGAAAGACTAATTTTAAGTAGTTTTTCATTATCATAATAGTTTGGTAATTCAACTTCTGTCATTCCGCGTTTAATTTGGAATAAATATGTTGTAATCAATTCACCTTTAACTTTGAAACTCTCAGCATTATCCGTATCTTTTAATTCTTTAGTTAATTTCTTTAATTTTTTCTTGTTCTTTTTCAATTCATTTTTAACAGTGGCAATTAATCCCGATCCTAATTGTTGCACACGATCAAGATTAGCTTTTTCTAAATAATAATTATCGAGTAATTCGCTCAAACTCGTAAAATGTTTTTGCGGTAAATCAGCCGCTTGCGCATAACAACTAAACTGAATTTTACCTTTATTTTGATATTGCGTAGGTGTGGGATGATTCGTTTGTTGTAAAAAGTCATTAAACCCAACTGTTAAATCTTGTGCCTGATGTAAAGCATCAGCTAAATTCAACGCTGTATCATAGGCAAAACCTTGATAATTAGCGACAATTTCTTGTGCCAAAACTTCTCGATTCGGAAATTCCTTCACTAATGTTTGATAACGATGTGTTTCATCTAAGAAAGGATTAATTTTTTCTTGTTTTGGTGGTAAACGATAGGTCGAACCAGGTAACAATGTCCGAAAACGGTTTTGATCCATGCTGATATGACGAATAGTATCAATAATTTTATTTTCTTGATTATTAATTAAAATAATATTACTGTAACGATTCATCATTTCTAAACTTAATGTCAAATCCATTTGATCGCCTAATTCATCACGTGTTTTAAAATCAAGATTGATAATTCGATCATTTTCCACTTGGCGAATCGCAACTAACTTAGCACCATCTAAATATTTGCGTAAAATCATGGTGAAATTCGTTGGTGTTGGTGGATTTACAAAAGGGATTTGCGTAATTTGCATCCGTGCATAGTTCGGGTGAGCTGATAATAGCAACGGGTGATTTTTACGATTAGCTCTGATTGTTAAAATAATTTCATTTGGATATGGTTGTGAAATTTTATTGACACGACCATCTAGTAATTTTTCATTTAATTCATGAACCATCGCATGAGCAAAAACTCCATCAAATGACATTTTTAATCAACTCCTTATTAAAAGTATGTTTATCTATTTTACCGTTATTTTTGAGAATGTGCAAAAATTAATTTTTTAAATTTAAACCAAGATCAATTACTTTTATTTGCTATTTTATTTTAAGTAGCGCATAATTTAATTATTGTATTATACATACAAACAAAGGAGGCGGACGATTTTGAAAGATTCACTCGAAAGTTTGCTTGATATTCAAAAAATTTACCAAAAGAAACTTCAAACTTTAGCTAAAAAACATCATTTAACAATTTCTGAATGGCGGATTTTACAACAAATTCAAGCTGGGCAAAACACCCAAGCCTTGCTAGCTGCTGAAAGTGATCTTGATGTTTCAACTTTAAGTCGCCAAATTGCTCGTTTAGTCAATAAAGGTTACTTAGATATTGAAAAATTAGCGGCACAACAACGCTATGCACGTCGCATTAATGCTTATCATCTGAATGATTTAGGTGCGACCCAATTAACAAATATGAATCAAGATTTTCAAAAATTATCCCAAATTATTTTTTCTCATTGGGGTGACGAAGAAAAAAATCTCCTAAAGATCTTATTAAATCGATTAGAAAAAAGTTTAATTCGTTCTTTAGAAGCTTAAAAAATAATTAATTCAACAAATAAAAACTGACCGATTCTAGTAACCATATTTAAATTATGGTATTATAGTGTTTATCAGAAACTACAAAGCAGGTGTATAATCTATGAAAATTGCTGTTGTTACGGACAGTACTGCTTATTTAACTCAAGAACAAGCAGAAAAATATAACATTCATGTAGTTCCAATGCCTTTCGTGTTAGATGGTGAAACATACGAAGAAGGCGTTAATATTACTACTGAAGATTTTTACTATAAACTAAAAAATTCTAAAAATTTTCCTAATACTTCACAGCCACCTGTTGGAGAAATGATTAAATTATATAAATCATTAGCAGAACAAGGTTATGACACAGTTATTAGCATTCATTTATCAAGTACAATTTCCGGATTTGTACAAACTTTAGAAAATTTAAAAGAAGAATTAACAGAAATTGATATTGTTCCTTTTGATTCAGAAATTACTGTAATCTTAATGGGTATGATGGCCATTGCCGCTTCTAAATTAGCTGCTCAAGGTGCCTCAGTTGCAGAAATTATGAATAAATTAGAAGAATTACGTCAAACAACCGGTGAATGGTTCGTTGTTGATGATTTACAAAACCTCGTGCGTGGTGGTCGTTTATCTAATGCATCCGCTTTTATTGGTAGTGTTTTAAAAATCAAACCAATTTTAACTTTTGATAACTCCACACATAAGATCTTCGCTTATGATAAAGTTCGTTCTACTAAACGTGCTTTAAACCGCGCTGAAGAACTATTCGCAAATGAAATTGCTGATGTCAATTATCCAATTCATTTATTCGTGATTCACGCTAACAACGAAGAAGCCGCTATGAAATGGCGCGATCAATTAGTTAAAAAATTCCCAGATATGAAGATTAGCATCAGTCATTTTGGACCAGTTGTTGGGACTCATCTCGGTGATAAAGCCTTAGCACTTGGTTGGATTGAAGACGTAGAAGCATAAGCAACACAAATAATAGGTGAATAAACATGAAACTTTTAAAAAAGATTTTTAGTTTTGTCTTACCAATTTTAATTGGTCTTGCTTTAGCATTTGTAATTAAAACATATGTCTTTACAATTGTTAAAGTTGACGGTCTATCTATGTATCCGAACTTACAAAACAATGAACGTGTGATTGAATTAAAATCACATAACATTAAAAGGGATACAGTAATTGTCTTTGACGCATATGGCGTTGATAAACACAATTCAGCCGTCAAACCGGATACTCAATACGTAAAACGCGTTATCGGGTTACCAGGTGATCATATTGAATATAAAAACAATGGTAAACTTTATATCAATGGTAAATTCCATCAGCAAAAATTCATTTCTAAATATGAAAGCATGCAAGGGACTTTACATTTACAACTACCAGAAGCAAAAGGTGTCACATTAGGAACTGGTCATATTTTTACAGTACCTAAAGATAAATATTTTGTTTTAGGTGATAATCGTTCCATTTCCAATGACAGTCGTTATTATGGATTTGTTCCTAAAGATAAAATCCAAGGAATTGTTAAAGCACCATTTTGGAATGATAAAAAAGATATGATTAATAATTAATAAAATAAATTACTTTGAACTAGAATGATAACTTCATTCTAGTTTTTTTGTTATCTAGGGCAGCTGGGGCGGTTTTTCTTTTTAGATTCTACTTTATATAATGTATATTATGTAAACTAGATAAAACAAATTTTTAAGCAAAGCCCCCCTCATTAATTAGCTACTAACAAGTGCTAAAAACCAATGTTTTAGCTAATTTGTAGCAATTATTTACAAAAAATAAAATAAATTTTCCATCATAAAGATAAAAAAATAAGTTCCGCATAAATTTATGTACACAAAAAAACGATCTTCAAACATGAAATTTTCCGCTTAAAAATCGTTTTTTGATCTCTATATATAATAAATTCAGCTAATTAACAGCTAAATTATTGTTTTTTTTGTAATATACATCTAATAAAAATGTATATTACAGAATCCTTGATATTATTGACTTTTGTTATTTCTAATCAATTTCATTTTAGTTTTACAACGTTCTTCATAAGCTCGTTGAATCTTACGTTTCGGCCATTCGGAAACCGGCGTGAATTCATAGTTTACGTAGAACAAACCATCTTCAATTCGTGTATTTAAAATATTAGTTACGCGTACCCAAATCTCGGCGTTTTTATCAAAAACAACTTCGCCGACTTTGGCAATTTTAAAATAATCATGACTATTATATGGAATTTCTGCTTGGGTCACCGTATAATTTTTCGATAAATCAGGTGTTCCCATTTCTTGAGCTAAGCAATCAATCACTTGAAACTTATCTTGCTCTAAAGGATGGTATATATGAATACTCATGATATTGATGATGACATAAGTTCGCTTTTTATATTGAATCACTTCGCCAACTTGGACTGCTTCAGAAAGTGTTCTTTTTAAGCGAATTTGCTCAAGCATGTCAATCGACCTCCAAAGTTTAAATTAATTATAGTATATCATTTTTTATATATATCAGTCATTAATTTTAACTTATTTTGGAAAAAAGATGGATATTTACTATTGAAATATCCATCTTCCCCCTTTTATTATACTTAATTTTTAAAGCTGAAATAACTTTTGACTTAAAGCAATTTCATTTTGATCTTGTTTACTATTCGTAAAATGAACTTGCCCTTGACGTGGTATTGTTCGCAACAAATGCCGCTGTTCTAAAGATGATTTCAAAACGCGTGCTACACCCGCCCCGCCATCAATCACTGCAACATCTGCCGGGATAACCGCAGCCAGAGCTTCTTTAATAAATGGAAAATGTGTGCAGCCTAAAACAATTGTATCAACATCATCTTTATACGCTGCTAATAAACTATTTAAATAACTTTGCACAGCAGGACTATTCAGTTCGCCATTTTCCACGAATTCTACTAATTTAGGTGCAGGCACATCAATGATTTTAGCCGCTCTTGGTAAGCAACGTTGTTTTAAGTTTTGATATGGTGCCCCTTTTAAAGTTAACGGTGTGGCCATAACAACGACACGAGCTTGTTCTTTAGCATCCACAGCCGCTTTAACAGCTGGTTCAATCCCAATAATTGGTAAGTCTGGGTATTTTGCCCGTAACATCTTAACAGCCGCACTAGTAGCCGTATTACAAGCAATCACTAACGCCTTAATATCTTTTTTTAGTAAATGTTGTGTCACAGCATCACTGAGTTCTTGTACTTCTTGAATTGATTTTGTTCCATAAGGTGCATTTTTAGAATCACCGAAAAATTCAAAATCTTCATACGGCATTAATTTTGTTAATTCTTTTAAAACACTAATTCCACCCAAACCAGAGTCAAAAACTCCGATTGGACAGTTTTGTTTTTGTGAGTTCATCAAATCCCAACTTTAATCTTTAATTTAGCTTAGAAGCTACTTTAATTTGTGTATGTGGTGAAAATAACATCTTTTCTTCCGGTGATAATTCTTGATCTGTAATAAAGACGGAAACTTGATCTAAACTACAAATTCGATAATATGATTTATTAGTAAATTTTTGATGTTCAGCAACTAAAATAACTTGACGAGCTCTTCTAGCTGCCCGACCAACAATCTCAGCGTCTTCTTGATCTAATAAATAAACACCATGTTCATCAATTCCTGACGCAGCAATAAACACTGTATCAAAAACGATATTTTCCAATTCACGCATCGCTGTATTGGAATAGAAAAAGCGATTCTCGTGGTTCAATGTTCCACTTAACACTTTAACTTTAACTTTATTTTGTTCCGCTAACGCAATACAGTTATCTAAAGAGTGTGTCACAATAGTTAATGGTAAGCTTAAATTTTGGCATGTTTTTAATAAGATTGTTGATGCATCAACAAAATAAACATGATGCGGTTTAAAATATTTAGTTGCTTCTAAAGCAATTTGTGTCTTTTCGCGGGTAAAGCTTGCGAGACGATTTTGGAAATTTGGTACACTACGGCCAAAATCTAACGGTAAGATCCCACCATGTGTTCTTCTAACTTCTCCCCGTTTAGTTAGTAGCACAATATCGCGGCGGGCAGTATCTTGTGAGATACCAAACTCTTCCATAATATCTTTCGTTGATAATTCTTGGCGTTCATCTAATAATTGTTTAATTAATTCTACTCGTTTTTCTTGACTCAAAAAATCCAATCCTCTCCCAATTTATTCACTAGTTATACAATATCTTATTATAAATGTTTTCCTTATAGAATAAAAGGATTTATAAGGGTTTAATTAAAAAATCATTAATTATCTTGCATTCCGGTTTAAGGGAACGTTTTATTTCAGTTTATTACCTTATTTTTATACATAAAAAAAGCCCGCCAAAAACTGGCGAGCTTGCTTAATTATTCAATTAAAATGCTTGTTGCATTTGTGGTACGATTTGTTTTTTACGTGATACAACGCCTGGTAATTCAGCTTTGTTATCAACTAATTTAGTTGCGAAAGCTTTTTCTACGACGTCTTGTGGTTCACCGACAACTAATAAACGTGTATGTGAGTTTAAGATGTCTGTCACCATTAATAAGAATAAGTCATAGCCTTCAGCAGCGTTTTGTGCTTCAATGGCTTGACGTAATTCAGCTTCGCGTGCAAACACTTCATCAAGATCAACTGTATTAACTTGATCGACACGAACTGTTTTTCCACCCATTTCAAATGATTTAGCATCAGCTGTAATTAATTCTTCAGCTGTTTTAGTTGCAAGGTTTGTACCAGCTTTAAGCATTTCTAAACCATAAACTTGGCAATCAACGCCAGCAATTTCAGCTAATTTTTCTGCAACTAATTGATCCATTTCAGTTGTTGTTGGTGATTTGAATAATAATGTATCAGAAATAATAGCTGATAACATTAAACCAGCAATATGAGCTGGGATTTCAACCGCATGACGTTCAAATTCACGGAAAATAATTGTACATGTACAACCAACTGGTTCAAGGTGTGCATATAATGGGAATGCTGTTTCAAAGTTAGCAATTCTGTGGTGATCAATTAAATCAGTCACAGTAACTTCACGAATATCTTCAATACTTTGTTGCGCTTCATTATGATCCACTAAAATAACTTCTGGATATTCTGGTAAAGCTTTTGTCACTACACGTGGAACTGGTTCGTTAAAGTAGTTTAAAGCGTATTTTGTTTCTTCATTTGGTGTTCCTAAAGCAACAGCTTCAGTTTCTTCACCTAATTGATTTTTTAAGTATGAGTATGCTTTTGCGGCTGCAATCGCATCTGTATCTGGGTTTCTATGACCGAAAACAATTTTCTTCATAATTATTCTCTCCTTAAATTAAAAAATTTAAACCTTTAATATATCTAATCTTATTTCTCTAATTCTGTCAAGCGTGTAATATAATCTTTTTCGAGTAAATATTTGTCAAAAGATTTCAATAAATGTTCAATGCGTGGAATCTTATCTTTTCCTTTACGATAAACAAATGCTAAATCAAAATTGATTGCTGGTTCAAAATCAGCTGTATAAACACCTTGATCTTTGTTATGTGGAATCACAAAACTATTTGGCAAAGCAGAATACGTATTTGTTTCTTTCACAAAGTTGAAAATCCGATCTGGTTTAGAATAATATGCCACACAATTTGGTTTTGTAATCATTTCTTGTTCAAACAGATCTGTTAAAACATCATTCAAATAATATGTTGGTGGATAAATTACCCAGTTATTATCAATTGTATCTTTCAACTTAACTTTCTTACGTTTAGCCATTGTTTCATCAGTATGAATAAAGACTAATTTTTCTGAAATAACTTTTTTCGTTTCATATGGTTTCCAGTTTTTAATGTTTTTATCTGGAAGATACATCACAGCTAAATCGATTGTATTGCTTTCAAGGCGTTCCCAAAGTTCTTTTCTGGTTAACATTTGAATAATCAATTTAACATCTTTATTAGCTTTATAATATTCAAGACCAAAATCAAAGAAAATCTTTTCTTCTAAAGTTGTTAAACAACCAATTGTAATTTCCCCTTGCGTAGCACTTGTTGATTGTTGAATTTCATCTAAAGCTGTATTTAAAATACCATAAATTTGATGAGTAGCATCTAACATTGTATAACCAGCATCTGATAAGTGTAATTTCTTACCAACTGAATAAAATAAAGGTGCTCCAACTGTTCTTTCTAATTTTTTAATTTGTTGCGTTAATGCGGGCTGAGTAATACCTAAAATATTAGCAGCCTGAGTATAGCTCATCGTTTCCGCTAATTGTAAAAAATAACTGAGCGTTTTCGATGAAAAGATGTTCTCTTTTTTCGTTTTCATATGCTATTACTTCTTTCTAATGAAATTATTAAATTAAAAGTTAGTTAACTCCAAAACAAATTATAATATAAATTCTATTAAAAGTATAATATAAAGTTATGATTTTCTAACTTTTTCTGAATTAAAAAACAGGCTAACTTTTCTACAAAAGTTAACCTGTTTGAGTGCATCTTTTTATTCGCTAAACGCTTTTTCCGGTAAAATTAAGTTTAAAACAATTCCGAATAAAGTTGCTAAAGCAATACTTGTTAATTGGAAGTTACCAAGTTGTAAGTATGTGCCACCAATCCCCATAACTAAAACGACCGATGTAATTACTAAATTCCGTTTTAATTCATAATTAATCTTATTATCAACTAAAATTCTTAAACCATTTGAAGCAATAATCCCAAAGAGTAAGAAAGAAATCCCGCCGATAACTGGACCTGGAATTGATTGAATCAAAGCCGAAACCTTACCACAAAAACTAAAGAGAATGGAAAAGACTGCGGCACCACCAATTACCCACACTGAGTGAACTTTTGACATGGCTAAAACCCCAATATTTTCACCATATGATGTTGTTGGTGGGCCACCCGCAAATCCGGCAATAATACTGGATAATCCGTCACCTAATAAAGTCCGATGTAAACCGGGATCTTTAAAGAAGTTCCGTTTTGTTAATTTATTCAAGACCATAATATGTCCCATATGCTCTGTCATTGTTACAAAAGCAATTGGTGCCATACCTAAAATCGCTGCTGGATACCATTTGAAATCATAGTTCACAAACATCACATCAAATGCTGGCAATGAGAACCAAGATGCTTCCATCACATGTGTGAAATCAACAATTCCCATAAAGAGCGCAAATAAATATCCCGAAACAATTCCTAATAAGACTGGAATCAAACTGGTAAAGCCGCGTAAAAACATATTAAAGATAATTGTAATAATTAATGTAAACAAAGCTACACCAAAATATTTTAAATCGTAAACTGAATTATTCATCATAGCATCATTGGCTGCTGTAGTTGCTAATGATAACCCAATCACAATGATAATGGGCCCCACAACAACTGGTGGTAATAATTTATCAATCCAACTAGAACCATAAAAACTAATAATAATAGCTACTACAACATAAACTAATCCTGCTGCAATCGCACCTTGACCAACTGCTGGATAGCCGTAAGCTTTCATTAAAGCTTGCATCGTCATAATAAAGGCAAAACTTGAACCTAAATAAGCTGGGATCTTAGCTTTCGTACAAATTAAATACACGATCGTCCCGACACCCGAACAAAATAAAGCAATACTAGGATTGATTCCCACTAATAAAGGTACTAATACAGTTGCACCAAACATAGTAAATAAATGTTGCACTGATAACAGAAACCACTGTGGAAATGGCGGTTTATCATGAATATCTAAAACGGCTTCTTCATTACGAAATTCTTTTTTTGTAGTCATAAATTACTCTCCTTTTTTATCTTGTAAGACAAGTTCTTGAAAAAAACTTTTTTCACTCCGAGTCTGGCAAATACAAAAACAATTGAGTAATTTCTGTATTATTTAGACAACCTGTTGGGCTCTCTCTGGAGTCTTTTAAACTGTTGTAAATATTATTTTTTTAAATCTTTTAAAGTGATTTCATCGATACCATCGATTTCTTTCACACAAACGGCTACTTGTTCATTTAATGATGTCGGAATATTTTTCCCAACAAAATCAGCCCGAATTGGTAATTCACGATGACCACGATCAACTAAAACTGCTAAATTAATTCGTTTGGGACGTCCTTGATCCATTAAAGCATCTAAAGCAGCCCGAATCGTCCGACCTGTATATAAAACATCATCGACTAAAATCACAATTTTATTGTTAATATCAAAATCAAGTTGGCTATCTTTGACGATTGGTTCTTTATCTAAAGTACTATCATGACGATCATCGCGATAAAGTGAAATATCTAAAGCTCCGACCGGAATTTGACAATCTTCTAATTCATTGAGTCGTTGAGCAATCCGTTCAGCTAAATAAATACCGCGTGTTTTAATCCCAACAATCACAACATCTTCAATGCCTTTATTTTTTTCGATGATTTCATACGTCATCCGTGTCACAGCACGTTTCATGGCGATTTCATCTGTAATAATTTTTTTCGTCATTTTTTCATCCCTTTCCTAATAAAAAATGCTTAGCCCCATCCCTGAGACTAAGCAGTTAAATTGTCATTTTATGAAATATCTTCATTTAAATTCTGATTTAACTTTTTAGCCTCACGGGACTAATTAAAAGTTTCTTAATTAAATTAACTTTACTGAATTGCATCTTCTTTGTCAAGTCTTTGTAAAGTCCGTTGGAAGATTTCTGGCATTTCTTTTTCAAAAATCAGCTCTTCATCTGTCCCGGGATGTTTAAAGCCTAATTTACCCGCATGTAAGAATTGACCCGCACCAGCAATTGTCTTGCGTGGTCCATATAAAGGATCTCCCACTAATGGATGACCGATATATTTTAAATGAACTCTAATTTGATGAGTCCGACCTGTTTCTAAAATACATTTTACCAATGTATAGTTCCGATAGCGTTTTAACACTTCATAATGCGTTACAGCCGGACGCCCATTCGCTACGACAGCTTGTTCTTTACGTTCCTTAGGATTACGACCAATTGGTGCATTAATGGTTCCTTGATCATATTTCATACGTCCATGAACTAAAGCCACATATTCACGCACATTGGTTTTTTCACGTAATTGTTCCGTTAAAGCATAATAAGCGCGCGGACTTTTAGCAACCATTAATAAACCGGATGTATCTTTATCGATACGATGGACAATTCCTGGTCGCATATCTTCGTTAAATTGAGCTAAAGTCGTATGTGCTAATAAACCATTCACTAAAGTATGATTAGGATGTCCTGGTGCTGGGTGCACGACCATTCCTTGCGGTTTATTCACAACTAAAACATCATCATCTTCATAGACAATATCTAACGGCATGTCTTCTGGTTCCATTTTAATTTCAATTACTTCTGGTTCTTCTAAAGTAATCACATCTCCTGGTTTCACCGCATAACGTGCTTTAGTTTGTTGTTGATTAACCATGACTTTTTGCGCCGTTAATAATTTTTTAATTTGTGAGCGGGTAAATTCTGGAAAAGCGTCCGCTAACACTTTATCTAAACGTCCAGTTTCATTTGTAATTGTTAGTTCTTTCATCATAGTGTGTCATCCTTTGCCATTGCGATTAATAAAATAATAACTCCCACCGTCAGCGCGCAATCCGCTACATTAAAAATTGGGAAATTAATAAACTCTAATTGGAACATATCAATCACATAACCTAAATGAATCCGATCGATAAAATTCCCGATTGTTCCGCCAATCATCAACGAGATACTGACGGCATATAAAATATTTTGATGTTTTCGTTTAAATGCATAACCTAATATAACCAACGCAACGATACTAATAATGAAAAAGAACCATCTTTGGCCAATTAAGATACTCCACGCAGCGCCATAATTACGAATATACGCTAATGATAAGAAATGCGGAATTGCATTCACCGCTGTATTTAAAGCAATATGTGTTACGACATAATATTTTACAAATTGATCAATAGCGACAATCACCGCCATCAAAATTAAATAAATTGGCATTTTGTCTACCTCAACTTTATTATTTCTGTTTAAATATTAATTATACCTTATCTCTCCTTAATTTAGATATAAAAAAAGAAAATATCGCGTAATCTTTAACAAACTACGCCATATTTTCTCGCATTAATTTTTAATAAATACCGGATAATTTACCATCTGCATCAATATCCATACCATCAGCAGCTGGTTTCTTTGGTAAGCCGGGCATTGTTAAAACATTACCTGTTAAAGCTACTAAGAAGCCGGCACCAAGTTTTGGTACAAATTCACGAATATGAATTGTAAAGTCTTTTGGTGCTCCTAAGGCTTTGGCATTATCAGATAATGAATATTGTGTTTTAGCCATACAAATTGGTAATTTATCCCAACCTAACTCAACGAATTGAGCCATTTGTTTTTTAGCCTTCAAACTATATTCAACATCAGAACCACCATAAATTTCAGTTACAATTTTTGTGATTTTTTCATCGATTGAATCTTCAACTTGATAAAGTGGTTTAAAATCAGCTTCATTTTCGCATAAAGAAACAATTTCTTCTGCTAATTGTAAGGCACCTGCTCCACCTTGAGCCCACACATCAGCCACAATTGCTTTTACGCCATCATCTTGACATGCGGCTTGTAAAGCGGCAATTTCTTCTGGAGTATCACTCACAAATTTATTAATCGCTACTACTACTGGGACACCATAACGTTGCATGCTGCCAAGGTGTTTTTGTAAGTTTGCATAACCTTTTAATAAAGCTTCCACATTTGGTTGTTCTAACTCGTCTTTTGCAACACCACCATGCATTTTCAAAGCACGGACAGTAGCGACAATCACTACCGTATCTGGTGATTTACCTAAAGCTGGAACTTTAATATCGAGGAATTTTTCAGCACCTAAATCAGCACCAAAACCAGCTTCAGTAATTGTATAATCAGCTAAACTCATACATGTTTGTGTCGCAATAATACTATTGCAACCATGAGCAATATTTGCGAAAGGTCCACCATGAATAATCGCTGGTGTATGTGCTAGTGTTTGCACTAAGTTTGGTTTAATCGCATCTTTTAATAATAAACTAATAGCACCAGTTACACCTAAATCACCAACAGTTACAGGTTCTTTCGTGAAAGTATAACCAATGACAATTTTACTAATTCTTTCTTTTAAGTCGTTAATATCAGTTGCTAGACACAAGATAGCCATCATTTCTGAAGCAACAGTAATATCAAAACCATCTTCACGTGGAATACCTTGCATCACACCACCTAAACCAACAACAACATGACGCAATGCACGATCATTAATATCTAAAACACGTTTCCAAATCACACGTCTTTGATCAATGTTCAAAGCATTACCTTGAAAAATATGATTATCAATTAAAGCTGATAATGTGTTATTAGCAGCTGTTAAAGCATGCATATCACCTGTAAAGTGAAGATTAATATCTTCCATTGGAATTACTTGTGAATAGCCACCACCTGTTGCGCCACCTTTAATCCCCATCACAGGTCCTAAAGAAGGTTCACGCAAGGCAATCATTGCTTTTTTATTTAAGAGATTAAATGCATCCCCTAAACCAACTGTAACAGTTGATTTACCTTCTCCCGCAGGAGTGGGATTAATTGCAGTTACTAAAATTAACTTTTCCTTTGTCTTTGGATGTTCTCCTTTTAAAGGTAAGGTTAACTTTGCTTTATATGGTCCATATTGTTCGATTTCATCTGAATCTAAATTAACTTTTTGAGCAATTTCAATAATAGGTTTAATTTGAGCGTTTTGTGCAATTTCGATATCTTTCAAAGTTTTGGCGTCCTCTCTGTTTAATCTAGCTACATTATAGCCTAACTCCGAACGTTTGTCAGTTACTGTTCAACGTTTATTTGTGTCTTTAGATAATCATAAAAAACTCGTGCCTTTTTAGGCTTCATTAAAAACGCATAATTTCTAAAACGCGTTTTGATTTTAATTTGATATTTACCAATTTGAAGATCAGTAATATCAGCATAATTTATTTCTTTTTTATTTAAAGGTACAACCGTCTTTAAGACTACTTTATCGTCTAGAACTTGGATTTTACGTAACACAATTTGTAATCCCGCTACGATTAAAAAGAGGACAAACGAGATTACTGTCCAAATTTGAAAAACGGTAATTTCTAACCAAAGAAATAAACTAAACACTAATAACATCAATGTATATGACCAGCAAATTATACTAGTCGAAATGTTAGGTTGATAATAATAATTTTTCTGCAAATTCATCATCCTTTTTAAATAAATGTATAAACTCCCCAAATGGCCATCACAATAATAATAATCACGAAGACTAATTCACGATATGAGAATACGCGTTGATCACGTTGATATTCTTTGCGTGCCCAAATATATACTGGAATTCCTAAAGCATAAACAATAAACGAAATTAAAATATAGTGAATACCTGCAGCGTATCCCATAATTAATGTATATAAGAACGCTAAAATCCCAATCACTAATGCTTTATTACGACTATGTTTATCATGTGTTGGGAATTGATCTTTTCGCCAACTTAACTTAATTAAGAATAACGCACTTACCATGTAAGGGGCAACTGTCATTGTCCCCGTAATCGTTAATAACATTTGATAAGCATTGTGGTTATAGTGTGCCATAATAATAATAATTTGCATCACAACAGTCGCAATTAAGACTGAAGTTACTGGTACATCTTTATTAGAACGTTTCGCAAAAATCTTAGGAAATGTATGATCTTCTTGAGCTGCTCTTTGTGGTAATTCCGCTAACATTTGCACCCAAGAAATCCAACTAGATAAAATCGCAATTAATAAAGCAAAAGTAATTAAATTTCTTCCCCAATTATTATGCCATAAACTCATTAAGATTTGGGCAGTTGATGGTGAAGTCATATTAGCTAATTGTCCATATGAAAATGAACCTAATGGTAATAAATTAATACAAGCAAAAAGAATCGAACAAAATACGAAACCTAAAATGGTTGCTTTAGGGACTTGTTTAGGATCACGAGCTTTCCCAGACATAACAACTGCACCTTCAATCCCACCAAACAACCATAAAGTAATCATCATTGTTTGAAGCCATTGGTGACTAATAGAACCTTTATTTGTATCCATTAAATGTGGAATAGTTTCTTGGGCATTCATATTAGTGAAAAAAGTACCTAAATCAAAGTGCCATAAACAAGTTACGATAAAGATAATCATAATTGTTAAGGTTGTTCCTGTTACGATTTTTTGAATTTTACCTGATGTTTTATTACCACGTAACACTAACAAAGAAATAATCCAAGTAATAATGGAAGCTCCAATCGTTGCTAACCAATTATTCCCACCCGAAAATTCTCCCGGGAAAAAATAATTAAATGTGCTCATAATTAAAACTGCATACGCCACATTCGCAAAACATTCACAAATAAAATAACCCCATGCAGTAAAAAAGCCGACAAAAGGTCCAAAACCAACTTCTCCGTATTTATAAAGTCCTGCAGTTAAATCAGGACGTGTTTCACTTAAAATCACAAACATTTCAGCAATAAACCAAATGCCGACAATCGTTGTCCCCCAAGCTAAGAGTTGCGCTTTTAAACCGGCAACTTGTGCCATGTTTTTAGGCAAATCGAAAATCCCACTCCCAATCATGGCACTCATTACAAGGGCGATCATCCCAAATAAATTTAATTTTTTAATATTCTGTCTTTCTGTTTCCATCTCAAACGCCTCTCGTTTTACTAATATCAATATTTTTTTCTGATCTAAAGATAAAAGTAATTATAACACTAGATATTTCCAAATACTACATTTCAATTCTGAGTTAAGAATATATTAAAAAAGCAACCTTCCTAACGAAAAGTTGCTTAATTTCTAAAGTAATGGCGCGATTAATTTCGCTAATTTACCACTAATTTTCAATGATAGTTTTTCATCTTTAATTGTTTGATACGTCACACGTTCACATTTAGCCATTGTGTCATTAAAATCAGCTGCAATTTGGGAAATATTAGCTGTTTTATACATATAAGTAGCACATTCAAAATGATGATACAAACTCCGATAATCTAAATTAATCGTTCCTACTACTGCTCTGACATCATCACTGACGAAGACTTTCGCATGCACAAAGCCAGGCGTATATTGATAAATTTGAACACCAGCATCTAACAATTCTGCATAATGAGATTTAGCTAAAGAATAAGCTACTTTTTTATCCGGAATTCCCGGTAAAATAATCTTCACTTCAACACCACGTTGCGCCGCAAATTTCAACGCTGTAATCAATTCTTCATCTAAAATCAAATATGGTGTCATAATATGCACATAATGTTTAGCACGGTTTAAAATATCTAAATAAACCATTTCACCAACTTTATTCTCATCTAAAGGTTCATCTGCATATGGTAAGACATAACCAGCCGCTTCTGGATAGCGTTTAGGTTCAATTGCTAAATATTGCGCAAAGTCTTGATCATGTTCATGAATAATATTCCACATTCGTAAAAACATCAACGTGAAATTCTTAACAGCTGGTCCTTTTACTCGGACAGCAGTATCTTTCCAATGACCAAAACGGTGTTCTTTATTAATATATTCATCAGCTAAATTCACACCACCCGTAAAACCAACTTGACCATCGATGACTAAAATTTTCCGGTGATCGCGATAATTATAATGCGTCGAAATAAAAGGGACTAATGGTGAAAAAATCTTACATTCAATTCCCACTGCCGCTAATTTTTCTGGATAATCATGTGGTAAAGCGGACAACTCATTCATGCCATCATACATCACCCGGACAGTCACACCTTGTTGGGCTTTTTTAATTAGCACATCTAAAATATTTCCCCACATATAACCTTCTTTAATAATGAAATATTCTAAAAAGATAAATTTTTCGGCCTTTTCTAGTTCTTCCATCATAGCTTGAAACTTATCTTCCCCCAAAGGAAAATACGTTACTTCACTATTACGATAAACCGGATAATTACCGACTCTTTCTAAATAAGTCGCTAAATTTGCTTCAGCTAAATTATCCGCTGCTAAAGCTTGATATGTTTGCGGATTTTGTTTTAAATCATTTTTCGATAAATTAATTAATTTATCAACTTGTTGTTTTATTTTCCGGTGCCCAAAATCATTTTCAACATAAAGTAATAATAAGGATCCAAAAATTGGCAAACTTAATATAATTAAAAGCCAAGTAATCTTCGCCGTCGGATCCATCCGATTATTAAATAAATAAATCACCATAATAGCATCTAAAATAAATGTTGCCCCTAAAAAGTGGGGTAATAGATTAATAAAATAGGCAAACAAGCCAAATAAAATTACAAATTGAATAATTAACAGTACGAAAATTAAGCCAAAACGGCTAAAAATTGCTCTTTTAAAACCATAATGACCTTTATTAATCAAATGTTTTTCTTCGTGTTTCATTGGTAAACTCATCTTATGCATCACCTTTATTATTCATGATTTCCGAACACACAACTATTAATTAATAATTCAAAAGCTTTAATAGCCTGATATTCTTCCGGATTATCAAAATTCGCAATATCTTCTTTAAAATAATTCTCATCTTGATCGACATCATAGATTGCCAACGGTTCTTGTTCATCTGGTTGATATAAAGCATAACAATCATTTTGATTGATAATAGCATGCTCAATCCGATATAAGTCCGGTAAATTCAGTCCATTATCAGCTAAACTAATGAGATATTCAACTAAAAAGCGTCCGGCGTGTGGGTTTTCATCAAATAACGGCTTAACTTCTTCTTTTAAAGTGATTAATTCTTCTTTTGATGCCGTTAAATTACTCGTTAAATTATAGCGAACTGCATTTAAAATTTTAACTTCTTCATCTTTATATTCAGTTAAATACAAACGATTATTTTCACGTATAATACTTAACCCTTGTGTAAAGACTAATTTATCCGCTTGAACCAACTCATTAATATAGTCCATCGTTTCCCAATCAACTACTTGGGCAAACACGTTTAAGGCTTTGAGAGCTTTACGATCAACTAAACGTAAATACTTTTTATCTGTCACGATTTCAGTCCGATTTTCGATATGAGCAATCGCTTCCCAACCTTTTTTTAAACTCTTTTTACGAAACATATAAATAGTATCTGGGTTATCATTATGCATTCTAAAATTAACAATCGCATAACCTGCTAATAAGCGTATTTTTTGCTGACGACAAGCTTCAAAAAAATGAATCAATAACAAGCGTGTCACAGCATCTTCTGGCGCAGTGGGACAATCCTCTTCTTCGGTATAGAAAATTTTACCTGGTTTTTTAAAATACATTTCTGCAATTTTACGATCCGTTTTATTATCTTCAACCCGTAGTAATTCGTGTTCAGCAACAATCCGACAATCTGGTGGTAAAATGCCTCGATCGATAATAATCACTCCCTTTTAAAATTATTTAACATTATTATATACCATTATTATGGAAATGTCGGTTTCAAACGTTTTTAACCAACAAAAAAGCGCACTACCATTTTGGTAGTACGCTTTAAAACTGATTTTATTCTAAGTTAGCATGTTTGCCATACATTTTATTTGTATCAAGTCCTCTTTTTTCCATAATGCGTAAAATTGTTGCATCAAAGAATAAAAGCATGATTTGTTCAAATAATGATCCCATTGGTTGAATTGTTTTATATTCACCTTGGTCTTGATCTTTTGGTGCACCTGGTAATTGAACAATTAAATCAGCTAATTTCCCAATGGATGAATCAGGTGATAAAGTAACTGCTGCTACTTTGCCGCCTAATTTTTTAGCTTTTTGTGTAATTGGAATTAAAGTGTTTGTTTCACCAGATCCTGTGCAAACAATTAATAAATCATCTTCTGTATATGTTGGTGTAACTGTTTCACCAATTACATAAGCATCAAATCCCATGTGCATCATACGCATCGCAAAAGCTTTACCCATCATACCGGAACGACCTGCACCAACTACAAAAATTTGTTTTGCATTTAAAATTTCATCAGCTAATTTTTCAGCATCTTGTTCAGAAATCAATGGAACAGAATTTTGTAATTCATTAACGATTGTTGTTAAATATTCAACTGTTTTCATTTGATTTAATCCTCTTTTTAAGTTTAGCCTTCGTTAATCATTGCTTTCATTGCTTTAGCAACTTCTTGTTTGTTATCAACTGTTGTGATACCACCACCAACGATGATTAAGTCTGGATGTTGTTCAACAGCTTCTTTAAGTGTATCTAATTTGATACCACCAGCGATAGCTGTTTTAGCATTTTTAACTGCTGCTTTGATTGTTTTTAAGTCTTCAAATGAGTTTTTACCAACTGCTTGAAGATCGTATCCTGTGTGAACACAAATGTAGTCTACACCAAATTCATCTACTTCTTTAGCACGAGCTGCTAAATCTTTAACTGCGATCATATCAACAAGAATTTCTTTACCATCTTTTTTAGCTTCGGCAACAGCACCTTTGATTGATTCGTCTTCAGATGCACCAAGAATTGTGATGATATCTGCACCGGCTGCAGATGCTTGGTTTACTTCATATCCAGCAGCATCCATAATTTTTAAGTCAGCTAAAACTGTTAAGTTAGGGAATGCTTCTTTGATTGCTTTAACAGCATGAAGTCCTTCGTTGATTACGACTGGTGTACCAATTTCAACAACGTCAATATTTTCTTGACCTACTTCATTCACCATATCAATGGCACCTTGAATATCTACTAAATCTAACGCTAATTGTAATTTCATTTGTTAATACACTCCTTAAATTTTTTATGTTTAATCATTTCCGTTCCAGTGTTCTGATTAGAATAGATTTAACATTACTAATATTATAATCTGAATTGATTCAATTTACAATATAGGAACGAGACAAAAAAAGCTAGGTAAATCACTTTACCTAGCTCTTTTCATACAATAACTTGTAACTTATTTTGTTGCGACTAATTTAATGATTTCAATAATCACATCTGTTGCTTTTTCCATTGTTTGAACAGACACATATTCAAAACGAGCATGCATATTTTCGCCACCTGCAAACAAGTTTGGTGTTGGTAATCCCATAAAGGAAATCATCGATCCATCTGTACCACCACGAACTGGGAAAATATCTGGTTGCACGTCAACATTTTGCATAGCTTCTTCTGCAATATCAACAACTGTCATATCTTTTTGGATAACTTCAGCCATATTATAGTATTGATCTTCTAATTCAACGATTACACGTTCAACACCATATTTTTCGTTCATTTGTTGTGCAATTTGTTGTAAGAAAGCTTTTCTGGCTTCAAATTTTTCACGGTCATGATCACGAATAATATATGTCATTTTAGCAGCATCAACGTTTCCTTCAATCGCAAAGCCTAAGAAGAAACCTTCACGGCCATCTGTTTTTTCAGGAACTTCACCAGCTGGTAACATACTATCAAATTCCATTGCTAATTTAATTGCATTCACCATAATATCTTTAGCTGATCCGGGGTGAACATTTTTACCGATAAATTTAACTTCAGCTTGAGCAGCGTTAAATGTTTCGTATTGTAATTCACCTAAAGGGCCACCATCAACTGTATACGCGAAATCTGCGCCAAAATCATCAACTTCAAAACGAGTTGCACCTTTACCGATTTCTTCATCAGGACCAAAACCGATTTTAACTTCACCGTGTTTGATTTCAGGATGTTGAATTAAATATTCCATCGCTGTCATAACTTCAGCAACACCGGCTTTATCATCCGCACCTAATAAAGTTGTTCCGTCAGTTGTAATTAAATCTTGACCTTGATATTTTTTAAGACTAGCAAATTCAGCTGGTGATAAGGAATAACCACTGTCACCTAATTTAATTTCAGAAACACCATCATAATTTTCGATAATTTGTGGTGCCACACCAACTGCATTAAAATCAGCTGTATCAATATGTGCAATAAAACCAACCTTTTTAACATCTGTATCATCATCTAAGTTACTTGGTAAAGTAGCTAACACATAGGCACTTTCTGGAGAAATCCGGACATCTTGCATCCCGATATCTTTAAGTTCTTTAGCTAAATCTTGTGCAAATTCAACTTGTGTATGTGTTGATGGAACTGTTGTTGATGTTTCATCAGAACGTGTTTCTGTTTTAACATATTTAATAAAACGTGGAACTAAGTTTTGATAGTTTTTCATAATTGCATCTCCTTAAATTAAATAAAGATAAATGGATCAGTATTAACTGTTGATATCATTATATCAAAATTCCAATCATTTTCAGCAGACCATTTGTTAAAAATTTTCAACATTTCTGGTTTGCAGATGGATTCAATGTAATGTCCTGGATCTAAAACACTTAATCCGCTGGCCAACATATCATGTCCTGTATGGTATGTGACATCGCCCGTAATATATAAATCGGCACCTTTTTTAACAGCAGCTGGATAGAATTTACTACCACTACCACCTAAAATAGCGACTTTTTTAATAATTTTATTTTTTTGTTGGCTGATCAAACGTAAACCCGCTGTTTGGAATTTACTTTGACAAAGTTCACCACACGCTTGTAAAGTCATTGGTTTTGGTAATTCACCCACACGACCTAAAGCATATGTTTCGCTGCTATCATTTTCCAAGGCGAAAATATCATAAACAACTTCTTCATAAGGATGAACCGCTAAAATCGCATCAATAACTTGTTGTTTATTCTTTTCTGGAATCACGACTTCAATCTTTTGTTCACGAACTTCTTGCATTTTACCAACTTCACCAAAAACAGGTTCGGCACTTTCGTTGGGAATAAATCGACCTAAACCAGTCGAAGTAAAGGAACAACCAGTATAATTACCGACTTCACCAGCACCTGCTTCTTCTAAAGCTTCAAGTACATGACGAACATGACTTTCTGGTACATAAACTACTAACTTACAATTTTTTTGACTATGAACAGGAATTAAATTAGTTACATTTTCTAAGCCTAAACTTTTAGCTAACCAATCATTCATCCCACCATTAGTATTATCTAAATTAGTATGAGCTGCATACACAGTAATATTATGCTTGATTAATTCCGCATACATTTTATTTTGCGGATCACTCAAATCGAATGTCTTAATCGGTGAAAACATCATTGGATGATGTGCAAAAATAAAATCAACATTATTTTCAATTGCTTCTTGGACAACTTCTGGTCGCACATCTAATGTGATCATCATTTTATGCACTTCTTGATTTAAATCACCAAGTTGTAATCCAACATTATCCCATTTTTCCGCTAACCATTTCGGTGCAAATTTCTCAAAACGAGCAACAACTTCACTAACCTTAGTCATTTAGCATCCCCTCAATTTCTTGATATTGCGTTAAGAGCGCTTCTTTTTTCGCAACTGGCATGTTTTTAGCTTGTTCCAATTGTTTTAAAACAGTTTGGATTTTAGCTTGTTCACTTTGCCATTTTTTGATAAAAATTTCACCTTTATTTTTACGTAAATAAGGCCCAAAAGTCAAATCAGCTAAACTTAATTTTTCCGCTGTTTGTGGTGCATATTCAGCAACAATAATTTCATAAATATGATGATCTTCTTCTAAAATTTCTTCATTTAAAATACGATAACCATGATCAACAATCCATTGGCGGACATTTTTTTCACCAACATTAGGTTGTAATACTAAGAGGGGATGATTGTTTAATTTTTCTGGATTAGCATTCAAAATTTCAGTAATCAAAGTCCCTCCCATACCACAAATTGCGATTGTATCAATTTGATCTTCAGGGTGAATCGCTGCTAAACCATCCGCTAAACGGACAGTAATTTTATCGTTCAAATTTTGTTTTTTGACTTCGTGACACGCATTTTCATAAGGTCCAGGGACAACTTCACCCGCAACCGCAAAAGAAATTGCATCATTTAATAATAAATAAGCTGGTAAATAAGCATGATCTGAACCAATATCGGCTAAACGTGCTCCTTGCGGGATGTAGTTAGCCACTTTTAATAAACGTTGTGATAAATTATTAGAATCCATTGATATAACACTAATTTGCAATATACATTTAAAATGATTGTATATTACAAATTAACTCCTTTTCTTTCATTATCTTCTAAAAAAGGATAATCACTTACTAGCAATTATCCTTTATTTTATAAATCTTTTATTCTAAGAAATCTTTTAATTGTTTGGAACGTGATGGATGACGTAATTTACGTAAAGCTTTTGCTTCAATCTGACGAATCCGTTCACGTGTAACACCAAAGACTTTTCCGACTTCTTCTAAAGTCCGTGTACGTCCATCATCTAAACCGAAACGTAAACGTAAAACATTTTCTTCACGATCTGTTAATGTGTCTAAAACATTTTCCAATTGTTCTTTCAATAATTCATAAGCAGCATGGTCAGCAGGACTTGTTGCTTCTTGATCTTCAATGAAGTCACCTAAATGAGAATCATCTTCTTCACCAATTGGTGTTTCTAAAGAAACTGGTTCTTGTGCGATTTTAAGGATTTCACGAACTTTTTCGGTTGGCATATCCATTTCTGCACCGATTTCTTCTGGAATTGGTTCACGTCCTAAATCTTGTAATAATTGACGTTGGATACGAATTAATTTATTAATTGTTTCCACCATATGAACTGGAATCCGGATTGTTCTTGCTTGATCGGCAATCGCACGTGTAATAGCTTGACGAATCCACCATGTTGCATATGTTGAGAATTTGAAACCTTTACGGTAGTCAAATTTTTCAACGGCTTTCATCAAGCCCATGTTACCTTCTTGAATTAAATCTAAGAAGGACATACCACGACCAACATAACGTTTTGCGATCGAAACAACTAAACGTAAGTTAGCTTCAGCCAAGCTTTGTTTAGCTTCTTCGTCACCTTGTTCAATTCTTAAAGCAAGTTCAACTTCTTGTTCACCTGTTAAAAGATCAACACGACCGATTTCTTTTAAATACATCCGAACTGGATCATTAATTTTAACACCGGAAGGAGCTGTCACCTTAGAGCTTTTTTTAGCTTTAGGTTTTGCTTTTTCTTCTTCTTTTTCAGCATCACTTACAAGACGTAAACTGTGTTGACTTGGTTCACCATTTTCGTCAACAACAGCAATCCCAGCATCTTCCATCGAACCGATTAATTCATCCATTCCTTTGGCTTCTAATCCAAATGGTGTTGCCATGATGTCTGTTAAGTCATCATATTTAATTTGTTTAGCAGGCTTGTATTGCTTGATCAATTCTTTCAATGCTTTTTCGTATGCTGCTTTATCAAGTTGGTTGTTATTTTTTTCTACCAAAATGAAGTCCTCCCTTATATATCTGAGTTATCAATTTGTTTTTTCTTTAATAAATTAACTAAATCAATCGTTAATTTAGTTATTAAATTCGTATTATTAACGCGTGTTGCTTGTTGCAACTGCATTTGCAGATCTTTAATCTGCTGTTCTAAAGGTGTTGTTTTCATAATGACATGTAAACAATCATTTACTTCTTCAGGGCTAACTTCCTCAGCATAATTGGCCATTTCTAAAGCAATAATAACTTGCTGTAAATGCTCATTATTAATATAGTCTAAAAAACTAGCGCTATCATAATTTTGATATGCATTAAAATACCCTTCTGTTAAAGTATAAATCGACTGATAATTATCATGAATAAATGAAAAATCAGGAATCTGACTAACTTGACCTCGCACCGTGTAATTATGCAACATCCGATATAACAACAATCTTTCCGCACGTTCAACTTTTGAAAGTTGATGTGTTTCTGTTGCTAGCTTCGTTGAGCGTTGTTGACTTGGTGGTAGATAATTTGTCTGTACTTCTTTTTGCTTTTGTTGTAAATATTGTTGACGAAGCGTTTTTAATTTTTCTTCTAAATAATATTTATCTAACTGTAAGCGTTCGGCCAATTTATTCAAATATAAATTCTGTTCTAAAGGATCGTTAAGTTTTGCAATTTCAGCTAAAACATCACTTAAATAATCCAATTGATCAGCTTCGTTATCCATATTACGCCCTTGTTCATAAAAATGCATATAAAACGCAAGGGGTGTTTCATGACTATCATTAATTAACGTCCGGAATTTTTCCGCACCATATTTTTGCAGATATTCATCTGGATCCATCTTATCTGGTAAAGCAATCACCCGCAAATTAAATTTGTTTTGCGGCGTTAATATTTCTAACGCCCGTTTGGTAGCTTTTTGTCCAGGTAAGTCTCCATCATAACAAAGATCGATATTTTTCGTGTTCTGTTGTAACAAATAAATCTGTTCATCTGTCAAACTCGTCCCCATGGAGGCAACACTATTTTTGACACCGGCACTATAGGCAGCTAAAACATCCATAAAACCTTCAAACAACAGACATTTCTTCTCGCGCCGAATAGCTCCTTTGGCTTTATCAAAGTTAAAGAGTATTTTTCGTTTGTTGAAAATAGTTGTCTCTGGAGAATTCAAATACTTCGGTGTATTCGGATCATTAGCTAAACTTCGACCGGAAAAAGCGACAATTTTACCCGTGGCATTGCGAATCGGAAACATCACCCGATCTTTAAAACGATCATTTAAAGAACCATCTTCATAGACTGAAAACAAACCTGATTTACGTAAAATTTGATAGTCTAAGTTTTTATTTTTTTCTTTTAAGACCGCTTGTAAGACTGCTTTAGGTGGTGCATACCCTAATTGAAACTCCGCAATCATATCATCATTTAAACCACGTTGATGAAGATAAGCTAACGCCTGCTCCCCAATCTGGGTATTAACTAAAATATGATGATATAACTCATTAGCAACTTGATACATGGCCGTAATTTGACCATTTTCAGAACTTGTTTCACCACCAACTTGCTGCGTTGCTTGATTTTGATATTGTTCATCAACTGGGATATTCCCCAATTCAGCAACTTTTAAAACAGCTTCAGGAAATGATAAGCCTTCGATTTCCATAATGAATTTAAAAACATTCCCACCTCGATGGCATGAAAAACAGTTAAAAATCTGTTTTTGTTCATTTACGGAAAAAGAAGGCGTTTTTTCAGGATGAAAAGGACAGAGCCCAAACCAGTTTTTCCCTGAACGATGGAGCTCAACATATTGTCCAACAATATCTAAAACATTAACACTTGAACGAATAGAATCGATAACTTCTTCTGGAATTCTCCGACTCAATCGACCACCTCTTTTATCAATTATAAGAGCTTTTCAGTAATGAAAAAGGCTAAATAGTAATTCTATGCCCATTTTCAATAATCAACGTTAATGATACATCAAAAAAGACTGCTTGACAAGTCCTTTTCCCACGATGAAAAAGGACGCTGTTTACACAACGTCCTTTCATTCAAATCATTTATTCTAATTCAGGATACAACATTTTTAAAATATCCATCGTTAAGCGATGACTTGCTCCTTTATATGGATAAGCATGCATATGCATTGCTGGATTAAAATTCGCTTCAATAATGCTGTACGCTCCAGGAGCTGTCACCTTTTGTTTTGGATCTGTAATAATGACATCCAAACCACAAACTTTCGCACCTAAAGCATCACTCGCTGCAGCAATGACTTTTTGATATTCAAATGGAATCTGATCCGTGACATCAATAGAATCTCCGCCGGTACTAACATTTGAATTAACTCTTAAAAAGATTTTTTGGTTTTTAGGCAAGATATCAGCAACGGTTAATCCTTGTTGAGCTAATAAAGACTGTTCAATTTCTCCTAACTTGATGAATTCTAAAGGAGTTTGATAATGTGAACCACGTAAAGGACTCTCATTCTTCAAAGCCACTAATTGTGCAATTGTATGTTTACCATCACCAATCACATTCGCAGGTTCTCGTAAAATAACTGATTTAACTTCCCCGTCTAACACGAAGAAGCGATATTCTGTTCCTGGTACATATTCTTCTATTAAAACAGTTTTATCTTGCTGAAAAGCTCTTTCTAAAGCTAATTGATATTCCGGCTCTTTAGCACCCGATTTAAAAATAGTAATACCTAAACCAAAATTAGTTGATTTTGGTTTGATAACGAAACCACTTTGGGCAAATTTTGGATAATATTTTTTAGCTTCTTCTATGGCATTGCATTCTATCCCTTTTGGAACTTGATATCCGGCTGTTTGAAGAACTTTTTTCGTAACTAATTTATTCTCCATCATTAACGGTACAATATAGTTATCTTTGCTTGTCATATTAGCATTTTTGACATACTCAATATGCCCTTTATATTGTAATTGAATAAATTGTTCAGATTCATCTAACACTTTCACTTGAATTCCTTTTTGAATTGCATCAAACATTAAGATTTGCGTTGATAATTCCATCGTTGTAAAACCAGCTAATTGATATGGTTTTAAAAGCGCTTCTTGTTTATTTTCTAAAGCGAATTGTACACTGATTTTTGTTTGATCAAAATGAATTTGTTGTAACCAGCGTGCAGATAAAGTTTCTTTTGGTTCTTCAAAATAAAGCTTAGCTTGTTGGATAACTTGATCATCGATATCTGCATTAATTCGTTGTATCCATTCTTCAAAACCGGCTAAGAATTGTAAACCTAACATTTGGTATTGCGACACTTCATTAGGTTTTTCGGCTGCAATTATTTTACTAATTTTATTTCCTTGTTCCATTGTATTTAATTCATCGTTTTCTGGTAAATAAGCTAAATACACCATAAGAGCTTGTAAAAAACTAATTTGTTCATTTGTGACACCATATGCTGAAAATGGATTTAAATCAATATTACGTAATTCAATATATTCAATTCCATTTTCTAACAATTCCGTTAAACTAGCTCCACCTTTCAATCTGACTGGTGCATAATATTCTTTTTCACAAATAATTTTTTGTTGTTGAATCAATTTTTCTAAATCATGTACATAATCCGCTAGATTATCATATGAAACATTTAATTTTTCATGATTAGTATATCCATAAATACTATTTCGAATACTTCTCATCGTCCCCTGGAAATCACCGGCACGACTTGTATAATTAGCATTCGCCACTGGGGAAGCTCCCATTAAATACGTAATTAACCATTGATATCGTAAATAGTTACGCGCAACTTTTAAATATAAATCATTTTTAAATGTTTTAAAAGAATCAGTCGTCTGACTAACTGTATATAATTTGTCTAACAACTCATCATCAAAAGAAAAATTAAAATGAATACCACAAATCATTTGTTGGGCTTTTCCATAAGTTTTCGCTAAATAACGACGATATAAAACATCACAATATTTTTCTAACCGAGCAATTTTAATTTCTGTTAAATCATCACTAAAACTAGGCGGCATACTCAAAGGTGATAATAATTCATTTTCTGGCAAAGTACGATAAATCACATCATGTAGGGCTGCTAACCATCTCATTAATTCTGAAACTGATTTAGTTACAGGTGTAATAAGTTCAACTTGTGATTCTGAAAAATCCGTCTGAAGATAAGGATGATATCTGCGCTTGCCTAATAAACTAGGATGATTAGTCTGTGCTAATTGACCATGAGTTGTAACACGTTGACTTTCTTTTTCCAAACCAAGGTTATGTTGCCATAAATACGGTAAAACCCTAGAATCCATAATAATTTCAGCTAATTCACTCATAATCCATTTCACCCTTTCTGATCTTTAGCGTTTTTTAATTACTCGCGCTAAGATGCCACCCACTGCTGCCGCAAAAATATAAATAAAAACATATACTAATGCAGTTGAGTTGTAATAAATATACACGGCCGGAATAAATAACGCCCCATATAATCCGTACAACAAATGAGATGTTTGGCAGAAACACATTTCATTACGTGTATAAATATAACTCAAAATCAAATTAGCTAATGGATTAACTACTAAAATCACCCAGATGATGCCATTCATAGAAACTATTAACGGTAAAATATAATAAACCGCTGCTAGGATCAACATATTCAACGCAACTTTTTTATAATTCATAATTTTCTCCTTATATCTTTCAACTTAATTACATTATACCTGATTACTGAATTTTTTCGTCAAAAAAACACCTCATATTTCTATGAGATGTTTCCTAGGCAATCTTTATTTAACGTTTAATTCTGTTAAATCACCAAAGACACTTGTTAAAGCTGCTAAGCGTGATAATACTAATAAACGATTATTTTTAACTTTTTCATCATCAACCATAATCATTGTTTCATCAAAGTAAGCATTGATCACTTCACGTAAAGCATGTAAAGCTTCATATTTACCATCAAGATCTAATGATTGGTATTCAGTTGTTAAATGTTCTAAAGCAAGATATAAGGCTTTTTCACTTTCATTTTCAAAGAGAGCTTGATCAACTTGCGCATCTACCGCAAATTCAGGAGCTTTCTTAGCTAAACGAATCACACGTGTTAAAGCTTCAATTGTTTCTTTGAAATCTTCATCAGCTAGATGATTTTCTAAAATTTGTGCTGCTTGCATAATTTTCACAAAACTATTGTCTGGATTAGCTACAACAGCAGCCACGATATCATGACGAACGCCTCGTTGTAACAACATCTTACGAACACGTTCCATAATAAATTCATCTTCAACAGCTTGATTTGCGAATAAATCACCACGATAAAGGTCGCCGCCTTCTTTTGCGACTGTTTGTGCCATTTCATGTAATGTCACTAAACCATTATCCCAACCACGGTCAATAATAATGCGAATCAAACCTTGTGCTTGACGACGTAAGGCATATGGATCATTAGAACCGCTTGGAATCATACCTGCAGCGAAGAATGTTTGTAATGTATCTAACTTATCAGCAATTGATAATACAGCCCCAACTTGACTAGCAGGTAATTCACCTTGCGCACTTGTTGGCATATATTCTTCACGGATTGCTTGTGCTACGGCTGGTCGTTCACCTTGTAATGTAGCGTAAATTTCACCCATTACACCTTGTAATTCAGAAAATTCACCAACCATACCTGTGACTAAATCAAATTTATAAATTTCAGCAGCGCGTGCCACATCAGCTTGTTCTTGTTCTGTTAAACCTAATTTTTCAGCTAAGTAAGCTGCAATTAATTTAACACGAGCCATTTTTTCATAAATAGTTCCAATTTTTTCATGGAAAGTAACATTTTTCAAACGTTCTACATAATCAGCAATTGTATGTGTTTGATCTTCTTTGAAGAAGAATTCAGCATCTTCTAAACGAGCTGTTAACACTTTTTCATTTCCGGCAATCACATTTTCTAAATGATCTGCATTCCCGTTTCGTACTGAGATGAAGAATGGTAATAATTCATTATCTTGATTCATCACATAGAAGAAACGTTGGTGATCTTTCATCGATGTAATTAAAACTTCATCTGGAACTTGTAAATATTCATCCGCAAAGCTACCTGCGAAAACAGTTGGATATTCAACTAAGTTATTTACTTCTTCTAGTAAATCTTCATCAATATCTACTTTCCAATTACGTTCTTTCGCTAAAGCGTTAATTTGTTCTCTAATCATTTCTTTTCGAACAGCGGCATCAGCAATAACACTTTGTGCTTCTAAAGCTGCTGGATAAGCAGTTGCATCAGCGATTTCAGTTGTTTCACCTAAGAAGCGGTGTCCTCTAGTTGTCTTACCTGTTTTAACTGTTAAAATTTCAAAATCAATTACTTCATTATCTAACAAAGCAACTAACCATTGAATTGGACGGATATATTCAAAATCATTTGATCCCCAACGCATCATTGTTGGGAATTTAAGATCCATCACAACTTCTTTAACACCTTGAAGAACTTCTTGAGCTGATTTGCCGGCGATAAATTTATTAACGTAAACATATTCAACGCCTTTTAATTCTTTAAAGAAGATATCATCAGTTGTCACACCTTGACCACGTGCGAAACCTTGTGCAGCTTTAGACCAGTTACCTTCAGCATCTAAAGCGATTTTTTTCGCAGGTCCTTTAGCTTCTTCTTGGATATCAGCTTGTTTATCAGCTAAACCTACAACTTCAACTGCTAAACGACGTGGTGTGGAATAAGATTTAATTTCAGAAAAGTCTAAACGTTCTTCCTTTAAAAAGTTGGACATTTTTTCGACTAATTGTTCCACACTAGGTGTCACAACATGAGCCGGCATTTCTTCTAAACCGATTTCTAATAAGAATGTTTGTGTCATCTTATTTGTCCTCCTTCAATAATTCTTGGCGTAATTCTTCATCTTTAATTAATGGGAAACCAAGTTTTTTTCGTTCTTGTACGAATACTTTCGCTACGGATTTAGCCATGTTACGGATACGTGATAAATAACCTGCACGTTCTGTTACAGATACGGCACCGCGCGCATCTAATAAGTTAAAAGCGTGGCTACATTTCAAAATATAATCGTAAGCTGGGTGAACTAAACCATTTTCAATTTGTTTTTTAGCTTCTGCTTCATAAGTATCAAAAGCTTTTAATAACATATCTTGATCGCTATCTTCAAAAGCATATTTTGAGTTTTCATATTCTGGTTGTTTGAAGATATCACCATATTTAACATCATTTGTCCAAATTAAATCATAAACAGAGTCTACATTTTGCACATAAGATGCTAAACGTTCTAAACCGTATGTGATTTCAGAAGCAACTGGACGTACTTCTAAACCACCAACTTGTTGGAAGTAAGTGAACTGTGTGATTTCCATCCCATCAAGCCAAACTTCCCAACCAACACCGGCACAACCAAGTGAAGGGTTTTCCCAGTTATCTTCAACGAAACGAATATCGTGAGCAGCTGGATCAATTCCTAAAGCACGTAAACTATCTAAGTATAATTCTTGAATATTACTTGGAGATGGTTTCATTAATACTTGGAATTGATGGTGTTGATATAAACGGTTAGGGTTTTCACCATAACGGCCATCAGCGGGACGGCGTGAAGGTTCAACGTAAGCAACGTTCCAAGGTTCTGGACCAATCGCACGTAAAAATGTATAAGGGCTCATTGTACCGGCACCTTTTTCGGTATCATAAGCTTGCATTAACATACAACCTTGTTTAGACCAAAATTGTTGTAATGTTAAAATCATATCTTGTACAGATAATGTTTTTGTCATCGATAAAACTCCTTTGTAATGTTAAATTATTTCGACTGGCTGAATAACATAGAAAAAGCCCCTATGCGACTCATCCAAGTCACATAGGGACGATAATTGATATATCGCGGTTCCACCCTACTTCTAGAAAATTCTAGCAGCTTAATTCGTTGTGCATTCGACTCCAAAAACGCCTACTACATAGTCCTTTTGCCTTGCTTACACTATCCAAGGTCGCTGTTCAAAATTACTAAATAGCCTTTTTTATCATCATCAAATTGCATTATTAAATTCTATCTAAGAATAAGGGATTGCTTCTTTTTTGTCAATCTAAACCTTTTAATTCTGGCAATTTATTCATTTCATCTAAATACTTCTTAGTTTTCAAATAAATACCGACACTATCTTCATAAATTAAGTCTAAAGTTCGCCGCAAGTTTTGAATAGTTTGCGGATTCACTTTAATGGAATTAATTTTGTGTAAGTCCAATTCGGAAAACATCCGCAAATAATAAAGCGTCTTTTGATCTAAATGTAACCGCTGCGGATCAAGATGCCAGTGTCGTTGGCATAATAAACCACCATAACTTTGTGAATAATCAAACGGTAAATCACATCGTTGACAAATAACGCATTCCTTCAAATTAGGTTTAACCCCAAAATAAGCTAGCAGCTGAATTTCAATCACATTAGTAATGATTTCCGGGGCTAAACCAGCATCGATTAAATGCAAAGCTTGTTTAATCTGCGGATACCACAACATTGCCGCTTTTTCTTGGTCACGCAAAGCCACTTGCGCTAAATTCAAAATATAAGAAGCATATGCATTCAACATAATATCACTACAAATATTTTGATATTGTTTAATTTCTTTAGCTGTTGTGATAAATGACAAATGTTGATCACTAACATCGCCAATATAAGTTCCCTGCGTAAACGGTAAGATGGCAGCCGCCAATTTAAAACCTCTTTTCCGAACTCCCCGGACGAAAAAAGTCTTAAAACCAAAACGATTAGTGTACATCTGAACTAACATATCACGTTCTTTATAATTTTTACGCGAAACAATAATACCTTCAAACTCTTCATTTTTATAGACTGCCATACAACTCACCACCTTTGAAAATCTTATCTGTTTGATTTTAGCACAATTCCGTACTTTTGAAAAAAGAAGCTGCCGAGATTTCTCAGCAGCTCCTTAATTTAGGGTTGATTTTTATTTTTTGATGAAAATGATTGTATATGATTCGTGTAAACGTTGACTAACACCAACGTACTTAGGTAATGTTAAACCTAATTTAAGTTCACGTTTCTTGTATTCTTTCTTGTCATATTCACTGTTTGGACTTTCGATAAAGTTAATATAACCACTAACATCTTCTAAAGACATATCTTTGTCATTAACTTTAACAGATTGAACCTTCAAGTTAATCATTTTACCGTTTGAGTTTTTATCGACAACTTTTTTATTAATTTCATATTTACCTGTCACTACTAAGGTATAGTTATCTTTTGGAAAATATTCATTACTGTAAGACATATTTAAAACAAAAGTATCTTTTTTGAAACTCAAATTATAATTTTCGCGATTTTCACCTTGCCATGATGTTTCAGGTAAAGTTTTTTGAGCTGTTTTAATCGCCTTTAATTCTTTTTCTTTACGATTTTCTTCTTTGCGCAATTCTTCTTTACGACGTTTTTCACGTTCTTTTTCAAATTTAGCTTCACGAGCTTTTTTAATCTTTTTGGCACCTTCTTCAGTCTTGCACCAATATGGTTCTTTACTGTTATCGATGAAAATACAATCTTCACCTTCGTATTCTGCAAAGTGTAATTTATGTTTAACATCACCAAAACGAGTTAAAACAATAGCATCTTTGTCATCTTCATCTTTAGTGTATTCATATGTTTGTAAATCATAATTATCAATGATTTCTTTATCTTTGATTTCTAGTGTATGTTTCGCACTTTCTGGATTATAGATGGAATAATATGTACCTTCAAAATTATGTCCACACCCAGCTAAGATTAAAACCATTGAAAAAATCATCCCGAATGCAGCGATTATTTTCTTCATAAAAACGCCTCTTTTCTAATATATTATTAACTTATACCCTATAATTTAATAATACTACAAGCTAATAATCAATATCAACAAATACTATAACATCAGCAAGAAAACGTTTTAAAAACACAATAAACTTCATTGTTAACCAGAATCTATTAGTTAACAATGAAGTTTAAGTTAGTCAAATTCATAATTTTATTTGAGTAATAACAATACAAAAACGATTAATGTTGCGATTGAAAGAATTAAGTTAACAATCGATAATTTTAGTGTGAGTTTCATTTTTGTGCAGCTTATGATAATATAAAGATACAAAGGGGCGTTAACCTCTTCGCATTACTTTAATAGCGATATGATACCGACTATTAAAGATAACATACTGATAATTACTGAAATAAATTGTAATCTTATTTGTACAATTTCAAATTCAGTAAATTGAGCCTTAGGTTTGGTCGAACCTTGAGGCTCTTTTTTATTATCATATACTGCTTACGCCTCCCTTCTTATTTTATTGATATAGCCATTTCATTCAATTAATTAAAAAAACAGTGTTTCGTCCATAATCATAATGTGGTTAACTATTTTCTAACATATTTTTTCTATCTTGAAGTAATTGTTCAATTTCTTCTAAATCTTCTAATGTGGCTAATTTTTTGATAAAATTACGGCACGTTGAACGTCTATTTAAATATTGTATACATTGTAGCCAACCATAACAATATCAGCGCCACTATTCTAAGCAATTCATGTTTATCTAATTTCATTTTATCCTCATTTTTGATACAATTGAATTGAGTATTAACTCAATAAATAAATTAACCACGCGGTTATGATTGCTAAGATTGATAGAACATTTGACAAACTCATCAATCTGTGTGGTTTTTCAATTAAGATGATAACGATTTTCATTTCGTTATCGTCTTTTTTATTTTTGTTCAATAACAATTTAAGTCAATAATTTATAAATTATAACCCCAAGCACAATTAATGATCCTGTACTAAGTAACGCTTCTTTCCAAGTTGCTAATCTTATGTCTACTTTTAATTTACCTTTCATAATAAAGTGATATCTGTTAAAATTTAGGTACACAAAGCAAGGGTTTTATTAGCCACTTACTTTGCTAATTGGTTATCTATCCCAACTATATGTTATTGATAAGCTTAGAAAAATCACGGTGATTTCGAATGTTAAAGTGATTTCTTCTGAGCTTATTTTATTTCAATAGATATCACCATCACACCACCTTTTATTTATTAATCCAAACTAATATTAACATATCAACTACACTTTTATCAAAGTTCACTTACCAATAATATTTAACTTTAATGCATTAAAGTTTTTCTGTATCAAAAAAGCACTCACTAGTTAGTGAATGCTTTAGTATTTTTATTTTTCATTTTTGCTAATATTATACATGTATTCAATAATAAAATCCTCTTCTTCTTCTGTTAAAATTTTAAAAGGGTTAGGCGTTTCAATATCACATTCATTTTCTATCCCAAAACCTTGAGTATAAGTCACAAAATCAAACCCTAATTTTTTATCAATGCTTTCCTTTGTAACTTTCATACTAATCACCCCAATATAGATTATTATCATCTTAATTGTAACACCAAAACAAGTCGAAAAAACATATCTATGTTAACCAGAATCTATTAGTTAACAATGAAGTTTAAGTTAGTCAAATTCATAATTTTATTTGAATAATATTAATACCAAAACAATTAATGTTGCGATTGAAAGAATTAAGTTAACAATCGATAATTTTAGTGTGAGTTTCATTTTTAGGCAGATTATGATAATATAAAGATATAAAGGGGCGTTAACCCCTTCGCATTACCTTAATAGTGATATAATACCAACTATTAAAGATAATAAACCAATAATCACTGAAATGATTTGTAATTTAATTTGTACAATTTCAAATTCAGTGAATTGAGCCTTAGGTTTGTCCGAACCTTGAGGCTCTTTTTTATTATCATATACTGCTCACGCCTCCCTTCTTATTTTATTGATATAGCAATTTCATTCAATTAATTAAAAAACAGCGTTTCGTCATAATCATAATGTGGTTAACTATTTTCTAACATATTTTTTCTATCTTGAAGTAATTGTTCAATTTCTTCTAAATCTTCTAATGTGGCTAATTTTTTGATAAAATTACGGCACGTTGAACGTCTATTTAAATATTGTTTTCTTTCTTTATTTGCATTATCCCATTTAAGATTAGCTTTCTTTTTGGATTCAGTTACCGCCATGTTTATCACTCCTATTTCAAGAATATATACATTAACAACAATATAATATTAAGAATTTGTAGAGCTATAATATATGTTGTTTTGTCTTTTTTCATAATATCATCCTCCTAATTCAATTAAAAAATCTCATGTTTACTATCTATTGTTTGTTCAATAACAATTTAAGTAAATAATTTATAAATTATAACCCCAAGCACAATTAATGATCCTGTACTAAGTAACGCTTCTTTCCACGTTGCTAATCTTATGTCTACTTTTAATTTACCTTTCATAATAAAGTGATATCTGTTAAAATTTAGGTACACAAAGCAAGGGATTTTTTAACCACTTACTTTGCTAATTGGTTATCTATCCCAACTATATTCTAACGATAAGCTTAGAAAAATCACGTTGATTTCGAATGTTAAAGTGATTTCTTCTGAGCTTATTTTATTTCAATAGATATCACCATCACACCACATTTTATTTATTAATCCAAGCTAATATTAACATATCAACCACACTTTTATCAAAGTTACCTTATCAATAATATTTAACTTTAATGCATTAATTTTTTCTGTATCAAAAAAAGCACCCACAAAAAGTGAATGCTTTTAAATTATTGATTCTTTGTCGTTCTTTCTTAGGTTATACCTGTATTCGAGAATACATTATTCCAAGATCTACAAAAGAGTACAGTGTTCTTACATACACATTTTTAAACACAACGTGGGAATCGAACCCACCAAGAAGCCTTTCTTTTGTGTTCTTTTAAGTACAAGGTGGTTGTACTCAACTAACTTACAATAACTATATTACACTATATTCTACATGATTATCAATATATCTACTGAAATTCATCAATTTTTTTATTTTAATCAAAACTGATAAATTTTTATAACCTTTTGCCCATTCTAGAATAATCATATTGTTATGAGTGAGTACTTTATTTTTTATCGTTCTTTCTTAAGTTATACATATACTCAATAATAAAATCTTCTTCTTCACTTGTGAGTCCTACAAAAGGGTCAGGTGTTTCTACATCACATTCAGTACCTAATCTACATCCTGAACTGTACGTAACAAAATCAAATCCTAATTTTTTATCAATGCTTTCTTTTGTAACTTTCATTAAAATCACCTCGCTACGATTTAAAACAAACAACCTTGTTATAAGTAATTGTATTCACATATTCATTTAAATCAAAATTATAAATATCATACGTTACAAATTGATCATCATTACTTACCAGTGTCTACCATCATTTAATTTAATCACCTTAACCCATTTTGAATAAATATTTTTATATTTTTAATCAGTAGATAATCTATTTTTCCTGGATTTTTGACATTTGTTTAAGCTTTAAGTCTATCAAATAATCAGTTACAAAATCTAATTCATCATCATCTAACACATCGAATGGATTCATCGGAATGATATCACACTCTTGTTCTATGCCATATTTAGACGGATAATCTGTCCAATCAAACCCTAATTTTTTATCAATGCTTTCCTTTGTAACTTTCATACTAATCACCCCAATATAGATTATTATCATCTTAATTGTAACATCAAAACAAGTCGAAAAAACATATCTGTCCTGGATTCTTTAGCTAAACACTGCTGATTTTTCCACTTTTTGAATAATGAAAACCAAAATAAAAAAGCACTACACAAAAATTGTTTTACCAACATTTGTGTAGTGCATCATTATTTTTTAATAATCATCTTGCTTATAGCCAAAGGAAGCTAAATCAATTTTACGATCTTTCCAGTTAGGTTGAACTTTAACCCAAAGTTCTAGATATACTTTATCACCTAACATGAGCTCGATATCTTTTCTAGCTAGCACACCGATTTTCTTCAACATGCTACCGCCTTTACCGATAATGATCCCTTTTTGACTCTTACGTTCTACCATGATCGTTGCTTGGATCAAGACTTTTTCTTCATCTTCACGCGCAATTCGTTCCACCACAACAGCTACAGAGTGCGGAATTTCTTCACGTGTTAAGTGTAAAACTTTTTCACGAATTAACTCACTTGCGATAAAACGTTCCGGGTGATCAGTAATTTGATCTTCTGGATAGAATTGTGGTCCTTCAGGTAAATCATTAATTAAACAATCTACTAATTCAGGACAGTTATTTCCTTCTAAAGCAGAAATTGGGAAAATTTCTTTATAATCTAAAGTTTGACGATAATCATCCATAATTTCTAGTAAACGATCTGGATGAATTTGATCAATTTTATTAATTACCAAATAAATTGGTTTTTTAACATTTTTAAGTCTTTCAATAATGAAATTATCACCAGGTCCACGTTTTTGAGTTGCATTGACCATAAATAAAATCGCATCGACTTCATTTAAAGTTGATAAGGCAGATTCCACCATAAAATCACCTAAGCGACTTTTTGGTTTATGAATCCCTGGAGTATCGATGAAAATAATTTGTGCATCATCAGAAGTATAGATACCTTGAATCTTATTACGCGTTGTTTGCGCTTTATCACTCATAATGGCAATTTTTTGTCCTACCACACGGTTTAAAAATGTTGATTTACCAACATTCGGACGGCCTAAAATCGCTACAAAGCCGGAATGAAATTCTTTATTCATTTATTATATCCCTTTCATAGTGCTTAGTTTCAAAACCAAGCTAACACTTTCGGCAAAAGAATAACCGCCGCAATAATCAATGAGAAAATCGCCGCAATCAAGACAGCACCCGCTGCCATATCTTTTGCTTTTTTAGCTAACGGATGTTTTTGATAATCCGTCGCCAAATCAACAACACTTTCAATTGCAGAATTAATCACTTCTGTAATTAAAACAATACTAATACTTAATAATAACCAAAGCCAGTCACTTAAACTAACTTGTAAGACGAAACCTGCAATCACGACCAGGATTACAGCTAAAATATGAAACCGGAAGTTGCGTTCTTCTTTATAAGCCGTTTTTAAACCTGCTAGGGCATAATAAAACGATTTATAAAAACGCCGATTCTTCCAAATTCGATTATCTTTTGAGTCCATAATTATCCAAGATTTTATTTTGTAAAGCAAACATTTCTTTTTCATCTTCGGCGCGCATATGGTCGTATCCGTTGAGATGCAAGAAACCATGGACAACAAGAAAACCTAATTCACGATCTCTAGAGTGACCTAGATATTCAGCTTGTTCTGCCACACGATCCATCGAAACCATAATATCACCAATATTTTTCGCTTCGCTAAATTCCATATCTTCTGGAATAATAATCGGTAAAGCATCGATGTCATCTTCTTCAATCGCAAAACTAATCACATCAGTTTCTTTATCTACTCCACGATATTCTTTATTGATTTTATGAATAGCTTCATTGTCCATTAATGTAACTGACATTTCTGTATTTTCTGGTAAATCCAATTCTTTACCGGCAAATTCTAAAATATCTTCAATTAACGCAATTTGTTCTTTTGAAACTTGTTGTGTTTCATCATAGATTTCTAAATCCATTAGCGTCTCCCTTATTTCTTCTTATTTTCTTTCGCATAAGCATTAATAATTTCAGAAACAACTGGGTGTCTTACAACGTCAGCTGCATCGAATTTCACAAACGCAATATGTGGTAGATGTTGCAAGATATGTTCCGCATCAACTAAACCACTCTGGCTATGACCTTTAGGTAAATCAATTTGTGTTTTATCACCATTCACAACCATTTTTGATCCAAAACCTAAACGAGTTAGAAACATCTTCATTTGCGCACTTGTTGTGTTTTGCGCTTCATCCAAAATGACAAAAGCTTTTTCTAAAGTCCGTCCCCGCATATACGCTAGTGGAGCGATTTCGATAATCCCACGATCAATTAACCGTTCAGTATGTTCTACACCTAAAACAGCATGTAAAGCATCATAAACAGGGCGTAAATAAGGATCGACCTTTTCTTTTAAATCACCTGGCAAGAAACCAAGTGATTCTCCAGCTTCCACCGCCGGACGTGTTAAGATCAAACGATCAACTTCATTCCGTTTCAAAGCTGCAACCGCCATTACCACCGCTAAATATGTTTTACCGGTTCCGGCTGGTCCAATCCCGAAAATCAAATCATTATCACGAATTGCTTTGACATATTGCCGTTGACTATAATTTTTCGCCCGAATAGAACGCTTTTTAAAGTCTTTCAATAATGTTTCGTTATATAAATCGCGGAAATACTCTAAAGTTTCCCGTTCCGCCATATTTAAAGCTGAAACAACATCGGCGCTACTAATCTTAATACCTTTTTCTAAAAGGTTAGTTAATTCTTCCAACACCATATAAGCTTGTTGGACATCGGCTTGTTGACCAATAATTTTAATTTTATCCCCGAATGGTTGGATTTCTACCGCACGTGTTTCTTCGATTAATTTTAAATGGGCATCATTGACCCCGAATAAAGAAACTTCTAATTGCGGATTACGCATCCAATATTCTTTTTCAAATAATTGTTCTTTTGACAAATAAATGTCTCCTTTTATCAATATTAATTGGTTAGTCCTAATTTATTTCCGATTCATGTATTATATTAGTTTAATTTGACCCGTTTTTCAATCAAAAGAGCCGTTTTTTCAAGCACTTTCACCTAAAATTAAGATTTATGATAACAATAAAAGCACCCCAAACGAGATGCTTTTGTAATTTAATAAAAATTAAGCTGAACGCCCTTCTTCGATTAGTGTCACTAATGTCTGAACATCTTGTTTCGAACGAATCACCACCTGCATATCGTTAAGCTGAATCGTCTTCACAAACAATCCTTTTTGAACTTTTAGAGTTGTAATATCTTTACACCAAATTAACTCTGTGTATTTCACCTGAGAATAGACTAATTTACATAACTTAGGTTCTTTCATCGGATACAAAACAATTCCTGCTTCACCTGGAATCTGCCGGTTAATAAACACTACTAATTGTTCTTTGCCTGCATATTTGCCTGTCGTCACATAATCAATACTCTGAAACATCACATCAGCTGTAAAATCATGTATTAATAAACTAATTGGATACTCAGTATCAGCTGTCAACTTCACACCTAAATCGGCTAAATTTTGTTGGATTTGAGCTTTAGTCATTCTTTGAATTCCCATTCATCCGTGCTCCCTTCCTAATTCTCTTTAAATTAATTATAGCACCACCAGCCCTGGTTCTCATCCGAAACGCCTCTTTTTATTTCGTTAACTTATAAAAATCATTAGTTTCTTCTATGGTGTTACGTTTAATTTTATACCTAAAAGAAAAAGTTATCTAAATGTTGTTAAATCAAACTTTAGCCAAATAAAAAAGCACCTACTATAAGCAGATGCTTTTACTATATATTATTAATAATTAATCTTCAGAACTTAAATCTTCACAAATAATATTATGGTTTGTGAAAATATCAATATCTCCAGCAATTGTAATTGCCGCTTTCGCCATTTCAGCTGCTGTCATATTTGTAGCATGTTTTTTCAAAGCTTTAGCTGCTGCATAAGCATAGTTCCCGCCTGAACCAATCGCTAAAATACCATCATCTGGTTCGATCACTTCACCAGAACCGGACACCATTAATAAATCTTTGTCATCCATCACAATCAATAAGGCTTCTAATTTTTGTAAAGCTTGATCACTGCGCCATTCTAAAGCTAACTCAACAGCCGCTCTTTGTAAGTTACCACTATATTCATTTAATTTCTTTTCAAAACGTTCTTCTAAGTTAAATGCGTCCGCCACACTACCAGCGAAACCAACAATTACTTTATCATTATAAATCCGGCGTACTTTACGCGCTGTGCCTTTCATAATGACACGTTCTCCCATTGTTACTTGACCATCACCGGCCATTGCGTTGTGACCATTATGTTTAACGGCACAAATTGTTGTTGCGTGAAATGAAACATTTGCCATTTTCAAATCCTCCTCAATTTTCTTCTAATTATATCTTAGCTTATTTTTAAGCTCGGGGGAAATACTTTCGATAATCCCGTTGTAAGTGTTCTGTCGTCACATGGGTGTAGATTTGTGTTGTCGATAAACTACTGTGACCTAATAATTCTTGTACAGCACGTAAATCAGCACCATTACTCATTAAATGTGTCGCAAATGTATGCCGCAATTCGTGCGGATGAATCGTTGTTGTCAAACTACTTCTTTTGACAATTTGATTTAAAATATAAGTCACTCCAGCCGCCGTTAATGGTTCACCATGATGATTCACAAAAACTTTTTGATGATCTTTTTGATATTTTTCCATTAAAGGTTGGCGTGTTTTCACAAAATATTCATTTAACGCACTTTCACAATATTGCCCAAAAGGTACGTAGCGTTCTTTTTTCCCCTTCCCTCTTAGCAACATCGCTTTCGCACTATAATCAATATCATTCATTTCCAAACCAATACACTCACTAACCCGCATCCCGGTGGCATATAAACTTTCCAATAATGCATTATCTCGCAACATTAAAGGATCGTCACCTTGCGTTGCTTCAAATAAAGCCATCATTTCCTTTTCATAGAAAAAATGCGGCAAAGAACGCGGTTGGCGTTTCAACTGCACATACGCAAACGGATTCTCAGTCACATATTCACTTTTATCTAAAAAACGATAAAACGAACGCATACTCGAGATAATACGTGAGATGCTGGTCGTTTTGTATTCTTGATCATATAAAAAACTCATATAAACATGAACATCAAAATTATTAATCTCTGCAAAAGACTTCGCACCACCATTATCAGTAATAAACTGACAAAAAGTTTGGATATCACGACTATAAGCTTTCACTGTATCATCAGAATATTGTCGTTCAACACGTAAATATTTTTGAAATTCTGTAATCCATTCTTGTTCCATCTTTTCACTCACCATTAAAATTATTAAATACTACTCTTTTATATTTTCTAATATCCTCGCCCGAGCGTCAAGGTATGTCACGAATATTAACAAGTCTTTAAACAATTAAAAACACCCCTTATAAAAAGGAGTGTTTCCAAATTATAAATTCTTATCCATATCAAAAGTTAATTTCGATAATGTCAAACCTTCCACAACTAAATCCGCAATCATTTGCATGGTTTTATCTTTCATGGCAGCTGAAATAGCGTAATTAGCTTGGGTTAATTCATCAGTAATTTCTGCTGGTGTTAAGTTTTGCACTTTTTGATCAAAGTCCGCAATCATCGTTCTTTGTTTTTCACGTAAATCTTTCAAATAATCCAAATCTTTTTGAATAAAATTACTATGATGTGATTCAACTAACATGGATAATGTGCGATACATCCAATAAGCACTCTTAATATCATATTTAAGCGGTGTTTCACTCCAAGCTGGATCGGTATCATGTGCATTCGTATAAAATGGCACAAATGGCGCAAACGAAGGAACCCCAAAACAGATCCACATTAAAGCGGCATTTTCTTTTGGTACATCATTTCTGATTTGTAAGACGTGTGCATTTTGAGTACGATTGAGCGAAATCGGACGAAAACGAACTTTATCTTCTTGTGATCCTTGGCCCAATGGATCATATTGTGTTTCATTATAGTGTGAACCTAAAATATATTCTAAATCTTCCACCGCTAACAGACGTTCTGCCCGACAAATGAAAGGCAAATCGCTAGAAGTTGGTTCTTGGATAGTACTTGGATTAAAGCAGCGTTGGCCATACCAAACACGTGGTGTATTGTAATGACGATCTTTATTATTATCCGTACCAAAGATTCGTCTAAAGTTAAAACCTTCTCGATCAGGATTAAGATGATGTTCTATCACAAATTCTTGTAATCCAGCGGACCACATATAATTATCTGGATCATTAAAATCAATTTGTTGTTGCGCTACTTGATTAGCCGCAATCGCATAAGCATCATCCGGAATTCTCGTAGCAGCCCAATGATGTCCAGTTACAATTTCCATATACCAAACTTCATCTTGATCAGCAAATAAGACACCATTTCCTTCAGCAGAACCATATTTTTTAATTAAATCACCTAAATATCGCACACCTTCTCGCGCAGAATTAATAAATGGAGCGACCATATGTTGCATACAATCTTCAGCCAAACCATCAGATACCAAAGGATCATACGCTAAGGCTTTTTCATTACCATAAACACTTTCCGTACATGACATAGCGACATTTTTTTCATTAATGGAACTTTCACCATAAAGGCCTTTTTCTTGCACTTCAACATTCGGTGTCATTGTGGCACGATATCCTGTAGTAGGTAGTGGTGCTTGAAAACCATTTTGTGTTGATTTTAAAATTTCATGACGATTTTGCGCAGCTGGCTGCATCAAAAATCTTTGTGGTGTAATCGGCATAAAAGTATCATCGTTACGGGCAATCATTGTGGATCCATCGATTGTTGCTTTTTTACCAACTAAAATTGAAGTACATGCTTGTTCATTCATTGAAAATTCCTCCCGAAACACTTTTTAATTGTTCTTAGTTTATACCTGTTTAATCCAAACTACCAGAATTTAAATCTTAATTTTAGTTAAAGCTTTTATCTGTTAATCAATAAAATTCTAATTGCAAGCACGGACAGAAATTGATATAATTTATTATTGTTATGGAGAGTTGGCAGAGTGGTAATGCACCGGACTCGAAATCCGGCGAACCGGCTAATACCGGCGCGCAGGTTCAAATCCTGTACTCTCCTTATCAGTGTGCATTAGAATGAATTATGAAAAATAAAACGCTCAAGCCTAGTGAATCAAATCACTTGCTTGAGCGTTTTTATTTTGTCTAGTTGTTTTTAAGAAAATTATTTTTATCACTTTAAATAAATGCTTATACGTTAGGAATCTTTGGTAAAGATTCTCCTAAAAGAGTTTTAACTGTTTTAACTCATCGATAACTTGATGCATCTAATTAATTTTTCTTGTTTCTTCTGTTTATATAAAAATATAATACAACCATTCCAATAAATATAATCAATGTACTCTTCATTGTATTATCTCCTTTTGTTTATTTATTATTTTTAACTAAACCACAGAGTCCATACAGATTTTAAAAATATCATTACAATAATAAGCGCCATACATATCAAAAATAAAACATACCCACCAACCATAGCATATTTCGCCCATTTTCTGTACTTTTGAAATTTATCGAATAAAGAAAAAATGAATATCACTGGTCCAACGATGAAAACTAAAATCAAGCTTATTTTACCTAAAAAGCCTATAATGTTATCAGTCGTTATAAAATATCCGCCGCATACTAAATATACAAATATATCCCATTTTGTTAAATGGACACTATTTTTTCCTACATCTTCCATTTTTATTGTTCACTCTTTTTCTACCTTGACTAACTACTTATATAATTACTACACTATCTATCTTTTTGTTTAAGCGAAAATAATCACTGAGAACGATTTACATATTAACATCAAAAAAAGAAGCGCCATACTAAGTCCAAATAACATATACCCACCAACCATAGTATATTGCACCCATTTTCTGCACTTTTGAAATTTATCGAATAAAGAAATAATGAGTAGCGCTGGTCCAACTATGAAAAATAAAATCAAGCTTATTTTACCTAAAAAGCCTATAATGTTATCAGTCGTTATAAAATATCCAGCACATAATAAATACACAAATATATCCCATTTAGTGAAATGCACGTCATTTTTTTCTTCATCTTCCATTTTTATTGTTCACTCTTTTTCTACCTTGACTAACTGCTTATATAATTACTACACTATCTCTCTTTTTGTTATTAAATAATCATAGATATTGATTGCCACATTAACATTACTACTACTAAAAATACACCCAATCCAAACAATGCCATTCCTGCATGAAATGTTTTTTGTGCATATTTATCTAATGAATTAAACTTTTTAATTAAAGATACTAAAAATAATATTGGCGATACTATAAAAATCAACGCTAGACTAATTTTTCCTAAAAGCCCTATTAAATTATTTTCGGTTAAAAAATATACACTACAAATGAAATAAAAAAATATATCCCATTTAGTGTAATGAACGTCAATTCTTTCTTTATCTTCCATGTTTAATGTTCACTCTTTTTCTACCTTGACTAACTACTTATATAATTACTACACTATCTCTCTTTTTGTTTAAGCGAAAATAATCATTACGAATGTTAGCACTATGCTTAACGAAAGCAAAGCTCGTCCTGCATCAAATGTCATTTTTACATATTTATCTAATGAATTAAACTTTTTGATTGCAGATAATAAAAATAATATTGGTGCTACTATAAAAATCAACGCTAGGCTAATTTTTCCTAAAAGCCCCAACAAATTATTTTCAGTTAAAAAATACACGCTGCAGGTGTAATACAAAAATATATCCCACGCTGTAAAATGGACGCTAATTTTATCTTTATCCTTATCTTCCATGTTTAATGTTCACTCTTTTTCTACCTTGACTAAATTCATATCTACTCTCTTATTATACCATATTCAGACATTTAGTTATATACATTTAGGTAAACTTTGCCTCCCTAAACCTTGTTATATCACCTTTGCGGGCGTTTTCTAAAAGGTACTGATCACCTAAACAACATCTTGAATAACTGTTAAAACAAATGTTAATAGTACGGAAATATTTCACGGAGTTCTTTTTGTTTTGTCACTCCCCCTTGTCGATAGTGGTTAATTCACATTAATGTTATAGTAACTTATTACATATTATAAACAAAAAAAACAAGCTACCATATTCGGCAGCTTGTCTAAAAATTATTTTTATTTAATGTATGCTTCTTTCCAGTTATGAGAAACTCCGGCTGAGTTATGCACGACATCTTTCACGTTTGAACGAAGCATTTGTGGTGTATTACGTTGTACCAATGGGATAACACCTTGTTCACGGTTAAGCAATTTAGCAGCTTTCACTAAATCATCCCAACGTTTGTCTGGATCGCCTGCATCTGTTGTCTTAGATGCTTGGATTAACTTATCGTATTCTGTATTTGTCCATTTACCGTTGTTATAAGGACTACCTGAAACCATTAAATCTAAGAAACTAATTGGATCAGAGAAGTCAGCACCCCAAGCGGATAAGACGATATCAAATTCACCTTTTTCAGAACGGCTTAAACGTGTCTTAAATGGAATGTTATTTACACTAACTTTAATTCCTGGTAAAGTTTGTTCTAATTTACTTTGTAAGTATTCTGTTAATTTCTTCGTTAAATCAGAATCATCACCTAAGATATTGACAGAGAAGCTTGTTTCTCCAACTTCTTGCATACCTTCTTTGAATAATTTTTGTGCTAAAGCTTTATCATATGTGACACCAGCTTTTGTAGCTGCATCTGTTGTAAAGTCTTTACCATCATGTTTAGCCAAACCTTGAGATACGAAACATTTAGCTGGTAAAGTACCACTACCTAAGATTGTTTTAGCAATTGTTTTCCGGTCAATAGCATATGAGATAGCTTGACGGATTTTCTTGTTAGCTAAGAATTTATTGTTTTGGTTTAATTCTAAATAACTTAAGTTAGAATTTTTCACAATTGAGAAATCAGGATTATCTTTCAATTGTTTTGCTTGTTCTGGACCTAATGTTGATTGATCCAATTTATCAGATTGATATAAACTATATGATGTTGTTGTACTCTTATTAACTTGGAATTTAATTTTATCTAATTTAACTTTTTTAGCATCCCAGTAATTTTTATTCTTCTTCAAACTCCAGCTCAAGTTCGTTCCTGTCCAACCTTCCATCTTGAATGGTCCGTTATACACTACGTACTTAGCAGATGTTCCGTATTTCTTACCAAATTTTTCAACTGCTTTTTGGTTTTGTGGGAAGAATGATGGGAATCCCATTAATAATTTGAAATATGGAATTTGTTTATCTAATGTAACAACTAATTCATATTTACCTTTAGCTTTTATACCTAAATCTTCAACCGGTTTTTTACCTTCATTAATATCGAGGGCATTTTTAATACCTTCATACAAATATGCGTATTGTGAACCAGTTTTTGGATCAACTGTTCGGCGCCAGCTATACACGAAGTCTTGTGCTGTTACAGGGTCACCATTGGACCATTTAGCGTCTTTACGTAGTTTAAATGTATATGTTAAACCATCTTTAGAAACTTTAGTTGCAGTCGCAATCCCAGGTTCAATCTTACTATCTTTACCTAAACGATAAAGACCTTCCATACTATTGCTTAACATATCAAAACTATAGTTATCAGTTGCTAAGGACGGATCCATTGTTGAGATTTCTGCTGGTAAACTCCATTTTAAAACTTGATCTTTTGACTCTGTGCTTTTTTGACCACATGCTGTTAAAGCCACAGCTCCTGTTAAGACAACACCACTTAAACTTAAAACTTTACTCCACTTCATACACATCTCCCTCTCGATTAATATTAAGTAATAATTAGCTTGTGATTAATATACATTAGAATAACATTAAAAGTCAACTACTTTTTTATAATTTATTTTACAGCTTTTTCTGATCCCTTTGGTAGATATAAGTTTATCCAGGGTATATCTATTCTAATTTATTTTTAATTTAATTATAATCACTCTAAAAAAAGAGTTACAAAACAGTTGGTTGCACTGCTTTGTAACTCTTTTTTATTTTTCACATTTTTGCCAAACTTCTTGTAAATAAGCTAAATTCAAATCCTTCGTTGTCTCAACAATGTCGATATCAGCACCTAAATCTTGTGCTTGGCCCACACCAACTGGCACAGCTCCACTCGCTTGAATCGCTTGTATTCCAGCTAAGGCATCTTCAATACCTAAACATTCCTGAGCGTTTAAACCAATTTCTTTAGCTGCCAACAAATAAATATCTGGTGCTGGTTTCCCCGCAGCTACTTGCTTGGGATCAGCTATCCCTAAAAAACAATCCGCTAACCCTAATTTTTCTAAAATAACCGGACCATTTTGACTCGCTGATGCTAAAGCGATTTTAATATTAGCTGCTTGTAATTCAAATAATAACTCTTTAATACCCGGCAATATATCGGCCGGGGTAATTTTTTGAATCATTTTTAAATAATTTTCATTTTTTCGTTGCATCAATTCTTGAAAAGCTTCACCTTGATAAAGTTCAGTTTGTTGACCTTTTTGTAAAATCAACCGTAATGAATCAGCACGACTCAAGCCTTTTAATTGTTGATTAAATTGACGATCAATTTCAATACCTAACTCCGCTGCCAAAGCGCGCCAAGCTAAATAGTGATACTCAGCCGTATCTGTAATCACACCATCTAAATCGAATAACACACCTTTAAACATGTTTACTCCTCATTTCTGTGTACAGGAACTTGAATTTCATTTTGTAAAGTTAATAAATATTTTTCTGCATAAACGTTTAATTCTAACGGTTCACCCGCTAACAATGTTACTTGCACAGTTGTAGGCGTGACATTCACTTTCAATAATCGTTGGCGATAATTAATCCGAAAACGATAACCTGACCATTGTTTAGGTATCACAGGCGCAAACGATAATTGATTATGATCGGTTTTCATTTGGGCAAAACCGTGTACTAAAGCTAACCAACTACCTGTCATCGATGTAATATGCAGTCCATCTTCGGTATCATGATTATAATTGTCTAAATCTAGTCGTGCTGTGCGTAAATATAATTCTAAAGCTTTACTCGTTAACCCTAATTCGGCCGCTAAAATCGCATGAATACATGGTGATAAAGATGACTCATGCACTGTTAAAGGTTCATAAAATTGATAATTACGCTCTTTTTCTGCCTGACTAAACTGATCATTGAAAAAATATAACCCTTGCAGCACATCGGCTTGTTTAATATAACAAGAACGTAAAATCTTATCCCAGGACCAGTTTTGATTTAAAGGTAAATCTTTTTCGCTTAACTCAGTAACTGGTTTTAATTCTTTATCTAAAAAAGTATCATGTTGCACAAAAATTCCCAAGTCAGCTGAATACGGTAAATACATCTTATCAATAATTTGTTGCCAGTCAGCTAATTCTTGTTGATCAACTGTAATAGGACTACTTGCTGCATATTTGCAATACATTTCTTTAGTATATTGTAAAACCCATCGCGCCAAATAATTAGTGTACCAGTTATTATTCACGTTATTTTCATATTCATTCGGACCGGTCACACCATGGATCATATATTGATCTTTGTGTGGGACATAATGAACCCGATCCGCCCAAAAACGGGCAATTCCGACTAAAACTTCTAAACCAGTTGTTTTTAGATAAGTATCATCACCAGTGTAATTTGTATAATTATAAATAGCGTAGGCAATGGCTCCATTACGATGAATTTCTTCAAAAGTTATTTCCCATTCATTATGACATTCAACACCCGTAAAAGTTACCATCGGATATAATGCACCCTTTAAGCCTTGTTGTTGGGCATTGTGATAAGCTTGTGGTAATTGTTGATGACGATATTTCAGTAATTGCAATGGTACTTTCGGCTCAGTTAAGGCTAAATATAAAGGCAATGCATATGCTTCCGTATCCCAATACGTTGCGCCGCCATATTTTTCACCGGTAAAACCTTTGGGACCAATATTTAACCGTTCATCTTCACCATAATATGTTTGGAATAATTGAAATAAATTAAATCTTAACCCTTGTTGAGCAGCTGGATCACCACTAATCGCCACATCAGCTTTGTCCCACCGTTTTTTCCAGGCCTGAGCTTGTTGTTGTAAAGCTTGCGAAAAATCATTTTGACTAAAGCGATTTAATAATTTTTGTGCTTGTGATAACTGGTTCTCCAATGGATAATCACGGTCCGTCACTACTGCCACATATTTAGTGAATTCTAGTTTGGCATCCGCTGTGGTTAAAGTTTTTTGATACTTTTGTTGCACACCAGCTTGATCAAAATGTTCTGTTTGTAATGTGCCATTAGTTTTGTTTTTCATCATCGTTGTCACTACAAATTGCGGCACACCAAACGCATTCTCTTTTGTTTGATTAGTGAAATAAGCATTTTTATCTTCGGTAATCCCGCTTGCTTTAGTTTTCCAAAAATATTCTTCATAATTACTATCTTGATTTTGAATATCGCCTTGCAGCTCAGAGCTAATCTGCACTTCACAGCCCGGCCCAGCTAATAATTCAACTTCCAAATTAAAAACTGCAATCTCTTTTTGAACTAAACTAAAAAATCTTTGCCAACGAAAAGCTAAATGATTGCCAGCGATGTTCACAGTATAACTCCGCCGTAAGACCCCGGCTTGCAAATCTAATTCTAAGAAATAATCACTTGGTGGCTGTTTTGTTAAATCCAATACTTCTCCAGCTACTGTAATTTTTAACGCACTAAAATTAGTTGCATTAATCACTTTGCCAAAATATTCCGGATAACCATTCTTCCACCATCCAACTCGTGTTTTATCTGGATACCAGACCCCGGCTATGTATGTACCTTGATGTGTTTGACCACTATAATCTTCTTCGAAAGTTCCCCGCATCCCCATATAACCATTCCCTAAACTTGTTAAGGATTCTTCTAATAAACGTGTCTGAGGATCAAAATTAGTTTTACTTAATTCCCAGGAATCAGTAACCGCAAATAACTTTTGTTGTGCTTGTTCCATAACAACCAACCTCTCTTTAACCTGCTATTAATTTTAATTATACGTTGCAGCGAACTTTTTAACAAACAACATTACTTACTACTGTCTGACTTAGACCCGTTAGCCTTTTAAAAAGCAGTAACAAAAAAGGACAGCTAACACTGTCCTTGTTGTTCTTTAGAATTATATTCACGGCGCGCCTTCACTAACTGTACAATTTAATCATTGTACACTCCTTTTTAAGGATGTAAGATAGCAAACATAGTTGCCAACCACAATGAAATTAAAGCTATATATCTAAACATTTTAGAATAATTAATTTTCATTTTAGGCACGAATTTGTTATACTCAAACAAGAGGCAAGCTGTAATCTTACCTCTCGATAGCTAACTTAGTAAGTTAAAGTTAGCCAACAAATGAGCCACGCGCTGACAATTCCAATTATAGTAAAGACATCAGAAAAAGTTAACTTTCTCTGAGTAGGCTCGTTAATTTTGACGACGACAATGAATATTTTGTTGTCGTCTTTTTTGTTTGAGTTTGACACTTCGTATCACATCTCACGAATATATCATATAACAATATCATAATATATTCGTGAGTATTCGTTAAAAAACATCAAAAATATCCTATCGATTTAATTTTATTATCTTTTTTTATTTTTTAATTTGGTTTAATTTATCATTTAGTTCTTTTACATTCTTTTTATTTTTGAAATATGTTACTACCCATATAGCTATAAAAATCACTATATACACAGATAAAAAAGAAAAATAATTTTTTATATTATGAGAAAACCAGTATAATCTATATCCTGCACAGCTCATAACTAAAAGATTAATTGTAAAATATACGAAAGAGCTTTTTACTAAACTCCATTTTTCTATATCCCAAATAAATTTTGTTCCTGCAAATACAGCACCTACAAGCCCTGAATATAAAGCCAACATTTCAGCTGCCTTTATATTTCCTACCTTTTCTACAAGAACTAAAGGTGCTGGAGAAAATGCTCCCCATTTCACAGAAAAACACAAAGCAATAATATAACCTATACCTACTCCCATCAAAGCACCTACTAATATTTTTCTGATTCTGTCATAGAGATTTTGCTCTTTCATTTTAAACACCTAACCTTTCTTTAATCCCCTTTACATACCTTCTTGACACATAAGTTTTTTTGTCGTTTTTAAATACAATCTCAATAGTTCCTGTAAACCCTGATTCAAAATACTTTACATTGTCAATATTTATAATTTTCGACTTACTTATCCTTATAAATGATAGATGAGATAATTTTTCTTCTACCTCATATAATCTTAACTTAATTTCAAATTTATCATCAGCCGTTTCTACAAACACTTTGCCACCTTCAGCAAAGACTGTAAAAACATCAGCTAATTTTATCAAGAGAATTCTTTCATCCTTGATGACAGTAAGCTTTCCTGTATTATCTTTATTTATAAACTCCATAATCTTACGTATTTCTTCAGTCATCTCATAAGATTGAATATTGATTTCTGTTTCTTTATATTTTTTATCTATATCAAGATTTATTATCATCTCTATCATCTCCTTTCATTGATAGTATAGCAAAACTTTTTCTGTATGTACGCAAATTCCTATAAACGGTTATTATTAGGCTACAAGTGGTAAAAAATAAAGCGATAGCCGTTTAATCTATCGCTCTAATGCTTATTAATACTGTTGTAATTTACTTTCTCATCTTTCTTTATCACCAACAAACAGGTCTATCTTTCATTGCGTTTTCTTTTTAGTCATAACATTTCTTAATCCTTTTATAACATCATATTTATTATATTAACTTTATTATGACATAAAGGCAAAGTTATCTATACAAAGTAAGCGCATTTATGATAAACTGTATTTGAATGAGAGGTGTTGTCTAATGGGAAAACAAATCGCAGTCATTGTGTGGAGTGTATTATATGGTGAAATCTTAGCCTATGTAGTTTCTGCTCTAACAGGATTAACATTCGATCCTAAACTAGCTGCTATTATTCCTATTATTGCCGGATTAGTTTTAAATAACGTTCTTAATGTATTCATTAGCGATCCGAAAGCAAAACAGGAATAACAACCTACATAAAAAACGTCGCAAAAGATTAATTAATCTTTTACGACGTTTTTTATTTTGTTCTAATAATCTTCTAAAGCTTCTTGAAGTTCTAAAACTTCGCTATCATTTGGTCTTTCTTGCAAATAAAGATTCAAACATTCTAATGCTAGGTTTCGTTCCCCTGCATTACGATAAACAAAAGCTGCATCTTTTAAGAAATCTAAATTATTATGCAATGCTTCTTGAACTGCTTGATAATTTTTAACAGCTTCTGGATAATCATCAATTGCCGCATAAGAACGACCTAAATTCCAATGAATTTGCGGATCAATTTCACCTTCTGCTAAATACTCATTTAAAAAGGCAATATTTTCTTGATGCATATCATGTTGTAAATATAAATTACTCAACGCTAACACTAATGTTAAATTATGTTCATCTTGACTCAATGCTGTTTTTAAATAACGTTGTGCTAATTCAACTTCACCTAATTGTAAAGCTAATTCACTTGCTTTACGATAAAGTTCAATATTATATTCATCAACTGCTAAACCTTCTTGATAAGTCTTTAAAGCTTCACCGAGTTGACCTTTTTCTTGTTGAATATCAGCTAAATATGGGTACGCTGTCGCATATCCTGGGTCTAATTCGATTAATTTTTCAAAACTATTTTGAGCTTCATCTAACATCCCTAATTGTAATTGGGTAAAAGCTAATTGGAAACGTGTATCAATATCCAATTTTTCTTCATGAATTTGATCTAAATAAGCTAAAGCTTTTTCAAATTTACCTTGTCCTGCATAAGAAACACCTAATCTTTGGACTAAATCAACCCGTGATAATTCAAGTACACCGTTTTTAATTAATTCTAAATAAAGTTTTTGTGCTTTGTGATATTCTTTAATATTAAAATAAAATTCTGCTAAGGCAAATTGGATAATTGGCTCATCTGGTGCTAAAGATAAAGCTCTTAATAATTTACTTTCACTTACTTCAAACATCGCTTGTGTTTGATAATAATCTGCCGCTACTAATAATGATTGTAAATAAGCATCAGAATCTGGTTTAATATCTGCTAAATATTGAATAACTTCATCATCATGCCCTTCACTAATCGCAATATCAGCTAAAGCGGTCCGAATTTGATCTTCATCCGGATAACGTTCTAATAATAATTGATAAGCTTTTTTTGCTAAATCAGAAAAACCTAAAGAATATAATTCTTCAGCTAAACTGTATAACATCTCATCGTCATCATTTTCTAAAGCTTTTGGAAAAATCGCATAAGCTTCATCAATTTGACCCATTTCTAACATGTCGATTAATTGTTCTGAATATGTCATATATAACTCTCCTTTTTTGTTTGAAAACATCTGACAAACATCCCAGCGCGCTAAATTCAGCGTTTTAAAAAAGCCGGAACTTTACAGTCCCGACTTTATGCAAAATAAGTTTAAATCTTATTTAACAGCATCTTTTAAAGCTTTACCTGGTTTGAATGCAGGAACTTTACTTGCTGGAATTTGGATTTCTTCACCTGTTTGTGGGTTGCGACCTTTACGAGCTGCACGATCACGAACTTCGAAGTTACCAAAACCGATTAATTGAACTTTTTCGCCTTCTTTAAGAAAATCTTGGATTGAACCAAAAACAGCATCAACAGCAACTGTTGCGTCTTTCTTTGTAAGACCTGTACGTTCTGCTACTGTTTCAATTAATTGTGCTTTGTTTGCCATATGTTTCACCTCCTCAAATGAAGATTAGATGTAATATCATCATCTCTTGATAGCTCATTTTGGGTTTCCCAAAAATGATGAAACAATGACTTACAAATCATTGTCCATTTGATAGAATAGCATAAAAACCTTACTATAACAAGGTTTTTAACCTCTGATTAAACTTTTTTTATCTAAGATTGACCCTTAGTTTATTTACGACGTCTTTCGATTAAATGAATTGGTGTTCCTTCAAAATCAAAGGCTTCCCGAATTCTATTTTCTAAGAAACGTTCATAAGAAAAGTGCATTAATTCTGGATCATTTACGAAAATTACAAATGTTGGTGGCTTAGTTGCCACTTGAGTTGCATAGTAAACACGTAAACGTTTGCCGTTATCTGTTGGTGTTGGATTATAAGCAATCGCATCCATCACAACTTCATTTAAAACAGCTGATGGAATTCGTTGCGCATGGTTAGCGTTAACTTTTTCAATCAATTCTGGTAATTTATTCAAGCGTTGACCTGTTTTAGCAGATACATACACAATTGGTGCATAGCTTAAATATTGGAATTCTTGACGAATTTTTTGCGTGAATTCTTGCATAGAACGACCATCTTTTTCGATGGCATCCCATTTATTTACCGCAATAATGATCCCACGACCAGCTTCGTGCGCATAACCAGCAACGTGTTTATCTTGTTCACGAATACCTTCTTCAGCATTCAAGACCACCACAACAACGTCGGAGCGATCAATCGCTTGCATCGCACGTAAAACAGAGTATTTTTCAGTATTTTCATATACTTTACCCCGTTTCCGAATTCCGGCTGTATCGATCATAGTATATTCAGTACCATCATCAGTTGTGAACTTCGTATCAATCGCATCACGTGTTGTACCTTCAACATTAGAAACAATTACACGATTTTCACCTAAGATACTATTAACTAATGATGATTTACCAACATTAGGACGACCAATAAAACTAAATTTAATTGAATCATCTTGTTCTTCTTCTGTTTCAGATGGGAATTCTTTCACAACGCAATCTAAAAGATCACCTGTTCCGATCCCGTGAGATCCAGCAACTGGTACTGGTTCTCCAAAACCTAAGGCATAAAAGTCATAAATTTCTGAACGTAATTCAGGATTATCAACTTTATTAACAGCTAAAATAACTGGTTTATCTGAACGATATAAGATTTTAGCTACTTTTTCATCAGCTAAAGTTAAACCTTCTTTGATACTTACTACAAAGACAATAACATCTGCTTCATCAATCGCAATTTGCGCTTGTTCTGTAATTTGAGTTAAGAAAGGTTCATCACCAATATCAATCCCACCAGTATCAATAATGTTAAAAGAGCGACCTAACCATTCACTTGTAGCGTAAATACGATCACGCGTTACACCCGGAATATCTTCCACGATGGAAATTCTTTCACCGGCTAAACGGTTAAAAATTGTTGATTTACCAACATTTGGACGACCAACAATCGCAACAATTGGATTTGCCATTTAACATTCCTCCTTTTATTTTTTCATTTTCTTTAATAATTATTTGTTTTTTAATAAATAAAAAACTGACCCAGAAGATCCGATCCTTTGGGTCAGTTTAAAAATCGACTTTATTAATGATTATTCGTTAATTTCGTCACCAATAAGATCACCAAGTGTGAAACCTGTGTTTTCTTCAGGAATTTCAACAACTTCTTCCACTACTTCTTCAGCAGCTTCTTCAGTTTGTGGTCTTTCTTGTAATGCTTTAATAGATAAAGCTAAACGATGTTCTGGTGCATTAACACTTAAAACTTTAACTTTAACTGTTTCACCAGAAGTTAAAACTTCACTTGGTGTTGCAATATGTTTGTGAGCAATTTGTGAGATGTGAACTAAACCTTCAACACCTGGCATAACTTCAACAAAAGCACCAAAGTCTGTTAAACGTTTAACTGTTCCTTCTAATTCATCGCCTTCAGCAATTTCTTCTGCAACAACATCCCATGGTTCTGGTAATGTTTGTTTGATAGATAATGAAATACGGCCTTTTTCTGTATCTACGCCTAAAACTTTAACTTTAACATCTTGACCAACTTCTAAAACATCTGAAGGTTGGTTAACACGTTCGTATGAAATTTCAGATACGTGAACTAAACCATCAACACCACCTAAGTCAACGAATGCACCAAAGTTTGTTAAACGAGCTACTTTACCTTCAATAACATCGCCTTCAACTAATTTAGCCATTGTTTCTGCGCGTTGTGCTTCACGTTTAGCACGTGCAATATCACGGTGTGATAAGATTAAGCGGTTTTCGCTTGGATCGATTTCGATAATCTTAAGTTCTAATTCTTGACCTTTGTATTGGTTTAAATCATCAACATATTGGTCTGAAACCATTGATGCTGGGATGAAACCACGGATACCAGCGTCAACTACTAAACCACCACGTACTACTTGAGTAACAGGTGCTGTAATTGTTTCACCAGCTTCAAATTTTGCTTTAACATCTTCCCAAATCTTACGGGCTGCTAAACGACGTTGTGATAATAAGTAGCTACCGCCTTCTTTATCAGAACCGATGCGTGATACAACTACTAAATCAAGTACGTCACCCATTTTAATTTCTTCTTTAATATCATCTCGTTGTACTGTTAATTCACGGACAGGTACGACACCTTCAACGCCTGCACCTTCAATTCCGACAATAACTTGCATTGAATCGTCAATAGCTAAAACTTCACCTTTAACTACATCACCTACGTTTACTTCTTGAACACTGTTCAATGCTTCTAATAAATCCTTGTTTGCTTCTTTACTCATGGACTATGTCCTCCTTAACGACTAACTTCGTGTACCATTTTACCTTATTTTTTAAACAAATACCAGCTAAACATGTTTATTTAGCGTTCTTTTTTATAATTTTTTTGATTTCAGCAACAACTTGTTCAATATTTAAGCTTGTTGTATCAAGTTTAATTGCATCTTCAGCACAAATTAATGGTGCTTCTTTCCGTGTTGAATCTTTATAATCACGTGCCGCAATTTCTTCTTCTAACACTGCTAAGGGAGTTTCAATTCCTTTAGCTTGATTTTCGCGATAACGACGTAATGCTCGTTCATGAACTGTTGCTTCCATAAAGACTTTGACTTGGGCATTTGGTAAAACAACTGACCCAATATCACGTCCATCCATCACAATTCCACCAGCATCAGCAATTTCTCTTTGACGTTGAGTCATAGCTTTACGAACACTAGGTTGTGCCGCAACTAAAGAAACATTATTTGTAACATCTGGCATCCGAATTGCATCAGTAACTTCTTCACCATTTACAAAAACTTTTTGTACTGGTTCAGCTGGTACAAATTCTAATTGAACATCTTTTAACATTTCTTCTAATGCTTGATTATCATCTAAAGCTACATTATTTTTCAATGCATACCAAGTTGCCACACGATACATCGCACCTGTATCACAATAAATGTAATTCATTTCTTTCGCAACTAGCTTAGCAACCGTACTTTTACCAGCAGAAGCCGGTCCATCGATTGCAATTTGCATTTTCGTAGTATTTTCATCCATCTTTATCTATCCTCTTTCCAGCGCTTAATTCAAAATAAATAGAGGTCATAAATGACCTCACATTTACTTAACTCTAATTTGTTGTCCTGGTGTGATTGTTGAATTAGCTGTCATACCTGGATTTAATTGTAATAATTGATCAACTGTTAAACCATTATTAACTGCAATCCGGTAAATACCTTGTCCATTAGCAACTGTCACATATTTTTTAGCACTATCATTTGTAGATGCTTGTGAGCTAGCTTCATCAGCTGGCTTTTCAGGTTTTTGATCAGGATTATCTAAATCTTGATCAACATCATCTTCTGGATCAACTTCTTCAGCTTTGTCTTTTTTAGAACTAGCTTTTTTAGCTGATTTTTTCTTTTTCTTAGCTTTACTTTCTTTTTTAGATGTTTCTTTATCAACTGAAGTTACCACTTCAATCTTATCATCGTTCATTGTATCGTTATTAGCTTTCTTTTGTGACACAAAATATAAAGCAATTGTTCCTAAAATAATGACTAAAAATATCACTAATAATGATGTTGTTAAGACCGTATGATTTTTGCTTTTCTTACGTGTTGCTGTCCGTGAATAGTTACCTTGTTCATCACGTTCATCTTCAAATTTCTTTTCCCAAGGTTTGTTTTCTTGTTCTGGATTTTTCATTTCTGGTTCTTGATGCTCGTTTTTTGGATCCATGTTATTCCTCCTCAGACCTTTTATAAATTATTTTATCATATTCTCGATTTGATTGCCTACAATTAGCTAAAGTTTTCTGCTGCTTTTAGTAATATTCACAATCTTTTAATTATTATATGATGGTTTTCATTCCAAACTTACTTAGTTTTAAATAACTTAGCTAAAACATCTTGATACGTGGCTATTGGTTGTACACTTAGTTTCTGAGCATCACTTTGATGCATTAAACCTAATTGTTCATAACTAACACTCGTTTCACAACAACAATATCGCGGTTTTTGCGTTTGTTTTTCTTCACCAAAATAACTTAGAATCTCATCACGTTTGCAACCATCACTCGTTAAATAAGTAATCATTCCGGCAATCCCTTGATATTTTTCATTTCGCCGTTGTTTAAAATACTGCAAAATTTGCTCTTCAGTTTGTTTTTTAGCTAATAAATGTTGAATTAATTGAATCCTTTCTGGTGAATCCGCCGTAATCAATTCTGGATTTTGACTATAATAACGAATTTCATTTTGATCGGGAATTGTTTTTTCTAATAAATTAACTTGTAAATTATAATCTTGCTTCGCATATATCAACCCCGCATAACTTTGTTGACCGTCACGGCCAGCTCGGCCAATTTCTTGCACATAACTTTCTAAATCACTTGGATAATGATAATGCAATACATAACGGATGTTTTTCTTGTTCACACCCATTCCAAAAGCACTCGTTGCACAAATAATATCTAATTCATCATCTAAAAATTGATGTTGAATCATATAGCGTTGTTCCAAACCTAAATCCGCATGATAGGTCGCAACACGTAAATTGGTTTGAGCATTTAATAACGCGCTAATTTCTTCGGCTTTACGTTTACTTGAAAAATAAATCAAGCCCGGGCCTTGTAAATTTTGTACCATTTCAACTAATAGATCTTGTTTAGCTTGATCATCAGTAACTTCTTTCACATCTAAATAGATATTAGGACGATCCACTGAGCACCGCACAATATTAGCTGGATTTAATTCTAAATTCTCCAAAATATCTTGTGTAACTTTAGTTGTGGCTGTTGCCGTTAAAGCTAAAGTCAAGGGATTACCTAATTGCTTTTTCAATCGGCCTAACTCTAAATAATCAGGTCGAAAATCCGGTCCCCACTGCGAAATACAATGTGCTTCATCGATTACTAATAAACCTAGATTAAGTTTTCTTATCAAAGGAAAAATATCCTGATTTTGTAACATTTCTGGTGACATATAAATAAAATCATACATAGATAAATGCTGCATCACATACTGACGTTCGGCATAGCTCAACTGTGAATTTAAAGCCACCACTTTTTTATCACCTAAATATTTCAATTGCTCAACTTGATCTTGCATTAAAGATATTAAAGGCGAAATAATCAAGACAGTTTTCCGCTGAATTCTTTGATAGAGTTGATAACATAAACTTTTACCCGTCCCTGTAGGCAAAACTGCTAAAGTCGCTTCATTATTTAATAATTTTTGGAGCGTTTCTACTTGTCCAGGTCGAAAACTCGGATATTGATATTCTGTTTGTAAAATTTCTAATAATTTTGCTTCTTCCACGCCTAATTATTTCGCTCCTTTCGTAATAAATCTATTTGGAACATTCTAAATTGTAAAAAAGTTAATTCAGGAAGTTTTTCTTTCAGCTCTTTATACTGAATAGTTGCCACATTCTGAATTGACATCATTTGACTTAAAGCTGTTTTTAATTCCGGTGTTAAAAATGCATCCCGGGGGAAATCCCGTTTAATAATAGCTACATCAATCAAATGTTCTTCTACTGTTGCTGGTTTAACATGTCGCCGTTGACTAATCGTTGCAATATCAAACCCTTGTAAATACATTTGATATGTAACTAAGGCACTTTGTGGTACACGACGTTCATTTTTCGTCCAAGCAACTAATTCTTTTAATATACTTTGTTCTTGAACGATATATTGAGCATAGCGCAATAAGAAATCAACTTGCATCAAGGAAATTTCGGCTGGGCTATATGGCGTCATTTCCGCAATTTGTAGAGCTGTTTTCCCGTTAACTTGATAGCCGACCAAACTAGCACTAAAAGCTGCAGCTAACTGTGGATCTTCTTGTGCTAAAAATTTATTTAAAGTTTCATTTAATTCAGTCACTAATTGAGCTAATGAATATTTTTTAATCCATTGTTTAACATAATATTGGGCCTGTAAATTAGAAGTAATCACATAATAACGTTTTTGGTCATAAGCATATTCTGAAGCAGCTTGTACACTTAAATAAAAAACATCTTTCCATAATGGGTAATCAATTTGGGCTAATAATTGTGGCTTATGTAAATATAATCCAGCCTCTATCATAGCTTGCTTTTTTTGTTCCCCTTGTGGTGTTAATTGATAAAATCCTTGTTGTGGCATCATCAAATCGCCTAATTTAACTAGTTGAGCTAATTCTTTTAGAAAAATACTTTCTTGTAATTTAGGTTCTTCATTAATATATCCTAACCAATCATAATAAAAACCCCAAAACAAACTCGAACTGGTAATTTTATTTGTCATTAATTGTCGCAAGACACTAGCTTTTTTTAATTTTTCTGGCTCAAAATACAGAATCCATGGTTGGTGCATTAAAAAATCACACTCCCTCTTCCAATCTCTCTCACTTTATATAATACGTCTTCTCTCCTTTTTTAGCATGCTTTTTCAACTTTTTTATTGAATCAATTATTTTTTAAATGGTATTAGTTGAATTATTAGAAAACAAATATTATTATAATAATTAAGGCGCACCTAAAAAAAGATTTCTTTTAGACAAAATAAGGTGTAAAATACAATTGTTAATTTAAACATTAAGAAAGTGAGGGTTGATTCTACTGTGAGTCATACACAAAACAAACATAAATTTATTGAATACGCGAATGGTCCTTCGCTTGAAGAAATTAATGGGACAGTTTCTGTTCCTAAAGGACAAGGTTTTTGGAAAACATTATTTGCTTACTCAGGTCCTGGTGCCTTAGTAGCGGTTGGTTATATGGATCCGGGTAACTGGTCCACTTCCATCACTGGTGGGCAAAACTTCCAATATCTTTTAATGTCAGTTATTTTAATGTCAAGTTTAATTGCCATGTTATTACAATATATGGCCGCCAAACTTGGGATTGTTAGTCAAATGGACTTAGCTCAAGCAATTCGAGCTCGGACAAGTCGTTCCTTAGGGATTGTCCTCTGGGTTTTAACTGAGTTAGCTATTATGGCAACTGATATCGCGGAAGTTATCGGGGCTGCGATTGCTTTATATCTCTTATTTGATATTCCTTTAGTCGTCGCCGTCTTTATTACTGTTTTTGACGTTTTATTACTTTTACTGTTAACTAAAGTTGGTTTTAGAAAAATTGAAGCTTTAGTTGTTGCTTTAATCTTAGTAATTTTATTCGTCTTTACTTATCAAGTTATCCTCTCAGATCCTGATTGGAGTGCTGTTTTCGCTGGATTTATTCCTACTTCCCAAACATTCGCATCTAAACCAGTAATTGCTGGGATGGATCCTTTACATGGGGCTTTAGGTATTATCGGTGCAACAGTTATGCCGCACAACTTATATCTTCACTCAGCTGTTTCTCAAACAAGAAACATCGATCATAATAACGAAGATGACGTGGCAGAAGCAGTTCGTTTTAGCGCATGGGATTCTAACATCCAATTAACATTCGCTTTCGTTGTTAACTCATTATTATTAATTATGGGTGTTGCTGTTTTCAAATCTGGTGCTGTTAAAGACCCTTCATTCTTTGGTCTTTACCATGCCTTATCTGATTCCTCGATGTTAAGTAATGGTGTTTTAATTAAAGTAGCACAATCTGGTGCTTTATCTGTCTTATTCGCAGTTGCTTTACTTGCTTCCGGGCAAAACTCGACAATTACCGGGACATTAACAGGACAAGTTATTATGGAAGGTTTCATCCATATGAAAATGCCACTTTGGGCACGTCGTTTAATTACACGTTTAATTTCTGTTATTCCAGTTTTAGTCTGTGTCATGTTAACCAACAGCAAAAATCCACTCGCACAACATGAGGCCCTGAATAATTTGATGAATAACTCACAAGTCTTCTTAGCCTTTGCCTTGCCATTCTCAATGATTCCATTGCTGATGATGACAAATAGTACCGCTGAAATGGGAAGTCGTTTTAAAAATGGTCTCTGGTTACGGATTTTAGGTTGGCTCTCTGTTATTTCATTAACACTCTTGAATTTACGTGGTTTACCAGATTCAATCGCTGCCTTCTATGGTGATAATCCAAATGCTGCTCAAATGCATCAAGCTTATATTATTGCTTACTTTGCAATCGCAGCTATCTTAGCCTTACTTGTTTGGACAATTTGGGATCTCCATCGTGGTAATAAAGAACTTGCCTTAAAACAAGCAGCTTTACAAAATGATGCAAAATAAATAAATAAAAAAGAACGATATAAATTGATTTAATTAATCAACTTATATCGTTCTTTTTTATGCACTAATTTTTTCTTGAATTGCTTTACTTAATTTCGGATAAATCACACCAAAGATAATCCCAATAACAATTCCTTTAATTAAATTAAAAGGAATCACACCATACAAAATCATTTGGCCTAAACTAATATTTAACTGCATACCCAACACATTCAAATATAAAGGTGTAATAACCAACCAGTTAGCTAAAGCCATCGCTATTGTTAATAACAATGTCGCTAATAATACAATACCTGCATATTTTTTACCGTGTCGCGCCCCACGTTTTAAACCAGCGTAAATAGTTGTACAAAAGATTGCACTCGCTAATAAACTAGCTCCAACACCAATTAAGTTCGGTAAACTCGGACCACTTAATACAAAATAAATGACTGTCCGCAATAATAAAATTTCCCATCCACCACGATAACCTAAAACAATAAAACCTAATAAAACTGGTAAATCGCTTAGATCAAGTTTCATCCAAGGTACTAGTGGAATAATACTAACCGCTAAAAACATTAATAAGTAAGCCATCACAGCCAAAACTGCTATTAATGTATATTTTTTGGTTTTGCTTTGTTGCATGTTCAACCTCCATTGAAGGTTATCTTCACCGCGGACTTTTAACTAAAAAAACTCTACCAACTTAGCTTGTTGATAGAGTTTTATTTTTAATCATCATTAAAAAAGCCCTATCTTCTTCCATCCAGACTATACTGTCGGTACTGGAGTTACACCAGTTCAACTCTATTACTAGAGGTCGCGGACTATTACCGCCGGTCGGGATTTACACCCTGCCCTGAAGATAAACCAAAATATTATTTAATTTCTTTTAAATTATAACACAACTTATTTAAAATAAGTTATTAATTATTTGCCTTTACGAACTGTTTTTTTCAATTCACTAACTTCTAAACTTGTTAAAGGTCTGAAATCGCCTGATGTTAAGCCATTTAAGTTTAAAAAGCCATATGTTTCACGTTTTAATTTTTGTACGGGATGGCCAATTGCTTTAAACATTTTCTTAACTTGATGGTTACGACCTTCATGAATTGTTAATGACACAACTGATGTTTTCTTTTGAAAATCACTTGATAAAACTTTACATTTTGCTCGAGCTGTCTTTTTACCATCGATCACAACACCTTGACGAAGTTTTTGTAATTCTTCATTTGTTGGTGTTCCTTCAACTTTAGCAACATATGTTTTATTAACTTTATAACGTGGGTGCATTAATTGATTAGCTAATTCACCATCATTCGTCATTAATAATAATCCAGATGTATCATAATCTAAACGTCCTACTGGGTAAACCCGTTGTTCAAAATCAGTAAAGTAATCTGTAACTACTTTACGACCTTTATCATCTTTCGCTGCTGAAATCACGCCACGTGGTTTATATAACAAGAAATACACTTTCTTTTCTTTATCAATAGGATTTCTATCGACTAACACGAAATCTTGTGAGCCAACTTTCACTCCTAATTCCGTCACGATTTTACCATTCACGGATACCCGTCCTGCTTGAATTAATTTTTCGCTTGCGCGACGCGATGCCACACCAGCATTTGCCATAACTTTTTGTAATCTTTCTGCCATTATATTCCTCCTAATTTAATCTATTTCTTCTGTAATTGTTGTTTCAAATAGTTCTAAATAATCATTAACTTCTAATTCTTCCGACTTTTCATCTTGAATCTTAGGTAATTCTGGTAAATCAGCTAATGTTGTAATTCCAAAATAATCTAAGAATGCTTCTGTCGTCACATAAATCAAAGGTCTTCCCGGTAATTCTAAACGACCAGCTTCTGCAATCAAGCCTAATAAAAGTAATTTTTGCAGCATCGAACTCGATTTCACTCCGCGAATTTCATCGATATCAACCCGTGTCACTGGTTGTTGATATGCAATAATTGCTAAAGTTTCTAAAGCTGCTGCCGACAGTTTCACAACTGAATCCGTTTCAAAATAACTCTTCACTAAAGTTGCTAAAGGTTTTTTAGTTGCTAAACGATACCGTTCTTCAGCACATAGTAACATTAAACCACATGATTGATCACTTTGATATTTTTGTTTTAGTTTTTCAAGTTGTTCTAAAACGGCCGGCTTTAACAGACCTGTTAAATGAGCAATTTCAGTCACGGTAATGCCTTCATTCCCACTAACAAATATTAAACTTTCAATTTTAGCTTGATTCGCTAACATATGATTTTACCTCACTTTTTAAATACAGTGGTCCTAAGGTTTGTTTTTGTTCTAAATGAACTTCTGCTCTTTTATTTAATTCTAAAACTGCCAAAAAGACAGTCACGATTTTTTCTAAATCGACATTTTGTTTAAATAAATCAGAAAATAAAATTGGTTCCTTAGTACTTTGTAATAACTGCCGAATGTTTTTAATTTCATCTTTAATTGTATATTTTTCAGAATTAATAACTCTTTTTTGTGGTTTACTAATTTCTTTTTGCAATAACAATCTTTGCAAAGCTTGTGTTAATAACTGAACATCCAAGCCTTCCGCACTTAATTGTTGTTGCTGAATATCATCCGGAGGCGTTAATTCTTCACGTGTATAATTTAAAGAACGTTCTGCTGCAGCCACTTGTAAATTTTCGGCAGCTTCTTGATAACATTTATGTAATAATAACTGTTTTACTAAAAGTTCGCGCGGATCTTCTTGAAAATCAGATTCTGCCAATTCCATTTGTTCTTTTTCATTTGGCAATAACATTTTACTTTTAATATTCAATAACATTGCCGCCATAACTAAATACTCCCCAGCGATATCGAGCTTCAAGCTTTGCATTTGCTTTAATGACTCGATATACTGCGAAGTAATTTTGGCAATTGGAATATCATAAATATCCATCTCGTTTTGTTTAATTAAATGTAATAATAAATCCAACGGACCTTCAAAACTTGGTAATTTGAAAGTTAATTCCGTTTGTGAATTTTCTTTAGTCATCTTTTTTACATTCCCATTTATTAATAATACTTGCTGTTTCAATATTCCCCATCAGCTTACAATGCGGATAACGTGCTGCTAAATCGGATAACATAGCATATGTTAACCCTTCATTTCGTGCACTAGGTGAGACAGCAATATGCCGAATAATCAACAAATCATCAGTGATTTCAACACCTAAGATTCCAATAAAGTCACCATTTGGATTTTTCCATAAAAAGAGACTACGATCATCTTCTGCGGTGTACCATTTGATTTCAGATTGTAAATGAGCAATGTCTTTTAAATCTGGTATAAAGGATAACAATCCCATTGCAATTTTTTCATAATCACTTTTATATTTATAAAGCATTTTGACCTCCTGTGATCTTGCCAATAAACTATCCCTTAATTTACCATATTTTCCAACTTATCTCAAATCGCTTAAGCTCGCGGATGTGCTTGATTATAAATCTCTGCTAAGCGTCGTTTGGAAAGATGGGTATATATTTGCGTCGTGGAAATATCAGCATGACCTAACAATTCCTGCACGATTCTTAAATCAGCACCATTTTCTAAAATATGCGTTGCAAACGAATGTCTTAATGTGTGCGGACTTACTTCTTTGGTAATCCCTGCTTGTTGGACTTGTTTTTTTAAATTCTTCCAAATTCCTTGGCGTGTTAATTGATTACCATGAAAATTCAAAAATAAATAGGGACTCCGTTTATTTTTCAATAATTTTGGTCGACTTAATTGTAAATATTGTTCCAACCAATGAATCGCTACATCGCCAATCGGGATAATCCGTTCTTTTTGACCTTTACCAATTGTTTGAATGATACCTAAACTCAAATGCAGATCATTTAATTTCAGATTAACAATTTCACTCACACGTAACCCTGTAGCGTACATCACTTCTAAAATCGCCCGATCACGCATCCCTAAGGCTTGGCCCGTATTCGGTGTGTTCAACAAAGTTTCCACTTCTTTAGTCGTTAAAACTTCTGGTAAATGTTGTTGTTTTTTCGGTGTATCAATTAACAACATCGGATTTTGTGTAACAATTTGATCCTGAACTAAATATTGATAAAACTTGCGTAAACTTGTAATACGATGAATAATCGTTGCGTTAGTTTTACCAGTATCCATCTCTTTTTGAAGATAAGCTAAAACATCGTCTTTAGTAACCGATTGATAGCTTAAGTTTTGTTCTGCTAAATAAAGTGCAAAGGTTTGTAAATCATTACGATAACTAGCCACTGTATTGGCAGAAAGCCCTCGTTCAACTTTTAAATAATGCAAATAATCATTTAAAATCTGTTCTATTGTAATTCACCCTCACCTTAGCTGTTTTAAGCTTCGTTTAAACGTAATTCACCATCGATTTGTTGGACTAAACCAGCTTTCATTAAATGGCCCACAGCACGTTTAAATTGTCCTTTACTAATACCAAAATATGCTTTGATTTCAGCTGGAGAACTTTTATCTGTATATGGTAAATGACCATTATTATGTTGTAACGCTGCAATTAACATTTGTGCATCATCACTAATTGCTTCATAAGCACGTGGTCGTAAGGATAAATTCATTGTTCCATCTTCACGCACACCAATGACACGTGCATTCACAACTTCACCTAAACGTGGTTCTTGATCACGTTCTGTATTATGAATAAAACCTAATTGATAATCATTTGTTAAAACATAAGATCCTACCATTTTCAAACGATAAACTGTCCCAGTAACATCTTTATTACGTAATTTCGCATCTGCTTTAACACTAATTGCTCTAAACATTTCTTCTGTCGCTAAATCTCCCCAAAGTCGACCTTTATGATCTACTTTTAAACCAATTAAAAGACGATCATTTTTCTTAGGCCAAAGATGTGTTAATTCTGGTAATTCATCACAAGAAACAACAATATCTTTATTAGGTAAGCCAATATCAACAAAGACTCCTAAGTTTTTGCGCACAGCAACAACATCACAAAATGCATATTTACCAATCCCGATTTTAGGAATTGTTTTTGTAATTTGTAATTGATGCTTATCATTTTCATAGGCAAATCCAGAAACATTTGCCCCCATTTTAGGAATACTCCGTAATTCTTCCTTAGCTAAACGATATGTTTCGCCATCATGTTGTCCAAAAACATACTTATCATTTTCATCAATAATTTTAATCGTAATAACGCGTCCAATTTTATTTTCCATCTTGACACCTTTTCTTTCTTCTAAGATAAACTTAAATTCAATAAACTAACAATACAATACGTAATCCCGCTTGCAATAACCGGGCCTGAGGCAATCCCTTTGAAAAAAACAACACCAATAATTGTTCCGAAAACAAGAACAACGGTAATTTGTGGTGATGTTGCTAATAAGGAAACGCCATTCTTAGATAAAATAGCAACTAAAGCCCCACACGCTAAAGCAATCCAACCGACAGGTGATTTTAATATTTCTAATAAATCTTTAAACCCTATTTGTCCTGTGGCAATTGGAATTAAGATGGCAATTGAAATAATTGTCACACCCCAGTTAATACCTTTAGCATGAATTAAAGGAAACAACTTATCACTAATTGGTAATAATTTAATTAAAATTACAACACTCGACGCTATAATTAAAGACATATTTTTACCAAATAAGGCTACTACTAAAATTACAGCTAAAAATAACCAACTTTCCAATTTATAACACCTACTTTTATTTATTAATTCTAACATATTTTAATTCAACAATACTTTTTCATTTCCGATTATAATTCATTAGAACTTTAATTTTAACACATTTTATCTTTTGGTTTTTAATTTTTTGTAATTCTCAGCAATTAAACCCCACTTTTTGAAAAAATGATGTATGATAGTTTTAAATTTAATTTTGAAGGAGCATTTAATAATGAACATTTATGACTTTGCTGTCCTTGATCATCAAAATCAAGAAGTTTTATTAAAAGATTTCCAAAACAAAGTAATTTTAATCGTGAATACAGCTGAAAATGATCCCCTTTTTCCTGAACGATATGAAAAATTAACCGAACTTTACCAAAAATATCATCAACAAGGTTTAGAAATCATCGATATCCCATGCCAAGAATTCACTCCTGATGATGTAGAAAATATACGAACAGCTCAACATGTTTTTCCAAAAATGCAAATTTCAGCTGTCAACGGAAATTATGAACTACCTTTATATACTTTCTTAAAGACTAATCGTGGCTTTGCCGGATTTGGGAATGATGAGTTAGCTCATAAAATGGAAGTGCTAGCCGCTCACAATGATCCTGATTACAAAGCTACACCCGATATTAAATGGAATTTCACCACTTTTATTATCGATCGCCAAGGTGATATTTTTGCCCGTTTTGAACCTAATTATAGTTTTTCTGATTTAGAAAATATCGTCAAAATGTTACTCGCCTCAAACTAAGAAATCTTTTTAGGGTCTTTGCTAATATATTCGCAACTTGGTATAATATAGTGATAGGAGTTTGATAGCATATGGTTATTAATTACCCTAATGGGGAAAAATTTCAAAAAGCTACCTCCGCTCAACCGTCACTAACTAAAAAAGTTAATTACGGAAACCGCGGGATGTCTTTAGAACAAGAAATCAATAAAACTAATCAATATTATCGTGAACGTGGAATTGCTGTTATTCATAAAAAACCAATCCCTATTCAAATAGTCAATGTTGATTATCCCAAAAGAAGTGCCGCAGTAATTAAAGAAGCCTATTTTCGTCAGGCTTCAACGACTGATTATAACGGGGTGTACAAAAGTCACTATTTAGATTTCGAAGCCAAAGAAACTAAAAATAAAACATCTTTTCCTTTAAATAACTTTCATGAACATCAAATTGACCATATGAAAGCATGTCAACAACAAGGTGGAATTTGTTTTACAATTATTAAATTCTCTTTAACACAAGAAATTTATTTAGTTCCGGCAGAAATCATTTTTGAATATTGGGATCGACGTTTCAAAGAACGAAAATCGATTCCAAAATCAATTATTCAAGAAGCTGGTTATTTTATTAATTATAAAATCCAACCACTTATCCCCTACCTTAATATTGTCGATCATTTAATTTCACAACGGCAAAAATAAACTTATTAAAGGAGTTCATTATGGCAAATCAAGAAAAACCACAAGAGCAAAACTCGCGTGTTGCTCGCCGGAAGAAAAACAAGCCGAAAAAAATGGCTATGTGGAAAAAAGTTCTCATTGGACTTGTGAGCTTTTTCGTTATCTGTTTAATAGCTGGTTTTACAACTTTTTATGTTTATGCATCAAAAGCACCTAAATTAGACGGTGATAAATTAGCTAGTTCCGGTTCGACCATCATTTATGATGCCCATGATAAAAAAATCACTACACTTGGAACGGAAAATCGGATCTATTTAAAAGAAAAGGATATTCCTAACCAATTAAAAAATGCGATTACTTCTATCGAAGATCGTCGTTTTTATAAACACAACGGGATTGATCCCCTTCGAATTATTTCTGCTGCCTTTTCTAACTTGACTCACTCATCAGGTGGTTTACAAGGTGGTAGTACTTTAGATCAACAATTGATTAAACTATCATTTTTCTCAACTAAACATTCTGACCAAACACTTAAACGTAAAGCACAAGAAGCTTGGTTAGCACTTAAAATGGATAAAAAATATTCTAAAGATCAAATTTTAGACTTTTATATTAATAAAGTCTTTATGGGTCATGGTTGTTACGGAATGCAAACAGCAGCGAACTATTACTATGGTAAATCACTTGCAAAATTAGACTTACCTCAAACAGCTTTAATCGCTGGTATTCCAAATGCTCCTTCAGATTACAACCCTTATTCCAATCCAAAATTAGCTAAAAAACGTCGCGACGAAGTTTTAAATGCAATGGTTGATAATGATAAAATTTCACAAGAAGTAGCTGATAAAGCGAAGAAATTACCAATCACACATGGTCTTTTACCAAAAAATCATAAACATCATTTATCAACAAAAGCAAAAATTGCTGATCCATATTTAAAACAAGTTATTTTAGATGCTAAGAAAAAAGGCTATGATCCTTATGCTGGCAGTTTAAAAATTTATACAAACTTAGATATGAAGATTCAAAAGAAAATGTACGACGTAGCTAACAATAATGTATCTATCCACTTCCCTAATAATCGGATGCAAATTGCTGCAACTATTATTAACCCTAACAACGGTAAAGTGGTCGCTATGTTAGGTGGTCGTAAGATTCCTGATGATGTAACATTTGGCTTAAACCGTGCAGTACAAACTGATCGTTCCAACGGTTCTACAGCAAAACCTTTAATGGATTACGGTCCTGCAGTTGAATATCTTAGTTGGGCAACTTACCACGCTTTAGCTGATAAACCTTACAAATATGCAGGTACAAATATTTCCCTTTATGATTGGGATTTTAAATACCGTGGCATGATGACAATGCGTGATGCTCTTGTACAATCTCGTAACATCCCTGCTATTCATACTTTAAATGCAGTCGGTGTTACACGTGCACAAAACTTTATTGGTAAATTAGGTTTTAAATATAAAAAACGTTTAGAAACACAAAACGGGATTGGTTTACCAAGTTCTACTTTACAAAACGCTGCTGCCTACGCTGCTTTTGCTAATGGTGGTACTTACTACAAACCAAGCTTTATCCGGAAAATCCAAACAGCTGATGATCAAGTTAAAACTTTCTCAAGCGAAGGTAAACAAGCTATGAAACCTTCAACAGCTTATATGATCACAGATATGTTAAAAGGTGTTTTAACTAACCCGATGGCTACAGGTCGCTTAGCTCATATTCCTAATCTCTATGAAGCTGGTAAATCTGGGACAGTTGGTTACCCTGCCAATGCACCTGCTTATATTCCTAAGAACGTAACAATGGATGCTTGGTTTAATGGTTATACAAAACATTATTCTATGTCAATTTGGACAGGTTATGATCATCAATTTGAACCAAATAGCTATATTACTGATTCAGCCTTCCCTATCTCTATGTATTTCTACAAAAATATTATGGCTGATATCTCGAAAGGTAAATCCAATACAGATTGGGTTAAACCAAGTAATGTTTATGTAAAATATGTGAAAGATGTTCGCCAATTATATCTTGCTGGATCTGGTCCAGTTGTTGATATTGACGCTTTGAATAACTCAAGTTCATCAAAATCAAGTCGTTCAAGCTCATCTTCTTCAGCTAGTTCAAGCTCTGTTTCATCAGATATTTCTAGTGCCGTTGAAACATCTGCTAGTTCTACATCAGATACTTCTTCAGCATCAAGCGCAAGTTCCGTGTCGATTTCATCTAATAAATCTTCACAAACATCATCACAACAACCTTAAAATCAAAAAGACTAAACTCATTAAATTTGAGTTTAGTCTTTTTTTAATACATATTTTTTTGACCTGTCATACACATCGCTAATAACGGACAATCAAAACATCTCGGTTTCCGAGCAGTACATCGTTCTCTTCCCCAATAAATCATCCTAAAATGCGCTGCACTCCATAAATTTTTGGGGATTTTGCTCATTAAAATTGTTTCAACTTGAGTCACGCTAGCATCTGATGGCACCATCGCTAACCGCTTTGACACACGACTAACATGTGTGTCTACCGCCAAAGCGGGAACATTAAACCGATCAGACAAGACCACATTCGCTGTTTTTCGTCCCACTCCCGCTAAAGACATTAAATCTTTTTTATTTTGCGGAACTTGACCTGAAAATTTAGTAACAATTTCTTTGGCACAGGTAACAATATATTTGGCTTTATTTTTATATAATCCGATACTTTTTAAATAATATTCTACATCTGCCTGAGCTAAACTTTTGGCATCTGGATAACGCGCAAAAAGTGCTGGTGTTAGTTTGTTAACGGCTTTATCAGTCGTTTGCGCACTCAAAATGACCGCGATTAAAAAATGAAAATCACTATCAGCATCTAACGTCGATTTAATCGCTTCTGGATATGTTTTACCCATCACTTCAATCGCATATGTTGTTTCTTGTGCATTTAACATCATATTTCACCTGCTTTTTTAATCCGTCCAATCATACAATGGCACACGTGGTGCAGCTGCTTTATTTGGTTGACTACTTGGTTGCGGTTTAGCGTTTGCTTTACGTTGTTCATGCATCTCGCGCATTCGTTTAACATCTTGAATCGTTTTAATATTTTGTTTTTCCCAACTAATTAAAATGCGATCCATATATTTAAGGCTATACGCTTGATTTAAGACCGCTTCACGTAAAGCTTGCATAATTAACTCAATCGAATAATTATCGTCGTCAATCCACGTTTTTACCGTTTCAAACTCAATCGGCGATAATGCCCGACCAAATTCTTTTTCTAAATTCATAAATAATGTTTTTTCTGTCAAAACTTGCGTAGCTTGTTCTTGAATATTTTGTTTTTGAATAATTTTACCAAATAGTTTATCAGTCACATTATCTAAATTATACCGATCTTGTTTTTTACCATCTTGATTAGTAACTTGTTCAATCATAATTAAATTTTTTTCAATCATGGCTTGCAACACTAAGTAAACCTCATCAAGTGATTTTCCCATACTTTGAGCAATTACTTGTAAATCTGGGAAAACATTCCCTCTTTGTCGATAGCTATCAATTTGTAAAAATAAAACAAATTCTGTATCAGTCATGCCTATTTCAGCGTAATGAGCCAACAATAAATTAGCTACTGTCATTTGTCCAGCTTGTAAATACGCTTGAATTTTATCTGTCATTTATATCACTTCCTACCACTTTAGTTTACCACAATTCATTTTAAGCTTTTAGTTTAGTTATAAAAAAATAAAACCCATACAACATAACGTTGCATGGATTTTAAATTGTTTAATTTTTATGGATAAATTCTGTTTAATAAACGTGGGAATGGAATAGCTTCACGAATATGGCTTTCACCTGTAATCCAAGTAACAGCTCTTTCTAAACCTAAACCAAAACCGGAGTGTGGAACACTACCGTAACGACGTAAATCAATATACCATTGATAGTCATCAACATTTAAACCAGCTTTTTCAATTTCAGCTGTTAAATAATCTGTATCAGTTGCACGTTCTGAACCACCAATAATTTCACCATAACCTTCTGGAGCTAATAAATCAGCACAGATCACAACATCATCACGTGTTGGATGAGGTTTCATGTAGAATGGTTTAATTGCTTTAGGATAATTCATTACAAAAACAGGTTTACTGAAGTGTTCTGCTAAATATGTTTCTTCTGGTGAACCAAAATCTTCACCCCAAGTAACATTAAATTTACCTGATTCGTTTAATAATTCAACCGCATCATCATAAGAAATACGTGGATATGGTAATTGTGTATAACGTTTCAAGATTTCTTTATCACGGCCTAAAATATCTAATTCATAATCACAGTGATCTAAGACACTTTGAACTAAATAAGCAACATATTTTTCTTGCACTTCTAAACTTTGTTCTTGATGTGTGAAAGCCATTTCTGGTTCAACCATCCAAAATTCAATTAAGTGACGACGTGTTTTTGATTTTTCAGCTCTAAATGTAGGACCGAATGTGAAAACTTTACCAAATGCCATAGCACCTGCTTCAGCATATAACTGACCAGATTGTGATAAATAAGCATCTTTTTCGAAGTATTCTGTATGGAATAATTCTGTTGTTCCTTCTGGTGCACTACCTGTTAAAATTGGTGAATCAATTTTAATGAAACCTTCTTTAGCGAAGAATTCATATGTAGCACGAATAATTTCATTTCTAACTTTTAAAGTTGCAAATTGACGTTTAGAACGTAACCATAAATGACGGTGATCCATCAAGAAGTCTGTTCCGTGTTCTTTTGGTGTAATTGGATAATCGCCACTTTCACCAACAACTTCTAAATCTTCAATTTCAATTTCATAACCAAATGGTGAACGTTTATCTTCATGGATTGTACCAATCACATATAAACTTGATTCTTGTTTGACATTTTTTGCTAATTGGAAAACTTCTTCACTAACATTACTTTTAACAACAATACCTTGGAAAAAGGCTGTCCCATCACGTAATTGTAAAAAGGCAATTTTACCACTTGAGCGTTTATTTGTTAACCAAACACCGATTTTTACTTTTTCATCAACATGGTTTTTGGCATCAATAATACTAATTTCTTTCAAATTAAAACCCTCCTATTAATTATTAATATGTTTTTTAATGAAATGGTCAATTCGTGCTACAGCTTCATTTAAATTCTCTAAACTAGCTGCATAACTTAAACGAATATGATTTTCCATCCCAAAAGCACTCCCGGGAATCACGGCCACATGAGCTTCCGTTAATAAAGCAAAAACGAAATCTTCAGTTGTCGCAAACCCTGTCAACTTAACGGCTTCACTAATGTCAGGGAACATATAAAATGCTCCAGCTGGTTTTTCTAATAACTTAATTCCAGTAATTTTTTGCAATTGCGGATAAATTAAATTTAACCGTCGTTGATATTCTAAACGCATCGCTTGAATACAACTTTGATCGCCTTGCAAAGCTGCTAAAGCAGCATATTGACTAACAGCTGTTAAATTACTTGTTGAATGACTTAAAAATGAGCTCAATTTAGCTATTAAAGCCGGATCAGCTAATACATAACCAACACGCCAGCCTGTCATGGCATAAGTTTTTGAAAATCCACTCACAACAATTGTTTGTCGTCTAATTTCAGGTGAAAGTTCCCACAGTGACTTAAACTGATTACCATTATAAACTAACATTCCATACATGTCATCAGCAAGTATCATTATCTGATGTTTCACAGCCCAATTTCCAATTTCCCAGAGCTCTTTTTCTGTATAGACAGTCCCTGATGGATTTTGTGGCGAATTGATAATAACTAATTTTGTTTTATCAGTCCGTGCTTGTTCTAATTGAGCAACTGTGACTTTCATTTGACCAACGGCTGGGTGCACAAAAACTGGACACCCTTCAGCCATTTTGACTTGTTCTCCATAACTCACCCAATATGGTAATGGAATTAAAACTTCATCATCTTTTTCGATTAAAGCCTGCATCAATGCATAAAGAGCATATTTCCCACCAGTGGTTAAAGCTAGTTGATCACTAGTTGTTTCAACTTGATAAGCTTGCGTAATTTTACGAGCTAATTCTTCTCTTAAAGATAAAATTCCTGCAGCAGGTGTATAAAAATCGGTATCCCCACGTTCGATAGCAGCAATCGCCGCGTTTTTAATATGAGACGGTGTATTAAAGTCTGGTTCTCCGATTGTTAAATTAATGACATCTAAACCTTGTGCTTGCATTTTTTTAGCCTGAGTTGATAAGGCTAAAGTTGCAGAAGGTTTAATATTGTTAATTCTCTTTGAAAAATACATATAAAACCAAAAGCCTTCTTTCTTCTTTACATCAATTAAATATTTTGAATCGTTTTTACAATTTTCCCATTGCGATAATCAATCAAGTCATAACATAAATTACCTCTTTGATTTAAATAAGTAATCTCCCAAGTTGGATCTCCATCCCAAAAACCTAAGGCCGCTTTTTTGACTTTGATTCCTTTATTTAATTTTTTAGTAATCGCAATTGCTTTTTTAGCTGTAATTCCTTTACTTTGTAGAAAAATATTAACCTTATTTCCTTTTTTAGGAATAACAACATAAACTTTATTATTTTTATTATCTGTTCCAGCTACCGTATAATATACCGACTGACGATCATAAAGATAAAAATCATCAACATCTTCAAGATGACCATATTTTTCAGCCATTGCTATCGCTTCTTTTTTTGCTTGGCGTCGGGGTGATTGTGCCATGGTATAAACCATAATCCCACTAAACACAATAATGATAACTAAACTCCAGATAATCCATTTCTTTTTAGATGGTTTTTGTTCAATTATTTGCATAACTTACCTACCATTCTTTTTTATATAGTGAAGTACTTCTTATTATATAACAAACCGATATCCCTTTCACGCTTGTTTTACTAGTATTCAAGATTTTTTAAAAGAATTTTTAATCTTATACCACTACAACTCCTAATTTTCAGGTGAATCTTTATAAATTCGTTATTTGTATATAACAAACAAATATCTAGAAGTTCATTTGCATATAGCAACTTTCTCATAAAAAAACGGTAAGCAATTGAAATCAAGCGCTTAATACAGTATAGTTAATTAAGTAATTTATTTGAAAGGGTCTGTTTTATGAATAAGAAAAAAATTATCCGACTCACACCTGCTTTCTTAGCCTTAGTGGTTTTATTAAGTGGTTGTGTTCGTCGTACAAGTAGCGGAGAGCCTTATGGTTTTGTTTATGAACATTTAGCTATCCCTACACAACACTTACTAACATGGTTAGCTAACTTACTTGGTGGCAGCTATGGTTGGTCAATCATCGTAATTACCTTTGTAGTTCGTTTGATTTTAATGCCAGTTATGGTTAACCAATCTAAAAAAGCTACTATTCAACAAGAAAAAATGGCTACTATCAAACCAAAAATGCAAGATATCCAAAGACGCCAAAAAGAAGCTACTACACCTGAAGAAAAAACAGCTGTTAGCCAAGAAATGATGGCTCTTTACCGCGATAATGGTATCTCAATGACTGGTGGGATTGGTTGTTTACCTATTTTAATCCAAATGCCTATCTTTGCTGCTTTATATTCAGCAATTCAATATTCACCTGAACTATCTAGTTCATACTTCTTAGGCATTAACTTAGGTCAACGTAGCTTGATCTTCGTAGCACTTTCATTTATCACTTATGGGTTACAGGGCTGGCTATCAACACTTGGCTTACCTGAATCACAAAAGAAACAAATGAAATCTATGATGTTAATTAGCCCCTTAATGATTGGTGGGATGACCTTCGTAGCACCTGCTGGTTTAGGTCTTTACTTCTTTATTGGTGGTATTTTCGCTTGCTTGCAAACATTGATTATCAATTCAATGCGTCCAAGAATTCGTGAAAAAATCCAAAAAGAATTAGCTCAACGTCAAGCAGAAACATCACAACAAGTGGTTAAAACAGTTACAGCAACTGAAATGCCAACTGCTGATATCACACCTGAACCAAATCCTGGTTTAGAAAAAGAAGTTAGTGTGAAAGTTGATGAAACACCAAAAAATAATAACCGTCGAAATGCCGGTAAACAAAATCGTTCTAAAGATTAAAAGATAAAATAAAAGGATGATACTCACTAAATGAGTATCATCCTTTTTTGTTTTATTCATCTTCTAATTCAGCCACTGGTAATGAAATCCGAAAGACACTTCCGCGACCTTCAACACTCTCAACTGTTAAATGACCTTTATAACCTTCAATCAAACGTTGAGCGATCGAAAGACCTAAACCATTCCCGCCTTTATCACGACTTCGCGCTTTATCCACTCGATAAAAACGATTGAAGACTTTTTCAATATTTTCTTGTGAAATACCTTCACCAAAATCTTGAATAGCAATTTCAACAAATCGTTCTGTTTTACCCATACTTACATGGATTTCTTTCCGATCTGTCGAATATTTAACTGCATTATCTAATAATATAATTAAAACTTGTTCTAAATGATTTCGATAAATTTGCACTGGAGTCACATCGCGAATTTCATTATCTAATACAAATAGAAAATCAGGATGGATCATATTCAAATTATTATAAACTTGCATCGTAACTTCACAAACATCCGTAATTTCTTTACCAAAATGAATTTCCACTTGTTCAGCACGTGATAAATCTAGCATTTCTTGCACTAAACTTCTCATACGTGTAATTTCTTGTAAAGAAGCGGTAATCGACTCTTCCAGTACTTGAGGATCATCTTTCCCCCAACGATTTAATAATTCTAAATGACCTTGAATAATCGCAACTGGTGTCCGTAATTCATGTGAAACATCTTCAACAAACTGTTGTTGTTGATCAATATAGCGTTCCATCCGATCTAACATATCATTAAATAACTCTGCTAATTGTGATAGTTCATCATGAGTTTGAATCGCTGGTACACGAATATCAGCAAAAGAATCGCCATCTTTAGTTGTATTAATTTTATCAATCGTTTTACTAATATCATCAATTGGACCTAATAACCAATTAGATAGCACATACCCTAATAAAATACTTGTTAAGCCCGCAGTAATCCCAAAGATAATAAAAATTAATAATAATTTCCGCTTGGTATTATCATAATTAACTAATTTATTCGTGACTTGCACATAACCTATCACATTATGGGTAACTTGTGATTTAACTGGTTGATTAATTACAAAAACTGTATTGCCATCAACTTCTTGTAAATGATCAGTTTCAGAATTGTTTTTACTATATTTAATAGGAACATTTCGTGAAGCATAAATTAAATCCCCAGAAATACTATATACACTCACACCTATATTTTGTTGTGATAACGAACTGAATAAACTATCTTGATATAATGGATGCTGCTCAGACGGTATTTGTTTCGTCTCACGATTCCGATAATCTAACGCTTTGCTAACGCTATTTTTATTTAATTCCGTCGTTCCCTGACTTAATCTTTTACCTGCAGCAACTAACGCATTATTCGCATATTGTTTTTCTTGTTTTAATAATAAACTAGTAAAACTATTAAACAATAAACAAGAAAATAACGTAAAAATTGTTAAAACACCAATTCCTGTTCCAATTGACCATTTTAATTTAACTGAGATAAATCTTTTTTTAGGTTGTTTTACTTCTTCTTGTGCATTCATACGCTTAAAATCCTAAGAACGCATTACATAACCCGTTCCACGAACAGTTTGAATATAACTATCTTCTCCTGGACGGTCGATTTTATTTCGAAGGTAACGGATATACACATCAACAACATTTGTTTCAATTTGTGATTCATAACCCCAAACTTTACGTAATAAAACATCACATGCTAAAACGACATTAACATTTTCCATTAAGGCTAATAATAATTCATATTCACGTTTTGTTAACTCAATGATTTCATCCCCACGACGAACAATCCGATTTTCTTTTTCGATCATTAAATCACGATAGCTAACTGTTGTTTGTTTAGATGCATTAAGTTCACCTTCAAAATCAACACGACGTAATAAGGCACGTAAACGAGCTAATAATTCTTCAATCGCAAATGGTTTTACAATGTAATCATCCGCACCATGATCCAAACCAGATACCCGATCAATCACAGAATCACGTGCTGTCATCATAATAATTGGTGTATTTTTTACTTGACGCACACGACGACAAACTTCTAAACCATTTAATTCTGGTAACATTAAATCTAATAAAATAGCATCCCAGCTACTGGATAATGCATGTTCTAAACCTTCACGTCCATTTTTAGCAATTTGGGTTTCATAACCTTCATGTCTTAACTCTAATTCAACAAAACGAGCAAGATTTTTTTCATCTTCAATAATTAATACTTTACTCATATATACGCTCCTATAACCGATATTCTTTCCATTAAAACATCAATTTTTCATAATATTTTAACTTACATTGTCATTCTAACATTTTAATATTTTTTTTCATAGAAATCTCTTTAAATTTTTTAATAATTCGAAAAAATAAAACAATGAGCCTTTTTCAAGACTCATTGCTCAACGAATTTTCATTTGTAGATTCTTAAAATCTATTCTTCGTCATACCAACTATAGTGGTAATTACCTTCTTTATCAACACGTTCATACGTATGTGCTCCAAAATAGTCACGTTGCGCTTGAATCATATTAGCTGGTAAAACTGGGGCACGATATTGATCGTAATATGTGATTGCACTTGTAAATCCTGGACAAGGTTCACCTAATTGGATTGCTAATGCTGAAACATCACGAACTGATTGTTGATATTCTTTTGTAATTTGTACAAAATATGGATCTAACAATAAATTCTTAAGTTCTGGATTTGTTTCAAAAGCATCTGTAATCTTTTGTAAGAATTGAGCACGAATAATACAACCTTCACGCCAAATTTTAGCTAATTCACCATATTGTAAATCCCAACCATAGTGTTCGGAAGCTACGCGTAATTGTTCAAAGCCTTGCGCATAACTCATAACTTTACTAAAGTATAAAGCTTCTTTGATTTTCTTAATATATAAATCTTTATCAATTTTAATATCTTTTGTTGTTGGTTTTGGTAAAATTTCACTCGCTGCCATACGTTCATCTTTTAAAGCTGAGATATAACGAGCATAGACAGATTCAGTAATTAATGATTGTGGAACACCAAGTTCTAACGCACTTTGTGAACTCCATTTACCTGTTCCTTTATTACCAGCACGATCTAAAATAACATCTACAATTGGTTGATCTGTATCTAAATCATCCTTACGAGTTAAAATATCAGCTGTAATATCAATTAAATAACTACTTAATTCACTTTGTTTCCATTCATTGAAAACTTCAGCAATTTCGGAAACTGTTAAGCCTAAAACATTACGTAATAAACTATAACTTTCAGCGATTAATTCCATATCACCATATTCAATCCCATTATGCACCATTTTAACATAATGACCAGCACCATCTGGACCAATATATGATACACATGCATCTCCATCAACTGCTAAAGCAGCGATTTCTTGTAGGATAGGTGCAACTAAATCGTAAGCAGCACGTTGACCACCTGGCATTAAAGAAGGACCGTGTAATGCCCCTTTTTCGCCACCAGACACACCCATACCAATAAAGTTAATGCCAGAATTTTCTAACTCTTTGTTACGTCGAATTGTATCTTCAAAATACGTATTACCACCATCAATCAAAATATCATCTTGATCTAAGTATGGTAATAAATTACTAATCATTGCATCTGTAGGCATACCTGCTTTTACCATTAAGATAATTTTACGTGGTTTTTCTAATGATGCTACAAAATCTGCTAATGAATAGCTAGGAATAAGCTTTTTATCTGGATTTTCTGCGACTACTTGTTCTGTTTTTGAACCTGTTCTATTGTAAATCGCAACTGTATAGCCTCGACTTTCAATATTTAAAGCCAAGTTCTTACCCATAACAGCCATTCCGATAACACCGATTTGTGCTTTACTCATTTTTACAATTCCTCCAAAAAGTTAATATTATTTAATGTATTCAATTTCTGGTTCTGCTAAGCCTAAAACTGTATCTTTAGTAATAATAATCTTCTCAACATCATCACGACTTGGGATATCATACATAATATCAGTCATTGTTGCTTCAATAATTGAGCGTAATCCACGAGCACCTGTATTGCGTTCAATCGCAAGATGAGCAATTTCATGCAGTGCTTCGCTAGTAAATTCTAATGCAACACCATCTAATGAAACTAAAGCTTGATATTGTTTAACTAAAGCATTCTTAGGTTGTGTTAAAATCTCAACTAAATCTTCTTCTGTTAATTTTTCTAAAGCTGTTAAAATTGGTAATCGTCCAATAAACTCTGGAATTAAACCAAATTTCAATAAATCTTCTGGGATAATTTGTTGAATTAAACTTTCATCATCCGTATATTTCATTTTTGATCCAACGCCAAAACCGATTGTCTTATCACCGAGACGTTGTTTAACAATATTTTCAATACCGGCAAACGCCCCACCAACAATAAATAAGATATTTGTTGTATCAATTTGTACAAATTCTTGTTGCGGATGTTTACGACCACCTTGAGGCGGAACATTAGCGACTGTACCTTCTAAGATTTTAAGTAAGGCTTGTTGTACCCCTTCGCCTGAAACATCACGTGTAATAGATACATTTTCACTTTTCTTAGCGATTTTATCAATTTCATCAATGTAAATAATTCCACGTTCAGCACGTTCAATATCATAATCTGCATTTTGAATTAATTTTAATAAAATATTTTCAACATCTTCACCAACATAACCAGCTTCAGTTAATGTTGTGGCATCTGCAATTGCAAAGGGTACATTTAAAATTCTTGCTAAACTTTGAGCTAAAAATGTTTTCCCTGAACCAGTTGGTCCGACTAAACAAATATTACTCTTTTGAAGCTCAACGCCATCTTCAATCGTTGTAGGTGAACTAATTCTCTTATAGTGGTTATATACCGCTACTGCCAATGTTTTCTTAGCTTTTTCTTGTCCAATGACATATTGATTTAAAATTTCTACAATTTCTTTTGGCTTCGGTATATTTGTTAAATTACGTTCGTTGATTTCTTGCTTAGCTGAAGAAATAATTTCAGCTGCAGCTTCAACACATTCATTACAAATATAGACACCAGGTCCCGAAATCATACTTGCTACATCTTCTTCTCTGCGTCCGCAAAATGAGCAAATAATTGGGCCTTTCTTATCAGTACTTTCCAACATTTAAAACCACCCTATGCTATTAATAATATATTCATTTTAACAAAAATCAGCTTGAATTGCTATCACTAGCTTTAGTGATTTTGTTAAATCATTCTAGTTTTTTTCACTCTTAATGGGGCGTTTTATATTAAATTTAACTTTACAAAAAAAGACTTAAATCTCTAACGAAATTTAAGTCTTTTTATTAATTGTTTAAAAATTATTTATCAGCTTTACGTGTTTGTTTAGCTGAACCTGCAATTTCTTCAACAACTGTTCTGATAGCAATGTCATGTTTTAACATATCTGTTGATAATGCACCACGAACTGCTGCTTCTTCCATGTTGTATTCTGCTGCAAGTTGTTTGATTTCTGCATCAACTTCTTCATCTGTTGGGTTGATGTTTTCTGCATCAACAATAGCTTGTAAAACAAGATTTGTTTTAACGCGGTTTGCTGCGCCTTCTTCAAATTGTTTATGCATATCTTCTTCAGTTGTACCTGTTAATTGGAAGTACATTTGAGGACTGATACCTTGTTGTTGCATTCCTGCCATATATTGATCCATTTGACGGTGTACGTCTTCTTCGATCATAACTTCTGGAATTTCTTCAACTGTTGCATTGTCAACTGCAAGTTTGATTGCTTCATCTTGGATAGCTGCTTTAGCTGCTGCAACTTTTTGTTCTTTGATTTCATCTTTGATTTTTGCTTTTAATTCTTCTAATGAAGATACTTCTTCATCAACATCTTTAGCAAATTCATCATCAAGAGCTGGTACTTCTTTAGCTTTTACTTCATGAATTGTTACATCAAAGACAACTTCTTTACCTTTAAGATCTTCTGCATGGTAGTCTGCTGGGAATGTTACAACAACTGTAACTTCTTCGCCTGCTTTATGACCAACTAATTGATCTTCGAATCCTGGGATGAATGAGTTAGAACCTAATTCTAATGAATAGTTAGCTCCTTTTCCACCTTCGAATTCTTCGTTGTTAAGTTTACCAACAAAGTCGATAACAACTGTATCGCCTAATTCTGCTGCAGCATCTTCTTTAAGAACTAATTCTGCATTTTGTTTTTGAAGTTCTTCTAAACGACCTTCAATATCAGCTTTTAAAACGCGTGTTGATTGAGGTGTTACTTCTAAGTCTTTGTATTGACCTAATGTAACTTCTGGTTCAACTGTAACTTTAGCTGTTAAAACCCATTCTGAATCTTTACCCATTGATTCAACTGAAATTTCAGGTTGAGCAACTGGTTTGATTTGTGATTCATCAACTGCTTTTTGGTATTCTTCAGGTAAGATTGCATTTAAAGCATCTTGATATAAAGCTTCTTCGCCGTACATTTTGTTAAAAATTTGACGAGGAACTTTACCTTTACGGAATCCAGAAACATTTAAAGAATGTTTTACTCGATCAAAAGCTAAGTCTAATCCTTCCTTGATTCGATCTGCTTTAATGGCAAATGTTAATTTACCATCATTTGCACCTTGTTTTTCCCATTTTACTGACATTATTTTTCCCTCCGAGTGAAAAAATTTTACAATTTTTTTATTAACTGCATACTAGATAATTTTAACGTACATCAGATAAATTGTAAATATTTTGGTATAAAAAAGTTCTTTATATAATAAAAAGGGCTCGGAAGCTACCTTCCGAGCCCTTCAAAAACTAATTAAATATTAGTCTAAAATTTCAGAAACCACACCAGCACCAACTGTACGGCCACCTTCACGAACTGTGAATTTAAGACCTTTTTCGATAGCAACTGGAACGATTAATTCAACTGTGAATGTTACGTTATCGCCAGGCATAACCATTTCTACACCTTCAGGTAATTCAATAACACCTGTTACGTCTGTTGTGTGGAAATAGAATTGTGGACGGTAGTTTGAGAAGAATGGAGTATGACGTCCGCCTTCTTCTTTAGATAATACATAGACTTCACCTTTGAATTTCTTGTGAGTCTTGATAGAACCTGGTTGAGCAAGAACTTGACCACGTTCGATTTGTGTACGATCTACACCACGAAGTAAAGCACCGATGTTGTCACCAGCTTGACCTTCGTCAAGTGATTTACGGAACATTTCAACACCTGTAACAGTTGTTTTAATGCTTTCGTCTTTCAAACCGATGATTTCGATTTCGTCACCAACGTGAACAACACCACGGTCGATACGACCAGAAGCAACTGTACCACGACCTGTGATTGTAAATACATCTTCAACAGGCATTAAGAATGGTTTGTCTGTTGGACGGTCTGGAGTTGGGATATATTCGTCAACTGTATCCATTAATTCCATGATTTTAGCTTGTGCATCAGCATCGCCTTCGATAGCTTTAAGAGCTGAACCATGAATAACAGGAACATCGTCACCAGGGAAATCGTATTCTGATAATAAGTCACGAACTTCCATTTCAACTAAGTCAAGTAATTCTTCGTCGTCAACTAAGTCACATTTGTTTAAGAATACGATGATGTATTCAACACCAACTTGGCGAGCAAGAAGGATGTGTTCACGTGTTTGTGGCATAGGACCATCTGTTGCAGCAACAACTAAGATAGCACCGTCCATTTGAGCAGCACCAGTGATCATGTTTTTAACATAATCCGCGTGTCCTGGAGCGTCAATGTGAGCATAGTGACGTGGTTCTGTTTCATATTCAACGTGAGCTGTGTTGATTGTGATACCACGTTCACGTTCTTCTGGAGCAGCATCGATTGCTGCATAGTCTTCAGCTTTCGCTAAACCTTTAGAAGCTAATACAGTTGTAATAGCTGCTGTTAATGTTGTTTTCCCATGGTCAACGTGTCCGATTGTACCGATATTTACATGGGGTTTTGTTCTTTCGTAATGTTCTTTTGCCATTAATAGAACCTCCTGTAGTTTGTAAGAAAAATCTATCAACATCACTGTTTTCTAGATTGTTCTTTAATTATTATTATACTACTTCCAGCCAAGAAAACCAACTTTTTTTATTGGTCTCGAAAGGAAGAATTCTTAAAATATTATATAGATAGATTCGCGGTTTGTAAATACTAAAAATGAAATTTATTCAAAATAATTGAAAATTATTTCAATTCCTGGTTAAACTTGCCATTTTTGGACTTCCGCTTCTAAAATATCACGCATTTTAGTTTCTTTTGATGACATTTCACAAGTTTTATCATTTAGTAAAATTTCATACCAATTTGATTCAGAAGATAAAAACTGCTCATTCGTCGGATATAACAAAATCATTTTTAACGTTAAATCTTTCCAAAATAACATTTTTTGATTATCTGTTAAATTAGTATCGGCCAATAAGCTATTTTGCATAACTTGATAACTTGCCATTTTTTCCAGTTCTGCTAATTCGCTCGGAACTAATAAATGACAATTTAAAAAAGCGTCAACAAATTCAACTTCTCTAGCATAATCTAATTTACGTAATTCGTCTAGTAAATTTACCCGAATAAATGCATTTATATTATCATCTTTTAATAATTGACTAGTTATTGTGGTATATGTCGCATAATCAAGTGCTTGAGCAGCTTTAACCAGTTGTCTTTGCACAACTAATTCATTAACGCCTAAATAACGATATTGTCGTTTTAACTCATTCACTTCGCGCTGATGCTCGGTTTGATATTTCATATCGGCCTTTTCTAAAATTTGTTTAAAAAAAGCGATTTCCCCATCGTTCATATATTGTTTTAAATTTTGCAATAACTGCCAAGCAAAAATTTGTTGTCCTGCTGCGACTACAACTTCAAAATAAGCTTGTAACTTATTATTATCAGCAATATATTCTTTTAAATAGTCATTAGCTATTTGCATCGCACTAGTTAATTCATTCAATTGAACTAACACTTGAAACAATAAATAATTCACCGTAAAAGTCTGATTCTCACCATACAATACTTCTAATTGCGCTTTAGCTTTTAAATAATCCGCTTGTTCAAAAGCTATTTTGGCATTTTTTAAGGATATTTCTTTTTCCATGTTTAAATCTTCCTTATATCGTTTTAACAAAAAAGAGCTGTGAAAAAATCACAACCCTTTTTTATTTTTAATTCTTTTTCTTATGATCTTTATTTTTACGATAGTTATTATATTGATTAATTTCCATAATAACTGGCAAAATCACAGGATGACGTCGTGTTTGTTCATAAAGATAACGATTTAAATTATCACGGATATCTTGTTTTAAATGACTCCAATCAAATTCTTTATTATCTAAATTAGCTTGAACAACTGTTTTAACGATTTTGGCACTTTCATCCATTAAATCACGGTTGTTCTTCACATATACAAACCCTCTTGATGTTAATTTTGGTTCATCAACAATCTTTTTCTTCTTACGATCAATTGTGATTACCGCAATAAAAATACCATCTTCTGATAAGACTTTACGATCGCGTAAAACGATATTACCGATATCACCAACACCAATTCCGTCAATCATTGTATTACCAACTTCAACAGAACCTGTAATCGCCATCTTACCTTTTGTATATTCTAAAACATCACCTTTTTTCAAGATAAAGATATTTTCTTTTGGAATACCGATTTCTTCAGCCCAACGACGGTTAGCTGATAATAAACGATATTCACCTTGAACAGGTACAACGTATTTAGGTTTTAGTAAATTCATCATCAATTGTAAATCATCACGATTAGCATGTCCGGAAGAGTTTAATTCTTCAGAAATAGCTTTGACAGTCGCACCTGCACGATAAATCATATCCCGCGTCTTAGCCATCATAGTTTCCATCGCATGCGATGGTGTTGTTGTAATAAAGACTAAGTCACCTTCATGCAAGTTAACTTTACGATGACGTTTTTGTGCCATTTTTTGCAATGATTTTAATGGTTCACCAGAACGACCCGTTTCTAAAATAACAATCTGATCTTCTGGATATTTATCAATTTCATTTAAATTAATTAACATGTTTTCATCTGGTAAATGAAGTTTGTTCAATTTCATCGCTGTACGAACGATTTTCTCAACATCATAACCTGTTAAAGCTACTTTGCGATTATATTTAGCCGCTGCATTGAAAACTTGTTGGACACGTAAAATATTAGATGCTTTACAAGCAACGATAATCCGACCTTTACTATCTTCAAAATTTTCAGCAATAAAATCATAAATTTCACGTTCATCAGCAATCCGTTTAGCCGCTGCTGAATCATCTGCATTCGCAGAATCACTCAATAACGCTAAGACGCCTTCACTACCAATTTCAGCCAAACGTGCTAAATCACTCCGATAACCGGGTGCAGCTGTTTGATCAAATTTGAAATCACCTGTGTAAACAATACTACCTTTAGCAGTCTTCACAACAATCCCTAATGATTCCGGAATGGAATGGGTTGTTTTAAAGAAAGAAATAGTTGTATCGTCAGAAAAATCAATTTCTGTTTGTTCTGTAATTACATGGAAATCTCTAAATTTCTTAGATTTTTCTTCACCTTCACACGCAATTCGTGCCAAAGCAATTGTTAATTCGGAACCAAAAACAGGTACTGAAAATTCACTCACGAAATATGGTAATGCTCCAATTGCATCTGCATGTCCGTGTGTTAAAAAGACACCTTTAATTTTGCTAGCATTTTCTTTTAAATAGCTAAAATCAGGAATAACAATATCAATCCCTAATAAACCACTTTCAGGGTATTGCAAACCACAATCTAAAATAAAAATATCTTCATCGACTTCAACTGCATACATGTTTTTAGCATTTTCACGTACCCCACCTAATGGGATAATTTTAATATCACTCATTCTTTCACCTCACTTAATAATTTAATCTTAACTTGAATAATAATAATTTGTTTGTTTATCCAAAATCTTTAATGATTAATCAACTATATATTATAACACAAAACGTTTTTTTCTGCTTTTTACAGACGTTTTGGTTTAGTCACGTTGTTTAATAACGAAACCTTTTCCAGCTGGTTTTTCTTTTTTAGGTTCTTCTTTTTTTGTTTCAACTTGCACTTCTTTAGTTTCTTCTTGTGTTAGTAAAACTTTATGAGAAGCATTAATTCTATTTTGACGATCAATTTCAGTAATCTTAACTTGTAATGTATCTCCAATTGAGACCACAGATTCAACATCTTTTACACGTTCATTAGATAATTGAGAAATATGAACTAAAGCTTGTTTACCTGGTAAAACTTGGACAAAAGCACCGAATTTTTCAATGCGAACAACTTTAGCATCATAAATTTCGCCAACTTTTACTTCTTTAGTTAAGACTTCAATAATTTCTTTAGCGCGTGTAATTGCTGCTTGATCAGAAGAAGCGATTCTTACTGTACCATCTTCATCGATATCGATTGTAACACCTGTTTCATCGATAATCTTATTGATAGTTTCGCCACCTTTACCGATAACAACTTTAATTTTATCTTTATCGATTTTAATTACATCGATCTTAGGTGCATATTCACTTAATTCATCACGGTATTTAGGAATTGTTGTTGTAATCACATCTAAAATTTGTAAACGAGCTTTCTTAGCTTGAGCTAAAGCTTCTTCTAAAATTTCACGTGTAATACCATCTGTCTTAATATCCATTTGTAAAGCTGTAATTCCGGCTGTTGTTCCGGCAACTTTAAAGTCCATATCACCTAAATGATCTTCTAAACCTTGAATATCAGTTAAAATAGTATAATCATCATTTTCTTTCACTAAGCCCATTGCAATTCCGGCTACAGGCGCTTTAATAGGAACACCACCCGCCATCAAAGCTAAAGTACTTGCACAAATACTTGCTTGTGAAGATGAACCATTTGATTCTAAAACTTCAGCAACTAAACGAATTGTATATGGGAATGTTTCTTCATCTGGAATCACTGGTAATAAAGCTCTTTCACCTAAAGCACCATGTCCGATTTCACGTCGTCCTGGAGCTCCATTACGACCTGTTCCCCCAACACAGAATTGTGGGAAATTATAATGATGTAAGAAACGTTTTGATTCAACAACACCTAAATCATCGATAATTTGATGTTCTGATAATTGTCCTAATGTTAAGACAGATAAAGCTTGTGTTTGTCCCCGAGTAAACAAACCTGAACCGTGTACACGAGGTAAGTAATCAACTTGAGCATCTAATGGACGGATTTCATCCACTTTACGACCATCTGGACGAATCTTATCAACTGTAATTAATTCACGAACAATTTGTTTTTCTAAATCTTCTAAAATAGCTTTAACTTCAGTAATTTTTTCATTGATTTCATCAGCTGTTAATTCTGCTTCTGTAAATTTGTTTGTATATGCTTCAACATATTCTGCTTTTAAATTAGCAATATTTTCTTCACGAGCTAATTTTTCTTCAGTTAAAATAGCAGCACGCATTTCGGCAGCAATTTTTTCATTGATTTCAGCTTTTAACTCTTGAGAAACAGTTAAAATTTCTGGAATCATTTTTTCTTTACCGATTTCTTTAATAATTTCAGATTGGAATGCACATAAACGTTGCACTTCTGCATGACCTGCCATTAAACCAGCTAAAATTTCTTCTTCACTAATTTCGTTAGCACCAGATTCAACCATGTTAATAGCTTGAGCAGTACCAGCAACAGTAATATCTAAATCACTTTTTTCTTTTTGTTCAATAGTAGGACAGATAATTAATTCTCCGTCCACACGGCCGACATTAACACCTGCAATCGGACCTTCAAAAGGAATATCAGAGACACCTAAAGCTAAAGAAGAACCAAGCATAGCTGCCACTTCTGGTGAACAATCTGGATCAACACTTAAAACAGTATTTGTTACTTGCACTTCATTGCGGTAACCTTCTGGGAAAAGTGGGCGAATTGGTCGATCAATTAAACGTGCTGTTAAAGTTGCATGTTCACTTGGTTTACCTTCACGTTTTAAAAAGCCACCAGGTACTTTACCTGCTGCATATAACTTTTCATTATAATTAATTGTTAGTGGAAAGAAGTCACCTTGTCCTGCTTCACTACTACCAACTGCAGCTGATAAAACTGTTGTATCACCATAACGTACAACAACTGCACCATTTGCTTGTTTCGCTACTTCACCGATTTCAACTTTCATCGGTTTATTATTTATTTCAATCTCAAAAACATGTTTATCCATTATTGAGCCTCCGTTAATCTATTTAAATTCTTACTTTTATAATTATACCGTAATCTGACGCTAAACGCTTAATGAAAACTTAAAATTCATAAAAAAAAGCAACGAATCATCTAAATGACCGTTGCTTTGTAGGATTTTTTCGTTGATTAACGACGTAAACCTAAACGTTTGATTAATTCACGATAGCTTTGAACATCGTTCTTACGTAAGTAAGCTAAGAGATTACGACGGTGACCGATTTTCTTCATCAAACCACGTTGTGCAGAAAAATCTTTCTTGTGTGTACGTAAGTGATCGTTAAGTTCGTTAATGTCAGCTGTTAAAACTGCGATTTGAACTTCTGTTGATCCTGTATCTCCTTCATGACGAGCGAAGTCTGTCATGATTTGTGTTCTTTTTTCGTTTGAAATTGCCATTGTTAATTTCCACCTTTCTGATTGTCACCTAAAACCGAGTAAAACACCGGTGAAAGTTGTTAAACTAAGTTAAAGGTCTACGCTTATTAGCGTACTCAATTAATTTACAAGATTTTGGCCTAAAATGCAAGTTTTTCTGAACTTTTTTCTCATTTTTTATCTGTCAAGGATATTTTCTTGACATCAATTGCATTTTTTTATTGCATTGTCTTATCAGCTCTTGTATAATAATCACTGTTGAAAATTTAAATGATACTATCTCAGTAATCATAAATAAAACGTGGAGGTGACTTTGATGCCAATTATTAAATCCGCAATCAAACGTGTAAAAACAACAGAAAAAGCTAACGCTCGTAACTCTGCTCAAATGAGCGCAATGAGAACAGCTGTTAAAAAATTCGAAGAAGCTGTAACTGCAGGTGCAGAAAACACTGAAGATTTATTCAAACAAGCAGTTTCTGCAATCGATAAAGCTCATTCTAAAGGTTTGATTAAAGCTAATAAAGCTGCTCGTGATAAATCACGCATGGCTGCTCGCTTAAACAAATAATCTTTAAAAAAACGCCAACTATTAAGTTAGTTGGCGTTTTTTTATTTTAAAGTTATATAATCTAACAAAAACAATTGAAAAATATAACTTGGATCTAAAGATGTCGTCTTTAACTTCTTATCAACTTCAAATAATCCATAGTAAGCTTTTTTTAAATCTTCTCGCTGAAACTTTTGCGCTTGTCGCATTACAATTTCAATTCGTTTCGGATTAGCTTTTAACGCTTTAGTAATTTCACCTTGGGCATAGCCAATTTTTGATAAAATTTGAATTTGTAACATTAATCTAAACTGACTCATTAATAACGCGTTAATCTGAATCGGATTATTTTCATCTTTGCTACCAGTTTTATTACTCAAAATATCGCGATAACGTTCCAAACTATGTGCAATATCTTTTTTCAAAACAAAATCAACCAAATCAAAAACATTTTGTTCAACTGATTTTGGTACTAAACCAGCAACGGTCTGATAATCAATCACTTGATTTTCTACACTTAATTGTAATTTAGCAACTTCATTCATCGTTAGTTGCATCTCAAGATTCGTCCGCTCCAATAACAATTCTAAAGCAGCTGGTTCAATCGTAAATCCTTTTTGTTTTAATTCGCTTTGAATTAATTTCTTTAACCCATATTCATTCAACGGCTGATTTTGCACGACTAAAGCTAAACGTTTTAAATCTTTAACGATTTTTTTACGTCCATCTAATTTTTTATAATTAGCTAAAATAACTAACAATGTAGTTGGTTGGGGATTTTTTAAATAATTTTCTAAATATTTCACATCATGTTCTACTTTATTTTTCGCCTTAGCCCCTGTTAAAAATACTGGATTTTGTAAAAAAACAATCCGATATTCACCAAAGAAAGGAACTGACTGCGCATCATCGAGCGCTGTCGCTAATGGGATGTTTTCCAAATCATATTTTCCAACATTAAATTCTCGTTCAGCAGCTGGAATCTTATCCAAAAAAGCTTGTTTAATTTTTTCTAAATAATATTTATCTTCCCCCACCACTAAATACACTGGTGAAAATTGATCTTTTTCAATATTCTTCAATAAAGTTTGAACTGTTATTTCATTACTTTTTCCCATTAAACAACCTCCTTTCCTTTATTTTATTCTTATTTTACGCCATTTTCCCATTTGATACAGCTGTAATTCCACATGACGACCAACTTTTTTCACTTTCATCATACCATCATGCGCGGTTAGATAATATGGTATTTGATACTTTTCTAAATTTTCTAAAGTGATTTGCGCTGGATGGCCATAGCGATTTTTACGACCACAAGAAATCAAAGCGACGCATGGTTTGGTGCTTTGTAATAATTGAGGGTGTGTTGATGTTTGACTGCCATGATGCCCTGTTTTTAAAATATCAATTTTTAAATTCGGGTGCTCTTTTAAAATCTTCAATTCTCCTGCTTGATTTAAATCTCCAGAAAAGAAACATTGTAATCCAGCGAATTGTTTAATAAATGTTATTGAATCTTCATTTTTACCAGCACCAACTTGTATAGGGTACAAAATTTCAGTTTGTGAAACACCCCAATTCATACCTTTTAAGACTGGATAAACATCAGCTAAGGTATTCTCAGATTGATCTAAACGCCGTAAAAATGCAGATTGTTTTTCCATCCCCGCTGGAACATAAATTTTAGCGATCTTAATATGGCGAGAAATAGCAGGAAAATCACCTATATGATCAGTATCTTGATGTGTTAACACTAAGTGATCTAAGTGCATCAAGCCTTTACTTTTCAAATAATTAACAATAATTTTTTCACCATTCGTTTTGCGTTTCTTTGGATTACGCTGCTTCATAGCAGAAAAATTCAACTTCCCACCTGTATCTACTAAAGTAACACTGCGATTAAACCTCTCACGAATTAAAGTACTATCACCTTGTCCAATATCAAAATAAACAATCTCCGGTGCGATGGGATACTTAATTACAATGAAATTCCCTACTATTAATATACTTAAGCAAGTAATTAATTTTTGTGGTTTAGTTAATTTTTGTGCATAAAACACACTTATCACAATCATTAAAACAACAAGCAAAGACGGTTTTCCATAAGTTATTTCAGTTGGTAATTGCCCAATTTTCACTAATATTAAAGTTAAAATTTGTAACACTTGATTGCTCATCATCAACATCCACTCTGGACCTAATCCCAACAATAATAACGGAATAAATACAACCGCAAAAATCGGTGTAATTACCCAAGTTAAAAGTGGTGTTAATAAATTATATTGATACGTATGCCATAAAATTAGCGGTAAAGTTAAAGCATTAATTTTAAGATTCAATTTAAAATAATTAGCTTCTTGCAATAAAATCAAACCTAACGTTAATAAATAACTTAACTGCACGCCTAAAGAAAATATACTTTCTGGGGCCAAAAATAAATTAACTGCTAACAAACATGACCAGGTTGTCAATTTTGTCAATTTAATAACTTTAATTTTCTGTCCCAAAATCAACAACCATGCCATTCCGATCGCACGCACTAAACTAGCTGATCCCCCAGCCAAAATTAAATATAACGGCAATACTATTAATAATATGGTCAATTGAGTTTCTTGGGTCACGTGTAAATACGTTAAAATCGTTTTAATAATCCAAATTACATAAAAAACATGCATTCCTGATAAACAAAATAGATAAATAATTCCTAATTTGCTATAAACATTAGTTAATCCTTGAAAAACTTCTGATTGATACCCTACTAATAAAGCTTGCGCATAACTTGCATATGGTTCAGGATACCTTTTTAACTTTTGAATAATCTGCCAACGCAGTGTATGTAATTGATTTACAATATTTTTCCTAACAGGTTTAATACTAATAATTTTTTCAATTTTTAATTTGTAAAAAACTCTTTTACCATAATAATAACGACGCGCATCAAACTGATTTTCATTAGTTGCCCCTATAAAAGGTTGTAACTGACCAGAAACTTGTAGATAACAACTTTCTTGGAGTTTCAACACTTTGATGTCATTTGTCTTTTTAGGATACCAGGTACAATTTAATTTGCGCCGAAATTGATCAACCCCACTAAAATAAACACTATTACCATTTATTTTCACTTGATCAGGTTGAACCTTTAAACACAACTGCAGCATTTGCGGTTGTTTATTTTCAATTAAATGCACCTGTCTTTGATGGGACAACAAATAACAGCTAAACAGAAGTGTTATTAAAATAACACCTCTGATTAACCGTTTATTACGTGTTAAAATCAGTCGCCCTTGCCAAATAACCAGACATACTAAAAAGCTATAATGGAAATCCAACGCTAAAAAAGTAACTAAAACTACATTGATTACACTAAAAAAACAAATTCTTTCTAAAATTTAAAACCCTACTAATTTTTAAAGATATCGTTATTAACCAATGAGTCTAAGTAAATCGGATCAACTTTAACTTGCTCCACTTGAACATTTTTCATTTTAAATAATTCAACTGCATATGGATCGTTATGATAATTACGTAAATAATAAATTTTCTTAATACCAGCTTGTAATAATGATTTTGTACATTGTAAACATGGAAAATCTGTAACGTACACTTCAGCACCTTCTGTAGCAACGCCAAATTTAGCACATTGTAAAACAGCATTCATTTCAGCATGAATAGTCCGTACGCAATGGCCTTCTACCATATAACAGCCACCTTCAAGACAGTGTGTATCACCTGATACCGCTCCATTATACCCACCGGCAATAATCCGGCGATCACGTACTAAAATTGCTCCCACAGCAAGTCGTTCACATGTACTACGCATCGATAACAAGACTGCTTGCATCATAAAATACTGATTCCATGGTATTCTTTTATCTTCCATAGTTATCCCCCTATATCATTTAATCACTTTAAAGTATAACAAATCCCTTTGAATTAATCACACTGTTATTTGTTCTGCTAAGCTGGCATAAATTTTGTCTCCAATTCCAGAAACATTTTTTAAATCTGTAACATTTTGAAACGATCCATTTTTTGTTCGATAAGCAATAATTTGATCCGCTTTTTTAGCACCGATCCCATTCAAACTCATTAATTCATTTTTATCAGCTGTATTTAAGTTAACTTTCCCAGCTGAACTTGTATTTTGACTCTTTTGTGTAGTTGCTTGTGCACTTTGTTGTTTGAAATCATGAATATTTTCACCTTTATACGGAATATAAATGACATCTTCATCATTTAATTTTTGTGCAAGATTAACTTGTGAAAGATCAGCTTCTTCACTAGCTCCACCCGCTTGTTTTAACAATTTGGTAATCCGGCTCCCTTTTACAACAGCATAAACACCAGGCTTTTTAATAGCACCTTTAATATCAACATAATATTTTTTCGTTTGAGAATGACTACTGCGTTGCGAATAACTAATAGTTTGACAATCTACACCTCCACTTGAACTATTAGCTAAGCTTTCTGTTGGTTGCTGTCTAAACCACCAAAGAGCACCAACAATCATCATAATTAATAGAATTCCTCCTCCAATCACCCATTTACGTTTTTCTCGCCAAACAACTTTGATTTCTTGCCATAAATCCATCCTTATCCCCCTTTGTTAAGCGCTGTTCATTGTTAAATACGCAAAAAAAGTTTACGCATCCAACGATACGTAAACTTTTTAATTATTTTGCAAATATTCAATTACATCTTGAAAATTCTTCACAGGAACCACTTTTATTTTCAAATTCCGTTGTTTAACAACTTTTACAGCTTCTTCGTAATTACTCATTTTTTGTTGAGAATATTTAATTTCTGGTACAAAAAAGATCTCTGCTTTAGCTTTAGCACAGGAAACAACTTTCTTATCAACTCCACCAATTGGTCCAATTGTACCATCTAAATTCAATGTACCTGTTCCGCCGATAATTCGTTGCTTTTTAAAAGCGTTCGGCTTCAATTGGTTATAGATATCTAAAGCCATTATCATGCCCGCTGAAGGACCAGATAATGAGTTTAAATCAGCTGTAATCTTTTCTTTCGAAACAACCTGCAACTTATTTATAAAATTAATACCGAGTCCAGCTTGCGTCGTCTTATTATCTCTCAATTCAATTGCCTTTGCCGTAGCGGTATATTCTTTTTTATCCCTTAAATAAGTAACAGTAATCGGATCTCCAATTTTCATTTTAGCAAATGATTTTAAATAATCATCCAGGTTTGTAAATTTATGACCATTAATTTCAGTAATCACATCACCGAATTTTAATTTATCTTTAAATTTAGATTCTGGGATAATCCGCGCCACGTAAAGTCCCTTAGTTTGTAGTTCAACCGGACGTTTTGCAGCTGTCAAAGCCACATATTTAGCTGTTTCATAAGAATTTTCCATTTGATAATGATCAAAGTTATTTTTATCATCATCGCTATAATTTCCAACAATTTTCTTTGCTGGGATAATTTGTGATTGCGGTTCAAACTTACTCATAATATACGTTAGTGGGGTCATCCGCCCCACCCGAACATATACTAATAAATACTCATTCGTTTTCCCTGACTGATGTGTTGGTTGTTCAACTTTAATATAATTCGAAACTGGTTTAGCAGCTCCTGGGAACTCCACATAATAAGGTAATGGTATCAACATCACAATAACAATTGATAAAATAACAACAATACTAATAAAGATGTTTCTAATTTTTTTATATGTCATTGGCTGTCATCTTTCTACATAAAGCTCGTGCAACATTTTCCGGAACTAATTTGGTTAAATTCCCTCCAAAAAACGCTACTTCTTTAATCATACTTGAAGAAATAAATGCATATTCTGGTTTCGCTAATAATAAAACCGTTTCAATATCTGGTGCTAAATGCGCATTCATAGCTGCAATATCTCGTTCATAACTAAAGTCTTGTTCATTCCGGATACCCCGAATTAAAACTGTAGCTTGAAGTTTGTGCATGACATCGACTGTTAATTCATCGGCAACAGCTACAACTTGAACATTAGTATAATTTTGGACTGCTTTTTGAATAAGTTCAATTTTTTCATCAACTGTAAATAACGGTTGTTTTTGCGTATTAGTTACTACCACAACATCGAGATGCGTAAACAACTTGCTGGCTCTTTGAATTAAATCCAAATGGCCATTTGTCAAAGGATCAAAACTCCCTGGAAAAATTGCTTTTGTCATCTAATCACCTACTTAATCTGTTGTTAAACGATAAAAAGCTAAACGAGTAATACCATAATCAGCAGCTTTAATAAAATTAAAACCTGAGATTTCTTCTGGTAGATGTGCATCTTGATCAGTTTCACAAACAATCAATGCATCTTCATTTAAAATGCTCAACTCCACCATTTCTTGCATTAAATTAACAATTTCTTGTTCTTTATATGGAGGATCTAAAAATACATAATCAAAAGTCATTTCTTTTTTAGCAAATTGTTTTAAAATCCGTTTGGCATCACCTTTTAAAACAGTAAATTTATCTTCTTCTTTAGTAATCGCAATATTTTCATTAATTGTTTTAATCGCTTGATATTGGCGATCTACTAAAATCGCATGTTCTACCCCACGTGAAACAGCTTCAATAGCTAAACCACCACTACCTGCAAACAAGTCTAAAGCTTGTCCACCGGCAAAATAAGGGCCTATAATGTTAAACATCGATTCTTTCACTTTATCTGTGGTAGGTCGTGTTTTCATACCAGGAACAGCTTTTAATTTTCTCCCACCATAATTACCAGCTACAATTCTCATTTTTTATCACTCTTATTCTTATATTTTTCACGATCTTCATCTGTTAATTTATAAATACCTAACGTTTGATCAAAATTCGTGACTAATTCATTTCGTTTTGATTTTTCAACTTTACGAACAAATCTTAGTTTATTAATTTTTTCCATTGTTTCTGGAAAATCTTCTTGGTTTAAATATAAAATAACGTATTTCATCTTTCGGGAAACATAGTGGATATCACCATATTTACGTAATTGTTTACTTTGGCGAAGATGATATACATAAACGACTAAACCTTGTCGTTCTTGAATTTCAAATTCCATTTTAACACTACTTTCTGTCATTATAAGCTTGATTTTTAATTTTAATATCAGCTTGAAAATTTTTATTTTTCTAAAAAATCATTCCGCTTCGTTTCAATCATAACATCTACTTTAAAAGTCGGTTTCACTCCATTTTACCACATTTACCCCCGACTAACCGCAAAAAAACTAAGCTTCACTCTCTTATTTGAGAGCAAAGCTTAGTTTCTAATTTATTTATTTTATTCAGCTGGTTCTAATTCTAATAATAAGTCACGCGTTTCAAGCATATCGCCATCTTTAACATAAACGTGAGTTACTTTACCATTAAATGGAGCTTGAATTGTTGTTTCCATCTTCATAGCTTCAGTTACAACTAATGGTTGACCTTTTTCAACAACTTGACCTTTTTCGACAAGTACTTCTAAAACAGAACCACTTAATGTTGCACCAATATGACTTGGGTTAGTTGGTTCAGCCTTAGGAATGCTACTTACTGTAGCTTGTTTACTGCGATCATTTACAGAAATTTGTAATGTTTGACCATTTAATGAGAAGAAGAGACTACGGTTACCATCTTCATCTGCTTCAGAAATAGAATCCAATTTAACGATACTGCTCTTACCTGGTTTAAAGTTAATATGAATTGTTTCACTTGGACGCATACCTTGGTAGAAGGTTGTTGTATCAAGCGATGTCATTGAACCAAATTTATTACAGTTTGTTTCGTATGTTAAGAATACTTCTGGATATAAGATATAACTTAAAACTTCTTCAGCTGTTGGTTTGCGTTTGATTTCAGCTTCTAATTCTTTTGCTGTTGCTTCGAAATCAACTGGTTCAGCTAAGCTACCTGGACGTTCTGTAATAGCAGTTTTACCTTTAAGAACAATTTCTTGTAATTCTTTAGGGAATCCGCCTACAGGTTGGCCTAAATTACCAGCAAAGAAGTTAACAACAGATTCTGGGAAATCAAGTGTTTGCCCTTTAATCATAATAGATTCTGGTGTTAATTCATTTTGAATCATAAAGATTGCCATATCACCAACAACTTTAGAACTTGGTGTAACTTTAATGATATTACCTAATAATTGGTTAACATCACGATATGTTTCTTTAACTTTTTCAAAATCTGTAATACCTAAAGCTTTAGCTTGTTGTTGTAAGTTAGAATATTGACCACCAGGCATTTCTGTTTGGTAAATATCTGTTTGTGGAGATGTAATACCATTCATGAAATCTTGATAGAATGGTTTAACACCAGCCCAGTAACGATTAATTTTTTCAACGTTATTAATATCCATTTTTGGACAACGTTGTTCATTAGCTAAGGCATAGTAGAAACTACTCATACTTGGTTGACTAGTTGTTCCTGAAAGTGAACTTGTTGCCACATCAACAACATCAACACCTGCGCGAGTTGCTTCAACATATGTTGCAACACCATTACCTGTTGTATCGTGTGTATGCAAGTGAATTGGAACATTAACTTCTTCTTTCAATGCACCAACTAATTCATAAGCTGCTTTTGGTTTAAGTAAACCGGCCATATCTTTAATACCGATAATATCAGAACCTGCATCAACTAAATCTTTAGCAAGTTTCAAATAGTAATCTAAGTTATATTTAGTTTCATTTGGATTTAATAAATCACCTGTATAGCACATTGTACCTTCTGCAATCTTACCTGCATCACGTACATATTGAATACTTTTTTCCATTTGTGCAATCCAGTTTAAACTATCGAAGACGCGGAATACATCCACACCATTTTCTGCACTCTTTTCAATAAATGCTTTCAAGACATTATCTGGATAGTTCTTATAACCAACTGCATTGGAACCACGTGTTAACATTTGTAACAATGTATTTGGCATTTTCTCACGCATAATACGTAATCTTTCCCATGGATCTTCGTTTAAGAAACGATAAGCAACGTCAAATGTTGCTCCTCCCCAAACTTCTGCAGAGAACATGTTTGGTAAAGCTTGATCGTAAACATCTAAAACTGGAAGCATATCTTTTGTACGCATCCGTGTTGCGAATAAACTTTGGTGAGCATCACGCATTGTTGTATCAGTTAACAAGACATCTTCTTGTTGTTTAACCCAATCCATTGTTGCATCAACACCATATTTATCAAAAATTGTCTTCGCATTTTCAATTCCGGAAACTAATTCTAAGCCATCTTCCATTTGGTTATCTGGCACGAAAATTTTCGGATGTTGTTCCACTCCTGGGAAACCATTAACTGTTACATCACCAATATATTTAAGCAATTGATCATTTGTATTTTGTTCACGCTTAAAGTTAAATAATTCTGGTGTATTATCAATAAATGTTGTACTTGCATTACCAGCCATAAATTCTGGATGTAAGATAACATTACGCATAAAGTTAATATTTGTTTTAATACCACTAATTCTAAATTCAGATAAAGCACGATCCATTTTTGCAATTACATCTTCAAATGTATATGCTTGCACACATGCTTTTACTAATAAGGAATCAAAGAATGGTGTAATAACAGCACCAGTATAAGCATTACCACCATCTAAACGTACTCCGAAACCACCTGGAGAACGATATGTTTCAATTTTACCTGTATCAGGCATAAAATTATTTTCTGGATCTTCTGTTGTAATCCGGCATTGCATAGCTACACCGTGATATTCTAAATCTTCTTGTTGTGGTAAATCTAAATCTTTAAATAAATCTTTACCAGCAGCAATTTCAATTTGTGATTGAACGATATCGATTTCTGTAATCATTTCAGAAACAGTATGTTCAACTTGAACACGTGGGTTAACTTCAATGAAATAGAAATCATCATCTGTTACTAAGAACTCAACAGTACCAGCATTTTGATAGTTAACATCTTTCATCAATGTAACAGCAGCATCACAAATTTCATTACGACGTTTATCACCTAAAGACATACTTGGTGCAAATTCAATAACTTTTTGGTGACGTCGTTGTACAGAACAATCACGTTCGAATAAGTGTAAAACATTACCGTGTTCGTCAGCTAAAATTTGAACTTCAATATGTTTTGGATTTTCTAAATATTTTTCAACATAAAGTTCATCATCACCAAATGATTGTTTAGCTTCACTACGAGCACGTTCATAAGCTGTCGCAACTTCATCTTCGCTACGAACAATCCGCATCCCACGGCCACCGCCACCAAGAGCAGCTTTAACCATAATTGGATAACCATATTCATTAGCAAAATCAACAACTTCATCCAATGATTGTACAGGTTCTTTGGAGCCTGGAATTGTTTTTAAACCAGCTTTAATCGCAGCTTTTTTAGCAGCAATTTTATCACCAAATGTTGCTAAATGTTCCACAGAAGGTCCAATGAAGACAATTCCTGCTTCCGCACATTTTTTAGCAAATTCTTCATTTTCAGCTAAGAAGCCATATCCAGGGTGGATGGCATCAGCATTCGTCATTTTAGCAACACGAATAATATCATCCATATCTAAATATGCTTCAATTGCTTTTTTGCCTTTACCTACTTCATAAGCTTCATCGGCTTTGAAGCGATGAACTCCATATTCATCATCCTTAGCAAAAACCGCAACCGTTTCTAATTCTAATTCATGACAAGCACGAATAATACGTACTGCAATTTCTCCACGATTAGCAATCAAAATTTTCTTCATAAAGAACCCACTTTCTTCAAAAATAATTTTAAATTTTTTGAGTGTTTATTATATTTATTTTATTTCTTTTGTCTTCTTTGATTAGCGGAAATATTCATTACAATTCCTAATGATGCTGTTAAAACCACCATACTTGAACCACCGTATGAAACAAATGGTAAAGTAACACCCGTAATTGGGAGGAGTCCATTCACACCACCAACATTAAACATTGTTTCAATAAACATAAAGGTTCCAATTCCATAACAGATTAAGCTCTTATATAAATCTTGTGAACGAATCCCAATTTTAAAAATCCGGCCGATCAACAAAAATAATAAGATTAAGACAACTACTGTGCCGATTAATCCTTTTTCTTCTGCAATAACAGATAGGATAAAATCCGTATGCGGTTCTGGTAAATAGCCTCGTTTTTGAATACTATTACCAATCCCTACTCCGAAAATCCCACCATTACTAATTGCATAATAGGAATTCACCAACTGTTTACCTTCTGCATTAGCATATTTAAATGGTGTAAAGTAAGCTGTAAATCGTTGATACATATAACCCCAATGTTTTAAAGGTCCATATGCAAATGGATTAAAAAATCTTAAAACTTGTAAACCAACTAAAGCAACTGTAAAACCAGTCGCTAGTAACTTAAAACTCTTTTTAAAATCATTTAAACCAGCTAAATAAACAACTAAAACAATTGATAAATTAATTAAAAAACCACCTAAATCTGGTTCAATTAAAATTAAGAATAGCATCCCTACCACAATAATAATTGGGAATGTATTTTTAATTTCAGCTCCGATTTCACGCTTGTGTGCGCGATCAGCAACTTTTTGCGCCATGTATAAAGCCAGAAAAAGTTTACACATTTCCGCTGGTTGAATATTAAATAAACCAGTCGAAATCCAACCTTTCGCTCCATTAATTGATGCTGAATTCAAAGCAATTAGCAACAATACAATCAAAAACACAGCATTTCCAAATAAAAATTTGGGATTTTTTAAAAAATCAATTTTCAAATGCGCCATAACCAACACAATACAGACTCCTAAACCAACATAAATTGTTTGTTTTAAAAAGTAAATCGCACTGTTATGAGCATTCACACCACTAGCTGAATAAACAGCCATAATACTAATAATGCATAACGTTATAAAAGGAATAAATAATTTCCAATCAAAATATTTAAACTTGTTCCGTAATTTCTTAATCATAATCTTCAAAAACTTAAATTTAACACTTATTTTCATTACATTTAATCATTACTTGTAATTGTTATTTATTTAAGTTATTGCTCCTTTCATTTCCTTTCAATTATAGCACAATTCCTAAATTGGTTTAGTACCTAAGAAAACAAAAAAAGTTAGTTTTTATGCATCAGAAATAACACTTTAATTATACGTTTTCATAAATGGTATTTAAATAAGATTTAACGATTTTCATATATAATAACTATAAAATCTGAATAATTAACTAGTATTTCTTAAGATATGTTAATTTTTAGATGAAAACGCTTTAAACCGCTCTAGACCACTAAAAAAGCGTAGCAGGAAATTTCTTTCCTACTACGCTTTTTTTAACTTTTTTATTCTTGCTCTTTAGCTTTTTTAGCTTTTTTAGCAGCTTTTTCACGTAAGTTTGTATCTAAAATACGTTTACGTAAACGAATAGTTGTTGGTGTAATTTCTAATAATTCATCTTCATTTAAGAATTCTAATGATTCTTCTAATGTTAAATGAGTTGGCTTCTTAATTGAAGCTGTTTGATCTTTATTAGATGAACGAACGTTAGTCATGTTCTTACCTTTTGTAACGTTAACAGAAATGTCACGTTCACGAGAAGATTGACCAACAATCATACCTTCATAAACTTCTGTACCTGGATCAACAAAGATTGTACCACGACCTTCAACACTCATAATTGAATATGTTGTAGCTTTACCTTGGTTAATAGATACTAAAGCACCGTTACGACGGCCTGGTTCCCAATTACGGATAACTGGTTTATATTCAGCAAATGTATGGTTCATAATACCATAACCACGTGTCATTGATAAGAATTGTGAATCATATCCGATTAAACCACGTGTTGGTGTTGAGAATGTTAAACGTGTTTGGCCATTTTGACCTGTTTCCATGTTTACCATTTCACCTTTACGTTCTGCCATTGATTCAATAATTGAACCAGAATATTCATCTGGTGTATCGATAATAACATTTTCATATGGTTCGCTTAATGTACCGTCAATTTCACGGTAAATAACTTTAGGACGTGATACAGCTAATTCGAAACCTTCACGACGTAATGTTTCAATTAAGATTGATAAGTGTAATTCCCCACGACCAGAAACAATCCATGCATCTGGAGATTCTGTATCTTCAACACGTAAAGACACATCTGTGTGTAATTGCATCTTCAAACGATCTTCTAATTTACGAGCTGTAACATGATCACCTTCACGACCTGTAAATGGTGAGTTATTTGTCATAAATGTCATTTGTAATGTTGGTGGGTCAATACGTAAAACTGGTAAAGCTTCTGGTGAGTTAGCTGGACAAACAGTTTCCCCAACGAAGATATCTTCCATACCAGATACGGCAATCAAGTCACCGGCTTTAGCTTCTTGAATTTCTTGACGTTGTAAGCCAAAGAAACCAAATAATTTTGTAACACGGAAGTTTTGTTGGCTACCATCAAGTTTCATAACTGTAACAGCATCCCCAACTTTAATAGTTCCGCGGAACACACGACCAATACCAACACGACCAACGAAATCATTATAATCAAGCATTGAAACTTGGAATTGTAATGGTTCGTCTGAGTTATCAACTGGTCCTGGAATAGCATCAATAATTGTGTTAAACACTGGATCCATTGTATGTTTTTGTGTTGATAAATCTGGATCATCAGATGATGTTCCGTTCATAGCTGAAGCATAGATAACAGGGAAATCTAATTGATCTTCATCTGCACCTAATTCAATGAATAAGTCTAAAACTTCATCAACAACTTCTTCTGGACGTCCACCTGGGCGGTCAACTTTATTAATAATAACAATTGGTGTTAAGTGTTGTTCAAGCGCTTTTTTCAAAACAAAACGTGTTTGTGGCATTGTTCCTTCAAAAGCATCAACAATAAGTAAAACACCATCAACCATTTTCATGATACGTTCTACTTCACCACCGAAATCGGCGTGTCCTGGTGTATCTAAAATGTTAATTTGTTTTCCTTGATATTTTACGGCTGTATTCTTAGATAAAATAGTAATTCCACGTTCTTTTTCAATATCGTTGGAATCCATGGCACGATCGCCAATTTGAGTATGTTCATCTAATGTATCTGATTGTTTCAATAATTCGTTAACTAATGTTGTTTTACCATGGTCAACGTGGGCAATAATAGCAACATTACGAATATCATCACGATTTTTCAAATTTTTTCTTCCCTTCAAAACTTAAATCTTATTATAAACTTTACAACAACCATAGTTACTTTTCATATAAAAAAAGCTGTGACATATTAGTCACAGTCAGGGCTATCATCAATCTTGATGAATAGCTTTTAAAATCTCTTTATGTGCACTTTTGGTTGCTACTAATACATCTGTTGATGATAGCATATTTACAGGCTGACCGTCAATTGTTTTCACAACTAATCCTAATGTTTCAGCTAAAATTGTTCCCGCGGCATAATCCCACGGACATAAACACGCTAAATACCCAACTGTCTTACCAGTTAAAACACGTGTGAATTCAATCCCTGCACATCCATATACTCGCACACCTAAACTTTGTTGTGCAATCTTTTGAATATTATACCGATTATGTAATACTAAATTACCGCCCATTGCAAATAAGCCTTTTTCCAAAGGACAATTACTTGGTGGAGTTATTTCTTTTTCATTACAATAAACACCACATTCTGGACCACCCCAAAACAACTCATCATGCATAACATCATAAATATAAGCTAATTTGGGTTTACCATTTTCAAAAATAGCCAACATAGTTGCAAAATCAGCCTCTTGTTGGATAAAATTCAGCGTTCCATCAATTGGATCAATTAACCAAAATAAACCTGGATGTTCATGTAATCCCGTGGCATGTTCACACTCTTCACCATGAATTTTAGAATTAGCAAAAGATTCTTTGATTTTTTGACTGTAAAAAGCTTCAACTTCACGGTCAACATTCGTAACTAAATCTGTACGACATGTTTTTTGTTCAACTTGAATTTGTTGTTGCTTCATTTCTGCCAAAATCATTGTACGTACTTCTTTAAGCCAGCTTTGCACTTGGTGATTTATTTCTTGCCACGCAACCATTATCCATCACTCCTATTTTTTATGCTTGAATTTTAACTTGTTTTTTCGAACTAGCTTGCGCAAATTTGACGGCTTGATAAATACTATAGCCTGACTCTTGAGAAAAAGCGCGATCTAATTGTTTTTGTGCCATTTTACTTGGTTCTACTTTAATATATTCTTGATATTTATTTAAAAATTCTTCACGATCAATTCCGGTTGTATATATCTGTTCTACCGCCATAAAGAATTCACTCATAATAATAATCTCCGCTGTTGACCATTCAGGCATTAACGGATAACTAATCATTTGTTTCATTAAATTATCTAACTCTTTTCTTTTTTATTTTTCATTATACCATAGACCTATTTTCTTCTTATATATAAAAGCCTTTTCAATTTGCTTTTTTCATTTAATCCAACCTATAATTCATTTTTTTATGATATTATTATATTATTAATAAGAAATTATTTAGGAGGTTTTAGAATTGATTACAATGGATGATATTATTCGTGAAGGTCACCCTACTTTACGAACACGTGCTGAAAAATTTACTTTTCCAATGTCAGATGAAGACAAACAAACAGCACTTGAAATGATGGAATTTCTTGAAAATAGTCAAGATCCCAAATTAGCTAAAAAATATAAATTACGCGCTGGTGTTGGTTTAGCAGCACCGCAAATTAACGTGCCTAAACGCATGACTGCTGTTTTAGTCCCTGATGAAGATGGCAATCCGTTATTTAAAGAAATTTTAATTAACCCAACAATTCTTAGTGAATCAGTCCAAATGGTTGCTTTAGGTGAAGGTGAAGGTTGTTTATCAGTTGATCGTGTAATCCCAGGATACGTTCCTCGTCATGACCGTATTAAATTACGTTGGTATGATCTTGATGGAAATCAACATACTAAAAAATTAACTGATTATTTAGCAATTGTAGTCCAACATGAAATTGATCACTTAAACGGAATTCTTTTCTTTGATCGTATTAATGAAAAAGATCCTTTCCAAGCACCTCCAGGAACATTTATTCTTGAATAGACTAAAAGAGGACGGTAATTACCGTCCTTTTTTTTATTAGTCAATTTCTAACTTATTAATATCATTCAAATAAGAAAGCGTGGCTTGATTGACAACATATGAAATATCTAGATGTAATATCCCTTTCAGTATCCAAATATCAGATACAACAAAAATATCATGACCTTGATACCCTTGAAGTTGCTGCTGTTGTGCATAATCGTTTAAATGATTAGTTAATTCAAGCTTAATCGCTTTTAAATCATTAATAGTTGTTACTTGTAAAGGTAGTTCATATTCAAAAGCCATCACACCCTTACCCCAAACATCCGAAATCAATTCTGTTTCAATGGCGTTGGGATAATAAGAACCTTTAAATTCAGTAGTAATGACTTTGACTAAACTCGCTTTCAAAGCTTGATTAACTACTTTTTGACTAGCTGTTTGCATCACTAAGAGTGCCTTATTTCTTCTAATCCGCCGGACGCTTAAATAAAGTATCACGCTGACAATTAAAACAATCCCCCATAATAAGATGGTTTTCATAATTTACCCTCATTTCTCCATAATCCCCTTTAATTATACTACAAACATGACTGCCACGGGCTTAATTCAATTATTTTTTATGTTTATGTACTTAATCTTAAAAATATGCTAAAATGAACATAATTATTGTGAAAACAATCTTAAGTTCGGATATTTTTATTTTTTGTTAAATAGCAGTTTAACACAACCAAATTTTAGATATATAAAAGGAGAAATATTTATAATGATTTTTAAAGTTTATTACCAAGAAGACCCAACAATTAACCCACTACGTGAAAGCACACAATCACTTTATTTAGAAGCTGATTCAGAAGCTCAAGCTCGTGCCATCGTAGCTAACAACGTCGACTACAATGTCGAATTTATCGAAGCACTTTCCGAAGCTGCTTTAGAATATGAAAAAAATAGCAAACCAGACTTCGCTATCGTGGAGTTTGATAAATAATGAAACACCTCAAAGTTAAAAACAACGAAACTGCTGTTTTTGCAATTGGTGGACTCGGTGAAATCGGAAAAAACACATACGGCATTCAATTTCAAGATGAAATTATTATTATCGATGCTGGTATTAAATTCCCTGAAGATGAACTTTTAGGAATTGATTACGTTATTCCGGATTACCAATACCTCATTGCAAACCAACAAAAAATAAAAGCCTTAGTTATCACCCACGGTCACGAAGATCACATTGGTGGTATTCCTTATTTACTTAAGCAAATTAATGTACCAATTTATGCTGGTCCATTAGCACTCGCTTTAATTAAAAACAAACTTGAAGAACATGGTCTTTTAAGAACAACTGAACTTCATGAAATTAACGAAGATTCTATTATTAAATTTAGAAAAACTAGTGTTTCATTTTTCAGAACAACTCACTCAATCCCTGATACATTAGGGGTTGCGGTTAAGACTCCTTCAGGTACAATTGTCGCTACAGGTGACTTTAAATTTGATTTAACACCAATCTCTAACCAAGCTCCTGATTTACAAAAAATGGCTAAACTTGGTGCAGATGGCGTGTTATGCCTCTTATCTGATAGTACTAACGCTGAAGTTCCTGATTTTACAAAATCTGAACAATGGGTTGGACAATCAATTAAAAAGATTTTCGAAAAAATTGAAGGTCGTATTATTTTTGCGACATTTGCTTCTAACATTTCAAGAATTCAACAAGCAGTCGCTGCCGCTTTAGCTAAAGGTCGCAAAATTGCCGTCTTTGGTCGTAGCATGGAAGCTGCTCTTGTTAATGGACGTGAATTAGGTTATTTAGATATTCCTGATGATGCAATTGTCCAAGCACGTGAAATTAATAGCTTACCAGCTAATAAAGTTATGATTTTATGTACTGGTTCTCAAGGTGAACCAATGGCTGCTTTAAGTCGCATTGCGAACGGGACACACCGTCAAGTTTCCATTCATCCTGATGATACAGTTATTTTCTCAAGCTCCCCTATTCCTGGTAATACTTTAAGCGTTAATAAAGTTATCAACGAATTAGAAGAAGCTGGTGCAACTGTTATTCACGGTAAAGTTAATAATATTCACGCTTCTGGTCACGGTGGCCAAGAAGAACAAAAATTAATGTTACGTTTAATGAAACCTAAATACTTCATGCCTGTTCACGGTGAATATCGTATGTTAAAAGTTCATACAGATTTAGCTGAAAAATGCGGTGTTCCACGTGACCACTCATTTATTTTAGAAAATGGTGATGTCTTAGCTTTAACTAAAGATTCAGCTCGTATTGCTGGTCACTTCACTGCTGAAGATGTCTATGTTGATGGTTCCGGAATCGGTGATATTGGTAACGTTGTTTTACGCGATCGTAAAATTCTTTCTGAAGAAGGAATTGTCGTCGTAGTTGCCACAATCGATATGAACAAACGTAAAATTATGTCAGGTCCTGATTTATTATCACGCGGTTTTGTTTATATGCGTGAATCAGGCGAATTAATTAACGACGGACGTAAATTACTTTATCGTTCTATTATGAAGAATCTTAAAAATCCTAAGATTTCTGAAGCTAAATTAAGAGAAGCTATCATTAATGATTTACAAGCTTTCTTATTTGAAAAAACAGAACGTCATCCAATGATTTTACCAATGTTAATTACTGTATAATCAATTAAAACGAGCAGACTTCAGATCTGCTCGTGTTTTATTTCATAAAACTTTTAAAGATCGGAGGTTCAGGAAACATGCGTTCTTATTCGATTATTGTTAATGAACATGCTAACGAAGGTCATACGAAAAAAATTTGGAATCAAGTTCAAGATGTATTAAATCAACGGCAAATTCAATATACAGCATATTTTACAGACCATCCCGGTCATGCTTTTAAAATAGCCAAAAAAATAGCTAAAAAAATAACATCTAATGACAATTATGAAAATATTATTTTGACTATTGGCGGCGATGGAACATTATATGATGCTATCAACGGAATTAAAGCTGGGTCTGATTTAAATATTCCCATTGGTTTTATTCCTTCTGGTAATAAAATGGGATTTGCTGCTAATATCGGTGTCGCAAACGATCCCCTTTTAGCACTAGAACAAATTTTAAATACTACCGAACCAACACTTTATGATATTGGTTCTTATCAAGAAACAACACATAAAAAGCAAGGTTATTTCTTAAATAATTTTAGTATTGGACTCGATGCTTATATCATTAGTTTAGCTAATCAGCAAAAACAATCTAAATTTTGGAAATTTTTAAAAATTGATTTCATCCACTTTTTATTCCGCACATTCGAAGCTTATTTAAACCAAGAAGCTTTCTCTTTAACTGTTAGAATGGATGATCATTATGAATTTTTTAAAAAAGCTTATTTAGTAAATGTTTCCAATCACCGGTACTTTAAAGGAAGTTTGCCCCTTCCCACTGAAGATTTAATCCAAGATCAACAATTAGAACTTTTAATTATCGAAAATATGAATTTCTTTAAATATATTTTATTAAGTATGATTGTTTATTTCCGCAAAGAGTTAAAACTTCCTTCAATTCACCGATTTCAAAAAAATCAACTTCATTTAACAATTAACTCACTGGAATTTTATCAAGTTGATGGTGAAGAACAAGGTAATCAATATTTGGACATTTATTTTAAAACTGAAAAATATCCATTTTGGATTGATTTAACAAGTGTTCCTCGTGAACAACGTGCAAAAAAGGACTAAGAATAGTTAATTCTTAGTCCTTTTTTATTATAAATTCAATTCATAAGCTAAACGTTCTGGATCATTTTGATCAGATAAAATCATAATGATTCCCCGATACTCAAAACCTTGTTTTAAAACAATTTTTTGCATTCTCTGATTCATCCGATGTGTATCAATCCGAACATTCTTAAACCCTTTTAAAGCCACCACAGTTAATAAATTACTAAAAAGATATTCTGACAAATGTTTTCCACGATAATTTTTAGCTAAGGCAATGCGATGAAAAGTACAATATGGTTCTTCTTTACACCAACTACCCTCATAAATTTTTTGATAATTTTCATCTGGTTCAGTCAAAATTGTTGTAACACCTGCAATTGCTTGTTCTACCATTAAAACATAACATTCTTGGCGTTGGATATCCCTTTGAATTTCTGCCAGACCAGGATCGCCATTTTGCCATTGTGGACTACCATCATCTTTTAAAAGAGTTCTTCCATCTTCTAAAATCTCCAAAATTCTAGGTATATCTTCACTTTGTGCTTTACGTAAATAAATCATTAATTTTATCCTCATCTTCTTTTTTCATAAAATCAAATGGTTTCAGGTTATCCATCCCGATTAATGGATCAATTTTACCTTGTTGAATTAATTCAACTGTTAAACGTTTATCTTGCTGATCAGATATTAAAGCAACTTGCTTTTCATCTGTTTTATTTGATTGGGATTCTGCTACACTATTTTTTGAACTTTCACCCTTAATCAAATCCTCAAAAAAGACTTCAATCCGTTCTTGTAAGCTAGTTTGACGATTCAGCGATAATGTTTCTACACATTTTTGATAGGCTGCTGGTTCTCCTAACAAAATCAACTTTTCCTTAGCACGTGTAATTGCTGTATATAATAAATTCCGTGCAAACATTCTTGAATATTGACTAACCATTGGTAAAATCACAATTGGAAACTCACTACCTTGCGCTTTATGAATAGTCATACAATAAGCCAAGGTTAGATTCCGCATTTCCTTTAATGTAAACTCAACTTCTAATTCATCAAATTGTACAATAATATTCACAACTGTGTCTGGATCTTTCGCACTCATTTCTAAGCCAACTACTTTACCAATATCACCATTAAAAATACCTTTTTCAGGTGTATTCACTAAATTTAAAACACGATCACCAATACTGAAGTTTTGATTATTAATTTCTACATGTTTTTTAGCTTGATAAGGATTAACTAATTTTTGAACAGTTTCATTCAAATAATTAATCCCTGCCAATCCACGATACATTGGTGCTAGTACTTGAATATCATCAATTGGCGCTTCTTTTTGTAAAGCAATTTTTATAATTTTAGTCATTAAAGTTGGTATTTGTTCTGCATGACAAGGTATAAATGAACGATCTGCATATTTATTTTGTAAATCACTGGCAATAACGCCATTTTTAATATCATGTGCTAACTTAACAATAGTTGAATCTTCACTTTGGCGATAAATTTGATTTAATTCTTTTTGTGGTAAAACTTTACTCATTAATAAATCAGAAAATACTTGACCCGGACCAACTGAAGGCAACTGATTTCGATCTCCTACAAAAACAACCTGAATTTCAGCTGGTAAATTTTTAATTAATAAATACATCAAATCTGTATCAATCATAGAAGCTTCATCTACAATTAATAATTTTCCACTAATAAATTCACCATCATCAAAAGCTTGATTATCATACCCATTCAGCTTTAACAAACGGTGCAATGTACTTGCTGGTAAACCCGTTGTTTCGGACATACGTTTAGCAGCTCGCCCAGTAGGTGCTGCTAATAAAATCGGATATTCTTCATCATCATACTTTTGTGGATCAATAGGAATTTTTTTCAAATTAGCATATGCATTCACAATCCCATTAATAATTGTTGTTTTCCCTGTACCTGGACCACCTGTAATTAACGAAACTGATGATGTTAACGCCATTTTAATCGCTTCGATTTGATCCTCACCATAAGTAACTGAAAAATAATCTTGTAAACTATTAATTTCAGCTTCTAATTCTTTTTCATCAAACTGATTATGTGGCCCTTGATCAAATAACTTCCTTAAATCACGTGCAATTGCAATTTCACGATAATAATATTTACGTAAATATACTTTCTTTTCTTCAGCAAATAATAATTCGTCCTGGACTAATTGAATCATTTGATCAGCTACTGCATTGGGATCAATGGCTTCAGTACTACCGTTTTCTAATAAAACTAAAGATTGTTCTAACACTTCTTTTAAATCTTGATAAGTATTCCCTGTTTCATTGGTTAATTCCAACATAACTTGCATAATACCTGCGCGTAACCGCATTTTAGAATCAAAAGCAAATCCTAATGATTGCGCTAATTGATCAGCCCGCACAAATCCAAACCCTTTAATTTCTAAAGCTAAACGATATGGATCTTCATGAATAATATCGAGTGTTTTTTCTTCATATTCAGCATAAATTTTAGCCGCCATTTTACTAGTTAGTCCTAAATTATTTAAACTAATAATAATTTGTTCATTACTTTGATCATCATTTAATACTTGTAGTAATGTTGTATATTGTTTTTTGCTGAGTCCTAATTCTTTAGCTGAATATTCATTTTTTAAAATTAAAGAAATAGCATCTGGACCTAAACGATCAACAATTTTTTCAGCTGATTTCTTCCCTATCCCCGGAAAATTATCACTTGATAAATAAGTTACTAACCCCGTTGCTGTTGACGGTAACTCTCTTGTATAATTAAATACTTTAAATTGTTGATTATATTTCGGATGCGTAACTAATTCACCTTTAAAACGATACATTGATTCAATTTGAATATCGCCTAAATCACCAACAACAATGATATATTCATCTTTCCAATTAAAGTCACATTCGTGAATTTTAACTTGAATAACTTTATAAAAACTATCCGTGGCGGCGAAAAAGATATTTTTAACTTCCCCAACTAAGGTTAATTGTTTATTTTCTGCAAATAAATCTACATTTTCACTTACCATCTAAATCGTTCCTTTAATTTATAATTTATCTGGTCCAAAATGTTGCACAAATTGTTCAATTTCAACTAATTTTTGTTGCATTTGTGCAAAATATTCTGAATCTAATTCTTTCACTTTGGCAAAATATTCTGCTTCGTCTTCTTCTAAAATTAAGGCCACTACACCTCTTTGGAAATTAGCTTCTAAATTATCAGTTTCAATTTTTAAAACTTGATCATAATAGTTTTTAGCTTGTTGAAAATCTCCCATAGCTAAAAAGATATTCGCCATTAATAATTTAGCACTAATCGTATTGTCACCTTCATATTCAGTAGCTGTTAAGGCGAAAACTAAAGCTTGTTGATATTCACCTTTCGCATAATAACTTTGCGCTACCATTAAATACGCATCATATTTTAATTTATCAGCTTGAATTAATTGATATTCTAAAATTGCTTGTTCATATAACTCACTACTGTAATAAACATTTCCTAATCCATAATGTAATAAATCTTTTTCAGATTGCTTTTTAAAAATTGTCAAAGCTTTCTTTAATAATTCTTCAGCTTGTGGATAGCTTTTCATCTCAACTAACGCCACGCTTAAATTATAATAATTTTGAACATTGTAAGGATCATTATCAATTGCTTGAATTAATTTATTAACCATTACAGCTGCTTTTTCTTGGGCAATTGTTCGTTTTTTCATCATTATCCTCCTAGATTTAAATCTTCCTAATTATTATTGCATACTTAAGCTTTTTCTCAAAACTTTTTCAAAAATCACGCTTACGAAAACACATATCTCCCCTATATTTTAGTACTTTTGTGATAAAATTTAACCAGAATCATTTATTTTCAAAAGAGAAAGGTTGTTGTTTGAAATGTCACTTACTTTAACAAATGATGTTGCTTCTGTAACCATTAATGAATTTGGTGCTGAACTAACCAGTTTTTATCATAAACTCAATAACTTAGAATATATCTGGTCCGGCGATGCTAAATATTGGGGACGTCATGCACCTGTTTTATTCCCTATTGTCGGGCGCTTAAAAGATAATACTTATTATCTCGATGATCAAAGTTATAATATGTCTCAACACGGTTTCGCTCGCGATCTCCCATTTGAAATTACCTATCAATCAGCTACAAAAGCGACTTTTACGCTTTATTCATCTGAAAAAACTAAAGAAAAATATCCTTATAATTTCAAATTGTCAATTCATTATCAGCTCATAGAAAATAATTTAAAAATCACTTATGAAATTAACAATCCTAATCCAATTCCACTTCCATTCGCAATTGGAGCTCATCCAGCTTTTAAAGTACCCTTAAAAGCTGATGAAGAACGCTCAGATTATTATTTAAGCTTATCACCTACTAAAGCCCGTACTTTTTTACCTTTAAAGAATGGTTTACTCGATTTAGAAAATAAATCCTTGCATAACGCAAAGAAAATCCATTTAAATCCAGAGACTTTTAAAAATGATGCTTTAATTTTTGATTTACAAGCCGATGAAACTAATATTTGCTTAAAATCAAGAAATCATCCCTATGGTGTCTCTTTAACCACTACTGACGCTCGTTTTATAGGACTTTGGTCAAACTATCCTAACTCTGGACAATTCGTCTGTATCGAACCATGGTGGGGAATTACAGATACAGTTAATACAACTCAGCAATTATCCGATAAATACGGTATTAATATCTTAGCTCCATTTGATACTTTCACTACTATGTACACCATTTCAATTTATTAACAAACAAAAGAGCGTACCTACTCCTAAATGAGAGGTAACGCTCTTTTTGTTGTGCTAATTCTAAATTATGGTTAAATAATCACTGTTTATTTTGCAATAAAAAAAGCCATGGAACTTTATTAATAAAGTTCACACAGCTTTGAATTTATTATTCAGCGATAGGATAAACAGATACTTGTTTTTTATCGCGACCTTTGCGTTCGAAACGAACAACACCATCAATTTTAGCAAATAATGTGTTGTCGCCACCCATACCTACGTTAGCACCTGGATAGATACGTGTACCACGTTGACGGTAAAGGATTGAACCACCTGTAACAGTTTGACCATCAGCACTTTTAGCACCTAAACGTTTTGAACGTGAGTCACGACCGTTAGTTGTGGAACCACCACCCTTTTTATGAGCGAATAATTGTAAGTTCATTAACATAATTAATTCCACCTCCTTGGTGAATATTTTCATTTAACGATTTTTAAATAATCTGGATAATTTTTGGCAATCTCTTTGATACCTAGTTCAAAACTAGCTAACAATAATTGCACTTCTGGCCGCTGTAAATCTTTGATTTCTAAAGTGACATAAAGATAACCATCGTTTTCTTCTTCACCTTCTGTAATTACCATTAACTTTAAAAGTTGTTCTAAACTATTTAAAGTATTAATAGCTAATACAGAAGTTGCGGCACAAATAATATCTTGACCCTCAACGGCATTAGGATCTGCATGTCCGGATAATTCATACCCAGCTAACAAATCTCCTTCATGAAACAATCTTGCTTGTATCATGTTATTTACCTACTCTCAAGAAATTATGCGTTAATTGCATCGATAACAACTTTTGTATAAGGTTGACGATGACCTTGTTTTGTATGTGAGTGTTTCTTTGGTTTGTATTTGAAAGTAACAACTTTTTTAGCACGGCCTTGTTTTTCAACTGTACCTGTAACTGTTGCGCCTTCAACTAATGGTGTACCGATAACAGTTTTTTCACCACCAACTAAAACAACTTCATCAAATGTTACTGTATCACCTGCGTTAGCAGCTAATTTTTCAACATAGATTGCTTGGCCTACTTCAACTTTAAGTTGTTTACCACCTGTTTTGATAATTGCGTACATTAATGTGCACCTCCTTAGTATTTAAAACTTAGACTCGCCGTAATTTAGTGATCTACTTGTAGATTCTTATAAACTTAAAACGGGCGGTTGCAGTTGTGACATGCACAATTACAACATGAATATATTACCAAATATAAAACTTGAAGTCAACACATCACATTAAAAATATTTTCAATTCAAAAATAAGCACCTACTTCAATAAAGTAGATGCTTATAATTTTATATCATTTAAATTTTATAATGATTTAGAAACACCTTTGTAGATAACACCACGACGTGAATCTACTGTCACCATTTCTTGATCAGTCATAACTGTTGTTGCTTTCTTAGCGCCAACAACTACTGGAATACCTTGAGCTAAACCAACAACAGCTGCATGGGATGTTAAACCACCATTTTCAACTACTAATGCAGCAGCTTTGTTAATAGCTGGCATATAAGTTTTATCTGTTGTTTCTGTTACTAAAATACAACCATCAAATGCTTTTTCATTAGCTTCTTGTGCTGTTTTGGCAATAACTGTTTTACCAACTACTGTTTCTTCACCAACACCTTGGCCTTCTGTAAGCTTTGTACCAATCAATTGGATCTTCATGATGTTTGTTGTACCTTTTTCACCAACTGGAACACCAGCAACGATTAAGATCAAGTCACCTTCTTGAGCTAATCCAGCTTTGATAGCTTCTTCTGTAGCTAAGTCAAACATTTCATCTGTTGATGCAGGAGCTTCTGCAATTACAGGATAAACACCCCAGTTTAATGTTAAAGCGTGACGTGTTTTTTCATCAAATGTCACAGCTAAAATATCTGCATCAGGACGGTATTTAGAAATCATACGAGCTGTGTAACCAGATTCTGTTGCAGCAACAATTGTCTTAATATTTAAGTTGTTAGCTGTTTCAGAGACAGCACGACCAATCGCTTCTGTCACATCTGTTTTAGCAAATCCATCTAAAGAATATTCTTTATGTTCACGTAAAACATTTTCAGCTTTAACGTCAATACGAGCCATTGTAGCAACTGCTTCAACTGGGTAATCACCATTTGCTGATTCACCAGAAAGCATTGTTGCATCTGTACCATCAAAAACAGCATTAGCAACGTCAGATGCTTCCGCACGTGTTGGACGTGGGTTTTCTTGCATTGAGTCTAACATTTGTGTTGCTGTAATAACTGGTTTACCTAAAATATTACATCTCTTAATTAATGATTTTTGAACTAAAGGAACATTTTCTGGTGGAATTTCCACACCCATATCCCCACGAGCAACCATTAAACCATCAGCAACTTTGATAATTTCTTCAAAGTTATCAATACCTTCTTGAGATTCAATCTTTGGAATAATTTGAACATGAGTCATGTCTTTTTCTTCTAAAAGTTCATGAATTTCTAAAACGTCAGCTGCTTTACGAACAAATGAAGCTGCGATAAATGTAATATCGTTATCTAAACCGAAACGAATATCTTCTTTATCTTTAGCTGTTAAACCAGGTAAGTTAATTGAGACGCCTGGTGCATTAACACCTTTACGTGATCCTAAGAATCCTTCGTTTAAAACTTTACATACTAATTCATGATTAGCTTCATCTTTTTCTAAAATTTCAAAATCTAAAAGACCATCATCAAATAAGACATGTCCACCAATCTTGACGTCATCATATAGACCAGGATATGTGACAGCAATCTTTTCTTTAGTACCTTCTAAAGTTTCATCCATGGAGATGCGTACAACATCACCAATATTAAACTTAATTTTACCTTCTTTTTGGACAGTTGTCCGGATTTCAGCACCTTTTGTATCTAACATGATACCAACTGCTTTACCTGTAATCTTTTCAGCTTCACGAACTAATTGCATCCGGCCTAATTGTTCTTCATGGTTACCATGTGAGAAGTTAAAACGGAATACATTAGCACCTGATTCGATTAATTTGCAAATTGTATCTAAACTATTACTTGCAGGTCCGAGGGTACTTACAATCTTGGTTTTTTTCATTTCTAAAAACTCTCCTTTGAAAATAAATGACTATTTAAATCTCTCTTTAATAATACTAACTACTTTAAATTACTTACTAGAAACGTAAGCGATTATTTAAATCTTGTAAAGCCACATCTGTATGATGTTTATGATTTTCTAAAGTATCAATAATATCATGCGCTTCTAACTCATTATTATGAATACCGATGGCTAAACCACCTTTACCTTCTAATAAAAGTTTCACCGCATAATCTCCGAATAAACTAGCTAAAACTCGATCCTTTGCAGTTGGACGACCACCACGTTGGATATGACCTAACGTAATTGCACGACTATCAAAATCACCATGTTCATCCAATTGACGTTTAAAGTCATCAGCTGACATAACACCTTCTGCAATTACAATTAAAGAATGTTCTTTACCATGTTCTTTATTACGAACAATAATATCAGCAATTTCTTGAATATCATAATCACGTTCTGGAATAATAATTGCATCAGCACCACAAGCAATTCCTGACCAAAGTGCGATATCACCAGCCCCACGTCCCATAACTTCCACAATGAAAGTTCTTTGGTGAGAACGAGCTGTATCATTAATACGGTCAAGTGCTTCAGTTGCGCAATTAACAGCTGTATCAAAACCAATTGTAAAATCAGTTCCTGGGATATCATTATCAATTGTACCTGGAATACCAATAGAGTTAAAACCATGTTTTGTAAGTTTTAATGCACCATGATATGATCCGTCACCACCGATAACAACTAACGCTTCAATACCATGTCTCTTTAATTGTTCGATACCTTTTAATTGAACAGATTCTTCAGCAAATTCTGGGAAACGAGCAGAATGTAAAAATGTCCCGCCAGATGCAATGCGTCCATCTAAATCTAATGGTTCTAATTGAACAATATCACCTTCGACTAAGCCTTTATATCCATAATTAATACCATATACTTCTAGTCCAGCACTCATACCAGCACGAGATACAGCTCGAACAGCTGCATTCATACCAGATGAATCGCCACCACTTGTTAAAACAGCTATGCGTTTCATATGTTCACCTCAAGTAATAATTTATACTAGTTATTATATTCTCCGATTGTAATAATATCACTTTTATCACTAAATGTCTTGTAAAACATTCAAAACATTAAGGATTCTTACGTATTTTAAATGCTATTTCTGAAATGCAGCTAATCAACGTAGTACCACGTTGTCAGAGCCTAAAAGGTTTGTTAACGCTACCATAACCTCATCGTTTTTTCTCAACCAAAGTTTCTGATTTAGTACGTACTTTTTCTTAGTAGCCGCTTCATAAATGATCACAGGTTGTTCTCCTTGATAATTTAAGATTAATTTTTGAAGCTTTTCTTTGTCTGCTACTGAAAATTCAACTGGTAAACGTAAATAATAAGCTTGTTTAACTAACTCATCTGCTAATTTAACATCATCAGCAATCAACGAAATATTATCTGCTCGTTGATTATAATGACATCTCAAATAAATAACCTGTTCTTTTTGCAACCACGATTTGATTTTGGCATACGTTCGTGGGAATATCGTAACTTCACTTTCACCACTTTTATCACTGACTGTGACAAACGCCATTTCAGAACCTTTTTTCGTACGAATAACTTTAATCCGCGTAATATAAGCTAAACAAGTAAATTTATCCCCGATATTTTGTTGACGTCCACTATTTAAAGTAATAGTTTTTTGGATTACTGCTACTTCTTGATATTTATCAACTGGATGACCTGTCAGATAAGCACCTAAATAATAATATTCTTTAGCTAACAATTCACTCACACTCAAAGCACTTTTTTCAGTTGTTTTCTTCGGCGCTAAATAACTAAATAGTTCCACATTAGATCCACTTAAATTAATATTGCTAATCAATTTAGGTAATAAATCTAATAATTTATTTCGATCATCTTCCAAATCATCAAAAACACCTGCATAAATTAAAGGTTCAATATATTCAGCACTTAAATATTTTTCATTAATTCGATTTAAAAAATCAGCTAAAGATTTATATCCACCTTGATGTTTTCTTTCTGCTAAAATATCGCGTACAAAATCGCGTCTCACAAATTTAATTGTATTTAACCCTAAATAAATTTGCTTATCTTGAACAGTATAACTCGCATAACTTTGATTAATTTTAGGACCATTTATTTTAACGTGATGTTTTAACGCATCTGTCAAATACATTTTCACTTTATCTTGCTTACCTTGAACTGAATTTAATAAAGCTACATAAAAAGCTGCTGGATAGTGCGTTTTTAAATATGCTAATTGGAAGGCCATTTTCGAATAAGCCACCGCATGAGAACGGTTAAAACCATAATTAGCAAAACGACTAATATATTGATACACAGCTTCCGCCTCTGCTTTGGTATATCCTTTTTCCAAAGCACCCGTTATAAAAGTAGCCTCCATTTGCGTAATAAATTCTTTTTTCTTATCACTCATCGCTCGCCGTAATAAATCAGCTTGTCCTAAAGAAAATCCGGCCATTTGAGCGGCAACTTGCATAACTTGCTCTTGATAAACCATAATCCCATAAGTTGGTTTTAAAATATTTTCCAAGCCAGCCGCTGGATAACTAATTGGAATTTCTCCATGCTTCCGCTTCACAAATTCAGGAATATTCTCCATCGGACCCGGACGATAAATCGCATTAACCGCAGCTACATCTTCAAAACTAGTTGGTTTTACTTGTTTTAAAACATTCCGAATACCGCTAGATTCAAACTGAAAAATACCTAACGTATCCCCTCGGGCAAACATCTCTAACGTAGCCTTATCATTTAAAGGAATTTGTTTGATATTAATTTTTTCTCCTGTTTGTCTAACAACTAAATCAACAGCTTCTTTTAAAATACTCAAATTTCGCAAACCTAAAAAGTCCATTTTTAACAAACCAACTTGTTCAACTTCATCTTTATCATATTGCGATAATAAAATTCCATCGTTACCGATTTGTAACGGTACATAGTTATCTAATGGATGATCACTAAAAATAACTCCGGCTGCATGTTTAGAATAATGTCTTGGTAACCCTTCTAATTTTAAAGCTGTTTTATAAATCAATTCATTTTTTTGACTATCAGCTACTAAATTACGTAAACGTTGGGAAATCTTATATGTGGCTTGTAATGTTTTGGCACCATTCGATAAAGCTTTACTCCATTCTTTTAACTCAAAAGAACTCGCACCCATAACCCGCGCCACATCACGGATTGCTTGTTTCATAGCTAATGTTCCAAAAGTAATGATTTGAGCCATCTTTTCATGGCCATATTTTTCATGGACATACTTAATAATTAAATCTCTTTTTTCATCTGGTATATCTAAATCAATATCCGGCATTTTACTTCTTTCAGGATTTAAAAATCGTTCAAATAGTAAATTATATTGCAGTGGATCAACATCAGTAATAGCTAGTGTATACGCTACTAAAGATCCTGCCGCCGACCCCCGTCCTGGACCTATTAAAACCCCAGTCCGATGTGCATAATCTGTAACATCCCAAACAATTAAAAAATAATCATCATACCCCATCTCATGAATAACTTTTAATTCATAATTTAAACGTTCTTGATATCGAGCTTGGTCTGCCGGTTTAATTTGCTGCTTAATAAAAATTTGTTCTAAACCTTGCTGACATAATTTTTTCAAATAACTCGCTGCATCTAATGATTCGGGAACTTTAAAATGAGGCATATGGACTTCATTATGATTCAATTCCAAATTAATTTGTGCTATTAAATCTTCAGTTTGCTCTAAAAGTAATTGATCCCCTCGCTGTTGATAAGCACTCACATATTCTTGTTTAGGCCGCAAATAATGTTGCCCTTTAATTTGTTGACTCATTTGCGTCGTTGTTAATTTTTCGCTTTGACGAATAGCTCGTAAAACTTCAACTTCAAAATGATCATCTTGATATAAATATTGTACTTGCTCACTCACAACCGCTTTAATACCAACTTGTTTCGCTAACGTCAGTAAAGAATCTTTTAAGACTAAAGGCATATCTAACGAAACACCTAAATATAAATTATCACCTAAGACTTCTTTAAATTTCATTAACCATAAGCTAGCTGCTTGGTCATCTTGTTGAGCTAAAGCTGCTCGAACATAACTATTTTGCGTTGGTATAATTGCGATCACATCTTCTAAATACGGGGCAATTTCACTTAACCGTAAATCATGTTCAGCTGGTTGATTAATATTATGTGCTAACTTCATAGTCGAAATTTTCATTAACGAATGATAACCTTTTTCGTTTTTAGCTAATAAAAGCAAATCATTCGGATATTTTCCAACTGCTCGTTCACTTGTCATTTCTAACGTAATTCCAACAATCGGTTTAATTTGATGTTGTTGACATAATTTATAAAATTCTAAAGCGCCATACATCACATTAGTATCTGTTAAAGCTAAACTTTGATAACCTAATTGTTGCGCTGTTTGTAAATATGCTTTTAAATCTAATGTACTATTTAACAAACTATAACTACTATTAACTTGTAATGGACAATACATTATTTCACCTCTTCTCACTAGTTCTTCTTGTGTTCAATTATACACTAATCTACTAGCTTTACTTATAAAATCACCTAGACTAAAAAATAAAAAACCTCAAACCATTACAGTCTGAGGTTAAAAGTTTTATACGTATTGTAATAATTGTTTTTCGCCAGCAATCACTTTATAAGCATGATCAATTGTGCCACTACCTAAGCATTCTTCTCCATCATAAAAGACTACTTCTTGACCTGGTGTAATAGCGCGAACTGGTTCATCAAAAATAACTTCTACTTGATCACGCGCTTCATTAAATCGAACTGTTACACCGGAATCTTGTTGCCGATAACGGAATTTAGCTGTGCAATGAAATTCTTGTCCACGTGCTTCAATTGGAGCAATAAAACTAAGTCGAGATGCATCTAATTGATCAGCATATAAATGATCATGATGATATCCTTGACCTACATATAGTGTATTAGTGGATAAATCTTTTCCAACTACAAACCAAGGTTCGTTACTCTCGCTACTACCACCAATACCTAAGCCTCTTCTTTGTCCAATAGTATAGTTCATTAAACCAAAGTGTTCGCCCATTTCTTTACCTTCTAAAGTTTTCATTTTACCTGGTTGAGCTGGTAAAAATTCACCTAAGAATTTATTGAAATTACGTTCACCAATAAAACAAACACCTGTTGAATCCTTTTTCTTAGCAGTAGCTAAACCAGCTTCTTCTGCAATTTTACGAACTTCTGGTTTAGGAATTTCACCAATTGGAAACATTGTTTTTTGAAGTTGTTCTTGTGATAATTGACTTAAAAAATATGTTTGATCTTTATTATTATCAACACCACGTAACATATGAACAATTCCGTTGTCATCACGTTTCACACGTGCATAATGCCCCATTGCAATATAATCTGCATCTAATTGCATGGCATAATCTAAAAACGCTTTAAATTTAACTTCTTTATTACACATTACATCCGGATTAGGTGTTCGTCCATTACGATATTCATCCAGAAAATATGAGAAAACACGATCCCAATATTCTTCTTCAAAATTCACAGAATAGTATGGAATTCCAATTTGATTAGCTACAGCTGCAACATCTTCATAATCTTCTGTTGCGGTACAAACACCACTATCATTTTGGTCGTCCCAATTTTTCATAAATACTCCGACAACATCGTAACCTTGTTGTTTTAATAAGTATGCAGTAACAGAAGAGTCAACTCCACCACTCATCCCAACAACAACCCGAATTTTACTTTTATCTTCCATTAGTTCACCATCATTTCTTAAAGATTCTGAATCTTAGACGATTTGAAGGTCGTTTTTATTCAGTAATAAAAATTATATCATGCTATCACACTTTGACAAGGTATTCTTAGCATTACTAATTTGTTTTTCAAAAACAATAAAAAAGTTAGCGTAAGATTTCTCTCACTCTAACTTTTTACTGATAAACATTGTATATTACAATATATACTATTTGCACATTGCAATTTGTTTGATAGATTAACCTTTTACTAAAACATCGCGTTCAATCAAGTCTTTTAAAATATAATTCAATTGTTCAGTATAAACATCAGCATTTTTATGTTTAAAAATATTAACTTCTTGTAAACCATTTTCAGTTGTTGTAGCCATTTTAAAATTTTGCAAATCTGCTTTAACTGTAATTTTTAACAAGAAACTATTATTATGTGGTGAACTAGGATCAAGTGATCGTTCTAATTGAAAGCGTCCATTTTTAGATTCTTGGAATCCTGTATCTCTTAATGAATATTTTTTGATGTTTGGTGATAATTTATAAGTTACATCATCACCTTTTAATTGAACTGAATTTGTATATGCCATGCTAAAACCACCCTTTTATTTTTTTATTGTTTTTACTAACGCTTTAATTAAATCATCAATATCTTCACTAGTATTATAACGCCCAAAACTAAATCGTAGTGATTCACGAATCCGCTTTTGTTGTTTTGGATACATAGCTACTAAAACATGCGAATCTTGCATATTGCCTGCAGTACATGCTGATCCTGCTGATACCGAAAGGCCTTGTAAATCTAGATTAACTAACAAGCGATCACTTAACTGATCTTTAAACCAAATATTAATCACATGTGGTAAGCTCTTTTCAATTTGATCACCATTAATCATAAACTCAATATCATTTGCTTTTAATCCTGCAATTAATTGCTGTTTAAAAGCTAAATATTTCGCTGTTTGCGTTTGCTTATAATCATCACTAATTAATTGAACTGCTTTAGCAAATCCTGCAATTGCTGGAACGTTTTCCGTCCCTGCTCGTCTTTTCAGTTCTTGATCTCCACCTTTAATAAAAGCTGGTAAATTTAATCCTTGACGTTGATATAAAAAGCCTAAAAATTTAGGTCCATTTAATTTATGTGCTGACGTTGATAACAAATCAATTTTATCACGTTGAACATCTAAATCCAAAGTTCCATAAGCTTGAACAGCATCTGTATGAAACCAAGCATTCGTTGGAGCAACTATTTCACCAATTTCATGAATTGGCATAATACTGCCAACCTCGTTATTTCCAGTCATAATGGAAACTAATATAGTTTCTGGAGTAATAGCATCCTTTAAATCAGATAATGATATTACGCCTTGTTCATTAACAGGTAAATAAGTGACCGTGAAACCTTGTTCTTCTAAATAAGCTAACGGTTTTAAAATTGCTTCATGCTCAATAGCTGTTGTAATAATATGCCGACCTTCATTTTGGCGTAAAAATGCCGTTTGAATCAATGCTGTATTATCACTTTCACTACCGCCACTTGTAAAAACAATTTCATCTGATCTTTTAGCATTAATCGAATTTGCAATTAACTTGCGACTTGCATCTAAATTCGCTTTAGCTTCACGACCAAATTGATTCACGCTTGAAGGATTACCATAAATATTGTGCATTGTTTCTGTCATCACAGCAATAACTTCTGGAGCCATTGGAGTTGTGGCAGCATTATCTAAATAAATTCTTCTCATATCCGACTCCTTTTAGGTTTATTTTAATAAATTCAAAATCATTTGCGCAGAGCGTTTACCTGCTTCAATAATAAATTCATCAAATGATTGATCTGCTTGTCCATCTGCTACATCAGACATTGCTCTAACAACAACATACGGTACTTTAAATTGTTGGGCTACTTGCCCTACTGCAGCCCCTTCCATTTCACAACATAACACTTCTGGATAAATCGCTTTAATTTCCGCAATTTTAGCTTCGTCAGCAATAAATTGATCACCAGAAACAATTAAGCCTAATTTAACGTTTAAACCTGTATTTTCAGCTGCTAATTTAATATTTTCACCTAACACTCGATCAGAGACAAAAATTTGTGGTTGTTGTGGTAATTGTCCTGGTAAATAACCAAAGGCTGTCACATCAGCATCATGATAAGCTGTCCCTGTTGAGATGACAACATCCCCAACTTGTAAGCCAGCTCCGATTCCCCCTGCTGAACCTGAATTGATCATATAATCAATTTTAAAATTAGCAATTAATAAAGTTGTTACAATTGCAGCTTGGACTTTACCAATTCCAGATTGGACAATCACAACTTCATGATTATTAATCAACCCTTGATAAAATGTAAAATCTGCTATTTTTATTTCTTGAACATCTGTCATAGCGACTGACAATTCTTTTAATTCTTCTGCCATCGCACATAAAATACCGTATTTCATTTTTCCACCTACTTTTAAAAATTAATAAATCGCATAAATAAATATACTAAAATAATCGCTACGATTAAACCAAATATTGTCCAATTCAATCGTTTAGCTAATTTTTTAGTTTTGATACGTTCTTGTTCGACTAAATTCTGTTTCCGATAAGCTTTTCTTTGTAATGGCTGTATATCTTCTGTTTCTTCTTGTGTTGGACTAGCATTAATTACCTGCTGATTATCTAAGGAATCATTGCTAGTGACTGATGTTTCTTCACTCACGATCTGTTGATCATCTATTACATCTGTTTTTAATTCTTCTGGGCTTATTTTCATATAATCACCTATTTACGTAGTAACTCCCAATACCATAAAGCCATAATTGTTTTGCTATCACAAATTTCTGTGCCTTTTTTCAGTTCAGCTTGAGCTTGTTCAAATGTTAACTCCACTACTTCAATAAATTCACCATCATCACGTGGTAAAGGTTCTTCAACCGGTTTTAAATCAGTTGCATAGTAAAAATACATAATTTCATCTGAATAACCAACAGAGTTATAGTAACTATTTACTTCTTGAATATTCCCTGCTTGATAACGGACTTCTTCATTTAATTCCCGTTTAACTGTTGCTAACGGTGTCAACTCTTCTCCGGGATCAATTTTTCCAGCCGGAATCTCCAGCGTAGTCTTCCGTAATGGTGAACGCCATTGTCTGACAAGTACAATTTTATCTTCTGGTGTAATAGCTAAAACACCTACCGCTCCACTATGATGGATAATTTCACGGTATGCAGTTTGACCATCTGGTAAACGAACAGTTTCTTTAGCTACATCTAAAATAGCTCCTTGATAAATCTCTTCAATTTTTTCCACTTTTTCTTCAAATTCCATGGATTTCACCTCTGTTTAACAGCTTTCTTTTAGAATAAATCTTTTTAGTGATAATTATCCATTACTAAACCATTTTTAATTTTTTTATTCTATTGATTCCATCTTATCAAAATTATACTAAAAACGCTAAAAAACACCCAAAAAAATTGGATGTTTTCTAGTAATTAATTATTATTTTTCTAATCCTTCAGTTAATGCTTCTGGATAATTTTCTTTAACTAATTCAGCACATTTATGACAAAGTGTTGGGAAGTTTGCATCTTGACCAACTGTTTCACTAACCATGCGACAACGTGGACATACTTCACCTTTAGCATGTTTAACAACAACAGCATCTTGATTAAATTTCATTGCTTCAGCTGGTGCATCAGCTAATGGCATTACATTCAAGACAGATACAATCATTGCTTGGCGTAAATCAGCATTTAAAGCATCTAATGTAGCTGCTAATTCTTCAGAAACATACAAATCAACTTCAGCTTCAAATGATTTTCCAATTAATTTTTCATTACGAGCTTCTTCTAAAGCTTTATAAACATCAGAACGAACTTGTAAGAATGTTTGCCAATCTTCTACTAATTTGATTTCGCCATCAAAATGTTTCACTTCTGGCATTTCTGCTAATTGTGCAAATTCTTCATTTTCTTTCAAATATGCCCAAACTTCTTCAGTTGTATGTGGCATAACTGGTGTTAATAATTTTGTAATTCGAACTAAAACATCATATAAAACAGTTTGCATAGAACGACGTTTGTTACTATCAGCAGCTTCAATATAAACAACATCTTTAGCTACATCTAAGTAAAATGCTGATAAATCAGTTGTGATAAAGTTAATTAATTCTTTGTAAATATCCATAAATGAATATGTTGCATATGCATCTAAGATATCTTTTGTAAATTGATTAATTTTAACTGTCATATATTGATCAATTGATTCCATGTTCTTATATGCAACTGTATCACTTGCTGGATCAAAATCAGTTGTATTAGCTAATAAGAAACGTAATGTGTTACGTACTTTTCGATATGATTCTGAAATTTGTTGGAAACTATCCATAGATACACGGACATCAGCTGAAGTATCGACACTTAAAACCCAAAGACGAATAATTTCAGCACCCATTTGCTTAATAACTTTTTCAGGTACAATTGTATTACCTAAAGATTTACTCATTTTACGGCCTTTACCATCTAATGTAAATCCTTGAGAAACAATTTGTTTGTATGGAGCATGTCCAGAAACAGCCACACTTGTAATTAAACTAGAGTTAAACCAACCACGATATTGATCTGATCCTTCTAGATATAAATCAGCTGGATATGTTAAATAATCACGTTGTGCGCAAACACCTTGGTGAGATGATCCAGAATCAAACCAAACATCCATAATATCAGTTTCTTTTTTGAAAATACCATTTGGTGAATGTTCGCTTGTAAAGCCTTCTGGTAATAAATCTTTGGCATCACGTTCAAACCAAACATTTGAACCATGTTCTGCAACTAAATCAGCAACATGATCAATTGTTTCTTTAGTCATAATTGCTTCACCATCTTCAGCGTAGAAAATTGGTAAAGGAACACCCCAAACACGTTGACGAGAAATTACCCAATCGCCACGATCACGAATCATGTTATAAAGACGTTTTTGTCCCCATTCAGGTAAAAAGTTCACATCATCAATAGAATCTAAAATGTTTTGACGGATTTTATCAACAGATGCAAACCATTGTGGTGTTGCACGGAAAATAATTGGTTTTTTAGTTCTCCAATCAAATGGATAGCTATGTTCATAATCACTTTGTTTTAATAAAAGACCTGCTTTTTGTAATTTATCAAGTGCAATATCATTTGCATCTTCATAAAAGACACCTGCAAAATCTTCACCTGTGTCAGCTGTTAAATAACCTTTATCATCCACTGGCACATAAATATCTAAACCATATTGTTTACCAATACGGTAATCATCTTCACCAAACCCAGGTGCTGTATGGACTAAACCAGTACCTGTTTCTGTTGTAACGAAATCACCTAACATTGTCACTAATTCACGTTCTGGATAGAATGGGTGTTGCGCTAAAACATTTTCAAGTTCTTGACCTTTAACTGTCTTAACCACTGTAAATTCTTCCCAGCCAAATAATTCAGCACATTTATTAACTAAATCATTAGCAATAACGAATTTACGTTCATCATTAGCCGGTGAGACCACTGCATAGTCAAATTTAGCATCAATTGTTACCCCTTCTGATGCAGGAATTGTCCATGGTGTTGTTGTCCAAACAACTAAATAAGTGTTGTCATCTAAAACACCTTTACCATCAATAACTTTTTCAGCATAAAATGCGGATGGTGATGTTACATCATGATATTCAACTTCGGCTTCTGCTAAAGCTGATTCTGATGACCATGACCAAAAGACAGGTTTTTTACCTTTATAAATTAAACCTTTTTCAGCCATTTTACCAAAGACACGAATTTGTTGTGCTTCGAATTCTGGTTGTAATGTTAAATATGGATTATCCCATTCAGCTGCAATTCCTAAACGTTTAAAGTCAGCTTTTTGTTTAGCAACTTGTTCTAATGCATATTCATGACATTTTTCTCTAAATTCGTTAACTGTCATTGTTTTACGATTCACACCAGCTTTTTTCAATTGTTGTTCAATTGGTAAACCGTGTGTATCCCAACCTGGGACAAATGGTGCACGAAATCCCATCATAGATTTAGCACGAACAATAATATCTTTAGAGATTTTATTCATAGCATGTCCCATATGAATATTACCGTTTGCATATGGAGGTCCATCATGTAAAACGAAAGTTGGTTTGCCTTCGTTTAATTTTTGACGTTTTTCATAAATTTTATTTTCTTCCCAGATCGCTTGACGTTCTGCTTCTTTAACTGGTAAATTTCCGCGCATTGGGAATTTTGTTTTACCTAAGTTTAATGTTTCTTTAATTCTCATTAATTTTTCGCTTCCTTTTCTTTTAAAAAATAAAAAAATCCCGTTCCAACAAGGGACGAGATTTTCCGTGGTACCACCCAATTTAAAAATCATAACTGATTTTATCTTATTGCATTTGTTAACGGTTATGAGCCGGAATAACTTACTCTAAGTTCAGTTATTAATTAAAAAAGGTGATAAATGTTGCTAGAGGGATACATCGGACTTCCACCATTCACCGACTCGCTAAGTATATCTAACACATTCGTGTCCTTTAAATTTTAAATTTATTATTTTTATTCTGCATCATCAGGGAAGATAACAACTGTTTCTGTTGTTTCTTCAACAACATTCAACATTTCTTCTTCATCTTCTGGTGATTCTGCAACTTCATTCAGAATTGATTTTACTTCTTTTGCCATTTCTTTGTCAAGGGTCTCATCGTTGCGAATTACATCTTGGATAGCTTCATAACTTGTTGTTTCTCCACGTTGCAAGATTTCATCCCATTCACTACCTTTAACAACTTCTAATTGTGAATCAAGCATAACTTGTAATTTTTGACGGAAGATACGTGCTTGTTTCTTCAAATCATCAGTTTCAAATGCAAGACGTTTTGCTTTATCAGAAGCTTCGTCGATAATGCTACGTGCTTTTTCATTTGCTTGATCAATAATATCTTGACCTTGTTTTTGTGCTTCACGATTAATAATTTCTGCTTCTCGTTGTGAGTTAGCACGAACTTTATCAGCCGCTTCTTGAGCTACAATAATTGATTGATTTAATGAATCTTTTAAATCGTTGAAATATCTAAGTTTTTCTTCATGTTGATTTAATTCATCTGTTAATCGATCTTTTTCTTTTAAAACAAGTTCATAATCTTTCATGATTTTGTCTAAAAATTCATTAACCTGATCTTTATCATAACCACGTAACTTTGTATCAAATTCTTTATTATGAATATCTAATGGTGTAATTGCCATTGTAAGTTCCCCTCCACTTAACTATCTTGCTTTTTTATTTAAAACTGCTACTAATATTTTAAATTTATCTTTTTTAGTTTTGCCTAATACTTCTTTAACTGCGATCCTGCCAAATCCACGCACAGAAATTATATCATGTTCTGCTACTTCATAATCCAGCTTATCAATAGTCATCCAATTTAAAGTAACAACCTTCGCATTGATTAACTCTTTTGTTCTTTGACGTGAAATATTATAAACATTAGCAATTAAAGTATCCAAACGCATTGAATTTGCGGTAATAAAAGCTTCTTCATACTCAACAACTGGCTTAATAATAGCTTGATTACTTAACTCAATTCGAACTTTAACCTTACCAATTTGTTGAACTTGATTAATGTAATAACTTGCCAATTGTTTTTCAACAACAAACTGCCAAGTCGTACCATCAGTTATAATATCACCTAAAACAAATCGTTCTAATCCACTATTAACTAAGGTGCCTAAGACATGTCTATGATGCAATTGCGCAAATTTTTGCGGATATTTAATCTGTAAAACAGCTAACTCAAAATCATCATCTTGTACTGTATAATATTCCGGATAAATTAACGCTCTTTTTCTTTCAGACTCTATATATCCACCTGAAAAAGCTACTTTAACATCATTTTCACTAGCTACTAACGTTTCAACAATATATTGTTGTCGTGGATCTAAAAAATGAGTCAATATTGGACAATATTCTTGTTTTACTTTATAAATATCAGTTAAAACTTCATCTATAAAACCAATCTCTTCTTTTCGAAAATGCTGATAAATATCTTTTCTCATATGATCACTCCTTAGTCAAAACTTCAACCAAGGGTTAATAAAGACCTAATAAGACCATCAGATAGATCAATCCTCGTTGAATAAATTGTAACGCGAAAATAGCCACAAGCGGTGCGAAACTAATATTAGCGATGGGTGGAATAAAATTAAACAAGTCTAAATACGGGTTGATAATCTTCCCTAAAAATTCTCCTAATTTTGTCTGGTAGGCTCCTGGAAACCATGACATTAAAACATAAATAACGAGCGCTATTGTGTAGGCTCTAAATAACTGTGAAACAATATATATCACTAAAATTCTCCTTGTTCAAACTGACTACGCGTTGCATTTGTCAACGACCCTTCCACAACATAATCATGTGGTGTACATAAAAAGATTTGTTCACCGATTCGTTGCATATCTCCATCAATGGCAAATATCACCCCTGATAGAAAATCTACTACTCGATAAGCTTGTTCTTCACTCATACGTTGAAAATTAACAACAACAGCTTGATCGTTTAATAAACGACCAGCCATTGTCTTAACATCTGAAAAAACGCGTGGTTCAAATAACATAATCTTTTTTTCGTTAATTTGAGTTGTTTGCTTCGAATTAACCAACGACATCACCTGCTTAGAATTGGTTTTTACGGGCGGTTGTTCATTTGAAATCTCATCTTCTTCTGGATAACTCCCAAACCAATTATTAATCTTTTCACTAAAAGACATAAGTTATCCTCCCTTAAAAAATCTAAAAATTATTGACGACGATGACGTAAAAATGGTGGTGTATTTAAGCTATCTTCATTGTCAGATGGTTCTGATGATTCAGCTTGGAATACATCAAAATCTGTTTTTTCAACATTTTCAAATTCTGTATCACGTCTTGGTTGTTCCACATGACGTTCACCATTCAATTCTTGACGTAAATCCCAATTATTTAATGATTTTTCTTCACGGGCTTCTTCATGTCCACCCATACGACCATTTGTTCTTGGGCGTGATGCTTTAGGACTTTGTTTATTTTTATCAATACCTGTTGCAATAACAGTAACAATTACTGAATCATCTAAATCTTCATTAATTGATGTACCAAAAATAATATTCACATCATTTGTCGCTGCCTGAGATACAATATTAGATGCATCTTGAGCTTCGAATAATGTTAAGTCCATACCACCTGTAATATTTAAAAGAACTTGTTCAGCACCATCAATTGACACTTCTAATAATGGAGATGAAATGGCTTTTTTAGTAGCTTCAACTGTTCTGTTTTCACCATTTGCCATACCAATACCCATTAAAGCTGAACCTTGATCTTTCATAACTGTTTTTACGTCAGAAAAGTCTAAGTTCACAAAACCAGGTGATGTAATTAAGTCAGAAATACCTTGCACACCTTGACGTAAAACATTATCAGCTTCTTGGAAAGCTTGCATCATCGGTGTTTTCTTATCAACAACTTCTAATAAACGGTTATTAGCAATAATAACTAATGTATCAACATGTTCTTTTAATTGTGCAATACCTTCTGCAGCAAACATTGAACGTTTTGGTCCTTCAAAACTAAATGGGCGTGTTACGACACCAACTGTTAAAGCACCTTGTTCTTTAGCAATTCGAGCAATAACAGGTGCAGCACCTGTCCCTGTTCCGCCACCCATACCAGCTGTAACGAAAATCATATCAGCACCTTGTAATGCTGCTGTTAAATCTTCTTCGCTTTCTTGAGCTGCTTTACTACCGATATCAGGATTAGCACCAGCACCTAAACCGCGTGTTAATTTAGGTCCTAATTGAATTTTTGTTTCTGCATTAGATCCATTTAAAGCTTGAATATCTGTATTAGCAACAATAAATTCGACACCTTTAACATCATCAGCAATCATCCGGTTAACTGCATTACCACCGGCACCACCAACACCAATTACTTTAATTCTTGTTCCTAATGAATCCATTACATCAACTGAGTATTCCATATCGTTCATCTTTTTCCTCCATCTGACTTAAATTAGTCTAATAATTCGCTAAACAAGCCTTTAAACTTATCAGCTAGACCTGATTTATTCTTTTTCTTCTTATTTCTCTTAGCTTTTTTAACTTTTTTAGGTTGGGGATAATCTTCAACATCATCTATTGAAATATCATCTTCATTTATTTCTTCATATTCATAGTCTTTATCAAGAGTATGCGTTACAATTTGTTCAATTTCACTTTGATCAGTTACATAATCAACTAATCCAATAACTTGTGTAAACGCTGGGAAACGCAAGTTCATTTCTTCTGGAATATATATTTTGACATTAACACCCAAAATATCTTCTGCTAATTCTCGAATGCCAGGAATAGCTGCCATACCACCAGTTAAAACAATTCCTCCTGGTAATTGCAAAGCATTCACAGATTCAAGCGCTTGGTTTAATTTTTCTAAAATTTGCACCATTCTAGCTTCAATAATTTCTGCTAAATATTCTTCTGAAACTTGTTCAGGTTCTTGTTGTCCAACAACTTCAACAGGGAAGACATCATCAGGTGAAGCAAATGAGGTATGAGCATAGCCATATGTTCGTTTAATTTTTTCCGCATTTTCCATGGACGTATTTAAAACGATTGAGATATCACGGGTTACATAATCGCCACCTTCTTGATCAACATACGTATATTTCAACTTATGATCATGAATAACAGCGGCTGTTGTTTGTCCGCCACCTAAATCGATTAAAATCGTTCCGAAGTCTTGTTCTGCATCACTTAATGCTAAGTGTGCCATCGCTAGTGGAGCTACGACTGTATTTTTGACTTCTAAACCAGCTTTTTGCACACATTTTTTAATGTTATGTAAAATTGTTTTTGGTCCTGTATACATAACTGCTTTCATTTCCATGCGTACTCCCACCATGCCACGTGGATCTTTAATGCCATCAAATCCATCAACAATGAATTCATCTGGAATAACATCAATAACATCACGTTCTGGTGGCAAACTCTTCACTAAGGCTGCTTTTGTCACTTGAATAACATCATTAGCATCAATTTCTTTAGCATTTCCATCTTCATTAGCCACAGAAATCATACCTTGACATTGTTCAATTTGTAATAAGTTAGCAGGAATCCCTACTGTAACTTTCGTTATTTCTTTATTTGCTTTTTGTTCTGCTTGTTTAATAACATTTTTAATCGCTTCGACAACTTGATCAATATCAACGATCACACCCCGATTTAATCCGGCTGAGCGTGTATTGCCATAACCAATAATATTAAGCTGTTTTTTAATATATTCCGCTACAATGACTTTGATCGAAGTCGTTCCGATGTCCAATCCTACATAAATTCCAGAATGATCCATCTTAAGACCTCCCATACTCTAATTTAATAAATTTTTAATTATATTTAATACTTAAATTTTACCATACTATACCTGTTTTTAGCTATTATTCTCACTTTTTGTTGGTGTTTTTTTAACTTTTTTAGGTTCTTTTTCATCTTTTTTAGGATATGGATAAGAATATGCCCCTACTTGTAAATCAACAATCCCTTTTTGCTTCATTTCAGAAATAATTTTAGGATAATATTTCATTTTGGAAGCAAATGTTGAAATTTTAGCAATAACCTCATTTCCATCATTCATATAAAGTTTAATTTTTTCATGATCGATTTTGCTAGGTTCATAATGAACTTCTGAGATGGCTTGCTGCAAACCGGGTGATAACTTTTGATATTCTTTAACCATCATCCGTAGCTTCTGAGGTTTTTTGTAAAAATTATAAAAAATTGGATAATGACTATTTACATTATCAAGTGCATAATTAGCTAATTTCCCAGTAGTCATAATTTTATAAAATTTCTTATTATGTTCGGCATACCCCACTACTGGATGTTCTTTAATATCAATTGTAATGTGGTTTCCACTATAATTTATTTTGGCACTTTTCACCGAATTAACATCATTTTGAATGGTTTGTTCAATTTTATTATTTCTAAAATGAACACCTATCAAAGATTCATAATACGTTAAATTACTTGCTTTAATAACTAATTTTCGTGTCTGATAGTCACAATTTTTAACCCGAACCGCTGTTAGACGTGTACTTGGTAATATAAAAATCAACGATGAAATTGTAATAATTGTAAATACAACCAGGAGGCTGACTGTTTTACGCCGCAAACGTTTTTGATGTTGTTGATTAGTTTTGGGTAAACGATTCTTAAAAAAGGCTTGCCGTTCTTTTTTCTCTAATTTTTTTTGCCTTTTTAATTGTGCTTTTTGTAGTTTCGCTGCTCTTTTTTGAGCTTGTTTGGCTTTATCGTTAGTGAAAAAAAACATTTTCAGCCGCCTCCTTTCATTACCTAATTATTATCAATTTTATTGACTAATTTCTTCTAATACAGCTAAAACTTGATCTGCGGCTTGTGGTTTACCAGCTGTTTTCATTTGTTCTGACATTTGTTGATAAGTTTGCTCATCATTTAAGATGGCTTGTAAATTATCAACTAGGTTTTCAGCATTTAATTCTTGTTCCGTAATCAACTTAGCAGCACCTAATTTAACCAAACTTTGAGCATTTTTTGTTTGATGATCATTAGTTACATAAGGACTTGGGATTAAGACACTCGGAATTCCCAAAGCTGTTACTTCTGCTAAACTTGTTGCTCCTGCACGCCCAACAATACAACTGATTTCCGGGAAAATTGCCGGCATATCATTAATGTAAGGCACCACTTTAACATTTTCTGGAACAGTCATATTATCAAGTTCCGCCTTTATTTTGTCATAATGAACTTGTCCTGTCACGAATAACACTTGAAAATCAACTTGACTTAAAAGTGGCATAGCAGCTAACATCGTTTGATTGATTTTTAAAGCGCCTCGAGACCCCCCGAAAACCAACACTGTCTTTTTACCATCAACCAACCCATATTGTTGTAATTGGTGTGTATTAGTAATTTTAACTACTTGTTGTGCCCGTGGGTTACCAGTAAATACGACTTTTTCTTGCGGGAAATTGCTAGCAGCATCAGCAAAACAAATCCCTACTTTGTTAGCATATCGACTCAAAAATTTATTAGTAATTCCAGCGACACTATTTTGTTCATGAATAAATGTTGGTATTTTTAATTTAGCGGCAGCATATACAACCGGTCCACACACATAACCACCAGTCCCAACAACAACATCTGGTTTGAATTCTTTAATAATTTTTTTAGAATCAGCGACACTTTTGAAAAATAATTGAATAGTTTTGAAATTATCCAAAGAAAGTGAACGTTTAAAACCTTGAATTTCAATTGTTTTTAAAGGTATTCCGGCATTAGGAACAATTTTACTTTCTAATCCTTTGGCAGTTCCTACATATAAAATTTCAGCTTTAGGATCTTTTGCTTTTAAAGCTTCGATTAACGCTAAAGCAGGATAAATGTGACCACCAGTACCACCACCAGATATTAATAATCGCATTACACTTCCTCCACTTCTGTTTTTAATTCTTCAATAGCTTCTATATATTTATCGCCACGAATTTCAAAATTTTTCCATTGATCCCAACTAGCGCATGCTGGAGATAATAATATGACATCTTCAGGTTGACTAAGTTGATACGCAGCTTTGACAGCTGTTTGTGCATCTTTTGTATAGATAATGTCAGCTACTTGTGCTGTTTCACCAGCTTGGGCTAACAGATCAGCTGTTTCACCAAAAACAACTAAAGCTTTAACTTTGTTTTTTAAATCTGGTACAAGCGCATCAAACGTAAATCCTCGATCTAACCCACCAGCTAATAAAATAACATTCTTAGAAAAACCAGTTAGAGCTTGTTTAGTCGCTTCCATATTAGTTGCTTTAGAATCATTATAAAATTTTCTACCAGCAATTGTTGTTACATATTGAGTCCGATGACGAACACCTGTAAATGTACTTAGGACTTCTACAATGTCCGCTGTTGCTACTCCCATTAATTTAGCTACACTAGTTGCAGCTAAAGCATTTTCTAAGTTATGCAATCCTGGCAAACGCAATTCCGCAACAGCAATAATTTTTTCATTTTTATAATAAATCGCACCATCTTTAACCATTGCATCAGCAGTGTCTTTTCTTGAAAATGAAACAACTTCTGCCGCGCTATTTTCAGCAATAGCTCGCACTTCTGCTTGATCAAAATTAGCTACAAAATAATCTTCATCCGTTTGATTCATTAAAATTCTTTGTTTAGCTGCAACATAATTATCACGACTACCATGATAATCAGTATGGGCTTCATATAAATTCGTTAAAACAGCAATTTTCGGACGGAAAGTTTGAATCCCCATTAATTGAAAACTCGACATTTCAAACACTAAAACATCATCAGCTGTTGCTTTTTGAGCGATTTCACTAGCTGGAACACCAATATTCCCAACCGCATAAGCATGTCCTTGGGAACGATTTTGATTTAGCATCGCTGTAATTAAAGTTGTTGTCGTTGTTTTCCCGTTAGTACCAGTAACAGCTATAACAGGAGCTTTTGATACCATAAATGCTAATTCTGGCTCAGTAATAATTGTTAAACCTTGTTTTTGAGCGGCTGCTACTAATGGATTTGTATATGGAATCCCAGGATTTTTGACCATTAATTCACATTGCTCTAAAAGTTCTAAAGGATGACTACCTAATACGACTTTCATCCCTTGTTCTTCTAATTGATGAACAATACTTAAATCTTCAGGTACTTTAAAATCATTAATCGTAACATTAGCACCTAATTTATTTAACAAATCAGCAGCTGCTAAACCACTTTTCCCTAAACCTAAAACTAAAACATTTTTATTTTGATATGTTGTAATGTTTTTCATCATTTCAAACTTCCTTTAAATAACTTTTTATTATAAAACAGCAAATACCACACTAATAATCGCTGCAATTGCTCCAATTGACCAAAAAACAATATCTATTTTCCACTCACTCCAACCACACATTTCAAAATGATGGTGAATTGGGCTCATTTTAAAAATTCTTTTACCTGTTGTTTTAAATGAAATAACTTGTAAAATAACACTAGCTGTTTCACAAACAAAAATAATACCGATTAATAATAGTGATAATTCATGATGTAATAAAATAGAAACACCTGCTAAAGCACCACCTAAAGCTAATGACCCCATATCACCCATAAAAATCTTAGCCGGTTTATGATTGAAAATTAAAAATGCTAATAAACCACCAACTACAGCCATACAAAAGATTAATACTCCTGTTTGATGCTGCACATAAGCAATAATGGCATAAGCTAAAAATGCAATACTAGCTTGTCCGGCTACTAAACCATCAATCCCATCCGTTAAATTCACGGCATTAGAAAACCCAACCAACCAAAAAATTACAAACAATAAATAAAACCAACCTAAATATAATTCATACCCAAAAACATTCACAGCTAATGGTAATCCTTGTTGATAATAAACAGCAAAAAAGATTACACCTGCAAAGATTTGTCCAATCAGTTTTTGTTTAGCTGTTAAACCTTCATTTTGTTTTTTCCATAATTTAATGGAATCATCCCAAAAACCTAGCACACCATACATAAACAAAATAAATACTAAAATTAATAATTGTGGACTAAAACCGACAAATAAAATCCCTACCACTAAAGAGGCAATAATAATAGCGATATTAAAAACCAAACCACCCATTGTAGGAGTACCTGATTTAACTTCATGCCATTTAGGACCTTCATCACGAATCATTTGTCCTTGTTTTTTTCTATGTGCATAATCAATAAACAGTGGTAAACCTACCACTGTTAAAATAAAACTTATAATCATTGGCGATAGCCATTCTATATAATTCAACAATTTAATTTCTCCTTTAAAAAATCATTTTTATTTTCTCTATTATACGCTTCTTTATTTCATTGTAAGCCTATATTTTTATTTTAATTTCACAATAATTGTTTTTTTATTTGGTACATGCGTATTAGGTTTTACACTTTGTTCATATGCATAACCTTTACCTTTAATCTTAATTTTAACGTTCATAATATTCGCTAAGCGAGCAACATCACTCCGCGACCAACCGCTAACATCAGGCATAATTTTTTCACCATCTGTTAATAAAATGATTTTTTCACCAACTAAGACCGTTTCCCCTTTAGCTACTGATTGTTTTTTGATTTCTGGACCATTCCCAATAACAACCACTTTTAATCCTTGAGCAATTAATTCTTTTTTAATTTGCTCAATCTGTTTATTTTTATAATTTCCAATTTTAACTTGATTCTTATTATTCAACGGATGTAATTCAACATCATCATCTAATACGCGCTTCATCATTGGATTAAAAATACTTGCTAAAATCTTATTAGAAGGTGATGTCCCAAATGTTTTTGGTTGTTTCATGGTAATATACATTAAATATTTTGGATTGTCAGCTGGAGCCATGCCAACTACTGAGAAAGTATAATTACGGCTCCCTGTTAAATAACCACCTTTTGGATTAGCAATTTGAGCGGTCCCTGTTTTAGCAGCAACTTTATAACCCGGAATACGATACTCAATCCCTGTCCCATCTGGTTGATTAACAACATCTTGCATATATGTTAACAACTTTTTGCTAGTAGAAGCTTTGATCGGTTGTCCCACTACTTCTGGTTTAAAGCTTTGAATAACTTTATTTGTATTAGGATCAACAATTTTTTTAATCAATTGTGGTTTTAACATTTTACCGTTATTAGCTACCGCCGTAAATCCTTGTAACATTTGCATAAACGATACATTAATACCTTGTCCAAAGGCTGTATTAGCAGCATCAATCGGATATTCATATTGAATAGTCCCTTGTTGTTCTGGTCCCATATGAAGGTTTGGTTTTTTCAACAAACCGAATTTCTTAATATATTTCAACCAAGTATCTTGACCCATCTTTTGCTCTAAATTAACCATTGCTGTATTAGATGAGAGATAGAAACCTTTACGATAAGAAATCATTCCCCAACCTTTTCGATTCCAATCGTGAATCGGAATTTTATCAACTTTAATCACACCTGATTTATATAACGCATTAGGATTAAAAACTCCAGACTCAATTGCAGCTGAAACAGTAAAAATTTTCATTGTAGAACCAGGTTCATAAGTATCATTTAACAATGTATTAATCCAAGTATCCGAAATACCTGCTTTAGTTTGCGCATTAAATGTTGGTCTTTGACTAGCTGCTAAAATAGCCCCCGTCTTAGCATCAATTAACGCAGCGTTTAAAATTTTAGGATGATGTTTTTCATAAACTTGATTCATTAATGATTCTAAATATGTTTGTAACTTAGGATTCAATGTTGTATAAATGTTATCCCCGTTTAAAGGTTTTTTATATTCATCTACCCCTGTTGACAACTCTATTCCGCGACTATCACGATCATATTTTTTAACGCCATCACGGCCTTTTAATTGCTTATTATAGGCTGCTTCCAGACCTGTAACCCCCACAATATTTCCATCTTTAACATGAGTTATCCCAATTAAATGAGAGGCAAACATCCCATTTGGATATAATCTTGCTGGACGTGACCAGAATTTAATTCCTTGTATTTTTGCGGCTTCTATTTTGTTCTTAGTTTCTAAACTTAAATTTTTACCAGCATTCCCCAACTCAACTTGATATAAATCTTTATTTTCTGGTGAGAGCATTTTTAAGACTTTATTATATTTAATTTTTAGATTCTTGCTTAAAACTTTTGCTGCTTTTTCTTTATCTTTTTCTTTTAAATGTTGACCATCTGTAATATTAGGTTCATCTTGTTTAGGCAAAACAACATAAATATCATATGTCGTTGTATCTTCCGCAATTGGTTGATTAAACGCGTCATAAATCGTTCCACGTTTAGCTTTTAAATCAAGTGTACTTGCATATAAATTGGCCACATCTTTTTTCAAATCATGATCTGCCACATTATGGAAAACGGCTACATAAAAAAAACGACCTATGCAGATCGAAAAGAACAGCATTACAATTAATAGTAATAATTTACCAAATTTTTTACGATTGTAATTTTGATTCCGATGTAACATTTGTCGTTGATTTTTCTTACTCATTTTAGTATATTCCTCATGTTTTTTTCGTTTAAAGTTAATCCAGCTTTTTTAGCAATTTCGCTTAAACGGTCTTGTGACCCAAGTTCACTAATTTCTTGTTTTGCATTATTATTATTCGTTACCATAACACTTAATTCATTAACTGTTTGTTGATAACTTTGTTGTGCTGCTGATAATTTAATGGTTGTACCAATAACAATAATACCCAAAACAACCATCCAAGTTAAAGTTGCAATGAAAATTTTTAATTCTTTTTTTAAGTATGGTGATTTTTCTTTAGTTGTACTTTTATGTATGTGCTGGGATCCAGCATATGTGTTAAGTTGGCGAGCTGTACTTTGAGGCATACTCTTGACTCCTTTATTTTTATTCCATAATCCGTTCAATAACTCTTAATTTTGCGGAATGAGCTCGACGATTATGTTCGATTTCTTCTTCAGTCGGAAGAATTGGTTTTTTAGTAATAACTTTATATTTAGGTTTCATTTCTTCAGGAATAATTGGTAATCCTGGTGGTAAATCTGGTAAGCTAGCACGTTCTTTGAACATGTTTTTCACAATTCGATCTTCTAATGATTGAAATGTAATTACGCTAATTCGACCACCAACATTTAATAAATCTAATGCTTGTTCTAAAGATGTTTCTAATGCTCCTAACTCATCATTAACAGCAATTCTAATTGCTTGAAAGACTTTCTTAGCTGGATGTCCACCTTTACGTCGTGCTTTAGCAGGAATACCGGCTTTGATTAATTCAACTAATTGACCAGTTGTTTCAATTGGTTCAATTTCTCGTTGTCGTTCAATTTGACGTGCAATTGATTTAGCAAATTTTTCATCCGCATATCGGAAGAAAATACGCACTAAATCAGCATATGACCATTCATTTACAATGATTTTCGCTGTTAATGTTTGACTTTGATCCATGCGCATATCTAATGGCGCATCATATCGATAACTAAATCCACGATCACTAACATCAAACTGTGGCGAAGATACTCCGAGATCATAAACAATCCCATCAACGTGATCAACACCTTCTTGCGCTAATTCTTCAGTAATATTACGAAAATTACTCTTAATAAAACTAACTTTATTCTCGGCTAATTCTTCAGCTAAATTCTTTAAATTATAATCAATAGCTGTTTGATCTTGATCAAACGAATACAAATGACCATTTTCACTTAACTTACTTGCAAGCAATTTCGAATGGCCTCCGCCACCTAAAGTACAATCTACATATGTACCATCTGGTTTAATATTTAAATTATCAATTGCTTCTTCAAGCAAAACTGTTATATGTGAAAATTCTGTCATTATGCCACCCTTTTTTATAAATCAAAATCAATCATTTTTTCTGCAATTTCATCAAAGTTTTCTTCAGCACTTTCCGCAAATGCATCCCAACGTTCTTGTGACCAAATTTCAATTCGATCAGATACACCGACAACTACACTTTTTTTCGTTAATTGTGCATGTTCTCGTAATGCTTTTGGAATGTTAATCCGTCCTTGCTTATCAAGTTCACATTCAATTGCTGCTGAATAGAAAAATCTGACAAAGGCCCGTGCATCTTTTTTAGTTAATGGCAATTTTTTCAGCTTAGCTTCCAAAACTTGCCATTCATCCATAGGGTAACCAAATAAACACCCGTCCATCCCACGTGTTACGACGAACGTTGTACCTAATTCTTCTCTAAATTTGGCTGGTATAATCATCCGACCTTTACTGTCGATCGTATGACGATATTCTCCCATGAACATAATTTGCACCACCTTATCTACTAGTACAAATAAAGTTTACCACAATCAACCACTTCGCACCACTATTCCCCCTTATTTCTCCACTTTTTCATAAAAAAAAGAAGTTAGATGATCTCTAACTTCTGAAAACGCTTTATTTTTATGTTTTTTGCTCCAAATAATACAATTAGATCACTTGAACAACTTGATAAACTAACAAAACAAAATAAATAATAATGACAATTAAATCTAAAATTCGCCAATAAACAATAAAAAATCGTTTATAGCGAAATTCTTCATGTAAATATTGGATTATCGCTAAAACAATCCCAAAAAATCCCATCCCAAAAACAATAAAAGGAATCAAAGATAATTTGAATAATCCAACTGAAATAAAATGAATTGCTATTAAAATCGGAATTGTTAAAAAATCTAATTTTTTCAAATGTGTCTTTTTAAAAAAATTCGGAACATACTTTTTGAAAATTCTTAATATAATGGCTAATACAATTATTAGTCCCAACTGTATATACCATTGTAAGAACAGATCTCCCATGAACTTTACACACTCCACTTTTTATTCCATTTAATTAAACGAACGATTTTTTAAATTCTAACACTAATGATATAGTGTAAAATCATTATTTTCAATCTTTTTAAACCATTATCTTCCTACTCATATCGTTAGTAATCGGTTGACAATTGATAGGCTAACATCTTACACTAAATAATAATGATTAATCACTACATTTTTATTAAGGATGAATATTATGGCGAGAAAGAAAAAGCAAAAAACAACATTTCAAAAAATCACATTAGTTTTCGTTTGGATTATGTTGATTTTTACACTAAGTTCTATTATTTTATCAGCAGTCTCAGCATTTATGTAATAAAAAAGTGTTGCCGGAATTTTCCAGCAACACTTTTCTTTTACGCTAATTTCGGTTCTAATAAATGACCTGATTTTTTCGCAATCGCAAAAATAATAATTGTACTAATAATGAAGTTAACCACAAAACTACCACCATTAACTACTAAAGAATATAAAATTGGTCCTAAGCCCCATTGAGCATATGATCCCCAAAATACAACTCCAGCATAAAAGTGAACTAAATATTTAGCGAACGTTCCAATAAAAACAGCTCCCATAACAGTTAAAAATATTGAACCTGTTTTACCACTATCAATAGCCATTTTACATTTAACAGCCATCACACCAGCTAATCCTGTAACCATATTAGCTAATGGATATTCTAAGAAACCTTGGAACAATGTTAAAATATAAGCACGACCCATTAAAATTGGAATAATCCCCCACAAAAGGCCCGCAAACAGCCCAGCTTTTAACCCACGTCGTAAACTATAAATAACAATCGGAATAATCCCTAAAGAAATATCAAACCATTCTACCGATGGAACTACAGCTGATAAAATTGCAGCAATTGCAGCCATTAACGTTCCTTCCAACAATACCTTCAACTTCTCATTCTTCATAAAAAAATCCTCCTTTGTTTTTATAAATTCCTTATAAACACAAAAGAAGATCACTAAGTTTTTACACCAATCCCTACGCTCGTACTAACGAACAGGTTCAAAGGGTCTGAATTTACATTCACTCTCAGCCAATTATGGCTCCCCCTGTGTTTATTCAGTTTTTATAACAACATCATTTTAACTCTCTTGAACTTTTTTAGCAAGCTATATTTAAATATTTTGTTATAGAGTTGTCGTTTTTATAAAATAGGTGATAATAAACGTGAAAAATACTGTTTGAATTTCAACCAACTAGACTGTTTTTCAAAATATTGTGGTGTTAGTTTTTGACTATGAAGCATATCTTGATGGAATATTTCACTTAATTCATGAGCTATTTCTTGATCATACATAAAAGCATTCGCTTCAAAATTCAGTTTAAAACTCCGAAAATCCACATTAGCTGATCCAACGGATGAAATTTGTTCATCAATAACAATCATTTTGGCATGTAAAAAGCCATTTTCATATTGATAAATTTCAACACCTTTATCTAATAATTGCTTAGCGTAATATTGCGTTGCCCGATAAACAAATGGATGGTCCGGTATCGCAGGAATCATAATTTTCACTTTTACACCTGATAAAGCAGCAATACTCAATGCTTCCATAACAGAATCATCAGGAATTAAATAAGGCGTTTGAATATATAAATAATCATTGGCTGTATTAATTAATTTTAAATAACCTAATTTAATAGCTTCTGTATCACTATCCGGTCCAGAAGAAACAATTTGAATATTAGTTTTGCCATCACCTTGAAATAAAGGAAACAATTGTTCTTGATAATCAAGCTCATCACGAATTTTAGAATTTTTAATTGTTGCATTCCAATCCATAATAAAACGCGATTGCATGGCAATAACTGCATTACCTTTAATCTTCAAATGAGTATCACGCCAATAACCAAACTTCTTAAACCGACCTAAATATTGATCACCAACATTAAAACCACCGATATATCCAATTTGACCATCAATAATTACCATTTTACGGTGATCACGATAATTTAAGCGTAAACTATGCATTATAGCTTTCTTACTACCAAAAAACGGTTCAGCTTCTCCACCATTTGCTTCTAAAACATCAAAGAAATGACGACTCATCCCACGTGAACCTAAATTATCATAAATAATCCGCACTTTAACACCTTTTTTACTAATCTCTTCTAAAACACGTAATAATTCGTTTCCAATTTGATCATCAAAAAAAGAATAATATTCTAAATGAACATGATGTTGAGCTTGTTTAATATCTGAGATTAATTGTGCAAATTTAGCTTTTCCATCAGTAAAAACTGCAACTTCATTATCTTTAGTTAAAATAGCTTGATCAGTTTCTAAAAACAAATGCACCGTTTCACGCGCTTCTTCATGTAATTTATCTGCAGGAGGTAACAATCTTTTTTGCTGCCATTGCATTTTTTGGACTGCAACTAATTGATTAATCCCTACGTGTTCTTGTTCTTTCAAATCAAAAATCTTTTCTGCTGAAATTTTCTTCCCTACAAATAAATAAAAAATAAATCCTACACCTGGTAACATTAATAAAACTAACAACCAAGCCCATGTCGCTGCAATATCACGACTATCTTTAAAAATCGTAATAATAGCAGCGAGAGTATTGAATAGTATAATTCCTAATACAATTAACGAAAAAAGATGCATTTTATTAACTCACCTCAAATCTTTTGAATTTAATTAAAAAATAAACCTTACAAAATTTGAGTTCAAACTGAATGCGCAAATTTCATAAGATTTAATTTTTTATTTTTTAAACCAACTTGCAAGTTTTCCAAAGAAACCTTGTTCTTTTTGTTGTTTAATTGTCATCAAAGGAATTGTTTCTCCTTCTAAACGACGAGCAATATTCCGATAGCCTTGCGCAACAATATTATTTTCATCCATGACAATTGGTTCTCCTGTATTTAAAGAACGAATAACTGAATCATCATCGAAAATAATCCCTAAAAGTTTAATAGATAAATGACGTGTAACTTCATCAACATCCATAATTTGACCATCATTCATCATATGACGACGAATCCGACTAATAATCAACATTGGTGGTTGTTCTAAGTTTTGTTGTTCCAATAAACCTACCACCCGATCAGCGTCACGCACAGATGGAATTTCTGGTGTAGTAATCACAATTGCTTGATCAGCACCAGCAACTGCATTCGCAAAACCTTGTTCAATTCCGGCTGGACAATCTAATAACACATAATCAAATTCATCTTTTAATTGATCAACAATCTCTTTAACTTCATCAGGTTCCAACGCTGATTTATCAGTATTTTGAGCTGCTGGAATTAAAAACAATTTATCATTGAAACGTTTATCTTTAATCATAGCTTGATGTAATCTAGCACGCCCTTGTGCCACATCAACAATATCATAAATAATTCGGTTGTCTAAACCTAAAATAACATCCAAGTTACGCAAACCAATATCTAAATCGACTAAACAGACTTTTTTATCTGCTAATGCTAAAGCTGTTCCGAGATTGGCTGTGGTTGTTGATTTACCAACCCCACCTTTTCCAGAAGTAATTACTATTGCTTTTCCCATTTTAGAAGCCTCCTGTTTTCAAAAATAATTTTGGTCGTAAATTTTTTAATTTATCTAAAGTTGTATATTCTAAACTATGTAAATCATTTACATAAACTAAAGCTTTTAACAATCTTTCTTGATCCTCTTCTTCAACAATATTAACAACATCACCTACACGTAATTGTTGAGCTTGAGAAACATCACCCACAATAATAGCTTGGGAATCATCATTAAATCCTGCATGAATAATACCAGATACTTCACCTAAAACAAAGATACTCCCTGTAGCTTGTAAAGTAGCACCTTGATGTAAATTACCTAAAAATAAAACATCACCGTTTACTTTTTCAACTTGTCCATTTCGAATAACTTTACCATTAATATGAATATTACGACTTTCCATAATATTTAAAGCATCTTCAATTTTAATAACATCAGCTGTAATTCTGTGTATTGACAGTCTAGGATAATTAGAAACTTGTTTTTCGATAGCTTGTTTCTCATCTAAAGACAAAATCCGATCCCCTGTATCAATATCAAAAACAACTTTCTTATCAATATCATGTTTAATATCAGCTTGTAATTTAGCAAATAATTCTTCTAATTCAACTAAAATATCAGCAAAACTTGCTGCTGTATCTAATGTAATCTTATAACCTTCTTTGTACCCTTTTAACGTAACAAATTGCATTAAGTTGCACTCTCCTTACTGAACATCTTCAAACAAACGTTCTAATGGATAATATAAAAGAACAAACCATAATAAATTATACACTAAAGTTGGCCCTAAAGTCCTACTAATAAACTCAGTTACTGAAACAGATGTGAAGCCAATTAAACTATTCACCCAATAAAATAAAATCGTCACAACTGTAATATCAATTAAATATACTAATAAAACAACAATAAATGATCGATTCAAAAACTGCATAATTTCTCGTGTTAAATACACAATTAAGGGGAAGATTAAAATAAAAATACCCATCACACCCAGATAATAAATATCAAAAATAGCCCCAACAAAACCAGACCATAAAAGTATATGTTCTACTTCACTATAACAGACAGCCATAATTAACCACAATAACACTAAGCGACTTTCAATCGCAATAAATGGTGTGAAAAAATATTGATCAAAAGCTAATGTTAACGATCCATCTAAAAAAAGTGCCAAAAATAAACCAATTGGAAATAGATATTTCATTTTAATAAATTTCATAATCCATCACCATCTTAGTCCTTTCGCAATGCAACCGTTACAACACTTAAATCATTTGTAGCTGCAGCTGGTTTAATATAAATTTTCGTTGGAAGTCCGGCCTCATTATTGCTGATGTCGGTTACTTCTCCCACAAACAAACCTTTAGGGATACTACCACCCATACCTGATGTAATAACATGAGCTTTATTTTTAATTTTTAATTTAGATGTAATTTGTCCCATAATCAAACGGTTACTATCAATATCATAACCTGTAATCAACCCATTAATTACATCCCCATTTTCACTTAACACTTGCACAGAAAAACGATCAGTTTCTTCGTTTTTGGTTGTAATTAATTCCACTTTACTATTAGTTTTATTAACTTCAACAACTCGACCAACTAATCCTTTCCGTGATAAAACAGCAGAATTTTTAGTCACTCCAGCTAAAGATCCTTTACTAATAATAATTTGATTTTGCCATGTTGATGGTGTTCGTGAAATAACATAAGCAGTCACTTTATTATAAGTTGTCAAACTGCGATTTAATTTCAATTGTTCTTTTAATTGTTGATTTTCTTTATGCAATGTTTGATTTTCAACTTTTTCAGCCGCAATTTGATCCACTTGTGCTTTTAATTTTTGGTTTTCTTGATAAGCATTAATTAAATCAATTACAGAACTATTTGCTTTCTTAATACCAGCAATCGGAAATTCAACTACTCGATTCACAATTCCTGCAGCTTCGTTACCGATTTGTTGTACAAAAGTCGGTGTATTCCGTTTATCACGAACTGATATGGAAAAAGCAATTAATAAAAAGCTCACAATTAAACTAATTAAAATAATGACTAACTTTTTATTTAATAGGTACTTTTTCATATTATCCTCCTAAAAACACTAAAAGTCGTATCAGTTAAAGAAGCTAGAAATATTTTTCTAACTTGCTTAATCCGATACGACCTCTAACGTCAGATTTATTTCTTCTTCATAACGTCAATGCTCTTCAAAGATTCTCCGGTCCCAATAGCAACACAATCTAATGGGTCAGAAGCAACAAAAACTGGAACTTTAGTAGCATCAGAAATAACTTCTGGTAAGTGACGCAATTGAGCTCCACCACCAGTTAAAACAATCCCATGATCAATTACATCGGCTGCAATTTCTGGAGATGTTTCTTCTAAAGTTTCTTTAATAGCTGTAATAATTTCATCGACAACTTCTTGAATAGCTTCAGCAACTGCTTCTGCTGGAATTTCAATTGTTTTTGGTAACCCAGTTACCAAATCACGTCCGCGAATTGTTTGGCTATCTAATTCTTTAGCAAGTGTTGTTGAAGCTGAAGCAACATCAATTTTCAATTGTTCAGCTGTACGTTCACCGATTAACAAATTATAATTTTGACGAACATAGTAAATAATACATTCATCTAATTTATCACCAGCCATACTAATTGAACGACTGGAAACAATCCCGCCTAAAGAAATTGTTGCAACATCTGTTGTACCACCACCGATATCAACAACCATACTACCTGTTGGATCCATAACTGGTAAACCTGCACCAATTGCAGATGCGAAAGGTTCTTCAATTACATAAGCATCGCGTGCACCAGCAACACGAGTAGCATCGATTACAGCACGTTTTTCAACTTCAGTTACTCCACTTGGTACACAAACCATTACATATGGTTTACTTCCTTTACCACCTAAAGCTTTTTGAATATAATATTTCATCATGGCAACTGTTGTATCATAATCAGCAATTACCCCATTTTTCATTGGACGAATAGCAACGATACTTGCAGGCGTCCGACCAATCATATCACGCGCTTCTGAACCAACAGAAACGATTTCACCTGTTTTTGTATTTTTAGCAACAACGGATGGTTCGCTTAACACGATTCCTTTACCTTCAGCATATACAATTGTATTAGCTGTTCCTAAGTCAATACCAATATTTTTTGCTCTCATTCCGAACACTCTGATTCATCCCTTCACATATCATAAACTTAATTTAATAAGTATAATTCATAATAATTAATTATAGCACATTTACTCTTTATAGTTACTAATAAATTGCCTATTTTATAGCATAACTGATTGTTATATAATTTGGCTTTTTTTAACTATTTCTTATAAATATCTTTAATTTTCTGGTGTAATAACTTCAACATTAATTGCTTGCATTCCACGTGGACCTTCAATGGCAATATAACGTACTTTTTGACCTTCTTCTAATGTTTTAAATCCCTCTGTTTTAATACCAGTAAAATGAACAAAAATTTCTTCACTACCATCATTTGGTTTAATAAAACCAAAACCTTTATCTTTATTAAAGATATTAACAATTCCTTCTAACATAATTTTCTCCTTTATTAAATAAGTTTAAGGTGTCTTTTAAACTCTAAATCTTAAAAGACACCTAAATCAATTTATTATTTTTCTTTTTTTACTCTTTCAGCAGCTTTAATAACTTCCGCTCTTTCATCATAAAACACATGTTTACCATCGATTACTTGGTATTTTTCATGACCTTTACCAGCAATCACCACCATATCACCTGGTTGAGCTAATTTCATCGCTTCATACATTGCTTCTGAACGATCAGCTATTTTTAAAACTTTACATTTAGAATCAACAAAAGATTCCGCAATTTCATCAATAATAATTTGTGGATCTTCACGATCAGGATTATCAGCTGTTAAGACCGCTACATCACAGTATTTAGCTGCCACATCGCCCAATTCTTTACGTCGAATAATCGCCCGATTACCAATTGAACCAAACACACAAATTAAATGTTTAGGATGATAGTCTAATAATGTAGTTAAAACATTTTCTAAACTAATTCCATTATGTGCAAAATCAATCACAACAGTAACATCATCTAAAACAGGTAATACTTCAACCCGTCCATCAATCGTTACTCTACTTAATGTTTTTAAAATTTCATCCTTAGGAACACCTAAATATTGAGTTGTAGCAAGAACAGCCAAAGCATTTAAAACGCTAAATTCACCTGGTGTACTAATATGAGTTTGCGTCTTTTCACCTTTGTGATCATAAGTAAACGCCACACCTAAATGCCAGCCATCTCGAGTTAACTGAATATCATGTGCTTGATAATCGCTCGCATGATGCACCGAATACGTCGTTGTAGGACACGTTGCATGTTCTATCATATATTCCGCATATTCATCATCTGCATTAATAATGCCATATTTACATAAATTAAATAAACGACTCTTGCAATCACGATAATGTTCAAACGTTGGATGTTCCCGTGGACCAATATGATCTAAAGATAAATTAGTAAAAATACCAATATCAAAATCAATATCATCAACACGATTCATCATCAATCCACCAGATGAAACTTCCATCGCTACTGCTGTGACACCAGCATCTAACATAGCACGCATCGTTTTATTTAATTCATAACTTTCTGGTGTTGTATTAATTGTTTCAATTTCTTGATCATTGTAAAAAATCCCCATCGTCCCAATAACACCAGCATTAATCCCTACACCACAAAGAACTTTTTTAATATAATTAGCTACTGTTGTCTTTCCTTTAGTACCAGTAACACCAACCACGGTCATCTCTTTAGATGGATGCCCGAAAAAGTTAGCTGACATTTTAGATAACGCTTGGCGCGTATCACTTACAAGTACCACAGTTGTATCAGTAGGTAAATCTTGTAGCTCTTGTTCCAAAATAAAAATTCGACAACCTCGTTCATAGGCGTCTAAAACATAATCATCACCATTTAAATCAATTCCATGAATGGATAAAAATAAAGTTTCTGGTTGTGCTTTACGCGAATCATAAATAATATCATTAACATCTAATTGTAAATCTTTTTCATTATTAATTTCATAATCTAAACCTAAAAGAAGTTGAGATAATTCCATAAAATCCACCTCATCACTCGTTTTTAATCTCCAATGCAGATTTGCATCTCTTCGAATTATCATTATAACACTTCTTGATTTTAATTTTAACAAACTTTATCGTAAGATTTGTTCTTCACGCATACTAAAATAAGAATGATCCCCAACTATAATATGATCCAATAAATTAATCCCGATTAATTCTCCTACTTTAGACATTCGTTGCGTAAAATCTAGATCATGTTGTGAAGGTGTGACAATTCCACTAGGATGATTGTGCACTAAAATAAACCTTGCTGCTGAATAATACAAAGCACATTGACAAATTTCGCGTGGATGAACAGTAGCTTGATTTAAAGTTCCTTTAAACAGCTCTGCTTGATGAATGATTTGATTTTTAGTATCTAAAAACACTCCATATAAAACTTCTTGTTTTAAACAGCCGATTTTAGCAACCATCACTTCACCTATCTTTTTACTAGAACAAACTTGCCCCAAGACTAAGTCAGGTCTTTTAAAAATTCTACGTACAAACTCACACATCACTTGAAATTGCATAATATCAGTCTCTTTATCCAAAAAGAGTTGATTTTCTAGCGTACTTAATTTTTGTAATTGGCGTAAATCGCTATATTGCCGCCAAAATAACTGTGCTTTCAATTGGGCTATCTCAACTGGATACCATTGATTTAAAATATATAATAAAATTTCATGATCATTTAAAACTTCTACTCCAAATGTTTTCATTTTATTTTCTAATCGTTGAATATCATTATTTCGCATATAAAAAAACTCCCTTCATCTTTAAATAAGCATTTTCAGGAGTTTTTTCGTTTTTATTATTTAGAAATATATTTTTGAACCGCATGCAAGTCATCACACACTGTAAAATCTAAATCTGCAAATTCTGCAGATGGTTGAATTAAATCGGGTACCATCACCACTGGAATACCCGCGTTATTAGCTGCTTTAATACCATTAATTGAATCTTCAATTACTAAAGTTGTTTCTTTCGCAGGTGCACCACCTTTTTCCCAGGCTGCTAAGAAGATATCTGGTGCTGGTTTAGTAGCCACTACATCTTCTGCACTTAAAATATCTAAAAATCCATCACGAACTTGCAATGAATCTAAGTAATAATAAATATCTTTTTTATCATTACTAGAAGCAACTACATAAGGAATATTATTATCTTTTAAATAAGAACTTAATTCCAAGAATCCAGGTTTTAAATCTAATTCACCAGCATCGACAATCGGATGAATATGTTTAAAACTCAATTCCATAAACTTCTCAATTAATTCATAACTACCATAATCTTTAGCCATTTCATTCATCATAACTGATGTTCCAGCACCAATAAAACGTTGATAATATTCTAAAGTATAATTTTCCATCCCTAATTTTTTAGCTGCAATTTGATTCGCTTTAAAATACATTTGTTCCGAATCAATCACAACTCCATCCATATCAAAAATAACTAAATTAATTTCCATTCTCATTCTCTCCTTGTTCTTTAAAATAAGCTCTAACTTCTGATACAAAATATAATGAACCAGTAAAAACTAATAAATCATCAGCATTCATCGTTTGAAGAGCTGCTAACAAAGCTGTTTGCCAAGTTTCATAAGCTTGTGAATTTTTTATTTTACGACTTAATTCTATCGGATCGCTAACTAAACGCGGCCCGTCAAAATTAGTGATCATCACATGATGTTTCGGATTTTGCGCGAGTGCACACAAACTTTGTAAATTATCTTTGTCAGCTAAAACTGCACAAATTAAATACACTTCTTTTTGAGCAAATTTATGCTCTAACAATGCTTGCAAACTAGTTAACCCCGCTTCGTTATGTGCGCCATCTACCACTATTAATGGATCTGCATTCAACATTTCAAAGCGACCGGGCCACTGTGCTTTAGCTAAACCTTGCTTAATTATTTTCTTAGTTTCACTCGTAATTTGTGGAAATAAAGTTAAATAAGCTTGAATAGCAACAGCTGCATTTTTAACCTGATGTTCCCCTAATAAACCAATTTGTAAATCATGAATATTAACTTTTTGATTAGAAAAATTAAATTTTTCACCCCACAGATTACTTGTTTGTTGTAATTCAATGCCAAAATCATCACGATAAAACAATGGCTGAGCTTTCATTTTTTGAGCTTGTTGTATAATAACCTGCTTAACATCAGAAGTAACATCACCAACAATAACCGGTACTTGTTCCTTAATAATTCCAACTTTTTGCTGAGCAATTTCAGTTAAAGTCCCACCAAGTAAATTTTGATGATCATAAGCAACATTCGTGATAATTGAAAGAATAGGATGAATCACATTCGTTGAATCATATGTACCACCAATTCCAACTTCTACTAAAAGATAATCAATATCTTTTTTAGCAAAATATAAAAACATCACAGCTGTTACAATTTCAAATTCCGTTGGTCCACCACCTGTTAACGCTAAATCTTGATCCAATTGTTGAACAATCGGTTGGATTTTTTGTACAAGGGTTACCAACTCATCATCCGGTATCATTACATTATTATATTGAATCCGATCATTAAATCGTACTAAATAAGGTGAAGTAAACGTTCCGACGTTATAACCTTGTTCTTGTAAAGTAGTACTTAAATATGTCAACGTTGACCCTTTTCCATTGGTACCCGTAATATGAATCATCGCTAAATGTTTATCAGGACGTCCTAATAAGTCTAAAAAAAGATTCATGCGAGCTAAAGTTGGTGCTTTTTTGAACTTATGTCGTCCATGAATAAATTCAAGTGCTTGCTGATAATTTGTAATCATTATTAACCGTCCTTTCCATTCAAAATTAATGATATAAAAAAAGAGATGGCTTTTCAACCATCTCTCAAAACAAGATTTATTTAATTTCTTTTTGTAATGCATTAATTCGTTCTTCAGTGGCAGCTAATTTAGCTTGATAATCAACTAATTTAGCTTTTTCTTGAGCAACAACAGCTTCTGGGGCATTTGCCACAAAACGTTCATTACCTAATTTCTTTTCACAACGAGTTACTTCACCTTGAAGTTTAGCAACTTCTTTTTCTAAACGAGCTACTTCATCATTTAAATCGATTAAATCAGCTAAAGGTAAATAAACTTCTGCACCTGTAATAACAGCAGTCATAGCTAAAGTTGGCGCTACCACATCAAACCCAATTTCCAAATGTTTTGGATGACAGAATTTTTCAATATATTCTTCATTACTTTCAAAAACAGCTTTTGTTGTTTCAGATGTAGTTTTAACTAAAATATCAATAGCAGATGACATTGGTGCATTAACTTCAGCGCGAACATTACGAACTGCTTTAATTAATTCAATTAAGTTATTCATTTGTTGTTCAGCTTCTGGATTAAAGTCTGCTTCATTCACAACTGGATATTTGGCAGTTACCAAAGTATCACCTTCATGTGGCATTGTTAACCAAATTTGTTCAGTTACAAATGGCATGATTGGGTGTAATAATCGTAAAATTTGATCTAATACATAACACAAAATGTTTTGTGTATTACGTTTAAGTTTTTCATCAGTACTATTCAAATCAGCTTTCGCCATTTCAATATACCAATCACAAAAATCATTCCAAATAAAGTTATACAATGCTCGTCCAGCTTCACCAAATTCAAACTTATCAAAATTACGTGTTACATCCGCAATTGTATTGTTTAAACGACTAATAATCCATTGATCAGCTAATTGCCATTCTGATTTAGCTGGTAATTCTGGTTTTGTATCATCATCTAAGTTCATAATTACAAAACGACTAGCATTCCAAATCTTATTAATAAAGTTCCAAGCAGCATCCATCTTAGTATATGAAAAACGAACATCTTGTCCTGGAGCAGAACCATTAGATAAGAACCAACGCAATGAATCAGCACCATATTTGTCAATAACATCCATTGGATCAATACCATTGCCTAATGATTTACTCATTTTACGACCTTGTTCATCACGAATTAAACCATGAATTAAAACATCATTAAATGGACGTTCTCCTGTAAATTCTAAACTTTGGAAAATCATTCTGGAAACCCAGAAAAAGATAATATCATAACCTGTTACCAATGTATTAGTTGGGAAATAACGTTTAAAGTCAGCAGCATCTTCATTTGGCCAACCCATTGTTGAAAATGGCCATAAAGCACTTGAGAACCATGTATCTAATACGTCAGAATCTTGTTCCCAATTTTCCAAATCAGCCGGTGCTTCTTCACCTACGTAAATTTCACCAGTTTCTTTATGATACCAAGCTGGGATTTGATGTCCCCACCATAATTGACGTGAAATAACCCAATCATGTACATTTTCCATCCATTGTGTAAATGTATTTTCAAAACGTTCCGGTACAAAGTTAACACGATCATCAGTTTTTTGATTTTCTAAAGCAGCTTGTGCTAAAGGTTTCATTTTTACAAACCATTGTGTAGATAAACGTGCTTCAACTGGGACACCAGTTCTTTCAGAGTGACCAACACTATGCACAAGTGGTTCAATCTTTAACATATAGCCTTGTTCTTCTAAATCTTTCACAATAGCTTTACGTGCTACAAAACGATCCATACCTTCGTATTTACCTGCACGTGCATTCATTGTTGCATCTTCATTCATAGTATTGATTCGTTCTAAATCATGACGATTACCAACTTCAAAATCGTTAGGGTCATGAGCTGGTGTAATCTTAACCATACCAGTTCCGAATTCAATATCCACATAATCATCAGCAATAATTGGTAAACGTCGGCCATTTAAAGGTAAAATAACGTCTTTACCAATCAAATCTTGATATCGTTCATCTTTAGGATTAACAGCTACTGCCACATCACCTAACATTGTTTCTGGACGTGTTGTTGCAATTTCAATATAATCTTTACCATCATATGTGACACCATCAGCAAATGGATATTTTACATGATAGAATGCACCTTGATCATCTTGGTGAATAACTTCAATATCAGATAATGCTGTTTTAGCTTTGGGATCCCAGTTAATGATATATTCACCACGATAAATTAAGCCTTTTTCATATAAGTTTACGAAAACTTTTTTAACAGCTTGTGATAAACCATCATCTAATGTGAATCTTTCACGATCATAATCTAAAGATAAACCTAATTTAGCCCATTGTTGATGGATAATATCAGCATATTCATCTTTCCATTCCCAAACTTTATTGATAAATGCTTCACGACCTAAATCATAACGTGAAATTCCATCTTCAGCTAAACGAGCTTCAACTTTTGCTTGAGTTGCAATACCAGCATGGTCCATACCTGGTAACCATAATGTATCGAATCCTTGCATCCGTTTTTGACGAATAATAATATCTTGTAATGTTGTATCCCAAGCATGACCTAAGTGTAATTTACCAGTCACGTTTGGTGGTGGAATTACGATTGAATATGGTTCAGCTTTTTGATCGCCACTAGGACGAAATACTTTTTGATCTAACCAAGCTTGATAACGTCCTGGTTCAACTTGACTTGGATCATATTTAGTTGACATTTTAATTTCTTTTGTCATTGTCTAAATTCCTTTCTTTTTCCAAATAAAAAGGCACTGTCGCTCATATAATAGGACGACAGTGCCGTGGTACCACCTAAATTGGGTTTTTTACCCCTCTTTAAATATCTTTTTAACGAATGATAATCCGGTTATTTTTACTCCAATTTCAAAATAACAGTTCCCAAGCTACAATTTCAATCTTGCTCGAGGTTTTTTCCAGCTACCAAACCTTCTCTGAACGAGCATTTGTAATTAAAATATTCTTGTTCTTAACTTTTTATTTATAATAAATAAATTTTATCGTTGAATCATTAAGGTGTCAAGGTTGAAATCAAATCTTATTAGTCTTCTTTAGATCGAATTTTCTTATATCCAAAAAATGCCAAAAGTAAACTTAACCCAACTAAAACTCCACCTAAAATTCGCGATGTTACTCGTTCTCCATCAAGCGGCAGTTGACCATGATGTTTATGGTCAGTTTCTCCGTGCTTTTCAGTAGCTTCTTGGTGGTGTTCTTTATTTTGAACTACAGACTTGTCTTTCACAGCTCCATGTCGATCATGTGATACTTCACTACCAATTAGTATATGCTCATTGGTTAATTGCTCTGAAACCGAGTTTTGACTGTGTTCGCTATTTTTTTGATCAGTCGTTGGGCTTGAACCATTTGGTTGATTTTGAACATGATCTGTCGGTGTTAAAATAGTTGAATCTGTTGTTTGATCTTTGGTTGGCTTGTTATGATTTGAATCTGTTGGCTGCTGCGGGTTTGTTGTTTGCGCTAAATTAGCTTGAGCTTGCGCTTTAGCTTGTTCCAAAATTAAATTAGTATCACAGCCTACTTCACAATCAATTAAATCATTAATATATTTTGTTTTTTCTTCATCTGTTAATCCATTTAATTTTTCTATAATCGCTGTTGCCTGTTTCACATTTTCTTCATGACGTTTTTTCTGAGCCGCTTGTTGTTTAGCGATTTGATTCTTTTGAGCTTGCTTTTTAGCATCAGTAACTAATTGCTTAATTTGACTTATCGTTGTAGTTTGAGCTAATTCTTTTTGATAATGCATTTGTTGTTGCTCTGTCAAATCAGTTAATTGTTTAATTTGATCTTGCGCTAAACGAATTCGTGCTTGTTGTGCTTTAGCTTGTGCAATTTTATCAGCAGACTCTTGTTGATTCTTTTGTGCTTGTTTTTTAGCATCTTGCAAAATATTGTCCACTAAACTGCTTGATTGTGCATTTTGAACTTGTTTAATATAAGTTGTTTGTTCAGCGGTAGTCAAATCCACCATTTGTTTAATTGTTTTAATAGCTTCCGTTTGAGCTAACTTCAAAGCAGCTTTTTGAGCTTCTTCTGCAGTTGCTTTTTGATTAGCTTGCACGATTTGCTCAACTTTATTTTGAGCTTGCTTAAGTTTTGTTTGCAACTGATCCGTTGTTAACCCTAAATTCAAAGCTACTTTTAACTCATTAGCAACATCTTTTAATTGCGTTGCATATGGTTCTTTAACTTTGGTTTGTTGTTGGGAAACTTTTGTTAATTCAGCTTGAACTTCTTGAGCAACTTTTTGATACGCTGCTTTTTTAGCTTGCTGTTGTTCTTTTTCAACTTGTCTTTGTTGTAATTTCACTAAATCTTGTTGAATTCTTTGAACATGTTGTTTTAAATCACGTAAATTATAATTTTGTAAATTTTTTGCTGTATGAGCTAAAGCTTGAAATTCAGCTAAATCTCCACCTGTTAATTTAGCAACATCGATTTTTTGTAAATCTTGATTTAACTCTCTTAATAAGGCATCTTTTTGCGCTTGTTCATCCGTTTTATGCAATTGCGCTTTATTTTGAGCTTGTGTATAAAGTTGTTTAATATCATCTACATTATCACTCTTTTGAATATTGTCTAAATATTCATTTTGCTCTGTAATACTTAACCCTTTTAACGCTCTCACTTTTAGACTAAACATTTGTTTAGCATCTTGTAATTGCGCATATTCTGTTTGTTTATGATTTTGTTTAATTTTAGCAATTTTATTTAACAACATTTGCATATGTTGGGCTAATCGATCAGCTTCAATTAAAGGTTTTACGTCTTTTGTAATTTGTTTTAAATGTTGTTGTCCCGCGACTAACAAAGCTTCATCAGCAAGACGAACATTATCCACTGTCAGATGATCTATTTTTTCAAAATAAATTTTTTCTAGTTGAATTTTTTGATTTAAATCACTATTATCTTGTAAAATTTTACCTAATTCAGCTATCAAAGCCACTGACGCTTGCGCTTTATGCTGCTTAGTAGATTGTGCTTTATTTAACAAACTTTGTAATGCTGGTTTAAATTGAGCTAAAGTTGTTTTTTCTTTTTGTGCCGCTTTAATTTTGGCAATGACTTGAGTTAATTGTTTTTGTCCTTCAGGTTTTAATTTAGCTTGAATTTCAGCTAATTTATTTCTTTCTGCAACCAAATAACTTTGACTAACTTGATCAAGTCGCCGGAATTGATCTTCAGCTTTATCTAACTGTTTTTGATCTGCTGGTACAATTTGATCTAACGGTTTTAACAATAACGTTTTAAAGCGTTCTTTAAATTGATCAGCCCGGAATTTTTCGTCTTTTTGCAATGCAATCTGATACTCTAATGACGCTTTAGCTTTCATTAAATCAAGCACACCTTGATCATATACAGCTTTAGTTGGTGTCTTCGTTTGTAACACAACACGTGCTTTCGTTAAACTTTGTTGCCAAATTGCTTGATATGTTGGCGTTTTCGCAAAACTCTGTTCTTCATTTTGGATTGCTTGCACTAATTTTTCTCGAGCTTGTTTGACAGCTAACTCTGCAAGCACTGCTTTAACTTTATCCAATTGAGTTTGTTCAGCTACTAATAACTTTTGAACTTGCTTTGGTAAATAAACATAATCATTTTGTGCATTATTAACTAAATGTTGGTATTCACTCTGATTATCTGGATTAATTTTACTTAAATCAACGTTTAAAACTCGTTGATTTGCTTGTTTGTATTGTTCTGCTTCTTTTATAAATTCAGCTTGTTGATTATCTAAATAATCAATTAAACGTTTTAAATGAATTTGTTCTTGAACTAAACCAGCTTGCGCAGCATCAGATAATGCAAAACTATTATAATATGCTTCATTCAAATTATTATAATCCCGCTCTTGAACTGTTTTTTCTGTTAAAGATATCATCTTTTTAAATGTTTGTTTAAAGACTTGGGCTTGAACCCCCACTAAATATTCATTTTGTTTAGTTAGTAAATTCACCTTCAAATAAGCAAATTTTTGTTGATCTGCTGCAGATAACTTAGCAAACGCAGCTAAACCTGCTTTGATTTGCGTAGCTATATCTTTAGTAATTGGTAAAATTTGTGGCTGAAAAACCGTTTGATATTGCTGCATAAATTCAGCAAAGGCTGGACTTGTTTGGATTATACTATGTTCCATTTGATCTAAAATGACTTGATTACGTAATGTATCTAACTGAATTTTAAACTGTACAATATTCTTTTCTGATAATACCTTCTTTTGTTGTTCAGCTCGTATTGCTTGAGTTAAAGATTGTAATTTGGCTTTAATATCAGCATTATTAGTTAAATCACTCACCACTGAAACATTAGGGATTAAAGCTTTAAGTTGGGCTTGTAAATCTTTTTGAGCTGCTTGCGTAATCTGTTGAGCACGTTCATTTTTTTCTGCTTGTGCTGCTTGCTTAGTAATTTCAAAACTAATTTCTGCTGCAGAACCAAAATTGTTCACACCATGATTGATTTCTAATTTTAAATATTGTGTTGGTGCTAAATCAGTTGGTAATTGAATTGCTCGTCTTTGTTTACGATTAGCATGTGTATACGTGAAATGACCACTTAAAACTTTAGTGAAATGTTGGCCATCTTGACTAGTATAAATTGTATAATCTTCAATATTCCCGTTTGTTCCGCTATCCTGTCTTGGTGTATACCAAATTGTTTGGACTGGATATTTGTGATTAAACTGAAATGTTAATGCTGGTGTATGATCTCCACGATTCCAAACAGTATGCCAAATAGTGTTAGAATCTCCATCTAAAACATTTTTAGCACTTTGATCTGTATCATTTTGTTGAGAAGTCCAATGAAGTAAATTAATATTGTCTCGATAAATATTACGATAAAGTTCTTTATTTGGTGTAAATTGTAATGTTTTAACATCACCACCCAATGTAGTCCCAGTATTTTGGTATCGCACTAACACTGTTTTTTCTCCAGATAAATCAGCGGGCACACTCCCTGCTAGCCAACTCTTACCTTGATCTAATGAATATTCCATATCTGGTTTCAAACCAATAATTTGGTTAGCTTGATCATCAACATGTACACTATCTGGAATGTTTTTTTGTGTAAATTTAATTTGTAATGCTTCTGTCATTCCTTTCAGCCGCAATAAAATACCATTTTTAGCTGTAATTTTAGCTACATCTGATGTTAATAACATTTGGTTTTCATCTGTAATCGGAATATAACTAATTCCACCATCTAATGAATACTCTGTATCGGTTTTAGAGCCCATTAAGCGATTCTTATTCGGACCGTTTAAACTAAATGATCCCAACATTGTCATAAATTCTTGAGCTTGTTTTTGATACTCTTCTTCTTGAAAAACATCTTTTGCATATGGATCTGACATTTGTTGAACCATTTGCGAATACTTCACCGCCACATCAAAAACCAACCGCCGATTTTCCGCCCCTTTTAAATGATTCATCACTGGTTTTAATAAATCTAGCATTGGTTTCGGGAAATTACGGAAATTTTGAATAATACGAATTGCTAAATCATGATACATTTGCGGATTAGCTTGAGCTTGTTGTTCCAATTCACTCAATTTATCTCGATAAATAGGGACAAATAGTGGTTCTAACTCTAAAATTTTTTCTGCTAGAGCTGTTTTAATTTGATAATCGGTTGTTTGTTGATAGATTCCATAATATTCTTTCGCTAAATAATAATTTTGAGGATTTTGTCGAGCAGCAAAGTCCAATAAATTATAAGTATTATTAAAACCTTGAGAACCTTGAGCTAAAGTCGTGGCTGTCCCACCTTGAGTCCGCCCCCAAGAAGAAATATTATTGTTGCGAGACCAATTACCATCATCTTTCATATAAGTGACTGCCGCATGTCCTGGTTGCCCTACTAAGTTAGCTGGTACACCAAAAGCACGTAAAACACTTTCATCAAATTTGGAAATTGAACCACAAACACCACCTAATTCAATCACTTTAGCTAAACTAGGATTTTCCCCATAATAATTTGGTCTTTGAACATCATCACCATACTTATTAAATGGATTATAAGCAATGTATTTATAAACAATATTAGATAATTGACTATTGCTTGTTAGTAGTTCTGGATGTTCTTTTTGAACTTTAGCTCGAATCCATAATAAATCTTCATCACTTAAGCGTGCAGAAACAACATTCCGCATTAAATCAACATCCAACGTTTTAAAAATTGGACGTAATTGTCCTGGTGTATTATTTAAATCACGATAAATTTCATACCGACGAACAGCATCAGATTTTGCATTAGCATTAATCCATAAACTAATATCATCATTGGCATATTCTAAAGCAACTGCCATTGCTATTTTTTGATTCATTGGATTAGTTTTTGCACTAGCATCTTTTGTAACAATACGTTGTAATTGGTTTAAAAATCCAATTTTATTATTACCACGTGGGTCTAATCCATGATTATAATAATCTAACATTGTTTCATTATTTAATAGCCATTCTAAAAAATGATGATTCTTTTCATTTTCTGTTAAAAAAGTAAATAAATTAACCTTACCTAAATCTTTAATGAATTCAGCTTGTGCTTGTGTTAAGCGATAATTACCATTTTTCAAAGCTCCAAAACTAAATTTTGGTTCTTGAACATTTAATTGGCTTAAATCATATCCTGATAAATCTTGTTGATAAAATTCAGCTCCCGCCAACATCGAATGATCTTGACTAGCGCTTCCCACCGTATCAATCATAACTTTTAATTCTTTTTTGCCAGTCACATTTAATTTAATATGTTTAGTATTATTCCGGTTAACATGCCCGCTTGTATAAACTAGATCATTATCTAAATATAATTTAAATTCAACCGTCCCGTTTTGATGGTCATCAACACCTAAATACGTTTCAAAAACATTAACATTTTTTGGTATTTGATAAATTAATTTAGCATCAGCGTGAGCCGTGATACCTTTTTTAAAGATTTTGTCTTTCCCATTAACTTTCAATTCAATTGGTTTTCCAGATAAATTAGTATCTTTTTTCAAAGAACTCCAACCAACATGTACAAATCTAGGTGTTAGATTACTTAAATATACTTCATTTTTCACACTTGGTTGTACTTTTAACGTTTGGACTTCATCCATGGTTTGGCTTAACATTGTTATCGGTTTCTTATTGTTAATATCAGTTGTATTATCAGCTAAAACGACACTTGTTTTAGCACCTAACACTAATAAATTCATACCTAAAATAAAAGAAAATTGATTTTGTAACTTTCTCTTGTCTAATTTCATTCTCAGACTCCGTTCTTAAAAAAACTTTTATGCTTTATATAATTTTGATATATTCTAAATATACCCTATAAAGCTATCAAACTGCAATCAAAACGCGATTTATAAAAACAACAAAAAAAGTAATTAGAAAAATATTTCTTCTAATTACTTTTAAAATATAATATTTATTTTTTATAATAACCCAGCAAATTCATCTTTCTTTTCATTCAAGAATTCATCATTTACTTGTACACGTGTGACTTTCACACCGGCCAAAGCCCGCTCCATTAATCCTTCCACATCTAAACGTGATTCATAATGTCTTGCTTTATCAAGTTTTGGTCTTGTTTTTGGTGCAGGTGGTGCAAAAATTGTACAACAATCTTCGAATGGCATAATTGATAATTCAAAAGTATCAATCTTCTTAGCGATATCAATAATTTCATTCTTATCTAATGACAATACTGGTCGTAAAACTGGCATCGTTGTCACATCATTAATAGCAACCATACTTTCTAATGTTTGTGAAGCAACTTGACCTAAAGCTTCACCATTAAAAATAGCCAATGCATTTCTCTTTTCAGCTAAAGCCACAGATAAACGTAGCATAAAGCGACGTTGAATTGTCATTAAATAACCTTCAGGTACATTTTCTTTAATTGTTTCTTGAATTTCAGTAAATGGAACTTCTAAAAATTGAATACTTCCAGCATATGGAGTTAACTTAGCTGTTAATTCTTTAGCCTTATTTAAAGCTTTTTCACTTGTATATGGAGGACTAAAGAAGTGTACCATTTCGATCTCTACACCACGTTTCATTGCCATATAACCAGCAACTGGTGAATCAATACCACCAGATAACATTAACATTCCTTTACCTGCAGTCCCCACTGGTAATCCACCAGCACCATCGATTTTTCCAAATGATAAATAAATACCATTCAAACGAACTTCTACACGTAATAACAAATCAGGATTTTTCATTTTAACTTTAATTCCAGGTACTGTTTCTAAAATGTGTCCACCTAACATATCGTTCATTTCGTTTGTATCATAAGCATAATTATGATCAGAACGACGAGTATTAATTTTAAATGTCATCCCTGGTTCGTAATATTCAGCCACCATTTTAGTAGCCATTTCTTTAACAGCTTCAATGTCTCGCTCTACTCGAATAGATGGTGAAAAGTTTTGAATACCAAAAACTTGACTCAAGCGATCCATCACAGCTTGTGCATCTTCTCCATTTAATTTAATATGCATCCGATCACGTTGAGCTTTAATTTCTAAATTTTTAAATTGATGTAAACTTTGACGAACATTATGTCCTAAACGATCGATAAAGTTACGACGGTTCTTACCTTTAGTTGAAAGTTCGCCATAACGAACCATAATTTCTGTATATTGCATTATTAATTCCTTTCATTGTACCTAATTCTTTTATGAATTTATTTTCTTAAATTGTTCATATAATTCATCAAAAACATCAATAAATACTTCTGCTTCTTGTAACGTATTATGTTCGTCCAAACTGACACGAACAGCTGAAGTTGCGATAGCTTCCGGTACTCCCATAGCTTTTAACGTGCCTGCAGCTATATTCTTCTTTGATGAGCACGCACTAGTAGTCGAGATATAAATATCATGATTTTCAAAAGCATGCACGATTGTTTCGCCCCGCACTCCTTGAATAGCAAAGCATAAAATATGAGATGCATAATTTGATGTTATATCTGAAAAAATAGTAACTTTACTCTTATTTTTTAAATGTTGATAAATTTTTTCTTTAATAACTTGTTGTTGCTCCACTTTACTTTGTTCTTGATCTAAAATAATTCTCAATGCTTTAGCTAAAGATACATCTGCTGCAACATGTTCTGTTCCACTGCGATAATTTTTTTCTTGACCGCCACCACTTAAAAGCGGTGCTAATTTCCGACCTTTTTTCAAATAAATAAATCCACTACCACGTGGAGCGTGAAATTTATGACCCGAAAAAGTTAAAATATCAATTCTTTCATGTTGTAAAACAGCAGCTAAGCCTTTACCAATAGCTTGCACAGCATCAACGTGAAAATGAACTTTAGGATAAGCTTGTAAAATGTCACCAATTTCACGAATTGGTTGAATACTTCCAATCTCGTTATTAACTGCCATAACGGAAACAAGAATAGTATCAGGTCGCAGGGCTTTTTCTACATCAGCAACTTGGACAAAGCCTGCTTCATTCACTGGTAAATATGTTACTTCATAACCCATTTTTTCTAGTTGTTTTAATGAATTTAAAACAGCTGGATGTTCAATTTCGGTTGAAATAATATGTTTACCATAATTTTGCTTTTCAATCGCTGTTCCTTTCACAGCCCAATTATCGCCTTCTGTTCCCCCGCTTGTAAAATAAATCTCATCACTATTAACTTTCATTAAATCAGCAATTTGTTGTCGTGCTTGTTCTAATAAGTTAAAAGCTGTTTCTCCTAACTTATGTAACGAAGAAGGATTTCCCCAAATTTTCTGACTAACAATTTGATAAGATTCTAAGACTGTGGGATCTATCTGTGTTGTAGCACTATTATCAAAATAAATCATTCGTTTCCCTGAACCTTTCCTAGCCTATTGAATGGCAATTTTTACAATTCACTATACCGAGTTTCCCCTGATAAATCAATACTTTTTTCTAGCTACCAACTCAAAAAGAAAGGTAAGGCAGCTTTTGAACTACCTTACCTTTACATGTTAAATCAGCTAACAACAGCTTAATCTTCTTTCTTATGTTGTTTATGCTTTAAAACACGAATTGCAATTGTTAATCCAAATGTTGCAATCATAAATGCAATCCGAATGATATCTAATACTAAGACGGCTACTTGTGAAGCTGTTTTCTTTTGCATATCACTAACCTCCTCTGATATTATTTTAAATTCTTAATTCAACGGATAACGAGTTTGTTCGCGTTCTTCATAATTTTGCGCAATCCGATCAAAAGCCCCTGGTTCAACAGCATCTACAGCTTGAGAGATAGTATCTAATGCGGCCACATAATCATATTTACGATTAAATAATTCTAATGCTGTATTATATGCCTTGGCAACTTCCGGATGACGTGTCCGATAGCGATTTGAATATTGCATTAATTCTTCCGCTAAAATCGAACTATCAATAATTTCTTTTGTTTTATCACCTAAAAAATCTAAATCAGATTGGGTATTAATTAAATCTTTAGTAATTTGATCCATATCAATTTTAACATGATTTAAATCTTCTTCTAAAGTTGTAATTTCACGACTAACTTTATAGAAATAATCCATATATTCTTCAGTTAAACCGGGTAAGTTTAATTTTTCAATATCACGTTGCATCCGATGAATTTCAATATCAAAATTTTGAATACGCGCTTGAGCATCTTTTTCTTCTTGCCATAAATCAGCCACGCTATCACTAATATTTTTTTGTGTTTCTTCAATTTGTTTTAAGTTCGCAAACATTTCTTCTTGCTCTGCTTTTAAAATGCTATATACAAAAACTGCATCTTCAGTTCTTTCATGGAATTTAAGATATTGTTTTTCGATTATCTTAATTTCTTGTTCTAATTTATGTGCTTTTTCCAGTTCTTGATGAGACAAAGTATAATTTTGTTGCAAACGATCTAATTCCACAAGTAAGTTTTGTTCTTGCTTTTGAGCATGTTCGATAAACTCATTCAATTGTTTTTCATTACTTTCAACAACTTGACGAGCAACATATTCTTTTTCAACAGCATCATAAACACCATCAATATCAATAACAATTTGTTGATTTAATTCTTGTGCTTGTTCAACATCTAATGTTTTTATTTGTTCATGGTTAACTTGACACTTAGTTTCAATATCTGCAATTGTTGCTAATAAATCTTGTGTAAAACCATAATATTCAGAAGTTAATTGTTCAACCCCTGCTTTTAATTCGGCTAATTGAATTGGGAAAACAGACACTAATTTATGTTGTAATTCTGGAATGATGGTTAAAGCTACTTCCATCTGAGCCGTTTGTTCTTCCAATTGTTGCATTGGTTGTTGAGCTTTAACATAATCCCCACTTAAAGTAATTTCAACATATTGATCAAAATCATATTCTAATTGAGTTAATCGATTTTCTAATTCATCTAAAGCTGGTCCATAACTTTCGTTTTTAGCTAATAATTGTTTACGAATATCTTGATATTTATCTTTCAATTCAGCTACCACAGCTTGTTGCGCTTTTGTATCTTCAATAATTAAATCTAAACGTTGCTTAATATCAGCATACGTACTTTGAGCACCTTCTAAATCACGATTTAAAATAGATAACTCACGTTTAAAACCAAAAACTTTAAATTGTGTTAATTTTTTGTGTAAAGCTAAAATAAATTCTGAAATTTCAGGTAATTGACGATTCATTAAATAACGATAGCTTTTCTCTAATTTTTCTAATTCAGTTAAACTATCACCCGTTAAATTTAATTTATTTAAATCAGCAAATGTTCCCTCTAAACTATTTTCTAATACAGCTGTTACTTGTTTTTGTTGTTCAATTAAGACTTTTTTATATGTATGTTGAAAATACATTAAAGCTAGATAGATTCCAACGACAATTAAAATAATTGCGATAAAAAAGTAAAGCATATTCATATCTATCCCCTCTTCCTAACGTTCTATTTATGTATGTTTATTTCAGTATAAAACCGCTTTTTATTATATCATATCTATACCACTCTGACATCAATTACTACTTATAATAAAGCGGCTTTTACATTTTTATAATTTTAAACTGTTTTTTAGCGAAAAATTTACTATTTTGCTAATTTTCGCTTGAATTCACGTTGTTTTTTCGTTATACTATTTTTTGTGTAAAATAATGCAGCAGTGAACGGTAAGCACGTCAACAGTTTTTTACCAAGTTTTGGTACTACAAGTAACTTTTCGGCTGCAAAAGCGAACGGTCAAAAAAAACTGCACGAATACTAAATTCACATCGTTATTTTACTCCAAACAAAATTATTGGAGGAATTTATTTATGTCACGTTATACAGGTCCAAGTTGGAAAGTTTCTCGTCGTTTAGGCGTTTCCCTTTCCGGTACAGGTAAAGAATTAGCTCGTCGTCCATACGCACCAGGTCAACACGGTCAAAACAACCGTCGTAACCTTTCAGAATACGGTTTACAACTTCGTGAAAAACAAAAGTTACGTATGACTTATGGTTTGACAGAACGTCAATTCTCAAACTTATTCGTTAAAGCTGGTAAGATCCGCGAAGGTAAACACGGTGATAACTTCATGGTTCTTTTAGAACAACGTTTAGATAACATGGTATACCGTTTAGGTCTTGCTACAACACGTCGTCAAGCACGTCAATTAGTAAACCACGGTCACATCACAGTTGATGGCAAACGTGTTGATATCCCATCATACGAAGTAAAACCTGGCCAAGTTATTTCATTACGTGAAAAATCAAAAGATCTTAAGATTGTTAAAGAAGCTTTAGAAGCTATCGTTGGTCGCGTACCATTCGTTACTTTTGACGAAAACACAATGGAAGGTTCTCTTGTTCGTTTACCAGATCGTGAAGAACTTGATGCTAACATTGATGAAGCACTTGTTGTTGAATACTACAACAAACTTTAATCATTACCTTTCTAATTCTAAAACAGCTTTCCTATTTATTAGGAAGGCTGTTTTTTTAAACTTATAATTCAAACTTATTAAGGAGGTTAGATTTATAATGGCAAAACCTTTAGCTTATCGTATGCGCCCTACTCAAATTGATGAAGTTGTCGGCCAACAACATCTCGTGGGGCCTGGTAAAATAATTCGTAGAATGGTTGATGCTAAACTACTTTCATCAATGATTTTATATGGACCACCCGGAACTGGTAAAACTAGTATCGCTAGTGCCATTGCCGGATCCACCAAGTACGCATTTCGGACCTTAAATGCTGCAACCGACTCAAAAAAAGAGCTCGAAATCGTCGCAGCTGAAGCAAAAATGAGCGGAACAGTTATTTTATTATTAGATGAAATCCATCGTTTAACTAAACCCAAACAAGATTTTTTACTCCCTCATTTAGAAAATGGCCAAATTATTTTAATTGGAGCAACTACAGAAAATCCTTATATTGCAATTAATCCAGCGATTCGCAGTCGTGCTCAAATTTTCGAAGTGAAACCTTTAGCCGAAAATGATATTAAAGATGCTATTTTACGCGCTTTAAATGATCCAGACAAAGGTCTCGGAAAATACAACGTCGATTTAAAAACTGAAGCATTAAATTATTTAACCCATGTAACTCACGGTGATTTAAGAAGCACATTAAATAGTTTAGAATTAGCAGTGTTGTCCACCACTCCTAATTCCAATAATGTTATCGAAATTGATTTAGAAACTATTGAAAATTGCGTTCAAATGAAAGCTCTTGTGCATGATAAAAACGGTGATGCTCATTATGATGTAATTTCCGCTTTTCAAAAATCAATTCGAGGCTCAGATCCTGATGCGGCACTCCACTACATGGCTCGCCTTTTAGAAGCTGGCGATTTAATTAGTGTCAACCGTCGTTTATTGACCATTGCTTATGAAGATATCGGACTAGGTAATCCGGCCGCAGCAGCACGAACTGTGCAAGCAGTCACTGCAGCAGAAAAAATCGGTCTTCCCGAAGCGCGCATTCCTTTAGCAACAGCGGTAATTGATTTATGTTTATCACCAAAATCAAACTCGGCATATGTCGCAATTGATAGTGCTTTAGCTGACTTAAAAGATGGCAATTATGGTGATATGCCCCCTCACCTCCAAGATTCTCATTATAAAGGTGCTGAAAAACTTGGTCGTGGCGTCGGGTATCTTTATCCTCATGACTACCCCAACAGTTGGGTTAAACAACAATATTTACCTGATAAATTAAAATACACACAATACTATCACCCAAAATCAACCGGACGCTATGAACAAGCATTAAAACAACAACTTGATAAACTTAATCAAGCAAAATTATAAAAACGTTTTCTAACACCCTTGCATTATTATTTTTTTGTGCTAAGATATAGATGAAATTCTTAAGTGTACGCGTTATCTCATAAAGGTAAGGTTGACCGAACACTTTAAATTTAGTTATTTAGATACTTATTGAATGACAGGCCTATTTAATTTAGGAAGTTTGAATTTAAGTTATAAATACATTCCTGCTTATGAGCGGGTTCAACTACAGAGATGATTACCGGCATATTCGGATTTTCGGCGAACAAAGTTTTTCTTTGTTCGCTCTTTTTATTATAATGATTAAAAACTTTATTTTTATAGTTTTTTCAAGTAAAATGAAGGTAAGGAATTATGAAAGGATGATTTTTATGTTACAAAAATATCAAAATATTCTTGTACCTGTGGATGGTTCATACGAAGCTGAATTAGCCTTCAAAAAAGCTATTGCAGTTGCTCAACGGAACGGTTCTGATACAACACTTCACCTTGTTCACATTGTCGATACACGTGCTTTCCAAAACATTTCTAGTTTCGATACAGAAATGGTCGAACAAGTTACTGAAACAGCTCGTCAAACAATGGAAGGTTATGTGAAAGAAGCCAAAGAAATTGGCATGACTAACATCACTTACTCCATCGAATACGGTGCTCCTAAAGTACTAATCGCAAAAGAAATTCCTGAACAACAAAAAACAGATTTAATCGTTATTGGTGCAACTGGTTTAAACGCTGTAGAACGTTTATTAATCGGTTCTGTTACAGAATACGTAACACGTACTGCTACATGTGATGTTTTAGTTGTAAGAACAGATTTAGATAATAAATTAGCTTTAACAAAAGAACAAAAGAAAGCTGCTAAAAAAGATTAATTAAATACAAAAAAGGCTTGGATTTAAAAATCCAAGCCTTTTTAATTTATATTTTTAATCATTATCTAAAACTAAATCAAAACTTAATTTAGCGTTATAATCATATTCTTCCAATGCTAAATTAATTAACCGATCTAATGTCTCAGCATAGCTAATACCTTCTAATTCCCATAATTGTGGGTATAATGAAATATTTGTAAATCCAGGTAAAGTATTGATTTCACCTAAATAAGGTACATTATCTTCATCAATTAAAAAGTCAATTCTTGATAAACCTTTATTATCTAATACATGATAAGCAGCTACTGCCATTTCGCGAATTTCTTGTGTTAATTCACTTGGTAAATTAGCTGGTAGTTCAAAAACAACACCTGATGCATCAACGAATTTATTATTATAATCATAAAATTCGCCCTTATCTTGTACTGCAATTGCACCTAATTGTGAAGCCTTAGCATCACGATTACCAATAACAGCACATTCTACTTCACGTACATTTTTCACAGCTTGTTCAACAACAACTTTATAATCGTATTTAAAAGCATCCTCAACTGCAGCTATAAATTCTGCTTCATTTCTTGCTGGGTGAATCCCAATTGAAGATCCTTGTCGTGCTGGTTTAATAAATAAATCAGTACCTAATTCAGCAACAACTTTTTCATATGTGTAATCTGCACGATTTTCTGGTTTGATTGTAATATATTTTGTATTACGGATTCCATTATATGTTAAAAGTTGTTTTGTTAAATCTTTATCAAATGAGTTAGCAGATGCAGCAATTCCACTACCAACCCATGGCTTATCTAACAAGCGGAAAAGACCTTGAATAGTACCATCTTCACCCATATTACCATGAATAACTGGCATAAAAAGATCAACATCTTTAACTTGAGATAAGTTTTGTAAATTAGCTAATGGATTTGTAAAATCAACATCTTGCATAACTTTTTCAACGATTGTAGCTTCATCGCCACCTTCTAAAATTTCAAGTGATGCTTGATTATCTAATAAATAACCTTGTTTAGTAAACATAAATACTGAAACTTCATATTTTTGGCGATCTAACGCTTCATAAATATTCCGAGCTGAAAGTTTTGAAACATCATGTTCAGAAGAATTTCCCCCGAATAATAAAGCGACATGTAATTTTTTATTTTCCATCTTTATATCCGTCCTATCAAATTTATTAATTAAATTCGTAAACCCTATTATATAATATAATTTTCATTTTAGGTAATTTTTTCGTCAATTTATCTTGATTTTTATCAAAAAACACCCTAATTATTTTAGTCAAAATAAAAAAGATGCACCAAGTGTTATCCTTAGCACATCTTTTTTTAACACTCTTTAATTTTTAGAAAATAATTGTGTTAAACGATTTTTCAAACTAACTTTACTACCATCATCTTGTTTTTTACGTCCGCTTTTCAATAATGTATAGTTACAGTTAACGTGAACTGGTCCGTGATTTTCTGGCATTTCATTTTGATTTGAAGTTATTTCTTTATTCATTTTTTAACTCACCTTTCATTTTACGTTGGAGACTAAATTTATGTTCTGTTTTCGTTACTTGATAATTAATTTTTTGATTCATTGATTGCGTTTGTAAGGATAATGCTTGAATAAATGCTGTAGATAAAATTAAAACAGCACCTAAAATTTCGATTGGACTCATTTGTAATTGCATCCAAATCATAGCTACAAATGTCGCTGTTAATGGTTCAAACGCACTTAACATCCCTGTTGTAGCTGGTGAAATAGTTTGTAAACTCTTTAAATAAAATAGATAAGCAAACATTGTTCCGAAAATAATAATATAACCTAAACTTAATAAACTCATTGGCGTAATTTGAGGCATTGGTTGCGTAATCACAATCGGTAAAAATGTTAACCCACCTACAACCATCGCTGCTCCAGTTACTAACCTTGCATCAAATTCTTGTAATAATTTACGTGGTAACAATGTATATGATGCTTGACTAACGCCAGCCATAATTCCCCAAAACAAAGCAAGGGGCGCTAAACTTAAACTTGCTAAATTGCCATTAGTTACTAACAAGACCGTCCCGACAATGGCAATAATAATTGAAATAATATCAACTCTTCGTGGTAATTGACGTGAACGTAATGCTAAATAAATAATAATAAATAATGGTCCCATAAATTGTAAAACTGTTGCAGTGGAAGCATTTCCCCATTCAATAGCACAAAAATAAGTTAATTGTGATGGTACCATTCCTAAAAAAGTAAATGCCAACACTTGCATAATATTTTCTTTGTGCCAAAAACGTCGCCATTCTTTACGGCTAACCGCAATATAAGACCAGACTAGAATAATAAAACCCGCTACTATCAAACGAACACCAACAACCCAAAACGCGGAATATTGATATCTAGTAAATAAATATTGGGCAAAATTACCGGAAATCCCCCATAACATTGTTCCTAAAATCGCAAAAAAGATGCCTTCTTTTGAATTTTTCATTTAAATGTTTCACCTACATTCATAAACTTAATTTATTTTTCATTCTCATAATATTAAGTTAATCGGCATGAAATAGCAATCTTTTTTTGCCTCTATTTTGAAAAACACTTTTAACAACTAGCTAATAAATTTTACTTATTATTTAAAATCATTTTACCCAACAGAGCCCTCCATTTGATATTCAATCAATCGATTTAATTCCACGGCATATTCCATTGGTAATTCTTTTGTAAATGGCTCAACAAAGCCCATAACAATCATTTCAGTTGCTTTTTCTTCACTTAATCCACGACTCATCAAATAATAAAGTTGCTCTTCGGAAATTTTAGAAACTTTTGCTTCATGTTCTAAAGAAACATTTCCATTTAAAATTTCATTATATGGAATTGTATCACTAGCTGATTTATCATCCATGATAATCGTATCGCATTCAACATGTGATATCGATCCATCACTTTTACGACCAAAACGAACTTGTCCACGATAATCCACACGACCACCATCACGACAAATCGATTTTGAAACAATAGAAGATGATGTATTTTTAGCATTATGCAACATTCTGGCACCAGTATCAGAAATAATGTCTTTACCAGCGAACGCGATTGATAACATTGTACCTCGAGCACCTTCACCGTTTAAATAAACACTTGGATACTTCATTGTCATTTTAGAGCCTAGATTTCCATCTACCCATTCCATCGTAGAATTCTCTAAAGCTTGTGCACGTTTCGTTTCCAAACTATATACATTATCAGACCAGTTTTGGATGGTTGTATAGCGACAATATGAATTTTTTAAAACATTCACTTCTACTACAGCTGCATGTAAACTATCTTCAGAGTAATTCGGTGCAGTACACCCTTCTACATAATTCACACTGGCATCTTCATCCACAATAATTAAAGTTCTTTCAAATTGACCAGAATTACCTGCGTTAATTCTAAAATAACTTTGAATTGGAGTCGTAACTCGTACACCTTTTGGAACATAAATAAATGTACCACCAGACCACACCGCTGAATTTAATGCCGCCATTTTATTATCTGTTGGTGGGATTAATTTCCCAAAATATTCTTGGACTAATTCAGGATATTCTTGTACAGCTGCATCCATACTCATAAAAACAATCCCTAATTTTTTAAAATCTTCACACATATTATGATAAACAACTTCTGATTCATATTGAGCTGAAGAACCAGCTAAATATTTTCGTTCAGCTTCTGGTACTCCTAAACGTTCAAAAGTCTCTTTAATCTCTTCAGGTACGTCATCCCAATCCCGTGCCACATGGTCAGCATCTCGTCGAAAATAATTAATATTTTCATAATCTAATTGGCTTAAATCTGGTCCAAAATTAGGCATTGGTAATTCCCGATAAATCCGATAAGCTGCTAACCGAAATTCTAACATCCATTCAGGCTCATTTTTAATTTCGGAAATTTCACGCACAATATCTTCAGATAAACCTTCACCTGTTGTATAAGTTGGGGTGACATCATCTTTAAAACCATATTGATAAGCTCCCCCCAATTCATCGATAATCTGATCACTCATTTTTTTCACCTACTTTCGCTAAGACTTGTGCCAATCCTTTCCACGCTAATGTTGCACATTTAATCCGTGCAGGAAATTGTTGAACACCTGCTAGGACAACTGCATCACCTAAAAGTTCATCTTCACCGTCAGTAATTTCTTCTCCCATCACTAACTTTGAAAAAGCTTGCGCTGCTACTTGGCAGGTTTTAATATCTTTTCCAACTAATTCTTCTGCCATCATACTCGCTGAAGCTTTAGAAATTGTACACCCTTGTCCTTGAAATTTAATATCTTGTATTTTTTGATCAACAATTTTAACTTGTAATGTTATTTCATCGCCACATGTAGGATTAAACATTTCAATTTCATTTGTCTTGTTGTTTAATTCTCCATAATGTCGCGGGTGTTGCCCATGTTCTAAAATCACTTGGCGATATAAATTGTCTAATTTAGATAATGCCATTTTCAAAATACTCCTTCGTTTTTAACAAAGCTGTCACTAAACGATCCACATCTTGCTTCGTATTATAGAAATAAAAACTAACTCTTAAACTAGCTTGAATCTGTAAATACTTCATTAAAGGCTGAGCGCAGTGATGCCCTGCTCGTAATGCAATCCCTTGTAAATCAAGAACTGTCGCTGCATCATGCGCATGAATTCCTGTTAAATTAAATGAAATAATACTACTTTTATGCTTGGCTTTTTCACCATAAATTTCAATCCCCGAAATACTACTTAATTTTTCCAAAGCATAACTTGTCAATTCTTGTTCATACGTTTCAATGTTATCCATGCCTATATTTGTTAAATAAGTCAATGCTGCACCTAAGCCGATAACACCGGCAATATGTTGTGTACCAGCTTCAAAACACCATGGAATAGGTTTAAATGTTGCTTCTGTTAAACCGACTTTAGAAATCATTTCACCACCAAATTCAATAGGACGCATTTCTTTTAAATATTCCATTTTTCCATATAAAACACCAATTCCGGTTGGAGCTAGCATTTTATGTCCTGAAAAAGCTAAAAAATCAATATCTAACTTCCGCACATCCAGTTGATGATGTGGAACACTTTGAGCTCCATCCACTACTATTAAAGCGTTATTTTCATGTGCTAAACGACTTAATTCGGCAATCGGTGTTACTACACCTAAAACATTCGAAACATGTGTAATCGCAACAAGAGCAGTCTGAGAATTGATTATTTCTTTCGCTGCCATTAAATCAAGATCTCCATCTTCGTTCAACGGAATAAACTTTAAAGTAGCACCTGTTTTTTGCGCTAGTTGCTGCCATGGTATTAAATTACTATGATGCTCCAAATAAGATAAAACAATTTCATCTCCTGGATGGATTTTATCCAAAAAATAACCTTGAGCAATCCAATTTAATGCTTGTGTCGTCCCTTTAGTAAAAATAATTTCTCGTTCACTAGCACTATTAACAAAAGTACTCACTTGCTTTCGAACAGTTTCGAATTTTTCGGTTGTTTTTTCGGCAATTTGATAAATACCTCGATAAATATTCGCATTTTCTTGCATATAATATTGATTAATCGCTTCTAAAACAACTTGCGGTTTTTGCGTAGTCGCTGCATTATCTAAATAAACTAACGGTTCTTCATTCATTGTCGTTTGTAATATAGGAAAATCAGATTTTACTGTATCCACATCAATCATCTTGCATTTTCCTTTCTAACAAAGCTAACATTTGATCTTTCAAATTTTGACTAGGTAATTTAGCTAAGACTGGTCCAAAAAAACCTAATACGACTAATTTTTGTGCCACTTCTTTAGATAACCCTCGACTCATTAAATAATACATCTGATCTTCATCAACTCGCCCTACACTAGCAGCATGCCCTGCTGTCACATCATTATGATCTATTAAAAGAATCGGATTTGCATTACCTTTGGCTTGTGGTGTCAACATTAAAACCCGACTTTCTTGTTGAGCATCAGATCCAGTTGCTTTTGGAAAAACATGACCAATTCCATTAAACGTTAAAGTTGCTTTTCCAAGAATAGCTCCATGCTGCAAAATATGTCCTTGAGTGTAGCAAGCTTTATTATTAACTTTAGTATCAATTCCTTGTGTTTGTTTTCCCGTTGCCAAAGCTACAATTTGAAGATCTGCTTGAGCACCATTTTCAATTAAATCAGCTTTAAAATCAGCTAAAACATGACCATCATTCAACATAGCAGTTGACCAAGTCACAGTTGCATCTTGAGCAACTTGTGCTGTGCGATTTAAATAAGTTGTTGTTTGAGCGCCTAATTGATCACAACTTGTGAATGTCACTTTACTATTCGCTTTGGCAATTACTTCCACTACAATATTAGCCGTTGTTTTTTGTGAACCAATTGTCATTAAATTTTCTAAGTAATTCACTTCACTATTTTCATCTACTACTAACAAAACATGGGTCACATAATCTTGTTGAATAGTAGCATCCTGAATTAAATAACTAGTCAGCACATCCTGAAGATTGACATTTTTAGGAATATAAATAAATAATCCATTTTGAAAATTAGCCTGATGTTCATTTAATAATTGATGCGATTGTTGAACCAAACTTTTTTGATAATATTTACGCACTAACGCTTCATGTTCTTGCAACGCAGTTTGAAAATCACACATAATAACACCTTGCTGTGTATATTGTGAACTTAATGTATTCTGCGTTGTTTGCGAACCGAATTGTACAAATGTATTAACTGTATTCTGATCCAAATTAATTTTCGCCAATTTTGTTTGATCTGCTACATGTTGTTGCGGCTGAGTAACATGTAAATTCCAACGTTTAAATTTAACTTTTTTAATAGCTGGCATTTGTTGTGTTTCTTGCTGCTGAGCTGCTGTACGCAAATCTTGAAACCATTGTGGTTCATAATTTATTTCGTTTCTTTGATTTCCATTCATATTATGATGTACCTTTCTCTGGTTTGTTTATTTATCGGCTAAATCAATTCCTAATTTAGCTGCTAATTCAGTATATCCATTCGCTTCTAGTTCTTTTGCCAACTCTGGTCCACCTTCTGTTACAACACGACCATCCATCATAATATGCACTACATCCGGTACGATATAATTTAATAATCTTTGATAGTGCGTAATAATCAACGCTCCAAAATCATGCGGACGCATTTGATTCACACCTTTAGCCACAACTTTTAAAGCATCGATATCTAACCCTGAATCAATTTCATCTAAAATAGCAAATTTTGGTTCAATCATCATCATTTGTAATATTTCATTACGTTTCTTCTCTCCGCCGGAAAAACCTTCATTCAAATAACGATCCGCCATCGATTCTGGCATTTCTAACAACGCCATTGTTTCATCTAATTTTTTAATAAATTTACGAATACTCAAAGGTTGATCACTCGGACGTTGTGCATTAATCGCATCTTTAATAAAACTAGCATTTGTAATGCCAGGTATTTCAGAAGGATATTGCATCGCTAAAAAGATCCCTGCTCGAGCTCTTTCATCGACTTCTAATTCTAATAAATTAACCCCATCTAATAAAATTTCACCTTGCGTGACTTCATAATTAGGATTCCCCATAATAGCAGCTGATAATGTTGACTTACCAGTTCCATTAGGTCCCATAATAGCGTGGATTTCCCCACTTTTTAAGGTTAAATTGACACCTTTTAAAATTTTCTTACCTTCAATTTCCACATGTAAATCTTTAATTTCTAAACGTGACATTTTGTTCTCCTTTTTAAAGCAGTTCACTTTGATAAATGTTTTCTTTAAAACCACAAATCACTTCATTGTCATCTATTAATAAAGGTCTTTTTAATAACATGCCATCTTGTGATAATAATTGACTAATTTCGTCAATGTCCATTTCAGCCAATCGTTCTTTTAAATTTTGTTCACGATAATGTTGACCACTTGTATTGAAATAATATTTCAATGGATGTGTGCCTTTTGTTAAGATTGCTTTTATTTCGTTAGCACTCGGTGTCTGCGTCACAATATCATAATATGTATACGCAACTTCGTGTTCTTCCAACCATTTTTGTGCTTTTTTACAAGTGCTACATTTGGGATAACAATAAAATTTAAGCATTATTTCTAACTCCCTTTTTACTTACTTATATATAGTATCTCTGATTTTAACTAAATTTGCAAAAAATATATTTCACTCTCTACACGAAAGGAGCCTGGTAATTATTTTACCAAACTCCTTTCTTGTTAATGAAACTGTTCATTACTACTAAACATATAACTTTGATTATGATAACGCATCGACATTACTAACCCAATTCCGATCATATTACCAATCAACGCTGAACCACCTTGACTAATAAATGGTAACGGAATACCTGTTAATGGTAATAATCCTATACTCATCCCGATATTTTCAAAAACGTGGAATAAAATCATCATAATAACCCCAGTAGAAATATATGCATAAAACTCATTTTTTGTATCGAAAGTAACTTGAATCATTTGGAAAATCAATAATAAATAAATAAAGATCAAAATACAACCACCAATAAATCCAAAATTTTCTCCAATAACAGAAAAAATCATATCAGATTCACGAACAGGAACATAAACATTCGATACATTAAAACCTTTACCAAATAATTGTCCTGACCCAATTGCTTTCATACTTTGCCAAAGTTGATATGCACTACCAGAAGTACTTGCAGATGGATTCAACCATGATTCAACCCGTTTAAATTGATACATTTTAAAACCAATTTTTTCTAAAATCGATTGATTATACACTACTAAAATAATAGCTGTTGAGCCTAAAAAACCTACACCAGCTACAACAGGTGCGATAATCTTCCAAGTAATCCCAGAAACTAAGATTAATCCACCTAAAATAGCAAAGAACACTAACATGGTCCCAAAGTCATTTTGTAATTTTAATAACACAGCAATAGGTAAAGTCCATAAAAATAGTTTTCCTAATAACTTCCAATCAGAACGCATTGTATGTTCGTAATGTTCATTGTTATGTTCTGTAATAACACGACTCATCATTAAAATATAAGCCGGCTTCATAACCTCAGACGGTTGAAACGTCAAAGGTCCAATTGCAAACCAACTTTTTGCACCAGTTAAAGCTGCATAACTTCGACTATAAAATATCAAAACTAAAACTAATAAAGTTACACCTAAACCGTAAGCTAGTGGTGCTATTTTCCAGAGCTGTTCCGCATCAAACTGCATAATGAAGGCTACAACACCCATGCCAATCATGTACCACAAAGCTTGTACAATCATTGTACGCCCCACTCCAATTGTTTTACCATCATGCATAATCGCAACATAAATTGAAGCCATTCCAATTACTGCTAAAACCAAGACACAAAATATTATCCCGTAATCGATTCGCGAATCAGCATCCCGATTGGAGCGTCTAAATTTTTTATTATCCAAAAGTCAGCTTCTCCTTTTTCATTAGCTTTTTTTGCTTATTATAAACAATTTGCCGACTAAAGATAACTTTTAGTCGACAAATTTAGATATTTTTTAATTACTACTATGTAAATGGAATTCACGAATTAAAATTCCCATAGCTTCATTTTTAGAATTCACACGAAATTCTTCTTCACTAGGTAATTGTGCAATAAACTTACCATTTTCTTGCGCAATTGTTCCTAATACTTTGTTTTTTAAAGTTAATTCAATAACTTCTTTACCTTGAACCTTTTTAAGGTTTTCACTAATTTCAATATTTTTTTCTTTCTTTGACACTAAGTAATCCTCCTCATATTGCGACACTTACGTTTAATCTTCTTTTTTTGGATTTTTATTCCTGAAAATACTAAAATGATCAGGTACAGGATCATGTCCTCCTCTAAGGAAAGGATTACATCGGAAAATCCGGGCTATCCCCATCACCAAACCTGCTATGGGACCATGTTTTTCAATGGCTTGAATCATATAACTAGAACAAGTTGGATAATATCGACAACTTGGTGGTAATAATGGTGAAATCCCTTTTTGATAAAATTTCACTGGGTAAATCAATAATTTCTTGAAAAAATTATTAATCATTATTTCTTACCACTATTGATAATATGTTCAAGTAACATACCAGTTCCATTGGCAACATCATTTAATGGTGTTGTTGAAATAACAACAGGTACTTTCAAGTGATTTGAGAATAATTCATCAATCCCATCTAAAAGCGCCCCACCACCAGTTAAAACAATTCCGCGATCAATAATATCCGCTGCAATTTCTGGTGGAATAATTCCTAATACTTCTTTGGTAGCGACAATAATCGCTAACATTGTATCATGAACAGCTTCTTCAACTTCATCTGATGTTAAAATAATTGTTTTTGGTAAACCATCCATAATGCCACGTCCACGAACATTCATTTCTTTTTGACGATGACCTTTCAAAACAGTTCCGATTTCAATTTTAATTCTTTCAGCCGTATGTTCCCCAATGTGTAAATTATAATTTTGACGTACATAATTAATGATATCACTATTTAATTTATCACCAGCTACTTTGACAGAACTACTTGCGACGATATCGCCTAAAGACAAAATTGCAATATCACTTGTCCCACCACCAATATCAATTACCATATTGCCATGTGGTTGAAAAATATCTAAGCCTGCACCTACTGCAGCTACTTTAGGTTCTTCTTCTAAATAAACTTTACCGCCACCTGATTTTTCTGCAGCTTGACGAATTGCTTTTTGTTCAATATCTGTTGTATTTGTTGGACAACAAATTAAAATATTAGGTTTTGACATGAAACCCTTCACGTTTAATTTTTTAATAAAGTATGACAACATTTGTTCTGTCATATCAAAATCAGCAATCACACCATCTTTTAACGGACGAATTGCTCTAATATTATTGGGAGTCCGACCAACCATTTTGTACGCTTCTGAACCAACAGCTAAAACACGTTCGCTTTTTGTATCAATAGCAACGACGGATGGTTCGTTTAAAACAATGCCCTTACCTTGGACATTGATCAAAACATTCGCTGTACCTAAGTCAATCCCGATATCTTTGGCCATAATTAAGCTCCTTTTTAAATATTGTTTTTATTATCTTTTTTACTATTAAATTGAATTTTTCAATATATCCAATTTATTATAATACTTCAAGCTCTAAACTGCAAGATATCAATGTTATAAGGCTACTATTTATAATAAAAAAATTATATATTGTCACATGATTTTCAAATAATTAAAAAAATTAAATAAAAAAAATAATTTGTATCCGTTTTTATGCATTTCCTATCTTGTCGCTCTGGAAACAGAGTGATATTATTAATTCGTTATGCTTTTAAGGAAATAAAGCAATTTATAAATAAAATTCATAATAAGGAGAAAATGATTCATGAATAAATTAATACCAGAATTAGTCCTCTCGATGAAGCACTATTCTAAAGAAGCACTCGCTAAAGATGTCGTTTCTGGGATTATCGTTGCAATTATTGCACTTCCGCTCTCTATTGCCTTAGCTTTAGCCTCAGGCGTCTCCCCTGAACAAGGGTTATACACAGCTATTATTGGTGGTTTTGTAATTGCTGCAACTGGTGGTAGTAAATTCCAAATTGCAGGTCCAACTGCAGCATTTGCAACTATTGTAGCCGGCATAGTTGCTCGTAATGGGATGCAAGGTTTAGCAGTTGCTACTGTTCTAGCTGGGCTAATCCTCATTGTTATGGGGCTTTTACGTATGGGTAGTATGATTAAATATATCCCAACGACCATCACAGCTGGTTTCACCGCAGGGATTGCTGTTACCATTTTAATCGGTCAATTAAAAGACTTTTTAGGTTTAACATTTGCACATTCACCAATTGAAACAATTGATAAAATCAAAGAAGTTTGGTTTAGTTTACCGACCTGGAATCCTTTAGCTTTCTTCATTGGAATTATTGCTTTAATAATTTTAATTTTCTGGCCACGTATTAATAAAAAAATTCCAGCATCTTTAATCGCCGTGATTGTTACAGCTTCACTTGTGCATTTATTTAAATTACCAGTTAATACTATTGGCAATTTATATACTATTTCTAGTGCTCCACCCACATTCCATTTACCACATTTTTCATTTAATATTGTTTATGAAGTGTTACCAGATGCTTTTACCATTGCAATTTTAGCAGCAATTGAATCTTTATTATCTGCTGTTGTAGCTGATGAAATGACTGGTCAAGTTCATAATTCAAATATGGAATTAGTCGGTCAAGGTTTAGGTAATACTGCTTCTGCTTTATTCGGTGGTATTCCAGCAACTGGTGCTATCGCTAGAACTGCAGCTAATATTAAAAACGGTGGCCGTACTCCTGTAGCCGGCATGGTTCAATCCATTATTTTATTACTTGTTTTAGTTTTACTAATGCCTTATGCTGCTTTAATTCCAATGCCTTGTATTGCAGCAATCTTATTCCAAGTAGCTTATAATATGAGTGGTTGGAAAGCCGTTGTTAAAACTATTAAAACATCACCAAAAAGTGATATCGCCGTTTTAATCACAACCTTTTTATTAACTGTTATTTTCGATTTAGTAGTGGCAATTTTAGTCGGAATGACGCTTGCTTGTCTATTATTTATGAAACGAATGGCCGAAGTTTCGAACTTTAAAGAATGGGATTATTATATTGAAGATTCCGAAGATGAAAACGGTCGTTATATGATTGTTCCAGATCGTGTACGTGTCTATGAATTTATCGGACCTTTATTCTTTGGTGCTGCTGATAAAATTCCACATATTGATCAACAAACAAACACATCTGTAATTATCATTCGTATGAAAGGTGTTCCTGCACTGGATAGTACAGCTTTAAATGGCCTTTCTTTATTCATTCAAGAATGTCATCATCTTGGAATTTCAGTTATTTTCTCTCATGTTAATGAACAACCATTCTCTGTCTTTAAAAAAGCGGGTATGTTAGATTTAATCGGTGAAGACTCTTTCCAACCAAATATTGAAGCTGCATTACAATACGCTAATCAAATCAAAAACAAATAAAAAAAAGCTATTAACTAACAAAAATTTGTTAGTTAATAGCTTTTTTATTTAATCATTCTTATTAAACAACTGGTGTTTTAATTTGATATTCAGTATCAACCACATCATTAATTCGTTTAATATCTGCACCTAATTTAGCTAATTTTTCATGGAATTTATAATATCCACGATCTAAATAATCTAAATGTGTAACTTGCGTAATATTTTCAGCAACTAAACCTGATAAGACTAAGGCAGCTGCTGCACGTAAATCTGTAGCTGCTACTTCAGCACCATTTAGTTTAGCAGGTCCCACCATCACAACTGAATTACCTTCAATTCTAAAATTAGCATTCATCCGACGTAATTCTTCTAAATGCATAAACCGATTTTCAAAAACAGTTTCTGTTAACATACTTGTACCATTTGCCATAATTTGTAAAATGGTCATTTGTGGTTGCATATCTGTTGGAAAACCTGGGTGTGGTAATGTTTTAACATTAACTGGTTTTAATTCTTTTGGTCCAATAATACGTAAGCCGTTTTCTTCTTCTTGAACTTTAATTCCCATTTGTTTCATTTTTGAAATTAATGGTTTGTTATGTTCAGCAATGGCTCCTTTAACTAAAACATTCCCTTGTGTTAATCCCGCAGCAACCATAAATGTTCCTGCTTCAATACGATCCTGAATAATTGAATGTTCAACACCGTATAATTCTTCCACACCTTCAATTTTTAATGTTTCTGTACCAGCACCTTTGATTTTTGCACCCATTTTATTTAAAACATTAGCTAAATCAACAATTTCTGGTTCTCGTGCTACATTTTCAATAACAGTTGTACCTTTAGCTAAAGTGGCAGCCATCATAATATTTTGTGTAGCTCCCACGCTTGGAAAGTCTAAATAAATATTAGCACCTTGCAACCGATCTACTGTAGCTTCAATATAACCATCATGACGAGAAATTTTTGCACCCATCGCTTCTAAACCTTTTAAATGTAAATCGATTGGACGAGTTCCAATCGCACATCCACCCGGCATAGCTACTTTTGCATGACCTAAACGTGCCAATAACGGTCCTAAAACAACAATCGAAGCACGCATTTTCGCAACGTATTTAAATGGTGTTTCATAAGAAATATCATTTGTTGCATCCAAAACAACTGTTTTATTTACTTCATCCATGCCAACTTGCACATTTAAAAAGCGCAATACATTATTCATAGTATAAACATCTGATAACATTGGTACATTATGTAAAACTAAACGACCACTTGTTGGTAAAATACTAGCTGCTAAAATTGGTAAAACGGCATTTTTTGCCCCTTCAATTTCAACTTCACCAACTAAACGTTTTCCTCCACGTACAATAATTTTTTCCAAATTATTCTCCTCCACACTCTCTAACTAATTATTTTTAGTATAAATACATTAAATTTCGTACATTATCAATAAAACTTAAAAAGAATTCACTGCAACCATAGCCAATCGCTACAGAAAGCATAATTATTATCAATTTGAATTTCGTTTGTTTTTCAGGTGTAATTCTAAAATATCGTTCTAATTGTAAACTTTGAATTCCACTAAAAGCAGCTGCTATAAATACAAAATAACTTACTATTCTAATAACTGCCATAAATCCTACTGTTTTCATAATTACATTCCTTCACTCAAAAACTTATCCATACTTTATAATATCACAATTCAACTATATGAGTCATTGATTTTACTTAATTTTAGAAACAAAAAAAGCCTTAGATTTTTTTCAAAATCTAAGGCTTTTTGTTTTTAGTTGTTTGTTAATTTCAAACGGTTAATAGCACGTCTTAAAGCAATTTCAGCACGACGCAAATCATTAATATCTTTAGATACTTTCGCATCTTGGATATGTTTCAATGCACGTTCACGAGCTGCTTTAGCACGTTCAACATCAATGTCTTCGACACATTCTGCTGCAGAGGCCACAACGTTTAAAACATTATCAGAAAATTCAATAAAACCACCTGTTACAGCAATTTCTTCAACTGAATCATCTTCTTTTCTAATTTTAACAACATCAATAGCTAAACTAGCTAAGATTGGAACACGATTAGGCATAAAACCAATCGAACCTTTAGTAGTTGTACAAATTACTGATTTACCTGTACCTTCATAGATACGGCCATCAGGAGTAACAACGTTAACAGTCAAAACATTCGCCTTGCTCATTAGACGTTACCTCCCTCTTATTCAGCTAATTCTTTTGCCTTTTCTACTGCATCTTCAATTGGACCAACTGAACGGAATGCTTCTTCTGGTAATTCATCATAATCACCAGCTAAGATTCCCTTAAAGCCCTTAATTGTTTCCTTAACAGGAACATAAGAACCAGGTTGACCTGTAAATTGTTCCGCTACGTGAAGGTTTTGTGATAAGAAGAATTGAACACGACGTGCACGAGCAACGACAAGTTTTTCTTCATCAGATAATTCATCCATACCTAAGATAGAGATGATATCTTGCAATTCACGATAGCGTTGTAAAATATGTTGAACTTCTGTAGCTACAGCATAGTGATCTTCACCCACGATTTCAGGACTTAACGCACTAGATGTAGAAGCAAGCGGATCAACAGCTGGATAAATACCAATCTGTGTTAACGCACGTTCTAAGTTAGTTGTTGCATCCAAGTGAGCGAATGTTGTTGCTGGAGCAGGATCAGTATAGTCATCGGCTGGAACATATACAGCTTGAATAGATGTAACTGAACCTTTTTTAGTAGAAGTAATACGTTCTTGTAATTGACCCATTTCAGTAGCCAATGTAGGTTGGTAACCTACGGCTGATGGAATACGACCTAATAACGCAGATACTTCAGAACCGGCTTGTGTAAAGCGGAAAATATTATCAATAAATAATAATACGTCTTGGCCTTGCACATCACGGAAATATTCCGCAATTGTTAAACCAGTTAAAGCAACACGCATACGAGCTCCAGGTGGCTCGTTCATTTGGCCAAATACCATGGCTGTTTTTGAAAGAACTCCAGAGTCTTTCATTTCGAAATAAAGGTCATTACCTTCACGTGTACGTTCCCCAACACCACTGAACACGGAAATACCGTTATGTTCTTGCGCGATATTGTGGATTAATTCTTGGATTAAAACAGTTTTACCAACTCCGGCACCACCGAAGAGACCGATTTTACCACCCTTGATATAAGGGGCTAATAAATCGATAACTTTGATACCTGTTTCCAAGATTTCTGTACTTGTACTTAATTCATCATAAGCAGGTGCAGCCCGGTGAATAGGGTTACGTTCTGCATCCTTACCAAATACTGGACCATCATCGATTGGATCTCCCAACACGTTAAATACACGTCCAAGAGTAGCTTCACCAACAGGTACGCTAATAGCTGCACCTGTATCCACAACTTCTGCTCCACGTTGCAAACCATCGGTAGAATCCATGGCGATTGCACGCATGACACCATCACCAAGTTCAAGCGCAACTTCGATAACTAAATTAGAGCCATCGGCACGTGTTACATTTAAAGCATTGTTGATTTGTGGCAAAGCTTGATCTAGAGGAAATTGTACGTCGACGACTGGCCCGATAACTTGAATTACTTTACCAGAACTCATTCATTAATTCCTCCCGTTTTTTATTCAATTGCCGCTTGGGCACCTGTAATTTCTGTGATTTCAGTTGTAATAGCTGCTTGACGAGCACGGTTGTACTGTAATTGCAATGTTGAAATAATATCATTTGCATTATCAGTAGCAGATCTCATCGCATTAGCACTTGAAGCATGTTCAGCTGTTTTAGCATCTAAAATAGCTCCATAAACTAAACTTTCAGCATATTGAGGTAAGACAATTTCTAAAATTTCTTCTTCAGAAGGTTCTGTTTCATAAAACGCTTCTTCATCAGATTGCTGTTGATTATCATCTTCATGTTTATCTTCAGCTTTAGTATCTACACCTAAATTTTCTTCCGTAATTGGTAACATTCTTTCTGAACGGAATTCAGAAGTTAACATATTAACAAAGTGGTTATAACAAACATGAAGTTCATCAAAAACCTCTTCGTTATACATATTAACAATTTCTGCTACCAACGGACGAATTTCCCGGAATGTTGGAACATCTGAAACACCGGTATATTCGTAAATCACACGATAACCACGTTTTCTAAAGAATTCTAAGCCAGTTCTTCCGATTGCGATAATTTCTAATTGATCATCCTCTAAATCGAGTTTTTCAATTAAATCCATTGTTTGTTTTAATACATTACTATTATAACCACCAACTAAACCACGATCAGAAGTAACAACAACAATACCAACATGCTTAACTTCACGTTGCTCTAACATTGTTAAACTGGTTTCTTCTTTGTTTTGTTTTTCGTTGCTAAGACCTTGTTCCTCATTTTCTTCACGAGCTTTACGTTCTTGATTTTGACGATCAGAAATAGCTGCTAAGAAATGTGATTCTGCAAGGTGGGTGATGACACTCTGGATCTTAGATGCATACACTTGATAACTTTTAGTCTGACCTTGGATCTGACTTAACTTAACAGTTGAAATCATCTGCATAGCACCAGTAATCTGGCCTGTCTTTTTAGTTGATTGAATCTTACGTTTGACTTCTTGTAACGTAGCAGGCATCAGCTTTCACCACCCTTTCTTAATCTTTGTTTGATTTGAAGGTTACTGCATATTCTTTGATTGCAGCATCCATCTTATCTGTATCTGGTAATTGACCAGTTTCAGCAATATGGTCAAGTAATTCTTTATGATTACCTTCGATATAAGCGAATAAACCATCTTGCCATGGAATAATATCTTCTACTTCAACATCATCCAAGAAGTTATGACCTAATGCATATAAAATCATTACTTGTTTTGCAACAGGTAGTGGTTCATGCAATGGTTGTTTTAAAACTTCAATTGTACGACGTCCACGATTTAATTTAGCTTGAGTAGCTGCATCTAAATCGGAACCGAATTGAGCGAAGGCTGCTAATTCACTATATGAAGCTAAGTCAGTACGTAAAGAACCAGAAACTTTCTTCATAGCTTTAATTTGCGCAGCACCACCAACACGAGATACTGATGTACCAGCATCAATCGCTGGACGAATACCTGAATAGAATCTGTTACTATCCAAGAAAATTTGTCCATCTGTAATGGAGATAACGTTTGTTGGAATATATGCAGAAACATCGCCTGCTTTTGTTTCGATAAATGGTAATGCAGTAATTGAACCGCCACCTAATTCATCATTTAATTTAGCAGCACGTTCCAATAAACGGGAGTGTAAGTAGAAAACATCCCCAGGATAAGCTTCACGACCTGGTGGTCGTCTTAAAATTAATGATAATTCACGATAAGCATCAGCTTGTTTTGTAAGATCATCATAAACGATCAATACATGCTTACCATTGTACATAAACTCTTCACCAATTGTTACACCGGCATATGGAGCTAACCATAATAATGGTGCTGGAGATGAAGGTCCTGCAGCTACAACAACAGTATAATCTAGAGCACCGTATTGACGTAATGTTTCTACCTGTGTTCTAACTGTTGATTCTTTTTGACCAATAGCTACATAAATACAAATCATATCTTGGTCTTTTTGATTAATAATTGTATCAATAGCAATTGAAGTCTTACCTGTTTTACGGTCACCGATTACCAATTCACGTTGACCACGACCAATTGGAACTAACGCATCGATCGCTTTAATACCAGTTTGTAATGGTTCACAAACTGATTGACGATCCATAACACCAGGTGCTTTGCGTTCAATTGGACGTGTTTTTGTAGTACGGATTTCTCCTAAACCATCAATTGGTTGACCTAACGGATTAACAACCCGTCCGATCATTTCTTCACCAACAGGGACTTCCATGATACGGCCCGTCCGTTTTACAGTATCACCTTCACGAATATTTTTGAATTCGCCAAGGATAACAATACCGACATCGTTTGATTCAAGGTTTTGAGCCATACCATATGTGCCGTTGCTGAACTCTAATAATTCACCAGCAATTGCATTATCGAGACCGTTTACACGAGCGATACCGTCCCCAACATAAGTAACTGTACCAACTTCATCAACTGTAAGTTCATCTTGATAGTTTGCTAATTGTTGTTTAATTAGAGAACTAATTTCTTCAGCTTTAATGCTCATAAAAGTCTCACCTCTTTAAAATCATTTTAATAACAGACGTTTGATGCGTTCAATCTTTGCTTTAACTGAACCGTCATAAATAGTGTTGTTCGCTTCTAAGACAACCCCACCAATAATTGATTCATCAATTGTTGGTTCAATGATTACCTTATTTGCATCAACAACATTAGCAAATGAAGAAGCGAGTCTTTGCTTTTGATCTTCATCTAATTCAACTGCAGTCGTTACTGATACACGAACTGTCTTGTCAAATTCATCGTTTAATCTGTTAAATTCTTCAATAACACCTTCTAAGTTAACTATACGCCCATAATCATAGAGCATATTAAGCAAATTAGTTGTTAACTCAGAAGTATTTTTAGTAATTTCTGTTAATAAGTCTCTTTTAGCTTGGTCGCTAATTTGAACACTTGTTAAAAATACTAATAATTCAGGTTCTTGATGCAAGGCCTTTTTTATCTCGTTTAATTCAGAAACTAGAATGGCACGATCACCCTTATCAAGGGCTACTTCAAATAAAGCCTTGCCATAGCGACGTGCAACTGATTCGTTATCTAGTTTCATTATGCTTACCCAACCCTTCGATATATGAATCGACTAGAGTCTCATGACCGCTAGCATTCAATTCTTTTTGAATGACTTTCGAAGCAATTTCAATAGATAATTCAGCCACATCGTTTTTAACGCCTTCTAATGCATCTTGACGTTCTTGTTCAATGTCTTTGCGAGCACGTTCTTTAAGTGCTGTTGCTTCTGAATTTGCAGAAGCAAGAATTGTTGCTTTTTGTTCTTCACCATTTTTCTTCGCACGATCAACGATCTGAGAAGCTTCAATATGTGAATCCTTGAGTGCTGCTTCACGCTGTTCTGCTAATTCAGCAGCTTTAATACGATTGCGTTCTGCAGAATCAATATCGTCAGCAATTTTTTCAGCACGTTTATCCATCATACCAGCGATAGAATCCCATGCGAAGTGTTTAATTGCCGCAATTAAAAGCAAGAATGTTACTAAATAAAACAGAAAGTCGCCCCATTGAACACCTTGAGCATCAAGTAAAAATGTTGAATTCATCTATTGACACCTCCCTCTAAATTTCAATAATCTTGACATCGTGATATTGACTTTAAAGGAATTATTTTTGTAATAACATGAAAGCAATAACGATAGCAATAATAGGAACAGCTTCGATCAAACCAACACCGATAAACATTGTTGTACGTAAACCGTTTTGGATTTCTGGCTGACGAGCCATACTTTCAACTGTCTTGGAAATAACTTTCGCGTTACCAAACGCTGTAGCAATAGCTGCACATGCAGCAATAACTGTTGCACCGATTAAAGCAATAACTGTTGTACTCATAATAAATATATCCTCCTTGATTGTCCTACAATATTATTCTACTTCGACCTTCTCTGACACATAAACCATAATCAACGTTACAAAGACATAGGCTTGGATAGTCCCGATAAATAGAGAGAATCCCTGCCAAATCATTTCTAATGGTATGGCTGGAATAGTGGTCCATATTCCTTTTGATTTAGCGAAGTGTCCGATTGTTGTTAACAGAACTTCACCTGAAAAAATATTACCGAATAGACGAAGAGCTACTGTTAAGAAGTTTGTGAACTGCTCAATCATGCTGATGGGGGCCATCATTGGCATAGGGCTCAAAAACGAATTCTTAACATATCCCCAAAGTCCGAACTTTTTAGCACCCACAAAATGAGCCATCGTTAATACGATAAAGGCTAATGTTAATGTTGTTAATGGAGATGCTGTTGGACTCTTGATGTAATGGATGTCGCCAATTGCAAATTCTATCATTAATCCTAACTGGTTAGAAACAAAGATAAACATAAACAATGTAAAGGCTAGCAGTCTAAACTGCCGTCCGATTTCATCAGGCATGGCACTCTTTACGATTCCGTTCGTAAAATCAATTAGAAATTCTAAGTAATTCTGTTTACCTGTTGGTTTCATTTTGACATCGCGTGAAAGCCAGAAAATAAAAGCAAAAACAACGAGTGCCGCTACCAAACCAGACAAAATATTTCCAACATTAAAAGGAATACCAAAAAGCTTCAAAACTAGAGCTTCTTCATTCACCAAGTCTCACCTCTTTTCCTTTTTTTATCGTTACGGTCTAACAAACATGGTCGAACCATAAAAACAGCTACCATCCGAGGTCAGGAATGCCCCGAATACAGTTAAAATAATAACATCATTTTAATAAAAATACAAAACCGTTTTCAGTAATCTTCATAAAAATAATGTTCTTTTTCATTAAAAAAACTATAAAAATCCCGCTTTATCATTGATATATCAATATTTTCTGTTGTTTAAAAAATGTTTTGTTTTTGTTAATTTTTTCTCATAATACTCTCTTATTTTAAATTTTCTCATAAAAAACAACCAAAAAACGATCATTTTTCACATTTAAATCAAGATCACAACAAAAAAACAGTTTCTATTACAAGTTAATCATTCAGTCCAATTCAAATTGAATCGTTCTTTTTAATTACTCATAACAAAAACTGTCATTTAATTCATATGATCATCAACCAAAAACTCATGATGATGTTATATCTAATTTATTTAGTACCGAAAAGTCGGTCACCTGCATCCCCTAAACCAGGAACGATATATCCATTTTCATCTAAACATTCATCTAAAGCTGCTGTATAGATATCAATATCAGGGTGTGCTTCTTGTAATGCTTTAATACCTTCTGGTGCAGATACTAAACATACAAAGCGGATAGAACGTGCGCCACGTTTTTTCAAAGCATCTACTGCCATGATTGCTGAACCACCTGTTGCTAACATTGGATCAACAACAATCATTTCACGACTTTCAAGATCTTCTGGCATTTTTACAAAGTATTCATGTGGTTTAAATGTTTTTTCATCACGATACATTCCCACGTGCCCAACTTTAGCAGCTGGAATTAAATCTAAAATACCATCTACCATTCCTAATCCAGCACGTAAAATTGGTACAATAACCACTTTTTTACCTGCTAAACGTTTTGTCGTTGCCACTTTGATTGGTGTTTTAACTTGTACATCTTCAGTTGGCATATCACGACTTACTTCATAAGCCATTAAGGCTGCAATTTCATTAACGCATTGTCTAAATTCACGAGTCCCACAATTTTCGTCACGCATAATTGTTAACTTATGTTGGATCAACGGATGGTCTAAGACTTGAAATTTTCCCATTATGAACAACACTCCTTTAATTTTCATTGCTACCTATTATATCAAAAATACCGTCCCTTTTGGAGATTTTTTTTAGTTTTCAAAAAAATAATTTCCAGCTGCTTTTTTCAACCGATTCATATAAGCTGCACCTACTCCTTTTTCAGGAAAACCTTGCACTAAAATATATTCCATTTCTTCTGGAAAATAACGTAATCCTTCAAATAATTTTTGCGTAGCTGTAGTTACATCTGTCCCCAAACTAAATAACTGGATTGAGTGAGATTTAGTAGAAATCTTCGTTAAAATATTTTCAGTTGCCATAACACCAAATTGGTGCGTGTTTTTTTGAGCCCATTCCAGTGCATCTGACCATTGATTTTCATTTACAATCACAACTTGAGCATCAGGCGCGTAATGTTTATATTTCATTCCTGGAGCTTTAGGTACTTCATTTATATCAACTTGTTTTTTCTCAGAATTAATTTCACATCCTAAAACACTTTCTAATTCTTCGACTGTAACAGCTCCCGGGCGTAAAACAGTTGGTGTTGCTGTACTTAAATCTAAAATAGTTGACTCGACACCAACTTGTGCAGGTCCATCGTCCACAATCCCTGCAATCCGACCTTCTAAATCATGCATCACATGCTGTGCAGTTGTGGGGCTTGGTTTTCCAGATGAATTAGCTGAAGGCCCAACTAATGGTTCACCAACTAAATGAATTAATTCTCTTGTGACGGGATTATTTGGCATCCGAAACGCCGCTGTTTTTAGCCCCCCTGTCACAACAGACGGTAAACTACCTGGTTTAATTTTGAAAATCAAAGTTAAAGATCCTGGCCAAAATTTTTCAAATAACAGATTTGCCTCAGCTGGTAAATCTAAAATATATTTTTTAGCCATCTCTACCGAATCAACAGTTACAATTAAAGGATTATCTGATGGTCGACCTTTTGCTAAATAAACTCGTTTTACTGCTTTTTCATTTGTGGCCACCGCACCTAATCCATAAACAGTTTCAGTCGGAAATGCAACCAATTCTCCCAAACGCAACTCATTAGCAGCTTGAGATAATTCATCTGTTTGATAATATTTTGTAATTAACATAGTATTTCCCTCCTTTTACATAAACTTAACTTTCAACATTCGATCATGACCATTAATATCTTTTTTTAAAGTTATTTGTGCTGTTGGATGATATTTTTCAAATAATGCAATTAAAGCTGGACCTTGTTGAAAACCAAACTCTAAATACAATTCTCCTTGCGGATTTAAATAAGGTTTAATTTCTTGAGCAATTCTACGATAAAAATATAAACCATCTTCTTTCGCAAACAATGCTCGTTCCGGTTCATATTGTAAAGTACTTTGATCCATATAACACTTTTCCTCTTCACTAATATAAGGAGGATTGGAAACAATTACATCATACTTATCTTTTAATGGCGTGAACAAATCACCAACTACACTTGTAATATCAATTGCTAACTGTTGGGCATTGGCTTGTGCTACAGCCATCGTTTCTGAAGCGATATCAGTTATCGTAACTTGCCAACCAGGTCTTTCACATTTTAAAGTTAAACCAATAGCCCCAGTCCCAGTTCCGATATCAGCTACTTTTAACACTTCGCCTGCATGGTCATCTAAAATCCACTCAACTAACTCTTCTGTTTCATATCTAGGAATTAACGTTGCTTCATTAGTTAGAAAATCTCTTCCAAAAAAACTAGCTTTCTTCAATAAATACTGTGCCGGATAATCTTGACAATATTTTTTGATATTTTCTTGAAATAAACTTAATTCAGAAGTTGTCATTTCAGTTTGATAATTCATCAATAAATCGGTTAATGACCAATTCATTTGACCTAACAATAATAAGTCTACTGCTTCATGATCTTTTTGATATTCATCTACATAAGAAAAAGCCCATTGCTGGGCTTGAAAAAATGTCATCTTAGTCATTCTTTAATTGCTCCATTGCTTGCGTTTGTGCATAAACAACTAAAGCATCAATTACATCAGCTAATTCACCATTCATAACCCGGTCAAGTTTATTAAGACTTAATCCAATCCGGTGATCTGTAACCCGGTTTTGTGGATAATTATATGTTCTAATCCGTTCAGAACGATCACCTGTCCCAACAGCTGATTTCCGGTTAGCAGCATATTCAGCTTGTTCTTTAGAAGCATAAAAATCATACACACGTGCTTTCATGATTTTCATAGCTTTTTCCCGGTTTTGTTGTTGTGAACGTTGATCTTGCATTGCAACTACAATCCCTGTTGGTAAGTGAGTTAAACGAACAGCAGATGATGTTTTATTAATATGTTGCCCACCAGCACCTGAAGCACGATAAACATCAACACGTAAATCTTTTGGATCGATTTCAATTTCAACATCTTCTTCTTCCGGCATAACAACAACAGTCGCTGTTGATGTATGAACACGACCGGATGATTCTGTTACTGGAATCCGTTGCACACGGTGTGCACCACTTTCGAATTTAAGTTTAGACCAAACTTTATTACCGTTAATTAATAACACGATTTCTTTAAAACCGCCCGCTTCTGTAACACGTTTATCTAAAACTTCAACTGTCCAACCTTGTGTTTCAGCATACTTTGTATACATTGTAAATAAATCAACCGCAAACAAACTAGCTTCATCACCACCGGCAGCCCCACGAATTTCCATAATAATGTTTTTGTCATCATTAGGGTCTTTTGGTAATAATAAAATTTTAATTTCTTCTTCTAATTGAGCTTTCATAACTTTGCTATCTGCTAATTCTTGTTTAACCATTTCTTTCATTTCATCGTCATCAAGACCAGCATTTAACATTTCTTCGTCATCACTAACAACTTGACTTACTTCGCGATATTCATTGTATTTTTCAACAGTTTCGCGTAAGTCGGCCATTTCTTTAGATAAGTTCATAAAACGTTTTGTATCAGAAATCACATCTGGATCAGATAATAATTCACCTAATTCTTCGTAATGATCTTCTAAAGCTTGTAATTTTTCAAATAATTCGTTCATCGTTTACTCCTTAATTCTTTATCTTACTTAATAATCGGATCTTTATAATGTTTACGGCAAACTGGATAATATGATTCATTACCACCAATCATAATTTGTTCACCCGCATAAACTGGTTTGCCATCATGCATCCTTAAATTCATCGTTGCTTTTTTATGACAGAACCAACAAATTGTTTTCATTTCTTCAATCTTATCTGCATATAATAGTAGATACTGAGAACCTTCAAACAATTCATTCATAAAATCATTCTTTAATCCAAAGGCCATCACCGGGATATCTAAACGATCAACAATTTCAGCCAACTCTAAAACATGATGTTTTTTCAAAAATTGTGATTCGTCAATTAAAATACACGCTGCCTTTGTATTCATTTTTTTAACTTCTTCAAAAATATTTGTTTCATCAAAAATCGGATATGCATCACGTCGTAAACCTACTCGACTGGACACTGTTCCTACCTTATCACGGTTATCTAAACCGCTTGTCATAATAATAACATCTTTATTTTGTTCTTCGTAATTATGTGCTACTTTTAAAATTTCAATTGTTTTACCACTGTTCATTGCACCATAACGGTAGAATAACTGCGCCACATTCACCACTCCAAATTTTTTCTTTACACTCCAGTATAGCTGATTTTGGAAAGAATTTCATCTGTACGAGAAAAACTTTTCTGATTATAATTAATTTTGTTTAAAATTGGTGCATTAAAAAGTCATTATGATATTATATTGATTGACACGTTTTTTGAAAGATTATCTAAATAAAAAACAAATCGGAGGATAAATACCATGTCATTAAAAAGTTCCCTAGCAATTACAGCAGGCCGTTTTTCACAATGGTTTTTAAAAACATTTACAAACGGCGGAACATCTTTTCCAGGTAAGCTAACATTAAAATTAGATCCTGAAGTTTTAAAAACACTCGCTAAAAATTATGAAGTGATTATTATTACTGGTACAAACGGAAAAACTTTAACAACAGCCTTAACTGTTAAAGTATTAAAAAACAAATATTCCCAAGTTCTTACTAACCCTAGCGGTTCAAATATGGAACAAGGTATCGTTTCAGCTTTCTTATCAAATAAAAAAGCTAAAAACGGAAAAAATATTGCTGTTTTAGAAACAGATGAAGCTAATGTACCAATTATTACAAATTATATTACACCAACTGCTTTTGTTTTAACTAATATTTTCCGTGATCAAATGGATCGTTTTGGAGAAATTTATACAACTAATAATTTAATTTTAGAAGGTATTAAAAAAGCTCCGCAAGCTACAATTATCGCGAACGGAGATACTCCTTTATTTAACAATTTAAACTTACCAAATCCCGTTCTTTACTACGGTTTTGATTATCAAGAAGAAAAGGAAACAACCATCCCAGCCAATACAGATGGCTTACTTTGTCCAAATTGTCAGCATGTTTTACATTATTTAAAACATTCCTATGCTAACCTTGGTCAATATTACTGTCCAAGTTGTGATTTTAAACGACCTAAACTAACTTATAAAGTAACCAGCATTCATAAACAAACACCAACATCTTCACAATTTGCAATTAATGGTCAACCAATTAATTTACACATTGGTGGTACTTATAATATTTATAACGCTTTAGCAGCCTATGCCGTGGGTCGTTTCTTAAATATCCAACCACAAAAAATTGCACAAGCACTCAGCGAAAACGATGAAAAAGTCTTTGGTCGCCAAGAAGTTATTAATGTTGATGGCAAAGAAGTAACTTTAATTTTAGTTAAAAATCCAGTTGGTCTTGATCAAGTTTTAGAAATGATTAGTACCACACCTAATACATTCTCTTTAGCTATGTTATTAAATGCCAATTATGCTGATGGTATTGATACAAGTTGGATTTGGGATGCGCAATTCGAAAAACTACCATTAGATAAAATCACTAATGTCATCACTGGCGGAGAACGCGTTAAAGATATTACATTCCGTTTAAAAGTTGCCGGTGTCCCTAGTCAAAAACTACAAACAGCATCTGATTTAAAAAATGTAATTGAACAAATTAAAACAGCTCCGACTAAAGATGTCTATATTTTAGCAACCTATACCGCCGTTTTACAATTACGTAAAGAATTAATTAGTCAAGGTTATATTAAGGAGGGATAATTCATGGCAAAATATCAATTAAATTTAGCTCATTTATACGGTGATCTTTTAAACACATATGGTGATATTGGTAATATTTTAGTTTTAGATTACTACGCTAAACAAATGGATGTCGCTATTACTACTGAAGTTATTAGTTTAGACCAACCTTTCATTCCGGATAATTTTGATTTAGTTTTCTTTGGTGGTGGCCAAGATTATGAACAAGAAATTGTTTCACGTGATATTCAAAATAAAAAGAATGATTTAATTCATTACATTGAAAACAATGGTCCCCTCTTAGCAATTTGTGGTGGTTATCAACTTTTAGGTCAATATTATATTGGTGCCAATGGTCAAAAAATCAAAGGGATTCACGCTTTAGATCACTATACTGACACACAAATTAACAATCGTTTTATTGGTGATGTCGTAATTGAAAATGAAGAAACACATCACACTTATCACGGTTTCGAAAATCATAACGGTGTAACTCACTTAGGTGCTAATGAACGTCCTTTAGGCATTGTGAAAAAGGGATATGGTAATAATGGTGAAGATCAAACAGAAGGTGCTATTTACAAAAATGTTTATTGTACTTATTTCCATGGACCAATTTTAGCGCGTAATGGCGAATTAGCTAAAGAAATCTTGCTCAAAGCTTTACATCGAAAATATCCCCAAGCTGATCTAACAGAACAAGAACAGCTTGTAATTAAACCAACGTACTAAACAAAAAAGTCTTTTAACAACCGATTTTCCTGCGGTGTTAAAAGACTTTTTATTTATCATTATTTATTAGGATAAGCTACAATTAATTCCATTTCACCTTGAATGGACCATTCTTTAATACCATTTGGTAAAATAAAATGTGTTCCCTTCGTTAATGGATAACGTTGCTGCGCAATCAACAATTCACCTTGTCCTGCAATGACAGAAACTAATGTATAAGGTCCTGTAGTCATTAAATTAGTGCGACCTTTGGCATTAGTTACTTTTTCAACTACAAAAAATTCATTTTCTACTAATTGTGTCACTTGCGCTTGATCAATTTGTGTCGTTTTAAAATCCAATACCGGTTCCACATCAGGAACTGTTGTTACATCTTTGGATTGTTGTAAATGTAAATCTCTTAATTGATGAGTTTTCGGATCAACACGATCATAATCATATACTCGATAAGTTGTATCACTGCTTTGTTGCGTTTCCAAAACCATGATTCCGGCGCCAATTGCATGCAGCGTACCACTTGGAACATAAATAAAATCGCCAGGATGGACTTCCTTTGTTTTTAATAAAGCATCCCATTCTTGCTGATCAATCATATTTTCCAATTCTGCTTTCGTCTTAGCATGATGACCATATACAATCTTAGCACCTGGTTCAGCGGCCAAAACATACCAACATTCTGTTTTTCCAAATTCACCTTCATGTTCCAAACCGTATGCATCATCTGGATGAACTTGGACTGATAAATCTTGTTTAGCATCAATAATTTTTGTCAACAATGGAAATTCACTAGCATGATTCTGATTCGCAAACAAACTTGGTTCTTTGTCCCACAATTCTCTCAAAGTGCAACCTTTATAAGGTCCATTTTTAACAACTGCCGGACCGTTCTTGTGCGCAGAAATTGCCCAACATTCACCAGTTGTCTTGCTAGGAATTTGATAATTAAATTCCGTTTGTAATTTTTGACCGCCCCACATTTTTTCTTGAAAATAAGGTTCTAAAAATAAAGGCTCTACCATAAAAATCACTCTTCTCTTTCTTTTCTCAACTTAATCCGATTAATATATTCAACTTCAAATTCACCATCTTGATAATTAACTAAACTAGCACGTGAATTATCTAGTAAAAATAACGGTACTTCTCCCTCTAAACTTTCAATAAAACTCGATAAAATCAATCCATGTGTAACTATTAAGACATTGGATTCATCCGGAGTATGATCACCGATAAAACGTAATGTTTGTGTAATACGATTCACCAGATGATCAAAACTTTCAATTTGCTCATTAGCCGGCAAAGTCCGAAATAATTCCGTCATTTCTAAAACATGTTCCTCATTTAAAAAAGCTTTAATGAGTTGTTTCATACCTAAATTTTTAACGGCATGCCACATCAAATGTACACTTTTAGTCTCTTCAAATTGACCAAAACTCAATTCACGTAAATTAGGTTCACAATAAAGCGGTGGTGTTCCATATTGATTATTGTGAATAATATGTTCAGCGGTATCTTGCGTTCTTTTCAAGTCGCTTGTATATACAGCCGTAAACTTAATATCAGATAATTCACGTCCTAATCGTTCAGCCATACGGATCCCTTTAGGCGTCAAGGAAGAATTAGTAATCCCTTGTAAATGACGCGATCGATTTAATTGCGTTTGACCATGACGAACTAAATAAAAATGTACACTCAAATAACTCACCGCCTTAATTTATATTATAAACTGTTATCTTTAGAATAACACAGAAATTAATTTTTGAGCGTGCCAAGGTATTGAATCTACAAAAAAATCCTTTAGCTACATTCTGTAACTAAAGAACTTGGTTTTTAATCAATTAATTCCTCAATTTGTAATCCATATAATTGTGCTACTTGCTCATTTTGGGGAACTGACTTAATAACTAAAATTACTGAAAATCCTTTACTTGAATCATAGCCTGCAAATGAAATCACTTCTTCAACTTGATAGATGGTACCATCTGTATTATAAATATACTGATCAACAAGAGGGAGTTTTTCAAAACTGGTCTTATTCATGCGGTAATACTCCCCTTGATTGTCATGCATGACTAACATTACTTTAATCATTTAATCCCACCTTTGTTTATATTAATATATTTCATTGTAACAAGTTTGACCGCTAACTACAATTATTTACCTAAAGTTATAACCTAAAAAAATAAGAGCCACATTCATTCGAATGCAGCTCTTATCGCAAAATAAAATTAATATAATTAGTGTGTATGCATCTTAACTTTCACATCATCACCCATGTAATATTTTGCTTTACGTTTTAAATAACGTAATAATTGTGTTTCATTAGCGAAAATATGGGGACGTGTTTGTCCATGCAAGCGAACTGTAATTTTGTTAATTTTAATCCGACCAGTCCACGTATATGTATGTTCAACAATGAAACGATTATTTAAATCATTTTCATCTTTCCCAAACATTAAAACATACACTCTATCAGGCACTATCAACGGATTAACGTGCTCTTTTTTATAATGCACACCATTTGCTTTTAAGAAATTCTTAGTTTTTCTAAGCATGTTTTTCCTCCTTGTGACAGTTTCCTCTTAATTGAGCTCTCTCAATCATATTCACATTATACCAGTCTAAAATATTTATGCAATTTTTTTAATACGAAATATTAGTTTTTATTTTTTTAAAATTAGTAATATAATTCACTAAAGCGTTTTCTTTGTTGAAATAAGGCTAATCTTAGTATGATTAGCCTTACTTTATATTTTTGATAATTTTTTATTTACATACTAAAACAGCTATGATTATCACTGTAGCAACTTCATAATATCCGTTGGAATTTTATCGTGTGCCTACTTTTTATGGTTTTTATACTCAACATAAATATAAGCAATAAATAAACTCAACCACCAAAGTAAACTCAAGATTAAAACATAACGTAAAAGCGGCCATTCCCAATATAATGTCATAATTTTCAGCAACAAAGTAATAAAAAACCAACTAATCATTTTAGTTTTTAATGTAGCTTGAAATTTCATTATTTTTGAATAACACCACTTAAATTAGGAACAAGTTCACATTCACGATTATAATAATCAATTTTGATTTCATCATCACTTGTTTCTACGATTGCAAAAGTTCCTCCGATAAATGTAAATTGTCCTCGCGGATAACTGATACTACCTGGATTCAAATATAAACAACCTTGTTGGTATTCATAACCCAATTGATGTGTGTGACCGAAGAAAACTAAATTAGCTTGTTCTTCACGGGCTAATAAACTTAAACTTGTTAAACCAAAATTGACAGCATGTAAATGACCATGTACTAATAAAATGCGATCTGATCCAAATTCTAATACTTTTTCATTAGGATAATTCATATCATAATCACAATTACCTTTCACACTTTGAAAGTTTTCCCAAATTTTAGCATCAGCCGGCAATTCAGAATCTCCACAATACAACATAGCATCAACTTCACCTTGAAACTTAGCACTTATTTCTTCTAAAATCCCTAAATCTCCATGTGTATCACTAACAACTACATATTTCATCGTAATCGCTCCTTTTTAATTTTGCCACCATTGATCAAAATAAGTTAATAAAGCTTGCACTGCTCTTCCCCGATGACTAATACTATTTTTTTCAGCCATCGTTAAATTAGCAAATGTTTTTTTGAATTCAGGATAATAAAATAATGGATCATACCCAAAACCATTTTCACCTTGAGCTTCATTTAAAATATATCCATAAACATTTCCTTCTACAATTAACGGTTGTTTGTTGGGTGCTGTCACTACCATTGAACAATGGAAATGTGCTTGTCGTTGTTCTTGAGGTATATCTTTTAAATTATTTAATAACTTTAAATTATTAGCTTGATCGTCATGATCTTTAGCATATCGAGCAGAATAAATTCCTGGCTCACCATTTAAAGCATCAACTACCAAACCTGAATCATCTGCTAAAACTGGTACTTGTAAAATATCACTTAATGTTTGTGCTTTTTTTAATGCATTTTCGGCAAATGTTGTTCCGTCTTCAATAATTTCTGGAATATTAGGAAAATCAGCTAATGTTTTAACACTAAAACCTTTCGCTCCAAAGATTTCTTTAAATTCTCGTGCTTTTCCAGGATTATTCGTTGCAATGACTAATTCTTGCATCTTTTAACCACCTTATCATCTTATTTCAGATCTCTCTTCTATTTTAACGTTTTTAATAATCTTAATTCAATAACATTTTAAGTCATCCTTAAAAGTTGTATAATAAAAACATCAAATTAGAAGGAGTTTGCAAATGCCTAAAAATTTATATAACTTAGCCTTAGAAAATAATAATTTGGCTTCAACATTTGGTCTTGAATTGTTGCGTGATATCCTCATTCCTGATATTTTAGGCGAAGATAATCATATTGCATATTGGGCCGGTAAAAAACTCGCTCGTGATTTTGCACTCGCAAAAGATGAAGAATTACCTATTTTCTTTAAAAATGCGAACTGGGGAATTTTAACTCGAACTAAACATAAAAAAGGCAAACAATATTTTTCATTAACTGGTGACATTGTGGCTTTACGTCTCAATAATAATCCAGATGCTGATTTCTCATTAGAAGCTGGTTTTTTAGCAGCTACCATTGAACAACAAATTGGTTTTGTCACAGAAGCTATTATTGAAAAAAGAACGAAAGATACTATTGAATTTTTTGTTCAAGTTGATTTACATGATCCACTTGATTTAGCTGAATAAAAAAAGCAAGTATTCTCAAAACGAGAATACTTGCTTTTTATTTTAATTACATATATTTGCCTAAAATAGCCATTAATTGTTCTTTTGGATGATATCCAACTAAAGTTTCTTTAATTTGACCATCTTTGATAACAAGCATTGTTGGAATACTCATAATGCCTAATTGAGCTGCAACGCCTTGATTTTCATCAACGTTCATTTTAGCTACTTTAACACTATCGCCAACTTCTGCGGCTACTTGTTCAATAACTGGACCTTGCATACGACATGGACCACACCAAGGTGCCCAAAAATCAACTAATGATAATCCGTTTCCTGTTTCTGCTGTAAAAGTTGCATCATTTAATTCTTTAACCATAATATCCACCTTCACTTTCTTTATGTAAGTAAATTGTAGCATATTTTAAGATAATTGCAATACTTCTGCTCAAAAATACTTACTAAAAATAACTTGTTATTTAAAATAAACAATCGTTGCACCATTTCCGCCAGCATTAGGTGGTGCATATTCAAATTTCTTCACAGCTCGATTATTCTTCAAATATTTAATAATCCCATTACGTAAAGCACCGGTTCCTTTACCATGAATCAATGTAATTTGACCATATCCTGCCAATAAAGCAGAATCAAAATAGCGATCGACATTTGTTAAAGCTTCTTCATATCTTTGTCCACGTAAATCTAAGGTTGGTGAAACTTGTTTACTTTTTGTCTTATGAACAATTGTTTTTTGTGGTTGAGCTTCATTTTTAACATTAATCTTTTCTAAATCAGCTTCATTAATCTTCATTTTTAAAATGCCTAATTGAACTTCCCATTCATGTTCATTTAATTTTTTAATTAAGACACCTTGTTGCCCATATGATTTGACTAAAACATCATCATTAGGTTGTAATGTTTGTTTTAACTTAGCTCGTTTTAAAACACGATTCTTTTGTAAATGTAAATCATGATGTAAATTATTCAATTCTGATTTAGCAGAAATCAACTGATCTTCTTTCACATTAGCATTAGCATTTAAACGTAAATTACGTAACTCAGTAATAATTTCTTGCGCTTGTTTTTCTGCTTTAGCAACGACTTCATTAGCTTCTTGTTTAGCTTTTTGCATTAATTGATCTTTTTGATTTAAATATTGATGATATTCTTTTTCTAATTCAGCATGCAAATGTTCAGCTTGTTTTAAATCACTTTGTAACGCAAGACTTTCTTCTTCAGCAATTTGTCTTTTTTGTACTAAATCAGCAATCATTTGATCTAATGTTTGACTATCTGTAGATGTAATTCCTTTAGCAGCTTGAACAATAATTGGATCTAAACCTAATCGTAAAGAAATATCTAAAGCGTTACTTCGACCTGGAATCCCCATTAACAAACGATATGTTGGCTGTAATGTATCAACATTAAATTCCATACTAGCATTGATGGTTGCCGGTCTTTCATATCCATAAGCTTTCAATTCTGGATAGTGCGTTGTAGCTACTACATAAGACCCTTTGGTGCCAACCGCATCCAAAATTGCAATCGCTAAAGCAGCACCTTCTTGTGGATCTGTCCCAGCACCTAATTCATCAAATAACACTAAGGATTTTTCATCGATTTGTTCTAAAATACTAATAATATTAGTCATATGTGAAGAAAATGTACTTAAACTTTGTTCAATCGATTGTTCATCACCAATATCTGCAAAAATTTCCGTAAAAATACCAATTCGACTACCTTCATAAGCTGGAATAAACAAACCAGATTGCCCCATTAATTGCACCAATCCTAATGTTTTCAAAGTAATCGTCTTACCACCAGTATTCGGTCCCGTAATCACAATTGCTTGATAATCTTCACCAAGAGTAATTGTATTACGTACAGCTTGTTTCTCTGTTAATAATGGATGATAAACTTCCCTCAAATAAACATAATTTTCAGCTGATAATTTAGGTTCAGTCGCTTTTAATAATTTAGCATATTTAGCTTTGGCATTAGCATAATCCAGTTCACCAATAATTTGACTATTATTTGCTAATTCTTCAATATAAGGTGCTAATAAAGCTGATAATTCACGTAAAATACGTTGAATCTCTTCTTTTTCAGCCATTTTTTGTTGTTTCAAACGATTATTTAAATCAACAATAACTTTTGGCTCAATAAATAAAGTCTGTCCTGAAGAGCTTTGATCATGCACTACACCACCAAATTTACCACGATATTCAATCTTAACTGGTAAAACATAACGATCATTTCGAATAGTCACAACAGCATTGCTTAAATATTGTGCTGCCGATCCTTTGGTTAAATGACCCAATTTTTCTCTAATTTGACTTTCCGTCCCACTAATTTGCCGCCGAATACTACTTAATGTAGCTGATGCCCGATCAGTTACCATACCATCATCATCGATTGCTTTAAACAAACGACTATTCACATCATTCAATTCATCTAATTGCAAACTTTTAACATCCAATCGTTGCAATGTCAGTTCTTCTTCATCTAATAAATCGTTAAAAAAGTTTTTTAAAGTTTGACTGGTTCGTAAAAGTTTACTAATTTGAGCGAGTTCATTTCCATTTAAAACAGCACCTATCTTTAATCTTTTTAAATGAGCTGTAATATCAGTTAATTGACTTAATGGCATGCCACCTTTAACTCGTAAAATTTCAACCGCATCTTTAGTTTCTTGTAAATGCATTTCAATTGTTGCGAAATCTGTTTGTGGTTCCATTTTTTGAACTTGCACGCGACCCATTTCTGTAACGGTTTGTTCATTAACTTTTTGTTTAATTTTAGTATATTCTAATGTTTGTAAAATTTTTGAATTCACACGATCAACCCCTTCCCCTGCTATTTTGAATTAAGATACTTTTGCCACAATTCCGATAAATAGGGAGTTTCTTTTAAGATTTTATTGGTAATTACTGTGTCTTGAACTTGTTTTTGTAAATGCAAAGTCGGTGAAATAGATATAATTGCTAAACTAGCAAAGATTAATAAATACATACCAACTACACCTAAAAGCCCGCCTAAAAGGGCATCTAATTGGGCAATCACTGGTAACTTGATAAAGAAGTTTATTGTTTGTAAAAACATCCGAAAAACCAATCCACCAATTATTAACAACATCCAAAAAGCCACAAAACGCCAAAATGTAACATTCAGCCAACTATTATTATGACTAAACCACGATAATAATAAATTACTAAATCTTTTAGCTAAAAAGAAGGCGGCCAAAACAACAATTCCATACCCAATAACATTAAATAAAGCGACTAAAAAACCTTTTTGATAACCTTTTTTAAAACCTAAAAATAATAACACCAAAACAATTATGGTAAAAATCATTTTTACGCTTCTTCCTTTGGATTTTCATCACAGGCACTAACTGCTAACTGTTTCGTTAATTCATCAATTTTTTCTTGCATTTTAAGTTGATCAGAAACAGCATTGACTGCAATTAACATTGCTGCACGTTCCTTAGAGATTGTTGCATCAATTTCTCGAACTTGTTTCAATTGATGTTCAATAATTTCAACAACAGCATCCATATGTGGTGGTGTACTTTTTCCAATAATAATATATTCTAAACCATCAATTTTAACTTTAAAGCGTCGTTTATTATTCATTTCCTATCTCTCCTTATTTATTCACAAAAACAATTTTAGCTTATTTTTACCAAGTTGTCTTGTTTAATTTAACAAAAAAGAAGAGTTCTAACCAATAACGGTCGAACTCTTCCATTCATTTTTCGTTAAAAAATCTTATTGCATGTTAGGATCGTTTAAGAATGTATCTAAAACATCTTCAACCATTGCCCATTCAGCTTCATCTTCGATTGGGTAAAGTGTTCCTTCACCTGTTTCTGATGATTCTGGATCAAATGAGAATGCTTGAACATCAACTTGATCGCCAGCTTCTGCACCAGCATCAACTAATAAGATATAAGCTTTATCTGATTCATCTGGTTGGAATGTGAATAAAACTTGATATAAAGTTTCTGTTCCGTTTTCGTCTGTTAAAGTAATTAAATCATTTTCATTTCTTTCGATATTTTCCATTATTATTTCCTCATTTCTAAATTTGACTCATTAGCTTACCTTTACGGTCTAAATAATTTTGTAAAATTAAACCAGCAGCTAATTTGTCGATAACTTTTTTACGTTTTTTACGTGATGTATCAGCTTGTTCAACCAACATTCTTTCAGCTTCCACTGTTGTTAGTCGTTCATCTTGATAATCAACTGGTAAATTAAATTCTTCTGAAATTAGTTTACCATATGCCTGGGAGGCTTCGACCCGAGGACCTAAGGTATTATTCATATTCTTAGGTAATCCAACAACAAAACCTGCGACATCATATTCTTTGACTAATTCACGCAAGCGTTCAATGCCAAATTCAGCCTCTTCTTCATTAATCGGGATAATTTCTACCCCTTGAGCTGTCCAGCCTAATAAATCACTCACAGCTATTCCGACTGTCTTAGAACCAACGTCTAAGCCCATTAATCTTGACACACTTAGTCCTCCTTATTCAAGTACGAACGAACGAGTTCTTCAATAATTTCATCTCGTTCATGCTTTCTAATTAGATTACGTGCATCATTAAGTCTTGGAATATAAGCTGGATCTCCCGATAATAAATAACCAACAATTTGATTAATCGGGTTATAGCCTTTTTCTTCCAAAGCGGCATACACTGTTTCTAAAGTATCATGTACATCTTTTCTTTGATTCTCACCAAAATCAAAGTACATGGTCTTATCTAATGAACTCATACTTAGCACCTCCACTAAATTATTTAGCTTAATCTTCATTTTACTAGAAGTTATCACTTATCACAATGAAAATCGTCTATTTTAATCTATACATAATAGAAAAAACAAGATAAACCGCTTATAAATCCACTTTAAACGGTTTATCTTGTCATTATTACATCATATTATTTTTCCATCCAAGTTGCAGCAGCTTGTAATGCTTCTTGAATTCCGGCTGGGTTCTTACCACCAGCTTGGGCTAAGTCTGGACGACCGCCACCGCCACCGCCAACATGCGGAGCAATTGCTTTAATTAAATCGCCTGCTTTCAAACCAGCTTTAATTCCAGCTGGACTCACAGCTGTAATCAAATTAACTTTATCATCATCTGTAACAGTTGCTAAAACTAAAACATCTGATAATTCTTTTGTCTTCCATTGATCAGCTAATTGACGTAATTGACTCATACCAGAAACTTTCACTTGTGCAGCAATTAATGTCATCCCTGCAATCTCTTGAACGTTTTTAAAGACATCATTAGCTTGTTGACTAGCAAATTTATCTTCTAAAGCTTGTTTTTGTTGTTCTAATTCTTTAATTTGAGCTTGTAATTGTTCAACTTTACGTGGAACTTCTTTAATTTGAACAACTTTTAATTCACTTGCTGTATCTTTTAATAATTGGTTACGTTCTTCTAAGAAATTATATGCTTCTTGTGAAGTTACAGCTTCAATCCGACGCACACCTGCACCGACACCTGATTCAGATACAATCTTGAATAAACCAATTTCGTTTGTATTATCAACATGATTACCACCACAAAATTCCATGGAGTAATCACCAGCTTTAACAACACGTACTGTATCACCATATTTATCCGCAAATAAAGCAATCGCACCCATTTCTTTAGCTGTTTCTAAATCAGTTACAATTGTTTCAACTGGCATATTAGCCCAAATTTTTTCATTAACAATTCGTTCAATTTCAGCTAATTGTTCTTTAGTTACTGAACCTAAATTAGTAAAGTCAAAACGAAGATATGTTGGTTCAACTAAAGAACCTGCTTGATGTGAATGTTCACCTAAAACATCATGTAAAGCTTGGTCTAATAAGTGAGTTGCTGTATGATTTTTCCGAACTTTATCATGGAATTTTTGATCAACAACCAAATGATATGTTTGACCTTGAGTCATTGGTTTTAAAACTTTAATTGTATGCATATTTTGACCATTTGGTGCATGTTGGACATCTTCAACAGCTGCCACGACATCACCATCTTGATCTTTAATTAAACCTTTATCAGCAACTTGACCACCCATTTCAGCGTAGAACGGTGTTTTATCAAAGATAACTTGTGCCATTCCAGTCGCTACATGATCTACTAATTCATTATCAACAATAATATCTTTTAAGATTCCATCACAAGTTAATTCAGCATATCCAACATATTCACTTTCAGTTGTAATATCTGTTAATAAACCATTTTGAACGCCCATTGATTTAGCATCAGAACGAGCTGCACGTGCTCGATCTTTTTGTTTTTGCATTTCCATATCAAAACCAGCTTTATCAACAGTCATCCCTTCATCTTCTGCATATTCTTCAGTTAATTCAAACGGGAAGCCATATGTGTCATATAATTTAAATGCTGGTTTACCTGGTAATTCTGTTAAGCCAGCTTCTTTTGTTTCAGCAATTAAATTATTCAATAATTCAAGACCATCTTTCAATGTATCATTAAAACGATCTTCTTCCATGTGGATAACTTTTTCAATATATTCCGCATTTTCCATAACTTCTGGATAAGCTGATTGCATTACTTTTCCGACAACTGGCACTAATTTATATAAGAAAGCTTGATCAATACCAAGTTTTTGGCCATGCATAACAGCACGACGAATCAAACGACGAATAACATAGCCGCGTCCTTCATTAGATGGAATCGCACCATCACCAATTGCAAAAGTAACAGCACGTGCATGATCAGCAATAACTTTAAAGGAAATATCTAATTCTGGTTTTTCACCATATTTTTGACCACTTAATTCTTCTGTGGCTTGAATCATTGGCATAAATAAATCTGTTTCAAAGTTAGTTGGTGCATTTTGGAATAATGATACAACACGTTCTAATCCCATACCTGTATCAATATTTTTATGTGGTAATGGTTCATATGTGCCATCTGGTTTATGATTAAATTCAGAAAAGACAATATTCCAAATTTCTAAATAACGTTCATTTTCGCCACCTGGGAAGTTTTCGGGATCATCTTCTGCCACGTCGTTCATTGCTTGTCCACGATCATAGAAAATTTCTGAATCAGGACCAGATGGACCTTCACCAATATCCCAGAAATTATCTTCTAATTCATAAATATGATCTTCTTTAACACCGACTTCTAACCAATATTTTTTAGCATCTGGATCTTTAGGATAAACTGTCATATAAAGTTTTTCTGGATCTAATGCATACCATTTTGGACTTGTTAATAATTCCCATGCCCAAGCAATTGCTTCTTTTTTGAAATAATCACCTACAGAGAAGTTACCCAACATTTCAAATAATGTATGATGACGAGCTGTCCGTCCTACATTTTCAATATCATTTGTACGGATTGATTTTTGAGAACTTGTAATTCGGCGATTCTTTGGTACAACACTTCCATCGAAATATTGTTTCATTGTTGCAACACCTGAGTTAATCCATAATAATGTTGGATCATCTTGCGGAATAAGTGGTGCACTTTCTAAAATATCGTGTTCTTTTTCTTTAAAGAAATCAAGATACATTTGACGTACTTGAGCACTTGTTAATTGCTTCATTATAAATATAATTCCTTTCATATGGCAAAAAAATATCGTTGCAAAATAAGGGATAAGGACGCTTAACTGCGCGGTACCACCTTACTTGCAACGATTCTTCGTTAGCCTCTTAATTAATATTTTACTTTTATCATTCAGGTAGCATCTTTAAACCGCTATTAACACTTTCACCAACCGTGTTTTCTCTAAAAATAGTCAAACTTAAAAATATATCCTGTTTCTTCACAAGTATATGAAAAAAGCCCTTTTTTGTCAATTAAATTCCTAAGCTAAAACAAAACAACGTAAGCTTCTCATAAAACTTACGTTGTTTTAAAATGACTATTTTTTACGCGCAGTTCTTTGAGAAATACGACGTTTCATTTGTTCATCTTTTTTAATTGCTTGTTTAATTTTTTTCTTATAACCTGGTTTACGTTTCTTCTTAGCTTTACGAACTAAACCAGACACACGTGGGTCTAGAGCTTCTTTACGAACACGGCGTTTTTCACGACGATTACGATCATAAGTATCAACTAATTCCCCATTTTTCAAAGCTTTTGGTTCAAATTTAACACCAATTGCTTCTAATTCAGCAATACTTTGATCATCATTAGGACTATATAAAGTAATCGCTGTTCCTGACATACCTTGTCGTCCTGTTCGGCCAACTCGGTGTACGAAAAATTCTAAATCAGTTGGTAATTCATCATTTAATACTAATGACACACCTTCAATATCAATCCCACGAGCAGCTAAATCAGTTGCTACTACATATTGATATTCTAAGTTTTGAATTTCACGCATTAAACGTTTTCTTTGACGCGGTTGGATATCACCATGAATTTTCGCTACACGTAATCCTTGTGCACGTAAATAATCAGTTAATTTATCAGCGCGTTCTTTAGTATTAGTAAAAATTAAAGCCAAATATGGATTTCCCATTGTCAATAACTTATAAACTAAACGATTCCGATCTTGTCCTTTAGTAGACACTAAGACATTTTCAATCGTAGGACTGATGACTGTTTTATTTTCAATAACTTCAATCACTGGATTACTCATGTATTTTTTCAAGAATGGTTTTAATTTCACTGGAATTGTTGCAGAGAAAACTAACATTTGTAAATCTTTTGGCATCGCAGAAGCAATCGCATCTGTTTCGCGTAAGAAACCTAAATCTAAAGTCATATCAGCTTCATCCACAACTAAATAATGAGCATTGTGAATATCTAAAGCATTTGATTGCATCAAATCTAAAATACGTCCTGGTGTTCCAATCACAATTTGTGGTTGGGATTTCTTTAATTTTTCAACTTGACGTTGTTTATCTGTCCCACCAACATAATTTGCAACAGCAATTTCACCATCTGTAAATTTAGCCAATTGTTTCGCTGCTTCATAAATTTGATAAGCTAATTCTCGACTTGGTGTTGTAATAACAGCTTGAACACCTTTCACAGTTGGATCAATTTTTTCAAAAATCGGTAATAAGAAAGTATGTGTCTTACCACTACCTGTTTGTGATTGACCAACTACGCTCATTCCTTTTAAAATCTTAGGAATTAAACTTGATTGAACTTCAGTTGGTTGCTTAAAGTTCAACTCTGCTAAAGCTTCCGTAATAAACGGTTTAAAATTAAAATCTGTAAATTGTTTGTTCATATTATTCTCCTGTATCTGTGGCTGCAATGGCATCTAACTTAGCAATATATTCTTCAATTTGACTTTCGTCAGTAATTAGGGCGCCACTTGCTAAAGGATGACCCCCACCTTGATATTCTTTGGCTAATTCATTGATGACTGGTCCTTTCGAACGAATCCGCAAACGATAACTCCCATCATCTTGTTGAACGAATACTGTCCAACAAACAACATCTTCAATCTTTCCAATCAAAGGTACAACAGACGCTGTACTAGCATCACCTAATTCAAAACTAGCTAATGTATCTTGATTTAAAATAACATACGCTGCATTATGCGGTGTAAATTGTAAATTATCTAAAACATAAGCCGACAAATGTGCTACTGGCAATGTAATATCATCTAATTTACGATTAATTTTCGCAATATCAATTCCTTGATCCATTAATAAAGCTGTCATTCGCATTGTTTCGCTTGTTGTCGAATTATACATAAAACGACCTGTATCACCCACAATACCGGCATATAATTTCGCTGCTGCTTCCGGAGTTAATTTTAACTCACCTTGTGAACTATTAACTAAATCCACAATCATCTCGGAACAACTAGAGGCTTTATCATTAACCCACATTAAATCTCCATATGGTTCATCATTAGGATGATGATCAATTTTTAAAAGATAAGAACCTAAATCATAACGTTGATCATCAATTCTAGGCGCATTGGCAGTATCTGTAACAATCACTAAAGCACCTTCATATTGTTCATCACTAATTTCTTCAGGCTGATCGATCCAACGTAACCCTTTAATATCTTTCCCAACTAAATAAACAGTTTTCATTGGGAAACTTGCCCGAATGACATCAGCTAAGCCGCCTTGTGATCCATATGCATCAGGATCTGGTCTTTGATGACGGTGAATGATAATTTTATCGTATTGTTTAATTAAAGCAATAATTTTTTGTTTAATATCCATTATATCTCCTTGGTTTCATTTCTTAATTAATTTATCTCGTTCAATAATTAATGTTCAACAATTAAGTATACCACAAATTACAACAGTTTCCGTCTTTTATCTGTAATTAAACTGAATCCCATAGTGGTAATTGCAAATTTTCTTGCTCTTTTTCAGCTAAATTAGTTACTGTTAAGCCTAATAAACGTAAATCTAATTGTTCTAATTCAATTTCTGAAAATAATCTTTGAGCATGCTGATATAATTCTTCGGGATCGTTTGCTAAATAAGTTGTTTGTGTATATCTTTTAGTAATCGTTTCATATTGTTGATTACGAACTTTAATAACTAATGTTTTACCTTGTCTTTGGTCTAATTGTAATCTTTCGCTAACACGTGTTGCTTGCCGTCGTAATTGATTCTCTACATCAGCTCGTGTTGTTAATCCAGCAGCATATGTTCTTTCGCTACTATATGATTTTCTTTGACGTTTTCCTTGAACTTTTCTTTGATCAATTCCTCGAATTTGTTGATAAAAAACATGTCCCATTTTTCCAAAGTGCCGAATCAAATCTAATTCTTCCCATTGACTTAAATCAGCACCGGTTTGAATTCCTAATTCTTTCATTTTTAAAGCTGTTTTTTTACCCACACCACGAAACGCAGCGATTTCTAACGGATATAAAAAATCTTTCACATCATCAGCTTTAATTATCGTAATCCCAATCGGTTTACAATACTCTGAACCCATTTTGGCTAAAAATTTATTATAAGACACACCAACCGAAGAAGTTAATCGTAACTCTGCATAAATTTGGTGTTGTAACATCCGCGCCAAAACCAAAGATGATTCAATTCCTTTTTTATTATCTGTCACATCCAAATAAGCTTCATCAAAAGCAATTGGTTCTACTTGATCAGTATATTCATGTAATATTTTATGAAAAGCTTGTGAAACAGCTTTATATTTTGTGAAATCAGGTGGTTGAAAAATCGCTGTCGGACAAAGTTCTAATGCTTCTTGAGCTGTCATCGCTGAATGCACACCTGATTGACGCGCTACATAATTCGCAGTCGCTACCACCCCACGCCCGCGAGTTTTCCTAGGGTCTTGAGCAATAATGACTGGTTGATTTTGATATTGCGGATGATCACGCATTTCAATAGCTGCATAAAAAGCATCCATATCAATATGCAATATTTTTCTTTCCACCTGTATCACCTCTTTTCAATTTTATTATAAACTTTTTACTGCAAAATAAAAAAGATCAAGTTACTATCGGCAACTTGATCTTTAGTTATATTTTTATTGTACTGGATTAAATTCCCAATGATTACCATCTTTAGCTAATAATTCATCAGAACATTTTGGTCCCATTGTTCCCGGTAGATAATTTGGAAAATCAGCTGGTTCTAAATCCCAAACGTGACGAATTGCATCAACAAATCGCCAAGAGTAATTTACTTCTTCCCAATGAGTGAAGTTAGTTGCATCACCTAATAAAGCATCTAACAATAATTTTTCATATGCTTCTGGGATATTTTCTTTAGTTTCAATATCATGTAAATGACTTAAATTAATACTTTCAGTATGGAATCCAGGTTTGACCTCTTTAGCATTAATACGTAAATTCAAACCTTCTTGTGGATCAACGTTAATTGTTAACATATTAGCTTGCATACCACTATCTTTAAAAATATTAGTTGGTACTTGCTTAAAGACAATATCAATCCGTGTTGTTTTAACAGCCATTCGTTTCCCTGTTCTAATATAAATAGGCACATCAGAAAAATTCATATTATCAACATATAATTTACCGGCCACAAAAGTTTCAATATTCGAATCTTCTGCCGTATCCTTTTCTTCACGATACCCCTTCATATCACCCAAGCCAGCATATTGTCCGCGAACAAAATTTTCATTAATTTCTTCAGGTGTTGAATAAACTTTCAATGCTTTTAAAGCACTTATTTTTTCACGACGAATATCTACATCATTAAATGAAATCGGTGCATTCATTGTTAATAAAGCTACAATTTGTAAAATATGATTTTGTACCATATCTCTTAAAGCCCCGGCAGTTTCATAATATCCCGCACGTTCTTCCACACCTAGAGCTTCACTTAAAGTAATTTGAATATTATCAATATAACGATTATTCCATAAAGCGGAAAAAATATTATTGCCAAAACGAATAGCTGAAATATTTTGAATCATCTCTTTACCAAGATAATGATCGATTCTAAAAACAGATTCTTCTGGGAAATATTTTTCAATTTCCTTATTTAAAATTTGTGCACTTGCTAAATCGCGCCCAAATGGTTTTTCAATAATTAAACGATTATAGCCATGATCAGTTACAATATTTTCTGTCTTAAGATAACGAGATATTTCACCAAAGAATCGTGGTGACATCGCTAAATAAAAGAGTCGATTACCACAAAGTGCATATTTCTTATCGAGTTCATCAGCTAATTTTTGTAATGTCTTATAATGTTCCACATCACTAACATGATGAGCTTGGTAATAAAAATGACTTACGAAATCATCAGCAACTTTTTCTGATAAATATAAATCCTTAATAGATTCTTTAACAACGTTGCGATAATGTTCATCGCTCCATTCACGCCGTGCTGTTCCAATAACAGCAAATTTATTTTGTAAATATCCTTTTTGATATAAGCGGAATAATGATGGATATAGCTTTCTTTTGGCTAAATCTCCTGTTCCACCAAAAATAATAAAAAGCGCTTTTTGTTCGTTATTCATGTGTTTGGGCACCACTTTCAAATTATTTCTTTTCAGATAATTAAATTACTTTTTATAAGTAATTCATCAAAGTTATATATATTTTAACACATTTTTAAAAACAAAAAATAGAGTTTCACTTTCTTTTTACTAGTGAATACCCTATTTTTAATTTTTATTTTTAAAATTTACGAAAACGTGCTTTTCGTTTCGCAATCAATTCTGATTTATTCATTTCTTTTAAATTATTTATCTCTTGACTTAAGGTTGCAGAAATAGCTTGATATAAACTTTCACGATGTTCATTTTCAGGAATAATTCCATCAATTACACCTTGTTTATATAATTCAACTGGCGTTAATTTCATAGCTTCACTTGCTTGAGCGACTTTTTTTACATCTTTCCATAAAATAGTCGCAAAACCTTCTGGGGATAATACAGAATAAATACTATTCTCTAACATCCAAACACGATCTCCACAAGCTAAAGCTAAGGCTCCACCACTACCGCCTTCACCATAAATAATAGTAATAATCGGCACTGCTAATGTACTTAATTCTAATAATTCAGTCGCCAAAGCTAAGCCTTGACCTTTTTCTTCGGCTTCTTGCCCTGGATAAGCTCCTGGTGTATTGATAAAAATAATAACTGGTCGTTGAAATTTTTCAGCTTGTTGCATCAAACGTAAAGCTTTATGATAACCCGCTGGTGTCGGACAACCAAAATGGCGTGCTTGTTTTTCACTTGGTGTTGTACCTTTATCAGTCGCAATTACCGTCACAGGTTGGCCTTCAAAAGTAGCTAACCCACCAATAATCGCTAAATCATCAGCATAACGACGATCTCCATGAATTTCAAAAAAGTCAGTAAATAAACCCGTGATTAATTCATGGGCTGTTACTTTTTCCTGACTTCGAGCTGCTTTTACAATCTCGAAAGCTGTTTTATTTTCAATCTCAATCATAAATCTCAACCCTCTTTTCTAATGAAATTTCAAAAGCCACGCTAATTTTTCTTTTTGTTGTTCACGGGCTATAATGGCATCAATAAAACCATTTTGTAATAATGTCTCGGCATCTTGTAGATTTTCTGGAATTTTTTGTTTCATTGTTTGTTCAATAACACGTTTTCCAGCAAATCCAATTAAAGCATGCGGTTCAGCTATAATTAAATCACCTTGCATCGCAAAACTAGCAGTTACCCCACCGGTTGTTGGATCTGTTAAAACGACAATATATAACAATCCGGCAGCACTGTGCTCACTTACAGCACCGGAAATTTTCGCCATTTGCATTAACGAAAAAATACCTTCCTGCATCCGAGCACCACCTGAAGCTGTATATAATACAACTGGTAATTTTTCTTGTGTCGCCCGTTCAAATAAACGGGTAATCTTTTCTCCAGTCACAGTCCCTAAAGATCCCATAATAAAATTCGGATCCATAATACCTAAAGCGCATTTTTGCTGTTCTATTATAGCACATCCCGTTAAAATAGATTCATTCAATTGCGTTGCAGTTTGTGCTTTAGCTAATTTTTCTTCATAATTAGGAAAATCTAAAGGATTAATATCAGTTTTTAAATCAGCATCCCATTCTTCAAAATCCTCAGCTAACCAGCGCAAACGTTCTTGTGCTGAAATCCGAAAACCATACTGACAATGTGGACAAGTTTGATATTGCCCTAGTTCTTTGTAAAAGAAATCTTGTTGACATTTAGGACATTTTTTAAATGTTCCTTTAGGGATTTTAGCTTGCTGATGTTTATTCGCTTTAATATGTTTGTTAGATAACGTATTATCTTGCTCAAATAGTTGCATCGCTCTCTCTTCTCTTCCATTTCGTTAAAAATTCTTTTTCTAAATAGTCGGTACTCACATTACCCGCTAAAAAGTCAGGATTATTCAACACTCCTAAGTGGAATTTTTGATTAGTATCAATACCTTTAATTACCAATTCTGCCAATAAACGTTTTACTTTTTCGATAGCAGCTGGACGATCTTCACCTAAAGCAATCACTTTAGCAATCATCGCATCATAATACGGGGTAATTTGACCACCTGCATATAAATCAGTATCTATCCGCATACCTAAATTTCCAACCGGTAAATATAAATAATCAATTGTTCCCGTTGATGGCATAAAATCTCGAACGGGATTTTCAGCATTAATACGGCATTCTATCGCATGACCTAATATTTTAATATCTTCTTGCTGAAATGGCAAGTCCTCACCAGCAGCAACTTTCACTTGTAATTTAACTAAATCAATTCCTGTCACCATTTCAGTAACTGTATGTTCTACTTGAATACGGGTATTCATTTCTAAGAAATAAAAATTATGATCTTGATCCATTAAGAATTCTAACGTTCCTGTATTTTGATAATCCAGTGTTTCAGCAGCTTTCAATGTAATCGCACCTAATTGATCACGTTCTGCTTGCGTTAAAAACTGACACGGACTTTCTTCAATCATTTTTTGTTTGTTTCTTTGAATTGAACAATCACGTTCTGGAAAATAAACTCGATGACCTGCATTATCACAGAAAAATTGAACTTCAATATGTTTCACATTTTCTAACACTTTTTCCAAATACATCCGATCGTCACCAAAAGCACTTTGCGCTTCACTGCGTGCTTTTTCATAAGCTAGTGTTAATTCATTTTCATTGGCTACGCGACGAATCCCACGTCCACCACCACCAGCAACCGCTTTTAATAAAATTGGATAACCAACTTCTTTAGCCACCGCTTTAGCATGAGCTATATCTGTTAAATAACCTTGGCTCCCTGGAATAACAGGTACTCCACTTTGTAACATCTGCATTCTAGCATTCGCTTTATTCCCCATTAGTTCAATTGTTTCGGAACGTGGACCAATAAATGTTATTTGACAAGCTTCACACATTTCGACAAATTGACTATTTTCTGCTAAAAAACCAAAACCAGGATGGATGGCTTCTGCCCCAGTCCCGATTGCGGCAGCGAGAATATTTTGCATATTTAAATATGAATCCTGGGGATGTTCACTACCTACACACACTGCTTCATCAGCTAACTGAACATGTAAGCTATTACGATCGACAGTTGAATAGATTGCAACTGTTTTAATGCCAAGTTCTTTTAAGGAACGGATAATCCGTACGGCAATTTCACCTCGATTAGCCACTAATACTTTTGCAAACATTTTTTTACCTGCCTTATATTTACTCTATCATTTGATCAATTTTAAATAACGGTTGATCATATTCAACTAATTCTTCATCACTCACTAAAATTTGAGTAATAACACCGCTTTTTGTACTACGAATTTCAGTCATAACTTTCATCGCTTCAATAATGCAGACTACATCATTTTCTTTCACAAACGTTCCAACTTCAACAAAAGGAGCTGCTGTTGGCTCTGGTTGAAGATAGATACTACCAACCATGGGTGCTTTGATGTAATTAGCTTTAGCTGTTTCTTCGCATAATTGATTATTTTCAATGTTTTCTTGTTGTTTACTATCTGTTAGACGTGATGTTTCATTTTTATTTAAATACAACTTAAAATCATCAATTTGTAAATCTAATTCACGTATTTCAGAATTAGTAAAATCTTCAATGATTTTTTGGATTTCTTGAAAGTCCACTATTTCACTTCCTCATCTTATCTTTTAATTTCAACGTTCCATTAAAATGTTCCTATATATTTTCTCAAAAAAAGCTTATTCTGACAACAATTCTTCATCAGAACTTTAAAAACTTTAAATAATTTCAACAATTAAAAAAAGACGTTAACCAATTTTCATTGGTCACGCCTTTTGAAAGTTAAATTTATTCTTTGTCAGCAGGTTTTTCTTCGACGATTTCTTCTACTGTTTCAACAACTTCTTCTTTAACTTCTGGTTTAACTTCTGGTGTTACAGCAGCTGTTTTGCTGATAACATTACGAATTGCAGGAATATCAAAAACTAAGTATACGCCTTCGCAATCTAATGTAACTGTTTTGTTTTCGCGATCGATACTATCAATCACACCATGTAAACCACCGATTGTAATAACTTCATTACCACGGCTAAGTCCATCCATCATTTCTTGACGAGCTTTTTGTTGTTTCTTTTGTGGTCTGAGCATCATAAAGTACATTACAAGCATCAAGACAACAAACATACCAATTGTTGTAAATGTTGAATTCATTCGTGTCATCTCCTTAAAATATATAGGTTACTTAATTACTTTATCAAAATTGAAAACAAGTTACTAGTATTTTAACCAAAATTATCTAAAAATTACGTTTGTTGTCAGCATTATATCCATACTCTTCAAAGAAAGCTTCTCTAAATTCAAGTAAGTTATCATCCATAATAGCTTGGCGGACATCTTTCATTAAGTTAATCAAGAAATGTAAATTATGATAACTTGTTAAACGAAGACCAAATGTTTCATCCGCTTTAAATAAATGACGAATATAAGCACGAGAAAAGTTCTTACATGTATAGCAATCACATTTTGGATCTAACGGACCAAAGTCGCGAGCATATTTAGCATTTTTCACAACTACTCTACCTTGCGATGTCATACATGTACCATTACGTGCAATTCTAGTTGGCAACACACAGTCAAACATATCAACACCACGAATTACACCATCAATCAAAGCATCTGGTGAGCCTACTCCCATTAAATAACGAGGTTTATTTTCAGGTAACATTGGTGTCGTAAAATCTAAAACACGATTCATTTCATCTTTTGATTCACCAACAGATAATCCACCAATTGAATACCCTGGAAAATCAAGTGATACCAAATCTTGCGCACTTTGACGACGTAAATCTTCATATCCTGCACCTTGTACAATCCCAAATAAGCCTTGTGTATCTGGATTCTTATGCGCCTTCAATCCCCGTTCAGCCCAACGACTTGTTCTAGCAACAGATTTTTGAATATAATCATAAGTTTCATAGAATGGTGGACATTCATCAAAACTCATCATCACATCAGCACCAAGTGCATTTTCAATTCCAATAGCTTTTTCAGGTGATAAAAATAATTTTTCTCCACTTAAATGACTCTTAAAGTGAACACCTTCTTCGGTGATATCACGCATTTGTGCTAATGAAAACACTTGGAATCCACCTGAATCAGTTAAAATCCCTTTATCCCAATTCATGAATTTATGCAATCCACCAGCTTCTTCTACCAAATCTTCACCAGGTCGCAACCATAAATGATATGTGTTTGACAAAATAATGTCAGCGCCCATAGCTTTTAGTTCTTCAGGAGAAATAGCTTTAACAGTAGCTTGTGTGCCCACTGGCATAAAAATCGGTGTAGGGAAAGTTCCATGAGGTGTAATAATTTCACCTAAACGAGCCCCTGTATGTTTTTCTTTTTTGATTAAACGATATTTAATTGCTGGTTCTGTCATTTTTGTTACCTTCCTTATTTAATAAACATTGCATCGCCAAAACTAAAGAAACGATAATTTTCTTCAACAGCATGACGATAAGCATTTAAAATATTTTCTCGACCTGTAAATGCGGAAACAAGCATTACTAATGTAGATTTTGGTAAATGGAAATTAGTAATAAACCCTTGAACAACTTGCCATTGATATCCTGGTTTAATAAAAATTTCTGTCCAACCACTATCCGCTTTAATTTCACCATTAAATTTACTACCAATTGTTTCTAAAGTACGAATAGATGTTGTTCCTGTAGCAATAATTCGCCCGCCATTTTGACGAACTTCATTTAACGTTTGTGCTGCTTGCTCACTTAAAGCATAAAACTCACTATGCATTTTATGATCTTCTAAATTATCTACACTAACTGGTCGGAATGTACCTAAACCGACATGCAATGTTAAATAAACAAGTTTAACACCTTTTTGTTCAATTTTTTCTAACAGTTCTTCCGTAAAATGTAATCCCGCAGTTGGTGCTGCCGCTGAACCAATTTCTTTAGAATAAACCGTTTGATACATTTCAGGATTATCTAATTTTTCTTTGATATATGGTGGTAGTGGCATTTCACCTAAGCCTTCTAAAATTTCCATAAAAATCCCATCATATTGGAATTCAATAATCCGGCCACCATGTTCTAATTCTTCGGTAACAACAGCTGTTAATTGACCATCACCAAAAGAAATCTTTGTCCCAACTTTAGCTCTTTTCGCTGGTTTTACCAAAGTTTCCCATTTATCCCCTTGAATATTATTTAATAATAATACTTCTAAATGACCACCAGTATCTGGTTTGACACCATAAATTCTGGCTGGTAAAACACGTGAATTATTCATCACTAAAGCATCACCAGGATTTAATTGATCAATGACATTATAAAAATAATCATCTTGATATTCTCCTGTTTTAGAATCTAAAATTAACATTCTAGATGCATCTCGTTCTTCTAATGGTGTTTGCGCAATTAATCTTTCTGGTAATTCATAGTCAAAATCTTCTGTTGTTAAATGTTTCTCTGTCAATATATTCACCTTTCTTACTACTCTTATTCTTGCTGATTAGGATTAATTAATCCTAGATGTTGGTAAGTTTTATCTGTTACCATCCGGCCTCGTGGTGTTCTTTTTAAAAATCCACTTTGCATTAAATAGGGTTCTAACATATCAGCTACTGTTTCTGTTTCTTCCCCAATATTAGCTGCTAATGTCGTTAAACCGACCGGTCCACCACCATATAATTCAATCATTGTTAATAATAATTTGTGATCAGTTTCATCAAGACCACATTCATCAACACGCAATAAATTCAAAGCGTATTCCACAATTTCTAAATCAATGGTTGTTTTATCTGAGACTTGAGCAAAATCACGAACACGTTTTAATAATCGATTAGCAATTCTAGGCGTGCCTCGTGAGCGACGTGCAATTTCTAATGCACCTCGCGGATCAATTTTTGTATCAAACACTTCAGCTGAACGACAAATAATTGCCGTTAATTCTGCTTCTGTATAATACTGCATATGCCCAATAATGCCAAATCTTCCACGCAACGGAGCTGATAAAATCCCAGCTCTGGTAGTTGCACCAATGAGCGTAAATGGCGGTAACGGAAAATGAACAGGATGGGCTGTTTCTCCTTGTCCAACAATAATATCAATAAAATAATCTTCCATCGCCGAATATAATATTTCTTCTACAGCTTTGGGGAGCCGATGAATTTCATCAATAAACAAAATAGTTCCAGGCTCCAATTCATTTAAAATTGCAACTAAATCACCAGGGCGCTCAATCGCTGGACCGGTTGTTGTTTTCACCGCCACTTGCATCTCATTAGCAATTACTGTAGCTAACGTTGTTTTACCTAAACCAGGTGGTCCATACAATAACACGTGATCCAAGGCTTCTTGTCGATCTTGCGCAGCTTTAACATACACTGTGATTTCTTGTTTAATTTTTTCTTGCCCAATATATTGGGCAAAAGTTTGGGGCCGGAGACTTAACTCACTAGCCATTTCAGTTAAATCATTATTCTCTATTGAAACAAGTCGTTCTGTTGAATCCATCTTCTCCCCTCCTTTGAAATTTTATTTTAACATAACTAATTTTAATGCTTGTCGTAAAAATTCATCTGTGGATTTACCATTGAAATCAGTTAATTTTTTAGCAATTTTTTTAACTTCTGTCTTTGTATAACCTAATGCTAATAAAGCTTCACTACATTCTTGTAAATATGGTGAACTAGCTGTCAAATTCAAATCTAACCCTTGTTGCCCTAATAAAGTTTGACTTGCTTGAACTTCATCTAATTTACCTTTTAAATCTAAAATAATTTGTTGAGCTGTTTTCTTACCAATTCCTGGGAATTTCACTAAATAACCCACATCATCAGCATTAATCGCTCCAACTAACCCTTGATGGTCTTCATTCGCTAAGATTGCTAACGCACTTTTCGGACCAATCCCGGAAACACTTAATAATTTTAAAAACAATTGTTTTTCAAGCATATCATAAAAACCAAATAATGTAATTGCATTATCACGCACAGCTTGATAAATATAAATTGTTTTAATATCCGTTGTGCTCTCTTGATAACGAAAAGGATTAGCTACATATACTTGATAACCAATTCCGTTAACTTCAACTACAATATAATAAGGCGTTACTTTCGTAATTACCCCTGTAAAATATTCATACATTATATAACCACTTTCTTATCGCTTCCGCAAATAAACTTCATTCCAAATTGTATCATAATTTGATTTTAAAATTCCGGCAACCCTTCACTTTGATGCGGATCTTGAATTCGCTTAAACATTTTTTCTAAATCTTGATTAGTAAAATGAACTAAAACAGGTCTTCCATGTGGACAATTAAATGGATTTTGACATTGACTTAATTGCACTAATAATGCTTTCGCTTGTTTTTCATCTAAATGATGATTAGCTTTAATTGATTTTTTGCAGCTCATCATAATAGCCGTTTTTTCTCGGAACTTCGCAATACTTAATTTTTTATCTTGTAAAAATAATTCAATCAAATCTCGAATTATTTGTTCTTCCTCACCTTTTTTCAACCAAGTTGGATGTTGTCGGACAATATACGTATTTTGGCCAAACTCTTCTAAGAAAATTCCAATTTCACGTAACTTTTCTTGATTTTCTTTAATTTGTAAACTTTCACTAGTCGGATATGTTAAAACTATCGGAACTAATAAATTCTGTTGATCCTCCGCCACTTCACCTATCTTAGTCCGAAATTCTTCATATTTAATTCGTTCTTGTGCAGCGTGTTGATCAATTAAATAAAAACCTTGTGGACTTTCTGCACATAAATATGTTCCATGCATTTGACCGATATAAGTTAACTCTGGAAATTTTTCACTAGTTGAATCGTCTGTCGTTACTTCTTCACCCCAACTAACTTCTTCAGCAACTTTTTCTGAAAGTTCAATCTGAGGCTGTGCATATTTTTCATCCCAACGTTGAACTGCTTCCGATGTTAAATCAGCTTTTGTAGTAATCATCACTGTTTGATCCAATGTTTCTACCTGAGTTAGTGTTTCAGATGCTTGTTCTCCATTCAAACGTGGTTCTTCTTGCGGAATACGTACTTTATAGGCTTGTGCCGCCTCATTCATCCCAATTTCTAATTGTTCAAAATCCACTTTCTCTTTCCGAGAACTTTTAATATTTACAATTGCATTTGGAATTAAATTTTCTTGCGCTAAACGTTCATAAATACTTTTTTCAATTAATTCTGCTAAAGCAGCTTCTTTAGAAATACGAACTTCTTGTTTTGTCGGATGAACATTCACATCAATTAACAATGGATCTAACTCAATTTCTAAAACAGCAATCGGATACCGTGCCACCATTAATTTGGAACCATATCCAGCTAATAATGCTTTCGTTAATTGATAATTTTTCACATAACGACCATTAATAATCAAACTTAAATATTTTCTGGACGCTCTAGTTAATTTAGGTAACGAAATATAACCAGATACTTTAAAATCTAAATCTTGTCCATTAAATTGAATCATTTGCCGTGCGTTTTGCACTCCGTAAATTGCTCCAATTGTTTGTTGTAAATTACCATTGCCAGCTGTTTGTAATAATTTTTTATCATTACTGCGCAATGAAAAAGCAATTGCCGGATGACTTAACGCTAACCGGTTTACAATATCACTAATTGCAGCTAACTCTGTTTGTAAAGAGCTTAAATATTTCAAACGAGCTGGTGTATTATAAAACAAATCAGACACTGTAATAGTTGTTCCTGGGCGACTTGGCGCTGCTTTTTCAACTAAAATTTCGCCACCCTTAATTTGTAAATAAGAGCCTTGTTGCGTTGCGTCTTGTGTAGCTGTTTCTAAAATTACATCTGCAATAGAGGCAATACTTGGTAATGCTTCTCCACGGAAACCAAGACTTTGAACTTTAAATAAATCTTCACGCCGATAAATCTTACTTGTTGCATGACGTTGGAAGGCAAGTTTCACATCTTCTGGTGCAATCCCGCTTCCGTTATCACTAATTTGAATTTTCTTAATGCCTGATTCTTCAACCACAATATCAATTTGTGTTGCATTTGCATCGATTGCATTTTCAACTAATTCTTTAACAACTGAGGCTGGTCGTTCAATAACTTCACCAGCAGCAATTTGATCAGCTAAAACATCAGATAATGCATGAATTTTTCCCACTTGCCAACACCCCTTTGAACTTTATTTTTTCAATTCTTCTTGCCAAGCAATCGCTAATTTTACAATATCAAATAATTGCATTTGCATAAAATCAGCCTCTTGAATCGCCTTTAAAACTTGTTCTTCTTGTTTACTTAAATTCTTCGTTGTAGTAACTTCTTCTGGCACAAATAATTCTAATTGCCCTAAATCTTCTTTGATCACATCATGATTAACTTCATCTTCATGTTCAGCAACTGGAGTCTGTACCTCCGCTAAATTGACATCTTTTGGTTGTGTCAATAATTCTGTAGTTTGATCTTGATTTTCTAAAATTGTTAAAATCTCATTAGCACGGTGTAAAAGCGAATTAGGCATCCCGGCTAATTGAGCTACATGAATCCCATATGAGCGATCAGCTGGTCCTGGTTGCATCTTATGCAAAAAGACTAACGTTCCATTTTCTTCAACTGCACCAACATGAATGTTACTTAAACCAGGTAATTCATCTTCTAAAGCCGTTAATTCATGATAGTGTGTGGAAAATAAAGTCTTAGCTTTCACATTTGTACTTAAATATTCCATAATTGCTTGCGCCAAAGCCATACCGTCATAAGTTGCTGTCCCACGACCAATTTCATCAAATAAAATTAAACTATTGGCACTAGCATGACTTAAAGCATAATTAGCCTCTTTCATTTCAACCATAAATGTTGATTCACCAGAAATTAAATCATCAGCTGCACCAATTCTAGTAAAGATTTGGTCAAATACGGGCAATTCAGCTTTTTGTGCTGGTACAAAACAACCAATTTGCGCCATCATTACTGTTAAAGCTAATTGACGCATATACGTACTTTTACCCGACATATTCGGACCAGTAATTAAAAGAATCGTTTGTTCTTGCTTCATAACCACATCATTAGGAACATATTTTTGACGTCCGATAACTTTTTCTACAACTGGATGCCAGCCAGCTGTGATATTTAAATTTTGTTGATCATTAAATTCTGGACAAACAAAATGATTATCTTCACTAACTTGAGCAAAACTTTGTAACACATCTAATTGAGCAATTGTTTGTGCTAATTGTTGTAATCGCTGAATCTCTTGCTTGATTTGTTCACGAATTTGAACAAATAGTTGATATTCCAATTCAATCGCTTTGTTTTTAGCACCTAAGATCAAGTTTTCTTTTTCTTTTAACTCTGGAGTAATAAACCGTTCTGCATTAGTTAACGTTTGTTTTCTTTGATAGCGATCTTCTGGTAACTTAGCTAAATTTCCTTTAGAAACTTCAATATAATAACCAAAGACACGATTAAAACCGATTTTTAATTTATTAATACCTGTGGCAGCTCTTTCTTTAGCTTCCAGTTCAGCTAACCATTTTTTCCCATTAGCCATCGCATCCAAATATTGATCCAATTCCGGGTGATATCCAGGTTGAATAACGCCACCTTCTGTAATAGATAACGGTGGTTCTTCAACGATTGCTTGTGAAATCAAATCGACGACTTCTTGAACTGGATCTAATTTAGCTAATAATTCATTAAATTCTCCGGTATTTAATTGTTCAATCACATATCGGATTTGCGGAATATGTTCTAAAGATGTTTTTAATTGAATTAAATCTCGACCATTCAATGTTCCTAAAGAAACTTTACCTGCTAAACGCTCTAAATCATAAACGTATTTCAATTCGCTTTGTAAAGTACTCCGTTCAAAATAATGATCCAAAAAGACTTGTACCATTTGTTGACGTTGTTGAATAGCTTCTTTTTGTAATAATGGTCGCTCCAACCATTGTTTTAACATGCGACTCCCCATGGCTGTTTTCGTTTCATCCAATAACCATAGTAAAGTTCCGGCTTTTTTATTAGTTTTAATATTTTGAGTGATTTCTAAATTACGTTTTGAAGAATTATCAATTTTTAAAAATTGCGTTGCTTGATAATGACAAGCTTTTTGCAAATGAGATAATGTTCTTTTTTGTGTCACTGTTAAATACATTAATAAATGTTGAACAGCTTGAATTTCCACATCAAAATTTAAATTTTGCGTAATATAACTAACTTCTGCAATTGCTTCTTGTGCAACTTGTTTTGAAATCAAAATTGGTAATTTGCTCAAATCAGCTAATTCAACTTCAGAAATACTTTCATCAACAACAACTTCTTTACTTCTAAAGCTAACAATTTCTTGTAAAACTGCTGCAAAATCATTTAAATATGTGACTTGTAATTCACCAGTAACTAAATCAACCGCAGCCAATCCATATTCTCCTTGACCCGCATGAATTCCAATTAAAAAATTATTTTCTTTAGTTTCTTGACCTTTACGATTTAGCATTGTTCCTGGTGTAATTAATTGAACAACTTCACGTTTAACCATCCCTTTAGCTTGTTTAGGATCTTCTACTTGTTCACATAATGCTACTTTATAGCCTTTTTCAACTAATATATCAATATAATTAGCAGCCGCATGATGTGGTACTCCACACATTGGAACTGGATCTTGTGCATTTTTATTTCGTTGCGTTAAAGTTAATTCCAAAATTTGTGACCCTTTGACCGCATCATCGTAGAACATTTCATAAAAATCTCCTAAACGATAAAATAAAAAAGCATCCGGATAGTCTTTTTTTATCGCTAAATATTGTTCCATCATCGGTGTTACTTTTGCTTTTTTCGCCATATAATCTCCTCGTAATTTCTGCTTTTATTCAAAAAATGGATGATCTGGATTAATTTGAAACGCACTAATTTTTTGTGCCTGCCCTGTTTTATCGTTAATATCAATCACACATCCACTTAATGTTTGTCTTCCATCTTCATCAACTTCAAATCGGACTGGCATTTGATTCACAAATCTAGCAATCACACTATCACGCTTCATTCCTAAGATTCCATCATAAGGTCCAGTCATTCCTACATCAGTTAAATACGCTGTTCCTTGTGGTAATATCCGAGCGTCATTGGTTTGCACATGCGTATGAGTTCCGACAACTGCACTTACTTTACCATCTAAATACCATGCTATAGCTTCTTTTTCGCTAGTTGTTTCTGCATGAAAATCAATAAAAATCACATCCACTTGATTTTGAATTTCTTTTAAAATTTCATCAATAACAGCAAATGGATCATCAGATGGCTGCATAAACACGCGTCCTTGGAGATTTAAAACCGCGATTTTAGTTTGATTGACATTAATAATCGTATATCCCCGACCGGGTACTTTATTTTTTGTAAAATTAGCCGGACGAATCAATTTAGTCGTATCATCAATAAAATCTTGAATTTCAGCGTTATCCCATGTATGGTTCCCCATCGTAATCACATCAGCACCATCAGACAATAACTTTTTATACACTTGATAATTAATTCCGCGACCACGAGTTGCATTTTCACCATTAACAATTGTAACTTGTGGATGATATTTTCTTTTTAAACGTGGTAAATATTCGGTTACCATTTGCTGACCTGATTTTCCGACTACATCACCAATAAATAAGAGACGCATAATCTCCCTCTTTTCTTTTAGTTTCATGTTTCATTTTAACATTTTTCACTTCTATTTATAACAAATAAAACAGACTTTAGCAGTTGCTAAAGCCTGTTTATTTGAACTAATTATTTAGCATATTCAATTGCTCTTGTTTCACGGATAACAGTAACCTTGATATGACCTGGATATTCCATTTCTTCTTCAATTTTATTCTTAATATCACGTGAAAGAACGATTGCTTCTAAATCGTTAATTTCATTTGGTTTCACAATTACGCGCACTTCACGGCCCGCTTGAATTGCATAACTTTTCTTAACACCTTTGAAATCATTGGAAATATTTTCAAGTTTTTCTAAACGATGAATATAATTTTCTAATGATTCACTTCGAGCTCCGGGACGAGCAGCTGAAATAGCATCAGCCGCAGCAACTAAAACAGCAATAACTGATTTAGCTTCCACATCACCGTGGTGTGAAGCAATTGTATTAACAACTGTTTCATTTTCGTTATATTTCTTAGCTAATTCAACCCCAATTTCAACGTGTGATCCGTCAACTTCGTGGTCAATTGCTTTACCAATATCGTGTAATAATCCTGCGCGTTTCGCCATAGTAACATCTTCGCCTAATTCAGCGGCTAAGACACCTGAAATTTTAGCTACTTCAATCGAGTGATTTAAAACATTTTGACCATAACTTGTTCGATATTTCAAACGACCAATTGTTTTAATTAAATCAGGATGCATTGAATGTAAACCTAATTCGAAAATAGCTTCTTCCCCTGTTTCACGAATCTTAGTATCAACTTCTTTAGTTGCTTTTTCAACCATTTCTTCGATACGCGCTGGGTGAATCCGACCATCTTGAATTAATTTTTCAAGTGCAATTTTCGCAATTTCCCGACGAACGGGATCAAATCCACTTAATACAACTGCTTCAGGAGTATCATCAATAATTAAATCAATCCCTGTTAATGTTTCTAAAGTTCTAATATTTCGACCTTCACGACCGATAATACGACCTTTCATCTCATCATTTGGTAAATTCACAACTGAAACAGTTGTTTCAGATACCATATCAGCTGCACTACGTTGGATAGCTTGAGCGATTAAGTTCTTAGCGTCACGATCAGCATTCGCTTTTGCTTCTGTTTCACTATCTTTAATCATCTTTCCAAGTTCGCGATTTAAACTAATCTTAGTTTCTTCTAAAATTAATTCTTTAGCTTCTTCTTTAGTCAAAGCTGCTACTTCTTCTAACTTATCAGCTTGTTTTTGGATAAGTTCAGCAACTTCTTCTTGTTGTTGTTTCAGTGCTTCTTGATTATGAGTTAAATTCGTTTCTTTGTTTTCAAGACTAAGTTCACGTTTATTCAATTGTGAATCTTTACGATCAAGATTTTCTTCACGTTGTAATAAGCGATTTTCTTGTCTTTGAACTTCATTCCGACGATCTTTAAGTTCACTTTCAATTTCACTACGATAGCGATGGCTTTCGTCTTTAGCTTCTAATAATGCTTCTTTTTTCTGCGTTTCTGCTTCTTTTTTAGCACTTTCAATAATTCCTTCTGCAGTTTGAGTTGCTGCATCAAGAGATTTTTCATACGTGTTTTTACGCATGAACACACCTAAACCAAAACCAACTACTAATGTTACGACTGCGATGGCGAGGGCGAGGATAATTGTTGTTGCCTGCATATTGCACCTCCACATCGTCAATTAAATGACAATTATTTTCTTAATCATCAAATTTGATGTTTATTTTTTGAATTATACACACAAGAATATTTTAATGTTTTTTAGGGTCTAATGTCAATACAAATCAACACTTGTTCTAAAATTAAATATTCTAAAAATCCTATGTTTTAAGGCTTTTGCTTAATTTCGATTTTTAATGTCTATATTTCAATCCTTTTATCTTGACGAATCTATTTTTGAGAAAAATTTTGTAAATTTAAGATAACTGATCCATAGGCTAATCCAGCACCAAAACCAGTTAATAATACTTTACCGTATGTTTGACCATCAGATAATCGTTCAGCTAAAGCTGTTGGTAAACCAGCGGAAGATGTATTCCCAATTGTTGGTACATTAATCGCAAATTTATCTAATGGTTGTTTTAATTCTTGCGCAATATATTCAATCAAACGTAAATTAGCTTGATGTAAAACAATCAAATCAAAATCATCTGCTGTTAATTTTTGTTCAGCTAAAAATTGTTGAATATGTGCTAAAACCGTACTTGTTACAAATTCATAAACCGCACGTCCATCTTGATAAAAGGCATCCATTTGTGGATAATTATCAGCTTTCACCGCACTTAAAGGAGCAATGCGTCCACTATGAATAACATCAGCATCACCTTTTGTCGCTAATTTTTCAGCTACATACATTTCATCATTTGGATTATCACTAGCACTTAAAATAGCTCCACCAGCCGCATCTCCGAAAAAGACAGCTGAAGTCCGATCAGTAAAGTCCATCATTTTTGAATTTACTTCCGCACTAATAACCATCACATTTTGATATTGTCCCGAACGAACATATTTTTCTGCAATACTTAATGCATAGACAAATCCACTACATGCTGCAGAAATATCAAATGCAAAAGCATTTTTAGCACCGATGTTACTTTGCACAATCGCAGCCGTTGATGGTGTAATTGCATCTGGTGAAATAGTTGAAAGAATAATTAAATCAATTGCTTCTGCTTGCAAATTACTTTGTTTTAATAATTTCAAAGCAACTTTTGTACTTAAATCAGATGTATTTTCATCAATTGCATAACGTCTCTCTTTAATTCCAGTATGCGCTTGAATCCATTCATCGTTTGTTTCCATAATTTGACTTAATTCATCATTAGTAACTACTGTTTCGGGAAAATAACCTGCACTTGCTAAAAACTTAACATACTTTGCCATGTTAAAAACCTCACTATTTTTGTATTTTTTGTATAAAAAAAACGAGAATCAACAAAAGTGATCCTCGCTATCTGCTATGCGGGTAAATGGATTCGAACCATCACGGGCTAAAACGCCCACCAGATCCTTAGTCTGACGCGTCTGCCAATTCCGCCATACCCGCAACAACAGAAATTATTATAGCAAATAATCTAAACCAATGCAACTCTTTTATTTATTATTTCTGATTAGCTTTTTGTCGGAACCATTGTTAATTGAATCCGCCCTCTTTTTTCATCAACTTCTAAAACCCAAACATCGACAATATCTCCAATGGCTACTACTTCACTTGGATGTTTCAAGAAACGTTGACTTATTTGCGAAATATGAACTAAACCATCTTGTTTAACACCAATATCAACAAACGCACCAAAATCAACAACATTTCGGACAGTCCCTTGTAATTTCAAACCTGGTTTTAAATCTTCTAATCGTAAGACATCAGAACGTAATAACGGAGCAGGCATTTGATCCCGTTGATCACGACCTGGTTTTAACAGACTTTCTTTAATATCTTGAATAGTTGGAATACCTACTTGTAGCTGTTGTGCAATTTCCTGCGCTGTTAATGGCGTTAATCGTTCAATTAACTCTGGTGTACCTAGATCATCAACTGTTAAATTTATCAAACTTAATAATTTTTGCGCAACTGGATAACTTTCAGGGTGAATATCTGTATTATCTAATGGATTTCCCCCTGCTACAATCCGTAAAAAACCAGCTGCTTGTTCATAAGCTTTCGGACCTAACCGTGGTACTGCTTTTAATTTTTTACGTTCAGTAAATTTACCATTTTCATTCCGATAACCCACAATATTTTGTGCAATCGTTTTATTTAAACCAGATATATGTTCTAACAATTGCGGACTAGCTGTATTCAAATCCACACCCACTTGATTCACACTTGTTTCAATTACATGATCTAACTCAGTTGTTAAATCTTTCGCCGGTAAATCATATTGATATTGACCCACACCAATAGATTTCGGATCAATTTTAATTAATTCAGCTAAAGGATCTTGCAACCGTCGGGCGATACTAATAGCAGAACGTTCTTCAATTTGTAAATCTGGAAATTCTTGCCGAGCTAATTCACTACCAGAGTAAATTGAAGCACCTGCCTCGTTTACAATCACATAATAGACAGGTCGTTGGACATCATGTAACACTTCCGCAACAAATTGTTCAGATTCTCGACTCGCAGTTCCATTACCAATCGCAATCATATCGACTTGATATTCAGCGATTAATCTTAACAATGTATTTTTTGCAGCTTGTCGTAATTTAGGATCAACTTTAGCACCTTTAGCTTTTTCATGAGGATAAATTACTGTTTTAGTTAAAAACTTACCTGTTTTATCCACAACAGCTAACTTACATCCTGTCCGATAGGCTGGATCTAAACCTAATACGACTCTTTCTTTCAATGGAGCCTGCATTAATAAATTATATAGATTTTCACCAAAAACTTTAATCGCTTGTTCTTCTGCTTGTTGCGTTAAACTTTTACGTAACTCACGTTCAATCGCAGGTCTAATAAAACGGCGATAACTATCTTGATAAGCAGCGACAAGTAGTTTTTCATTTTGGCCCTGAGCTTGCATTGCATAACGACTATGGAAATATCTCATAACTACGTCATCATCGATTGTTAATTTAACTTTTAAAACACCAGCTTTTTCCCCACGATTAATAGCTAATATACGATAATTTTTAATCGTTTTAGCACTTTGGGTAAATTCATAATAATCTCGATAAATACCTTTTTCATCAATTTGTTCATCTTTAACATCTGAAACTAGCAAAGCTGTTTGTTCAAATTTTTTCCGAACATATTGACGATTCTTCAAATCTTCTGCAATGGCTTCTACTAAAATCTCATGAGCACCATTTAAAGCATCTTCTTCTGTCTTGATCTTTTTTTCCGGATTAAGATACTTTTGAACTTCTAAATTATCTTTCAAACTTAAAATTGCATTTGCTAAAGGTGTTAATCCAGCATCTTTAGCAATTTGAGCCTTGGTTTGGCGCTTTTGTTTATATGGTAAATATAAATCTTCAACAGTTTGTAAATCAGCCGCCTTGACAATTGCATTTTTTAAATTATGTGTTAATTTACCTTGTTCTTTAATTTGTTTTAAAATACTTTCTTTCCGTGTTTCTAACTTTTCAATTGCTTGATATGTCGCTTGAATATCACGGATTTGGACTTCATCTAAACTTTTAGTTTGTTCTTTCCGATAACGCGCAATAAATGGAACTGTATTACCACTTGATAATAAATCCAAAACAGTGACGATTTGCTCTTTTGTATAAGGCGTTTTTGCCATTTGTTTTACATATTTTTCTTCCATAACTGACCAACTTTCACTTTAATAAGTTATTATTTCCAAAAATCATCATACACTGTAATCGGCAAATGACGTTTATGTTGTGTTTTTAAATACCAATTTTCAATTTTAGTCATGATTTCTGATGATAGTTCACGACCTTCTAAATAATCATCTAAATTATCATATGTTACACCTAAAGCTTGTTCATCAGGTAAAGCCGGACGATCTTCTTCTAAATCAGCTGTCGGAACTTTTAAATAAAGTTCTGCCGGTGCTCCTAACCATTTTAAAAGTTCACGACCTTGACGTTTATTCAAACGCCATAACGGTGTAATATCCGCTCCACCATCACCAAACTTAGTATAAAAACCAGTAATTGCTTCTGCAGCATGATCAGTACCAACAACAGCTCCTGCTTTACTAGCTGCAATCCCATATTGAGCAATCATTCTTTGTCTTGCTTTAATATTTCCTTTATTGAAATCCGTAATTGTGATTTCATTAGCCTTTAAGTCAGCAACCATCGCCTCTGTAGCTGCTTTGATATTCACAGTCATCACTTGATCAGGTTGCATAAACGCTAAGGCAGCTTGCGCATCATCTTCATCACATTGAATGCCATATGGCAAACGTACTGCAATAAATTGATATTCATCATTTTGAGTTTCATTGCGTAATTCAGTAATCGCCATTTGGCATAATTTACCCGCCAATGTTGAATCTTGTCCACCCGAAATACCTAATACTAAAGTTTTTAAAAACGGATGTTTTAATAAATATGCTTTCATAAAATCAATTGAGCGTCGAATTTCTTGTTGCGCATCAATTACAGGTTGAACTTTTAATTCTTGAATAATTTGTTTTTGTAAAGAATTCATCAGTAAACCTCCATTAACGAATTAATTTATTTTTATTTTAAGTCTTTTTAATTCACAAAACTAGTTTTAACTTAGCTATTTACAATCTTTTAAAGTATATCATATCTATCCAATCGCAAACGACTCAACAAAAAAGCCTTGCACTATCATTTTCAATAGTCCAAGACTTTTTATTAGTTATTTATTTTTCTAAATAAAATTCAAAACGATTGCCCGCATATTGTGTTCGAACATATTCAAACGGTGTGCCGTCTCCTAGTAAAGTAATTTGACGTAAACGTAATATAGCATCGCCACGTTTTAAATCTAGATAATCAGCAATTTTTTCAGATGCTAACATCGAGGAAACAATTTGTTGTGAATGTCCGATTCTTAAACCTTGTGATTCTAATGTTCGATATAAAGATTGTGTGATTTGTTCACGATCATATTCTTTCACAAGTTCATAAGGTACTGTCGCTACTTCAAAACAAATTGGGACATCGTCTGCATAACGAATCCGTTCCATGCGTAAAACACGCTGGTTGTCGGCTAATTTTAATTTTTCAATTTCACTTAATGATGGTGTTGTCACAATGAAAGAAATTGTCTTACTAGATGGTGTTTTTCCTTGTGCTTCAGTTAATGCTGTAAAACTAGTTACAACAGACATCTTTTCTTGAACTTTCTTGCGCGAAACATATGTCCCTGCACCAACATGTCTTTCTAAAATCCCCTCATCAACTAATGTTTGAATAGCTTGACGTAAAGTCATCCGACTCACACCAAATTGACTAGCTAATTCTCTTTCTGAAGGAATCCGGTCTCCTACTGACCACTTATCCGATTCAATCCATGTTTTAATTTGGTTATGGATTTGAATATAAATCGGCGAACCCATAAGATCACCTCGAATTAATAATTTTTATTTTTGGTATAAACGACCCAAACTATATGTTGATTGTAACATAATATCAGAATTAAAAACATTGATATCAGCATCTTTGCCGACTTCAAGTGTTCCTTTTTGTGTTAAATTAAATTCCCGAGCTTGGTTAACTGAAGACATCATAACAGCATCTTCAATGCTACACCCTGTAAATTTCATAATATTTTTAAATGCATCTTGGAATTCTAAAACAGAACCTGCTAAGTTACCTGATTCAAGACGAGCTTGTTTATCTTTAACAATAACTTTTTGCCCACCCAATTCAGATTCACCTTCTGGCATTCCTTTGGCACGCATAGAATCAGTAATTAATTCAATTCTTTCCGGCCCTTTTAATTCATACGCCATTTTAACCATTTCCGGATCAATATGGAATCCATCTGCAATTACTTCACAATAAATATTATCTTCTAAAAACGCATGTCCTGTTACACCAGGTTCCCGATGTTTCAAAGGTCTTTGTGCATTATATAAATGAGTAACATGACTTGCTTTAGAATGTTTCATTTCTTGCCGAGTTGCATTACTATGACCAACAGAAGGAACAATCTGATGTTCAATACAAAATTCTTCAAAGGCTGGTGAAGTTTCATGTTCTGGAGCATATGTGACAACTTTAATCCGATTACCAGATAATTGATGCCATTTCGCAAATAACTCAATGTCCGGAGCTTGAATATATTCTTCAGGTTGAGCACCCTTGAAAACTGGCGAAATAAAAGGCCCTTCTAAATGAATACCTTGAATAACTGGATTCATTTCAGCAGCTTTTTTAATTCCTACCATTGCATTAGCAATATTTTCATGCGATTGTGTCATCGTTGTCGCAAAATAAGACGTAATCCCTTCATGAACCATTTCATCTACCATCTGTGAAATTTCTTTTGGATTACCATCCATTGCATCAAAACTATATCCACCATGACTGTGCACATCAATAAAACCTGGAACAACAATTTGCCCATTTAAATCAACGACTTTATCTCCCGGCTCAGCTTGATAATCAGCTGTTTTACCAATCGCTTTAATTTGTTCATCAAAACGAATATAACCATCTTCAATCTTTTCTTTACCGGTATAAATCACTGCATGTTTTAATACTGTACTCATTTTATACGCCACCTTATCTAAATTAGCATGATTCATCTTTATTATAATTGGTATATACCAAAATTTCAAGGTCTGTTTTTTATTTATTTTGATCTTTTTGAACAGTAGCATCAACAGCTTTTACAACCGAAGTCATAAACCCTGCTTCTTCTAAAGCTAACAAACCTGCTATTGTCGTGCCACCTGGTGAACAAACATCATCCACTAATTCAAATGGTGTTTTATCGGTAGTTAAAACTTTTTTAGCACTCCCCAGCACTGCTTGCGCAACAATTTGATCAGCTTGTTTTTTAGTCAATCCATATTTAACCCCTGCTCGCGCTAATGAATCAATGAAAAAATAAATAAATGCAGGAGAACTACCCGCCAAAGCAACAAAAATACTAAAGTCTTTTTCTGGTAGTTCAATTACTTGTCCTAAGGCAGTAAAAATATCTACAGTATCTTGAAATTCGCTTTCTTTAACAGCCTTATTTGGTTTTAACGCTGTCATCCCTTCGTTAATTTCCACATTAACATTAGGCATAATACGCACAATTTTAGCATCATCATTTTCTAAATCTGCTTGCATTTCAGCTAACGAAATCCCGGTCACCATCGAAATCAAGATTACATTTTCTTGACGAACAGTTTCTTTAATTTCTTTTAAAATATCAGTTAAAATATAAGGCTTAATTCCTAACATCACATAATCGGCACTTTGAACAACTTCACTATTACTTTCACATGTAGTTAATCCGTATTCCTTAGCAAAAGCTTCATATTTACTTTTTGTTCCACTATGCACATAAATATCAGCTGGTTTTACAAAATCAACCGCTAATAAACCTTTTATAATTGCTGATGACATATTTCCGACACCGATAAATCCAATTTTCAATCTTGTCACAACCTTTTTATTTTTTATTAATTATCTTACTACTTTTATTTTTACTTGTATGCAAAAAAGACACTTTCGTTCCAGAAAATGTCTTTCAAACATATTATTTAGCGTCTTTATCTTTTGCTTTTGTTTTAGTTGTTGCTTTTTTAGCTGTTTCTTTAGTTGGTGCTTCTTCAGTTGTTTCATCATCACCAATTCCATAAGCAGTCCGAACTTTAGCAACAATTTCATTCATAACTTCAGGATGTTCTTTCATATAAGTTTTCGCATTTTCACGACCTTGACCAATTCGAACATCTCCATAAGAGAACCAAGAACCACTCTTGTTAATAATATCTTTTTCAACGGCCATATCAATTAATTCACCCGTTTTGGAAATACCTTCTCCATACATAATATCAACAATTGCCACTCTAAATGGTGGAGCAACTTTATTTTTCACAACTTTAATCTTTGTCCGATTACCCATAATATCAGAACCGTTTTTAATAGTTTCACCACGACGAACTTCTAAACGAACTGTTGAATAGAATTTAAGGGCACGTCCACCTGGAGTTGTTTCTGGATTACCAAACATGATCCCAACTTTTTCACGAATTTGGTTAATGAAAATCGCAATAGTTTTTGTTTTATTAATTGTCCCAGATAATTTACGCAAAGCTTGAGACATTAAACGAGCTTGCAACCCAACATGGGCATCACCCATTTCACCTTCAATTTCAGCACGAGGTACAAGTGCTGCAACAGAATCAATAACAACAATATCAATTGCGCCGGAAGAAACTAATGCATCAGCAATTTCTAACCCTTGTTCCCCTGTATCAGGTTGAGATAATAATAAATCATCAATATTAACACCTAAAGCTGTAGCATATGCTGGATCCAATGCATTTTCCGCATCGATATATGCAGCTGTCCCACCACGTTTTTGCACTTCTGCAACCGCATGTAATGCAACTGTTGTTTTACCAGAACTTTCTGGTCCGTAAACTTCCACAATCCGTCCACGTGGATACCCACCAACACCTAAAGCTTCATCTAAAGCTAAAGATCCACTTGGGATTGTTGAAATTTTTGTATCAGCTTTATCACCCATACGCATAATTGAACCTTTACCAAAGTTCTTTTCAATTTTTTTCAATGCTGTTTCTAAAGCATCTTTTCTTTCATCAGCCATTTAATTTCCTCCTTAAAACAAGTCCATATCTTCTTTTATAATAATACTTTTAAAAATCTAAAAACTCAAGTTACGTTAACTTTACTCAACTTATCCTCTCATTGATAAATACGTCAACCAACTGTTTAAAACGCAAAAACTTCGCTAGAAAATCTTTTAATCACCTTGTTCTGTGATACTAATTGATAGACTAGCGAAGTTTTTTTATTTTTCAAATGAATCAGCAAATATTTCGCGGCTATTGTGGAAATAATCCCATCCTGAATAAACTGTGAAGAATAAACATACATATAATAAAATTTGACCCATTGGAATATGAATAACTGTAAAGAAGATATCATTCAAGAATAAGAACACAATTGAAAACATTTGTGTTGCTGTCTTAATTTTACCTGGCATAGCTGCTGCCATAACTTTACCGTTATTTTCCACAACTAATAATCGTAATCCAGTAACAGCTAATTCACGACACACAATAATGGCAGCAACCCAAGCAGGTACTTTACCCATTTGAACTAGAATAATAAACGCTGTCATTACTAACATTTTATCAGCTAATGGATCTGCAAATTTACCGAAATTAGATACTAAATTATATTTACGAGCAATTTGACCATCGGCATAATCTGTTAAAGAAGCCACGGCAAAAATAATTGCACCAATTAATTGAGTAACGGGAATTGTCGCGCCACCCCAAACAACTTCACCCCAATTAAATGGGACTAATAAAACAATCATAAATACTGGTATTAAGAAAATTCTTAACACCGTTAATTTATTTGGTAAATTCATAAATTTATTCGCTCCTTAATTAATCTGCATTTTGACTAGTTGTTGTACTTGAACTAGATGATGCTTCTGCTGGTTTATCCGCTGCTTTTTTATCTTTACTTGCAACATTAATAACTATTGTTCGTACGCTCTTGTTAGCATCTTCTTTGAGGAAATCAAATTTCTTACCGTTAATTTCAATTTCAGTACCTTTAGAATTTCCTAAGTTCAACATAATCTTTTTCGTGTTTTCTGGTAATTTAACTTCTTTAGTAGCTCCCGGTGCCAAAGTACCTTGCCAAATTTGCACGCCATCTGCTGTCACTGCATTCCAAGCTGCACGACCTTGCACTTTTAGTTGTAAAACATTTGTAGCTGGAGCATTTGTTAAATCATATACAAATCTGGATCCTTGTACACTTGTAGACACAATTTTTTGTTCTTTTTCTTTAGCTGTTGCTTTATCTTTGGCAGCTTTTTTCTTAGCTGCTTTTTTCTTAGCAACTTTTTTCTTTTGACTTGTTTCGTCAGTTGAAACAGCTACTTTTTCAGTATTATTTTCAATTTGTTGACTGTTTTTATTATGATTACCACGTGCTACAACATAAATTGTTCCAATAATTGCAGCTACAACAACGACAATAATAACAGTTGGTATATACTTCAATAAATGACCAAAACGATCTGGTTTATCATCATCTTTAGCTTGTCGTTCAGCTAAACGTGATGTTACTTCTTCAATGGGTAATGGTTCTTTTTGACCTAATTTTTCATTTAATTCGTCAGCAAAATCATCATAATTCAAATCAACTGTTTCCGCATATTGACGAATAAAAGCTTTAACATAAAAATCACCTGGTAAAGCCGCAAAATCTTCTTCTTCAATCGCAATCAAATAGCGTTTTTGAATTTTGGTAATTTGTTGTAAATCATCTAAAGTATAACCTTTTTCAATTCTTGCTTCTTTTAAAATTTGTCCAATATCACTCATAGCTATTTTACTCTCCATGTTCATTTAATAACTTTTCTTTTAAAAAAATCAATTCATATTTCATACTCTATAAAGTATATCATAGACTCTGATTAATATTTTATTAAGATTGATTTCAAGAATATCATTTTAACCAGCCACCTGTCACGTATAAAGTTTGACCAGTTAAATAATCAGCTTTTTCAGATAATAAAGACTGTACCCAATAACTAATTTCAGAAACTTTAGCAAATCTTCCTACTGGAATTTCTGCAGCAACAGCAGCCTTTTCTTCAGCAGCAAAAGTCATATTCATTTGTGTATCAACAGCTCCTGGTGCCACAACATTTACAGTAATCCCCAGTGAAGCAACCTCTTTACTATATGCACTAACAAATGCACTTAAAGCTCCTTTGACAGTACTATAGCCTACTTCCATCGCACTCCCAACGCCACCATAAATTGAACCAATAAAAACAATTCTACCATTAGGTGAACGTGTTAATTTTGTTTCTAATTTTTGTAATAATAACAATGGAGTTTCAACTTGCATTTTTAACATCGTACTTAATTGTCCCGCTGGTAATTCCGAAAACAAACTATACCAGGTAGTCCCTTGAGCAAAAATAACAGCATCTAAGGCAAATAAATTATTCGTAATCTGCTCTAAATGCTCACAATCCGTTAAATCATATTGTAAGGTTAAAAAATCTTGCTTAGCATATTCCATTTGTAACTCTTGTGCTAAATTACGTATTTTGTCTGTATTTTGATGATAATGTAAATACAAAGACCAACCATCTTGAGCTAAATCACGTGCAATTTGTTGTCCAATATCACCTGATGCCCCAATAATTAAAGCCCATTTCATTGTATATCATCTTCTTTCGGGAAAATTTGATAAACACTAATTGCTTCTTCCTTAATAAATTGTTGTGCCACTTCCACTACTTCATTTAATTCCATTTTTTCAATTAGAGGAATCACGTCAAACAATGTCGCCCCCGCAAATAATTCACCTTCATAATTATTTGCGATTGATTCTAATGAATCTAAACTTGTTATTAAGCGTCCTACTAATTCTTTTTTAGCTAATTCAAACGCTTCAGTTTGGTTTTGAATTGTCTCAACTGCATTTTCAGCAATTTGAATTACTTGTTTAACAAAAGCTTGCGGATCTTTTGTATTACCATAAATTGTCGCAAAATGAAATCCACGCTCTAACAAGAAATCATAATCAAATGAATCATCAATAACGCCTTGATTATACATTGCTAAATATTGCGGTGTACTTTCGGAATATAGCAATTGCATTAAGATTTCAATTTTAAAATAATAAAATAATCCTGCTCGTCCGGCCGGAACTTGATCTAACCCTTTAATACCTATAATAGTTTTAGGTTGTTGAATATCACGTTCTTCCATCCGATAGGGTAATAAATCAGTTTTTGTATAATCAAACTGATATTGCGGTGATGTTAATGGTGGAAATTCTTTTTCTGCTTGATTTTCTTCAATTAAAGAAATCATATCATCTACAATAAAATTCCCTACTAAAAACAAATTCATATTTTCAGGTCGGTAAAAATGAGCATAACATTCATTTAAATCTTGAGCTGTAATTTCTTGAATGGATTGACTAGTTCCGGCAATATCTAAAGCTAACGGTGTTTGTGGATACATGTTTTTAACAATTCCTGAAAAAAGTCCCCAATTCGGATTATCTTCATACATTTTAATTTCTTGATCAATAATCCCTTTTTCTTTGTTAACTTTTTCATCCGTAAAATATGGCGTTTGTACAAAATCAAGTAATGTCGTTACACATGCTTGGGCATTTTCTGTAGTAGAAAACATATAGCTCGTCCGTGTGTAACTAGTAAAAGCATTCGAATCAGCACCATATTTACCAAACAAATCAAAAGCATCATAATCTTCTTTATCAAACATTTTATGTTCTAAAAAGTGAGCAATGCCCGCCGGATAAGTAACTGGTTCATTTTGACCTTCAGGAATAAAAGTTGTATCTACAGATCCATAATTAGTTGTTAATACTCCATATGTTTTATGATATTGCGGCCGGGCTAATAAATTAACCGTTAATCCGTTTGGTAATTTCAATGTATAAATTGTTTCACCAAAACGAACTGTTGTCGCTAAATCTTTCATCTTATCCTTCCTCTCCTTTTAAGAAATAAATTGCTTGTAGTTGAATTTTTTTAGCAACCTCTTGCACATCCGCAATGGTTACTTTTTGAATATTTTCCATCCAAGTTCCTGTTGTAGGTGTCTTTTTAAACAACGGTTGGAGTAAAGCTTTAACCATTAAATAATTTTGACTATCTAAATGACTTAAATGTTCATTAATCAAACTAAGTTTAATCTCAGCAAATAATTGTTCATCAATTTCTCCAGCAATAATTTTCGCGAATTGTTCTGCAATTAAAGTTTGAACTTGCTCTTTATCACTACTTTTAATTCCAGTTTGAATATAAAAATATTGTCCAAATGAATCAAATGAACTACTGATGTAATATGCTAAACTTGCTTTTTCACGAATATTTCTAAATAAATATGAGCGTGCATCGCCACCTAAAAGAGCATTAAAAACAATGGCCGCATGAAAATCAGGACACCCTTGATCAATCGGAAAATGATAGGCTAAATTCAACTTACTTTGTTGAAGTTTTTCTTGTTCAACTTTTTCCACAACTTCATCTTTGTTTGCTTGTTGATAATACATAGAACCTAATGTGTTTTCCCGTGCTGTAAATGGTAAAGTTGCTAATTCTTCTACAACTTCATCTTCTTGTACATCACCTGACACAACAATTCGGACCTGATCTTGCGTTATCATTTTTTGATAACAAGCAACAATATCTTGTGCTGTCAGTGGCTTTAATGTTTGTAAATCCCCTAACACTGAACTTTGTTGCACTGGATTAGTAAAATATTCTTTTTGTAATGCTAATAAAGCTGCAATTTTCTTATTATCTTGCATCGTTGCTAAATAAGTTTGGAAGTTTTCTTTTTGTCGTTGAAATGTTTCTTTTTCAAAAATACCATCCACTAATAATGGTCGGAAAATAATTTCCTCTAAAAACTTAATTCCTTTAGTCAACAAGTTTTCTGGCGTAGTTAAATACTTATCATTTACACAACTAAAATTAAATTTCATAATATGATAATTACCATTTCGAGTTGTACTAGTTCCAAAATCAGCACCATACATTTGTGATAACTCTTGCGCAATAACTTGTTGTGTTGGATATTTTTTACTGCTTACTTCTAATAAATACGCTAATAAGGTTCTTTGTGTAATTTCTGTCACTGTTTTTACTTCTGTAATAAAAGAAATGGAAATTTTATTTGTTTTAAATTGTGTTGTCGGCATTACCTGACATACCACACCGTTTTTTAAATCTTTTCTCATTCCCAATCTCCTTTCGCTAACACTTATTTATTCCAATAAGAAAACGCCCTGCCCTGGCACGGCGTTTCTCTTTAAGCTTTTGGTAAATAGACTTTACGTGGTTTACTACCTTCAGATGGCCCGATATATCCTCGGTTTTCCATTTCTTCCACCATCCGGGCTGATCTATTATAACCAATTTTAAATCTTCTTTGTAATAATGAAATACTACATTTTTGTTCTTGTTTAATAAATTCTAAAGCTTCTGCAAATAACGGATCTTCCTCTTCTTTTTGCATTTCGGCTGCTAATTCATCATCTGTAACTGTTAATTCAGCATCATATTGCGCACCGCGTTGTGTTTTTACATGTTCCACTACATTTTGAACATCACGATCAGAAACAAACGCACCTTGCACACGAATTGGCTTATTCATCCCCATTGGCAAGAATAACATATCGCCTCGTCCTAAAAGTTTTTCCGCTCCAGCTTGATCAATAATAGTCCGCGAATCAGTATTACTTGAAACAGCAAATGCCATCCGTGAAGGGACATTAGCTTTTATAATACCAGTAATAACATCAACAGATGGTCTTTGAGTCGCTAAAATCAAGTGAATTCCGGCCGCTCGTCCCATTTGAGCAATACGGATAATCGCGTCTTCTACTTCATTAGATGCTACCATCATCAAATCTGATAATTCATCTAAAATAGCTACAATATATGGTAATTTTTCTCCGCTCATTGGGTCTTGAGCAACCATTTGATTATACGTTTCAATTTTACGCTGTCCTGTATTCGCGAAAATTTCATATCGTCGTTCCATTTCTTGAACTAATTTATTTAAAGCACGAGCTGCTTTTTTCGGATCAGTCACAACTGGTGTTAATAAATGCGGTATATCATTATAGACACCTAATTCAACTTTTTTCGGATCTACTAAAATCATTTTGACATTTTCTGGTGGTTGATTCATCAATAAGGAAGTAATAATACTATTAATCGCGACTGATTTCCCACTACCTGTTGATCCAGCAATTAACAAATGCGGCATTTTACCTAAATCAGCACTAATTAATTTCCCAGAAACGTCACGTCCCAAAGGTACTTCTAAAGGTGCATGTTCTTTTTCTTTTTGTTCCAACATAATATTTTTAAAAGAAATCATAGCTGTTTTAGTATTCGGTACTTCAATCCCAATTAAAGATTTACCTGGAATAGGCGCTTCAATGCGAATATCTTTGGCAGCTAAAGCCAAGGCTAAATCATCTGTTAAATTCACAATCTTACTTACTTTCACACCAATCGCTGGATGAAGTTCATATTTTGTAACAGCTGGCCCTAAAATTGTATTCACTAATTCAACATCGACACCAAAACTAGCAAACGTTTGTTGTAATATCGCTTCATTTTGCCGAATTAATCGTTGCTCATCACTTTGATCTGTTGGTGCCACATCTTCTAAAAGAGCTAAACTAGGTAATTCATATTCACCATCATTTTGCACTATACTTTTTGGCTTAGGTAAATCTTTTTTACCTTGTTCAACCAATTCAATTTGTTGTTGCACCGGTTTTTCAACGGGTTCATTCCAAACATTTTGTGTCACTTTGGGTTGCTCATTAATTTCCACTGGCTCTTGTTGAGTTTTTAAAACAGGTTTTTCTTGTTCAATTTGTGCCATTAACGCTGCTTCACGCTCGGCTTGAGCTTTTTCAGCCTGCAACTCTTGATGTTCTTGATATTTTTGTTGACTAAAATTTTTAGCTTTTTTACTTGTACTTTGAACACCTTTAGTAACTTTATATAATTGTTGTCCAATAAACTCTAAACTTTGTTGTGGTGTGATTTTCCAAAAAGCACAACATCCAAAAAAGAGTAATATCCCACTAATAATATAAGTCCCAATTTGAGAAACAAGAAAATAAGTTCCACTATATAAAAAGGCACCAATCATCCCGCCACCAACAGCTGTTCCTAAACTATTATTCAAAATATCTTGCCGTAAATATTGCCAAGTAATACTAATAAAATTAGTATGTAAATTCAATTTATTAAATAAAATTGCTTCTAATAATAAATCTAACCCTAATAAAGTTAAACCAAAACCAATCCAATATTGTTTTTTTATCTTGGGTTCTTTTCCGGTAATTAATAATATCAATCCACTAAGGCATAATAAAATTAATCCAATCGGTGCAACGTCACCAATAAAAAAGCGAAAAACATTGCGAATTGTAATCCCTAAATATCCTAATTTAAAAAATCCTAATATACTTAATATAATAAAAACAAAGCCGATTATTCGTTCTGAAATTTCTGTTTTTTTCCGTTTACGGGTGCGACTCTTACGTTTCTTTGCCATTTAAGCCACCTCATTAAATTTTTAACTATCTTAAAATTATAACATACTTTGCCCGTTGTTTCCTGCTCGCTTCTAGTCACGATCCTTATTAAATCGCTTTTTAAATAAAAAAAGATTAACAACACTAATTATTAGTGTTGTTAATCTTTTCTCACTTATTTTAATTTATCATCAATATATTGATGTTGTAATTCTAAATTCACAAAATCTTGTTGCCGCAAAGCTTCATAGATAACAATCGCTGCTGTATTAGATAAATTTAAAGAGCGCACATGTTCATCATTTTGAGGAATCCGAATACAATGTTTAGCATACTTTTGCATAAACAATTCTGGTAACCCCATTGTTTCCTTCCCAAATAAGAAGTAATGATTAGTTTCCAGATTACGATAATCTCGTTCTGTATATGTTTTTTCCGCAAATTTTGAGACTAAATAAAGCTCATCTTCCCCTGTCAAAGTTTCTAAAAACGCTGGTAAATTTTTATGATAAGTAATTTGGACTTTATCCCAATAATCTAACCCTGCTCGTTTTAAATATTTATCATCAGTTGAAAATCCTAATGGTTCAATTAAATGTAAATGTGTATTGGTTGCCGCACATGTCCGTGCAATATTACCTGTATTAGCCGGCATCACCGGTTCAAATAAAACAATATGATTTGCCATTTTGACACCTAACTTTCTTTTATTTATAACTAAAAAACGCAACTATTCGGTGTAATCACGGCGAACAGCTACGTTATCAAAAAACCAATCAATAAGCAAACAAGAATGGTCACTAATACTGATTCGATAAAAAATATACTATCATATCCAATAATTTAATTCAAGATTTTTTACTATAATCTCTCTATTTGGTCTAGTCATTTAATTATTGACGCCATGATGAACTTGAACACTTAAATCAGTAATTGGTTTAAATGTATACCCCCGACTTAAATAATACTTGATAACTGTTGGCAAGGCAGCTACTGTCGTCGTTTTTGTTTTAGAATCATGGAATAAAATATTCAAATGATTAGCTTTGCCATTTGTAGCATTCCGAATAATATATGAAGTCGGCATCGTATTGCCGGCTGCATCACCAGAAGAACAATTCCAATCATAATAACGATACCCTTTATTCATTACATCACGAACCAAATATGACATAATTCCTCGCTGATATTGACGACTCACAGTATTACTAGATCCACCAGGAAAACGGATATACTTTGATTTAATCCCAATTAAATTATGAACCATTTGTTCAATTTGATTCAAATCGGCATAATAAGTAGCTGCAGAGCGATAAATTTGATAATTATGCGTATAAGTATGCAACCCTATTGTATTTCCCTCGGCATAAGCTCGTTTAATTAAATAGTTATATTTTTGTCCATTACCAGTCACAAAAAATGTACCTTTAACTTTAAATTTTTTCAAAATATCTAAAATTTTAGCAGTATTCGCTGATGGGCCATCATCAAATGTTAAATAAACAACTTTATCCCCATCTGAATGAGCTTGTTTAACGTCAATTCGTCGTTTAGCTGTTGCTTTATTCCCACTACGATCAATAGCTTGATACACTAAATAATAAGTACCAGCTTGATGAAAATCATGACCTTTTTTATCATAGGTTACTTTAGGATGCGGGTCTAAATTATCTTTCACAACAACACCTTTTAAAAGATCTAATTGATCATTAGTTGTAATTTCAATGGCTGGTATTGCTTCAAATTTGGGTGCTTGTTGATCTTTTTTACGAATTAACTGAGCATCTTTTTCAGTTTCATTACCTGATTTATCATATGCAATAATTTTCACATTTGTTTTTCCAGCTTTTTTAGCTTTGTTATAATTTTCCGCAAATTTAAGATATGCTTTTTTATTATCACTGACCTTTTTCACAAAATCTTGCGGTTTTACATCAGCCACTAAATCCGTTTGATAATTTTTAACCATTAATTTCGGAGCTTGTTGATCAACAACTTTAACGTTAAAAGGATATTTTTTTCCTTTATAAAGGTAATAACAAGAATAGGTACCTAATTTATTAACATCTACTTGACCATAATACTTAACAGCTTTTTTATTTCCGAATAACACCATTTGTAAATTAGTTTTCGGTTGATACTTTCCTCGATAATCAACTTCCACAATTTGTTTTTTCAAAAAAACAGGATGCCATAAACTAATTAAAAATACTATTATTACAAGACAAAAAGCACCTATACTACTACCCCAAATTATTTTTTTCTTCATATATTAACACCATCTTTTATTTAGCAACTTGAATATATTCACCTTTCACAAGTTCTACTAACGCTTCCCGATTCAACCGAACAGAACGACCAATTTTCCCAGCAGACACTGATACTTCCGTGAAATCTTGAATTCTTTCATCAAAATAAATAGGGAAATCCGTTTTAAAACTAATCCCAATTGGTGTATTTTCTCCATGTACATAACCTGTAATATTAATTAAATTCTTGTTATCAGCTAAATGAACTTGTTTTTTTCCTAATTGACGAGCAATTAATTTCAAGTCAATTTCATGTAATAAAGATAAACAAACGACTAAATAATCCTTAGGATCTTTATTTGCATTCAAAACAATCGTTTTTAAAATACTATTCGGTTCAATTCCTTGTTCTTCTGCTTCTGCAAAAGCTGACGCACCTCGTTTTAAAAATTCAAAAGAATACTCTTCATAAGGAATATTATGTTGATCTAAGATACGTTCTTCATTAGTTTTTTTAATCTTATTTTTCTTTTTCTTAGCCATATTCGCTCATCCTTTTCTTTCCAAACTATATATTATCAATTAAAACACATTATCCTTTGTTTGGGAATATTTAGCATTTTAGATTTATTAAAGATAATTCGTTTATTGTGATAAAAACCGAACTTTAGAAGTTATTAAAGAAACAAACCTTGACTTTTTACCGAATAAAAGCTATTATATTTATGGTTTCGTGATTAAATTAAGTAAATCACGAATTAAAAACGCTCAACCTTTGAAAGAGAGGCTCTTTTATTATGACAGTTTTTGATTATGAAGATATCCAACTTATTCCCAACAAATGTATTGTGAAAAGTCGTTCCGAAATTGATCCAAGCATCAAATTTGGTCCTTTAACTTTTAAAATTCCTGTTGTACCTGCTAATATGCAAACTATCATTGACGATGATTTAGCTATTTGGTTAGCTGAAAATGGTTACTTCTATATTATGCATCGATTTGAAGCTGAAAACCGTTTGGATTTTGTGCAAATGATGCATGATCGCAATTTATTTGCTTCTATTTCCGTCGGTGTTAAAGATCCAGAATATACGTTTGTTGATGAATTAGTCGAAGCTGGCCTCACTCCAGAATACATTACAATTGATGTCGCTCACGGTCATGCTGATACTGTTATTAAAATGATTAAATATATCAAATCTAAATTACCAGATACATTCTTAATTGCCGGTAACGTAGGTACTCCTGAAGGGGTACGTGAATTAGAAAATGCTGGCGCTGATGCTACTAAAGTCGGAATTGGACCAGGTCGTGTTTGCATCACAAAATTAAAAACTGGTTTCGGAACTGGCGGTTGGCAATTAGCTGCTATTCGCCTTTGTGCTAAAGCCGCTCGTAAACCAATTATCGCTGATGGTGGTTTACGTTATAATTGTGATATTGCTAAATCAATTCGTTTTGGCGCTTCTATGTGTATGATCGGTTCATTATTTGCAGGTCATGCCGAAAGTCCTGGTGAATTAATTGAACAAGATGGCCAAAAATGTAAAGCTTACTTTGGCTCTGCTTCTCAATATCAAAAAGGTCAATATAAAAACGTCGAAGGTAAAAAAATCTTAACACCTTACAAAGGTCACATTGCAGACACTTTACAAGAAATGAAAGAAGATTTACAATCATCTATTTCTTACGCAGGTGGTAAAGACTTAGATGCTTTAAGAACTGTTGATTATGTAATTGTTAAAAATTCAATCTTTAACGGTGATCGTTAAAACTAAAAAACGCTGAAATCAGTATTTGATTTCAGCGTTTTTTTTAATAATATTTAATAATGGTGCCAACTTTAATTTCAGGTAATTCATTCGGCTCTAAATAAATAGTATTACCTAACGGATTACTTGGAACTTCCTTAAAATGAAGCGTTGCATGACCAAGCATCAACAAATTATTTTTAACTAACTCACCAATATAATTAATTGTATATTCTTGATCATCAATTCTTATTTTATGGCCAACTTCTAATGTATAATTTTCTTGCTGTGAACTTTTAAAACGTTGAATAACAGCGACTTTCGTTAATTGATCAGATGCCGTTTCGTTAAACATGATTAACATTGGTTCCGGCGCTGTCATTGCTTGTGAACCGATCGCGATTATTTGAGACTCCAACATATTGACTTTCCCCTTATCATTAAAAAATTCCAATTTAATTTTAACATATTATCACTCCAAAAAGTAATCGGATCACTTTCCGACTACTTTTTTGCTATAATATCAGTAACTTACATGTTTTAGAAAGGATGATATTTATGTTAGAAAATATCTTTTTTGGCACATATACCAAAAAGATAAGCCAAGGTATTTATCAAGCTACCTTAAATACAGACACAAAAACAATCTCAAAACCCGAGTTGTTAATAGCAGTCAATAACCCTACTTATTTAACAACGACTAATAATCAATTATTCACAATTTGTAAACAAGATGATCACGGCGGTATCGCTAGCTATTCTAAAGATACTACGCAACTTTATACTTTAAATAATAAAGTACTGCAAGCTGGAGCTCCACCTTGTTATGTTTCATTTGATAAACAGCGAAATTTAGTTTATACAGCTAATTATCACACTGCTGAAGTCTTAATTTATCAACTTCATCCTAATAATACTTTAACTTTACACCAAAGCATCTCACATTCTGGTTCCGGTCCTCGTCCAGAACAACAATCATCACATTTACATTATGCAGACTTAACTCCTGATAACCGGTTAGTTGCTTTGGATTTAGGTGCTGATCAATTATTAACTTATAATTTCGATAATAATCAAAAAGCTCTTTTAAACAATGTGTTAACTTTCCCAGCTGGTTTCGGGCCACGTCATTTAGTGTTCCATCCTAATCAACAAATCGCTTATGTTGTTGGTGAACTCAGCAGCCAGGTCGCCACCTTAAAATACAACCCTCAAAATGGTAGTTTTTCAATTTTAGATATCCAAACTACCATTCCAAACGAATATCATGATTTCAATGGAGCGGCTGCTATTAAAATCAGTCACAATCAACAACACTTATATATTTCCAATCGTGGTTTTAATTCAATTGCTTGTTTTAAAATCGAGTCGGATGCTAGTTTGCAATTAATTCATCAAACGACTACATCAATTGATTTCCCACGTGATTTTGCCTTAGATGCTACTGATCAGTTTTTAGTAGTCGCTAATCAAAATGATAATACTATCAGTTTATTCGAACGCAATCCAGTCTCTGGAAAATTAACTTTAATCCAAGACAACATCCACCTTCCCGAAGGTGTTTGCGTAAAATTTGTTAATTAAATATAAAAAAACATCTTCCTAGTTTGACTAAGAAGATGTTTTTTATTGACCTACGAAAAATGATAAGAAAATACGAGCAATACTGAAATAAATTAAAACTGATGTTAAATCACTTAATGTCGAGATAAATGGACCGGATGCCACTGCTGGATCCACACCAATTTTATCCATAAACATTGGAATAAATGCACCAGCTAAATTAGCTACTACAATCGCACACATCATCGCAAATCCAATAACAAAACCTAAGACGAAATTATGTTTCCAGAAACCAACAATTACAAAAATTACAAATCCAGTAATAATTCCTAAAATAATCCCTGTAATTAATTCTGTTAATAATAATTGCCAAATATTCTTTTTATCTTCATCTTTAAACGCTAAGCGGCGGACAGCTGTCGCTAAACTTTGTGTACCAGCATTCCCCGCTGTACCAGTAATCGAAGAAATAAAAACTGCTAAAATACTTGCTTGACTAACTAATTCTTCGTAATGAGAAATCAACGTAGTAGTAGACATACCTAAAATCAACAATGTCACCAACCACGGTAATCGTTTAAAAGCTGCTTGCCATGGATTTTCAGTTGTTTGTTCCAAGTCAACCCCGGCTAAACCAGAATAATCTTCAACCGATTCTTCATCAATAACATCGATAATATCATCAACGTTAATAATCCCAATTAATTTATGATTATAATCAGTAACCGGAATAGCTAAGAAATTATAGTCACGAATTGTTTGTGCTACATCTTTTTGATCATCATCGACTTTAACAGCCATCACTTGCATATTCATTACGTCTTTGACCATAGCTTGATCATCATTTCGCAACATATCTCTTAAAGTGACAACCCCGACTAATTTTTCACTCTCATCAATTACATAAACATAATAAATTGTTTCCGCTGTTTTAGCAGCAACTTTAATAGCTTCCATTGCAGAAGCTAAGGTCTGATTCCCATTAATAGCCACATATTCAGTCGACATAATCGAACCAGCTGTTTTATCTTCATAATGTAACATCCGTTTAATTTCAGCTGCTGTTTTGGCAGGCAATAAACGCAAATAACCTAATAAATCCTCTTTTTTAGCATATGCCAAAACGTCAACCGCATTATCCGTATACATCCCGTTAATTACAGCTGCTGCATACGCCATTGTCATTTCTTCTAAATAATGAATTACTTCCTCAGGATCTTGATCCATTGCATCAAACATATCCCCGACTTCTTCAGGCTTTAAATACCGATAAACACGCGCTCTTTGCTGTTCATTTAAATCCCGAAAGATTTGCGCTTGTTCATAAATATGTAATTCTAAATATTCTTCCCGAAAAAGCCGTGCTTTTTGAGAATCTAATGCATTAATTATTTTTTGGATGTTATCATGATTTGTTTGTGTCATTTCAACCATGATTCTCTACCTCTTTTATTTTTTATTAATAATTACTTGTATATCTGTTGGTAATGGACTTTTAATTTGAATCATTTCTTTTTTAAAAGGATGATAAAATTTAATTTGATAACAATGTAAACCTTGTCGCTCTAATGGCGCCATCTGCTTACCTTGATACATCTCATCACTAACTAAGGGATGGCCTAAATAAGCACAATGAACACGAATTTGATGTGTTCTCCCTGTATGTAACTTAATCTTACATAATGTTACTTTAGCATAATTTTGTTTAACTTTTAACTCAGTTTGAGCATTTTTTCCTTGTGTAGTCACTTTTCTTTTAAATAAACTGTTTTCATCACGTCCGATTGGCAAATTTATTAATGCTTTTTTAATCTTTAAATTGCCACTCAATAAAGCATAATATTCTTTTTGAATCGGATACTGATTTTGATTCTGTTCTAAGACTGCTTGAGCATAACCGTGTTTCGCAAGTAAAACTACTCCACTTGTATCCCGATCTAACCGCGTCATAATATGTGGAATAATCCCTCGATACCCCCGAACATGATAATACCCAAGAATACGATTAATTAATGAATCATCAGGATGCAACGCTGCTGGAATCGAGGCTAAATGAGCTGGTTTATTGACAATTAAATAATCTCGATCTTCATATAAGACCTCAATTGGAACAAATGACTTAACTAATTGATTTTTTGTTTCTTCAGGAGGTGTTCGTAATACAACAATATCTCCTGGATAAACTTTATCAACTACACGCCCTGATTTACCCGCCACACTAATCTCGCCACCACTATGACGGATTTTAGCTAATAAACGCCGCGACAGACCTTGCGCTTTTAAAAAATTCCGCAACTTCATTGGTGTTGCTTGTTCATATTTCCATTTAAACTCCATTCGCATCTCCAATAAAGGCATCTTGCACTCGCCGCCAAAAATGTTGATGACGATATTTCGCAAAATAAATTCTTTGTTTTGCTATTTTAAACATAATTTTTTCAATTTTACACCCTGATTTAGTTAAAGCATCAATCGTCAATACAAAATCAGTTCCATGATCTGGATATAACGTCACCCAATCACGTGGAGCGATAATCATTGGTGCACTAACCGTCCGAAAAACACGATTATTAATCGAACCAATTTCAGCAACTTGCATCACTTCTAAATTAGGATGTACAACAGCTCCACCTAAAGATTTATTATAAGCTGTTGATCCAGTTGGTGTAGATACACACAGACCATCACCACGAAAACTTTCGAAAAATTCACCACCAATATAAACATCAGTCACTAACGTTGTACCAATTTTCTTTAAAGCAGCTTCATTTAAAGCAATATATTTTTTCATATGTGGTTCATTTGCATACTTCACTTGTACTTCTAAAAGTGGATAACTAATCGATTGTCCATTATCTGATTGTAAACTAACAACTAAATCATCAATCTCATCTTCACGCCAATCAGTATAAAAACCTAAGTGACCTGTATGCACACCAACAAAACGAATGCTTTCTAATTGATCTTGATATTTATGGAATGCTGATAATAACGTTCCGTCTCCACCAATTGTAATCACAATTTCGGGATGCTTTTCATCTTCGACCATATGACATTCTAATAATTTCTTTTCTAAATTTCGTTTTACATTTTGCGATTTTGGTAGATCATTAGCAACAATTGCGAATTTCATAACTGACCTCTTTCACTAAAATTTAATTACTCTTTTGAATTTTTTAATCTTTATCATTATGCGGTGTCCGCTGTTTAAAGATTTGTTGGGCATTTTTAATTTCATCACGAATATTCGACATCTCAGTATCTAAAGAAAACGCCGCCTCAGCTGCTTTTTCTAGCCGTTCTGCAATTTCTAGCGGGAACGCACCTTGATATTTATAGTTTAAAGAATGCTCAATTGTGGCCCAAAAGTTCATAGCTAATGTCCGAATTTGAATCTCAACTTTAATTAGCTTTTCTCCTGACAACAATTGAATGGGATACTCAACAACAACATGATACGAACGATAACCACTTGATTTACGATTCGTAATATAATCACGTTCAGAAATAACTTTCATATCTCCCCGCGCTTTAATCAAATCTAATACTTGATAGATATCTTCTACAAATTGACAAACAATGCGAATTCCAGCGATATCTTCCATATTATCTTCAATTTCAGCTAATGTAATTTGTCGTCTTTGTGCTTTTTCTAAAATACTAGGTACAGCCTTGACTCTTCCGGTCACAAATTCGATCGGAGAATGTTGATCAGCTGTCTGATATTGATGTCGACAAGCTCGAAATTTAAACTTGAGCTCATTCACAACTTGACTATATGGATATAAAAATTCATCCCAAATGATTTCCATTGCACTCTCTCCACTCTTATTCCATTATCCTTATATAGTGTAACATAAGAGACTTTATTTTAGTTAATTTCAACTTGAGTACTTTTAATCTTTTTCGCTAATTTTTTTAATCATTTTTCATAATTGTCTTATTTTTATAAGCTTATTTCCACATCTTACCTTCCTTTTGTGTTATACTAGCTCTGGTATTCAAGAACTTTAGAAATAATAATCAAATATGTAACTATAATTTAATTTATAAAAACTATAAGTTTCAGCAAAAATATGGGGGGGGACAGCAACTGATGATTGAAATATATTTATTCGTAAATCCAATCGGAAATATCTGTTATCGAACAGAGCAGAATATTTTAAATTTGATTGAAGAATCAAAACGCGATATAACCTTTCGATTTATTCCTTTGTTATCACTAAATACAATCGATAACATTTTGGATCGCGAAAGCTTATCCAAAAACGACTTAAATTTACGTAATACTTTATCTAGAGAAGTTTATCGTGCGTCTTTAGATTACAAAGCTGCTTTATTTCAGGGTCAAAAACGCGGACGCTTATTCTTATTAAACGTCCAAGATCAAATCAAAAATAACGCTCAATATCATTATACTGAAGAAATTGCACAACAAGCTGCTATTGCCGCTCGTCTTGATTTAGAACTATTTAATGAAGATTGTAATTCTGAACTAGCAATCAAAGCATTCAAACAAGATCAAAAACTTGCCGCAGAAATGAAAGTAACTCAACATCCTTCCGTTGTAATTTTTGATCCTAGCAATGAAAAAACAGCTTTTTCAATTTCAGGTCCAGATTCAATGACCTTTTTGGATAATGTGTTAACAACTCAATTTTGTAATCATGGAGAAACTAATGTGGTTGCAGAAAAAAAGGCCCTCGAACAAATCCAATATTCAAAGAAAAATTCCAGTCATCCATTGCGTTTAAGATAAATAAAAATAAGCTAGCGAATAAATCGCTAGCTTATTTTTTTATCGTTTATTAAAGTAAATTTTCTAATTCATTCAAACGTTTTTCAAATACAGCAAAAGCTTTTTCTAAATAACGCGCATCTGTCATATCAACGCCCGCTTTTTGCATAACTTGAATTGGATAATCAGAACTACCCGCACTTAAATAATTCAAGTAAGCTTCTATGGCTTTGTCATCATGTTCTACAATTTTTTCAGCTAATGTAGTTGCTGCTGCAAAACCTGTAGCATATTGATACACATAGAAATTGTAATAAAAATGAGGAATCCGAGCCCACTCATAAGCAATTTGTGGATCGTTAACAATTGTTGGTCCATAATATTTTTGATTTAATTCAGCATAATAGTTAGACATCATTTCCGCAGTTAAAGGAATCCCTTGTGCATCCTGTTCATGAATCCATAATTCAAATTCAGCAAATTGAGCTTGACGGAAAACTGTTCCTTTAAAACCATCTAAATAATGATTTAAGACATATGCTCGTACTTCAGGTTTCAAATCTTCATCCAATAAAGCTTGTGTTAACAGATTTTCATTAGTTGTTGAAGCGATTTCCGCTAAGAAAATAGAATAATCACCATAATGATATGGTTGTGTATATGTTGTTAAATAACTATGCATACTGTGTCCCATTTCATGCACTAAAGTAAATAAATTATCTAAATTATCTTGCCAGTTCAATAAAATATATGGAGCTGTACCATAGACACCTGATGAATAAGCGCCACTACGTTTACCTTGATTTTCAACAACATCAATCCAACGATGTGAGAATGCTTCTTTCACATGACTTAAATAATCTTCACCTAAAATTCCTAAAACTGCAATAGTTTTTTCTTTAGCTTCTTCATAAGTATATTTCAAACTTGGTTCACCAGTTAAAGGTGCATAAATATCATACATATGAACTTCATCTAAATTCAATAATTTCTTACGTAATGCAACATAACGATGTAATAACGGTAAATTCTTCTCTACTTGTTGCAATAACGTTGTATATACATCAACCGGAATATGATTAGCTGCTAATGACATTTCTTGTGCACTAGCATATTTTCTGATTTTAGCACTAAAATTATGTTTTTTAACATGAGTTGCTAAAGTCATCGCGAATGTATTTTTATATTGATCATATACTGAATATAATTGCTCAAAAGCTTCTTTGCGAACAGTCCGATCGGCAGATTCTAATAATTTACCAAAAACACCATGTGATAACTGAACCTTTTCACCTTGTTCATCAGTTACAACTGGGAATTTTAAATCAGCATTGTTTAACACTTCAAAAATATTTTCTGGAGCTGCTAAAACATCACTGGCAGCAGCTAACAAAGCTTCTTCTTGCGTACTTAAAACATGCGCTCTTTGTTCCGTAATCGTTTCAATCAAATGTTTATATGTTGCTAATTTGGGTTCATCAGCTAGATATTGGTTAATTTGTTCTTCTGTTAATTGTAAAACTTCTGGTTCAAACCAAGCTGTTTGTGCAGCAACCTCAGCAGCTAATGAACGTGTCATAGCACTATAACCTTGATATTTAGGATTAGCTGTATCTTGATCATTTTTCATATTAGCATAGACATAAACTGTTTCTAATTGACTATCAATTGCTAAAAGAGCTTCTAAGGCTGTTAAAAATGCTGTTGGACCTTGATTTAAAGTATTTTGATATTGCCCTAAATCTCCAGCTTCTTTTTTTACTTTTTCCAAAGCGACTTCAAAAGCAGAATCATCTGAAAAAATTAAAGTTAAATCCCATGTTAATTCTACTGGGACTTCATTTCTTTTTGGTAATTGTTTAACGTTTCCCATCTTCACACCTAATTTCTTAAAATTTTGAACATATCTTTATTCTACTCAATAAAGCGCTTTATTGACAAGCCCTTAATTCCATCGTGACTAATTCTTGGCGAACAAATGGTGTGCGATAACAATATTGACTGGTCTTTTGCGCACCTAAATAATCACTTAGTAACTGATAATAACAATTCGGTATCCTTTTAGTAGGTGCTTGATAATACGGCTGTAAACGCTCCTGTAGTGCGGTTAACGTGTCTCTTCGTTGTTCATAACATAACTTTTGTAAATCGAGCATAACACCCGTTGAGCGGCGACAATTACGCGTTAAACACTTTTTTTGAATCTCTTGCTGTTTAGTTGTTAATTTAAAATAACCAACTTTTTGTGGTTGATGCATAAATGTACGCAACTCATCCCAATCTTTCGCAAAATACGTTTGCGCTTTAATCGGTAAAAAATCCGCCATTTGAATATTATAAACTAATTTAAAAGCCGGTTTACGCGTATCTAAATATAATAAATAATACCCCAAATTTACATGCCATCTTAAAAACTGGGCAATTTGACGTGTTAATTTCTTCTTATTATAAAATTGATAGTTTGGTCCTAAAAACCAACAATAGCGGTACCCCGCTTGTCTATATCCGCGTGAACGAAATTCTAACTCTTTTAAACTCATTGGTGCACATCGATATTCTAACGCTAAATATTCCTCTGGTGAAATTCGATATAAAACATCAGGTTGTTGTTGAAATTCACTTTGATAATCCTCTAACGTCACATCAATTTGAGCTAATTGACCTAATTTGAATAAAAATTCTTTTCCTCGAAGATGTTCCTCAGTTTCTCCTTGGCCTACGACACGTTTCTTACCTTTAGAAAAATGCGCAAAATACGGTTGTGTCATTCTTCCTTGTTTTAAAAATACTGGTTCTCGACAATAAGGACAATAATATTTTGCTTGTTTGGGAACTTCAAATTTCTGACAAGCTTCTCCTGCAGTGATTAGTTGCTGATTATTTAAATAAGCGTATTGCATACTTTTCCCTCCTTAAAAGGTCTTCGTATATAAATACGCTTTAAACAAAAAGAAAGCTGCTTTCTCATCGAAAACAACTTTCTTATTTCATATTATTTAAAATAATGACGTGCTAACTCAAAAGCCGCACTCTCCATAATCAATTTACCATGTTCTGCTAACACAGTTGGTGATTGCGTAATTTTCACTGCATATTCACCAGCTAAAGTAACAGCTAATCGATCTTTAGCATATTTATTTTGATCATCAAAAACGACAATATCTAAATAGTATGCATCTTGATAATAGTATAAATTAGCCATCACATCATTAGAAGGAACTACTTTAGCTAAATCAACAAAATCATTAAATGTTGCTAAACGAAAAACATAATGCTTTTCCACTTCATTAACATTCGCTAAATTATCCAAATAATGATCATCTTCATCCCATGCTTCATTATCTACTTGATTCGTGTTCCCTTGATCTGAATAGAGTTGCGCGGCATTGTTAAGCCCTTGTTCACTTTGAGTAACCTCTGCAATACCAAGACCTTCTGTTAATTCGGCCTTTTTCTTTTCTAATAATTCTTTTGTTTCTGCACTTAAATTTTCAGGATCAACTTTCGTAATAAATAATTCTAAACCATTTCGATCCGGCATAACTTGGAAAGTAACAGCTTCTGTATCACGAAATTCATGATCTGTATCAACTTCTTCAAGAATTTCATAAAAGAATTTTTCAATATCTTTATGGTTACCTAATAAATCAAGGACGGTCAAACCACGTTCAATCATGTCTTCATTTTCAATCAATACACGAATCGTATTAGCATTGATTTTTTCCATCTCCATCTTGGCACCCACCTCATTCTCTTTAATTACTTTATATTAACTAAGTATATCATAACTGATACGACTTGCGTTGAAAATATGTCTTACTTAAAAAAGACCAAAAAAGACTACTATTTTAACAAAGCAGTCTTCTCAGGTTAATTTTATTATTAATTGTCTTAAAAACTAATGCCAGCTAATTCTTGTGCCTTACGTAGTTCAAGCACACGAATTTCGCGTGGTAAAAAGCGTCTAATTTCATCTTCGTTATACCCTACTTGAAGACGTTTGTTATCTAAAATAATTGGCCGACGTAATAATCCTGGTTTTTCTTGAATTAAATCGAATAATTCTTTCATCGGAATAATATCTAAATCTAGGTTTAATTCTTGATATGCCTTGGAACGTTTTGAAATAATTTCTTCAGTTCCATCTTCTGTCATTTGCAAAATTTGTTTAATTTCATCTTTTGTTAACGGTTCTGAAAAAATGTTACGTTCTGTAAATGGAATATTATGTTCTTTGAGCCAAGAACGTGCCTTACGACATGATGTGCAACTCGGTGTCGTGTACAATATAACCATCTTAATTCTCCCCTTTAAATCAAATCTACCTAACAATATATCTTTTACACAACTTATTATACTACATATTTCAAAAAATAAAACCATTTCTTTGAAATTTATTTTACATTTAACGTTTTTACTATTTTATATTTTTTCAAAGCTACCGCAGTTAACCCTTTTACTCCCTTGTTTTTTATGACAACGTTTTTATTTAGCTAATTATTTTTAATAAGTTTCCTATTATAGTTAGTTAACTTGGGTTATATAACCTTTCGCGCAACCTTTTATAAACTGAGTGTTATCGGGTTTTTTAGATTGTTGAAAAGATTAATTTTTTTAGCAAAACTTAAAAAGCAAAGCTTTTATTTATCAGCTTTGCTTTTTAAGTATTCTTATTCAATTAACGAACTAGCTTATCCCAAATAACGACATCATTCTCTGCAAAAGATTTTTGAACATCGATAATTCTTTGGTTAGAACTCCCTCTAAATTGTAAAGTTAGGTCTTTTAAGCTCAATTCAAAACGACCATCTACCAAAATATCAATTTTAGATAAGAGTTCTAATTTATCATCTGTTTCTTGTAATAACTCATCCCAATAATAACCTGACCAAGACCAAATATCTTTCGTGTTACCAAATTCTGCGCGGATTCGATTCACAATTTTTAAACAAACTTCTGTATTCATAAATGGTTCTCCACCTAATAATGTTAACCCTTGAACATAATCATGACTCAAATCAGCAATAATTTGATCTTCAAGTTCTTGGGTATATAAAGTACCATAATTAAAGTTTTGCGAAGCAACATTATAACACCCAGGACAGGCAAATAAACATCCACTGACATAAAGACTGCAGCGAACACCTTCACCATCCACAAAGTTAAATGGTTTATAATCAGCAATCAAGTTCTTACTATAATCTTTTGCGACCCATTCTTTCGGTTTAGGATCAACAGGACGTTGAATTTTAACTTCACGTTCCCGTTTTTTGCGTCGTTCAATTTGTTTTAACATTTTTTTCGTAATGATATCTTTATTTTGGCAATCACCAAAACTCCGCTCACCACAAATATTAAACTTAATTTTATTCTCTTCCGACATTCAAATCAGTCCATTATAAATTTTTTGCTCGTGAAGAAATTTCGACGTGACGACCATGTACCATTGGTCTTTGTAATGGATTTCCTAAATAACCACAAGTCCGTTTTACACAATCACAACTCTTAGGATCATGGTTTCCGCAATCAGGACATTCAAAACCACGAGCTGTTGCTTTGAATTCACCTTCGAAACCACATTTATAACAACGATCAATTGGAGTATTTGTACCTAAATAACCAACTTTATCATAGGCCCAATCCCATACAGCTTCTAAAGCCTTTGGATTTTGACGTAAGTTTGGATATTCACAATAGTGAATAAAGCCACCACCAGCATATTTTGGATATTCCATTTCAAATGTTAATTTTTCAAATGGTGTTGGATGTTTACGAACATCGTAGTGGAAACTATTTGTATAGTAATCTTTATCTGTAATATCTTTAATTTCACCAAATTTTTCTGTATCTAATTGGCAGAAACGGTCTGTTAATGATTCACTTGGTGTTGAGTAAACACTGAAGTGATAATCATATTCATCAGCCCATAAATTACAGTTATCTTTTAATTCTTTAACAATTCGTACTGTAAAGTCATGTGCTGTTTTATTATTTTCCCAATTAGAACCAAAGAAATAAGCACCTACTTCATAAAGTCCAATATAACCTAATGAGATGGTTGCACGACGATTTACAAATAATTGATTAACATCTTCGCCTGGCTTCAACCGTTTACCAAACGCACCATATTGATATAAAATTGGTGCATTTTCTGGAACAGCTTCTGTAACACGTTTAGCTTTATAAACTAAAGCATCTTTACAAACTTGCATTCTTTCATTGAAAATTTCCCAGAAAAGATCCATATCATGATTAGATTGCAAAGCAATTCTTGGCAAGTTAACTGTTACAACCCCTAAGTTCATTCGACCAGAATTAATTTCTTGGCCATTTTCATCTTTCCATCCTTGTAAGAAAGATCGACAACCCATTGGAACTTTAAAACTACCTGTTAATTCAATAATTTTATCGTACATTAAGATATCTGGGTACATCCGTTTTGTAGCACAATCTAAAGCTAATTCTTTAATATCATAGTTAGGATCAGTTGGTTTCATATTTAAATCTTCTTTTAAAGCAAATACTAATTTAGGGAAAATAGCTGTTCGTTTTTCACGACCTAAACCTTCTAAACGAATATTTAAAATTGCTTTTTGGATTTCTCGTGACACCCAGCTTGTTCCTAAACCAAATCCTAAAGTAGTAAATGGTGTTTGCCCTTGTGATGAGAATAATGTGTTAATTTCATATTCTAATGCTTGCATTGCATCATAAATATCTTTTTTAGTACGTTCCATCGCAAATTCTTCACGTTTTTCTTCATCATCGATATATTCTTTAACTTCTTCTAAATGTTTTTCATAATTTTTCAATGCAAATGGTTCTAAAACTTCGTCCACACGATCAGCTGAACAGCCACCATATTGACTAGAAGCTACATTGGCAATGATTTGTGCCATTTGAGCTGTTGCTGTTTGAATAGATTTTGGACTTTCAACTTCGGCATTACCAATTTTGAAACCATTTGTTAACATTTCGCTAAAATCAATTAAACAACAGTTACTCATTGGGCTCCATGGTGTGTAGTCTAAATCATGATAATGGATATCCCCACGTAAGTGAGCTTTCCCAACATGTTCTGGTAACATTCTTAAACCTAATGTTTTACCAACTGTTCCGGCAGTTAAATCTCGTTGCGTATTAAAAACATTACTATCTTTATTAGCATTTTCGTGTACTAATTCTGGATCTCGTGATTGTAACCGTGCTAAACGAGCTGTAGGATCAGTTTCAACTTTCCATGCTTTTTTCATTGCTTGATGAACTGATTGGTATTGTTGTGCTTCAGCTTGATAACCTAATCCTTGTAACGCTTGATTAAAAGCAGCACGTACTTGATCAGCTGTCACTACATCATTACCGTTAAGACGAATTAAGATTTCTTTTACAACGGTTGCTTCTTCTTCGCCAAGCCCTAATTCACTAATAATGTATTTAATTTTATAAAGCGCGAAATTCATTTCATATCCATTATTTTTTATAAATTTTCGCGGTGCTTGTACTGCTTGAGCAGCGATTGTAATTGCCTTAACCATCTTAACCATCCTTTTTAATAGTATCTTTTTTATTTTTTTCAAGTATATAATATACGTATTTTTTCCGTTTTTTTAATCCTCAAGTCGAGAATTAATACAATTAATATTGTACCGACTTTTTCCGCAAAACACAACAGTTAGTATCTGGTTTTTTAAAAACGCACTAGATATTGTGTTTCTAATCAATGTTATAAGTAATTACAATGGCTCTTTTTTTATGATTTTTGATTTCTAAATAACTCGCTTACTACGCTAAATCATCCTTTTTTGTGGTCTACAAACAACTGATCAAAATTTTTTATTAATATCAATTTTACTTATTTTTTATCATCATATTCTCCCCTATTTAGTTCCAATTTATTTTTTCAGATCACTAAATATTGTTTCATTTTAACTATTTTTTCTTAATACTCAAATTTAAAATATGACTAAAAAATTCACATATTTAAATCCCAAAAAGTTTTAAATGATATAGAACAAAAATTCAATTCCTGCGCATCTAATAGTAATTTATGATATTGCTTTATCGAATACATTTTTCTTACAAAATTTAAACACCTAAAGAACAGAACCTTTAGAATATATTTTTTATTTTAATTTTTGATTTATTTTATTTTTTTGCGTTATAATATAAGTGTAGAATAAAAGAAATGAGGGAAGATCTATGGTACTAGACTTACATCAAGTGGAATTAGATGTGAAACAAGGTTTATCAGAATTACTTGAACAAGCTAACTTACGCCCAGGCGATATTTTAGTCCTTGGTATGAGTACAAGTGAAATTCAAGGTAATGCTATTGGTAAACACCCTAGTTTAAATGTTGCTCGTGCAGTGGTAAATACATTAGTGGAAGAATTAAAACCACTTAATATTCACCTTGCTGTTCAAGGTTGTGAACATTTAAACCGTGCTTTAGTAGTGGAACGCCCTGTTGCAGAAAAATATGGTTTTGAAATTGTAACCGTATTCCCTGCTGTTCATGCTGGTGGTTCTGGTCAATTAGCAGCTTTTGAAGCATTTGCTGAACCAGTTGAAATTGAACATATCGTAGCTCAAGCTGGGATTGACATTGGTGACACAATGATTGGTATGCACATCAAACACGTGCAAATTCCAGTTCGGACATCTATTAAATCAATCGGTGCTGCACATGTCACATATGCACGCACACGTCCAAAATTAATTGGTGGCCAACGTGCTAAATATGAATGGGATCCTAATTTCTTAAACGAAGACTAATTCCATTTAAACTAAAAGAGCGTACCTTGAAAATTCAAGGTACGCTCTTTTTATCTAGCTTATTTTTATAATTTATTAATAATTGTTTCTAAAGTTGTTTTAATTTCTGTTTGTAATGGATATGCTGGATTGTTTAATTCATATTCTTTAATCCAATCTAAACGAATTTCCATTCTTGTTTTTAATTTTTCAACATAATCAGCATCTGAAAAATCAACAGGGAAACCATCTAATGGCATGTATTCCAAGTTTGGTAACTCACCAAATGCTTGCCATTGATCACGATCTTCTACAATCGCTTCAATTAAGCCTAATGTTGTATCTTTACCAATATCTAAGCCATTATATTCGTGTGTATTAACAATATAGCAGTTAACACCTTGTTCGAATAATTCTTTAAAATCTTGGTAATCTTCAGCTAATGGATAAGCTCTAAATGGATCAGCAAATGGTTCAATAACTAACGCATTACGATCAACACCTGAAACAACATTTTCTGCAGTGGAACGTTTTGTAGCTAATGTTAAACCAAATGTTGCAGCTGTTGTAGGATCTGTTAATTTCAAGACTGGTGGAAGACTATCATCTTTCATAATCCAGAAAATTGAGTTAACTGGTGCATCTTCTTTATCAACACGGTTTAAAGATGCATAACGTGTTTTAATAGTACGACCATTACCATTACGTAAATCTTCTGTTACTAAGACGCGTTCACCTTTTTCATTTAAAGTTACACCAACGTTCATAACAGTTGTGAAATATTTTGTTTCACGTGTTCCTGGTAAATAATCATTTGTTTTATCAAAATATGCTGGTTCTAAAGCAACTGAGCTACCATCTTCACGGGAAATAACAAATGCATCATCATGTAAAACAGTAATATCATACTTACCATCATGTTTAGCATGTGTTAATGTTGATTTTCCTGAACCGGATAAACCGTAAAATGCAAATACTTTATCTTCTTTATCAGTAAAGTGGAATGCTTTTTCACCACCGTGACAAGCTGTGAAGCCATGTCGGTGAGCAATTGCCCATGCCATTGTAAGTGTAGCTTTTTTAATTTCACCAAAGTAACGTAAACCTAAAATTGCTGCTGAGTTGTGTGGTGCATCAAAAATTACTAATCCATTTGGATAGTCAGGATGTGACCAGTATGGATCCATATAAAGGTAAATATCACCTTCATCAGCTAACGCTTTAGATTCAGCGTACATTTTATTATATGTTTCATTAACAGCTTGGAAGTTTAACATAAATGATAATAAATCAACTTCATAGCCTTCTGGAATTGCAAAGTGAGCTTTCACCATGAAATCTTTATCTAAACCAACAAAAACGTCAGATGTATAAAAATCACGTTGAGCCCCTTCAAAAATAGCTTCTTGTAAAACTTTATTTAATAAATCGACATCTTCTTTTGGATCATCGATTAAATGACGTGCTGCGGCTGTTCGTCCAACAATCGCACCATGATTATCCACAAGCATTTTCGCATCATGTGGTAAGCCTAATTCATCAGTATGAATAATTGGTAAATCCGTAATGATGGTATTTGGTGATTCTGCAGCCAAATAGTAAGCGCTTGCAATATCAACCACAGGATTCATATTATTAGCATAAAAAGCCGATTCAATCGTTGTACGTGTCCGTGAAAAAATCGGATTCTTTTTATTGATATCTTTTTCAGAAAATTTTTCTTTTGTACTCATGGATTGCATTCTCCTTCAAATTTTAAAATATTATCTCTTACATAGAAGAAAATTACATTTTTCTATATAAATCTAGTTTATCATAATTAATTTCATTAAAAATAGTCATTAAATTAGATTATAAAATACCACACAAAAAAACTATTCAGCAATTCCTTGCCGAATAGTTTTGTAATTTGCTTAAAATAAATAAATGCTTACAAGTAGCATAAAAATTAATAAGATTGTCGAACTAATAAATGCACCTTTAAAAACACTTTGGCCTCTTTTGAATAAAACTTTAAAATTAACTGACATCCCTAAAGCGGCCATAGCCATCCCTAAAAAGACATATGCTGCTTGTACTAAAAAGTTAATAACACTTTCTGGAATAGGCATAAATGTTCCAATTAAACTTGATAAAATAAAACCAGCCATAAACCATGGAATAGGTAATTTTTTCAATTTAATTTGTTTACCACTTGTTGCTTGCATTTCTTTTTGTAAATGTTTTTGATACCAAATACCCACAACTAAAGCAGCTGGTGCTAATAGTAAAACACGTGATAATTTCATAATAATCGCATGTTGTAAACTAACTGCACCACCAGCTCCACCAGCAGCTACTGCTTGAGCAATTTCATGTAATGAACCCCCAGCCATAATCCCAAACTGAGCATCACTTAAATGTAAAAATGATTTCAAAGTTAATTCAATTAAAATAAATAAAGTTCCCATAACACTAGCAACAGCCACTGCTAAAACTTCATTTTCCCGTTTTCTTTCTTCATCAAAAGTTTCTATTTGTGGAGACATCCCCATTACAGCAGCAGCACCACAAATACCACATCCAGTCGCGGTTAAAATAGCTAATTCAGAATCTGCTCCAAAATACATACATAATTTATAAGTTAAAAAGATTGTACAAGTCACAACAATCATTGCAATTACAATTGTTTTAACACCTGATTGTGCTAATGTTACTAAATTCAATTTGAATCCTAATAAAATAATACCTAGACGTAAAAATTTATTCGAAATAAATCCAATTCCTGGACGTGCTTTATTAATTGTTTTAGGCGCACTTTGTAATAACATCCCTAATAACATAGATAAGACTAATGCACCTATTAAATTCAAGTAAGGTATCTTAGCAATCGTAACCCCTAACATCGAACATGTTAAAGTTAAAACCGCAGCTAACCAAAAAGTTTTTTCTTTCATAATTTTCATCGATTTCATTCTCTCTCACTCCTTCATATCATTTGCCAATTAAATATACCAAATATCTTGAATAACTTAAAATAATGAATTACGATAACATTATAACTTTTACTTATGAAGGAGTTTTTTCTAATGTTACTTGATCCTAAAATTAAAACATTTTATACTGTAGCTCAATATATGTCTTACACCAAAGCAGCAGAAGCTTTATATATTAGTCAACCCGCTGTTTCTCAACAAATTAAAACTTTAGAAACCGACTTAAACTTAAGATTATTCACTTATGAAAATCGTAAATTAAAATTAACTCCAGCTGGCAATACTTTATTCACTTTTACCAAATCTTTAAACTCTCAAACGAATAAAATGTTTACTTTACTGCACAATCAAACACAAAAAAAGGAAATTAATTTTGCAGCAACACAATCCGTTAGTGAATTTCTCGTTCCTACTTTTTTAAAAAAATTAGCAACTAATCATGATTATCATAAAATCAATTGTACTGTCGCCAACACCCAAACTAGTTTAACAGCGTTACGAAATGGTCACGTTGATTTTGCTATTATTGAAGGTAATTTTGATAAAAAAGAATTTTCTGTCCATCAAATTACAAAAGAACCTTTTATTGCTGTCGCCTCGCCAAAACTTGGTTTCAGCTTAACCAAACAATATCAACTCACAGACTTATTAGTTTACCCCATTATTACCCGTGAAGAAGGTTCCGGTTCACACGAAATTTTCAAAAGTATTATTAATGCACAAAATATTAGTGTTGCAGATTTTGCTGAAATCATCCAAGTTGGTAGCCCCTCTTTAATTCGCCAATTATTATTAGACCAAGTTGGTATTTCTTTTATTTATCAATCAATGGTGCAAAAAGAATTAACTACTCAAACTCTAATGAAAATTAATTTAACTGATATTAATGTTCATCATGATATTTATTTTGTTTACTTAAAAGATTCATATTTTGAATCACAATATTTAGAATTATTATCTGAATTTAATTAAAATAAAAACTCTCTGAGATCTACTAATCTCAGAGAGTTTTCTTACTTTATAATAATTAACATTTAAAATAGTTAATTCCCATTGCATCTTTAACTTCTTCCAAAGTCTTATCAGCAACAGCATTAGCACGTGCGCTACCTTCTTCTAACATACGATAAATTGCTGGAATATCTTTAGCTAATTCAATCCGACGTTCTCTAATTGGTCGTAATTTATCTTCTAAAACTTCATTTAAGTAACGTTTAATCTTAACATCACCTAAACCACCAGCACGATATTGTTCTTTAAGTTCTGCAACTTTTTCTTGATCGTCAGCAAAGATATCTAAGTAAGTAAATACCATATTACCTTCAACTTGACCAGGATCTTCAATTCTAATATGATTTGGATCTGTATACATAGACATAACTTTCTTACGTAATGTATCTGCATCATCGGATAAATAAATCGCATTACCTAAAGATTTACTCATTTTCGCATTTCCATCTAACCCTGGTAAACGACCTGATCCTTTTTGTGGGAAAACACCTTGTGGTTCAACTAAAACATCACCATAAATATTGTTAAAACTTCTAACAATTTCACGTGTTTGTTCTAACATTGGTTCTTGATCATCACCCACAGGGACTAATTCAGCTTTAAATGCTGTAATATCCGCAGCTTGGCTAACTGGATATGTGAAAAATCCAGCTGGTAAAGAACGATTAAAACCTTTTTGTTGAATTTCAGCTTTAACAGTTGGATTTCTTTCTAAACGTGCAACTGTTACTAAATTCAAATAATAAAGATTAAGTTCAGCTAATGCAGGAATTTGGGATTGTACAAAAATTGTTGATTTTGTAGGGTCAATTCCAACTGCTAGATAGTCTAGTGCAACTTCAATTAAAGAATTGCGAATTTTTTCTGGATTACGAGCATTATCTGTTAATGCTTGTTGGTCAGCAATCATAATGAATGTTTCATATTCACCTGTATTTTGCATTTCCACCCGTTTCTTTAATGAACCAATATAGTGACCTAAGTGTAATTTACCAGTTGGTCGATCCCCTGTTAAAATAATTTTTTTATCCATCTTAAATCCTCCTCTATTTCTGGCTTAATTCTACAAAAAAAGCGACCTACTCTCATAATGAGAATAGGACGCTTTCACGTGGTGCCACCTAAATTGCAGAATACTGCCGCTTAATTAATATATTTAATGTGTTTGCTTCTCATAGGCCCAATTCATAAAAACGGCTTTTCTTTCAGCAGGTTAAAAAGCTCTCTGTCGATGTTTTTACTACTTAACTAATCATTGAAGCTAATTTTGATTATAGCTAAACTCTTTCGAATTGTAAAGGGTTCCTGAATTTCTTTTCAGCTTTCACCTGATTTTGCAGATTTTTTAGCTAACTTTGCTTATAATAAGAAACAGACACTTACATTATAAATAAGGAGTTAATCAAATGGATCCTCTCAATAAACAAAAAGAACAAGATCATCTAAAATCTGTTCATCAAGAAATCGTCCAACGTTATGATGATTTAACTGAAGAATATGAACAAGCTCATACTGAAACAACCTTAGTAGAAAATAATTATACTCAAAATACTAAAATTAACACTTTCGAAATTGATGACCAAATGGAAACCAATGCGGAAGTGCAACAACAAAAACAATTAGTAGCTAAAAACTTACTGTCAGAAAAAATTCTGGAACAACAACTCCATCAACTGAATTTATTAAAAGACTCCCCTTATTTCGGACGAATTGATATTAATGAAGATGGCGATCATGAAAAACTTTACATTGGTACATCATCTTTTATTGACGAGAATGATGATTTCTTAGTTTATGATTGGCGCGCTCCAATTTCTAGTATTTACTATAACGGAACATTAGGAGCCGTAACTTATGATACTCCTCGTGGCAAACAAGCTGCTGAATTAACTAAAAAACGCCAATTTAATATTAAAAACGGAAAATTAATTAGCATGTTTGATACAAATGAAGTTGTTGGTGATGAAATTTTACAAAATGCTTTAGGTCAAAATAGTGCTGAATATATGCAAAATATTGTCGCTACTATTCAACAAGAACAAAATGCCATTATTCGTGATACAACAAGTAATTTGCTATTAGTACAAGGTGTTGCAGGTTCGGGGAAAACTTCCGCTATTTTACAACGCATTGCGTATTTGTTATATCATAGCCGTAAAGAACTATCTGCTGAACAAATTGTCCTCTTTTCACCAAATTTACTGTTCAGTAATTATATTTCACAAGTATTGCCTAGTTTAGGTGAAAAGAATATGCGCCAAGTCACTTTAGCTGAATTTTTAGCTCAAAGATTACAAGGCTTACATGTAGAAACTTTATTCAAAGCTTATGAAAATCAAATGACCGCCAAAGCCAACCCGCATTTAGCGACTTTAGATACTAAAATCACAGAATTAACACACAATGCTAAAATTTCAGCTGATTTTATGGAACAAATTAAACATTATGCTACTACTCTAAATCCTATTGATTTTCAATTTTGCGATATCATTTTAGATTCTAAAATTGTTTTTTCAGCTGCTCAAATTAAAGAGTTTTATGCTTCAACAGCTGAAAATTTAGCACCTCAACAACGCTTTTTAGAAACCAAAGATTTACTCTTTAAAGCGTTAAAAGATCAAGTTATTACCGAAATGTCCAGTGACTGGGTTTATGATCAAATAGAAAGTTTATCTGATAGTGAATACCATGATTATTTAATTGGTAAACAACGTAGTGCCTTCCAGGAAATAGCTGATGAACAAGCTTATATCGCTAAACAAATCGTTGAAAATAAATACGCAAAAATTTATGATGCTATTTATAATGACTTCTTTTTTGATGTTTATGCTCAATATGCTGATTTCCTACAATTTGTTGCTACTGATAGTGAAGCAGCACCTTTAATTGTCCGCCTCTTTAATGAACAAATTGAAATGCATAAAATTGCTTTAGATGACTGTGCTCCTGTATTGTATTTACGTGACTTATTAACTGGATCTGGGCAAAATCATAGTATTGCTCATCTTTTTATTGATGAAATGCAAGATTACACTTTAGCCCAATTAATTTATTTAAAACATGCTTTTCCAAATGCTAAATTGACACTACTTGGTGATAGTGAACAAGCTTTATTTAATGAATTAGTTTTACCAGCTGATTTACTCAATGAAATTCAATCTAATTTAAATATTTCTAAAGCCAAAATTGTCCAATTAAAACAAAGCTATCGTTCAACTCAAGAAATTACAGAATTTACCAAAGCCCTACTGCCTGATGGTGATGAAATCACATCATTTGCACGTAATGGTAATAAACCACTTGTTATTCGGACATCAGATCGTAAAAATCGGGATTTAGCTTTAAAAGAACAACTCAAATCACTGTTAAAAAAATATCCTAAAGTAGCTTTAATCACACGAGATTTATCTGAAAGTAAAAAATTAGCCAAAAAACTCCAAGTTAATTTCCCTGTAACACTACTTAAAGATAACGATCGTAATTTACCTGATGGATTATGTATTCTGCCAATTTATTTAGCCAAAGGTTTAGAATTTGATGCTGTTGTAATGACAAATTTAACACCTGAATTATATCAAGACAATCATGATTTAGGTATTTTATATACAATTTGTTCTCGTGCTATGCATGAATTAGTTTTAATTACATCAGCTGATTTACCTCCTCTATTACAAAAAATTCCTTTTGAATTATATACAAGTGAATTTTATTTTTAAGATCATTTAATCAAAATAACCAGTAAAAATCGCTGTCGGTATGCGTTTTTTACTGGTTATTGCTTTTTAAAATCAATTGTACTATAATATTGAAGTAGTTTTATTACATGCCATTTTAGCTCAGCAGGTAGAGCATCACCATGGTAAGGTGGGGGTCACCGGTTCAAGTCCGGTAAGTGGCTTTTAACAAGATCTCATTAATTTGAGGTCTTTTTTTGATCTTTAAAATTTCTTTAATCTTTTCATAAATCAGTTAATATACTTCATAAACTAGCCGTTTTAAAATAAATCTAGATTTTAAAACGAAAGGATTATTCTTGATGACACAAAATGATTTATATTATATTGAACACATTAAACATAGAAAAGATATCAACAATTGCTTATATCATTTAATTACTAAATATAAACCTTTAATTAATGCTTCAATCAAAAACTATCCCCTCCAATCACCTTATTGCACCCGGGAAGATTTAAAACAAGAAGCGTATATTACATGCTATAAAGCAGCTCTCAAATATCGTGACAATATGCACGTTACATTTGGTGCCTTCTACAAAACTTGCCTAAAAAATCACTACACAAGTATTTTACGTAAAGAAAATGCTTTTAAAAGACAATCTAATAAACACACAAAATCATTAGATGCAATCGCAGCAACGCAACATTTAGATCATTTATTTATCGATCCTAAAACTTATTATTTAGAAGATTATTTAATTTGTTTAGATTTATTTCACAGTTATTATAATCAACTATCTGATGCAAAACTTTTAATTTTAAATTATTGCTTACTCAAACCTTATAAGCAAAAAGAAATTGCTCAAATTTTAAATGTATCTCCACAATCTATTTCAAAAACAATGCAATACTGTACTCATGGTTTAAAACAATATCTCAATATATAACAAAAAAGAGGAACTTCTAATAAAGAAGTTCCTCTTTAATCAATACCGGTGATCGGGGTCGAACCGATACGTCCTAATGGACACTGGATTTTGAGTCCAGCGCGTCTGCCAATTCCGCCACACCGGCATAAAATTATGCTTATTATTTCTACAGGCGGTAACCGGATTTGAACCGGTGATAAAGGTTTTGCAGACCTCTGCCTTACCACTTGGCTATACCGCCATATAAGGATCAAATCCTTACTGGGGTAGCTGGATTCGAACCAACGCGTGAGGGAGTCAAAGTCCCTTGCCTTACCGCTTGGCTATACCCCAAAAATAAAATCAAATAAAAAAAGGCGGTAGATGGGAATCGAACCCACGAATGCCGGAGCCACAATCCGGTGCGTTAACCACTTCGCCACTATCGCCATATGGCAGGGGTAGTAGGAATTGAACCCACACCGACGGTTTTGGAGACCGTAGTTCTACCTTTAAACTATACCCCTGTTATAAAAAATGGAAGGGAGTGGATTCGAACCACCGAACCCGAAGGAGCGGATTTACAGTCCGCCGCGTTTAGCCACTTCGCTACCCTTCCATAATGGCGCGGGACGGAATCGAACCGCCGACACATGGAGCTTCAATCCATTGCTCTACCGACTGAGCTACCGAGCCATTTAGCTAATAAATTAATTAATAATAATTAATTACGGTCCCAACCGGATTTGAACCGGTGATCTCCTGCGTGACAGGCAGGCGTGATAACCCCTACACCATGGGACCAAGAATATTTAATTCTTAATGGAGGTTACAGGGTTCGAACCTGTGACCCTCTGCTTGTAAGGCAGATGCTCTCCCAGCTGAGCTAAACCTCCAAATTATATGACCCGTACGGGATTTGAACCCATGTTACCGCCGTGAAAGGGCGGTGTCTTAACCACTTGACCAACGGGCCATCATTAAATGATGACGGAGAGTAAGGGATTCGAACCCTTGAAACAGGCTTTACCCGTTTACATGATTTCCAATCATGCTCCTTCGGCCAACTCGGACAACTCTCCAGTTATTCATTAACTCCGGCAGGCGGGCTCGAACCGTCGACAACCTGATTAACAGTCAGGTGCTCTACCAACTGAGCTATGCCGGAATAACCGCACGGCAACGTCCTATCCTCACAGGGGGCGATCCCCCAATTACTTTCGGCGCTAAGAAGCTTAACTTCTGTGTTCGGCATGGGAACAGGTGTGTCCTTCTTGCTAGCGTCACCGCACTATTTTGTTGTTTGAAAGATTTTATTCTCTCAAAACTAGATAATAACTTTCTTTTCTCTCCGAGTCAACCTTCGTTTTTCTTTTGGTTAAGTCCTCGACCGATTAGTAATGGTCCGCTCCATATATCACTATACTTCCACTTCCATCCTATCTACCTGATCATCTCTCAGGGGTCTTACTTCCTTACGGAATGGGAAAACTTATCTCGAG
>NZ_AUHP01000012.1 GCF_000423245.1 Ligilactobacillus ceti DSM 22408
TTAACTGGTAAGTTTGTAAAACTATATTTCCACTTATCTTTAGCTGTTACTGTAATATGTTTTACTTCACCGTCACCATCATACAAGCGAATTGTAATTGATTCTGGACGTAGTCCATCTTGGTTATTATTATCATTCCAAGTCTTTTGGCCTTTAATTTCCGTTTTTTCAACTTGATGCGTATTAATTAAATCCAATCCTTTTTCTGTGACTTGGTATCCTTGAGGCACATCGATTTCTTTGACACTATATTTAACTTTTGAGCCTTGGTAATGTGTTGGTAACTCACCAAAACTGTAATGCCATATATTATCTCGAACATTGATTGGCTTGAATTCTTGGGTTTTACTTAATTCAGAAATTTCTTTCCCTTTAACTTTCGCAATCAATTTCACTTTGATACTTATTGGACGTAGTCCATCGCGATTATTATCATCTTTCCAAGTCTTCTGGCCTTTAATTTCTGTTTTTTCAACTTGATGCGTGTTGATTAAATTAAAACCTTTTTTAGTGTTAATCACACTAGCTTGATAATCTTTAACTGGTTCTTCTTCAATACTATATTGAATTAATTTGCCGTCTTCATACATATTTAAATTAACAAATTCAGCTTCCCAATTTGTTTGATTATTTAAAACTTTAAATTTTTTGGTTCTTTGACCATTTTTCAATAACCAAACTTTAATTTGGTTCGGGCGGATTTGTTCCAAATTATTTTCATCTTGCCAGACTTTTTTCACATAGACCGCTGTCTTTTTAACTTGATGGGTATTAATGATATTAAAACCATTTATCTGACTCGTATAATGTTTATTAACGTTAATTTCTTTCAAACTATAGTCAATTTTTTGCCCATGATCATAAACTGGTAAATCTTTAAATTCATAAGACCATTTATTGTTGGCAAAATCTTTTGGTTTGACAGTTTGCGTTTGATTATATTTAGGAAATTCAACACCATTAACTTTAGCGATCAATTTCACGTCTATCGATTTTGGTCGCAAACCATCTTCATTATTATTATCACGCCAGATTTTTTCACCTTTAATAGTATTTTTTAAATTCGTATAATGATTAGTAATTGTCCATTGATGTTGTGCAGCATCATGTTGAATTGTTTTAGAATAATCTGTTGGAACAGACACTTCATCTACACGATAATTAATCACATTCCCTTTTAAATCTTTACGAAACTCTTTCCAAGTATATGTCCAATTATTCGTATCATCTAATTTAACAACTGGCCCAACTTTTTGTTGATCACCATATAATTGTACAAAAATACTTTTTGGACGTTTACCATCTCGATTACTATCATCATCCCAAAGTTTTTTCACATGCAATTCTATGGTCGCATATGCTAATTTCTTACCGTTATAAAACCACATATGCCCTTCAGCATTAGTATGCATAGATTTTGCGATAATCGTTCCGTTATAATTACCACCATGAATATCGACTTTAGCATCTGGTGCCACAATATGCCCCGTCACTTCACCTTGACGAGTCACTGTTTTCGCATTCGGTAAAGCATATACAATCGCTAATCCTTCTTTATTATCTTCAATACTTTTTGGATATTGACCATTAATTAATAAATCGGGTAATTGGATATTTTCACCCATACTACAAATAATCGTATCATCAGTTGTAGAATGACCTAAAACATCAAACATAATATGTGGAAATACATTTTCATCCACAGTCACTGAACATCCAGCTTGGAGTTTAGCCATTTGTTTTTGATTATAGCCAGCGGTAATTTTACATTTTGTTTCATCAGAACTAATAACTCTTTTATTTTTAGCATCCCATGATAAATGAACATTAGATGTATGATTTAAAGCAATAGCTTCATTTTTTAATTTTTGCCATTGAGAAAAATCTACATAATGATCGGTATAACGTATTTGATTATTAGCAAAGTAACTACGATATTCCGCACGGTTAATATAGTATGTATTTCCTTGATTAACCGTCCCTAAATATAACGGAACATCCGAATAAATATTAAAAGTAAGATTATTGGCCACTTTACCGCCAATAAATGACGGCACTTTATGCGGGTAACCATTTGGTTTATTCCCCACCGTTAAACCACCTAAATATTTTTCAAAAGATCCACCTACTACCACGGGACCTACCACATGCGTCCCTTGATAATCATCTTGTAAAAACAAATTATAATTTTTTAAAATATATGAAAGTGTATATTTTCCTCCATCAGAAACGAATGTTGGTTCATTTGGTTTTGACGCTATTTTTTGTTGAGCTGAAGTGGCAGGTGAATTGTTACTAATATCAGTAGCTCTCACTGATTGCCAAACAGCACTCATACTATTCAAGAGAATATTAAACATTACTAAAAAAACTAAAAACAGACTTACTTTCCTCGGTGTTGTGTCCATTTCCAACCTCCTATTTTGACTAATATAATTTATAAAATGTATGACAACAAAAAAGCCCAAAGACTAACTTTCATCAACAAGCTGCCAACTAGATTTACTAGTTTCATCCACTTTTTGATAAGTTAACCTTCGAGCTTGTTAATTTATTTATTTATTTTTTAATAATTTTGCAGCCGCTTCATCAATAATCAAAGTTACATCAGGGTGTGTTTGCAAAATACTTGCAGGACACTCTTCGCTGACCGGACCTTGAACAGTTGCTGCAATTGCTTCAGCTTTATTTTCGCCATAAGCTTCCAAAAGAATTTTTTTGGCTTGCATAATTGAGCCAATCCCCATTGAATATGCATAATGAGGTACTTGAGTTTCATCTTCGAAATAACGTGCATTAGCTGCAATCGTTGAATCGGTTAATTTAACTTTATGTGTTTGGCCTTTAAAATCAGAACCTGGTTCATTGAAACCAATATGACCATTTGTTCCGATACCTAATAATTGTAAGTCGATTGGATTATCTTGAATTGTTTGGTCGTAAGCTTTTAACTCAGCATTTTCATCAGTTGCTTGACCATCAGGTAAATATGATTTTTTAAATGGTTTATTTTCAAATAAATGTTCTTGCATGTAGTGATGATAACTCTGAGGATCTGTTGCTGATAAGCCAACATATTCATCTAAATTAATTGAAGTACATTTAGAAAAATCTAAATCACTTTTAACAATTTCTTGATATGTTGTTTCTGGAGTTCCACCTGTCGCTAAACCAAAGACTGTTGCACCTTCTTCGATTGCATTTGCGAACACTTCATAACCAGCTTTTCCACCAGCGTTTTGATCTTTAACAATAATTACCTTCATCGTTATCCTCCTAGTAATACTCTCTCTTAATTCGTATTGGTATAGCCCAATGCGGTATAGTCCAATTATAAGAGCTTTTTTTAATTTTTTCAAGTGATTTTTTTAATTTTTTATGACTCTGACGTATTCTTTTATTTACAATATTTTTAAAAAGTATAAAAAAACACAACGATTTAAAGACAAGCATCAAGTCTTAATAAAAATATGATACTCCACGTCTTTCATCCGTCGTGTTAATTATTATTTATTATTAATAAAGTTCAGCTACACGTTTTTGAACATCAGCATGGTCAAGATATTCATCGTATGTTGTTTCTGCTAAATCAACTGCACCCTTATTAGATACTTCGACAATATGATCAGCCACAGTTTGAATAAATTCATGGTCATGAGATGTGAAAATAATTGAACCTTTAAAATCGATCATTGCATCATTTAAAGCTGTAATAGATTCTAAGTCTAAGTGGTTGGTTGGATCATCCATAATGAGAACATTAGCTTTTTCTAACATTGTCTTAGATAATAAACAACGAACTTTTTCTCCCCCGGATAAGACATTGATTTCTTTTTCGATATCATCACCAGAGAATAACATTTTACCTAAGAAACCACGTAAGAATGTATTATCGTCTTCTTCTTTAGATGCATATTGACGTAACCAATCAAGAATTTGCATTTGATCATTTTCAAATGACTCGTTCAAATCTTTAGCCATATAGCTTCGTTTAGTTGTTTGACCCCAGATAACTTCACCACTATCAGGTTCAATTTCACCGGCAATAATACGCATTAATGTTGTTGTCGCAACATCACTACGAGAAATTAAAGCTGTTTTTTCACCTGGTCGTAAAATAAAGCTGACATTATCAAGAATTTTCACGCCATCGATTGTTTTAGAAACATTTTCAACGCGTAATAAATCTTTTCCTAATTCACGTTCCATTTCAAATTTAATAAATGGATATTTACGTGAAGATGGACGAATATCATCCAAAGTAATTTTTTCTAATTGTTTTTTACGTGATGTTGCTTGTTTAGATTTAGAAGCATTAGCTGAGAAACGCGCGATAAAGTCTTGCAGTTCCTTCATTTTTTCTTCTTTTTTAGCATTGGCATTAGCTTGTAATTTAGCAGCTAATTGACTTGATTCTAACCAAAAATCATAGTTTCCGACATAAAGTTTAATCTTACCAAAATCGACATCACACATCATTGTACATACTTGGTTTAAGAAGTGACGGTCGTGAGAAACAACGATTACGATATTAGGATAATCAGCTAAAAAGTTTTCTAACCAATCGATTGTATGCACATCTAAACCGTTCGTAGGTTCGTCTAAAAGCAAAATATCTGGTTGGCCAAATAAAGCTTGTGCTAATAAGACTTTAACTTTTTCACTTTCAGTTAATTCACTCATCTTTAAGTAGTGCATATCTTCTTTGATACCTAATGATTGTAATAATTGAGCAGCATCGGCTTCAGCATTCCAACCATCCATTTCAGCAAACTCGCCTTCTAATTCAGCAGCTTTAATTCCATCTTCTTCTGTGAAATCTTCCTTAGCATATAAAGCGTCTTTTGCTTGCATGATTTCATATAATTTCTTATGACCTTGAATAACTGTATCCATAACTGTGAACTTTTCAAAACCAAAGTGATCCTGGTTCAAACTAGATAAACGTTCATTCGCACCAATTGAAATATTCCCAGAAGTTGCTTGCATTTCACCTGAAAGTAATTTTAAGAATGTTGATTTACCGGCACCATTCGCACCAATCACGCCGTAGCAGTTTCCTGGTGTGAATTTGAGGTTAACTTCATCATATAAGACACGTCCGGAAAGTGTTAAATTTAAATCTGTAACTGTTATCAATTTTTTGCCTCGCTTTTTCTTTTCATTTCCTTTAAATGTATCATATCGCTTCATATAAAAGCAATAGCCGACAAGGGCGTTTAGTTCAATTCACCGCCTAAAAGTGATAAACTAAAGTTAATAAATCAATGAGGTGATTATATGTCTGAAAATGTCTTTTTTAATCCTGGTAATTCAATCGCAAGTGATTATGATTATCAAAAAGCTTATATCTCAGCGCAAGTTTATCACAAAAAAGCGCAACAACCCGTCCTAATTGTCCAAGAAAAAGATGGTCATCCTTATATTGTTTTTGATGAAAAAACAGCTCTCAAACAAGAAGAACAAGTCGCTACTCGTTATCAAAATATTGCCCGTGTGGATCATCACAATGATCTTTAAATATTAATAAAAAAACTAGCCAATCTCTTTAAAAGAGATTGGCTAGTTTTTTAACGTGCTTTTTAATTCCGGAAACGATTGCTAAATAATGGACTAACAGGTTCATTATTATGAATACATTGAATTGCAGCCCCGATTAATGGACCAACGGAAATTTGTGTTAATTTGTCGATTTGTTTTTCTTCAGGTAATTGAATTGAGTCTGTCACAACTAAACTCTTAATTGGTGATTTTTCAATTCTTTCAATCGCAGGACCTGATAAAACAGGATGTGTCGCACAAGCATAAACTTCAGTTGCACCAGCATCTTTTAATGCTTGAGCAGCTAATGTAATTGTACCAGCTGTATCAATCATATCATCAATTAAGATACAACGTTTGCCGTCAACAGAACCAATGATATTCATAACTTCTGCAACGTTTGCTTTTGGACGACGTTTATCGATAATCGCAATTGGAGCCTTTAAAAATTCTGCCAACTTACGAGCACGTGTTACCCCACCGTGGTCAGGTGAAACAACTACAACATCTTTATCAAGATTATTCTTCAAGAAGTAATCAGCTAATAAAGGTGCACCCATTAAGTGGTCAACTGGAATATCAAAGAAACCTTGAATTTGTGCAGCGTGTAAATCTAAAGCAACTACACGATCTGCGCCAGCTTTTTCTAACATATCAGAAACTAACTTAGCTGTAATTGGTTCACGTGAACGAACTTTACGATCTTGACGTGCATAACCATAATATGGCATTACAACGTTAATAGTTGCTGCACTAGCACGACGTAAAGCGTCAACCATAATTAACAATTCCATCAAATTGTCATTTACAGGAGCAGAAGTTGATTGCACGATAAATACTTCAGCACCACGGACACTTTCTTCAATGTTAATTCTGATTTCTCCGTCACTAAAACGGTCAACCGAAATCTTCCCTAAAGGAATACCTGTAGCTTCAGAAATCTTTTGAGCTAAAGGTTTGTTTGAATTTAACGAAAAAATCTTAAGCTTTGGATCATTATAATGTTCCGACATAGCAGCCTCCAATAATATACTGTTTTATACAAATTTACATACTTTAAATATAATATTAAAGCATTTCATACGTTAAAATCAACCCGTTATCAAAAAAATGTTGAGTTATTTTTGTTTATTTTCGTTTTCTGCAGCAGCTTGGGCCACTGGGTAACGATCAAAGTAACCTTTTTTGTTAACTTGACGGCCACGAGCAATCGCCATATCACGTGATTCGACATCTTGATTAATCGTCGAACCCGCTGCAATATACGCATGATCCCCAATTTCTAAAGGTCCAATTAAATTAGAACCACTACCAATAAAACTATAATCACCAACATTAGTATGATGTTTATTAACACCATCATAATTTACAAAGACTGTTCCACAACCAACATTAATATCATGACCTAATGTTGCATCACCAACATATGTTAAATGACCAACTTTAGTATTTTCACCAATGTCAGCTTTTTTAATTTCAACAAAATTACCGATATGAGCATTTTTACCAATATGAGCTAAAGGTCGTAAATGGCTATATGGTCCAATATCAGAACCTTCTTCCATGACAGAATCTTCAATTGTTGAAGCTGTAACTGTCACATGGTCAGCTAAACGACTGTTGATAATTTCAGAATGAGCACCAATTTTACATTCTTTACCAATCACAGTCTGACCTTTAAGTTGTACACCGGGTTCAATCACAGTATCATTACCAATTTCAATATCAACATCAATATAAGTGCTAGCAGGATCAACAATTGTTACACCATTTTGCATATGTTGTTTATTAATCCGAGCACGCATTGTTTCGCTAGCTTTCGCTAAAGCAATTCGATCATTAACACCTAATGATTCTGCAAAATCATGCATTCGATACGCCGCAATAACTTTGCCTTCTTTTTTGAAAATTTCAATTACATCTGGTAAATAGTATTCACCTTGAGAATTATCATTTTTAACTTTATGTAAAGCTTTAAATAATTCGCGGTTATCAAAACAATAGACACCTGTATTAATTTCTTGAATTTCTGCTTCAGTTGGTGTGGCATCTTTTTGTTCCACAATTTTTTCAACGATTCCAATATCATTACGAATAATTCGACCATAACCAAATGGGTTGTCAGCTTGTGCTGTTAAAATCGTTGCCACCGCATCTTTAGAACGATGATATTCAAATAATTCGGCAAATGTTTGCGCTGTAAATAATGGTGTATCGCCACATGCGATAATTGTCATCCCATCTTTATCAGCTAATAAATCTTCCGCTTGTAAAACGGCGTGACCTGTTCCTAATTGTTCTGCTTGTAAAGCATATTTTGTACGATCACCTAAAACTTCTTTAACTTCTTCAGCACCATGACCAACAATTGTCACAATTTCATCCATATCATTTTTTTCAATTTGTGTTAAAACATGATCCACCATTGTTTTACCACATACTGGATGTAAAACTTTATATAATTTAGATTTCATTCTAGTTCCTTGACCAGCAGCTAGAATTACGGCATATTTCGCTGTCATAAGCTTCCCTCGATTTTATTTTTATTTTATTTTTATATTTAAATTACCTTATCCTATTAATAATATCGTAGACCCTTATTTTTCGCAAGCTATCAACCTTTTTCAACCTTTTCAAAAAAAATAATCACAATTAGTTGACACTGTGTCACCTAAGGTTTATATTTATCTTATTCAAAAAGTGACACCGTGTCACCTGTGTTTACAGAAAGGATGTTCTTTACTATGCCGAGCCAAACATTTTTAAATCTACCAACTGAAAAACAACAAAAAATAACTTTAGCTCTTTTACACGAGTTTGCTAATTACCCCTTAGCCCAGGCCCAAGTTTCCCGAATTGTAAAAGAAGCGCAAATTGCTCGTGGTGCTTTTTATAAATATTTCACTGATTTAAACGATGCTTATCTTTATTTATACAAAGTAGCTATGCAAGAAATTCATACCAACTTAAAACACGCACCAAAAGATTCTAATTCTCCTGCTGCGTTATCAAAATTTTATTTATCTGAAATCAAAAACTTTTTAAATGAATCACAAACTAGTTCTTACGCTGATTTTATTAAAATGCATTTATTAGAAAATGAAATTAGTCTCCGTTCACTACAGGCACCCGAACCTGAAACTGACGCCATCAAATGGAGTATCGCTGTTTTAAGCCACCAAACAATTCGCGATTGTTATCGTTATCCCGCACAACAAGAAGTAATTTTAGCGCGGGTCTCACCTATTATTCAAGCTATCTTACAACAAGCTTAAGCAAAAGAGAGGAAGAGTTCGATGTTTTTAGCTTTGAAAGAAATTAAATATGAAAAATTACGTTATGGTTTAATTATTGCCATGATTGTTTTAGTTAGTTACTTAATCTTTATTTTATCTAGTTTATCCTTAGGTCTTTCCAAAGAAAATACCGCTGCCATCGAATCATGGGATATGAAATCGATTGTTTTAAATAAAGATGCCGACTTAAGTTTACGACAATCTTTAATTACCAAGGAACAAGCTCATGATTTAAATCTTGGGAACAAACAAGCTTTACTAGGGCAAGCTGGAATTGTCGTTAAAGGCCGAAATCACGAAAAAGTCGCTAGTCAATTTCTCGGAATTGAGTCCGATAGTTTTTTAGCTCATGATTTAACATTAACTAGCGGTCATAAACCTACCAACAAACATGAAATCGTCATGGATACAGCATTCCAAGATCAATATCATTACAAACTTGGCCAATCAGTAAAACTCAACTCCTTAACTACACCATATAAAATTGTTGGTTTTACTAAAAATGCCAAAATCAATATTGCCCCAGCTATTTATGGGAAATTAAGCGCTTGGTCTGATTTAAAAAATACTAATTCCCAATTCGTAGCGAGTGCTATTGTTTCACAAACCAAAGATTTTAATCCCCATGTGGATAACCTTAAAAGCTATGCTACTAAAAAATTTGTGGATAAACTTCCTGGTTATGCCGCTCAAAATGCTACTTTTGAAATGATGATTGGCTTTTTAATGGTAATTTCTTTAATCGTCATCGCTGTGTTCCTATATATTATTACCATTCAAAAACTACCAAATTATGCAGTCTTACGCGTGCAAGGAATCCCTGCCAGTTTTCTAGTCAAAGCTACCATCGCCCAATCTAGCATTCTCGTGTTAAGCGGCTTAATCATCGGTGCACTGCTAACAACTATCACAGCGTTCATTATCCCTAAAGCTGTTCCCATGGCCTTTAATTTGCCTTTACTAACAGCCGTTGGTGGTGGTTTATTAGTGATTTCGATTCTTGGTTCTTTAATACCGGTGAAAACTATTCTCAAAGTTGACCCGGTTTCAGTCATTGGAGGTTAGTCAAATGCCAGCAATTGAATTAAAAAATGTGAATAAATATTATGGAAGTGGTTCTGCACGAGTACACGTTTTAAAAGATGTGAATTTTTCCGCTGAACTTGGTGAAGTCGTTTTAATTTTAGGTCCCTCTGGCGCTGGTAAAAGTACCTTTTTAACCATCGCTGGTGGATTACTCACTGCGACAAATGGACAAGTAGCGATTAATGATATCAATGTCAGTCAACTTTCTAAAAAAGAACAAAACAATTTACGTCTGAATGAAATTGGGTTTATTTTACAATCATATAATTTAGTCCCTTTTTTAACAGTTAATGAACAATTTAAATTAGTTGATAAAGTTAAAAAATCCGGCAATCTATCATCTGCAGCTATGCATCAATTGGCCGAAAAACTCGACATTGTCAATCTCCAACACAAATACCCCAGTGAATTATCTGGTGGACAAAAACAACGTGTTGCTTTACAACGCGCTCTCTATACCGACCCTACGATCGTTTTAGCTGATGAGCCAACTGCCGCTTTAGATTCACAACGTGTGACAGAAGTTGGACAACTTTTAAAAGATTTAGCCAAATCGCAAAATAAAGCTGTCATTGTCGTGACACATGATTTACGTTTAACCGATCATGCGGATAAAATTTATGATTTAAATGATGGTCAATTAACTTTAAGATCTTAAATAAATCAAAAGGAGCAACGTTATCTTAAATAACGTTGCTCCTTATTTTTTAATCGTTTTTAAATACTTTATCTAAATAGTTCCCTGGGCTCACACTAATTGTTTTATCAATTGTATTTACTTGGTCAACTTTCAATAATGATGTATATTCATCAATTACACGACGACCACTAAATGCAGCTTCTGCAAAAACAGTAATTCCGACTAATTTAGAATCAAATTCTTCAATCATGCTCTTCATACCATTCACAGTTCCGCCGCCTTTCATGAAATCATCAACGACTAAAACATTACTTCCACGTGGAAGACTCCGTTTAGATAATTCCATTTTTTCAATACGTTCACTGGATCCAGAAACATAGTTCACAGAAACAGTGGAACCTTCTGTAATTTTAGAATCACGACGAACAATTACAAAAGGTACGTTCAAATAACTAGATACACTTTGTGCAATCGGAACACCTTTTGTCGCTACTGTCATAACAGCATCGATTTGTTGATCAACATATTCACGGGCAATTACACGGCCTACTTGGCGTAAAACATCTGGACGACCTAACAAATCAGAAAGATACACATATCCACCTGGTAAGAGGCGGTCTTCTTGTGATAATTCATTTGTCATATCTTCAATAAATGCACGTGCTTCTTGTTCCGAAATAGAAGGAATAAATTGCGCTCCTCCCGCAGCACCCGGAATTGTTTCTAAAATCCCAATTCCACGATATTTAAATGTTCTTTTAATAATGGCTAAATCTTCACTAATTGATGACTTTGCTGATTCATAACGTTCTGCAAAAAAAGTTAAAGAAATCAAAGTATGCGGACGTTCTAACAAATAACGTGTCATATCAATTAAACGATCACTTCTTCTTACTTTCACTTTAACACCCCTTTTAATTGACTTTATTTCTCTTTTTTATCTTCGTGTTACTCGGCGTTCTTCTTACGTATTTATACCATATTACACCTTTAAAAAACATAAATAATTCGGTTTTTATTCAAAAACAAAGGTTTTTACAGTTATTTATCTCAAAATATTCTGTTTTTGTATAATGTTCGCCTTTTAAACACAGCCCTTTTAAATTATCATTTCACTTCATGATTGTCAACTGATTTGTTAAGCGTTTCTCCAAAAGTAGTTGCTTAATTTTTTCAGAGTTGCTATCGTGAAGATAATAAATTATTTAAAGTGGTGATTAAGATGAAAATTGTAATTGCTCCGGATTCTTTTAAAGGAAGTTTATCTGCACAACAAGCCGCCGCAATTATCCAAAAAGCTTTTCAAAATCATTTTACAAAAGCAGAAATACTAACCGTTCCCTTAGCTGACGGTGGTGAAGGAACAGCCCAAGCTCTAGTAGCAGCGACTCATGGTTCTTTTTATGAAGTCGAAGTTTTAGATGCGTATCACAGACCGACTAAAGCTCAATTCGGTCTCTTAGGCGATCAAAAAACCGCGATTATTGAAATGGCTACTGCTAGTGGTATCCAATTCAAACCACAGCCTACCCAATCTATTTTAGATGCGACAACTTACGGAACAGGCCAACTCGTCACAGCTGCCTTAGACTTAGGTGTCAAACATTTAATTATCGGCCTAGGTGGTTCTGCTACAAATGATGGTGGCGCTGGTATGGCGCAAGCTCTGGGAATTCGTTTTTTAGATGCTAATCAACAAGAACTTCCTTTCGGTGGCGGTTATCTCACCGATTTAACTACCATTGATTGTACTCACTTAGATCCACGTTTAAAAGATACAACAATCACATTAGCTTGTGATGTAACTAATCCTTTATTAGGTTCTCAAGGTGCAACCCAAGTTTTCAGCTCACAAAAAGGAGCCAATACTCAACAACAATTAATTTTAGAACAAAGCTTATCAAATTACGCTACAATTATTGCTCGTCAATTCCACAAAAATATTAATATTCCAGGAGCCGGAGCCGCTGGTGGTTTAGCGGCTGGTTTTTTAGCGTTTACACCGGCTAAAATAGCTTCCGGCATTGAAACCGTGATTGCTGCGACCGATTTAAAACAACACCTAAAACAAGCTGATTTAGTCATTACCGGGGAAGGCAGTATCGATTATCAAACGCAATTCGGTAAAACACCATTTGGAGTCTTAAAAGCTACTCAAGAAGTCGCACCTAACTCCCCTGTCATCGGTTTAGCTGGGCGCTTAGGTTCTGATCTCGATACTTTATACGACTTAGGTTTCACCGCTTTTTTCAGTATTACTCCACAAGCAATGCCTTTATCAGAAGCTTTAGCAACAGCTCCCAAAAATTTACAACAAACAGCTGATAACTTAGCCCGACTCATAAAATCGCAGCAAAAACCGCCTCTCTAAGAGGTCTTCCTTTGCAAACGTGTCAGTTATCAGTATAATTAAATTAATTCAATTTACTCAGAAAGGGGGAACGTCATGGAAATCACAGAAAAAGCTCCAGCTAAACTTAACCTCTGTCTTGATACACCATTCCGCCATTCCGATGGTTCTCCAGAATGGTCAATGGTAATGACAGCTGTTGATCTCGCTGATTATGTGCAAATCACAACACATACTGATTCTTTAGCAATTTGTGTCGAAACAAATTCTGGATTCTTACCGTGTGATCAACGTAATCTCGCCTATCAAGCAGCTAAATTACTCCAACGTAAATACAAGATTCAAGAAGGCGTCTCAATCAAGATCCAAAAAAACATCCCAGTTGCGGCTGGAATGGGTGGTGGATCTGCTGATGCCGCTGCTGTTTTACGTGGTTTAAATAAGATTTGGGAGCTCGGTCTCTCAAAAGCTGAATTAGCTAAACTTGCTTTGAGTATTGATTCAGACGTACCTTTTTGTGTTTATAGCACACCAGCTCACGTCACAGGAAAAGGTGAAATTATCACACCGCTACCCAAACTACCTCAAATGTGGATTGTAATCGCTAAAATGAAAACAAGTGTCTCGACACCCAAAATTTTACGCAGTATTGATTATGATACATTACCACATCAAAATGTTGATGCTGTTGTTCAAGCCATCAAAAATAATGATCCACAAAATTTATGCCAACATATGGGGAATAGTTTAGAAGCTGTGACATCTCAACGTCACCCTAATATCTTAGTTTTAAAAGAAAAAATGTTAAAATTTGGTGCTGATGCAGCTGTTATGAGTGGGTCCGGCCCGACGGTTTTTGGTATTTGTAAAAAACATTCTCGAGCCCAACATCTCTACAATAGTCTCAAAGGCTTTTGCCAAAATGTTTATCTTGTACGACCAATTGATTTACAACAATCAGAAGAACATTAAAAAGCTGTCGGAAATATAATTTCCGACAGCTTTTTTAATGGCAAAGAAAAAAGCCCTATAAATAATTTACAAGACTCTGTTTTTCTTATTTATTGCTTTGGCATAGTTTATAAAGACTCATCTTTATCGAAACTTAGTTCAATGCTCTTAGTTAAAACATCAGTATAACTATATGAAACTCTATCAATCGCATTTTCATCTTCATTGAGTTCAACAATGAAAACAGCTGGGAAAGTTTCACGTAATATTCCACGACGAGTTGTAACTTTTTTACGACTTGCTTGTGATGTTACTGTTAATGGTTCACCAATGCAATCATCAAGTTCTCTTTTAATTTTTGCTAATGTTCCGGGCATTTACTTTCACCTCTTCTATAAAGAAAAGTATAACATACTTACGAAAAAATAGCAATTATACCATAAACAAAGGACTCTGTTCAATCTTTTTTTACTGTTTTTATAAATTTTCTGCCATTAAAGCATCCGATAAATCGATCAATTTAGCAATGCTTAATTTTTCAGCACGAACACCTGGTTCAATCTCTGCTTGAGCTAAAGCCGCTGTTAATTTTTCTTTTGTTTCAGGCTTTTTACCATACATACTTAATAAGTTATTCCATAAACTTTTACGACGATGCATGAAAATCCCTTTAATCATTCTTTGGAAATAATCTTCATCTTGTGCTACTAAAGTTTTATGTTTTTTCTTACGTAATACAACAATACATGAATCAACTTGTGGTTGCGGTACAAAGGCTGTTTTAGGCACAATAAACGCGATTTCCGTGTCCATTTCATATTGAACGGCAACTGCTAAGGACCCATATGATTTCGACCCTGGTTGCGCTGTTAAACGATCAGCCACTTCCTTTTGCATCATGACAGCCATTAATTCAACATCAATTTTTTCAGCTAATAAATGCATAATAATTGGTGTAGTAATGTAATATGGTAAATTCGCAACCAATTTTAAATTCTTTTGTTCTGAAAAATTATCAGCTAACAATTTATTCAAATCAGCTTTTAAAACATCTTGATGAACCACTTTAACATTAGAATAATCAGCTAATGTTTCATCAAGTACTGGTAATAAACGTTGATCAATTTCTAACGCTAAAACTTGATTAGCATTTAAGGCAATTTGTTCTGTTAAAGCCCCAATCCCAGGTCCAATTTCTAAAACGTTATCGTCTTTCGTAACATCAGCAGCTGCCACGATTTTCTTTAAAATATTTAAATCTGTTAAAAAATTTTGTCCTAAACTCTTTTTAAAAGCCAGGCCATATGTTTCCATGATCGCCCGCGTTCTTGTTGGTGATCCAATTTCTGGTTTGTTCATCTTATTCTCCTTAATTCTTCCAATCCGCTCTGAAAATTAGCGCTTTGTTTTGATTTTATCACAAAAAAGACTTACATGATATTCCTACCATGTAAGTCTTTCATTTTAAATCTTAGCTATCTTGACGTTTTTTACGTGTTCCAAATAATGTTGTTAATCCAAATAAACTTAATAAAGCTACTCCCCAACCGGCTTTAGCTGGTGTCTGAACTTCACCTGTTTTTGGTAATGTTTTACCTTTTTGATCAACTTTATTTAACGCATCATTCATTGCTTGACGTTTTTGGAAAGCTTTTAAATGTTCTCTAGCCACTGCAAGTGCTTTTTTAGCGGCATCTAATTTTTCATTAGCTTCATCAAGAGCTTTTTGTGTTGTTTGAGCTGCGGCTTGTTTTTGTTTAACATCTTCTTTGGCATCTTGAACAGCTTGTTCTTTAGCTTTCACATCATCTTGAGCTTGTTTCAAAATTTTATCAGCATTTTTCAAGTTTTTCACTCTTAATTGCATTGCTGCTAAAGTTGTTTCTTCTTCTTGCAAATGAGTTTGAGCTTGAGTTGCAGCCTGTGCTGTTTGTTCTTCTTTTTGAGTTGCATCATCAACTTTTTGTTGATCTTGTTGTTGTGTTTGTTGTTCTGCTGTTAATGTTTGTTGTTCTTGTTGTAATTGTTGTTCAAGTTTTTGTTTTTGTTGTTTCGCATCATCGACAGCTTGTTGGGCCGCTACTTGTTTGTTTCTTGCTTCATCTACTTGTTTTTGAACTTTTTGAACTTGATCTGTTGCTTGTTGAGCTGCACTTTGAGCTTGTTGTAATTGTTGTTGCACATCAGTCATACGTTGTTGTGCTTTTTGTACGTCTGCTTGCGCTTGTTGTAAATCTATTTTGTCTTGTTTTAAGATATCTTGTTTTTGTTGAGCATCTGCTTGGGCTGCTTGTAATTCAGCTTGAGCATCTTTAACTTTTTGTTGGGCTGCAGCTAAAGCAGCTGCTTTACCAGGTGCATCTTTTTTCACATTATTTAAAGTTTTTTCTGCTTGATCTTTAACTTTTTGCGCTTCATCCACAGCTGTTTGCGCACTATCCACATTAGCTTGAGCTTGAGTTTGATCTTTTTGCGCTTGAGTTGCTTGGGCTTGTTTTGTTTGTAAGTCTTGTTCTGCAGCTTGTTGTGCTTGGGCTGCTTGATCAGCTTTATTTTTACTTGTTTGTGCTTGAGTTTGTAAAGTATTCACTTGTTTTTCAAGAGCTGCTTGAGCTTGTTTTGCTTTTTCAAGAGCTGCTTTTAATTCAGTTGCATCTTTTCCACCAGGATTTGGATTAGTACCTAATTCACGTGTTCCCGGAATACTTGGTGCAGCTGCATAACTCGTCATTCCTGTAGCTGGTGCACCTGGGTTATTCAAATTATTCATATCAGGGAATGTCGCAAAATTAAAGTGAATCCAACCGAATTTATCAATGGCAACACCTACATATTGTTGAACTGGCATACCTTGAGCATCTTTCACAAAAAGATTTGTTAATGCGTGCCCCCAATTAGAATGAGCATCAGCAAAAGTCATCCCTGCTAAAGCATGGAAAATACTTGCTTTAATATTTGCTAAATTCGTACTTGTTAATTTAAGTTGTCTAAAGACTGTAGATCCTGCATTTTCAGCATAAGAACTAACACCAAACTCTTTAGAAACTTCTTCGATAGCAGTGATATCATGACCTTCATATGCATCCATATCATAATCATCAGAATTATACATATCAGAAATTGCTTTTGAGTAAGCTACTGATCCAGTAGTTGCTTTTAACATATCAGTTAAACCACATTGACGACGCATATTATTTAACACATTCATTGTAAAGACTGTAATTTCTTCACGTGTTTTTTGATCTAAATTGTGAATATCTTTAATCTTTGTATTCTTATCAGCTTCAGTTGCTTTATAACCATCTTGGAATACAATTTCACTATTACTAATTGCTATTTTTTGGTTAAAGTGAGCTGAACCAATTTTGGTTAACTGGTTACTAATCGTTGCAGATTTATTACCACCATATTCTTTAATTAATTTAATATATTCAGCTGGTAATTTAATTTCATTTTGAACTGCACCTTGACTCACAGCATCTAAGGCTGCTTGGGCTTTTTTCACTTGATCTTGAGCTGTTTGTAATTTACCTTGAGCTGCTTTAAGATCTTTTTCAACAGCTTGATAATCTTGTTGAGCTTGTTGGGCAGCTTGTGTTGTTGTTGTTACTTGATCTTGAGCTGTTTTAACAGCTTGATCAGCAGCCTTCTTATCAGCTACAGCTTGCGTTGCTTTATTTTTAGCCGTTGCTAAAGCTGTTTGTTTTTTAACTAAATCGGCTTGAGCTTGATCTAAAGCTTTTTGCGCCTCAGGAATTGTTGTGCCAGCTGCTGCTTGGGCTGCTTGTTCTTCAGCTTTTGCTTGGTCTAATTTAGCTTGCGCTGCTTTCACAACTTTTTCTTGAGCTGTCACAGCTACTTGCGCACTATCCACATTAGCTTGAGCTTGCGTTACTTGCAAACCTGTTGCACGTAAATCATCTTGAGCACGACCAAGTTCTTCTTGCATTAATTTTTGTTTTTTAGCTGCCTGTGTGGCATTATCTTTAGCTGTTGCCAAAGCTTGTTCTTGGGCTTTTTGTTGCGCTGTAGCTGTTTGTAAATCTTTTTCTAAACCTGGTAAATTCAAAGCATCAATAGCTGCTTGTGTTTTTTCTGTAGCAGCTTGGGCCGCTTGAACTTTTTGTTTTTGTGTAGCTAAAGCTTCTTTAGCTGCTTGTAAATCTTTTTGAGCTTGTGCATGATCTGCTTTTGGTTGTTTTGTTTGCTCTTTAGCTTGCGCCACAACTTTTTCTTGAGCTGCAATTTCAGCTTCTGTCGCAGCAATCTTTTCAGGTGTTGCTTCTTTTTTCAATTCTTGGGCTTTTTGTTCAGCTTCTTTAGCCGCTTGTAAATCTTTTTGTTTTTGCGTTAATTGTTGTTCACTTGTTTTTAATTCAGAATCTGCTTTTTGATGAGCATTTTGAGCATTCTTTTGATCTTGTTCAGCTGTCTTAAATGCAGCTTGTGTTTGGTTAACTGCTGTTTGAGCTTGTTCCATTGTTGTTGGTACAGTTGTTTTTTGTGATTGAGCTGGTTGATTTGGTGCCTTTGGTTGGACTTGATCAGCAGCAATCAAATGGCTCCCTGTCACTAATGCAGCCCCTGCTAAAGCTGTTGTTGTAATTGCAGTTTTTTTATTCATATTTATATGCTCTCCTTTAGATTCTTTTTCTCATATGCTTTATGTAATTTGGCGATTAGAAAATATAATATATCCCTTATAAGTTAACCATCTTATGATATAAAAAAGCAAACAAAAAGCCTTAGAAGCTTTAGCTTCTAAGGCTTTTTTATAAAGTTTATTTATTTAAATTCTTCTTTAGAATTAACTTCATCTAAAGCCTTTTTAAATTCCTCAGGAGTAATTTGAAATAATTTCAATCTTTTATACAATTGTTTACCATTTGTATAGCCAATTTGTAAAATTTCACCTAACAAAGCACGTTTTTGTTTAGCATTTTTACCCATAGTTAAACCTGCAATTTGCAAATCTTCTTTCGTAATTAATGCTTCTTCTTCGGGCGCTTCTGTATATAGATGACTTAAAGCTGCTTGAATAGCTTCTACACTAGCATGTTCTACACCTAAACTCCCTTTAGCGTTCGGTGCCGCTTGTGCTTTAGTCAAAAAGGCATGCTTAACACCTGGAACAGCTTGCGCAATAATTTTACGGATCTTTTCACCAGAAAAATCAGGATCAGTAAAGACAATTACACCCCGTTTGTCGTGTAATTCTTCAATTTGAGCTAAGGTCTCATCACTAATAGCCGATCCTCTAGTTTCAATTGTATCGGCATTCACTGCCATTTTAATCCGTTTGGTATCATCTTTTCCTTCAACAACAATAACTTCTTGGATTTTCATTTTATTTTCCATCGATTTGTAAAACTCTTTCTGTATTTCTTTTTGTAATAGCGGCTAATTCTTCTGCACTCACACCTTTTAACTCAGCTAAATATTCTAAAGTATACCGCGTTAAGCCGGGTTCGTTTTTCTCACCACGAAATGGCATCGGTGCTAAATAAGGAGCATCGGTTTCAACTAATAAATGTTCTAGCGGTGTAGCTAATGCAGCGGCTTGTACATCTTGGGCATTATGGAATGTAACCACTCCACTATAAGACAATTCCATGCCTAAATCTAAAAACTTCTCAGCCCAAGCTGCATCACCATTAAAACTATGCATAATACCGCCATATTGACCAATCTTCATATTCTTTAAAATAGCATACGTATCAGCAAAAGCATCCCGATTATGCACACTAATTGGCATTTTCAACTCTTGAGCTAAAGCAATTTGTCGTTCAAAAACTGCATGTTGCACTTGATGATCTACATCATAGTAATAATCTAATCCAATTTCTCCTACGGCCACATATTGTTTTTGTTGTAAAATTTGACGTAATTCCTGTTCTAATTCGGATGAATAATTCAATGCATCTTCCGGATGACAACCAACTGCACCGTATAAATTAGGATATTGCTCAATCAAAGCCTGAAGACGTTGACGACTTGGTGCATCATAACCAATAACTAACATTTGAGTCACATCTAAAGCTTTTGCTCGTTGAATAACATCAGGTAAATCATCCTGAAAAACACTCGCATTAATATGCGTATGCGAATCAAAAATTTCCATGCTACTCTCCTTTTTATTTTTGGCAAAAAAGAGGTCGATTCATAACTGAAACAACCTCTTTTGTTAATTTAATTATCCAATAATGGAACCATTTGGCATTGTTTGTGAAACTGTAACCAATTCAAGTTTCTTACCATCATCATATTCTGCTGATAATAACATCCCTTGACTTAATTCTCCACGAATTTTACGTGGTTGTAAGTTAGTCACGGCAATCACTTTTTTACCTACTAATTCTTCCGGATTTGGATAGAATTCGGCAATCCCGGATAAAATTTGACGATCACCTTCGTCACCAGCATCTAAACGGAATTTCAATAAACGATCGGCACCTTTAACTTTGCCAACTGCTTTAATTTCGGCAACTTTCATTTCAACACGATCAAATGCATCAAATTTAATCTCATCTTTAGTTAAGTTTAAAGTTGATGTTGTGGGATCAAAACTATCTTGAGCTTGTTCTTCTAAAGCTTTACGCCCTTTAGCTTTGCCACCTTTTGTCATTTTAGATTGAATATATTCAACTTCTTCTTTGACATCTAAACGTGGGAAAATTGGTGTTCCTTTAGCAACCACTTGAATACCTGCTGGTAAATCAAGATAGTTAACATCAGCTGTTTGTAAATCAGCTTCAGCTAAACCTAATTGTGCAAACATTTCTTTTGGTGCATGTGTCATAACTGGTTGAATTAATAACGCAACTACACGTAAACTTGCGACTAAGTGTGCTAAGACACTATCTAATTCAGCTTGTTTTGTTTCGTCTTTAATTAAGACCCATGGTTGTGTTTCATCAATATATTTATTAGAGCGCGCAACTAATTGCCAAACAGCATCTAAAGCGTTGGAGAAATGAACACTTTCCATTTCAGCTTGGAATGTTGCAACAGTTTCTTTGGCCACTGTTTCTAATGCTGCATCAAATTCTGTCACTCCACTTTGTAATGTTGGTACTTGGCCATCACGATATTTATTCACCATCGCAATTGTCCGGTTTAATAAGTTACCTAAATCATTCGCTAAATCAAAGTTAATTTTTTCAACGAAATCTTCAGGTGTAAAGACACCATCATTTCCAAATGGAACAGCACGCATTAAGTAATAACGTAACGCATCAAGGCCATAACGTTCAACTAACATTTCTGGATAGACAACATTTCCTTTAGATTTAGACATTTTACCGTCTTTCATCAATAACCAACCATGACCAATCACATGTTCAGGTAATGGTAAATCTAAAGCCATTAAAATAATTGGCCAATAGATTGTATGGAAACGAACAATTTCTTTACCAACCATTTGAATATTAGCTGGCCAGAATTTTTGGAATAAACTATCATCATCAGATCCATAACCTAATGCTGTAATATAGTTGCATAAAGCATCGATCCACACATAAACAACGTGTTTTGGATCATTAGGAACTTGGATTCCCCATGAAAAACTTGTTCTTGTCATGGCTAAATCTTCTAAACCTGGTTTAATGAAATTATTCAACATTTCATTTTTACGTTTTTGCGGAATAATAAATTCAGGATGTGATTCATAATATTCAACTAAACGATCAGCATATTTACTCATCTTGAAGAAATAGCAATCTTCTTCGACTAATTGCACTTCATGACCAGATGGTGCTTTCCCGCCGATCATTTTACCGTCAGCATCACGATAAACTTCCGCCAATTGTGATTCTGTAAAGTATTCTTCATCAGAAACTGAATACCAGCCTTCATATTTACCTAAATAAATATCACCTTTTTCTAACAATTGTGTGAAAATCTTTTGAATTGCTGCTTCATGATATTCATCTGTTGTACGAATAAATTTATCGTTGGTAATTTCTAATGTTTTCCATAATTCTTGAATTTGCACAGCCATTTGATCAACGTATTCTTTAGGTGAAATACCTAATTCTTGTGCTTTTTGTTCAATCTTCAAACCGTGTTCATCTGTTCCTGTTAAGAAGAAAACATCGAAGTTTTGAAGACGTTTGTAACGTGCTAAAACATCACATGCGATTGTTGTATATGAATTACCGATATGTAATTTACCGGATGGATAATAAATCGGCGTTGTAATATAAAATGTTGGTTTTTCTGCCATCTGAAAAAATCCTTTCTGAACGCTTAATAGTTATTTGTTTGATTTTTTAATTTTTTAGCGATTTTTAGTAATTATTTTTTAATTATAGCATAGTTTAACTTGGCTTTTTAGGTTTTATCTGGTTCTTTTCAGAGGAATCCCCAATGAAAAAAGCAAGCTGATCTTAAACATTCAGCTTGCTTCACTTTTAACTTTTAAAATGCTTGAATAATTTTAACAATCCCGATTGTCATTAAAATCGTAATAATCATTATATAAATCATCGTTAAAGAAATAATTGGGTAAAATAATAAAATCACACCACAAATCATCATTAAAATATTAACAACTACAATAAAACCATAATATCCACGTTCTAATTCACGATAAAAACTAGCTAATTTAATTTCAGTAAACGAGGTCATAATAATCCAAAAAGCTAAACAATACGATAACAAAGCTAATCCAAATTGTGTCGAAACACAACTCGCAATCCCGATCACAAGATCAAAAACACCTAAAAACAACATCCACGAATGGTGTTGTCCCGTAATTGGACCACGACTCAAAAACAATTCGTAGAGCCCTTTGAAAATAATACCCACACATACTAAGATAGGAAATAATACAAGTGCTTTTTCTGGTTGCCGAAGATAATAAATACTTAAACCCACAAAAAAGACACCTAAAATCAAGTTACCTAAATTAAAACGAGTCCGTGTCATATTAATCATCAACCTTTTCTGATATATTTCACTTTTATTATAATACTTTCAATAAAAAACTCTACTTTTCCGCTTAAATATCAACTTGTTCAAAAGCTTGCACTGCATCACCTTGAATCATTAAGCTTCCTGCTGGCAAACTAATTGGTTCACGGTTCACGGCCACAATTTTTGCTTTCGGATTCCGATATTGAATCAAGCCCGCAAACGGATAAACTACAAATGAAGTTCCCACAATAACAATTAAATCAGCGTTTTGTAATGCTTGAATCGATTGTTCAACATTATTTTGATCAATACCTTCTTCATATAAAACAACATCACAACGTAATTCACCACCACAACCTTGATGATGTAAATCTTTTAAATATTCTTGATAAGGCACGTTTTGATGACATTTTTGACAATAAACATGATACAAATTCCCATGGAACTCAACTACTTTTGACTCTTGGGCTCCTGCTTTAACATGTAAACCATCAATATTTTGGGTAATAATCGTAGCTTTTCCTTGGTTGACCAAAGCTGCCATTTTCTGATGAATGACATTCGGTTGAGCATCTGGATAATATAAATTATTCGTCACATATTGATAAAACACGTCTGGTTCACGTACCAAACAAGTATGACTTAATAAATACTCTGGTTGTTTACCAGCTGAATATAACCCATTTTTAGAACGATAATCAGGTATTCCCGAAGCAGTCGACACTCCTGCTCCCGTCAGAAAAACAATTTTATGTGCTGCTTGAATTAAATCATTTAATTCTGTCATCCTCAACACCCTTTCTTAATCTTTGGTCCGAACGAAATATTCACAACCTTGTTGCCGTAAAAAGACCGCAACTGGCATCTCATATAAATTTTTAAAATATTCTTGTTCTGCTTGTTCGGGAGCATTTATTACAAAAGCATTTTGCTGATCAGTTTTTAAACGACCAATATATGCGGATTTAAATTGTAAATTATCTTGCCATTCTGTGTGATAAATTTCAAACAAGTTTTTCATTTTTGTCATTGTTTGATTTTCTGTTAATACTAAACTAACAGTCACAAACTCGCTTAAACGTAGCGGCTGCAATTGTAAATCACGTAAACATTTATCAAACATCCGATACAAACGTACAATACCACGTCGAATTTGAATTGGTGTTGTAACTGGTTTTTGTTGTAACATTTGATACATTAATTCAGCTTGCTCAAATGCTTGAGGATATAATTCTTGGAATTTAGACATAACAGCTGGTTCTTCATCTTTAAAAAAGACCAATGCATCTAATAATGTTGCCATACGTAAACTAGCTAGCTGATTACCTTGTTCTGATTCAGGTGGTAATTGAGCTAATACACCTTTAAAATAAGCTTCTTTAATTTCTTCCGTCAAGATACCTAAATCAGCTTGTTGTTGATAGATGGTAGTATTTAAAACGGTTTGATATAACGCCATGCCACTTGCCATTAATTTAGCATCTAATTGTAAATCGTTCGTTGTTAAATTAAAACTAATTTGAGGAACTTGTTTTTCTAACAACATTAAATAATTTAATAATTGATGTGACAAAGTAAAATCAGGTGCTGTTAAGTCACTAATATCAAAACACCAACCCCCACCACTTAAATACTGTTGTCCTTGATCAGGTAAGATATACCCCACTTTTTGATCTCGATAAATAACTTCCAGCGGTGTGGGACTTAACTGCCGTGCCCGGTTTAAAAGTTCAAGCGTTGCTGCTTGTAAGTTTGGTTCTCCCATTTTATAAATCCCCTTTGCGTAACTTAGTTAAAATATCTTGTGCACTTTGAAAATCGCGTTTCTGATTGGCACTTAATTGTGCCACAACATAAGGCGTTTCTTGGGCTGTTGCCCCCGCACGATGAGCTAACGTTTTTAATTGTAACTGCATATGACCTTTTTGAATTCCATCGGTCACCAGTGCTTTTAACGCCGCTAAATTCTGCGCCAATCCTACAGATACGACAACTTGGGCTAATTCATTCGCATTTTCAATTTGTAATAATTTTTGATTGATTTTCGCTAATGGTAAAACTGAAATCGCACCACCTACAAAACCTAAAGGCATTGGTAAAGTTAACGATCCAGATAATTTATTATCTTTTAAATCCCATTTTGTTAAGCCGCGATATTGACCATGACGACTAGCATAGGCATGCGCACCACTTTCAATAGCTCGCCAATCATTCCCACTCGCAATGACAGCTGCATCGATGCCATTCATAATTCCTTTATTATGTGTTGTTGCTCGATAAGGATCTAATTGTGCCACCCGATTAGCCTGTACAATTTTCTGTGCTACTAATTCACCTGGAACTGCATCTGTTTGCAATAATTCAACTGGAATTTCACACTGCGCCGTTACAAGACATTCAGTCGCATAATTACTTAAAATACTCATTAAAACATTAATTTTAAGTTCTGTTTTTAAAAATTGTGCCACAGCTTCTAACATTGTATTTAACATATTGGCACCCATCGCTTCTTGAACATCAACAGCTAAATCAAGTGATAACATATCTTGAGATAAAGTTCGAATCCGAATCCAACGAGCTCCACCCCCACGTTTCACAATCGATGGATGAGCTTGGTTTGCAAGTGTAATAATTTCTGTTTCATAAGCTTTCAAAGTTGTTTTTAAACGCACGGCATCACGAACATCTTCAAAAATAATTTGCCCTAACATGAGACGTGGTTGTTGAATTGTCTGAAAACCACCAGCTTGCTTTACAATTTTGGCACCATAACTACTAGCTGCAATCACAGATGGTTCTTCTGTCACCATAGGGACTAAATATTCTTTATCATTCACCACGTAATTCAAAGCTAAACCTTCTGGTAAAGTATAGCCTGTAATCTGATTTTCAATTAAAGTTTCCCGAATTTCTGGTTTTAATTCTGCTGTTTTTAATATCTCCAACTCATCAGCAGTTAATTCGGTTGCTGTTTTTAAAATAGCTAAACGTTCATCCCAATCTTTTTGATAATATTTCTCAAAACCTTGCATTTTTTTCACTTCCTTATTTTCCCTGCTTTGTTGTTAATTATACTACAAAAGCATAGATCAAAAGACCTATGCTTTCCTAATTTAACGACTAAAAGCCACTGGACTTAAGCCAGCTGTTTTTAACATTTCAAAAATTACGCCTTCACGAACACCACTTTCTGAAAAAACAATTTCTGGTAAAGCGAGTGTTTGAACTAATTGAACTACTGGAGTTAATCCCCCAATAATAATATCCGCCCGATCAGCTTCTTCTTTTAACACTTGTTGTCGTTCTTGACATGTCATTGCCAACCATTCACCATAAATATCCGCGAACTCGGAACCTTTTAAAGTTAATCCATGTAAATCGGTTAATTTTTTCGCATTTCGTTTACATAATTCGTAACGCGCGACCGTCCGATTAGCCCCACCTAATAAGACCAATGGTAAACCATAGCCTTCTCTTAACCAAGGCAACGAATCAAATTGCACTTGGATAAAACGTTGCATTCTAAATAAATCTCCGGCTGTAATTTGATCTTGTGCTTTAAATTTCTCACTTAAACTCACAGCTCCATAGGGAATGCTGACTAAGTTTTTAGCTTGGCCGTCACGAACTAAAATCAATTCAAAACTTCCGCCGCCCATATCAATAATCAAACAATCTTGTGTCCCTAACAAATTCACAACACCTAAATAATCATAGTATGCTTCTGAATCACCAGATAACACTTCAATCTCAATACCTATTAACTCTTTGACCGCACGCAAGAAATCATTACTGTTTTTCGCTGTACGCACAGCAGCCGTCGCAATTCCTTTTAATTGAATATTTTCATATTGTTCATATTCAGCTTTAAACTCTGCTAAAGCTGCTAAAGTTCTTTTAATCGCAGCTGGTCGCAAAATTTTTTCTTCAGCATCTTGGCCCATACCTTCCGCTAAACGTGATTGAATTTTACGCCGTTGTACTTCTTTAATTGTACCATCCGGATATACTTCACTAATTGATAAACGAACCGAATTCGATCCCAAATCAATAATGACTAAATTTTCCATTCCGGGTCCTCCGTTCTTGTAGTTATTAACATTTTAGCATATTTAACCTATGACGCACGGCTTTTAACTTTGTGGTACAAAAAAAGATTAGCTATCATCCATCGAGATAACTAATCTTGTTAATTTATTCAATAAATAATTCCGTTTCATCTTCAAGTGTGCGGCGCCCTTTTTGTAAAATATAAATAGCGACAATTACTAAAACTGAGCCAACAATTTCTAAGAAACTCATATGGAAACTTAAGAAAATCACACTTAAAACAAATGTTGTCACAGGTTGCACAGCATCCATAATACTTACAACATCTGATGGAGCAAAATTCAAACTATATAATAAAATCCCAAAAGGTAAAATTGTTCCCACAATAATGACCGTTGCCATTGAAGCAATTAATGTTCCATTAATTACCGGAGGGTTAACCCAAATTGGTTGATGTAAATTAAATAAAATACCCGAGATAAACATCCCCCAACCTAAAACAACAATCGGTGGATGCTCTTTAACAATTGGACGCGGTAAAACAACATAACCTGCAGCTGTAATCCCAGAACCAATCCCCCATAGTAATGAAACCATTGGAATCGCCAATTGGGAAATATCTCCTTTTGTTAAAGATAATAAAATCCCAACTAATGAAACAATAAAGGCAATTAAATCAGAGCGTAAAGGTCGTTCTTTTTTAAAGAATAAACTACCTAAAACAATAAATAACGGACTTAAATATTGTAAAATTGTAGCCGCTGCTGCATTACCAGTTTGAATAGCCATATAAAAAGTTAATAAGTTAGCCATTAAGCCAAATAAAGCATACGCTACTAACCAACCAATCATTTTCCATGATTTAAAAAGTGAAAATGTTTTTCCACGATATAACACCAAACTAATAATTAATAAAATAACGCCCGAACCTAATGTCCGCGTTGATAAAAACCAAGATGCTGGAATAGCTTGGTTTTGGGAAATAAATTGTAAAACTGTTCCCGAACAGCCCCACATAATAGATGCTATCGCCGCTAAAATAATTCCTTTAACGACACGATTTGATTTTGTTTTCATAAATACTCCTCTGTTTTCATTAATTTATCTAAATTTCATTTTTAAAATCTAACTTTTTTAGTATAAATGAAAAGAGAAGCAATGTCATTAAATCTAACATCACTTTTTAGTTTATTTTTTATCTTTGACTAAATAAAGTGGGCGATTTTTCACTTCCATGAAAATTTTACCAATATATTTACCAACAATACCTAAACAAAAGAGCTGAATCCCACCAACAAATAAGATAATACATACTGTAGAAGCCCAACCACTTGTCGGATCACCGCCATCTACAAAATAACGAATCACAATAAAAAGAATCGCTAAACCAGATATCAAAGCTGAGAAAAATCCGACAAACGCTGCAATATCTAAGGGAAATTGCGAAAAGTTGACAATTCCGTCAATTGAATATTTAAACAAACTCCAAAAACTCCAACTAGTTTCGCCAGCAACTCTTTCTTGATTTTCATACTCTAAATATTTAGTTTTAAATCCACCCCAACTAAATAACCCTTTCGAAAAGCGATTATATTCAGGCATTTCTAAAATTGCATTAACCATTGGACGCGTCATAACACGATAATCCCGCGCGCCATCCACAATTTCTGTATCCGAAATTTTATTAATTAAGCGATAAAACATCCGTGCGAAAAACGAACGAATCCGCGGTTCACCATCACGAGAAACACGATAAGTTCCCACACAATCATAATCAGAATTTCTTAATGTTTTAATCATTTCCGGTAACATTTCAGGCGGATCTTGCAAATCAACATCCATCACCGTTACTAAATTACCAGTTGCTTCTTGCAAACCACAATATAACGCCGCTTCTTTGCCGAAATTACGTGTAAAAGAAACATAATGAACATGTTCTGGATCAGCAGCTTGCAATTTTTGAATCGCGGCTAAAGTACCATCAGTTGAACCATCATTAATAAACCAATATTCTAATTCAATGTTTTCTAAATCTTTTTTTACATTTTCGACCGCTTGATAAAACAAAGGGACTGTTTCCTCTTCATAATAACAAGGGACAATAATCGAAAGTTTATCTGTCATTATTTAACCGTTCTTTCCTAAATTTGTTTTGGCTTTAGTATAGCACGAATTTTTTGCAGCATGTTTTAAAAGTTCTGTTAAAACTGGTTGAATAGTTTGTGCAATTAATTCTCCACCAAGCTGGGAAACATGTAAATGATCACCAAAATCAGCAACAGATAATAGACTTGTTTGCGAAACATCACTCACATTAGTTTGAATATCAACAACCCTTAATTGTCGGTCTTTTAATAATGCTTGATTAATTTTTTGCCGTAATTTTGCCGTTGTTTGAATTTGTTCTGGTTGAATAGTCGGTTTATCTAAATAAGCAGCCACCGGTAAAATCGTTGTAAATAATGTTTCTGGAGCTCTTTGACTTAATTCTCGACAAGTTTGAACATACATATATTCTGAAATAACTTGCTGAGAGGCAGCCGATACGGAAGGTGGGAAGACTAGATCATTCGTCCCAATCATCACTAAATTGATTTCTGGTTCCTTAGTTGCCATCATATAGTTTAAAAAACGACTTTTTAAACTCGATCCAAACGTTTGGTAAATACCGCGACCTAAAGCATCATATAAATAACGATTCCCCGATAAACCATTAATTTTCAAAACAACTTCGCCAGGTTGTTGCTTTAAATATAAATTACGTAAAGCTTGAGTAATAAATCCCATTTCAATTAATGAATCTCCCCAAACATTAACATATTGGGGTTGCTGTTCCGTTAAAATCAATACTTTACCAACAGAAAACCAATTTTTCCGAAAATGTGAACTAACTTTTAAACTAGGATGTTTCAGACAACTTCGAACTAAAGCTGCATTCTCCCATTCACTAGCAAACGTTGAACTCACATCAGCATAACTTTGCGGCTTTTCAGCTTGCATCAAAATATAAAAATCCTCTCCACTTGTTAAAGGAAATGATATTTCATCTGTTAACAGAGAAGTACCTTTAGGAATAGTAATGGCTGTTTGTCCTTGATAAGTTAAACGTTGAGCCGCTTGAAAATCTGAATTTTTTGCAACTAAAACTGTTTGAAACGTTAAATCACTGACACCATAATAATTCGTTAATTGTAAGCGGATTTTCTCACCGGTTAAACTACTTTTAATTTTAATAACTTGTGTTAATTCAGCAAATTTAAATGCCATTTGTCGATAATCATTACATTTTTTCTCCCAATTAACTTGCCATTGCATCTACTCACCTCTTTTAATTTGTTCTCTTCTCAAATTAAGAAAAGATGCCATTTTTGTCAATAGCATCTTTTCTTTCATAATTTATTCACTTAATAATTTTACAATATCTTGCGGTGGTATCTTCAAGAAATAACGCGTCAAATCAAAGCTTTGTAAAATTGTTTGGATATTTTGTGCTGTATATTTTTGCCCAATTAAAGCCGTCTCAAGATCAGTCACTGGTTGTTGTCCAAAGAAATCACCATAAATTTTAACTTCTTTTAAATAACCTTTGTCAACTAAGTAACGCGCATCAATTGTTCCTCCTGGAAAACGTTGGCGTTTTTGAATAGTAAACTTAGGCGAACGTCCATACACCCAATCCCAATTACCGTATATTTCAGCCACCAATTGATCAATTGCAACTTGATCAGCTGCTGTCAAAGTAAATTCATGTTCCGTAACTTCTTCCCATGTATCCACTTGATAGATTTGTTGTAATAAAGCATGTAAAAATTCAACTGTATCTAAAGTTTGATACTTAGCATCTAAATAAGGTTTCACATTCGTCACACGCGACCGAACTGACTTAATACCTTTGGAAGCAATCTTATCAGCAGAAACAGTTAACGCTTTTTGAACATGATCTAAATCCATATCAAACATCAATGTCCCATGTGAAAAAGTCCGACCGTTTTTTGTGTACATCGCATTGCCGGAAAATTTCTTACCATCAATTTCCAAATCATTCCGACCATTAACTTGCGCACGAGTCGCCCCCATCGCATGTAAGCCTTGAATAATAGGATCAACTAACTGTTCAAATTCACCAAATTCTTGCTTATCAGCAGGTACAATAAAACTAAAACATAAATTTCCCATATCTTGATACATTGTACCGCCACCTGAAAGACGCCGTGTAACCGTAACTTGATTTTCTTCACAAAATTTCTGATCAATTTCTTCTAAAACATTTTGATTTCGACCAACAATCACACATGGTTTTTCAATATAAAATAACATACAAGGAACGTCTAAATCTGCTTTACTCATTAAATATTGTTCCGTCGCTAAATTCGTTCGAATATCATGCGAGGGCATAATTAAATAACGCATCTAATTCGCTCCTATCGTTAAATATTTGTTGGGAAACCTAATCCAACATCAGCAGCATCAACAATTGCTTCACTAATACTTGGATGCGGATGGATTGTTAAAGCGACATCTTCAACTGTTGCTCCAGTTTCAATAGCTAATGTTAATTCACTAATCAAATCACTCGCATGCGGTCCAACAATTTGTGCCCCAACTAAAATTCCACTTTCCTTCACATAAACTAATCGTGTAAATCCATTAGTTGCATCTAATGTAATGGCACGTCCGTTTGCAGCGAATGGGAATTGCGCTTTTTCAACAACTAAGCCTTGTTCTTGTGCTTCTTTCATCGTTAACCCAGTTGTCGCAATTGATGTATCTGTATAACAAACAGCTGGCATTGCATGATAATCATTAATCGTTGGCATTCCAGAAATTGCTTCCGCAGCAACTTTTCCTTCATAGCTAGCCTTATGAGCTAACGCTGCACCAGCTACAACATCCCCAATCGCATAAATATTCGGAATATTTGTACGACCTTGAGCATCAACTGGAATCAAATGTCTTTCATCAACTTTGACACCTGCTTGTTCCAAGCCCATACCACGTGTATTTGGTGTTCGTCCAACACTCACAATACAATAATCAGCAACTAATGTTTTTTCTTCGCCATTAATCATGGCAGTAATTTTAACTTGATCATCATCTTGTTCTACACTTTGCGCCATCGCATGTGTAAAAATATCTACATCTTGAGATTCAAAATGTTGTTCGACAACTTTAACTAAATCTTTTTCGTAATTACCAAGAATTCTTTCGCCGCCTTCTAAAATAGTGACATGTGATCCTAAATTAGCATATGCTGATGCTAATTCACTACCAATATAGCCACCACCCACAACGATTAATTCTTTAGGGATTTTTGGAAGACTCAACGCACCTGTTGAATCAACCACGCGTCCCTTAAATTTAAAATTAGGGATTTCAATCGGACGACTACCTGTCGCAATAATCAAGTTTTCATAATTATATGTTTGTGCTTGATCATCTTTATCAATAACACGCAAACTATTTTCATCTTTCAAAAAGGCATCGCCAAAAATAACATCGATTTTATGTTTTTTAAATAAACCGGCCACACCACTCGTTAAACGATTAACTACATCTGCTTTCCAAGAAAGTGTTTGATCCCAATCGATTTTTGCTTTTTTAACTTCTAAGCCCATTTTTTGCGAGTTTAATGTTCTTTGATAACGGTGAGCTGCTTCAATTAACGCTTTAGAAGGAATACATCCAACATTTAAACAAGCTCCACCAATATGTTCTCTTTCAATTACAGTCACTTTTTGACCTAATTCAGCTGCATGAATTGCGGCAACATAACCACCAGGTCCAGCACCAATGACAACTGTTTCTAAATCAATCGGAAAATCTCCTACAACCATTGTCTATCATCCTTCCATTAAAAGTAATTCGGGATCACTAATTAATTCTTTCAAACGATTCATTGCTTTTTGCGCAGTTGCACCATCAATAATTCGATGATCAAATGAAAGTGATAATTTCAAGACACGCGCACTAATAATTTCACCATCTTGCACAACTGGTTGTTCCATGATTTTACCCATACCAATAATCGCTACTTCAGGCCAGTTGATAATTGGTGTAAAGTAACTACCACCAACTGATCCGATATTAGTAATTGACATACTTGTATGTTTCATTGAACTAGCAGCTAATTTACCATCACGGGCAGCTTGCGTATTTTCAGAAATTGCACGTGCAATATTAAAGAGACTTAATTGATCAGCATGTTTGACATTTGGAACAAACAAGCCATGATCTGTATCAGTTGCAATACCAACATTAATATAATCACGGTAAATGATTTCTTGATTTTCCATATCAACTTGAGCGTTAAAATCTGGAAATTCTTTCAACACAATAGCCAAAGCTTTAACCATATATGGCATAAATGTAAGATGAACTTCTTTAGCTTGAGCCACTGCTTTATATTTCTTACGATGATCCCACAATTTATCAACTACAACTTCATCAAATAAATTAACATGTGGAATTTGGCTTACTGAACGCACCATAGCTTTAGCTGTAGCTTTACGAACAGCTGACATTTTTTCACGTCTTTCTGGCCAACTATCACTATTATTAGTTGGTAAGGAGACGGGCGCTGGTGTTGCAGCTGGTTGTACAGGAGTTGTTTCACGTGAAACTTCATTGACAACTTCTTCAAATACAACATCACCTTGACTTAAGTAATGATCAATATCAGATTTTAGCACTTGACCATGATTTCCTGTTCCGGAAACTTTGCTGACATCCACACCTTTTTCACGAGCATAGCGGCGCACTGCTGGCATTGCTAAAACAGGTAATTTTTGTTCAGCTTCTAACATAAATTCAGCTGGTTCACTTGTTTCACGGGTAATATTAACCGGAGTGATTTTATTCACTGGTTCTGTTTTTTCAGCAACTACTTCAACTGTTTCAGTTGCAGCTGGTGCCTCATCAGTCACATTGCTGTCACTTTGAGCCACTTCTAACTCGACTAAAACATCTCCAACTTCTGCTGTTTCACCTGCTGGCACAATAATTTTTGTGATTTTACCAGCAACTGGTGAAGGTAATTCTTCAACTGATTTATCATTTTCAATTTGAACTAAATCAGCATCTTTTTCAATGGTATCACCGACTTGAACTAACCATTCACCGATTACACCTTCTGCCATACCTTCCCCAATATCTGGTAATTTAAATTCATATTTACTCATTTTGCTCCCCCTTTTACGTTAGAAATTCATAATTTCTTGGACTTTCGCAACGATATCTTTTTTATTTGGTAACCATAATGTTTCTGCTTCACTAAATGGATATGGTGTATCTGGAGCATCTACTCGTCCAATTGGTGCTTGCAAATTAAGAATAGCTTTTTCAGCAATTAAAGCTGCTACTTGAGCGTTAATCCCTGCTTGACGTTGTGCTTCTTGCACTAAAACAACTCGACCTGTTTTTTCGACTGTTTTTAAAATGGCCGCTTCATCTAATGGTGAAACACTACGTAAATCTAAAACTTCAACATTAATACCTTGTTTTTCAAGTTCTTGAGCTGCTTTCAAACTTTCTTGAACCATATAGCCATAAGTAATAATACTAATATCTTGTCCTTCACGTTTGATAGCCGCTTGATCAAGTGGTACAGTGTATGATCCTTCAGGTACTTCTTGTTTCAATGTCCGATAAAGTTTCATATGTTCTAAGAAAACAACTGGATCATCACTTTGAATAGCTGAAATCAATAAACCTTTTGCATCATATGGATCACTTGGAATAACTACTTTCAAACCAGGTGTTTGTGCAACTAATCCTTCTAAACTATCAGAGTGCAATTCTGGTGTATGCACACCTCCTCCAAAAGGCGCCCGAATTGTAATTGGCATTTTACGTGTACCACCCATCCGGAAACGTTCACGCGAAATTTGACCAGCAACTTCATCCATTGCTTCAAATAAGAAACCAAAGAATTGAATTTCTGGAACAGGACGAAAACCTTGGAAAGCTAATCCAGTTGCTAAACCAGCGATTCCTGATTCAGCTAATGGTGTATCAAATACTCTTTCTTCACCATATTTAGCTTGTAAACCTTCTGTAGCACGGAAAACCCCACCATTTTGGCCAACATCTTCCCCAAAAATCAATACTTTTTCATCACTTTTAAGCGCTTCATCTAAAGCTGCTGTGATTGCTTTAATCATTGTTAATTTAGCCATAATTATTCAGCCTCCTTAGCTTGGAACTTTTCAATTTGAGCTTGAATATTAGCTGGTGTATCGACATAAGTATGTTGTAAATATTCACTCACTTTTTGACGTTCAACTTGTTCTGCTTCATTAATTGCTTCATCAATTTGCGCATTTACTTCATTAACCCAAATATCCTCTTCTTCTTCATTCCAGAGGTCTTTGTCTTCTAAATATTTACGCATTCGATTCAATGGATCTTTTTTATTCCATTTTTCCCATTCTTCTTGTGAACGGTAACGTTTTGGATCATCACCAGATAAAGTATGAGCCCCTAAACGATATGTTAATGTTTCAATTAAAATCGGACCATTTCCAGCAACAACCCAATCACGTGCTGCTTTCGTCACCGCATAAACGGCTAGAGCATCCATCCCATCAACTTGAATACCTGGAATACCAGCTGCAATTGCTTTTTGAGCTAAGGTTTGGGCTGCAGTTTGTTTTTCACGCGGAACAGAAATAGCATAATGATTATTTTGTACAAAGAACAACGCTGGGGCTTTAAATGCTCCGGCAAAGTTAATTCCTTCATAAAAATCACCTTGTGATGTTCCGCCATCACCTGTATAAGTATATGCGACATTAGCTTGCCCTTTTTTCTTCAAGCCTAAAGCTACGCCGGCTGCCTGAACATATTGCGCACCAATAATAATTTGAGGAGGTAAAGCGGCTAAATCTTCCGCATATTTATTACCTTCAATATGACCTCTTGACCATAAAAAGGCTTTTGACAATGGTAATCCATGTAAAACAAGTTGGGGTACATCCCGATATGCTGGTAACAAGAAATCTTGTTTGTCCATCGCAAATTCTGATGCAACTTGGCTTGCTTCTTGTCCTAATGTTGGCGCAAAGAAACCTAAACGACCTTGTCGATTTAATTTTGTAGAACGATCATTTAAAACTCGAGACCAAATCATTTTCTTAAATAATGAAACTAATTCTTCATCACTTAAATCTGGCATTAAATCATCGTCAATAATTTTTCCATCTTGATCTAAAATGGATACTTTAGTAATTTTTGGTGTTTTATTTAATTTGTTAAAATCAATTTTTCCCATAATGCTGCCTCCTCAAAAATTAAAAGTTATACTTCAACTTCTTTGATAACGCTTACAATAAGTAATTATACATCATTTTCAAGTATTATTTAAGTTAGTGAACTGGTGCACATACTTATTTATGCATGAAAAGCAGCTAAATCACCCTTTGTATGTAAAAAACATTTTTAAAAATCATCGCATGTGAATTGGTGAGCATGGCTTTTTTCGCTACAATTTATAATTTTGCTCTTTTCTGAAGATTTATTCTTGTAATAGTAGTAACTTTACTTTTATAATAAATAAACAAAAACAAATAATTACATCCGCAGGAGGATTGGATAACTTTGAAAAAACTGAAAAAAAGTATGCTGATTAGCTTAATTATCTTTTCGCTCCTCTTTGCAGCAACTTTGTTTGCTTCCTTTTTTTACGTTCCTAACCACAATATCGATAACATTGATATGTTATTAGCTGTAGCAAACTATTTTTTTGGAACAGTTTGGCTTTCTTTAATTTTAGCTTTTGGCTTTTTAGCTTGGGATAAAAAAATGGAAAAACGCCGACAAAAAAAAGCAGCTCAACAACGAGCTTTAGAAAAACAAAAAGAACTAGCTGCGTTGCAAGCTCAATTAGATGAAGATCCTGAAATCAACTTGCAAACAAACGACTTAGCCGAATAATAAAAAACACAGCAGAATAATTCTGCTGTGTTTTTTTGTCTAATCTTTTTTTCTAATTAAAAGAGATTATTAACGTCTTTTCACTTGTATTTTAGTTATAAAATAATGACTTAATAACATATTCACCAAAATAGAACAAACACTGAAACTTAATAACAGTGTACTATCCCAAGATCCTTTTTCTGAATAGCCTAAAAATAATAAAATAAAATCTTGCACCCGACCATCATAATCTAATAAGAAACCTAGTAATAACAGCAAAGCTTGAAGACCGATAATCACGAAGACAGCAATTAAAACTAATTGTTTTTTTCGCGCCAACATACTAAATAAACCACCAATCGTAAAACCAATAAAACAAAATCCCCATAAAATTAATAAAGAAAATCCAAATGATCCTAATTGTAATAAAACTTTTGATTTAACACCTGTCATATAGAAATTTTGAAAGACATTAACCAGATCATAACTGGTAATACCTAATAATCGTGAAATCTCAGTAAAACCAAGATCTAATACTTCTAAACAAAAACCAAAAACCAAAATAACTAATGTCTTAGCTTTCCAATACGTATTACGCGATAAACTATTTTGCATAAAATATTTAAAATCACGATAATTCAAGAAAGTTAATATAAATAACACAAACATTAACACCGAAAAATAATCTTGAATAAATAATCCTGTGAAAAATCCTCCAAAAGAAAATGGCTCATCAGTATTCACCCAAAACAATAACATAAAAGCACTTCGTACAATTGAAAAGGCTAATAGACCAATTAAAACATTCATGAAGATTTTTAAATAACGCCGACTTAACACCTTAAAAGCATATTTTTCTTTAATTGTTAACATAAGCATCACCCTCCTCATCTTGAATTAAATGTACAAAAACTTGATCCAAACTTAATGTTTCAATTTGCACGGTGGTTTGTTGCGTTAATTCTGCTGGCAATTCCCCTAAAATATAATATCCATGTAAATTACCTAATTTTTCATGACCAATAACATGTAAATCATGAATATAAGGAGCTAAATCTTCTTCACTACCTAAAACTAAGTACGCTTCAGCTAACAACTCTTCAACTTCTTGATTAACTACAATTTTTCCATTTTGCATAATCAAAACACGTTGAATAATTTGACTAATTTCATCAATTAAATGAGTCGCAATAATAAATGTCCGTGGTTTCTTTGTATAAGTATTCAATAGCTCTTGATAAAATAACTTTCTATGTTGCGAATCCAAACCTAAAACTGGTTCATCTAATAAAACATATTCGGCAGGAACACATAAAGACATAATTAATTTAAAAATCGTTTTATACCCAGTGGATAATTTGGCATATTTTTGATCAAGATTCAATTCGAATTTTTCACTTAATTCCAATGCATATTCTTGATCAAACTCACCATAAAAACCGGCTGTATCCGCTATAATTTTACTTAATTTCATTCCTGGATAGTACATATCATTACTATCAACTAAATAAATTTTAGCCATTAAATCGTCATATTCCCAGACAGATTGATGATCATAAAAAACTTCTCCACCATCTGTTAAAATCCGACTAGCAATAATATTTAACAAAGTACTTTTACCGGCACCATTACAACCAAACAAACCGTAAATCATTTCTGGTTGAAAAGTTAAATTGACATCAGCTAATACATTTTTATTTAGAAAACTTTTATAAATATTTTTCAACTCTAAACTAGACATCATCTTGCTCTCTTTCTTCTTGTTGTAACATCGCAATTAAATCAGCTTGCGTTAATTCTAAATATTCTGCTTCTTTTAATAATGGAACTAAATAATCTTGATAAAATGCAGCACGCCGTTCTAAAACAATTTGTTCACGTGCCCCTTGTTTAACAAACATTCCTAAACCACGTTTCTTTTGTAATAATCCTTTATTAACTAGCATATTCATCCCTTTTAAGACCGTAGCTGGATTAATATGAAGTTTTTGTGAATATTCTGTGGTGGATGGAATTTGTTCTTCTTCTTGATAGACTCCCGTAAAAATCGCATTTTCAATTTGAATCGCAATTTGTTGATAAATTGGTTTTCCATTGGTAAATTCGATGGGGATCCCCTCCTATTACTTATATACTTAATCACTAATGCAATTAAGTATATTACACTTTATTTTTTTTCGCAAACGCAAACTTATTCTGTTTTTTGCAGCAATTTATGGTAAACTATTCCACAGTTTTAAAATATAGAAAGGACTTTTTTATAACTATGTCACAAAATAAAAAATATACTTTAACAGGTTCGCTTTTTTTAATTCTCTTTTTAATTTGGACCTTTTTAGTTAAATTTAATACCAGTTTCATTCAAAATTTCGACTTAACTTTTCAAAAAATCTTAAAAACAATTACTAACCCAACCATGACTTCCATTGTTAAAGGAATCACTTTTATCGGAAGTCCAAAAATGACAATTATCTTATGTCTAATTTTATGCGTTTATATTTACTTTAAATTCGGTCGCCAAAATACACTTTGGGCATTAATTGTTTTAGTAGGTGGTAACTTACTTAATTTCATCGTAAAACATATGATCCAACGCGCACGTCCTATTGATAAATTGATTCCACAAAGCGGCTATAGTTATCCGAGCGGCCACACATTAGGAACAGCACTCTTAGTGTTCTTATTAGTTGTATTTTTAACATACAATATTAAAAATCAAGCATTAAAACTCTTCTTTTCATGTTTAGGCGCAGTGTGGGTTGTTATTATGGCAGCAACACGAATTTATTTACATGTTCATTATCCTTCTGATACTTTCGCCAGCATGTTATTAGCTGTGGTAATTATTTCGTTCAGTTTAAATTTAAAACATAAATATCTCCAAGATTAAAAAAGCACATGACTTTAAAAGTCATGTGCTTTTCTTTAGTCATTAAAGACCGATTTTCCTTTTAACCAACTATTCACAATATAAGCAATCCAAGTCACAATTAAAATTGGCATCACATATTTAACACTACCTACAGTTTCCACTAAAAGAACAACTGCTGTAAATGGTGTTTTTAATGCAGCCCCAAAATAAGCGGCCATCGCACAAATAATAATATTTAAATAATAAATATCACTAATTAAACCAAAACGAATGACTAAAGCAGCATATAAAGCGCCTGTCACAGCCCCCATAACTAATATCGGCATAAATATCCCGGTTGGAGCTGTCGCATTACAAGAAATCATTGTAAAGACAAACCGCACTAACGCAAAAACAATAATCACACCAATCATTGTGTATTTTGGATCGTTTAAAACAGAATGCATAAATTGATCGCTTGTTAAAACGGAAATAAAATCATGACTCCCACCTAAAATTTTAGGATAAATTAAACCAATTGGAATCACAAATAATAACGGTAAAATTGTATTAAATCTTTTAGGAATTGGTAAAAGTTCATATAATTTTTTAGTTTGTGTATTTGTAATTTGGAATACCCAAGCTAAAAATCCCATTAAAATTCCTAAAATTAATAATAACCAATATGATTCTAATGGTAGTGAACCACTATAAGCTAAATATAAACATGGTTTTATACCAAAGAAAAAATATGTAACCACAACTGAACTAATCGATGTTGTCATCGATGTAATTAAGATAACTGGTGTAAATTCAAAACTAATTGCTTCTAAAATAAATAACGTTCCGGCAATCGGAGCACTAAAAGCGGCTGCTAAACCTGCCGACATCCCGCTATGTACTAAAACTTTTAAATCTTGTTCATTATCATGAAATAAATTCACCGAACAACCTCGCGCAATATATGATCCCATTTGAATACAAGGACCTTCACGACCTGCAAATAACCCCGGACAAATCGCTAATAACGCCCCAACAAAAGTGCGCCATAAACCGGACCACCAAGACATTTCATCTTTCTTAGCAAATGGTTTTACCACTCGTGTCAAAGCCAGCCAAACAATAACTGTCCCAATCACATAAACAATAATCATTAACGGATGCTTAACCAGATAAGGATATACCCAAAACAAACCTTTTAGGGTATTATCAATAATTAAACGAAAAACACCAACAACAAAACCAATTAATGCCCCAATTAAAATTCCTTTGAGGATGTAACTATTATTTTTAGAAGCAAATGCAGCGTATAAATTTTTAACACGTAAATTTTGCATACTTCCCTTTACTTTTTTTGAATCTATGTCCCCCACCACCTTTTGTGATTTTAAAACTAAAAAAGACCATCGAAAGCTAATTATTAGCTAGAGATAGTCTATATATAATTCAATTTAGTATTTAGTATTTTTATACAAATACCATAGCTAATAATGTGACAGCTGCTAGTCCAAACACTACCGAAAGACCCATTGATCGGGATCGATATGCGACTGCAATAACAATTAGCGAGGCAATGATTTTAGCCACATTATGAAATCCTACGAATACGTAATGTTGTGTATCCATAAATATATCTTTGACAACAAGTGCTGTAAATAGTGAAACAGGCACATACTTCATCCATTCATTAAACCATTGTGGAATTTCTCTTGTTGAGAAAATACGTAACGGAATAAAACGCGGAATAAATGCCACTACCATTGATAAGATAACTAAAATGAAATGATCCATATTTGTCATAATTACTATTCCCCTGACTTACTAATTACTTTCCGACTAGCTTTAGGTTTTATGACTTTCAACCAAAATCCTTTGGCCTTGCCATGTTTTACCAAATAGTCTTCAATTGCAAATCCAACAAAGGAAGCAATTAAAGTAGCTACAACCAGACCCATCGTACTCTTAAAGATTGACATTGCAATTACAGCAAAGATTGCTGCTAAGAAACTAATTAAGATTGTTAATTTGTTCTTGAATTGCATTACAACCATGTATAAGAACAATGCTGTAAGGGCAAAATCAACAATTTCTAAGTTGATTGTAATTAAATTACCAATTAAACCACCGACAATATTGGCCAATGTCCAAAATAGGAGAGAATAATGCTCTACCATCAAGGCATCTTTAGGTGACCATTCTTTATCAGTAGCAAATTTCAAATAGTTAACGGCATAGTTTTCATCGTTCATTGAAATGGCGAAGATGTAAAGAAACTTCTTGCTTGTTCCTTTTAAATATTGGGATAAACTTGAACCTAATAATGCATATCTTAATTCTAAGAAGAATAACATTACTAAAATTGTATGAATAGGTGCATGTGATGTTAACATTGATGCGATCATAAACTGACCACCACCAGAGAAAACAAGCAATGATACTAAACCTGTCATCCATGTATTAAAACCTGATGCATTCAACAAAATCCCACAAGCTAAACCAATTGGAACATAGCTTAAACATAACGGAAGAGATACTTTTAAAACTTCTAACCAACGCGGTTCTTCTTTTTTCACAAATAGTTCCTCCAAAATAGAAATGTCCTCGCAAAAAAATTATAACATAGATTCCTTAAATAATAGATGTTTTTGCCTAATTTCTAGGAAAAAAATTCACTATTTTTAGTAATCTTGTCACTACTATTTATAATTCTTCTTATTTAAACTTTGTTTTTCGCATAGTTTTTTGGTGCAGTAATAAACAATGGAATTAAAATAATAATTTCTGTTAATGTCACTAATAACATAATTCCACTCACATCCACATGAGCAACTAACCCTGCAATTAAAAGAAAATCATATAACCAGTGGAAAATCATTAATGGTGTTAAATTGTTTAATTTAATTTTTAAACCAGCAAAAGCTAAACCATTAATAAACGTCATCATAACTTGTGTTACTACTTCAGAATATGGTGAACCACCCAAAACATTTACTGCATGTAATAAAGCAAAGCAGAGCGCACTAAAAAATATTCCTTGATAAACATGACCTGATTTTAGAAATGAACCTAAAACAATCCCACGAAACATTAATTCTTCTGAAATACCAACAAATAATGTTGTAATAGCAACAATTACTACTAATTTAGGATTAGCTGTGAAATCACCTTTCGTAAAAAACATCCAAACGGAAACTAAAATCAAAATAGCTAGTACTAAGTAACCAAAACTAAAACGAACTTTACCAAAACCTGTTCCTTTTAAATTTTTACGATAAAAGTACACGCCAACTAAAGTCATCACAATTTCAAAACCTAATAAAATTTTTGTCATAGCAGGTTGATCATAACTATAACCAAAAATACTGTGCATTGTGTACATACCCACAGCCATAATTCCAATATAAATAGCCGCAGCTAAAAAACTTGTTTTTTCTAATTTACTCATAAATCCTCCAAAATCACTTTTTAATTTGAGTCTTAAGTCTAAAGTATTTTTACCTTCTTTTCAAATTCAGATTAAATTTCGCTTATAAAAAAAACACTAACTATCCTGAGATTGTTAGTGTTCCAACTTCAATTATTATTCACTTTTTGCTAAATCTGTATAACTAATCACAATTTTTTGTTTCAAATCTTGTGCTAATTCTGATTCTTGTGAAGCACCACTAAAATCAATAATAGCAGCATTTTTCAATTGTTTTTGTACAACACCTTGATATGTCTGCTTTTGAAATTCAAAAACAACGGGTGTTCCAACTTCAAATTCCTGACCATATTTATTTGGTTCTACTTTCTTCAAATCAGGACGTAATTGTTTATTAATGGTCGTACCGTTTTGCTTGGTTTGTTTCTCTGTCATTTAAAATTCCTCCCCAAATCACCACAACGACTAACATCTCACTTTTCATTATAACGCAAAAACTATACCAATGTACAAAACAAAAAAACTGTTGTAATTGGATGATACCAATTACAACAGTTTTTTAATTAATTTTATTCATCTTCTAAAGCAGCATCTGCTTCACGAGTTCTGAAATCTTCCATATATGTTACTTTACCGCTCCGGCGTAAGTATAACATTGCAATCCAGATTAAAATCAAGAGAACAACGATATAGCCTAATTGCACGGCATATGTTTGCATCATTTGACTTGAACCAAGACCAGATGTTAAAGCTTGACGGAATCCGTAAACTGAATATGTCATTGGTAAGTATGGATTAATTGCTTCGAATAAACCATTCATACCTTTAGTAATTTCAATTGGGAATGAACCACCACATGAACCTAATTGGATAATTAACAAGATCATCGCAATAAAGCGTCCTGGGTTTTCAAATGCAATTGAGAAGAACATAACTGTAAATGTCGCAGTCATTGAGAACGCTACAGCATTCATCAAGAAACTACCAACATGTTCTGGATGTAATCCACATAACATCATTAAGCCTGTTTCAGCTAAACCAGCTAAGACAGCAAATGTTGTTCCAATCAAGACTTTACTAAAGAACCATGATGTTGCAGAGCCATCAGGAGTTGATAGACGACGAATTGGGTAAATAAAGTTAAATACTAATGCACCAACATATAATGCCACAGAGAGCATATATGGAGCTAAGGCGTAACCATAGTTAGGAACTTCACTATAATGACTTTCTTTTAACTTAGTTGGGTTCGCAAGCATTTCTGCTGTACGTTTGGTTAATTCAATTTCACCTAATTTATCTGCACCAGCTTGAAGTTTTGTAGCAAGTTCATTATTACCTGCTGCCAATTTGTTTGTACCAGCTTTTAATTCTGGTGTTTTAGAAACAAGTTTTTGGCCACCTTCAGCTAATTTATTAACACCAGCTGCTAACATAGGTACTTTATCATGTAATTGATTTAAACCTTCGTTTAATGCATGTTGACCACCAGCAACTTGTTGAGATCCAGCATTTAACATTTCAATAGCATTAACTAATACAGGAACACCTGCATTTAATTTTTGACCACCAGCGTTTAATTGACTAACACCGGCTACTAAAGCTGGCATACTTGCTTTTAGCTTTTGACCACCAGCGTTTAATTGACTAACACCGGCTACTAAAGCTGGAACATTATTATTTAATGTTGCAATCCCATCAGCAATTTTTGCTGAACCAGCTTTTAAGGCTGGAGCTTTATCATTTAAAGCTTTAGCACCTGCAGCAACTTTAGTTGTACCTTCTGCTAATTTACCAACATTTTCATCGATCTTAGCAACACCATCATAAAGCTTGCTTGTACCTGCATATAATTCAGTACCTTTAGTTGATAATGTTTGTAAACCTTGGTTAATCTTAGCAATACTTCCTGCTAAAAGTTTTGTACTTGGAACTAATAATTTTGTTCCTAAAGCTAATTTCATACTACCAACACGAGCTTTAGCAACACCTTGAGTATATTGATTAATACCTTGATCTAAAGCTGTGGCACCTGCATTTAAATTATTAACAGCTGGTTCTAAAGATGCTGCTAATTGTGTAGATGCTTCATTAGCTTGTTTAGCTAAGACTTTTAATGCTTTATTATCTTGTGGTTTTGTAGCAGCTACTTTTGTATAAACATCATTTAAAACTTTTAATGTAGCAACTGTCTTAGTTGTATCAACCACACCTGCACCATCATTTGCGGCAATTGTTTGTTTATTTTTAGCAACAATGGCTTGAATAGCCGCTTTAGCAGCAGGATCTGTTTGTGCTTGAGCTAATTCATCTAATTTAACATTAGATGCTTTTAAATCATTATTAGTTTGTGTTAAACGTTTTTGTACTGCAATTAATTCTGTTAAAGTTGCTTGTACAGCTTGAATTTCAGCTTGAGTAGGCATTCCTGTTGGCATTTTATCAGCTGCTGGTTTTGGATTATCAACAACTGCTTTTAATGTCTTGTTTAAAGCCCGAACACGTTTAGCAACAGCTACTAATTGTTTCATATCAGCTGTTCCTTTAGTTAACTTCTTGCTACCAGCTTCAATTTGTGAAGATGTACCATTTAAAGTTTTCAAACCTTTATTTAATTCTTGCATACCTTCATTAAGTTTTTGCATTTTACCAACTAAATCGCCAGTATTAACACTTAAATCAAGAGCACCCATTCCAACTGCAATTGCTTTAACTCCAGCTGTATATTTGAAAGCACCTGTTTTTAATTCGGAAGCGCCTGCTTTGGCTTTTTCAGTACCATCAGCTTTAAGTTTAGTTAAATTATCAGCTACTTTTTGAATTCCACTATATACTTGGTAAACACCTGTTGTATATTTAATAATTGCTTCGTTATAATCATGAGACCCTTTTTGTAATTGAGCCACACCAGCTGCTAATGCACCTGTTTTACCATTTAAGGTATTTAATCCATCAGCTAATTTATTAGCACCATCGGCTAATTGACCTGTTTTATCATTTAAAGTATTTAAACCTTCAGATAATTGTTTTGCACCAGCTGCTAAAGTTCCTGTTTTGGCATTAACTTGACTTAAACCATCAGCTACTTTATCAGAACCGATAACTAATTTGTTAGATCCTTCAACTAATTTATCGACACCTTCTGTTAAAGGTCCAATTTTTGTTTGTAATGTCATCAAGCCATCGCCAACTTGAGCTACACCAGCTGTATATTTATTAATACCGTCACTTAATTTAACAGTACCATCAGCTAATTGTTTTGCACCGTTAGCTGCTTGTGTCATTTTGCCACCAATTTTGTCAATTTCTTTGAAAATAGCTGTGGCATATTCTTTCGAAACATTATCACGAATCACATCGTTAACTTGTTTCGCACCTTGTTCACTAATAACTTTCCCTAAATAGTTTAAAGAATCATTTGTACGATACTTAATTTCCATTTTCTTAGGTTGGTTATCCAAAATTGTTGATGCATTATGTGAAAAGTTTTTCGGAATTGTTAAAACCATATAGTATTTTTTATGACGTAATCCATATTCAGCATCTTTTGCTGATAAGAAATGCCAATCTAAATCATGGTTTTTCTTCAACTCACTAACGAACTGATCACCAACATCGATTGTTTTACCTCGAAACTTTACACTTTTATCTTCATTAACGACCGCTACTGGCAAGTGTTTTACATTACCATAAGGATCCCAAACAGATTTTAAGAAGAAGACTGAATATAAAAATGGAATAATCATAATAACTGTAATTGATACTAATAAAATTTTATGATTCAACAAATTTTTAAATTCTTCTTTGATCATCTTCAAATCATCCGCCCCCTTCATTTATTTATATTTAAAAACTGATACAGTTTAATACCAATCTTATTCATATTGAATAGTGTACACACAATGTCTATGACTTACAATAAACGAATTTCGCAAAGTGTCGCACTTTAATCGTTCTCCAAAAACAATCTGAATTATCTTGATTTAAAGGGGCTTAATTAAAAAATCCACGCTTCAATTCCACCAAGTACAAGTAAAATTGTGACACCTAAATACCATTTAGCACCAATTTTACCTTCTTGTTTTCTTTTACGTGAATAATAAAATGTATAACTAGCTAATGCCCAACATACAATCATTTGTACCATATTGCTTAACATGTCTAAACTCTCCTTTTTCTTATTAATTAATCTCCGTTTTATTTTAACATTATTTTACATCAAAAAAAGCGAACCTAGTCGATTAAACTAAGTTCACTTTGAATTTCTAATCTTTTTTAGAAAATATTTGTAATTCCGCGCCACATACGTACGAAAATATTTGCTTTTTTAATATCTTCTTTCGCAACAGCTTTAACTTGAACACCTTTAGCACCATTGATGTTTTTATTATCTTGGCCCTTAACTTTAATTGTCATAGTACCAACTTTTTCGCCTTCATCCACAGGTGCTTGTAATTTATGATCAACAACTAAATCTTTACTAATTTTTGTTGTTGCTTGATATTTAGGTGTTAAATCATTTCGAACCCAAATATGTGTTTTTTTACCAGTTACAATCGGAGCTGTTTCTTCTTTACCGGTTTCCACTTTAACAGCTGCACCTTTAATTTTTGTGCCTTTTTTAATTGTTTTATATGTGAAACTATTATAAACATATGACATTAATTTTTGTGTTTCCACAAAACGTGATAAGTCTGTTTGACTCTTATGGCTTGCACCCATTACAACAGTAATAATACGGTGACCATCTTTTTTAACAGTACCTGTAAAACATGCTTTAGCTTTATCAGATGTACCTGTTTTTAAACCATCAACTGGCAATGCTGTATAAGCTTTAACTAACCCTGGTAACATCCAATTCCAGTTATTCATAACTGTATATGAAGTCCCGTTATTAAATTTTTTATGTTGAATTTTAGTTGTTTTTAACACTTCTGGATAATCTTTAAGTAATCTTGTTGCCATAATTGCCATATCACGTGCAGAAAATTCATTTTCTGCATCAGCTGGAATCCCTGGATAAGCACCTTTACCTAATAACCCATTAGGAAGACCATTACATGTATAAATTTTGGCATCTTTAATACCAAATGAACGAGCTTTTTTACGCATCATATTCACGAAATTCTTTTGAGATCCAGCAATTGCATCACCTAAGGCCATAATAGCACCATTAGCTGAATAAATTAATGTTGCTTGATATAAAGAACGAACTGTATATTCATGATCTGATTTTAAAGGAACATTAGATAAACTTGTATCTTGGCTCACTTTTTGTGCTGCAGAACGCACTGGAATTTTTTGATTCCATTTCAATTTACCATTATGTACAGCTTCTAAAACTAAATAGGCTGATAAAATTTTTGTCATTGAAGCAGCTGCTAAAGGCTCATTTTCATTTTGACCATAAATAATTTGGCCTGTTTCAGCATCAACCGCAATCGCTGATTTAGCTTTAATATTAATTGAACTTTCATCAATATTTGTATCAGCTGATACTTTAACTCCTCCCATTACAACAGGTGTTAAAGCCATTAAACAAGTCATTGCTACTATGGCTGTTTTTTGAAGTACTTTTCTTAATTGCATCCTATTTTATTTCCTCTCGTTTTATATTTCCTTCTTATTATAAGCATTCTAAACTTAATAGTCACTAACTATACCTATTTTAAATCGCTTTTTATTTTTCTTGATGTTTCACCGGTAAATTAATAATAAAGCTCGTTAATTTTTCATTCGATGTAACATAAATAAAACCATGATGTAATTGAACAATCCCTTGCGCAATCGCTAAACCTAACCCCGTTCCGCCCGTAGCACGTGAACGCGAACTTTCTGCTCGATAAAATCGTTCAAATACATGTTCTAAGGCTTCTTTAGGAATCGGCTTACCATCATTAGCGACTGTAATTTTAATTTCTTCTGGGCTACTTTGACGCAATGTTAAATAAATATTTTTAGCACCAGTACCGTATTTAAAAGCATTGGTAATCAAATTATTAAAAACACGCGCTAGTTTTTCGCCATCAGCTTCCATATAAAGCGGTTCTTTGGGAACATCTACTGTTAATTGAATCTGACGATTTTGCGCTTCTAACTCAAATCCCGCCGCAATTTGTTCTAACATTTGACAAACATTTAACCGCGTTAACTGTAATGGTGCATCAACTTGTTGCACTTTAGTATATTCAAATAAATCATCGACTAATACTTTCATTTCACGTGATTTTAAATAAGCTGTATGAGTATATTTCAAAATATCTTCTTCACTATGATATTGTTTATTTTCAATCAGACCCAAATATCCAATAATAGAAGTTAATGGTGTCCGAATATCATGACTAACATTAGTAATCAATTCATCTTTGGATCGTTCGATTTCTCGTTCATCTTCCATCGCTTTGATAGTACTATCAACTAAGGCATTCACACTCGAAACTACCTTTTGCATTTGGCCGGAAATTTGAAACGGAATCCGATGATCAAAATGTCCATCAGCAATATAATGCAATTCTGCAATAATGTGACGCAACTGCATTTGACGATACCGACGAATCAAACGCCAATAAATAAAGGCTCCATCCCCAATCAAGAGAATCACACCAAATAACCAACCCCAGCTCCAAATCCGAATATTATTCGGTCCAAAAGACAATGACATTTTAATTTGAAAAATCCCATTCTCTAATTCAGGATTAGAAGCGATTAATTGATCTAAAACCACAAATGTCGCAATATTCAATAATAGTAATAAGATAATGGTGACAATCCCTTCACCAAATAATTCACTTTTTTCACGTGCTGTGAGTTTAAATTTCACACTCTCCTACCTCGCTACTTCTATTATTAATGCATTTCAATTTTATATCCAACACCCCAAACAGTTTGGATAACTTTTTCACCATCTGTTGCTTCTTCAATTTTATCGCGTAAATGACTTACGTGAACCATTACTGTTTTTGCAGAAATAACAGATTCTTGTTGCCAAACACGTTCAAAAATTTCATCCGCTGAAAAAACACGATTAGGATGACTTGCTAATAAATATAAAACTCCAAACTCTAAAGCTGTTAATTGAATTGGTTTTCCAGTTACAGTTTCAACTTCATGAGAATCTTTTTTAATTACAAGTGGTCCAATTTCAATTTGATCAGGTTCATTGTTCTTAACCTCATGTTGTGAACGACGTAGTAAAGATTTCACACGCGCCATCACTTCTAACGGATTAAATGGTTTTGTAACATAATCATCAGCACCTTTAATTAATCCTTGAATTTTATCTAAATCATCTGTTTTAGCTGATAATAAAAGAATCGGAATTTGTGAATCTTTCCGCACTTCATGAATAACAGCCATGCCATCCATATTAGGCATCATAATATCTAAAATCATCAATGCAATTTCTGGATTTGTATTCAATTTCGTCAAAGCTTCTTTACCGTCATATGCTTTTTCAACATCATAACCTTCATTTTTGATATAAATACTTAATAATTCAACAATATCTTTATCGTCATCTACTACTAAAATTTTCATCTAAATCATCTCCTTGACTACTTTTTTACTTAATTCTCTGTTTATATTGTATCAAATTTAACTTACTTAATAGTTAAAGAATTACTTAATATCGCGGACTTTATATTCAAATCATTAAATACCGAACTCTATTTTACCCCTTTGTAAATTCGTTCGCTTTTATGTAACCGTTTGAAACTAATATCAATTAAATTTGACGCTGATTTTTTCTAAAAAACCCTTGACTTGCCCGTCAAAAGCCGTTATATTTTTAAAAGTAATTTCAAATACTAATTAGATAACTAAATTACGTGATATGAAATTACCGAACTTATTTATTTATCTATTCGGAGAGAGATTAGGTCCTTTCTCTGGATTTTTTTATAACAAAAAGCGGACAAAACTTCCTCACTAAGTTTTGTCCGCTTTTTATTTTTTAGTTCATTGAATAGTTTGGTGCTTCTTTAGTAATTTGCACATCATGTGGATGAGATTCTTTCAATCCAGCACCTGTAATTTGTACAAATTGAGCATCATCGATTAACGCTTGTAAATTAGCAGCACCACAGTAACCCATACCCGAACGAAGTCCACCGTCCATTTGATAAATAATACCAGCCACACTACCTTTATAAGCAACTTGTCCTTCAATGCCTTCTGGTACTAATTTATTAGCTTCATTAACTGCACTTTGGAAATAACGATCAGATGAACCATGTGTTGAATCCATCGCACCTAAACTTCCCATGCCACGATATGTTTTGTAACGACGTCCTTGATAAATAACCATTTCACCGGGAGCTTCATCTGTTCCGGCTAACATGGAACCTAACATGACAGCATTACCACCAGCCGCAATCGCCTTCACAATATCACCAGAATATTTAATCCCACCATCAGCAATGATTTTCTTACCATATTCTTGTGCGACTTGAGCTGCATCAAAAATAGCTGTTAATTGTGGGACACCAACACCCGCAACAATTCTAGTTGTACAAATCGAACCTGGTCCAATTCCGACTTTCACAACATCAACCCCAACTTCAAATAAATCGCGTGTTGCTTGTCCAGTAGCTACATTCCCTGCAATTAATGTTGCTTGTGGGAAATGAGCACGAATTTCTTTAATTTTACGAATAACACCAGCTGAATGTCCATGAGCAGTATCAATAACTAAAGCATCTGCTCCGGCATTCAATAACGCTTGGGCCCGGTCAAAAGTATCACTTGTCACACCAACTGCAGCGGCTACTAATAATCGACCTTCTTCATCTTTAGCTGCATTCGGATATTGCACGACTTTTTCAATATCATTCATTGTAATTAAACCGGTTAATTGACCTTGTGAATTAACAATTGGTAATTTTTCGATTTTATTTTCTTGTAAAATCTCTTCAGCTTCTTTCAAAGAAATGCCTTCTTGTGCTGTAATTAATGTTTCTTCTTTTGTCATCACATCAGCAATTGGTGCTTGATAATCTGAAACAAATCTTAAATCACGATTTGTTAAAATCCCACATAAAACACCACTTTCACGTGACTCAACAATTGGTAACCCACTAATATCATACTTACGCATTAATGTTTCAGCTACAGCAACTGTATCTTGTGGTGTTAAATAGTAAGGATCAATTACTACACCACCTTCAGAACGTTTAACCTTCGCAACTTGTGCTGCTTGCTCTTCAATTGTCATGTTTTTATGGATAACTCCTAAGCCCCCTTGACGTGCCATTGCAATCGCCATTGTTGCTTCCGTCACAGTATCCATTCCCGCACTAATGATTGGGATATTTAATTTTAGATTATCAGCTAACTGAACGCTTAAATCAACATCATTTGGTAAGACGTGGCTTTCAGCTGGTATCAAGAGTACGTCATCAAATGTAAATCCTTTTTTTGCAAATTTATTATCCCAATTAGTCATTCTTATTAACTCCTTTTATTTTCGATAAAAACTAACATTAACTCCACTTGCATCTTATATAGTTCGTGTTTATTATTAAAAATAACATTATATTAATTTTTATATACGTTTTTTACATTGTAGCATACTTCACACTTGAAAAAAACCTCTTTTCAGCTTAGTTATTTAACTAAAATTATTTCACTATTTTATATTAAAAAACGCCAGGAGCATTTAACTCCTGACGTCCATTTTTTATTCTTCTGTTGTACTTGCTTCTGATGATTCTGGCGTTAATTGATCTTCCGAAAGACGTTTAACTTCCATCCATTCAATATAACTCCGATTAAATTCAGTCACTTTAATTTCAAAAGGTCCAACTTGAACAACTGAACCTAATTTAATTTTATAGTTTTCTAATAAATAACCAGCCATTGTAACACTTTCTGATTCTTGAAAATCTTTATTCCGATATTTAAAATACCGTTCAAAATCATATAATGTTGTTTTACCAGAAATTTTATATGTTCCATCAGCGTTTTTAATAATATCTTCGCCTGAAACATCATCAACTTCGTCTTTAACAACCCCAAACAATTCTTCATAAATATCTTTATCAGTTACAATCCCGCTTGTACCACCGTATTCATCTACAACAACCACAATTGGTGTTTGTTCTTGAATCATTTTTTTCAATAATGTTTGAATTGGTGTTACTTCCGGAACAGAAATAATTGTTCGTAATAACTTACTAATTTTCACACTATCATCAACTTGTGCTTGGCGAATCATATCATAAATATAAACATAACCTAAAATATTATCTTTATCATTATTGGCTACTACCGGAAAACGTGTGAATTTTTCTGCAACGTATTTATTAATAACATCTTTAACAGTGGCTGTAATATCAACAACTTCCAAACTAGTCCGATCAACCATAATATCTTTAGCGATTTTATCATTGAATTCAAAGGCCCGTTGCATATATAAATAATCAGCTTTATCAATTGCCCCACCATGAACTGCGTTCCGAGAAACACTTAAAATTTCATTTTGTGACATGACATCATCATTTTCACCAGCAGGTTGTAAGCCAAACATTTTTACTAAACCATTTGCAGAACTATTTAATAACCAAACAAATGGGTAAAAAAGCGTATGGAAATAATGCAGTGGTATAACAACTAACATTAAAACTTTCAAAGGCATATCAATACTAATGTTTTTAGGGACAATTTCAGTTAACACAACTTCTAAATAAGTTAAAATAACAACCCCTAAAACCGCACTAATCGCTACAGCTGTCGTATGATTAAATGAAGTTAAATCAAAAATATCTGTCAATAATTTAGCTAATGTATCAGCACCAATCCAACCTAAAATGATACCTGTTAAAGTAATCCCTACTTGTGTCGTAGATAAATACTCATTCATTTTATTAACCATCTTCAATGATAGTTTTAGTTTTCTATGGTTACCTTCTTCATTTTCTAACATTGTTTCAATTGCGCTTTTCCGAACGGAAACAATCGCAAATTCGGCAGCTACGAAAAACGCCGCTAAAATTAATGCTCCCAAGACTATTAATAGGTTTGTAAGCACCTGACCTGTAGACAAAAATCATTCCTCATTTCTTTTTTATCACTTTTCACTTGAGTTTAATTCTCTTCAAACTCTTATATTACAATAATAACATGTTTAATACAAATTACTATCGAAAAGCTAATACCTTTCACGACAAAACTCCACTAATTTAAAAATAAAAACCACTTAACTTTCATAGTTAAGTGATTTCATTTTTTAAACTTCAACTTTTTCAACAACACTCGCATTTTCTTCAATAGCTTGTAACGATTTTTGTGTAATTTCCATCATATTGGACACAATTTGCGTGGCTTGTTTGGGATATTCATTCACTGCAGCTAATGTATCAATATGCAATCCCGATGCATTTAATGTTTCAGCTTCAATAATTAAATTGATTTGTAATGGAACATTTTGCGTTAACTCTTCAAAGAAATTATCAACAACTTTCGTATTAGCATATGGTAAATTAATAACACCACTTTCTAAAACGATTTTTGTTAAAACTTCACTATCATCAACAACTAATTCTAAATGAATTAAATTGTGTTCTTGAACTTGAACCATAAACCGACTTAAAAACTGTTCCAACGTGGCTTGAATTGTTTCTGGTTTTAAATCAGCTAATTTAATCATTAAAACTTCAGTTGCATAATTTTCTTCTTGAATTTCATCGATAAATTCTTGAACTTTAATTTCTCCGTTCACTGTGACACCTCACATTTTAATTTCTAGGCACCATTCTACACGAAACTTTTCCAAAACTCAAAATTAATCACCCAAAGAATCATTTGACAATTTCAATTTAGGTTTTATTATGATAGTTGAACAGCTTAATTTGAGGAGAATATTTTATGAAAAAAAGATCTAGAACGTCAATCTTATTAATTAGTCTAGTAACTCTTGTTATTTTATTTTTCGCTTACCAACATTTACATAAAGGATCTCATACCAATCAAACTCAGTCTACTCCATCGGAAATCAAAAAAGAACCAACCACACCAAATATGCGTGTACCAATTGATTATCAAAAATCTTCACAAACTATCCCTTACCCCAATATCGCTAACACACCTGATGTATGGGTGAAAGTTAGAATAAAAAAGAACCGCGTTTATATTATGTCTGGCCAAAAAGTTATTTATACTATGTATACTTCAGCTGGACGCCTACAAAAAAATCAAAAAACTGGCAAAGTAACTAGTCTCACACCAACCGGTACATTTTATCTCGAACCAGAAAAGGGATTACATTTTTATAATCCGCGCTTTAAAGATGGCGCTAAGTTTTATTCTTCATTTAAAGATCATGGTGTTTATTTGTTCCATACCGTTCCTACGGATATCAATGGTGATTATATTATTAAAGAAGCCCAAAAACTCGGTAAAGAACCTGCTTCCGCCGGCTGTGTTCGTCTATCCATTCCAGATGCAAAATGGTTCTATCACAACATGCCTGTCGGAACAAAAGTCGTAATTACATTAAACTAACAAAAAAGGATTCCATTTGATGGAATCCTTTTTTAGATAAAAATAAATCCACACGAAATTTCAACAAACTTCATGTGGAACTATTTATTATTTCATTTAATTCAAGTGTCTCCAAATAAATTGGATAACGCTTCATCATTTGATTAAGCTTCAGCTTTGTCAGCTTCTTCACGTTCTTTAAGGAATGTAAGAACTGATTCATGTTGAGCGCGACGTTTTTTAGTGTTTGTGTGGTTTACTGGACGACGATCTTGGCCGACACCAACGTGTGCGTTGTATGACATGTAAAAAACCTCCCTTCACGGTTCATGCATCTATTCATTTTATACTGAAACATCTTTTTTTTCAAGGTTTCTAAGCAGTAAAATCTTAAATATGCCGTAAAATATCAGCTAAAAGAATAATTAAAGGTAAAGTAATGACAGAAAGTACCGTTGAAAGGCACATTAATTTCGTCGGAAACTCTAATTCGAACTCATTCAACAAACTAAATAAGACAACCATTCCCGCAACCGGACAACTAATCATAATCAAAGTTGTCATCATAGCAGTCACATTCATTGGTAACCAAATTAAAATTAATAACATAATTAAAGGTACCACCAAATTTCGAACAGCTACACCTTTCCAAACTAATCGATCATTACCTAGTTGGCTCCATTTAACAACACCTAAATTAGCCCCAATTACAATCATACTTAAAGGTGTATTTAAATTGGTCATATGATGTAGCGCTGTTCCTAATAAGCGTGGCATCGGAATTTGTAACACAAAAATCATTAATCCCACTACCGAAGCAATACTATTCGGATTTAAAATAGCAGATTTAATATTATATTTTAAGGATTTAGGACGTTTAAATAACCCAACCCCTTGTGTCCACATAAACATATTGAAAACTACTAAATACGGTACCGCAAAAAATACACCTAAGTTGCCTAAAATAGCTTGAACTAATGGAATCCCCATAAAACCAGCATTCGAATAAGATGTACTATAACGTAAAACTGTTAATTTTTGCGGATCGGTAACATTTTTTTGCGTAAAAAATATTTTACCCAACATAATAGCAATCACAAACAAAACAATAACGGTAACAAAAACAATAAAAAAGTATTTCAAACGCATCCAAGTGAATTTTTGTAAAAAAGCATTCACAATTAAGCACGGTGAAATAACATACAATAACAAACTCGTCAGATCTTTTGTAGTATCACGACTTAAAATTTTTAGGTGACTACATAAATAGCCCACACCCATTAATAAAAACATAATAACTACTTGTTCAATCGATATTATAAAAGTCAATTTTTCCAACACTCTTTCTAAAATAAAAATAGCAAAACGCTAAATTAAAATTTAACATTTCGCTATTCTAGCATAGACTTTCCAATTATTTAAGTGTTTTTCATTAAAAATTTAAATTTGCAGCAATAAATCAGCACATAATATCAATAATGGTAAACTCGCAATAGAAAACACGGTCGATAAACACATTAATTTCGTGGGAAATTCTAAATCATAATCATTCAATAAACTAAATAATACTGCTGTACCCGACACTGGACAACTAACCATAATTAACGTTGCCATCAAAGCAGGCGTGTTCAAAGGCAACCAAATTAACACTAACAAAACGATCCCCGGAACTAAAATATTCCGGACAAATACCCCTTGCCAAATAAAACGATCGTTGGCTAATTGTTTCCATTTCACAGCACCTAAATTAGTCCCAATAATAATCATACTTAATGGTGTATTTAAATTAACCACCTGATGAATAGTAGTCACTAAAATATCTGGTAAATGAATTTGAGTAATAAATAACAACAATCCCACTAAAGATGCAATCACATTCGGATTCAATAATGCTTCTTTTAAATTTTGCCGGATATCTTTGGTTTTTTTAAATAAACCAACACCATGTGTCCACATAAAAATGTTATAAACTACCAAATATGGTACCGCAAAAAAAACTGCTGTTTTGCCTAAAATTGCTTGTACTAAAGGCGCTCCCATAAAACCAGCATTCGAATATGGAGCTCCATAACGTAAAACTGCTCTTTTTTGTACATCAGCGACTCTTTTATCAGTAAATACTAACTTTCCAATTAAAATCGCTAATAAAAAGACACCAATAACAGTCGCAAAAACAATAAAAAATAATTCTAAACGTCGCCATGAAAATTTTTGTAAAAAAGCATTCACAATTAAACATGGTGAAACTATGTATAATAAAACATTCGTCATATCTTTAGTTGTTTGTTCACTAATTAAATTAATATGACGACAAAAATATCCAATCCCCATCAATAAAAACATGATGACAACTTGTTGGACAGAAATAAAAAAGGTCATCGCTTTGCTCGCTTTCTATAATTTTTATCTTCCTAATAAAAAAACTGTCAATTTAAAATTGACAGTTTTAATAACATGTTATTTTAACATAATTCTCGAAACGTTTTAGAATTATTTTAAATTTAAACAAACATTTTTAGTTTTTTATCAGTTGCTTGTGTTACTTTAGTTAATTCACCACGCACAATAACCCGATCTGGTTCACCCACGTGACCAGAAGCACATGTAACTAACGTGATTAATTTCCGACCAGGAACTTGATCAACCCATTGCACCTGCGTTTCATCAACAGTCACACGTTGCGTAATTGTATATGTGTAAATTTTCTTACCATCTGTTAAATAAATTTTTTGGCCTTTTTTAGCTTTATCTAAAGGTCCAAAAACAATATCAGGATCTAACATATGGTGACCAGCTAAACAATAATTACCTTCACCCATTTTTTGATTAGGATGCATTGTTCCGGCCCCGTGCATTAAAGCTTGATTATTTAATCCATAAAAGATTGGTAATTTAATGTTCAAAGCAGGTATCGCCATTTTACCAATAACATTTTGTTTATCAAACATTGCTTGTAATACTTTTTTATTATCAACTGCTTCGACTTTACTAAAATCAAAGTTCGCATCTTGATCTTTTTTCGGATTAATTTTTGCATTTAAATCAGTTTGAATTAAATGATTCACGACAAAATTTTTAATTGGCTGATTAAAGACTAAAGCTAAACCAACAATTAATAAAATCCCCGTTAAAATTCGTAACCAAATTTTTTTTGCATTTTTTTGTTTTTCTGCCATTTATTTCACCTCATAAGCAAATTGTTCTTTCTGCATGTCATATTGTAACATGTTTTAAATTAATTTAATTCAACTAAAGCACCAACTTCAACTAAATATAAATATTTATGTGTGATTTCGCGTTTTAAAATACGCTCCAAAGCAATGGCATATAAATCTAATTGACCTTGATAACGTTCCTTTAATTGTTGAATCGATTCTTCTTTAGTTTGAAACTGGTCATCACGAACATAATTAGTTTTATAATCAAATAAAATAACTTTATCATCTAATACTAAATAACCATCAATCACACCATGAACTAAAATGGGAGCTGTTTGTTGGGCAGAAACCCCGGCAAATAATTTATGTGCGGGATAAAGTAACGAAAACGGAACTTCACGATAAACATGGTCAGCATGTGCTTGAATTTCGCGACCAAAATCACTCGCAAAAAAGTCAACTACTGCTTGGCAATCAACTTTTTGCGCTACTTCTGACGTAATAAATCCTTTGTGAACTTCACTCGTTAATAAATCTTGTACTACATCTAAAGTTATAGGTTGATTTAAAGGAACTTTTTGGAATAACAAGTGCATTGCCGAACCAACTTGTGCTGCTGAAACAGTCGTAGTAGTTGTCATAAATTTTGGCAGACCCAAATCTTCTTTAACATAACGATTTACGGCTTGTAACTGATCGGCTTGATATTGCAACTCAATTTGCGGTAATTGTGTTATATCAGGATCAGTCATTAATTGACTAATTTCAGAAACAGCTTGATATGCCGTTGTTTTAGTTAAGGCTGCTTGCGGATATTGTGCATGCAACATCCGATCAACATAATTTTTAGCTTCAGCAGATAGTTTCTCTGTTGTTTCGGACTGAGATTTAACTAAGTTTTTAATTTTTTCTTTTTGTTCCTTTAACCAAGTTTGAATATCTAAAGGTTGTTTCGTTTCTAAAGTAGCTAAAGTGTCTGGTGTACTCAAAACCACTTTAAAATCAGCTTGATTTTCTTTTAAATAAGCCGGTTGATAATAATCACTCGTCCGCTGAATCCCACTTTGATCAAATTGTGAACTACGGATTAAACTCATCCCAATCCAACTCATTAAATTTTTAGCATTTTTTCTTAAACTAGCGTTATACACTAAAGTTTGATCATTAGCGCTTTTTTCCCATTCAGCTAACATTGCTTCTTGACTATCATACGCCCCAACAATTAATAATCTTTGCTCAGCACGCGTCAAAGCTACATACAATTTACGCATTTCTTCTGCAGCATTTTTTTGCCGCGTCCGTTCTAAAATCACATCATATAACAATGTTTTACGTTTAATTCTTTGTTGTAAATTCAAAAGGTTAATCCCAACACCATATTTATTATCTAAAACAAGCGGTCCTTTCAAATCTTGTTTATTAAATCCACTTGTTGTGTCTAATAAAAACACCACCGGAAATTCAAGCCCTTTACTACCATGAATTGTCATAACTTGCACAGCATTATTTTGAGCATTAATTTTTGCTGCGGAAAGATCTTCTTTTCCTTCTAAATTCGCAATAAACTTCACAAACTGGAATAGTCCTTTAAAACTGGTTTTTTCATAAACAGTTGCTCGTTCATACAATGCATGTAAATTAGCTTGCCGTTGTTTACCACCAGGCATTCCACCAACATAATCTAACAAACCAGTTTGATTATATATTTCCCAAATTAAGGTCGCTAATTTATTTTGCCGCGCAATCGTTCGGAAGCGATCTAATTCAGCTAAAAAATTGGTGATTTTTGGATATAATTTTTGGGCTAAAACGCTCGCTTTATTTTCTTGATATTCATTCACAAACGCTTGTAAAGCTTGATAATAATCACCCATCTGATCATTAATTCTCAAATAAGCTAATTCATTTTCTTTTAATCCAACAATTGGTGAACGTAAAACTGCGACTAATGGAATATCTTGATAAGGATTATCAATAATCTTCAAATAAGAAACCATCATTTGTAATTCAGTTGTTTGAAAATAATTATCTGTATCATTCACATCTAAAGGAATCCCAAATTGTTGAAACTTATCTGTTAATAATAAGTTATTCTTTTTCGCAGCAACTAAAATAACAATATCGCGATATTCAATAGGACGCATAATTTTTTGTTCACGATCATAAATCATTTCTTGATTAGCAATCATTTGTTTAATCCGTTGCGCAACCGTTAAAACTTGGCCTTCAATTTTACTTTGAACACTAAAATTAGCATTAAAAGGTTCTTTGAAATCCCCAGGAAGCGTATTATCAGTTGTCCGTTCTGCTTTATTGTCCAAATAAATTAAAACTTCTGTGGGTTGTTGTGTTTCTTCAGGATAATATTTCGCACCAAAAGCTAAGCGCGCCACTTCATCATAAACCATTTCACCAACTTGCGAATTCATAATTTGTGAAAAAATCAAATTCGTAAATTCAGTCACATTTTGAACAGAGCGAAAATTCTCTGCTAAAATAATTCGTTCATCAGGTTGATCAGGTTCAGCATATTTTTGATATTTACCTAAGAATAAAGTCGGATCTGCTAAACGGAAACCATAAATTGATTGTTTAACATCACCAACCATAAAAACATTCCCTGGATTTTTTTTCGCTAAAGCCATTAAAATAGCTTCTTGTAAAGCGTTCGTATCTTGATATTCATCAATCATAATTTCTTGATAATTATCTTGTAACACTTGTTGAATTTGTTGTGCTTGATCATTATTTGTTGTTAAAATTTCTAAACTTAAACGTTCTAAATCATTAAAATCCAACATATGTCGTTGTTGTTTTTCATTTGCATATGCACGCGCAAAATTTTGCACTACTTCACTTAATTTTTGTACAATCGGATGCGCTGCTTGTAAAGTCGTTTTGATTTGTTCTTCATCCAACAAAAACCAACTTTCAGATAATTTTTTCAATTGATCTTTAACACCAGCAACTAAACCGTTAATTTGTTTTTTCACAATTTCATCTTCAGGTGTTAAATCAGCTTTCTTGGGATACCCTGATAAAGTCACGAATTTAACTTGCAACGCTTGGCGAATTCCATCCCATGAACCACCTAATTGATTACGACAAGCTGTAATTAACTCAAGATCTTTTTCAATCTTAGCGGCAACTTTGTCAAAACCATAAGAAAAAGCTTGTTGATAAGCTTGTTGTAAATTTTCTTGAGCTAAAAGAAGTTCATTTTTTAAAATTGGTAAAATATTCTCAGTAAATAATGGTGTTTTAGTCAAACTTTCTTCACTAACAGCATAAACTGAACTTAATTGTTCTAACCAAGCATTTTCATCTGGCTGCACACGTGAATAATTAAACGTTTTAAAAACAATCTCTGTTAAAGCTTCATCATCACGATCACTAGCAAAATTTAAAGTTAAAGCTTCAAACTCCTGATCATTTTGTGCATAATAACTTTCACGAACTTCTTCCCAAACTTTTTCACGTAATAATTGTTGTTCCATCGAATCAGTAATCATACGAAAATTAGGATCTAAATCAATAACATAATAATAACGTTTAATTAAATATGAACAAAAAGAATCAATAGTACTAATATTAGCAACATTCAAAGCTAGCAATTGTTCTTGATAATAACGTTTTTGATTTTGATCATTAGTCAACTTCAATTCTTGCCGCAACTCGGCTTGAATTCTTTCTTTCATTTCTCGGGCAGCTGCATCTGTAAAAGTTACAACTAATAAATCATTTAAACTAATCCCACTTTTAATTTTTTCAATTACACGTTGTACCAAAACACGTGTTTTTCCAGAACCAGCTGAAGCTGCAACTAAAATATTTTTCCCACTATCATACACAGCTTGTTCTTGTGCTGGTGTTAAAGTGATTTTCGCCATTATTCTCCCTCCTCTTGCTCGACTGAAATTGCTTTTAAAATTTCCGACTTAGCTAACTTTTCAACATCACGATAGTGATTATCAGGTAGCAATTCATCAAATTGCATAATTGCTTTATATTCAGAATATTGCAAAGCTGTTTCTTGATCAGAATAGCGAATTGGATTCAAAGCATTTTCACCGGCAAAAATCGCTTCCCCAGCTGCTTTAATTAATTGTTCATTATGATATAGCAATAATTCTAATTCTTCTTGAGTAATTAAATTGGTTAAATTTTTATTGTATTGATCTTTTTTAGTTAAACCAACTTGATAAATATCAGAACTCGCTCCCGGCTCTAATTGATCATCTAAATTAGCTAAAAGTTCCCGATCATCCAGTAAAATCCCTTTTAATTTATGTTCTTTAAATAAAATTTGTGCCGCTTGGCTTAAATCACCTTTCAAATCTTTATAATTTAAAACAGGATCGACAATCTGCATATATAATGCTCCAGCCGGTAAAATTTCCTTCTTGGTTGCTGGCTGTTTAATTAATTTATTAGCATTATTCAATAAAGCTTGTAAATAAGTTAACATCTGCATACTTGTGCCATAATAAGCTTTTAAATATTCAAATTTTTTAGCACTCGATTTATAATCTACTAAGCCAATATATGTTTTATCCGGTAAACTAATTTGATCAACCCGGTCAATAATTCCCCGAACTGCAATTTTATTTTTCGAACCAATAGGATACACTAACGGAGCTAATCCTTCTTTGCTGCCGTGATGTCCAAATAAAACTTCTGTTCCAATAGTTTTTAAATTTTTAGAAACTTGCCGTTGGCGGTGCATTACCCAACCCATATGTTGAATGGTTGCTTGTAATTGCCGACTAATAAATTTCATACGCGCTGTAGATTGTAAAATTTGGAATTGTGGTTCTTGTAAAATCTCAGTCATAACTTGATTCAAATATTGTAAATATTCTTTTTCAGTAACATTTTTAATATCTTGATTACTTTGGGCTAATTTATTAAATAATTGTTCAAATGCTAAATGGAATAACGATCCTTTATCGGCATTCGTAAGTTCAAATACATCTCGCTCTTGCAACTTCAAACCATATTTCAAAAAATAAGCATATTGATTATTATAAAATTCTTCTAATTTCGAAATTGACGTATTCAACGTATCACCATATAACAACTTAACACTCGTCTCTGTTAAAGGTTCGGGTTGATTAGTATATTGTAAACTAGCTAATAATTTATTCATTAAATCAGCTTCTGCAGGAGTCGCGTCAGCTTGTAATTGTGCATAGACATATTGCCAAATAATCGGTAACGGCAAACCTTGTTCTTGATAATCACGCATTGTCTGAATTAAATTACTTAATGTAGTTCTTTTCGTAGTAATTAATGTTCTAACATCACCAGCTTCTTGGATTTCTTGCGACACAATTTTAATATCAATTCCAAAGAAATTGGTAATCCGTTTTAAATAAGGCGATATTTGTAAACTTTTCTCTTGATCATCATGTAAAGGATATGTCATAACCAATTCTTGTGTACTACTCATAAAAGCTTGATAAGCTACAAAACTTTCATTCGCCATTCTTTCAGCTGTACCTTCGGCTAATTGTTGGTCTGGCGCTAAATTAGGCATTAAAATATCTTTTTCTTGATCAGTTAACAATTGTTCACTTTGTTGCATACCAGGTAAAACTGTATCCACAGCCCCAATTAAAAAAGTAATTTTACGATCGTTTAATTGTGTAGTACGCATTTCTGTCACTAAAACTTCATCTAAAGTTGAAGGAACTTGACTATAAGTGGCACTTTCAAAACCAGCATTCAATAAATCTAAAAAGTCTTCCGGAATAAATGGTAAAGTTCCTAAGTTTTCAACATATTCATCTAATAAATTACAAAATACTTGCCAAACTTCTTCAACTTGTTTAGAAGCTTGCACTTCACCACTTTCTAGTGCTTGTTGTCGCCAACTACTCAATCTTTGTGGCACTTCTTCTTGTTGTAAAAATTCCATTAAAATTTGTGCTGCTTCTTTTCCGTTTTGAGCTTTTTTCAATTTAAGATAGAACGGTGGCAAAGTGTTTTTGACGTAATTTTTAATTACGTTAATTTTTTCTGCCATTTTAATTTCTTTGTCTTTTAACTCTTGATCATCTTGTGAATTAAATCGATAATACAACCAATCTTCATCACTCGTCCAAGCGTGTTGTCCTTGTAATCCGAATTTCAAAATAGTATTTTCGGCTAAATCTAAATATTCCCGATACGTGGCCACCGCATAACGTTCATCATAAGGGCTTTTAGGAATTAATAGTTCTGTTTTCAATAGTCGCATCACATCGACATATCGATAATTTGTTAAAGGAATTGTTAGTAATGCTTGTAATAACTCAACTAAAGGATGATCTGACATGCGTTTTTTTAAATCCATAAAATGCGGAATTTCATATTTTTGCAAAACAGGATCTAAAATATTTTGATATAACTCAATTTTAGGAGTTAAAATCATAAAATCTTGATAATGGTACCCTTGAATAGTAACTAATTCTTTAATTTTAGCCGCTACAAATTCCAGCTCTTGTAAGCGAGAATCAACTTGATAAATTGCTAACTTCTTATTTGGTTGTTTGATTTGTTGTAATGACAACCCATTAATCGAATTAATCCAATATTCTTCTAACGCTAATAAATTAGGTGTTTTAAAACGTTTTTGTGTTACTTGATAATTAGTGATTTTTTGACCATAACGTTTGGCCGCTTGTGTTAATTGCCAATAAGTTTTCCCTGTAACATAAAACAAATCATTCGGTTGCGGCATTTCCTTAATCCAAGGTTTATCCAAAACTAAAGAAACTTTGACATGCGCTCCTTGTTCTAACAAGACGTGAATTAATTTCATTTCTTGCGCGGTAAAATTGGTCATTTGATCTAAAATAAAATAATAATCATGCAAATCTTGTTGTTTTAAATAACTCGTTAATAACTGTAAAATATCATTATTATCAAGGTATTTATTAAAAATAAACTTTTCAAATTCACGATATACAAGTTGCAAATCTTTTAACTTTGCTTTTAAAATTTGTTCTTTAGCACTGCCGGTTTCCGGTATTTGCTGTTCTAAAACTTGTAACGCTTGACTATCAACATTACCATCTTTTAATTCCAACATTTGTGTCACAAGTTTTTCCACAAACCCAGCTTGATTCTTCTCACCTTTAAAGATTGTTAATTCATCATGATGATCACGCAAAATTCTTTGTACAATCATTTGCAAACCCGCTTGACTAATTCTTGGTAAATAATATGCCGGTTCATTTTTCAAAAAATACCAAGCTAATCGGGTTAAAGAATAAATTTGAACTTGATTAGCTGCAAAAATTTCATGTGTAGGTTGGTCAATTTTACGTAACTCATCTAAAACTTTAACTTCAGCTCCAAATTTAATATGATCCGGTACAATATAGAAAAACTGACTATTTGGCTTTTCTTGCATTAAAGTATGTAATTGATTTCTTAATTCAGCTTGATGATCACAGCTAGCAGTTCCTAAGATAAAATCTAAAGCCATAATATATATATCCCCTTTGTTTCATTTCCTTCATTTTACCACGCTTTGAACTAAAAAAATAACAGCTCAGATCTTCATCTGAGCTGTTATATACTGAATCAAATTAACGTAAAGAATCCCATGGTTCTAATTCAATCGCTGTTGCAGTTTCCCAAAGTTGAACTTGTTCAGCTGATAAATATTTCTTATTAATAATTACTTCATACATATATTTATCAAACCATTCATCGGACATAATAAAGTAGCCTTTTTCACCAATCTTATCACTCCAACTGTTTTCAACTTTCCATTTAGTTGTTTGACCATTAATTTCATCAACACCCGTAAATGTCATAGCATGTGATACTTCAGCTTCACCTGTAAGTAGGCGATCTTTTTTCGAAAATTCTAAATCCAAACCAAATAATTCATCTTGTTTAAAGTATTCACTAGCTAAAATACCTTGTTTACGATCCATATCTTTCGCAACATCACAAGCAAACCAAACTGTTTCACCAGCTTTTAATTGCGCAACCGTAGCATCTTTTAACGCTTGTGTTGTTGAAATTAAAAAGCGGTTCTTTTGTCCTTCTGGAATATAATCTTGACTTGGAAGACCGTAAACTTTACCTAATTCATGATCAGGTGCATCAGTTAAACAAACATAATCTTTTAAATCTACACCAACATATTTATCATAAAATTCTTTTGGTGTTAAATCTTGATCAATATGATAATTTTTATCATCATCACGATATTCAAAATCAAATTTTACAGGTGGTTGACCAAAGGCAAAAACTAACATGCGATAAATTTCAGTCATCATCTCATCTTTTTTAGCTGCTACTTCTTGAGCATCAATACCATATTTCTCTACTAATTCACGTAAAACTAAAGCATCTTTCTTTAATTTTAAGTTTAATGTCGCATTTAAACCTTCTGTATTATTACTATTGAAAGTTTCTGGCATGACATCTTGTGGTACAAGACCATATTTAGGTATTAAAGCTGCTGCATTAGCCCATTGACCACCATCATTATTTCCCCAATGAAGAATATCTTGTACATAACGATCTTTCAAAGGACGATCCGCTGTTTTAATAATATTATTATAAAATTGATTACTCTTTTCTAAACGATCATAAAATGAAACATAATTTTGTGAGAACTGGAAATTTTTCACTTTATATTTTTTAGCAAAATCATGACGTAAAGTATTTAAAGTAGCAAAAATCCAACAACGTCCACTCTTTTGTTGATAGGTTACATCACCAGTTTCAATTTCCACTGAATATGTCCGGTTTAATTTACGTTTAGCATCATGGTTTTCACTTGCTTCAATCACACCATTTTTTTGTGTAGCACGTGCTAAAGGATTAGCAGCTGGATATGTTGTATATTGTTCACGATAATAAGCTAATTTTTGTGGATCAATTAAATTTGTCATGCAAGAACCTTCTTTCTGAATATATTAAATCTATCTTAGCATATTTTAATCAAAAAAACACACTAACGTCGCTAACAAAAATTGCTAGAAACGTTAGTGTGTTACTTGTTTTTAAATATCTGAACTCTTATCAAATAATTCATTAACTGAATGATTATTATAAATAAGTGAGATTGCTTCACCTAATACTTCAGCTACTGAAATAGTTGTTAATTTATCAAATTTCTTTTCTTCTGGAAGACTAATTGTATCTGTTACCACAACTTCACAAAAATCAGATTTCTTCAAATCTTCAACTGAAGTTCCGGATAAGATAGCATGTGTTGCACAAGCATAAATGTCTGTTGCGCCAGCTTCTTTCAAAGTAGTTGCAGCAGTCATCATCCGATGTCCTGTATCAATCATATCGTCAACTACAATACAACGATATCCTTTAACATCACCAATTACAGCATTGTATGTTTTACCATCAACATGACGTTCATCAATAATTGCAATCGGAGCTTTTAATAATTCAGCTAAATTACGGGCACCTTTTACACTACTATGATCTGGTGCTACAACGACTACATCATGATCTAAGCCTTTTTCTTTGAAATATTTAGCTTGTTCAAAAATAGCAAAAATATGATCAACAGGAATATTAAAGAACCCTTGTAATTGCGCAGCATGTAAGTCCATCGCAATCACACGATCTACTCCAGCCATTTCGATTAAGTTTGCAATTAATTTAGCAGTAATTGGTTCTCTTGAACGCGTCTTACGATCTGCACGTGCATAACCATAGTAAGGAATAACAACATTAATTGTACCCGCACTAGAACGACGTAAAGCATCAATCATAACCATCAATTCCATAAAATTCTCATTAATTGGATCAGCGATTGATTGAATAACGTAAACATCATCACCACGAATACTTTCATTAACTTTAATTTGGATTTCACCATCACTAAAGTGTTTAATTGAAGCGTCACACAATTCAACATTCATATAATCAGCAATTTTAGCTGCTAATTCACGATTTGAATTTAAAGTAAATAACTTAATACCTGTTGTTTCTTGCTTGCGTTCCATAATATCCTCCATTTGTCTTGTGTCAACTACTCAAAATGAGCGAAGCCTAAGCCTCTTTGTAATAAAATTATTACCATTTAGTTCGCAAGTTGCTAAACGAACCGACGTTAACCGTCATTAGTCTCTTTGGCACTTATTATAACATAAGAATTTAACTCTTTTGAGCAACAATTAAAAAAAGGCTTAAATTATTTTCCAAGATAATTTAAGCCTTTTTTATTATTCACGAATCTGACCTGATCCTTGAATTAAATATTTAGTTGTCGTCAACTCACGTAACCCCATTGGTCCACGAGCATGCATTTTTTGCGTTGAAATTCCAATTTCGGCACCAAAACCAAATTCAAAACCATCTGTAAAACGTGTGGATGCATTCACATAAACACATGCAGAATCAATTTGATTTAAAAACTTTTGACTATTTTGATAATCATTCGTAATAATCGCTTCCGAATGATGCGTACTATAACGATTAATATGTTGAATAGCTTCATCAATATCACTCACAACTTTAATCGCTAAAATATAATCATTATATTCTGTTTCCCAATCTTCCGCTGTCGCTGGTTGAACTTTACCGCCTAAAATTGCTTGAACTTTTTGATCACCACGTAATAACACATGTGATGAAGCCAATTCTTCTGCAATTTTTGGTAATAATTGTGTAGCAATTTTTTCATTAATAATTAATTTTTCAGCTGAATTACATACCGATGGACGTTGACATTTTGCATTTTCAACAATTTTCACGGCCATTTTTTCATCTGCAGATTCATCAATATAAACATGACAATTACCGGCACCAGTTTCAATGACCGGTACAGTAGCATTTTTAACCACAGCTTGAATTAATTTTTTACTACCACGAGGAATCAACACACTTAAATAATCACTTAAACGCATAAATTCATTCGCTAGTTCATGTGATGTTTCCGAAATAATTTGAATAGCATCCGGATTAATCCCTGATTCTTTTAAAACATTTCTTAAAACTTCTGCTAAAACTAAGTTAGTTTGTAAGGCTTCTTTACCACCACGTAAAATAACTGTGTTTCCTGCTTTAAAACACAATGCACTCGCATCAACCGTCACATTGGGACGAGCTTCATAAATCAAACCAATCACACCTAACGGAACTCTTTGTTGTGTGATTTTCAAACCTACATGGTTCACCCACGCACGTTCGACATCTCCAATTGGATCAGCTAATTGGGCCACTTGTTGCAAACCATGTGCCATTCCCAAAATCCGTGATTCATCAATCAATAACCGATCTATAAATTTCGCCGGCATATCTTGGGCTTGCGCTAAATCAATTTGGTTAGCTGCCACAATCCGATGACTTTCTTCAATTAATTTTTGAGCCATTAAATTTAAAATTTTATTCTTTTGATCAGTCGAAAGTTGGGCAATTTCCTGAGCAGCAACTTGCGATTTTTGACCCATTAATTCCAAATCTGTTTTCATTTGATTTTCCCCTTATTTTTTAGCGAACAATGTTCCAATCGCAGCATTGTTTAAAATTTTAAAAATAATTGATGGATTCGATCCATCCGCTAAAATCATTTTTTTATTCGCCGCTAACATCATTTCAGCAGCTTTTAATTTTGTAGTCATTCCACCTGTACCTAAATTCGTTCCACTACCTTCAGCAGCTTGGTAAGTTTGCTCATTAATTTCATTAATTTCAGTAATTAATTGTGCATCACTATATTTTTGCGGATTTTTATTATAAAACCCTGCAATATCTGACAACATAACTAATAAATCAGCATTAATTGCTGTTGCCACAATCGCTGACAATTGATCATTATCACCAAACTTCGTAATATGATCTAATTCAGCTACCGCCACCGTATCATTTTCATTAACAATTGGAATAACTCCCCACGAAAGTAAAGTATCAAAAGTATTTAAGACATTTGCTCGACTATGAGGATAATCTAAAACATCATGTGTTAATAAAACTTGACTAATTTTTTGTCCATATAAAGAAAAACGTTGTTGATAAACAGCCATCAATTGACTTTGTCCAATAGCTGCCAATGCTTGTTGTTCTGGGATTGATTGGGGTCGTTGTGTCAAGCGAAGTTGGCCCATCCCTACGCCGATCGCGCCGGATGATACTAAAACAATTTCTTTTCCTTCATTAACTAATCCACTTAATGTATAACTAAGTTGATCAATCGCTTGTAAATTAAACAAACCATTCGCATGTGTTAGCGAACTTGTTCCAACTTTCACAACAATTCGTTTAGCTTGTTGTAAATTTCTTTCCAATCCCATATGGCACCTCAATTTCACTTTTTTATAATAGTGTTATTCTACAACCATCATTCGAATTTGAAAAGAAAAAAGAAGTGAATTATTGATTATTTAAACCAATAATCCTCTTCTTTATAAATTCTTTAAAAGATCTAAGTCAATTATTTCCATAACAACATGAACAACTAGTATAATCAGACATTCAATAAAAATAGTATTAAATACTATTATTAACCCCCGAGTAACTGAACTAACAACTTCAGGTGGTGTCGGTTTTGGGTATTTCGGTATTTTTTGTTCTTTGTTCGGTGGGATAATTTCAATTTCTGCGACTTTATTTTTCACAAAATAACCATTAACTCCCCAATGCTTATCAATTATGACTAATAAAGTTATCACGGCTGCATAAACAACTAAAACCCAAAATTCAAAAAGAATCCAAAAATCTAATTCTCCCGCTAAATATCCTTTATAATTTCCTAGTAAGAAAAAAATTAATAAACTATAGGAAATTAAAATTAAGCTTTTTTGTTTATCCCGACGTAAATATTCTAAAATCAACATTATTCCCTCCTCTCAAAAAATAATGAAAACCCTATCATATTCCATTTTAGCGTACTTTATTTTTAAATTCCATGAATATTATTATTTTTAAATATTTAAACTGGTTTTCTCATTTTTTAAATTTTATATAAAAAAATAAATATTTTACAAATCGCGTGTAACCATTGGTATATCAACTTTCCTGAATGTTTCACGTGAAACAAAATAAAACAGCTCGTTATCAGTGACGAGCTGTTTTATTAACTATTTTCTAATGTAACATTTCTAATTCTTTTTCGATATCTTTTTGATGAGCTAAACTTTCATCCGCAAATGTTGTGAAAAAGCCTGCTAATTCAGGTGTTTTTTCTTTTAAATATACTAAATCTTGTTCATTTAAAACAGTTCCTCCATGACACAAAATTAACGTTTGTGGTTTAATTTTATGCACGACTTTAATAATTTTTCTTAATTCCATTAAACAAGTTTGACGAATTTGAGCCTGTTGTGTGCCAATCGCTAATTGTGATTTCAAACCAAAATGCACAACAATAATATCCGCACCAGCATGTACCATTTTTTGCGCTTGATCACTATCAAAAACATACGGCACCGTTAACAAACCTTGCTCATGAGCTTTTCTAATCATTTTCACTTCTAAATCATAACCCATGCCTGTACTTTCTAACGTTCTCCGAAATGTACCATCAATAATTCCGACTGTCGGATAATTTTGCACACCAATAAAACCTTGTTTTTTAACTTCTTGCAAATGTTGTTCCATTACTTTATATGGATCTGTACCACAAACACCTGCTAAAACTGGTACATCCGGCACAATCGGTAAAACTTCTTTTCCAGCTGCCAGAACTTGTAAATTAGCATCTCCATAAGATAACAAATCTGCAAAGCCCCCTGTATTAGAGCGGCGATAACTTCCTGAATTATAGACAACTAAAAAATCTGCATCACTCACTTCACATGTTTTTGCAGTAATAGCTGTTCCCACACCTGCACTCAAAACATTTTCTTGATTTTGACTTTTTTTGTGTAATTTAGCTAATAATTCAGTTGCTTGAATTGAATTTAATTCCATTCGAAAAACCCCGATTTCACTTTATTAAGATACAATTTGGATTTTTGTTTGCCGATATTTCTTCGGCGCAATATCCATATGTTTTCTAAAAATTTTATTGAACTGCGCATAATCAGTATATCCAACCATTGTCGCGATTTCTGTTAACTGTAATTCTTCATGGCGCATTAATTCAACGGCTTTATTAATCCGATATTTCACAAGATAATCAGTAAAAGTAATACCCATTTTACGTTTAAATAAAACACTTAAATAACATGGTGACAAATGAGCTAACTTAGCTAATTCACGCATATGAATTGATAACGAATAATTTTCTTGAACATATCGACGGACAAAATCAACAGGATCATCATATTGACTAGCACCTTCTAACATTTCTGCAGTTAGATCGTCATTATGTGTCCGGTCAGCACGTTTGAAATCTTGAATTCGTTTCATAAATTGATCAGTTGTTCCTAATTGTTCAAAATTAGCTCCACCAACAAATCCACTTAAACTAGCAACATGATTATGCAAATAACGTACTTCTGTCACGCTGTTAATTGGTCCACCATAAATCATTAAAATACTTTGACTTTTACGTTTCTTCAATTCAACACTCACACGGCGAACTAATTCTAAAATATGCTCTAAAGAATCACGATGTTTAGCTGTTGTTTCTTCATTAGGTGCTAAACCTAAATGTAAGCAAATAATATCTGCTTTTGCTTCATTCATTTGTAATGCACTTAATAAATCTGTTGCAAAACCAAATGTAACTAAACCTTTTTTATTAGCTTCTCGAATTAAGTTTAATTCACGTGCATAACCTAACCCATTTTCTTCTAAAGCTTTTCTAAAATTACCATCAATTAATGACACAGTAGGATAGTTAGCCACCCCTGTATAACCTTTAACTTGAAGTTCATTTAAAAATTCATCCATTTTCAAAGTTGGATCAGTCGCATTAACACCTAACATTAATGGTGTATATCCAGTAATAGGATGAATTTCACTATCAGAGAATTCTAAAGTATGTTGATTACTATTTTTAAATGGTAAAAAACTTCCAATTGGACTACGCCCCATTTGACGTAATTTACCTGAATTCAATGCTAAAATAAAATCTGCTCCCCCATCAACTGCACAACGAGCACTAATCCCGGTTGCTGTTTCTACTCCCAATAAATAATTTCCAGCCTGTGTCTGGCGCTGCAAGGTAGTAATGAATTTCTTCTTATCCACTTTGCTTCCTCCTCAATTTTTTGTCTTAATTACATTTCATTCTTTTTTCCTACACTTCGCGTTAATTTTCGGTTTTTATTACTTCTCCCCTAACCGAGATCTTTTGATTTCGTAAAAAGAAGCAGTTTTTTTATGAAACTGCTTCTTTTACTTCTCATAATTAGACCAATTACGAAGTTTGCTCTCTAATAATTTAACATAAAATAAAAGCGTTTTCAATTTTTATTTTTAAAAAGCAGAAGAACCTTGATATATCAAGGTTCTTCTTAAATTAAATAAAAATTATACATTGCGCAAAACCTTTTATAAAAAAATAATTACTAGTAACAAAAAACAGATATAAAACTATACCAATTTTAGGTTTTGTTATTCAAATTTATTATTTTTTATCTAGTCGATATATTAACTAAGCAAACAATTAGATTTATTGATTTAAAAAACATGTTTTTCGGTACTTTTAACATGGAATTCACGACTTTTATTTCTGATCACGGGTTCGTTTTTTAGAAATTAACGAACATTAAGGTTTTACGACCATGAAATAATTAAGTTTTATTCCAATAAAAAAAGAAGTTCTTTTGTCTAAAAACAAAAGAACTTCTATCAGACCAATTTCTATAAAAAGACCGCATCACAAATTAATTGCAATAAAAATAACGCTGCTAAAATATACAAAGTCCCACTAACTTTTTTAGTTTGACCAACTGCAATTTTAGCAAGTGGATATGCAACGAAACCAAATGCTAATCCTGTAGAAATTGAACCCGTTAAAGGTATTAACACCGTAATTAAAAACGCTGGGAACCAATCAGAAAAATCACCAAAATTAATCGATTGTAAAGCTCCCATCATTAAAGCACCTGTAATAATAATCACAGGAGCAATCGCTGCTTCAGGAACATAACTTAATAACGGAATAAATAATAACGAAATCAAGAATAATGACCCCGCTGTTAATGACATAACACCAGTCCGACCTCCCGATTCAATCCCGGAAGCACTTTCTGCTGCTGCAACAGTTGGACTTGTTCCTAAGAAACCAGACATAAAGGTACACATCGCACTTGCTTGATAAGCACGTTTAAATTGACTTTTTTCAGGTAACAAACCTTCTAATAAGCCCATTGATTCAAAAACCAAAATCATGGTCATTGAAAAAACAGCTAACAAGAACTTCAATGTAAATAAACTACTAAAATCACCTTTAAACATAATGCTTGGATATTGCGCCAGATGAGCTAACGATACACTCATTCCTGATTGTTGTTGTCCAATATCAAACACAACACCTAAAACACTTGTTAAAATAATCCCAATAATAAATCCACCAGGTGTTTTTCTTAAAAACAAAATTAATGTTACTACTAAGCCAAATAATGCTAATAAAACAGTAGGCGAACTAAGATCACCGATCGCTAATAAAGAACGAGATCCGCCTTGTTGAATTAAATGTGCTTTTTCCAAACCAATGGTAACTAAAAATAATCCAATCCCTGCTGTAATCCCAGCTTTTAAAGAACCTGGAATAGCTTGAGAAAAAATCGTACTTAATTTAGTAAATGCAATAATTAAATATAAAACACTTGAAATAATTGAAATAGCAATTGCTTGTTGCCAAGTCAATTCCATCGCAACTACTAAAGTGTATGTGAAAAAGGCATTAACTCCCATTCCGGGTGTCATAATAATCGGCGCATCTGCCCAACGCCACATTAATAAACATCCCAAAGCTGAAGAGAAAATCGTAGCAAAAACGCTGAGGTCCGCAGGGATCCCAGCGTTTGCTAGTATCATTGGATTAACAATGATGATGTAAGAAATTGCAAAGAATCCGGTGATTCCTGCGATAATTTCTGTTTTGTAATCAATTCTTTTTGTCTTATGACTACTTTTAAAACTCATTTTACCAGACGAACAAACCTACTGTTGCGGCAGATAATAATGATACTAAAACACCAGATAATAACATGTAACCAACATTACGTGAAATTTCGTTGTTCTTTTCATCGTCAACAAGACCTTTGAAACAACCAATAATCATACCTAATGTTGAGAAGTTAGCAAATGATGTGATGAAGACTGTTAATACAGCACGGTAGTGGTTTGAGAATGCAGCTGTGCGAATTGTATCTTTAACCATACCCATAACAACGAATTCATTTGTAACTAACTTCATACCCATGTATTGAGCAAACTTGAATGCATCGTGAACTGGAAGACCTGTTAACCATGCAAATGGGAATAAGAAGACACCTAAAATACTTTCTAATGAAAGTGGTGACCAAATCATACCTAATAATTTGTTAATTAAAGCAGCTAAAGATACGAATGCAATAACGTTAGCAACGATAATTAAAATTAATTTACCAGAACCTAAAATTGAGTTACCTAAGAATGAGAAGAATGGTTCGCGAGCTGGTTTTGCAGGCATTTCTGCACCAGGAGCGAAACGTTTTGCGTTTTCTTCAATATTTGCTTCAGCTTCATTTTGTGCTGAACCGCCCATTGTTACAATTACATCATCTTCAGGAGCAACTTTAACTGGGTTTAACATTGATGTTACGATTAAAGCATTAATAATGTTAATTGGAACAGCTGTTAAAATTAAATCAGCTGGCATCATTTGTGTATATGCCCCTAAAATAGAAGCTGTAATACATGACATTGACATCATAGCTAATGTAACGTTACGTTTTGCAGACATTTGACGTAATTGTAAACCAGAAATAGCTAAAGCTTCTGTGTTACCTAAGAACATCATTTCAACTGCGAAGAATGATTCAAATTTTGGTTGGCCTGTTAATTTTGAAAGACCAAAACCGATCCATTTAATGATCCATGGTAAAACACCAATATATGTTAAGATATCAAACATTGGAACGATCATTAAGATTGGAAGTAACGCAGCAGCAACGAAGTTAATTGGTTGGTTATCTGGCATCCAGTTTGGTAATGCAAACTTAATACCTTCAAATGAAACCTCGACTAACGCATTGAAACCTGCTGCAGCACCGGCAACGATATCACGTCCGATTGAGAAACTTGTTAAGAACCATGCTAAAACAAGGTTGAATACAACCATGATAGCAACTGATTTCCAGTTGATGTTTTTGCGGTCTTTTGAAAAAATAAGTCCAATTGCTAAGAATACAATAAGACCGATAATATTAACGACTAAGTACATACTCACTTAGAATTCCTCCTTATAATGTATTAATTATATAATTAAAAAATGGCGTTAATTCGCTTCCTTTTTTAACGTATTGTTAGTATAACATTTATTAATAATTTGTAAACACTACCAAAAATTGACCAATTCATTGAATTGGAATATTTTCCAAACACTAAAAAGCTATAGTTTGCCAATAACGAGCGATAAACTTCTTTTCAATCCTATGTCCACTGAATTAGTTACAAAAACACGAACATTAATCTTTTTTATTTTTTGTAAACGCACTCATTTTTTGGTCGTTATCCCCTCTTTTAAAACGGATATTCAGTTTTTTTAGATTAGTTTTATTAATCTTATAACGTTTTACTAATTATAAAATAACTTATCTTATTAAGTAAAACCATTTAATGATTAACATTCTGTTTAACACCTCTGAACTCCAGCTAGTTTCACCTCTGTAGCAATTACCGAACATTAACCTGTGAAAAACCTCAAAAAAAGATGCTATCTGAAACAAATCAGATAACATCTTAATAATATCTTGTTTAATCAAATTCAACTAATTCTGGACACATATTTTTATAAACTAAATAAGCTCCATCGATATTGCGCAATTCTTTAAATCCTTGTCCTCGTAATTGACGTTCTGCTAAATAACTCCGCAAACCACTTAAACATGCTAATAAATATTTTTTATTAGGATCTAGTTCATGACGACGTTCCCGTAATTCATCAATTGGTATATTAAGCGAACCAGGTAAATGTCCTTGTTCTTGATATTCTTGGGCGGTTCTCACATCGATAACTTCCCAACCAGCATCTAAATACTTTTTAATTTCATACCATTGAATACTTTGGGTTAATCCTTCCATCAAGTTCAAGCCCATATACCCTGCCATATTGACAATATCTTTTGCCACGCCAAATGGTGGAGCATAACTCAATTCTAATTCTGGTAATTCTGGTAATAATAAACCACTTTTAATCGCAGTTGCAATCACATCTACTCGCCGTGCGACTGCATCACCATTAACACCAAAGGCTTGGGCACCATAAATTTGTCCAGTTTCTAAATTGAAAATAACTTTTAAGGAAATTCGTGTTGCATTTGGATAATATCCCGCATGATCTAAACCAAAAGTATGCACAACGCCTACGGGTACATCACTATCTTGGAAAGCTTTTTCATTTAAGCCTGTACATGCTAAAGCATGACCGAAAGCCCCGACAATTGAAGTACCTAAGCTCCCTAAATTATGATGAGGTAAATCTCCAACAATAATATCAGCAACTTGACGACCTTGTCGATTAGCTGGTGAAGCTAATGGAATCAACGTATCATTTCCTGTAATTTGATGTTTCACAACAATGGCATCACCCACAGCGTGAATATCTTTCACATTTGTTTCATAATTATGATCAACAATAATCCCATTACCAACACCTAATTCAACACCCGCAGCTTGAGCTAATTCTGTCCGTGGACGAACCCCAGCAGCCCAAATAAAGAGATCTGTTTGTAATGTAGTACCGTCACCTAAAACAACTGTTTTTCCTTGATCTTTCATTTCTACAACCGAACTCGCTGTTTTTACATCGATTCCATTTTTAATTAACACTTGTTTCATTAAATAAGACATCTCTAAATCCATAACTGAAAGAATTTGCGGATTACGATCAATTAAAGTAACTTTAATTCCTCTTTTAGCTAAATTTTCAGCAACTTCAACACCAATAAATCCAGCCCCTAAAACAACGGCTGTTTTTACATCTTGATCTTGAATAGATGTCATAACATTTTGTAAATCCATCACATTAGTTAATGTGAAAACATTAGTTGCTTCTTTTAAACCTGGTAAGTTAAAGAAATTAGTTTGCGAACCTGTCGCAATTAATAATTTGTCATATGTATCGACAAAGCTCTCTCCTTGATGTTTCACCGTTACAGTTTTCGCAACGGGATCAATAGCTGTTACCTCATGTTCTACTAAAGCATCAATATTAAAGCGTTTTTTCAAAACAGCTGGTGTTTGTAAAATCAACTGTTCTTCTTGTGGAATCGTTTTCGATAAATGGTATGGTAAACCACAGTTGGAAAAAGAAACATATTTCCCTTTCTCGTAAACTGTAATATCCCAATCCTCCGATAAACGACGCGCTCTAGCAGCTGCAGACATACCTCCAGCTACACCACCAATAATTACTAATTTCATTAAACTAGGTCTCTCCTTTAATTAAGTTATTTATTAAGTTATTTCTTATTCCAAGCCAACATTCCACCCACAACATTATCTGCTTGATAACCAACTTGTCGTAAAATTTGAACTGCTCTCGCACTTCGTCTCCCCGAACGACAAATGATATATATTTTTTGACCTTTTAATTCAGTTAATTCTTGTGGTAAATCTAAACTAGCCACTACATCCAACGGAATATGAATCGCTCCTGGTATATGATCAGTGTGATACTCATCACTCCGGCGCACATCAATCACTGCTACTTGGGGTAGTTTTTGTGCTAATTCATCCACAGTAATTTCTGGTCGATCTTTTTTGAAAAACTTAAACAAATACAAACCACCTCCTTTAATGCTTCTTCTCACAAAAAAGCCCTACAATAAAAAGAATCCACGACTTTTTTTATTATAGGGCTTGGGTCAGCTAATTAGTGTTTCTTAACTAAAAACATTTTTTGTAAATAAGCTTGTTTATAGTCTTGTAAAACTTGAATTTTTGCTTCTTGTAATTCAACTTGACGACATAAATTAGTGAAAAACTCCCCAATTGCTTTTTGTTCAGCTACATCAGTTGGTACATAACATTTAACATGTCGGAAATTATCAACTGGTACTTTTCCGCCTTGTTCAAAACGTTGCACACTATATAAGAAATTATACGTAGCTGTTAAAGCTTGAATAAAGTGAACATCGACCCCTTCATTGACACGCATAACATGATATTTTTTAGCAACTGAACATGGTTGACTCAAGTTCAAACCACGCACACCACCTAAAAAGTCATCTCCATCATAAAGGTAATCATTTACCTCAACTTTTTGGAATTTCGCTAATTCACGATAATCAATATCTTTAATCGGTGTTAACTCTAATTTCATATCAGCTTGTAATTTAACAGCTGGATAATATTCATTTGGAACAACTGGTTGTCTTGATTCATAAAATAAAGCACTTAAATTAACTTCGCGCCATGGCTCACTAAAACCAGTTAAACGGTCTTTTGGTTGTGAACCTCCATATGTTGGAAAGAGACGTTGTAAATACCCATCTTTTAAATTACGAATAATAATCAGACGTTCTTCATTGTAACTAATCATTTTATCGATTTTAGCTAACAGTTGGACAATCCGTTGTTGTTCCCCAATTTCTTTTGGATAATAAAAAGCAATTCGTTTTTGATCTGCTTCTAATAAAGTTGGGAGCGCTTGGCCGTCTGCCGCAAAGCTATGATATCCTTGCGTCACTAAATATTCGCCTAAATAGTCGGCAAACCGCGCCGCAATTGGCGTTAACTCAGCTAAATTAAAGTTTGCAGGTTTTAATTTCCATTCATCAGAAAATTTATAAAACCGATATTTTGGCATTTTTTTAGTCATGCAAATCACCACTCTTTGTTGTATCGATTAGCTCTGCTTCTAAAGCTTTAAAATCTTGTTGAGCTTGGACTAATTCACTATCAATTTGTTCAAGTCGTTCTTTAATTTGCAATAAATCAATTTCTGGTTCTGGTTGAATTTGGCTTACATAACGCGGAATGCTTAAAATATAACCATTTTCTTTCACATCAGCGAATGTTACTAATTCTGCATAACCAGGATGTGTCACCCGGTTTTTATATGTTGTTGCAATTTTTTCAATTTCATCATCGGTTAATTTATTTTCTGTTAAACCATATTCAAATTCTTGTGATGCATCAATGAAAATAATATCATCAGTTGTTTTATTTTTCTTCAAAATCATTAAAACAGCTGGTTGTTCTGTTCCGTGGAAAATATTTTCTGGTAAACCGATTACCGCATCAATTTGATTATTTTCTAAAAGTTTTTGACGAATTTCACCTTCATTATCACCGGCAAATAACGCACTGTGTGGTAAAACAATCGCCATTGTCCCAGTTTCAGACAAATGATGTAAACCATGTTGTAAGAAGGCATATTCTGGACGATCAGCTGGAGCTAACACGCCATATTCTTGATAACGTTCATCGCGCAAACGACTAAAATCATTATCCCATTGTGCTTGAATTGGTAAATTCATCACAACCGCATCAAATTTAGATACTGGAGCAATTGGCCAATCTTTATCTAGACTATCACCGTTACGCACGTCCATGCGATCATATCCAACACCGTGCATCATCAAGTTCATACGAGCGACATTATACATAGCTGGATTCACATCTTGTCCATAATAATGTACAATTTCTGGTTCTTTGGTATGTTCACCAACTGTTAATAACAATGATCCTGAACCTAGTACGGGGTCATACAATGTAATAACTGGTTCACAATCATAATTGATAATATGTGCCATAATTTCCGCAACGGAACGTGGTGTATAAAATTCTTCTGCTTTTTTACCTGATTCACTTGCTAATTGTGCAATTAAATATTCATAAGCATCCGCTAAAAATTCACCATGGTGTCCTTCGATATTAACTTTATTTAAGGCAATAATTAATTGACCAATTGTGCGATCACGTTGTGCTTTTGTTAAACCTAATTTTGGATTATTAAAATCTAAATCAGAAAACAATCCAACAAAGGCTGGATAAGATGGTAGTTCTTTTGTTGATTCTTCTAAATCTTTAAATGCTTCCAATAAATCTTCACATTTAAATTCACGTTCTTGTGCTGATTTTGCAAAAGCACCAAAAAGATTTTCTGGTTTAATCACAAAACCTAGATTTTCACGTAGTTGATCACGGAATTGATCTTGTTCTGCACGACCTTGCACGATATTTAACGAGTGGAACATCCGAACATAAGCATCTGTCATATCACTATCAACCATCGCAAAGACGCCGGCTGCTTCTAGAGCTTGTTCTGACAAGAAACGATAAAAAATCAAGCCTAATAAATAGTTCTTATATTCTTCCGCTGTCATCTTCCCACGTAAAACGCTCGCTGCATCCCATAATGTTGATTCTAACGTTACGACTTGTGAATTTTTTTCTACCATAAAAAACCCTCATTTCCTCAATAATTGATCTGCACTAATTGGACCGTCGCCAAATGACCTCTTACTTTTTTCGGTAACGAACTAATTAATCTTATATCTCTCATTTTACCGATAATTAGAAACGATTTCAAAAAAAACCATAATTGATTACTAGTAATTTAATATCTACTTTTCGTTTTTACATTATTTCCCAGGAAATAAAACAAAAGACAACTCCTTTTTAACCAGAAGTTGTCTTTTTAATTAATTATTTAAAGTGTTACTCTCGCCCTCAACTACAGCTCCCGTAAAAGCATTAACCCGCCGATAGACTAATGTATCTGAATCAGCATTTTTGATACAAAAATTCCAAGTAGGTAAATAAATAGTATTGCCATTCACGACCAACATTTTTGTATAACCTAATTCACCCCATAAAACAGTTGAGTTACTTGGGATTTTACGATATTGATATAACCAAATCAAAGCTCGTTCTTCACTAATAGTTGTTTGTTCTTCACGTAAAGACGTTACTTGATTTAAATAACCTTGTGTATATCCATCCACATAACCATTTTTAATATTAAAACGCACCTGCCCTTGACTCGATAAAACCGGCTTGTGATATATCTTTTGCACATAGACAACTTGCGTTTTGGTGGAAAGCTCGGCAGTATATTCATACTCACTACCATGCGCGATTAATTTTTTATCTTTCATCACGCTATCTAATGTTTTTTGCGGTTCTTTTGTATCTTTAATCGGAATCATCGTCGCAAAAGTTGCTGTAATTTGTTGATTATTATAATTAATCGTTTGATAACGTAAATTTTTGCGATCTTGATCTAATTGATTATCATTCGGACTCGCTAAATAAAATCCTGTCCCTGTTTTTTTATCTAATTGACCATAATTAATTTGATCATTACGAATACTTTTTAAAATAGCTGATGTAGAAGTTTCTTGTGATGTATTCGTAGTGGATTCTACCATATCATTTTGTTTTAAATACGAAATCGTTAAAAAAATGTCTAATGCAATAAAGGCAATTAAGAAAATACGTTGGATTCTTTTGAAATTCATACTTTTCTCCTCCTACCTTTACTCTGTGGTCACTTTAACAATTTCAGAACAATTTAACCAAATCCCATTATAATAAATAAAATACGTTGGTTCTAAATCAATAACTTCTTTCGTAGCTGCATTCGGTTTCCAAGAATAACCCATTTTAATATCAGTAATATTATCCAAAGTATATCCATACTGCGCTAAACGTTTTAAAACTTCTTTCGTAGCTACTAACTCGGTACTATTTTTTTGTGAAGGCACCGGAACTTGCAGTGTATATAATGAGAAATCTAACCGTAAACCACCATTTTTAATAGTTTGTAACTGATACGTACCATATAACCGATCAGAAATAATCGGCAAACCATTAATATAACTTCGATAAGCAATTACATGATTATGACTATTATATTCATCATATCTTAAATCATCTAACCCAATTCCCAAAGTAATTAATTTTTGTAAATCAAGTTCTAACATTTCTGTGAAATTAATTTTATTTTTTTCCATCACTTTTTTATCGTCATGATAATTTCTTTCATCATCATAATTAATATAAGAAACCATCCCTAGTTGATTATTAATAATCATGCGTTTATCCGTACCATCATAATAAACCATTTTACCCCGTTGTTCTTTAGATGAAATCAATGACGATCCATTAGCACCTAATAAACGAGTAATATAAATATCCGCACCTTGTTTTTCTAATAAATAACTATAATTTGGAACTTGGACTGCATTTTGATAATACATCACACAGCGCCCATCAATATCTTGCCAAGTAATTTGATTTTTTTGTAAATTTTTATCCTTAATAATCTTTTTCAACGCTTTTAAGTTTTGTTTTTCAATATGGACTTTTAACAACTGTAAATTATTTTCATCCAATAAATAAATTTCTGATTTTTTACTTTCATAAGGAATAACAATATGCATGATTTTCGGCAATTTTTTCACTGTAACTAAATCATTCACAAAAAGATTTTTGATCCATGATAAAGTAACTGGAGCAGAATAGTTTAACACAAGTGAATTTTTAATTTGCAAATAACTTTGATATTCTTTTTTGCTAACATTTTCAATGGCTAAATCTGTCATGTGCCATGTTTTGATACTTTTCAACACATTTTGCAACACATCGATTTTTTCACTCGTTAATTTATAACTAGCATTTCCTTTATTATCAACCAAACTCGTTGGCGAATAAACTAAATTACTCGATTTTTTCTTAATATTTTCATTATTGATATTTTTCTTTTGATTCTTTTTTTCAATTTGATAATGCCGTTGAATATAAATGGGATTTAACCATAAAAAACCAGACATCACAATACTAAATAAAACAGCAATCACTAACGCTAAATATAAGAGTACATTTCTAATTTTCATCCCAGAGATCCCCCTCATATTCTTGATATGGTAATGAAATATAGAAGGTTGATCCTTTTCCTTCAACACTATCGACCCAAATTTTACCACCATGTAATTCAATAACTTCTTTAGAAATAGCTAATCCTAACCCGGTCCCACCTTGAGCCCGCGAACGCGCCTTATCAACTCGGAAAAAGCGGTCAAAAACATGATTAATATCTTTTTTCGGAATTCCTAACCCTTGATCACTAATGCTTAAAATAACATGATTATGAGTTTCCAAGAGTCGACAAGTAATAACCCCACCATCGGGAGAATATTTAATCGCATTATTCATAATATTATCAATTACTCGAATAAATTTATCAGTATCTATATCTACCCACAATTCACGTTTAGTAAAATCACGCCGAATTGTATAATTTTTAGGTGCAACTTCCCGAATATCATTATTATCTTTTTCCAGCATCATATCAAAACGGTTCAAAATATAATTAAATAAACGATTTAAATTAACCAATTCTAAATCTAATTGTGTCCGACCGGCATCCATTCTAGATAAACTCAACAGATCAGAAATCAACCGCATCATCCGATCAGCTTCTTCTTGTGTTATTTGTAAAAAGGTTGGGGCTAATTTAGGATCTTGCCAGGCCCCATCATTTAACGCCTCTAAATAACTCTTCATACTTGTTAATGGTGTCCGTAATTCATGTGATACATTCGACACAAACTCACGCCGTTCTTCATCAATTTTTTGTTGTTCGGTAACATCATGCAAAACACATACTAAACCAGAAATAAACCCTGATTCCCGTTTAATTAATGAGAAATATGCTTGTAAAATTTGTTCTTGCTGCGGTGTGGATAAATCAATTAAAATTTCTTGTTGAATTTTCAATAAATCCCGCAAACTATATTGTGATTTCAATTGTAAAACATCTAAAATTGAACGTCCTAAAATTTCTTCTTCTTCCAAACCTAAATCAGCAATCGCCATATCGTTCGCGATAATAACATTCCCGCGGCGATCGGTCGCTAAAACACCATCTGACATATGCGCCAAAATCGAATCTAAACGCCGTCGTTCAGCTTCTGAAGATTCTTGCGCTTCTTCAACACGATCTGACAAGTCATTAACTGCTTGTGCCAAAAGCCCCAACTCATCATTACCATAAATCTTCACTTGGCCAGAATAATCTCCTCTAGCGATCCGCTCCGTTTGTTTTTTCATTTCATCAATCGGACTCGTAATCGCACTAGAAATTAAAATCGCTAAAACTAAGCCGATGACGGTTGCGATTAACGCAGCTGTCGCAAAAATAATCGTGATTTTATTAATAGAATCATAGACACTTTCTAAATTAGCGCGCAAATAAACAACACCAACTATTGTATTTGAATTCCCACTGGAACTAAAAAGCGGTGTAATTGAGATATAATAACGTTTATTGTCATTATGATCATATGTTGTTTTTGAATAAGGTCGCCCACTATAAATCACTTGACTTACTTCAGCGTTCGTCGATCTTTGTCCTACAATACTGCTATTATTAACAGCATTATCACCACGAATCGTACCTTTAGCATCAATAACTTGGATTTCTGCTGCGTTCGTATCATTCACATCTTCTAAAATTTCCTTAATTTTACGATTCGCAACTTTCGCATCCGTTTTTTCTAAATTTTCAATCAATGAATTATCGACATAAGTGGACAATTCAATCCGTTGCTTAAAAGTTTTTAAGTTATCGCTTTTTAATTGTTGCACAAAATAAGCCCCGACAATTTGCAACGTTAATAATAACAACATGGCAAACACGAGCGCTATTTTGAAATGGATGGATTGAAAGAAATTAACTCTTTTGTTCATATTGCGCAACTCTTTTCTTTCATGCCTTAAAATAAGACTTATTCTTCTTCTGGATTACGTAAATAGTATCCTACACCACGCCGAGTTACTAACCATTGTGGTTTACTTGGTGTATCTTCGATTTTTTCGCGTAAACGACGCACTGTAACATCAACGGTTCTCACATCGCCAAAATAATCATATCCCCAAACAGTTTGTAATAAGTGTTCTCTAGTCATCACTTGATTCAAATGTTGTGCTAAATAATATAATAATTCAAACTCACGATGTGTTAGTTCAATTTTTTCATCATATTTAGAAACAATATATGATTCAGGATGAATAATTAAATCACCTACTGTAATATCACGTGATTCTTCTTCCTCTTCTTTAGCGTTTTTCAAAGCTACTGTTTGGCGGCGTAAATTAGCTTTAACACGCGCTACTAATTCACGATTTGAAAAAGGTTTTGTTACATAGTCATCTGCGCCTAATTCCAAACCTAAGACTTTATCAATTTCAGAATCTTTCGCTGTGACCATAATAATTGGAATATCATGTGTCTTACGTACTTCTCTTGCTACTTCTAAACCATCAATTTTGGGTAACATTAAATCTAATAAAATTAAATCTGGTTCAAATTCTTCAACTTGTTCTAAAGCTTCTTCACCATCATAAGCTGTAGCGACTTCATAGCCTTCTTTGGTTAAATTATATTTAACAATATCAGAAATCGGTTTTTCATCATCTACCACTAAAATCTTTTTCATTGTTCTTCCTCCTTGGAATGCAATTAAGTTATGTATTTTTAGTTTTTCTTGATTATTTTCTAGACCTATACTCTCCTATTATAAACTATCTTATTTTCTATGCCAAACTTCCTTTAATTTTTTAAGATTCCAGAACCTTTCTCACTACTTTTTGTGCTACACTATTTTTAAATATACTTATACAAAGGAGCGCTCTCAACGTGTCTAATCAATCACAACCACAAATTGTCACTTGCCGACAAACCCTTTCTGTTACAAATCATCGTGTTTTAGCAAGTGATTTAAACCATCACGATACCGTTTATGGCGGTCGCTTACTCGAAATGTTAGACGGCACCGCATCAATTTCCGCATCACGTGCAGCCCGTGTTGATACTGTTACAGCATCACTTGATCAACTAAACTTTATTGCCCCTTATCAATTAGAAGATTCTTTTTGTATTGAAACTTATGTGAGTGGAATTGGGGGACGCTCATTAGAAGTTTTCGCAAAAATTATTGGAGAACATCTTGATTCTGGTGAACGCTATTTAGGTTTAACTGCATTTTTAACTTTTGTTATTCCTGAAAAAGGCATTCAATTACCTACGCTCCAACCTATCACAGCTGAAGAAAAAATGGTTTGTGCTGGTTTTTCTGATAGAAAAGCACAACGAATTGCTAATTTACAACGCCAAAAAGAATTCCAAGCCGGTTTATCATTAAAACATCCTTGGGATTTAAATTAATATTTCCCGGGAAATAAAAAAGCTAGCCCATAGGGCTAGCTTTTTTTGATTTATTTCCAAATATCTTGTAAAACGTTTGTTTGATTACGATCTGGACCAACTGAAAATGTTGAAATTTCCACACCAACTAATTCAGCAACACGTTTTAAGTAATTTTGAGCGCTAACTGGTAATTCATCTAATGTCTTACATGCTGTAATATCTTCTTCCCAACCTGGTAACACTTCATATACAGGTTTACATGCTTGTAATTCTTTCAAACTAGCAGGATAACGATCAATTACTTCACCATTCAATTCATATCCTGTACAAATTTTAACTTCTGGTAAACCACTTAAAACATCTAAACAGTTTAAACAAAGGTTTGTTAAACCAGAAACACGCGTTGCATGACGCATAACAACTGCATCAAACCAACCAATCCGACGTGGACGTTTCGTTACAGTTCCATATTCATGACCAATCTCACGAATACGATCACCTGTTGCATCAAATAATTCAGTTGGGAATGGACCATCACCTACACGCGATGTATAAGCTTTGCAGACACCCATTACTTTTTGCACTTTCGTTGGACCAACACCAGTCCCTGTTGTAACACCACCCGCAATTGGATTAGATGAAGTTACAAATGGATATGTTCCGTGATCAATATCTAACATAACCCCTTGAGCCCCTTCGAATAAAACATTTTTACCTTGGGCTAAGGCATCATTAATAATCACTGATGTATCAACAACATGTTTTTTCACTTCTTGACCATAAGCATAATATTCATCATAAATAGCTTGAAAATCAAGCGGTTCGATTCCATAAATTTTTGTGAAAAGTTCATTTTTTTCAGCAACATTTTGTTTTAATTTTTCATAAAATGTATCTTCTTCTAATAAATCAGCCATCCGAATACCGACACGTGCTGCTTTATCCATATAAGCTGGTCCAATACCTTTATTAGTTGTACCAATTTTATCAGCTTTTTTAGATTTTTCTTGTAAACCATCTAAAACAATATGATATGGCAAAATTAAATGCGCCCGATTCGAAATTCTTAAATTATCAGTCTTCACACCACGTTCATGTAAATAGTTTAATTCTTCCACTAATGATTTTGGATTAACAACAACACCATTTCCAATCACACTTAACTTATCAGCATAAAAAATACCTGATGGAATTAAACGTAATTTAAACGTTTCACCATTAAACACGATTGTATGACCTGCATTATCCCCACCTTGATAACGTGAAATAACATCGGCTTTTTGACTTAAGAAATCAGTAATTTTACCTTTCCCTTCGTCGCCCCATTGACTACCTACTACTACGATTGATGACATCTAAGCTTCACCTCATATTTATTTAACAAGCTTACCTTGTTTTATCTATTTTGTTTTTTTCAACAACAATTTCATTTTAACAAACCTATATCAAAATTTCAAACTAAAAACGAATATTTTTAATTAGATTTGTTTTTACCTGGATAATAACCGAACTTTATACCTTAAAAATAAACATTACACAATTAAAAACTAACTTAACTATGCTTTTTGCTAATTTTTATTTATAATTTAACTTAACAAGTAACTTACCAAAGGATGATTACAATATGATTTATACCGAACTTTGCATCCAAGATTTCGCGGGTGCTCAAATCGCAGCCAATAATGGTTTTAATTCTGTAGAAATTAACTCAGCACTCTTTTTAGGCGGTCTAACGCCTTCTTTAGGTCTAGTACAAGAAATTTGTTCGCAATTTCCTGATTTAGATAAAATGGCCATGTTACGCAATCGAGGTGCTGGTTTTTGTTACTCAGATTCTGAATTCCAAACACTTTGTCGTGATTTAGACTTATTTTTAAAAACAGATTTAACTGGAATTGTATTTGGTTTTTTACTCCCTAATGGACAAATCGATCAAGTTAAAACTGCTTTTTTCGTCAATAAAATTCATGCTGCAGGTAAAAAAGCCATCTTTCACCGCGCTTTTGATAACACACCAGATCCACAACAAGCACTCCAAACTTTAATTGATTTAAACGTCGATCGTGTCTTATCAAGCGGTCAGCAACCAACTGCTATTGCCGGTGCACCTTTATTAGCGGATTTAATCAATAAGTATCAATCTCAAATCGAAATCATTTGTGGCTCTGGTTTAAACGCCGCTAACATTGCATCCTTTATTCAAACAACACATGCTCAATTCGTTCATAGCACATGCAAAAACATTAGTTCTGATCCTACCACAACTCTGAACGTTAGTTATGCTTATTTACCCACAATGAACTCGGGTGATTTTTTATCCACAGACCCAAATCAAGCTCGAGATTTTATTAACAATGTGCATAAATTATAAAAACAACACCCTCTCATTCACATTTTATAAGTAAATAAATAACCTTACTAATCTTGCTGTTTTATTTATTTTTTACCAAAACCCTACTACCATCGTTTTCAAACGCTTTACAAATAATCGGATTCTTATAAGCATATAACTTGCGTAATTATTCTCTTCGTTGTAAAATACTAACATAATAATTAATTCCCTAGATTAATTATTATATCTTTTTTAAAATATGATCCCAAAAAAGCGCTGAACAACTTTGTTGTTCAGCGCTTTTTTTAATTTGGTTCAGGTGCATAAGAAATATTAGAAAATTTATTATATGATTTGATAAATAATAATTTAACAGTTCCGCGAGCTCCCGAACGGTTTTTTTCAATAATTAATTCTACTTCACCAACATCTTGATCCATCGGTTCTTTCTTTTGACCATCTTCATCATCGTCACCTTCTTGATCACGATCATAATAATCATCACGATAGAGAAACGCTACAATATCAGCATCTTGTTCAATCGAACCCGATTCCCGGATATCTGATAACACCGGACGTTTATCTTGTCGTTGTTCTACACCACGTGATAACTGTGATAAGGCAATAATCGGAACAGATAATTCTTTCGCTAATTTTTTCAATTGCCGTGAAATTTCAGACACTTCTTGTTGACGACTTTCTTTATTAGAACCTTCAATCAATTGTAAATAATCAATAACAATTAATCCTAAATTCTTTTGTTCTTTCGCTAAACGGCGACATTTAGCACGAATTTGAGCCATTTTAATCCCCGGTGTATCATCAATAAAAATAGATGTAGATGATAAAGATCCGATAGCCACAATTAAATTATGCCATTCATCTTCTGTTAATTGACCCGTTCGCAAATGATTAGCGTTGATCGACCCTTCTGAACATAACATCCGATTAACTAACGATTCCGCACTCATTTCTAAAGAAAAGACCGCCACAGTCTGATCTGTTTTCGTACCAACATTTTGCGCAATATTCAACGCAAAAGCCGTTTTACCAACAGCAGGACGGGCCGCTAAAATAATTAAATTATCAGGTTGCAAGCCGGCTGTCATCATATCTAAATCATGATATCCCGTTGGTAACCCTGTAATATCTTCATGTTCTTGAGCTAATTTATCAATATCATCTAAAGTTGTTTCTAAAACTTGACCAATCGCTTTAAACCCACTCACATTGCGACGTTCAGAAACATTCATAATTTGCCGTTCTGCATCATCTAACAAACCAGCGACATCATCGTCTTGATTATTGGCTTGCGTAATAATATTAGTCGCTGCACTAATTAACCCTCGTAACATCGACTTTTCTTGCACGATTTTAGCATAATAACCAACATTAGCAGCAGTTGGTACCGAACTAGCTAATTCAGCAATATAGGAGATTCCACCAACATCTTCTAGTTGATCATTCGCAGTCAGACGGTTTTGGACAGTGATAACATCGATTCCTTCACTATCATCATTTAAATCCACCATTGTTTGGAACAACAATTGGTGGGCGCGTCGATAAAAATCACTAGCTTGAATATGTTCCGACGCATCAGCGAGCGCTTCATTACTTAAGAAAATCGCACCTAAAACAGCTTGTTCAGCTTCAATATTTTGCGGTGGAAGATTTTCCATCAACATCTCATTGTTCAATCTGCCGCCCTCTCTTTCGTTTTTTATTATTCTATTATTTTACCACATAACATCCTTCTTTTAGCTTAAAAATGTTTGAATAAATAAAACTTGATGCATCATCCCACAAAAAAAGACAGATACTTTTTTTAAAGTATCTGCCCTTTATTAATACTATTTTTCAGAAATATGCACGCGAATTGTGGCAACCACATCATTATGCAATTTTACAGGAACGTTGCGGTATCCCATAGCTTTAATCGGTTCTTCTAAATCAATTTTACGTTTATCAAGCTTCACATTATGTTGTGCTTTCAAACCGTCAGCAATTTGTTTGCTTGTAATTGATCCAAATAAACGACCATCTGTTCCGGATTTCGCTGTTAATTCCACAACCATCTCGCCTGATTCTAATTCCTTTTTCAATTCTTTAGCTTCGGCAAGAAGTTCAGCTTCATGTTTAGCTTCTGCTCGTTGTTGTGCTCGTAATTGAGACATCGCATTAGCATCAGCTTTCTTAGCTTGCTTATTCTTAATTAAGAAATTTGCAAAACCATCAGGAATTTCCTTCACTTCACCGCGACGACCTTTGCCGCGTACATCTTGGGTAAAAATAACTTTCATCCTGCATTCCTCCTACTAATCAGTATTACTATCATTCTGATGCTCTTCCTTTAAAATTGCAAGTAATTTCTCTTTTGCTTCTAAAATAGTCATATCAGATAATTGTGTAGCTGCATTGGAAAGATGGCCACCACCACCTAATTTTTCCATTACCAATTGTACATTGAACTCACCGTTACTCCGCGCTGAAATCCCAATCTGACCATTCCGCCGTTGTGTAATTACGTAAGAAGCAACAACACCACTAACAGTTAACAATGAATCAGCCGCTTGCGCAGCAGATACCGGATCATAATCTGTATTTTCTTCGCCTGCACAGATTGCACTAATTTGTTTTTTACCATAAAACTCGACTAAATCAATTAAATGATTTCTTTGCATATAACTTTCAACGTTTTCTTTCATAAAATGACGTAACATTTCAGGATCGGCGCCAACCGATAATAAATAGCTCGCCGCATCAAAAGTCCGCGTTCCCGTTCTTAACGAGAAGGATTGCGTATCAACTGTAATCCCAGCTAACATTGCTGTTGCATCTAATTTAGTTACTGGTTCTTTACTTGTCGTTTGATATTCAAATAGCTCTGTAATTAATTCGCAAGCCGAACTAGCATAAGGCTCAATATATACCAAGACCGGATTTTCCGGAAATTCTTCTGCTCGGCGGTGGTGATCAATAATCACAACGTTATTTTTCATTGTTTCATAAATCTCTGGATTAATTGAAATTGATGGTTTCGAATGGTCCACCATAATTAACAAACTATTTTTAGTAGCTTTTTCAAGTGCATCTTCAGCCGAAATGAAATCTCGTTTCATTTCTGGATGTCGTTTGACTTCATCCATCAAACGTTGAATATCTGAATGTAAATGATTTTCATCCATCACAATCCAACATTGCTTATCATTCATCTTACAAATTCTACGAACACCTAAACAAGCTCCAATCGCATCCATATCAGGACGCGCATGTCCAATTACAATTACTTGATCAGCTTTAGTAATAATTTCTTGTAACGCTTGCGAAATCATCCGGGCACGGACGCGAGTTCTTTTAGCCATCGGATTTGTTTTTCCACCATAATAACGTGATTTTCCACCAATTTCACAAACAACAACTTGATCGCCACCTCGACCTAACGCTAAATCTAAATTACTTTGCATTAATTTCGATAATTCCGTTAAATCATCGACCCCGTAGGCAATCCCCATACTGAGGGTAATCGGATAATTTTGTTTTGTGGTTGCTTCACGAATTTTATCAAGAATCGTAAATTTATCATTTTCCATTCGTGTTAAAGCTTGGCGATAACCTAATAATAAGAAATGATCATCATCAAGTCGTTTTAAATAGCAGCGATATTCTCGTGCCCAATCAGACAAAACATTTGTAATATAATTATTTAAATTGGAAATAGTTTCATCATCCATAGTTTTAGTAACTTCATCATAGTTATCTAAGAAAATTTGCCCTAAAACTAGACGTGTATTTTGATATTTTTCTTCGATATTGACCGATGTTGTTACATCTAACAAATAGACCGCGTTAATATCACTTTGAATTAATAATTCAAAGTGTGCATCATTCCACGTCACTTCTGTAATTTTCTTGTTTTCCCAACATTCATTAACTAACATTCCTAATTGTTTATCAACCGCTGTTAGTTCGCGACCAATTAGATCTTCTTTACCAAAATATTTTTGTAGATAAGGGTTAACCCATTGAATTTCTTTTTGATCATTTAAAAAGATAATACCTATCGGCATGCGGATTAATGCATCTTGTTCACCACGTTTAATCCGATACGATAAATCTGATATGTATTCATTCGTATCATCGGTAATTTTAGCTAAGGTTCTAAAAGAAAATCCTAAAATAATTGCCGTGACAAAAATTAAAATCAATCCTAATATCCAATCAATTGTAAAAGCTAAAACGACACCAACTAAAGCCAATAATCCTAAAAAGATGGCTAGTAAACGTAGGCGTTCATTGTGCAAAAAATCTGGCATTTGCCGCTTTTCTTCCACAGTTTGTTTTTTCATACACTTTTTCTCCATAACTTTATCAAGAACTTATTTTTAATTTTTTATTAACTCCTTATATTTTACCATAATTTTCTTAATTCTTAATTGCTTTTATCAAAGTCAGACCAATATCACAAAAACGCCCTAACATTTCGTTAGAGCGTTCCTTTTTTCTATTCTGCAGGATTAATAATTTCTTCCAGCTTAAATTCTTTCGTTGAAACTCGATAAGAGTATTTAAAAATGACACCTTTGAAAATTTTAGCTTCCGGATCAATTTCAATATCTTCCATCCAGCTTTCACGTGCTAATAATGACGCTACTAAACTATGACTAATTACTAAAACTTCATCATTACCTTTTTTATCCATAATATCGCGACAAACACGCATAATTCTACGTGATGCTTCTCGACCACTTTCACCGCCACATTCGGCAAAGTAATTCATAATTTCATCATATGGCATTTCTGGATAACCAATTTTTTCAAAATGTGTGCCTTCTAGTGTTCCAAAGTACATTTCATTTAATGCTAATAATTTTTTATAATTGGAACGTGAAATAATTTCAGCGGTTTCAATTGCTCGTCGTGTATACGAACAAAACGTTGCATCAAAATTACGTTCTTTCAAGACTTCATAAGCTTGCTTGGCTTGATCTATTCCTTTGTTTGTTAAAGGTGAATCACACCAACCTTGCATCCGGTGAAGTTCATCAAATAATGTTTCGCCGCAACACATCATATACATTGTTTTTTTCATCTTTTTTCAATCCACCTTTTAATATAAATGTATTATTTTTAATTTTTTCGTGCAGTTTCGGAATATACTCTTATTATACAAAACACCTTTAATTTTACCTAACAAATTGCACTCAACTTATTTAATTTTTCTAGAAAAAATGTTGAAATCGTTTTCCGTTGGTGTTATTATTAACTTGCTTTTAAGAGGTAAATGAAATCGGTCTACGGTAAAACGTTTTACCAAATTAAAAAGTTTATTTTATTACTCATTTATGGATAGTTTAAGAAAGGTGGATATTGAGATGCCAAATCGCGTTACCGTTTTAGGTAGTATGAATGTTGACACAACATATCAAATCGAAAGAATGCCCCAACCAGGAGAAACACTTGCAACAACTAACAAGAGTTCTGCTGCTGGTGGTAAAGGAGCTAACCAAGCAGTGGCCGCAGTTCGTGCAGGCGCTACAACTGCTTTTATCGGAAAAGTTGGTAAAGATAGTTCAGGAGAATTCATGATTGAATCTCTTAATGAAAACAATATCGATACAACAAATATTTCTGTGGATCCTTTAGTTGGTACTGGTTCTGCTGCTATTATGTTAGATGCTAATGGTCAAAATAGTATTTTAGTCTATGGTGGTGCTAATCATAAACTTAGCCCTGCTGATATTGAAAATGCTGCTGAAACTATTAAAAATTCTGACTTCTTAGTTTCACAATTTGAAACACCTCAAGATGCTACTTTAGCAGCTTTCAAAATTGCTAAAGAAAATGATGTCTTAACTGTTTTAAACCCTGCTCCAGCTAGTGAAATCGATCATGAATTATTAAAATATACTGATTTAATTATTCCAAACGAAACCGAAAGCGAACTTTTAACAGGGATTAAAATTACTGATGAAGCATCCATGTTAGAAACAGCTGCTCATTTCAAAAAATTAGGTGCCAAAAACTTAATTATTACAATCGGATCTAAAGGTGCGTTCTACGTTCACGAAGATGAATATGAAATGGTTCCTGCTTTCAAAGTTAAAGCCGTAGATACAACAGCTGCTGGCGATACTTTCATCGGAGCATTAACATCTCAATTAAAAACTGATTTTTCAAACCTTAAAGATGCGCTAGTTTATGCACAACGCTCTTCATCAATTACTGTTCAAGGTTTAGGTGCTATGCCATCCATCCCAACTTATGATGAAGTAATGGCCGCATCCCGTAAGTAATTTACCTAACGTTTCCAATCTTCATCCAGCCAAAACATGAAGATTATTTAAATTTTATATAGAAGCTGTCTTCAGCCAAACTCAGCTTCTATATATTTTTAAATCATTTTTGATAATTAAGATTTTTTATTTTATCTATAATTAAATAAATACCTAAAGGAGTTTTCAAAATGAAAAAAAGTGGTGTTATTAATTCAGAAGTCTCAGCAGTTATTTCCAACCTCGGTCATATGGACTGGTTGTCCATTGGTGATGCTGGTATGCCTTGCCCATTAACAACCAAGAAAATTGATTTAGCAGTTTCGCGCCAACTTCCTAGTTTCATCGATGTTTTAACAAATGTTTTAACTGAAATGGAAGTCGAAAAAATTTACCTAGCCGAAGAAATCAAAACAATCAATCCCGACCAATTAGCTCAAATCAAAAAAGTTTTACCTGGAATCGAAATCGTTTTCGTTCCACACAGCCAATTAAAACAAGATTTGAACAAAACTCATGCATTTATTCGTACTGGAGAAATGTCTCCATATTCAAACATTATTTTACAAAGCGGCGTTACATTTTAATTCTGAATTAATTATTTAAAGGGGAAATCAATATGTTTAAAAATAAAAGCTACAAACAGTTATCTGACGGTTATCTTAGCAAAACACCTCTCATGCAATTTTTAGTAATTTGTATGATTTTTCCACTTTGGGGTGCAGCAGCTAGTTTAAATGATATTTTAATTACACAATTTAAAACTGTTTTCACACTTAACGATACAGCAACAGCCTTTGTTCAAAGCGCTTTTTATGGTGCTTATTTCCTAATTGCTATTCCTGCTTCTATTATCATTAAGAAAAAAAGTTATAAATTTGCAATTTTAACTGGTTTAACATTTTATATTGTAGGTTGTGGGATGTTTTTCCCAGCTAGCAAAGTGGCAACTTACAGCATGTTCTTAGTCGCAATTTTCGCGGTTGCTGTTGGTTTAAGTTTCTTAGAAACATCATGTGATACTTACGCTTCCATGCTTGGACCTAAAGAATATGCGAACCGTCGTTTAAACTTTGCCCAAACTTTAGTTCCACTTGGTGATATTTTAGGGATTGTTTTAGGTAAATACTTCATCTTTTCTGGTGGTGGTAACTTAGCAAATACAATGGCTAAAATGAGTCCAGCTGAAGCTGAAGCTTATGGTCAAAAAATGTTACAACTAACATTAAAACCTTATAAATTTATTTTAGTAATTTTAGTAATTGTTTTCCTAATCTTAGCTTTCACTGATATGCCAAAAGCAAAAGCTTTCTCAGTAGATAAAGATGGTAATTCTGTTGAAGAAGAAAAACCTTCTATGAAAGAAACACTCCATTACCTTTTAGGTAACCGTCGTTTCAAAAAAGGTGTTTTCGCTCAATTTATGTATGTTGGTATGCAAACTGCCGTCTGGTCTTTCACAATTCGTTTAGCACTTCAATTAGACAAACATATGCCAGATAGCATCGCTGCAAACTTTATGATTATTAGTTACGCTGCTTGGTTTGTTGGTAAACTAGTCGCTAACTACTTGATGAATCGTTACTCAATTACAAAAGTCTTAACATACTACTCATTCTTAGGGATGATTGCCTTAATTATTACTTTTGCAATTCCAAATATGATCGCAATTTATGCAGCCATCGCAACAAGTTTCTTCTTTGGACCTTGTTGGCCAACAATTTACGCACATACACTTGATACCGTGGAAGAAAAACAATATACAGAAACAGCCGGTGCCTTTATCGTAATGGCTATTGTGGGTGGTGCTGTTATGCCCGCAATCCAAGGTATTGTATCTGACTTAACACACTCATTACAATTCTCATTTATCGTCCCAGCAATTTGTTTTGCAGCTGTAGCTTTCTACTTTTTATCAGAACATCGTTACGAAACAAAAATGGCTGCTGTATCTGCAAACAATAAATAATAATTACTCGAAAAGAAGCTTAGCTACTCTAGTTAAGCTTCTTTTTTATGTTATGACCTTTACCAATACTTAAATATGTTATCTTTTCAAACCATGGTAAAATAAATTTATAAGCTCCATAAAAAATTAAAGGAGGTCTCTCATAATGAAGAAACCACACTTTTCAAAATTTCTGAATTTTGCACTTACAAGTTTAATGGCAGGTATTACGCTGCTTTCAGCTATTTTCCTAGCTCAACAACCAATTCATGCATCACAAAATGTTAACGAACATACCTTAAAAGCACCTTATGTAGTTTATGGTTCAGGTGTCTCTTCGGAAATTTATCCCAAACTCAATGATATTTTTCAAGTAAATAATAATTTCAAAAAAATTACTGTAGACGCTAATGATTATCGACAATATATTAACCCTAACGCGACCGGCACAACTAATGCAGCTATGATTAGTTCTGTAGCTATTGCACCAAGTGATCCTGGATCAGGTGTTCGTGTTAATATCAAAGACTATAATGGCCAAAATAATATTTTAAAAGTAACTTCTCAACAATATGCCATGGTCGCTCAAATGGCTGGTGTAACTGATATTAATATTATCGTTACTGCTAATACACCTGTTTCTGGCGAATCAGCTTTAACTGGTGTTTATAAAGCGCTCGCAGCTGATGGAGCTACAATTGATACAGAAAACACTAAAGCCGCTAATGAAATGATCCGTGCTACACAACCTGCTATTGCAGCTAACAAAGATGATAAAACATATCCTGGTAAATTAATGGCTGCTATTGGTGAAGTTTCCAAACAAGTTGCTGAACAAAAACAAAAAACCGATCAATTAGCTACTAAACAAGATATTCAAAGAATGTTAGAGCAAGCTCTCCAAAAACAAGGAATTGCTAATCAAACAGCGCCTCAACATATCACTGTCATTGTGAATGCTTTAATTACTTTTGAAAATTCACCAATTGCTTCTAGTAAAAGTTATATTAAAAACGTTTCTAATACAATTAACAACGTCATTAATTCTACGGGTAATTTAATGACACAAGCTAAAGACTGGCTTAATAGTACTGATTTTAAAGACGCAACACAAGCAGCCTCCAAAACTGCCCAATCTTGGATTGCTAAAATTATCCAATGGTTTAAAGAGCTCTTAAATCTGAATTAAACAAAAAACAGGACTTTTCAATTTGAAAAGTCCTGTTTTTATATGTATATATAAAAAACGCTCCCTGCGTAGCTAGACAAGAAACGTTTCTCATTTGGGTTATTACTTAATTTAAAATCCACAAAAAAGTTGACAGGTTAAGTAGATCTCATTCCTGAAAAATTCTCGCCCCAGTCAAAAGCTTAAATTTTTTGATACTACTTATCTTAATTACAAATTTTAAAAAAGCTGTTTTTATGTGTAATAACACGTTTGTTTAACCCCTACGGAACATTTTACCATATAAAAGTTTAAATTCGTATGCTATATAAGAAGTTTTTGCAATCTTTTGCCGAATATTTCACAATTGTTAATATATTAACTAGTAATATTCTTGTTGCTTTTTTTAAAAGATTACTAATACTTAAATAATTTATTAGAATACAAATTTCATTTAAATTTGCAATCTGACGCAACTTCTTGAATAATAGACTTATCTTATTTTTTTACAAAGGATCTTAATTATGAAAACTTCATTTTTTAATAAATATAAAAATTTCTTTGATATCACCATGTTAAAATTTATTATTGTAGGAATCATTAATACTATTGTTGGTATGGGCGCTATGTTAATTGCTGCTAATGTTTTTAATTGTGGCTATTGGTTTTCATCAGCTGCCAATTATATTATCGGAAGTATTGTAAGTTATTTTCTCAATAAATATTTTACATTCCAAGATAAAAAGAAATCATTTAAAACCGTTTTGAAATTCATTATCAATATTAGTGTTTGTTATTTAATTGCTTATGGTGTCGCCAAACCGCTTATTTATGCTATTTTTAGTTTTACTTCTGCTAAAATTCAACTTAATATTGCAATGTTAACAGGCTCAGTTATTTTTGTAGCATTAAATTATTTAGGCCAACGTTTTTGGGCTTTTAAACATTAATTTGTATTTTTTAGAGAAAGGATCTCCTACTATGTCATTTGAAATAATTCATAATATTCAAGTTGGTTTAGCTATTTCACAAACGATTATCTTTTTTATGTATATGGGATTTGATCATTTACCATTTAAAGCTCCACTTTGGGTAAAACCTATTTTGAAATATTGTATGGTTGCTATTATTATTATTTTTACTGGTTTATTTGCTTTTAAATAAATAAGTAATCCGCTCAGCCGAATGGCTGAGCGGATTTTTTAATTTTGGAGGTTTTGTATTATTGAGCTTGTAACTTAAATTTCGTCCAAGGTTTTATATATTCTAATAAAAATCTTTCTTCTGGTTTAATTCGTGCTACTAAATTTTTACGTATATCTTGTTGCGGTTTTAAAATAATTTGTAATTCATTTTTATAATTTTTAAAATCATCATTCCCTATCACAATATCTCCCAATTGAAGTTCTTGTGTATGATTATGAGCCGGGTTAGCCTTCTGAGCATATTTTACTCGTGGTTGTGTCGAACGAATTACTAAATCAGTAATATCTCCTCGCCGAAAATGAAGGTTTTTTTCAACAATTTCTTTTTCTAAAGTTGTTGTTTGTTGTTCATATTCGACATTGAGCGTTAAACAGTAACGATTAACAGCCGCTAATTGCGCTAATTCCTCATCTGTTGCATAGGCATTCCCAATAATTACCGTATCAATTAAATTAGTCGCAAATAAATGTTTCGCCTGTAAAGCTATTGGCCAATCTCGGTGGATTTCTAATGTTGGTAAACCATCATTAATCGTCCACGGACCACCTGTTGCCGTTTGACTTGTCACAAACGCCGCCGTTTTTATCCCATATTTTTTAAATCGTTGACTAGCTTTAACAAAGAAATCATATGGTAAACCAGACCCTTTTTGCGGATATAAATTATGACATCCGTAAATAAACGGAGCATTTGGTTGATAAGTCATAATATTATCTAAATAAGCAACATCATTACTCATATTCAATTCGATTTTTAACCCTTCTGGATTATATGATAAAAGCGATTCTTGTAACCCCGAAAAAGCCTCGTCTAATCGAATACCACTCGCACCTAACGCTTTAAATAAACTCAAATCTTGATAGGAAATTCCTAATTTTGTAAAAGTTTGCGGATTAATATCTAAAATCACTTCAAAATTCAAATCTCGCGCAAAATGAATAATTTGACTAAATTTTTCTAATGTGGCAGTTTGGTTTTCTGGGCTAACTTCTAACATACTCATAAAAACACGTGTATATCCTAGTGTAGCAGCTTTTTCCAAATAGATTTGATCTTGTTTTGGATCACTATGATCTGGATAGATGGATATTCCAATTTCTCTCAACATTAATTAACAACCTTTCTCCTTTGTGTATTTCAACTGTCCCTCACAGTTGAAATTCGTTTAACTATTTTTGGTCTTTCAAACGTTGATATAATTCAACCATTTCACCCGCTAAATCCCGAAAAGTAATCGCATTCATCAAATGGTCTTGAGAATGAACGGTTAAAAGTGTAATGGTTTGTGTTTCGCCTTGTGCTTCCGAAGTAAGCATGGCTGTTTGAGAATTATGCGCCGCATGTAAAGCTTGATCAGCTTCTGCTAATTTGGCATTAGCTTGAATAAAATCGCCACTTTTAGCTGCTCGAATCGCTTCAAAAGCAAAACTTTTCGCATTTCCTCCGTTAATAATTAATCCCATAATCGCTTCCATATTATTATTTTCTGTCATTTTCAAATCCTCATTTATTCTTTTTTAAGCTTCAATTAAACTTAATGCTTGTTTTAAAACAGCTTCCCCATTCATCATGCCGTACGCTTGCATATCAATCACAGCTAATGGAATTGGGTTCCCTAAACTATTTTTTTCATTAGCTAAAAGTTGTTTGAAATCTGCTTCCATATAGCGAACTTGCGGTCCTAAAAGCACGCAATCAATCGTTTGTTGCGCTAATTGTTGGGAAACTTCACTCGCCCCAGTCGCAAAAATATCAACGTCAATTCCTTGTGCTTGTGCGCTCGCTTGCATTTTAGTTACTAATAAACTCGTACTCATGCCCGCCGCACAATTTAACATAATAGTATATTTTGCCATTTTCAAAACTTCCTTTTTTATAAATTTAATTTATCCTAAATCACTATTTAAATTTTTACGATCAGCTACTTTGAAGAAATAGTAGTAAATCAAAGCATCCACCACTAAACATACTACTTGCGTAATCGCTCCAGAAATATGTCCGGTTGATAAAAATCCGGAAATAATAACTGGTGTCGTCCACGGTACCATAATCCCAATTGTTTTAGCACAAAGTCCAGTCGCCATAGCAAAATAAGTAATTAAAACATTCGCAATTGGTGCCAAAATAAAAGGTACTGCGAGATAGATATTTAAAACAATTGGTGTCCCGAAAATAATCGGCTCATTAATATTAAATAACGCCGGTACAATTTCTAATCGACCCAAAGTTTTATATTCTTCACTTTTAGAAAATAACACCATTAACAAAGCTAAACCTAACGTTGCACCAGCTCCACCAATATGAACAAAATTATCAAAGAATTGAGCTGTAATAATATTAGGTAATTCTTTATGCGCTGTGAATGCGGTTGCATTTTGTTGCATAGCTTGTAACCAAAAAGCCATCATCACACCACCAACAACATTCCCACCATGAACACCAAAGAGCCACAATACGGAAATTAATAACTCGCATAATAAAGCACCTGGTAAACTCACACCAACAGCAGATAGTGGTTTAAAAATAAATTGCATTAAGCCTGGAATAGTTTCAATTGGTGTAAATGAGACACCCAAACGAATTAACCAAACTAATACTAGACAAAAGAACCCCGGAAATAACGATGTGAAAGAACTGCTCACAGCCGGCGGAACTGTCGCTGGCATTTTAATTGTTAAATCTTTGTGAACTAACCAAACATAAAAATCTGTAATAAATAATCCGACTAAAATTGCAATAAATAAACTTGTTGCACCCATTTGGGACAATGGAATATAAAAAGCACCTTTCTTTAATTCAAATGGAATTGTTAAGAAAAAAGCACTCATTGAGATCAATGTTGCGGGTAAAGGCGCAACATCTCCATAACTTTTCGCTAAATTATAAGAAATCCCAATCACGGCAATTAATCCCATCAATGAAAATGATGCAAATGTAATTTGTTGTATAACAAGATTCCAATTCGAGCCAAAGGTTTTCGCCATAAAATCTAAGTAACCTTTAATTGGAAATTGACCAATAATCATAAATAACGATCCAATAATCAACAACGGAACCACTTGCGCAATCCCATCACGTAAAGCCACCATATGTCGTGATGATGATATTTTGCCAACTACCTTAAAAACTTTATCTTTAAAAGAAACACTATCAGCTACCATATTCCCACTCCTTTTTTGTAATCGTTGTCAACAACACCTAGAGTATATTCGGTATATACCAAAAAAACAAGGCTTTTTTTCGTTGTTATATCAAGGTTTGTAGTGGTCTAGTCCATATTTCACCTTTCAAAAAATAGCATCAAATCAATCTTTTTTATCATTTAAAAACCTTTTAAAATTTTTTTGGTATAAACTAGAATATTGGTATAGTTTTCTTCGTTTTTATGGTTTCGATAAGTATTAAGTTAACGTTTCAAAAGAAGGTTATTTATAAAATGTTTTATTTTTATTTTTATAAATTGTGAACAACAAAAAAACAGTTGCTTTCTTTTTTAGAAAACAACTGTCTAAAATCTTATTTTTAATTAGCTCCCGTATTAATAACTGGTTGAGTTCCTCGTTCACTAATAATAGCCACCATAATATTATTAATAACTTGCAATTTTTGTTCTTCGGTTAAATTCAAACCTGTCTCTTGTGCTAATTGTTCGATCGCTTCTTCTGTAATCGAAACTGCACCTTCAACAATCATTTTTCGTGCTGATAAGATGGCCGATGATTGTTGACGTTGTAACATTGCACTAGCAATTTCTGTTGCATAAGCTAAGTGTGTTAATCTTGTTTCTACAATTTCAACACCTGCCACATTTAAACGTTCTTGTAATTCTTCTGCTAATCGTTGTGATACTTCAGTGGGATTTCCACGTAAAGTTAGTTCACTTTCATCTTCAAAAATATCATACGGATATTCACTAGCAACGTGTCGAATAGCGGATTCACTTTGAATTTGAATAAATTCTTCATAATCATCAACTGAAAATAACGCAGTTGCTGTATCAACTACTCTAAAAACAATTACAGCAGCAATTTCAATCGGATTACCTTTAGCATCATTAACTTTTAAAATGGGACTATTAAAGTTCCCCACTCTTAATGACACTGTTTCTTTAGTTGTAAAAGGAACTACCATAAATAATCCCGCTTCACGAATTGTACCAATATAGTTACCAAAGAAAGTTAATACTTTACCTTCATTAGGATTAACTGTTGTTAATGAGGTACTAAATAAAGCTGCGATAATAATTAAGAAGATTCCTAAAGTTGTACTTCCTTCGCCGCTAATAAAGTGTCGAATAATGTTCCACACTCCATAAATTCCGACTGCAAAGGTAATAATTAACCCGATAAAACCATTAATATAAACGGCCTTTTTTTCTTTCATTTCACCACTCCTCAAGACTAATTATACCATATTTCCCGGGAAATACTTGCCAAACGCAACTAGACCAAAACACCGGATTGCGTTAGCAATCCGGCGTTTTTTTATTTTATTCAGCTAACATGTCACGTAAAAGTGCAACTTTTTGTTGGAGTTGTTTTCCGATATCAGTATCAGCAACTAATTTTCGTTTTAATTTATAATTAATCACACGACGAGTTGAAATAATATCATGACCTTGTTCAATAGCTTCTTCTTTCGATGAGAATGGATGGTGTGCTACTAACTGTAATCCATATGAGTTATATAACAATGTATATCCGCCAATTCCCGTCGTAGCTTGATACGCTTTAGAATAACCACCATCAATCACAATCATTTTTCCATCAGCCATAATTGCTTCATGACCTTTTTTAACCGGTGTATGACCATTAATAATATGACCTTCTTTAGGATCTAGTCCAAATTCACTTAATAATTTTTCACAGAATTTTACATCATGACGCAACTTAAAGTAAGGATTTTTTTCTTCGTGATGAGTCTTTTTATCTGCAATAAAATAGCGTTCAAAAGTAGTCATATCTTTTTTACCAAACAATGGTGAGTTTTCACCTTGCCATAAATACCATAAAACATCTGTTGCAAAATCATCTTCAATTTCTGGATGTGCATAGGCGATTCTAACTTGTTCTTCAAAGAAATCCATCATTTTTTGTCCTGTATAGGCTTTATTTTGGAATTTAATTGTTTTAAAGTTACCTTTTTCATCAACTGGCATACATCCATGAATTAATAAGTTTCCATTATAGCATTTATACATATTACCTTTTTCCATCATAAAGTCTAAATGACGCCGCAACTGTGGTGATTTGCTGACAGAACGTAATAAATTATTAATGACTTCTTCTTCTTCAGCAGTCAATTTATACGGATCTTTCGGATCAATTGTAGCAAAACATGTATTTTCTAACGGATATGTCTTCCCGTTAATTTTAATAGTTTGTTTTTCATAATCAATTTTATCTAATAACCCACGTGATTCCATTTTAAATTCAGGACGCCGCGCTATAATATGCCCTTCTAATTTAAATTGCATCATAGCTACCGCTTGATGGATTTGTGTAATTTGTAATTGTTCACCATCAAAATTAAATGTATCACCTTTTAATAATTTCGGTCTAAATGCTGGATTATCTTGATAATTTTCTTCTGCAAATTTTGATAAATGCCGTAAATTAATCCCGTATGCATCTTCAATAATACTTAAATTATTATAACGTGCACAAATTCGTAAAATATTTAATAAACTTAATTTCGATCCCGAAATCGCCCCGAGCCAAATCAAATCATGATTCCCCCATTGGATATCAATTGAATGATATTCCATTAAACGATCCATAATTTTTTCCGGTGCTTCCCCACGATCATAAACATCGCCAATCACATGTAAATGATCGACAACTAGCCGTTGAATCGTATAGGCTGTCGCAATAATAAATTCGTCCGCTTGTTCTAAAGCTACTAAATTTTGTAATAAACGATTAATATATTGTCGTTTCGCATTATCTTGATGATTTGTATATAATAATTCTTCTGTAATGTACGTAAAATTAGGATCTAAAGCTTTCCGAACTTTAGAACGTGTATATTTACGTGCTGCCACTTGTAAAAATTCTAGCATGCTGACAATAATATCTAAATACCATTGATCTAAATCATTTTTAGAAGCAAAATGTTGTTTTTCATAGGCAATCTTTTCTTCCGGATAATAAATCAAAGTCGCAAATTCTTGAATTGTTTTTTGTGTCATCCGACCACCAAAAGTATCTTGTAACTTTTGTTTCACATTCCCAGAACCATTCCGTAAAACATGATCAAAGGCCGTATATTCGCCGTGTAAATCACTCACAAAATGTTCTGTTCCTTTTGGTAAACTCAAAATAGCTTCTAAGTTCATTAATTCCGTAACAACAGCTTGTTTTGTTGGATATTTTTCACGCATTAACTTTTGGGAATAAGAAAATAGTTCTTCCATATCAGCAGTTGTGGTTTCAGAGCTTATATTCAAAGCTTGTGAAACATCACTAAAATTCATCATTTCTTGGGCACCGTCCTGTCTTGTTTTCGAATTTTCAGCTTATAACTAGACCATTTTTCTTTTTAAAATGCAAAAAGACTTAATCTGACTTGAAAATAACGTTTATTTCTGTTTTTTTCAGTTCACAAAGTCTCTTTCTCCATCTATACCTCTCAATAATACGTTTTAAAAATCATTAAGTCAATCATTTCTAAATCAAATTATAATGATTTGCTTACAGTTAATTAAAAAAGGCCTTCCGAAACGGAAAACCTTTTATCATTAACTTAGTTTGTGAAAATAGCCCAACCACCTGGTAAAAGAAGCTTTTGATCAGCCTGATATAAATTAGCTAATAGCAATTTTTTATCTTCAGGCGGTAGCTGGAAATTGTTAGGACTTATATTAAAATAACTAATAATTTCACTTTCGTGGTTTTGATTAATTTGCCAAAAAACAGCAGAATTATCAGTAGCAACTTCCCAACGAACATTTCCTTGATTGAATTGCGGTAAATATTTTTTTCGCAAGCTTATTAACTCTTTAATCACTGTTAAAATTGTTAAATCTTGCTCTTTTTCATCCCAAATCATACATTTACGACAATCTGGATCTGGACCGCCTGTTAAACCAATCTCTGTTCCATAATATAAACACGGAGCTCCTATTTGAATTAGCAAAAAGGCTAATGCTTGTAACATTAACGCCTTGTCTCCTTGACAAAGTGTTAGTAACCGCGCTGTATCATGTGTATCTAAAGCATTAAATAAAACGCGATTAACTTGATCAGGATGTAAACTCAACTGATAATTAAGTTGATTAATCATCGTTTCCAAAGTGATGTCTCGTCTAACTAATCCCGCTAAAATAGCATCTGTATAAGGATAATTCATTGCACCACTAAACTCACCATGATTAACCCATGGACTAGCATCATGCCAGACTTCTCCTAAAATATAAATGTCAGGATTTAATTGCTGCATTTTCTGCGTAAACTTCCGCCAAAAATGATGATCGATTTCATTAGCAACATCTAAACGCCACGCATCAATTCCAAATTTTTCCACCCAAAACGTCGCAATTTCTAATAAATATGCTTGAACTTGCGGATTTGATGTTTTTAATTTAGGCATATGCGGATTTTTCGCAAACACTTCATAATTTAAATTCTTAGCTATCTCGTAATTATCAGTCGCTGTATAATTCACGGGTAAATCAGCAATATAAAACCAATCAATATACACCGATTTCGCTCCGTTTTGCACCACATCTTGCCAATAAGGTGACTGATCACCAATATGATTAAAAACAGCATCTAACATGACTTTAAACCCTAATTGATGTGCTTGTTGGATAAATTCCCGGAAAGTTTTTTCATCGCCAAAAGCTGGGTCTAATTTAAAATAATCAATCGTATCATATTTGTGATTAGATGTTGCTGCAAAAATAGGACACAAATATAACCCATTCACACCTAACTCTTTTAAATAATGTAAATGATCAATGATCCCTTGAAAATCACCACCAAAAAAATTAAACGGTGTCGGCTGTGCACTCCCCCAAGGTAAACAGTTCGGAGGATTTAAACGCTCATCTCCATTTGCAAATCGTTCTGGAAATATTTGATACCAAATTGTTTTTTGTGCCCATTGTGGCGCGTGCAAGCGATCAATGTCATGAAAATATGGCATTTTAAAACCATAACTCGTTTGAATTTGGCGATCATTTTGATATAAATAAATTCCCCGTTCATCATAAAAATAAAGTTGCCCGCATTGATCTTGTACTAAAAAGCTATATTGCATCCTTTTTAACGGCATCTGAACTTCACAACTCCAAATATCATGATATTGCGTTTGATATTTGACCTTTAAAGGAATTTTTTGAAACTCCCATAAATTTGTTTGAGTTTCTATTTCATAATTTAAATCGTACGGATCTCCATATACAAGCCAAACAGCCTGTAAATCAGCTTTTTTCGCTTGTAATCTAATGTGTATCGTCGTTTTATCCACTAAATAAGCCATTTCACTATCGGGTCGGTGATACAAGGCTGCTGCTTCCATTTTTCATCCTCTTTTCTTATGATACGAAAAAAGACTCGCCTTTCAGCAAGTCTTTTAAGCGCTTAATCTCCAGCGTTAACATCTAAAATATCATTGGCACCATGTTTTTTAGCGGCATATTGGCTATAAATCATCCCAATTGCCGTTAAGACTGCTGCTACAATCATAATATTATGCAAGCCGTGATGTAAAATATTTCGCATTTGTGGAATCAAATGTTCTGGTAATGTTTTAATCGCTACCGGATCACTTAATGCGTTCATCATTTTAATTGTAATCTTACCTTTTGATTCTTTCACACCTTGAACTAACGCTTGATTCATGGTCACACCATAAATAGATGACATAAATGTTTGCGCTAAAATTCTAGATAAGAAACTTAAAGAAGTCGCAATCGCCATATCTTGACGACTCGAATCTTTTTGGACTTTTACTTGTAAAACAACGAAAATCAACCCTGTTCCTAATCCAAAGAAACAACTAGAAATTAATAATGTTGTAAAACTAGCATCCACACCTGCAAAGATTAAAATAACTAATGAAATTAAAATTAATAATAAGCTATAAAAATTAATTGTCCCGGCACGGAATCTTGTTTGTAATCTTGGTGCACTTTGCGCGCCGATTAAATCCGTAACAGCCCCTGGAATTTGGGTCACACCACCAATTAAAGCCGTTGTTGCCAATAATCCTTGCGCCCACATCGGAGCGTAATTACTAAAGGCAATCCCGCCACCCCATGCAACTGAGAATAAAACAAAATCAGCTACTAATGGTTTGTTTTTGAAAATTCGTCCCGGAATAATCGGATCTTGAGCTGTTTTTTCTACTTGTGTTAAACGCCATAAGAAATAACCACCCACAATCATTAATCCTGCTACCCAATAATTCGAAGCCATTCCGATTAATTGAATTCCCAATAACAAGGCAGACAATCCAATAATCATATACACACTACCTTTAAAGTCAAAGTGGACTTTCCGTGTGTTTTTATTAACAGCATAATATTTTTGAATAATAATAATTGTAATCAAACCTAATGGTACATTAATATAAAAGACCCAATGCCAATTTAAAGCATCAACAATCCATCCACCGACTAACGGACCCATAATGGTTGCGGCACTCCAACTAGCTGCAATATAACCTAAGACTTTCGATCTTTGATAATACTTATGATATAGTTCGCCAATCACGATATATGGCAGAGCACTCATCCCACCAGTTCCGATCCCCATAAAAATGCGGGCAATTAAAAAGAACCAAATGTTCGTTGCTGCACCTTCTAAAAGTGAACTAACAATGAAAACAACTAAAGATAATTGCAAAGCAAACTTATTACTTGTTCGTTCACCTAATTTACTCCAAATTGGAGTCGAAATTGCCATTCCTAATAAAAAGACGGCAATAATCCATCCCATATATTCGATACCATTTAAATCACTAATAATCGCTGGTAATGCCGTTGTAATAATCGTCGCATCTAACCCGGAAATGATATTAGCTAATAACAAAGCACCTGTCACCCAAGCGACTTGTTTTTTGTGCATTTTAACGCCCCTCTCTCATTTTTATTTTTGTCCATATCCTCTATATTAACTGATTGCCTTTTTTAGTCAATACTTCTTTCTCACTTCAAGGTGAAAATCAATAAAAAAAGCAACCTTCTGTCAGAAAGTTGCTGAAAAATCTTGTTTAGTTAACTTTTTCTAATTGAATTTCTGAATTTGTTTGCCCTAACATACTTTGGTATTTACTCTCACCATATGTTAATAAGCGACCATCAATTTTTGTATGTTTTAAATCATTAATATTAATGACTGCTGCTGGATATTTTTTCTTTGATTTCTTATGAACATGAACTAAATTATAGTTTAATTTAATTTTATCTTTTTCAATTTCATAAGTATATTGCGCAACTGCCCAATATTCCCATTCATCAGGACCCATTTGATACACTTTGTTAAAGAAATCTTGATCGGTCGCTAATTCTTTCAATTCAGCCTCATCCTTAGCTATATACCAACCATTAGAAGCCACAACATGCTTAGTTTCATTGTTTTTCTTCCGATAAATTCGTGCCAAAATAGCTTGTTTTTTCTCTTGTTTACCAAAAACAAGATAGTTCTTATAACTTGAATTTTTATCCGTTGATGTAATTTCAAACACATTACCTACAACTACTTTTTTAGGAGTTGCTCGTGTAAAAAACCAAACTAATCCAGCAATAACAATTGCTCCCATCACTACTACTAAGGCCCATTTTTTCTTATCAAACGGTTCTTTTTTATTTTTTACAGCAGGTGCTGCCTTGGAATCGTTGTTGGTTTCTGGTGTTAGCTCTTTTACTTCTGCCTTTTCCGTAATCTGATCAGCTTTTGGTTGGGCAACTACTTCATTATTTACAACTTGTTCTTTTGGTGCCACCTCTTCTGTGACTTGTTCTGATCCAGTTTCTTCTGGATTTGTTTTTGGTTTATCTGTCATTGATTATCTTCCTGTCTAATAATTTATCTTTAATAGAAAACAAGAGCTAGAATGTTCTTCTAGCTCTTTAATTTAATTTTATTATTTATTTAAAAAGTAAACTGCTAATGCCACAATCACTAACCCAACAATTAATAAAATTGTGTTCGTTAAATTATGTTTCACGCCGCCTTTAACAGAGTTTTCAATACTATCGCCTAACATTTCTTCTTCAGGTGTTGGGCTAGCTTGTTCGTGCATGATTTTTTCTGTATCAATTGCTTCCACTTCTGGACCGAATTGTTCACCACAGTTATCACACATTAAAGCTTCTGGATTAACTTCTTGACCACATTTTGGACACACTTTCATTGAAATCCCTCATTTCTAAAATATCTAAACTCTCTTTAATTTAATTTTACCATATAGACGATCTATTACTAAAAGAAAAAGCTTATATTAACTATTTTTTCTATACACTTCGCGGCATTTGCCTTTTGGCAGCGGTTCAATAATATGTTAAAATTCTTAATAGAATTTATTATTATTTTTTTAGCTTTTTAGAAAGAATCGATAAATTATGCCTTATTTAAAAACCAATGATAACGTTGACCTTCATTATGAAGTCTCCGGCTCAGGAAAACCACTCTTACTTTTACCTGGTTGGACATGCACGACTGAATTTTGGCAAAAAAATGTTCCTACTTTGTCAAAACATTTTAAAGTCATCACTCTTGATTTTAGAGGTCACGGTCAGTCCGATAAAGTATTCTCTGGACATCGCATCGCGCGGTATGCTATGGATGTTAAAAACGTTTTAGACACATTAGATGTCGAACACGTCACAGTCCTTGGTTGGTCTATGGGTGCGGCTGTTTTATGGAGCTATCTTGAATTATTCGGTAACCACCGTGTTGATAGTTTAATTTGTGTCGATCAATCACCTGCTCAATATGTTCAAGCTGATTGGCAATGGGGACAAAAAGCCTGCTTTGATGTAGAAACTTTTATCCAAACTTGTGCAGCTATTAAATATGACCCATCCGGTTCAGCAGCAGGTCTCGTATCTGCTTGCTTGCATAATATTCCAACTGATGAAGAAGCTGAATTACTCGCTTCCGAAATCAATCGTTGTCCTGGTCAAATCAGAATTGATATTATGCGTGACCATACAAACCTTGATTGGCGCGACTTTATTCCAAATATTAAAGTCCCAACTTTAGTTTGCGTGGCTCGTAATAGTCAAGTGTTCGATTGGCACGGTAGCGCATGGGTGGGTGCTAATATCCCGAACGCTCAAACTGTTTTCTTTGAAAATTCTGGTCATATGTTATTCTGGGATGAACCCGAAAAGTTCAATCAAACAGTAATTGATTTTATTGAAAATATTCAAAACTAATTGTTTCACGTGAAACTTTTGTTTTTACTCAAAAAAGCAGCGCCAAAATTAATTATAATTTTGACGCTGCTTTTTTCAATGTTTCACGTGAAACAAAAAGACACCCTAACGCCGCTGGTTAGAGTGTCTTAAATATATTCTATTCTTCAGATGAGAATGGAAGTAAGCCCATGATACGTGCACGCTTGATAGCGATTGTTACACGACGTTGGTTCTTTGCGCTTGTTCCTGTCACACGACGTGGTAAAATTTTACCGCGTTCTGAGATAAAACGACGTAAAAGATCTACATCTTTATAGTCAATATATTCAATGTGGTTTGCTGCGATGAAGTCGACTCTACGACGACGACGTCCGCCTCGACGGTTTTGTGCCATTGTTAATTTCCCTCCTCGTTACTAAAATGGTAAGTCATCATCTGATATATCAATTTGTTGGCCACTATTAGCAAACGGATCGGGAGCATTATTATCACCCATTGTTTGTTCAGTGTTTTGACCAGCACTTACATTGCCTGTGAATCCTGTGCTTTGAGCATTAGAATTCATTTGAGCACCATAAGGGTTGTTATCAGATTGATAGTTAGGAGTAGCACCACCTGCTGGATTACTTTGACGGTAACGTTCAGCTTCGGAACGACTTTCAAGCAATGAGAAGCTATCAACTGCGACTTCAGTTACGTAAACACGTTGACCTTGTTGGTTTTCGTAATTACGTGTTTGAATTCGGCCATCAACGCCAATTAAGGAACCTTTATGTGTAAAATTCGCAAAATTTTCGGCTGCTTTACGCCAAATCACACAGTTAATAAAGTCAGCTTCACGTTCACCGTTTTGGTTCTTGAATTGACGGTTAACTGCTAATGTGAATGTTGCAACTGCAATACCACTTTGGGTATAACGTAAATCAGGATCTCTAGTTAGTCTTCCGACTAAAGTTGCTCTATTTATCAAGATTGCATCCTCCTAGTTTTCAAGTTTTAATTCAATAGTTAAAAATTATTTTTCGCGTTTAACGATCATATGACGTAAGATGTTTTCGTTAATCTTAGCCAAACGGTCAAATTCGTCAATTGCTACTGCATCAGCTGTTACGTTAACGATATGGTAGATACCTTCGTTAAAGCCACCGATTTCATATGCAAAACGACGCTTAGACCAGTCTTTTGAATCGCTAATTACTGCACCCTTATCTGTTAAGATAGCATCAAAACGTTCAACTAATTCTGCTTTTGCAGCTTCGTCGATTGCTGGGCTGATAATATAAGTAATTTCATATTTCATGACTGTTTGCACCTCCTTATGGACTTGTGGTTCTTAAAAAATCTTAAGAACAAGGAGAGTAATCTAAAGCTTTTGCTTGTTAGATACTCACGAAATAGTATTATAGCACTGATTTTTCGCCATTGCAACCATTTATCCCGCTCTTTTCCAGATTATCCGAAAAGTTAAATTTTGTTAAATCTCTTATTTTCAGAAGACTTTTTAATTTTCAAAATAATACTTTGGTGCTATATTCGACGTGTACAAAAAAAGATTAAAGGAGTGTTTTTTTATGAGTTGTCAACATTGTCAAGACGATCAAAAGAAATTAGACGATTTAATTAAAGAAGAATGCCGAAATCTTTGCATCGATCATCACTTAATCGAAGAAGCTGAAAAGAAAGCTCAAGCTCGTTTCAACAAAATGAAAGAAGAACGAGTAAAAAAAGAAATGCATAAACATCAATAATCCCCTTTTCTAGCCCAGTGATTTGTAACAATCACTGGGCCTTTTTTATTTCAAAAAAACACCCCAAATTGAATGGTTTTAAATTTACAAAAACCTATAATTTTTTTATAATAACAGTGAATAAAACGCTTACATTGCGTTATATTATTAATCTTTGGAATTAAAGGAGGTTTTATTATGCAAAATAATAAATTCTTTGTTGAAAAACGTAAATACACAATTAAAAAGTTATCTGTCGGGGTTGCTTCTGTTCTGATTGGGATTGGCTTAGCTCAAAATTCTATTAATGCTGATACAACACAGCCACCAACCAAACCAGTTGAAAAAGCGACACAAACCGTTGTTCCAAAAGAAGCCACACCAAGTAAATCTGTAAAATTAACACCTATTAAAGCAGCTGATCCAGTTACTCCAAGTAAAAAAGCTGAAAAAACAACGAATACCCCGGTTAAACCAGCTACTTTAAGAACACTAGCTGCGCCTACTGCTCAAAAAATTACAATTACTTTCTATCAAAATGGTCCCTCTTCAACAACTGCCACACAAACATTTAATGTTGGTGACAAATTACCCGGACCTAAATGGAGTTACTTTGACGGTAAAATGTTCATCGCTTATAACACAAAAGCTGACGGAACAGGTACTTTCTTCCGTAGCACACAAGTTTTAACAGCTGCTGATGTCAAAACAATCGAACAAGAAAGCAATGGTAAACTTTATCAAATCGGAGTTCCCAACCCTCGTGATGTTAAAAAGAACATCACATATTGGATGGCTCAGGTTAATAAAATCCGCTCCTTAGCACCAACTATTGCAATTTCAACAGATGATGTCGTACAAAACACCAAAGACTATGACACTGTTAAAAAAGCTTTACCTGTCACACAAGCCCAAACACTTCGTTATCGTGCAACTTTAGATCCTAAATCAATCGGTAAAGGTGATCAAAATCCACTTTATTTACTTTGGAGCTATATTGGTTTTGTTTCCAAAGCTGAAGGTTCTTTAAAGGCAAGTTTTGATAGTCGTTTGATTTTCGACAAAAATATTGATGTTGTCTTCACAAGTGAATGGTTAAAACCTGATCCAACCGTCTTTCCACATGCTTATAAGGATCAACAAGGTTGGCATGTCACCATCGATACAGCTAAACTTACTAAAAAAGACCATCAATACTTAGTGAATATTCCAGTAGTGATGATTCCAACGGCTGATATTGAAAAAATGTCCGCTGCTGATTTTATGAAGCCAATGGTCTTATCTATTTCTAAAGACTATAAACGTGGGGTTAATGCGATTATTACAAATAAATCATTTAATGAAATCGCAACAAGTACTGGAACTACTCAAGGAACTGGTCCTGTAATGTTAGTAACTGGTGCCATCGACTTAAAACTTCATTCACCATATATTCAAAAAATGATTGCTCGCGTTCCTTTCCCATTCAGTCTTGGGTTAGGTTTATTGGGTCTTTCTGGCGATTCAATCCAACTTGCTAATGATGCTAATAAACAATACGCAAAATTGTTACCAACCGGCCAACTTACAATTAAATACGTTGATGAAAATGGTAAAACTTTGCATCCAGAAAAAATCGAATACGGTCGCGCTAAAAACCCAGCGCTAGGTAATGATCCACAAAATATTGCAGCTAAATTTAATATAACTAAATTAGCTATTCCAGGTTATGAATTTAAAGAAATCGCAACAACAACTAATACTAACTTAACAGGAGATTTCACAATTGCTCCTCAAGAGATCACTTTAATCTACAAAAAAGCAACTAAACCGGTTACTCCTGAAAAACCTAATAAACCAGTAAAACCGGTTAAACCAGTGGAAAAACCTGCAACACCAACGAAAAAGACCTTACCAACAACCGGTTCTACTTCTCCAATCGCTCACACAACCCTTGGTTTGATGTTACTCACCATTAGTGGCAGCCTTGCTTTCCTTGGTTTAGATTTACGCAAAAAAGAAAACTAAATAAGCAAAAAAATAGCTCGTTCCTTAAAAGGAACGAGCTATTTTGATTTAATTTTTAATTTTTCTTAATTTTATTTTTTAAAACGACAAATCCTCCGATAAATAGACCAAAAACACCTAATAAACTACTAATTACTGGCGCAAAATTTTGTTTTTCTCCCGTTTTTGGTAATATTTTGTCTTTAGTTTCTTTTTGTGGTTGTGTAGGTTCTTTTTCTTTTTGTGGTTTATTTGGTTTTGTAGGCTCTGGTGTTGGATCATCAGATTTACTTGCTTTAAATGTCCAAACTGCCTTAAATACTAAATCACCCTTAACAACAACTGCATCCTTTTGCCATGGAGTAGTTAATGTCCATGTCCCATCAGCCACTTTAATTTCAGTTGTATTAACCATTGCCGGTTGATATTTACTACCTTCAATTAAATCAGAATCTGCTTTAGGCAACAAATCAAGTACTGTTTGTGGCAATGTTTTTCCTGGTGTTCCACTCGTAAATTCATAACTTGCTTGATATTTTTTGATTGGTTTTGGTGTAAATTTCCATTCAGCAACTAAGTGTTGATCTTGCATAATTTTTTTGATTTGTTTTTGCCAATTATGAGTTAAAGTCCATGTTCCATCAGCGACTTGAATTGTTTTTTGCGTGATTTTAGCCGTATTTACATCACTACCTTGATCAAATTGCTGTGCAGCTGGCAATAAATCTTGAATCGACTGTGGTAAATCTTTTCCTGGAGTAACACTCTTAAAGGCATAATCAACATTAACTTGTTTAATCCAACCGGCATAAACATTTAAAAGATGCGGATTAACAATCTTTGTTACCATAGTTGTATTTGGTTCTAACTGACCAAAATGCCCCTTTGTAAAATCATATACGTTTTTTGTTGGATTTGTTAGGACATTTTCATCAGTTACTGCCGTTTGATACCAATTTTTCAACTTATAATGTGCCCGGGTTGGATTTTGTGATTCTGCCAAACGTGTCATTTGTACTGGATCAGTCCATGGTGTTTTAGAACTATAAATTGTATATAATTGTTCTTTCGTTGCTTTGTGATTGGCAAAAAAGGCATCTTTCGCATTAGCATGATAAATCATTTTAGCTCTTTGACCTAAAACAACTTCTTTTTGCGGTGCTAAAACAAAATCCCATTCCCCAATACCTTGGTGATCAGTATACGCTGCTACTTTTTGCGCAGTATCTTGACTAATATAATTTAAAAACTCTGAATCACTGGCTTGTGGTTGATAACCGTCAATCCCTTTCGCAACCACATATCCCACATGACGTTTTTGGGTTTCAGCAACTTTTTGATTTAAATTCCATTTACTGTCCTTGGCTTTTTCACTCACAGAAACATCAATTCTTTTGTCTAATTTTCCCGTTAATAAAATAGCCGATTGTTGATCTAAAACGCGCACATCACCATTTGTAATATTTGCTCGTGGAGTAATAATGACATCTTTTTTAGCATAAATATTGCTCCCACCATATTCTTGTTTACTTAAAACATGATGTTTTTCCGTTTCTTGATTATTATTAATCGTAGCTTGATCAACTTTTAAATATCCATCATTAAAAATCCCGCCGGTAATAAAATGAGCATGATTATTCGAAATATTAGCACCACCAGAAATAGTAAGGTGGCCTTGATTATAAATCGCTCCTGCAGTGGCACTAGCTACTGTAGAACTAATTGATCCCCCTAAAATATTAACTGTACTACCTTCATCGATAAACATTCCACCACCATAGTTGGCATTGTTCCAAGCATATGTGACGTTATTAATTAAGTCTGTATCTTGTAAGGTCACATTAACATTAGCATGTCGTTTATCATCTAATTGTGTCCCAATCGCAATCCCTGCACCTGAAATTTCACTAGTAAAATTTTGGATTTTTGTATTTTTAATCTCACCTTTAACAGTTGAGCCATCATAAAAACAAATTGCTCCCCCATATTTAGCCGTCTTTTTCCAACTAGCATTCCAAGCAACGCCAGAACCCGTCAAAGTTGAATTAACTAATTCAAAATTACCCGATCCAACAACTTGAATTAAGCCCCCTGCTTCTAAAGCATAAGATTTTAATCCAGTTTGAAAATTAGTATCTGCAATTTTTAAATTAGAACCTTCTGTTGTAATCGCTCCGCCAGCTGTAACTACATTTGTTAAATTCGGCGCAATTTCAAAATATGAATGTACTACTTCTGCTTTAGGGCAATTTTCGAATTTAATGGCACCACCTGTATTAGCGGCAGGTGTCGTAATTTTAAATGTTGTATTCTTAATCAAGACTTCACTATCCGTAGCTTCAATGGAGCCACCTTGACGTCCACCTGTATCCCAAATATCATCAGTATGATTACCTTCAAACAATGTCTGAGCCCGATTTTTAACTGTTTGATTTTGATTAATCTTCAGATGTGATCCACCTTCGAGTTTAATGGCACCACCTTCACCGTTCCATCCTTTCTTACCCAAAACACCACCTGTGGAATTATTCAAGAACTTACCACCTGTAATATTAATATTGGATGTTCCACTATAGATTGCACCACCGTGCGGAGCGGCATCTGCTGTTTTAGCTGCAACGCCTTCTTTTGTATGATTATTTTCAAAAGTTACATCGTTTAAATTTAAAGTAGAATGCAATGCATGAATCGCTCCACCTTGATAACTTTGTTTTAAAACACCTTGCGTATAAATATCTGGTAAATGTTGGGTTGTTCCATTTTTCACCGTTGTTTTCGTCAAAGTTAGATTATTAACTTCATTCAATGCAAATAGACGACCTTGATTGTTACCATCTAAAATGACATCTTTAAAAGTTGAACCTGATCCTTGTTTGCCGATCACAAACATATTTTGATTCACACTAGGCCAGTGACTTGTATCCAATTTGAGACAATGTTGATCTCCGTCAAGCTGAATTGGTTTTTCAACAATAAGCGGTTGCGTAATTTGAAAATCTTTCGTTAATTTAATTACTCCACCTTGTTTAACAGCTGCTTGTAATTCTGCAAAATTACCTACATTTTGAATTGTTGTATCTGCTGAAATTTCCGTCTTTGGTTGATATTGATTTTCAAAAACAAAAACTCCACCCGAGACTAAAAAAGCTGATAAAGTTAAACTAGCGACTGTCACAGCTTTTTGTGATTTTTTATGTACCATCAAAAGCCCTCCTATATAGCGTTGGTTACGCTTTCATTTCACTAATATATTTTAGCATAAAATACAACTTAATTCATTGAGATGCTTTCATAAAAAAATAGTCGCTTGTTAACTAACAAGCGACTATTTCTAATTTATTTAATTTTATTCTTCATCATTTTGTGCTTTATCTAAAAGACGTTCAACATCTTTTAAAGCATCAGCTTGATCTAATGTTTCATTCGTTTCTAAAACAACTTCTGTTTCAGTTACTTCAATGATTTCTTCATCAGAATCTTCTGGAAGTTCTGGTTCAACTTTCGTCATAGTTGCTACACGATCATCTTGATCCAGACGCATTAACCGAACACCTAGAGTTGCCCGACCTGTTTGTGAAACATCTGCAACAGCGAAGCGAATAATAACGCCAGCATCTGTAATCACTAACATATCTTCTGTTCCGTTTACTGAATTCAAGCCCGCTAATTTACCGTTTTTATCAGTAACATTTAAAGTTTTCACACCTTTGATGCCCCGACTCTTAACTGCATACTCACTAGCTGGCGTTTGTTTTCCGTAACCTTTTTCAGAAACAACTAAGACATTGTTTTCCGGTTCTAAAATAGCTGAACCAATAATATAATCATCTTCACGTAAACGAACACCACGCACACCTGATGCAGATCGGCCCATTTCGCGAACATCTGTTTCAGGGAAACTAACAGCATAGCCATCATGTGTCCCGATAATCATATTCTTAGTACCGTCAGTGATAACAACTTTGATTAATTCATCATTATCACGCAAATTAATAGCCTTTAGACCGTTTTTACGAACATTTTGGAACTCTGCTACACTTGTCCGTTTAACACGGCCATATAGCGTTGTAAAGAAGAGATATTGTTCTTTATCTTCTTGCTTATGTTCTTCAGTCACTTTAATAACAGCTTGAATTTTTTCTTCAGCTTCAATTCCTAATAAGTTAATTACTGGAATCCCTTTGGCAGTCCGTCCGTATTCAGGAATTTCATAACCTTTCATCCGGTAAACTTTACCAACATTTGTAAAGAAGAATAACTCATCGTGAGTTGAAGCAGTAATTAAATGTTCGATGAAGTCATCATCATGAATTCCCATACCTTTAATTCCTCGACCACCACGGTTTTGAGCTTTCAATTCTTCCGTTGCTAAACGTTTAATATATCCATTATGAGTTAAAGTAATTGTGATATTTTCTTCTTCAATTAAATCTTCATCTTCAATTGATAAAACTTCACCAACCATTAACTCAGAACGACGAGCGTCACCAAATTTTTCTTGAACCATTAATAATTCTTCATAAATGATTTGATGAATTCGTTCTGGACGAGCCAAAATATCTTCATAATCAGCAATTGCAGCCATTGTTTTTTGATATTCATTTTCGACTTTATCACGTTCTAAGCCTGTTAAACGAACTAAACGCATATCTAAAATCGCTTGTGCTTGTTTATTAGTCAATTGATATTCATTCATCAAACGATCTTTCGCAATATCTCCACTTTGAGAATTCCGAATAATACTAATAATCGCATCAATATGATCTAAAGCCACCCGTAACCCTTCTAAGATATGAGCACGTGCTTGCGCTTTTTTCAATTCAAATTGTGTCCGACGACGAATAACAACTTCTTGGTGAGCTAAATAATGTTCTAAAATTTGTTTTAAACTTAAGACTTTTGGTGTTCCATCAACAATCGCTAACATATTGAAACCAAATGTTGTTTGTAACATCGTCATCTTATATAAGTTGTTCAACACTACCGACGCACTATAGTCGCGACGAATATCAATAGAAATCCGCATTCCATCACGATCTGATTCATCTTTAATATCGGTAATACCTTCGATTTTCTTATCGCGTGCTAAATCAGCAATCCGCTCAATCAACTTCGCTTTATTGACCATATATGGTAATTCATGAACAACAATTTGTTCACGACCATTTTTTAATTCATCAATTTCAACTTTAGCACGTAATGTGATAGTTCCACGTCCTGTTTCATAAGCTTTTCTGATACCAGATTTACCCATCACAATCCCACCTGTTGGGAAGTCGGGTCCTGGAATAGCTTCCATTAAGTCAGCTGTTGTCGCATCAGGATTTTCCATTAAAACGTGTAAACCAGAAATAACTTCAGATAAGTTATGCGGTGGAATATTAGTTGTCATACCAACCGCAATCCCTGTTACCCCATTAACTAATAAGTTTGGGAAACGAGCAGGTAAAACAACCGGCTCTCTTTCACTCCCGTCATAGTTATCTTGGAAATCAATTGTATCTTTATTAATATCGCGTAACATTTCCAAAGCGATTTTTGACATTCTCGCTTCGGTATAACGCATCGCAGCAGCTCCATCGCCATCTACAGAACCAAAGTTCCCGTGACCATCAACTAACATATAACGATATGAAAAGTCTTGTGCCATCCGAACCATGGATTCATAAATCGCGGAATCCCCGTGTGGGTGATACTTACCCATAACATCGCCGACGATCCGGGCGGATTTCTTATATGGTTTATCTGGTGTCACACCTAATTCATTCATTCCGTATAAAATACGGCGGTGAACAGGTTTTAAACCATCGCGGACATCCGGTAAAGCCCGGGCCACGATAACACTCATTGCGTAATCTAAGAATGATTCTTTCATAACATTTGAAAGATCTATATCTGTAATTCGATTAGGTAATTCTACCAAGTCACTAACCCCCTATTTTCACTTTTTTCTGGACTAATATTTCCCGGGAAATTTTCCCGCAGAAATTAAACATCTAAGTTTTCTACATAGGTCGCATTGTTTTCGATAAATTCACGACGTGGCGCAACTTTATCACCCATCAACATATCAAATGTTGCATCAGCTTCTTGCGCATCACGTAAATCAACCCGTAATAAGCGGCGACGTTCAGGATCCATTGTTGTTTCCCATAATTGTTCGGCATCCATTTCACCTAACCCTTTATAGCGTTGAATAACGGGTTTTGGTGATGGTTGTAACGAACCTAAAACTTCTTGTAATTCTTCTTCTGAATCAATATATTTAACCATTTTACCTTGGCGAACTTGATACAATGGTGGTTGCGCAATATAGACATAACCCGCATCAATCATTGGTCGCATAAAGCGATAGAATAATGTTAATAATAAAGTCCGAATATGGGCCCCATCAACATCGGCATCCGTCATAATGATTAATTTATGATATTTTGCTTTACCAACATCAAATTCATCACCAAAACCTGTTCCTAAAGCTGTAAATAAGGACCGAATTTCTTCATTAGCTAAGATGCGATCTAATGTTGCTTTTTCAACGTTTAAAATTTTCCCCCGGATTGGCAAGATTGCTTGTGTTAAACGTGAGCGCCCTTGTTTTGCAGATCCTCCGGCGGAATCCCCTTCGACAATAAATAATTCTGAAATTTCTGGATCTTTACTTGTGTTATCAGCTAATTTACCAGGTAAGTTCGAAATTTCTAAACCATTTTTCTTCCGGGTAACTTCACGAGCTCTTTTAGCAGCAATTCGCGCTTTCGCTGCTAGTAAGCCTTTATCAACAATTTTCTTAGAAACTGTTGGATTTTCCATCAAGAACTTCGTAAACATTTCAGAAACAATCCGATCAGTTGCTGTTCTCGCATCAGAGTTCCCTAATTTAGTTTTTGTTTGTCCTTCAAATTGTGGATTAGGGTGTTTCACAGAGACGACTGCCGTTAAGCCTTCACGAACATCTTCACCGGATAAGTTAGCGTCGTTATCTTTTAAGATTTTAGCTTGACGCGCATAATCATTAATAATCCGTGTTAAAGCTGTTTTGAACCCTGATTCGTGAGTCCCACCTTCATAAGTATGAATATTATTTGTAAAAGTTAATAAATTCGTATGATAGTCATTCGTATATTGTAAAGCAACTTCAACCGCGATTCCGGCTTGTTCACCTTCAACATAGATTGGTTCTTCAAACAGAACTTCTTTTCCTGTGTTTAAATATTCAACGTATTCTTTAATCCCTCCAGCATAATGAAATTCATTTTTAACTGGTTTTTCCGGACGTAAATCTTCAATCGTAATTTTTAACCCTTTATTCAAGAATGCTAATTCCCGAATCCGTGTTGTTAAAATTTTAGTATCAAATTTAGTTGTTTCTGTAAAAATATCAGGATCGGGTACAAAATGAACTCTTGTTCCGTGTTCGTGCATACCACATGTCCCTGTGACTTGCATGGCGTGCTTAACTTTACCTAGTTCAAAGTCCATGGCATAAATATTTTCGTCACCTTCACGACGAACTTCAACATCTAAAGTTGTTGAAAGAGCATTAACAACTGATGCCCCTACACCGTGTAAACCACCAGACACTTTATAACCGCCACCGCCAAATTTCCCACCAGCGTGTAAAATTGTAAAGACAGTTTCTAATGCAGGACGTCCTGTTTTCTTTTGGATATCAACCGGAATCCCACGACCATTATCAATAATTGTAATACTTTCATCTTGTTCAATAATGACATTAATTTCATCTGCGAAACCAGCTAAGGCTTCATCAATCCCATTATCAATAATTTCCCAAACTAAGTGGTGCAACCCTTGTACACTAGTAGACCCAATATACATTCCGGGACGTTTACGAACGGCTTCGAGACCTTCTAAAACTTGAATCTGACTCGCATCATAAGCTTGTGCTGCTTCTTGTTGGTTAGCAAGTTGTTCTTCTGTCACAATAGTTCCTCCTTTGATCAGTAATCGTTAAGTTTTCATTGTGTTTTCATTCTTTTTTCGGAACGATTCCTAATATTTCATTTAGTTCTTGTTCTTTTTCAACTTTTTTCTTATTTTCTTGTAATTCAAGTTCTGTTGTTTTCATAAAACCTTCTTGTTGCAAGGTAACCTGACCTTGTTCAATCGCGAAAATCCGCGGTTCTTCAATCAAATTTTGCGCCACATCCGTTAATTGCGGTGTTGTTAAAAAGGTTTGAACTTTTCCTTGAATTGTTTTCAATAACAAAGTTTGTCTTTGGCTATCAAGTTCTGATAAAACGTCATCTAATAATAAAATCGGATACTCACCTGTTTTTTCATACATCACATCAATTTCCGCCAACTTTAAAGCTAAAGCAGCCGTTCTTTGTTGTCCTTGTGAGCCATAAATTTGAACATTTTTATCATTCAATAAGATTCGCATATCATCACGGTGCGGTCCAACTAAAGTTGTTCCACGCTTGATTTCATAGTTTTTCAACTTTTGATATTCAGCTTTTAAAGCTTTTTGTAAATTTTCAACTGTTAATTCCGAGGCTGTCATTTCTGAAAATTCTTTTAAACTACAATCATAGACTAACTTCAACTCTTCTTTCGCTTGACTAATTTCACTTTGCGTTTTTTGAGCATGTTTTTCTAAAATTTGTAAAAATTGTTGCCGCTTAAAAATTACTTGACTACCATAAATTGCTAGTTGATCTGATAAAACATCTAAATAGAGTTCATCTTGAGCTTGTTTTTGCCGTAACATTTTCAAATATTGATTTTTTTGTTTTAAGACTTGGCGATATTGCGATAAACTCGCTAAATATTGACTATCAATTTGGCCAAATTCCATATCAATAAAACGTCGCCGGAGAGTCGGTGCTCCTTTAACAAGAGCTAAATCTTCTGGTGCAAATAAAATCACATTTAATTGACCTAAATATTGCGAAAGTCGCGCTTTTTCCAATTGGTTAACTAACGCTTTTTTGCCTTTTTTATTTAAGATTAAATCTAATTTTGATTTACCTAATCGCCGTTGGATTGTTCCAGAAATTTTCGCAAACTCCTCTTCAAACGCAATCATTTCTTTATCATTCGTAGTTCGATGACTCCGCGCTAAAGCTAAAACATAGATTGCTTCTAACAAATTAGTTTTCCCTTGAGCGTTTTCGCCAATCAAAACATTTACGTGAGGGGAAAATTCTAATTCTAATTTCGGATAATTTCGAAAATTAGTTAATTGAATTTTTTGTAAATCCATGGAAATTAAGACTGTGCTTTCATTACAAAGCGGCCAACGTTTTTGATTTCAACTTGATCATTTGGATACAATTTCCGACCACGACGAAAATCATTTTCACCATTTACGAAGATATCTTCACCATATTCACTTAAGAACCACTTCGCTTGGCCACCGGAACTAATTACATCAGCAATTTTCAATAATTGCCCTAAAGTTACATAGGGTGTCGTTAAATAAATTTCTTGTTCCAATTTTCTCCCTCACTTTCTTAAATTCACCTTCTAATTATACCTTTTTTACCCTTAAAAAACAATTTAAAGTCAATTTAAGGCATTTTTTATTATTTTAATGTATTTATACTATCTCCCCTAAAAAACGGCTTAAATCATCTTAATTTTATTTATAATGCGTATTTATATCTTATCCTACAAAAAAACACCACCTTCTCATCAGAAGGTGGTGTTTTTTAAAATTAGTTTTTAATCGGCTGTCCGAACTGGTGTCACCAATTGGACAAAATCATTTTCATTTTCTGTTGGAACTAAAATAAATGGTCGCAATGGTTGAGTGAATGAAATTTTAATTGTTGATTGTCCAAATGAACGTAAAGCATCTTTCATATAATCTGGATTAAACGCAATTTCTAAATCATTCCCAGTTAAGTTTTGGAAAGCAATTTCTTCTTCAACATTCCCAATTTCTGGTGAATTACCAAAGAGTGTTGCTGTTTGAGCATCCACTTCCATTTTCAAACGAACAACATTACTGTGTCCTTGATGTGAAAGTAATGACGCACGATCAATAGATTGCATCAAGCTAGGTGCATCTAATTCTAATTGAGTTTCACTTGTTGTTGGAATTAAACGTTGTGTATCAGGATACATACCTTCTAACAAACGTGAATAAAATGATGAATGACCAAACATAAATAAGACTTGGCTTTCAGCGATTTGAATAACAACATCATCTTTATTCGCATCTAACATTGTTGCTAATTCTTTTAAAGAACGTCCAGGTACAATAATATCGTAACGCATTGTTGTATCAGCGTTTGCTAATTGAATACGACGTTGACTTAAACGGTGTGAGTCAGTTGCAACGGCACGTAATTCTCCGTTTTCAATGACTAAATGAACACCTGTTAACATCGGACGCATTTCTTGTTTTGAAACAGCCATAACTGTTTGATTAATAACTTGTTTTAAAACATCACTTGCAACAAGTAATTGTTCAGTTGTATCAACTTCTGGTAATCGTGGATATTCATTTGGATCTAATCCGTTAATTACAAATTCAGATGAACCTGATGTAATTGTTGCTTGGAAGCGTTCATTAACTTCAATTGTTAATGTATCTTCTGGTAATTTTTTCACAATATTAATAAAGAAGTTTGCTGGTAAAACAATGCTACCAACTTGTTCAACTTCTAAAGCTGCATGATCATCTCCAATGGAAATAATTGTTTCAACAGAGATATCAGCATCACTACCTGTCAAAATTAAGGCATCCATTGTGAGGTTTAATTTAATTCCTTTTAAAATATCAATAGCTACTTTTGAAGAAATAGCACGTTGAACATCACTTAAATAATTAATAAATGCAGAGCGACGAACTGTAAATTTCATAAATATTTTGACCTCCCGCTTAATAAATAGATATTAGTATTAAAATAGTTGTAGTAGTAGGCCCTGTTTATTATGTGGAAAACTAAACAAAACAAATGATGACACGCTTTTCCACTTGTGGAAAAGGTGTTGATAATTTTAAATAGTTGTGCACATTTGTCCACAAGAAAGACCTTCTAATGAGATTAGCCCGTTTAAAAATTAATCTTTTAGTTGGGCTTTTAATTCTTGAATTTGTTTTTGGAGATCACGATCAGTTGCGAGTTGTTCGGCAATTTTTGTATGGGCATGAATCACGGTTGTGTGATCTTTGCCGCCGAATTCTTCACCAATTTTTGGTAAAGAAGCATCGGTTAATTCACGTGATAAGTACATAGCAATTTGTCGTGGGACAACAATTTGTTTAACGCGTTTGCGACCTTTTAAATCTTTAACAGTTAAATGGAAATATTTCGCAACATAATCTTGAATAATTGAAATCGAAAGTAGATTAGTTTTGTTATTTCCTTTTAAATTCCGTAAAGCTTCAGCTGCTAAACTAGTAGAAACAGGTTGATTCATCATATTAGCGTAAGCTTGAACGCGCACAAGAGCACCTTCTAATTCACGGATATTTGAATCAAATTGGCCAGCGACATAACTGAAAGTATCATTTGGAATCGACATATTTTCAGCTTTTGCTTTATTGCGGAGAATAGCGATCCGCGTTTCATAATCCGGAGGTGTAATATCAACCGGAAGTCCCCATTCGAAACGAGAAACAAGACGAGCTTGTAATTTGGAAATCTCGTTTGGTAATCGATCGGCAGAAAGGACAATTTGTTTTTTATTATCATATAGTGTGTTAAATGTATGGAAAAATTCTTCTTGAGTCCCAACTTTATCAGCGAAAAACTGAATATCATCTACTAATAAAACGTCGACATTCCGGTATTCTTGGCGGAATTCTTCTTGACGTTTATTTTGGATTGATTTGATAAAGTCGTTTGCGAAAGCTTCACTCGTGACGTACTTAATTTTAGCCGTAGGATTTGTTTGTAACACTTGATGACCAATTGCATGCATCAAGTGAGTTTTACCTAAACCAACACCACCATAGAAGAAAAGTGGATTATATAAGCCACCGGGTTCTTCAGAAACTGCTAAAGCAGCTGCATGAGCAAGTTGGTTTCCTTTCCCAACGATAAAACGATCAAACGTATAATTTTCGTTTAATTGTGAATCGTGATGGAACATTTTGGTTTCGGCTTGGCCTGGAGTGGGAGATGTCGCTTGAGCATCACTTAACGGATTTGCTTCATTTTTTAATTTAATTAAAACATTAACCGTAGTTGGTAAGGCTTGTGCAGCCAAAACTTGTTCTAAAATTGCTGACGCTGGGGCCAGTAAATTATTTGACCAATAATCCCGATGTAATTGCGAAGGAACTTCGATTACAAAAGTTTGATCAGTAAATTGAACAGGTTTGGCACTGCCAATCCATGTGTTAAAACTGAGCTCTGAGAGACTCTTCTTGAATTCATCGCATAAATATTGCCACAAAGTTTCAAGATCTGGCACAAAGATACGCTCCTTTCTTAGAAAAAATATTACAATTTATTTTAGCATTTACAAAAAAAGTTTTCCACAAGAATGTGAAAAAGATTAAAAAGAAAATCACAGGCTGTAAATTGAACAAATCACACGCTGTGGAAAACTATAAAATACCATCTGGGTTATAGGGGTTATGCACAGAAGAATGATAAAAAGCTGCCTTGACACAATAATGTTTCTAAGACTTAATAACAAAAATAAAAACATTGTGGATAACCATAAACACAGGGTGTGAATTGTTGAAAAAAGCGTGAACAAGCTTGGGGATGTAAAAAAAGTATTTACAAGGTAATCCACAAAAAAAGAGAAATAAAACCGCTTTTTTGGGGATAACTTTTTAGAATGATTGTCAAGAAAAACTTTTAATTTAGAGAACTTTGTGCTAATATATTTGAGTAAGTCTTGATTTGACAAGAAACTGCATATTTAGTAAGATTTAAAATATATTCTAAATAAGTATAGTAATGAGGGAGGTGTCCTTAATGAAAAGAACTTATCAACCTAAGAAACGTCACCGTCAACGTGTCCACGGTTTCCGCAAACGTATGAGCACAAGCAACGGTCGTAAAGTTTTAGCACGTAGACGCCGTAAAGGCAGAAAAGTCTTGTCTGCATAGATCACTGGACCGTCAGTGGTCTTTTTTTCTGTTATGTAGGCTTTTTAATGGAGATTATTATTATGAGAAAATCATACCGCGTTAAGAAAGAAGCGGAATTCCAAGAAGTCTTTACCCAAGGAAAATCTTGTGCAAACCGACAATTTGTCATTTATGTATTAGAAAAACCAGAGCAACCGCATTTTCGTGTCGGCATTTCAGTCGGCAAGAAAATCGGGAACGCTGTGGAACGTAATTGGGTTAAACGGCGAATTCGCCAAAGCTTGACTGAGCTAAAACCTCAATTAAGAGCTGATGTTGACTTTTTAGTTATTGGCCGGGTCGGTCTGGCTGCAATGGAAATGCATCAACTCAAAAAACACTTGGTGCACGCTTTGCAAGTTGCAGAATTGTTACCAGAGAATCAGTCAGAACAAAAAAGTGAGGATGAAAATTATGAACAAAAGTCATAAAAAACGTCTTTTAGTTCTTATGAGCTCCTTAACACTTGTCTTTTTCCTAACTGGTTGTAGCAGTGATATTTTATCATCACCTGTTACTGAAAATTCAACAGGGATTTGGGATCATTATGTGGTCTGGAATTTCATTCGCGTTATTGAGTTTTTAAGTGATCTTTTGGGTCATAGCTATGGTTGGGGGATTGTTGCCTTCACAATTATCGTCCGGATTATTATTTTACCGTTGATGATTTATCAAATGAAGTCAATGCGTAAAACAAGTGACTTACAACCACAATTAAAAGCATTACAAGCAAAATATCCTGGCAAAGACCGTGAATCACGGGAAAAAATGATGGCCGAACAACAAAAATTATATTCTGAAGCAGGAGTTAATCCGGTTGCAGGTTGTTTACCATTAATTATTCAAATGCCAATTTTATATGCATTGTATCAAGCGATTTATCGCTCACCAGTATTGAAAACTGGGCATTTCTTGTGGACTGAGTTAGGTAGTACGGATCCGTATTACATATTGCCAATTCTTGCAGCACTCTTCACGTTCTTAACTACAAAATTAAGCATGATGTCACAAGCTGAAAGTAATATTATGACACGGTCAATGACTTATGTTATGCCGTTGATGATTTTCTTTATGGCTATTAAATTCCCAGCAGCTTTAGGCTTGTACTGGGTAGTTACAAATGCTTTCTCTGTAGGACAAACTTTAATGATTAATAATCCATATAAGATTCGTCGCGAACGTGCTGAAAAAGTAAATGCGCAAAAAACTCGGGAACGTAAGCTTGCAAAAGCTAAAAAACGAGCATATAAAACCAAAAAGAATTAAAAACTAAGCAGATCTGATTAACAGATCTGCTTTTTTTATCGGTAAATTAGCTATCAGAGTAAAAAATAGGCTATAATTAAAATAAGTAAACAGAAGAAAAGAGTTGGTAAGATGCAAATGGAAATTGCAAACACATTATTATATTTAGCTTTGATTTTAGTAATCTTAAGTGCATATAAAAATGATCGTAAAGTTCGTGTGTTAGAAGGCGAAATGCGTGGGTTACGTCGTCGCTTTTATTATCTTAGTCAAGCAACAAACAAAATGGATGTTGAATTGATGGGGTGTAAAGTTACACCGGCGGTCTTTATGCAAATGGTTGAATTAAAAGATAAAAAAGATCGTGCTGGCGCCATGCGTGTTTTAAGTGAAGCAACAGGCTTAAGTGCGGGAGAATGTAAAAAAATTATCGAAGAACTTTAAAAATCTTTTTTCAGAGTAGCTGTTAAAAAAACAGCTACTCTTTTTTTGCACAAGTGGATAAAAACTCATCAAAAACTTATCCTCAAGTCTAGCGACAAGGAGCTTTTTTTGTGGGATAATATCACAGAGAAGAGAACAGAGTTAGGGAGGAGGATTCTGATGCAGTCGTATAAACTGAATACAGAGAATCAAACGAAATTGGATCTACTTGTCTTTTCATATCCAAAAGAAAAAGCGAAAGGAATCGTCCAAGTTATCCATGGTGCATTAGAATATAAAGAACGTTACGTTGGTTTAGCGCAGTTTTTAAATGAACAAGGTTACGTTGTTGTTTTATCAGATAATCGAGGGCATGGGGAGTCCACATCAGCACAAGATCCTTTTGGTGTTATGCGTGATGTCGATTTGTTATTAGCCGATCAAAAACGTGTTTTAGATTTTATCAAAGCTAAATATCCGGGGTTGCCAGTGACAATTTTTGGTCATTCATATGGAGCGATTTTAGGAAGATTGTTTTTACAAAAACATGATCATGAAATTGCGAAATTAATTATTACGGGAACTCCTTATTATGTAGGAATTGTGCCTTTAGGGATTAAAATTACGCAATTAGCGCAACTATATAAAAAAGAAGATGAGTACTCTTGGATGGTCCAAAAAATCTGTGGGGCAAGTATTACCGGATATGATTGGTTAAGTTATAATCAAGAAAATATTGAAAAAGTTAAAAATGATCCAAAAATGATGAAGCAATATCCCGTTATTAGTATGGAAACGATGTTACGTGCGATGTATCGCTTAAAAGATTATCGTTCTTATCAATGTCAAAATCCAATGTTACCAATTTATAATTTAGTTGGTTGTGATGATCAACAAATTACAGGTGGCCAAAAAGGGATTGCTGATTCATTGGCAACTTTACAAAAAGTAGGGTATCAAAATATCCGCAGTGAAGAAATGTCGGGCATGAAACATGAAATCTTATTTGAAGATCGGAAAGAAGATGTTTATGCGAAGATCTTAGCTTTTTTAGAACAATAAAGCTAACAAAAAAAGCGACTGTGGGGAACAGTCGCTTTTTTTAACGTATAAGAGTGAAATATGATGTTATTGGGGTGGAAATGACAAAGTGACAAAACAACAAAAGTTTTAAATGCAATTGGTAAATAGGAATCATTTACTTAAGCAAGTAAAGAATAACATGAAAAAAAACCTGTCAGTAGGTTTTAAAATGGGTTCTAATAGTGATTTGTATAGTTGTAAAAAACAAAGAAACACCAAAAATGTTAAAATATAAAATAAGGACAAACCTTTTATTTATAAGAAAGGAGTTAAAATTATGCGTAAAAAGTTGTTACAAATTGGATTAAATAGCGGAATTGGTCTAATTGGTGGTGCTGCGTTGGGGTACCCTTTAATGAAGAGACAAAAACAAATTCAAAAAAGTCAGAATAAATTTAAAAAGTGGTTAAAAAAAGGAAAACCATTAAAAAAGAAATTAAGTTATCGTGATGAAAATTTAGAATTTTTAACGATTGAATCGCCAATTGATCAGCTGCCATTATCGGTACGAGTTTATAAGACTAAAAAACCTAAAGGGTTAGTCCAAATTGTTCATGGTTGTCAAGAATACAAGAAAAATTATTATGAACTGGCGCATTATTTACAAAAAGCCGGCTATGCTTGTATATTAGCGAGCCAAAGGGGTCATGGTGATTCGATTAATCGCAAAAATCCCCGTGGGTATATTAGTGATCTTCCTAGTTGTGTTGCAGATCAAATTGCTGTTACACATTATTTACAAGAGTTATATCCTGATAAAAAATTACCTTTGGCTTTAATTGGCCATTCTTTTGGTTCATTAATTGTCCGAGAATATTTAAAAACACAAAGTCAAAATGTTCAAAAAGTTATTTTATTAGGAACAGTTCAACCTTATGATTTAGCTGGATTAGCGAGTCAAATTGCAAAAATAGTCACGTTGTATACCGGAGCACGAAATACAGAATTGCTATTAGCGAATTATGCGGCTTTATTACCGTATCATAGTCGTAAAAAATGGGTATCAAATAATCCTGCTTTTTTAGAAGATACATTACTGGATCCCAAAACAGTGCGCGATTATACTAAACAAGGCTTATTAACGATTTTAGAAGCTGATCAAGCCTTAACACAATTAGCGACACCTGATGAAATTAATCAGCGCAATCATACTGTGCAAATTTTAAGTTTAACGGGTGAATATGATCGTGTAACGGGAGGTCCTAGTGGATTACGGCAAACGAAAAAAGCTTTAATTGCACAAGGTTTTCCTTTGTTTGAAGCAGTAGAATTATCGGGAATGGTTCATGATATTTTACATGATGAAGATAGTAAAGAGCGGGTATATCCGGCCATTTTAAAATTTTTGGCAAAATAAAAAGAACAAAGCGGATTAACTTTGTCCTTAGGGTCGTGACTACTCGGGTCAGAGTAGTCGATGGGTATGGGTATGAAAAAACGGTGACTTTAGTATAAAACTAAAGTGAGTCTAAGGTGATGAACTTCATCACCTTCATGAAAAATTATAGCGTGTTTTCAAAAAACGCGCAATAGTATTTTCATAAAAAACGAAACTTATGAAAACAAAAAGTGGTAATTACATTTAGTAATTACCACTATCGAATCATCATATCAAGCAGCTTTGTTAGGTAGGGGGAGAGCTACTTGATAGATTAAATGTTATTGAGGAGAGACCTAGATATTAGGGGATATCTACGTCGAAAGGTAATCTTACCTTCTGGTATAAAATATATACCCATTTTATAATTTTTGCAAATTATATACTCATAAAATTTCTAAAAAATTGACCGGCCAGTGGAAAAAAGTCCACTGCCGGTCAGTCGTAAAAATGGTTAGTGAAAACACTAACGATGTTATTATAAAAAGTTAGTGAAAAAAGTAAAAGTGTTTTCATAAAAATAAATACAAATTTAAACAAGTTAATCTAATATCAAAAAATTAGGAATGAAAGCTTTTGTGAAAGCGGTTTAAATTTAACGAAAAAGTAAATTTTAAACTATTCAAAAAATATTTTTAACATGGTATACTTATAAAGTAAGCTTATATCAAAATTTTGATATAGACTGAACTTAATTGTTGCCAGTAATTAACTTTTTGGCTGGAGTTAGTTACATAAAAAACAGCTCTAACCGCTTGAGCTGAGGCGAAATTAAGTAACAATGAAGGATTTCCCCTTCGAATAGCACTCTTTTTAGGTAGAGAGTGCTATTTTTTATTAAAAAGCCAAAAATGCAAGGAGGTCATAGCATGGAAAAAATGTTAGTAATGACAACAGAAAGAATTCCTAATCAAGAATATAAAGTAATTGGTGAAGTTTTCGGAGTAACAACTCAATCCAAAAATGTAGTTAGTGATTTTGGAGCAGGTATTAAAAGTGTGTTTGGTGGCGAAATTACAGCTTATACAGATATGTTACAACAATCACGTTCTGTCGCAATTGAAAGAATGTGTGATGAAGCACGGAAACAAGGTGCTGATGCAGTTGTAATGATGCGTTTTGATTCTGGTTCAATCGCAGGCGATATGCAATCAGTTGTTGCATATGGTACAGCGGTTAAATATATTTAAGCTGAACAAAAGAAACCCACCACGGCCTAAAAACCGTGGTCTTTTTAATTAGAAAGTAGGTGAGAAGTTGTTATTTATTAAGAGAAAATCTAATCACAAACAAGGGAATATTGCTTTAACGTTAGCAAGCTATTATATAGGGACAGATATTATTTTATGGTTGATCAATCGTGGTTTTGGTATTGATCAGTTACCAGTTATTTTTTTGAAATTAGCAATTTATGCTTTGGTAACGCTTGGAATCGGATTGATTGAAGAGCGTTTTGGGTTGGATTATTTTACAACTTTTTATCAATTAAAAACCAGTCAAGAAATCAGTGCATTTTATGCTGAAAACAAACAAAAATTACAACGTGATCCACAAGCTCCGGAACAAAAAGCTTTTTTACGACGGAATAAAATTAGTAATATCGCTTTATTATTAGTTACGGTTTTATCATTATGGGCCATGTTTCAAGTTGTGTGGTTTAGTGTGAGATTATTATTATTCTAGGTTAAAAGATAACGAAAAATATATTATACTAGTAATGCATAAAGTGTTAGAGAGAGGTTTTTTAAAGAAAAGAATGAAAAAATTAGCGTACGTGAGCCTAACAAGCTTTATTACATTAGTATTGAGTCTCGCGTTTATTGTCGGACAAATGTTGAAATATACGCAATTGAGTGCAAATGTAATAGCAGCAATCGCCTTAATTGGGGGATATGTAGCGACAAAAGTTATTTATCGCTTTTATGGCTGGAAAAAAATCATATAAATAAGAGAACTTGTCAGCAAAAATTGTTGGCAAGTTTTTTGTTAAAAAAGTGTTGACAAAAAGTAAGCATGGTATTATATTTAATTAGTAATGATTACCATTTAAAAACGAAAAACAAGAAAGAAGGAATTGAATGGCTAAAAAATCAAAAATTGCTAAAATGAAAAAGCAAGAAATGTTAATTGAAAAATATGCAAAACAAAGACAATTATTAAAAGAACAAGGCAACTACCAAGCATTAGCAAAATTACCAAAAGATTCTAATCCAAATCGTTTACGTAATCGTGATCAACTAGATGGTCGACCACGTGGATATTTACGTAAATTTGGGATGTCACGAATTAATTTCCGGAAACTCGCACATCAAGGCCTAATTCCTGGTGTGAAAAAAGCTAGCTGGTAGACTAAAAACAAACTAAAAAGAGGAATCTCATTTAATGAGATTCCTCTTTTATTATTTAAAATTTTATTTTAGTACCAACCAGTTGCATACCAGTGAGCTTTAGCATTTGCCCATGAACCATAACGACTTGTTACGTAGTTGTTAGCAACACGTTCTTGGTTAGCTGGTGATAAATCGCCACCTAGGTATGAGCGATCTAATTGATATTTACCATAGTAACGACCGTTAGATGCTGTATAAGAACCGCCTGATTCTTTGTTAGCGATGAATGCGCGTGCAGATGCTTCAGATGAATTAGTATTTACTGGAGCAGCAGGTGCATGATAAGTTGTGCGTTGAACAACTGGAGCAGCAACACGTTGTACAGCTGGTTTAGCTTGAGCAACAGCTACTGTTTGGACAGCGCTTTGTTTGATTACTGGGTTAAGTGCTAAGAAATGTTCTGTAATTTCTTTAGCTTCTTTATCAACTTCAACTAAACGTTTTTTCATTTCTGATTTTTTAAGTTTAGATGTAATTTTGATTTTTTCACCAGGGAAAATCATATTTACATTAGCAATCTTGTTGTCTTTAGCGATTGCATCTGTTGTTGTTTCTAAAGCTGTAGCGATTTGAGAAACAGTGTTACCTGGCTTGATAGTATATTGTACTGAATCAGCGTTGGCAACTGTTGATCCACCAATAAGGATCCCAGCAGCTGCTGATAATGATAATAAAATCTGTTTGAATTTCATAAAAATTTTTCACTCCTGTGTGTTTGTTTGCGACAGACTAATTAGTAGTCGACGCTGAATTTATCTTGAAAGCACTGAAAATGAAACGTCAGTGCTTTAAGCTCATGTCTTACGAGCTAACGATACTTAGTATAAGTGAGTGATATAACAAAGCAACATCAGGTCTTTTACGAAAAAGAGGAAAAATGTAACTCATATTACAAATTGTAATATTTTGTAATATAAATAGTTAAATCAATTTAAGTAAAACTCTAAAAACACTATGGGAATAGGCTTAATCAGGAATGTTTCATATATAACAAAAAGTAACAATTGAATACGAACGTATATTCGGTATAAAGAAAAAGAATTTATATTTTCGCAAAATAAGTTTCTTAAAAGTCAAAAGAAGGTCAAAAACACATTTTTTGTAACATTCCTGTAACATTGTAATTGATAAAAACAGGTTTTTGAGCAGTAAAAAAGAACTATTCTGCCTCAAAAGGCAGAATAGTTCTCTTAAAATCGTTAAAAACGAGAATGTTTCGCAATCACAGCTTGTTGTAATGCGTATAATTGCGGTGTGATATAGACCGGAAACTCATCTGGATTCAAAAGACGTTGTGTTTCTTTAGGTAATTCACTGAGCTTTTCTTGACTAAATGCTTGGATTTGGAAAACATCAGCTGCTGGAACTTGTAAATCTTGTTGATCTAAAGCTGGCGTTAATAAAGGTACTGCCCGGAAATTATCTAAATAGAAATTCGGTTGAATTGCGAGTGGATCAGCTTTGATAACTTGCATCGCATCCATTAAAGTTTCATCTTGTAAAGCGATTAAATCTGCAAATGCTTGATTAGTTTCTTCATTATATAGACGATAAACTTGTTTTAAACCAGGTAAGGTTAATTTACCCCGGCTAGCACTCATTTTAATTTTTGGAATTAAGTCGCCATTTTTCACAACAGCAGCTAATTTATAAACGCCGCTTAAAACAGGAGAGGAGGAGCTAGTAATTAATTCTTCGCCCACACCAAAGGCATCAATTTGTGCACCTTCACGTAATAATGAAGTAATGATATGTTCGTTTAATGAATTAGAAACGGTAATTTTTACATCAGGGAAACCAGCTTGATCTAACATTTGTCGGCAAGAACAAGATAAGGCAGTAATATCACCTGAATCAATCCGGATTCCGAAATTATGATAGCCTTTTGCTTTGAGTTCTTGGAAAACGGTAATTGCATTAGGTAGACCGGATTTTAAAATATCGTAAGTATCTACTAATAAAGAACAGTGAGTAGGATAAATATCAGCCCAAGTTCTAAAGGCTTCTAATTCAGAATCAAACGCTTCGATCCAACTATGTGCCATGGTACCCGTTACTGGGATGTTGAATTTTTTGGCGGCTAAAACATTAGATGTACTTTTAGCACCGCCGATAATAGCGGCCCGAGCACCTAAAACAGCACTACTTGGACCTTGGGCGCGACGTGCACCAAATTCCATAACAGGACGACCTTCTGCTGAAGCGGTAATCCGCCGTGCTTTAGTTGCGATTAAAGATTGGTGATTAATGATATTTAATAACATTGTTTCATAAAGTTGAGCTTGAGCAAGAGGACCTTTAATAGTCATAAAAGGTTCACGTGGGAAAATTGGAGTTCCTTCTTGGACGGCCCAAATCGTACATTTATTTTCAAAATTCATTAAGAATTCTAAAAACGATTCATCATATAAATCTAAAGAACGTAAATAATCAAGATCTTCAGCTGAGAAAGAGAAATCTTGGATGGCTTGAAGTGCTTGTTCGATGCCGGCTAAAATTACAAAACTTCCTTTATCAGGAACGGAACGATAGAAAACATCAAAAACGCCTTCTTCATTTTGGCTGAGAGCTTTTTGGAAACCGGCAGACATGGAAAATTCATATAAGTCAGTTAACAAAGCTAAATTGTCAATTTGTGACATAATTATACTCCTTTAAATCAATTATCTAAGTAAGTCTATTAGCTAAGAATAGACAACTTCAGTGCTTATGATACACTAACTAATTTTAATATACCAGTTACAAAAAAGAGAAACTATGCGGATTATTTAAATTAGACGTAGGTGTAAATTAAAATGTTTCACGTGAAACAAAAATAAAAAAGAACGTTTCGTATCAAAACGAAACGTTCGTGTAGTTTGAGTTTATCCTTGATTTTGTTGACGTTGGGAACGACGACATAATTCGTCATCATGGCAATGTTCATGATTATGATTTTCAATCGCTTGATTTTTAAGTGCTTTAATTGGGCAACTGAAATTATGACGTGATGCAATTTCATCAATACTGTTGATGATTTTAAAAATATTACCAATTGTTGCAAAGAAGAAAAATACTTTCCACATGCGGCGATGATGAGCACACGCTTTAGCGAATAAGGGACGACGTTTAGGTTGTTTCTTAGAAAACATAATAAAATCCTCCTTGAAAATCTTTTTATTACTATAATAATACATCATTAAGGGAAATGACGGCAATGAAATCAACTTAAAAATAAGTTTTTAAAAATTTAGGAAAAACTTTAGAAAAAGTTTAGAGATTCTTGAGAATTTAGGTGTACAATGAATTTGTAAGTTGATGAAGGCTTACACATTAACCTTTTAATCTAATAACGTAACAAGTTAATCCCCTAAACTAACTTGTAAAAGAACGAGAGCGGCCAACTAATTATAGTTGGTCGCTTTTTTGATTTTGTAAAAATTGTCGAAAACCTAAAAATCACTTATAATCAAGGTGTAGAAGGGGAATAAACGAGGAGTTGATCAGATGATTAAGATTGAGAGGAAATATTGGCTCATCTTTGGTGGCGTCTTTTTGCTTTATTTAGGAACGCGTTATTGGGATAGTTTGATGAATGTTTTACAGACTATTTTTCATGCGTCAATGCCTTTGCTAGTAGGGTGTTTGTTTGCTTATATTGTTAATTTGCCCTTGCGTGTGATTGAAAACAAACTCGAAAATATTATTCAAAGTCAAAAGATGTTGAAATATAAACGCGTCTTTTCGATTGTTTTATCATATCTTAGTATTTTTTTGATTATTGCGTTAGTTATGCGCGTTGTTGTGCCAGAATTGATTAGTTGTGTGAAGTTACTTGTTAATGGACATACAAAGAGTTTGGCTCATATTACGAATTTAATTCAACAAAATCCACAATTAGAAAAATATGCCCATATTGCGAATGAGGCTATTAATGGTGGTAAAGGAACTGGTAGTGGCTTTGACATAAGTAAAGTGACGAATATCTTGATGTATGGCTTTGGTGGGACTTTGAAATCTGTTTACAGTGCAGCGAATTCGGTCTTTTCAATTGGGGCAAACATTTTAATTGGTTTAGCTTTCTCGGTGTACTTATTAGCCAGCAAAGATCATTTGAAGTATCAAGGGTATCTATTGTTAGATACTTATTTTTATAAAATTAGTGATAAAGTCATGTATGTGTTACGTGTCTTTGATGAAAGTTATAGTGGTTATATAGTCGGGCAGTGTAAAGACGCATTAGTGTTAGGTGGGATGACCTTCTTAACGATGACTGTATTTAGGATGCCATATGCTGGGATGATTGCGGCAGTCATCAGTTTTACAGCTTTAATTCCGATTATAGGGGCTATTTTAGGTGCTACCGTGGGAGCGGTAATTATTTTCACGGTATCACCATTTAAAGCATTGATGTTTATTATTTTAATTGTTGTGTTACAACAAGTTGATAATCGAATTACTTATCCATTAATTGTCGGAAAAAATATTGGCTTACCAAGTGTGTGGGTTTTTGCGGCTGTTATGATTGGTGGCGGTGTTTGGGGGATCTTTGGGATGATGTTTACTGTTCCGTTATTCTCAGCTTTATACCGGTTATTGAAGTCGGATGTTTATGAACGACAAGAAGCAGAAATTAATGAAGTTGATGATTTTATTTAAATACTAAGCTCAGTCATGTGACTGAGCTTTTTTTATTATATAAAAAAACTCCCCAAGCAAGACGCTTTAGGGAGTTTGGGATGAGTTGTCAAGGGTTTGAACCTTGGACCCACGGATTAAGAGTCCGTTGCTCTACCAACTGAGCTAACAACTCATAAATATTTAACAAACACATCATAGCATTTTTCAGCTGGAAGAAGCAAGAGGTTTTTAGGTATAAAAAAAGCATACTCCCTACAGAAGTATGCTTCGTTGATGGGTTGTCAGGGGATCGAACCCTGGACCCACGGATTAAGAGTCCGTTGCTCTGCCAGCTGAGCTAACAACCCAAAAGAAAATCTAATAAATTAGATATGTTTCATCAACAAAAAACATTATAACAATAAAAGCTTTTAGAAGCAAGGTTTTTATAAAAAAAGATTGTGACATTAAGTCACAATCTTCTTAAATAGTTGTTTTATGCATGCTCCGAATTAAAACACAATTCTTTAGCTGATTTTTGGCCTGAAAAATCAATAGAAAGCAGCATATCAACTATTAATTTTCGGCTTAGCGTATTAGATCCACTAAGCCGGGTTAAAACTTGCGAATTCAAATACGAGAATTGATAACTAGACAAGGGATCTAGCATCATTTAATCATAAAAACTGGTTCTTTCAGAGTCGTTTTCATTATAACATGCTTAGATTAAGAATTTAATGAAAAATTATAAGAGCTGTAAAAAAAGCTGTAACAACGATTGGAGAGATAATTATGAAAGTGAGCGTTTTCTTTTCATAAATAAAATTTAGTAGGTGTTGAAAACGGCGTAAAATGTGGTATATTATGAAAATAAAATATGAAAACACAGTGTAAAAAGGATTGGGGAGGTCAATATGAAAACAGCATTAATTACAGGTGCGACATCTGGGATTGGATTAAGCACAACACAACTTTTCTTAAAACGTGGTTATCGCGTAGTGATGGTTGATTTAGATGATGTTTTGGGTCAAATGATCAAAAAAGAATTAGATGAAACAGGTTATGAAGGAAAAGTCTTCTTTAAACAAGGGGATGTATCTTCTTCAAAATCGATGGAAGATTTATATAATTATACGAAAACATTTGTTGGTCAAATTGATGTCATTATTAACAATGCAGGGATTTTTTGTCCGGGAGAACTTCATGAAGTTAGTGAAGAAATGTGGGATCGCGTGATGTCAGTTGATGTGAAAGGTATTTATTTAACGACTAAATATTTTGTACCAGATATGATTCAAAGACGAGCTGGTGTAATTTTAAATACAGCATCTATTTCTGGCTTGCAAGGAGATTATAATATGGCAGCTTATAACGCTGCGAAAGGTGCAGTCGTTAATTTAGCCCGTGCAATGGCTTTAGATTATGGTAAATATGGAATTCGGGTGAATAATGTTTGTCCGGGTCCATGTATGACACCAATGTTTGAAAGAAATCCTGATGAATTAGTGCGTGAATTTGAACAAGCTAGCCCAGTGGGACGGATTTGTACCCCTGAAGAAGTTGCACAAGCACTTTACTTCTTAGCAGGAGATGAAGCACAAGCTTGCACCGGGATTAATTTACCAGTAACAACAGGTTTTGGTTTGCATACAGGGCAACCGATTCAAGATAAAGGTTAAAGAAAACAGCCAACTTTTGTGTTCAACAAGAGTTGGCTGTTTTTTATATTTTTAAAAATTCAGTTAAACCTTCTTTTAGTTGTTCTTCGGTCATTGTGGCAAAACCTAAAACAATAGCGGGACGTTCGTCTTTGAGTTCAGGTTGGGGATTTTTAGAAGTTGTATAATTGTGAATCCCATAGACTTTGATATTGTGTTTTTTAGCTTCGGTTACAATTTGAGCTTCCGTATAATGCTTTGGATATTGTAAAACTAAATGTAAACCACCATCTGAACCAGTGATTTTGATATCTGGTCGTTGTTGGAAAGCTTCGACAACAATTTGACGTTTTTTAGCATAGATTTTTCTCATCCGGTTTAAATGTTTTTCGAATTCTCCAGTAGAAATAAATTCGGTTAAAATCTTTTGTGTGATTAAAGAAACAGGACAAGAAAAACAGCTATAAACATTTTGATAACGATCTAACAGACTTTCGGGTAAAACCATAAAACTGACCCTGAAAGCAGGTGAGATAGCTTTTGAAAAGGAACCCATATAAATTACCTTGTCATTATAATCAATTGATTTTAAAGCTGGGACGGGTTGTTTTGAGTATTTAAATTCACTATCATAATCATCTTCAACGACATAATCGGTTTTCGTACGATTTAATAAAGCGGTGCGGCGTTTCATATTCATAATAATCCCTGTTGGAAATTGATGAGCAGGGGTAATAATGCAGATATTTGCGTTTGTTTTATTTAAAGCAGTGATGCTCATACCATTTTCATCAATTGGCAGAGAAACGTAATCAATTTGGTTAATATCCATAATGTTAGGTAACATTTGATAACCAGGATCTTCAATGGCATAAATTCCGCCGACAAGTTTAAAAATAATCTGATATAAGTATTCGGAACCACTAGAGATAATGATTTGTTCTGGTTTTACACTGAAGCCGCGTGCTTTTTGTAAATAAGCGGCAATTTGTTGCCGTAATGGATAATAGCCTTGATAGTCAGGTTCAGCAACGTGTTCGATATCGTCAATTACGTTGGCGGAAATTTTGCGGAAGGTTTTATAAGGGAAACCTTCTTTAGCGACACCACGATAAGAAAAATCGTATTTTAAAGTTGTTGTTTCTGGTTGTTGTTCATTTTCGATGGGGTCAGCAATATATAATTCTCCCACATCAGCCACAAAATAACCTTGACGTTGTTTAGAATAGATAAAGCCTTCTTCTAATAATTTAGAATAGGCATTTTCAACGGTGTTAATTGCGACTTGGTATTGATCAGCTAATTGGCGTTTACTTGGCAGTTTGGCATCAGAAGGGAGATTCCCTGTAATGATTTCTTTTTTATAATAATTATAAATTTGCAAGTAAATCAAGCCTGGTTCAATGATTAACATCTTAAAAGTCCCTTCATATTGAAAATCTGGTCCCTAAAAATAGTTAGATTCTGACGCTTTAAATAGGACCAGTTAATTCATTATACTATGAAATGTAAGCGAAAACATCTGGAATTTAGAAGAAAAACAGTCGAACCAACTGTGGCATCTTTTAAATAAGATTTTTCAAAGAGAAACTTGTAATTAACACACACAATCCAATTACAAGGATACCTGGAAAAATGAAACAGACTTGCTTGGATAAAAAGAAATGAAAAAGCCTAACTACTTTGTAGTTAGGCTTTTGTGCTTATTGGATTAAATTCCAAAGTTCTTTTCGTGTTTGACTAATGCTAAGCCCGAGCGTGCCGGAAGATTCATTATAAAAAGCAATTAAACCGGTGTTAAGCTGAGGTGTCATTAAAACATCGTTAATATAATCAGTATTGACTAATGAACCGTAAATGGCATATTGATCAGCGTTTTTTGTGAAAAAGCCGCCGCTATATTCACCAGTTGCTGTTTTTAAATGAGTTAATTGATGATAAGTCTTTGGTGATAATAAGGTACCGTCCGTTACAGCTTTTAAAAAGTGATAATAGTCTTGCGGCGTTGAATAAAGACTTGCGGCCCCAATTAATTCTGAAAGCAAACTAGGTGGTGCGAAAACAGGCTCAGATTGGTTGTCATGATAGCTACCAGCAATTTGTTTGTCAGCGGGCACTTGATTCCACATGAAAGTGTCTTTTAGTTTCAAAGGAATTACTAGGCGTTCTTGTAAGTTTTGGGCATACGATTTGTGTGTTTCCCGGGAAATAATAGCCGCCAGCAAAACAAAATTATCATTATTGTAAGAAAAATTTCCCGGGTTATGTTGTGGCGTATCTTTTAAACGTTGTACAACTGCGTGGAAAGCTTGTTTTTCTGTGAGCTTTTTACCAAAATCAACTTCTTGTAAAGGGTCAACAATGCCGGATGTTTGTGATAAAAGATCACTAACGGTAATTTTGTGAGCTTTAGGTAAATCAGGAAACCAACGCTTAATAGCTGTATTTAAAGTAAAAGCCGTGGATGTGTTTTGCTTTTCGGACATGACTTGCATTAACATCACTGCTGCCATTGGTTTTTCTAAAGACGCTGTAGGATAAATTAGTTTGTCTTTAAATTTTATTTCTTGCGGTGTTAAATTTTTGATGAAATAAGGTTTGTGATTTTTGATTAAAACTATTTCACCAGTTAAGGAATGCTTTTTCAGTATTTTTTGCGCTTCTTGTTGAATATTAACGTTTTTTGGTGGTGGAGTGGGTTTTTGTTGATGAAAATACAAGAACCCACCACCAGCGACACTACATAAAATCACGCCTAAAAGCAGGCCGAATTTACTTTTACGGGATAGGGACATAAGAAAACCTCCTAAAAAAGTCGCCGCCCAAAGACGACGACTTATTTTTACCAAATATGAATTCTTTTGGCAGGATCAAGCCACATGCCATCATTTTCATTAATGTTAAATGTTGTGTAAAAATCAGCTAGATTCCGAACTTGGATATTAGCACGTAATGTATTTGGCGCGTGGACATCAACGTTGAGTAAAAGTTTTTGACGTTCGAGGGATGATTTCATACCCCAAACCCGAGCCCAATTACAGAAGAACTCTTTTAAGTTGTAGTTTGGTTCGCTTTTAGCTGCTTCTAAAGCACAACTCAAACCACCAGCATCAGCGATATTTTCGGAAACAACTAATTTTCCGTTAACAGGACCAGCTTCAGTTACTAAGCCTTCGAATTGGTCGATCATTGCTTGAGCTAAATCTTCAAAATAAGCCAAATCTTCGGGTGTCCACCAGTTATTCAAGTTACCGAATTCATCAAATTGAGCACCATTATTGTCAAAAGCATGTGAGATTTCATGCGCAATTACGGCCCCAATCCCACCAAAGTTAGCGCTGGAAGATTGTTTCAAACTGTAAAATGGCGCTTGTAAAATAGCAGCTGGGAAAACAATGATATTAAAAGATGGGTTGTAGTAAGCATTCACCATATGGGCTGGCATTTCCCAACGAGTCCGATCCACTTTCGTATTCCAACGACTATAATGTTTATTTAAAGCGATTTTGGTGAATTCCGCATCATTAGCGAGTAATGATTTTTCTTCATTGACAACGAATTCTAAATATAAAGGATTGAGTTTGTCGGGATACCCCACATCAATTCCTAAAGTGTTGAGTTTCACAATGGCTTGTTGACGTGTTTTTGGACTAAGCCAGGTGTTGTTTTCTAAACGTTCTTTATAAACGGCAATCATTTTTTCTACCATTGCGTAGACATCCGCTTTTGCTTGTGCACCAAAATATTTATGTGCATAGTATAAACCGACGACTTGATCAAATTGACTAGTTGCTAGATAATAAGCAGCTTTTTGGTCATTCATGGCTTCTTTAGAACCAGAAAGTGCACGGTTATAAATACCAGCTGTGACCCGCATTTCATGAGTTGTGTAACGGCTTAAAGCGATTAACATGCGAACTAACATCCAACTTTTATAATCTGAGAAAGTTTCTGGATTAATTAATTCGGTAAATGCTTCATAATAAGCAGGTTCTGAGACAATAATTTCTGAAGGTGTTTGACCGATTAATTCACTGACACAAAAACTTAAATCGAGATCGGAACTGAACTTAGTGAAATCAGCAAAAGTATATTTGTTATAGGATTTTACATAGTCGGCACGTTCGGTACTATCTTTTTGGTGTGGAGCTAAACTAGCATCAAAACGGAGTGCGCCGGCAATTTGTTTTTGGGCAAAATCAGCTGAAAAACCAGCTAATTCAAAGAGTTTTGCGACCATTTGTTGATAGATATTCAAAAGTGATTCTTGAGATGGATTATCTGCTTGGTAATAAGTTTTATCAGGTAAGATTAAACTAGGCACTTCGGCATATAAAGTGTAAAGATCGGTATTTTTCATGTCGGGTGCAACATGGAATGGGAAAGCAGTTGGATAACCTGCCATTGTTAAAGAACGTAGTTGGTTTTGGTAATCGGTTAAATCTTTTAAATCAATGATTCTTTGTAAATAAGGCAAGATGGGTGTTGCGCCTTGTGTTTCACGTTCGTTAAAATCTAACGCAAGATGATAATATTTAATAAATTCTGCTAAACCTGGTTCATTCGGAATGTCTCCCGTTGTTAACATTTCTTGGAAATCGGCCATGAGATCTTGTTCGATTTGATCGGCTAAATCAGCGAAGCCCCCAGTTGTAGCTTTATCAGCTGGAATAACGGCATCTTTTAACCAAGCACCATTCACAGCTTGGTAGAGATCATCTTTGATTAAATCTTCATTTACTGGATAAATCTTTTGTTCTGTCATAAAAAAACTCCTTTCAAGTCTTGTTATTTCTATTTTAAGCTAGATTTTTTTAATAAGAAAGTCTGAGAACTCTATTTTGACTATACAAGATAATTTTTTTGATGATATAATTAAAAGGATGACTGATGTTGGCGTTTGCATAAACGAACACAGTTTGGAATTTACGGGAGGGGATTACAACGGAATATACAGGAAAAACAGTCGCACAAGCAGTTGCTAAAGGGTTAGCAGATCTGCAAAAGACCGAGTCAGAAGTAACATATCAAGTTGTTAATGCTGGAAAGAAAGGCTTTTTAGGAATTGGACAACAAGATGCTGTCATTACAATGGAAGTAAAAGCAGTTGCTGAAGAATTAACACAAGCCCAAGAAGCTGAAATTATCGAAGAAATTGAAGCAATTACAAATGCTGAAATGGAAAAAATCGTACCCCAAGAAGCAGAAGCTGCTAAAAAAGTTGAAACAGCTGAAGAAAAGGAACGTCGGATTCAAGCTCGTGAAGCAGAGATTGAAGCTGCAATTCGTGATTTAGGCTATTATTTAGCTGATATTACTAAATTAATGGGGATTGAAACAAGTATTAATGTGATGCCAGAACGTTATATGGTTTATTATGATTTTGATACAAAAACAGAAGGCCTTTTAATTGGGAAACATGGCCGGACAATTAATTCATTACAGATTTTAGCGCAAGATTATCTCGATAAAAGACTTCATCGTCGGATGCGTGTTATGTTAAATGTTGCTAATTATCGCGAACGACGTGAAGAAACACTGACACGCCTAGCGAAAAAAGTTGCGCGTGATGCTGTGGCGAAAGGTGAACCACAAGCCTTAGAAGCGATGCCTTCATTTGAACGTAAAGCAATTCACTCAGCCTTAGTTAATAATAAATACGTTAAAACATATTCAAAAGGTCGCGATCCACATCGTCATATTGTGATCGAACCAGTGAAAAAACGTTAAAAATAAAAGGGTTCAGTTTTGATAACTGAACCCTTTTTGTGTTTTTATTTTAAATTAGATTTAATAAAATCAGCTAAAACTTCTTTTTGAACTTTTTTAAGCAGATTTTGTTGATCTTGTGGGGAAAGCATGCGATTTTCTTTGACTGATTGTGCGACACGTTGGCCGACAATTTGTTTTACTTTAGTTTGCATGTTTAATTGTACTTTGGGATCTTTCATAATGCTTTGTAACTTTTTAGCTTGTTGCGTACTTAAAACCATCCAGTCTTTGGGTAAATTGAATGTATAGCGTCGTTCTTTAAGAATGTGGTTGTTATTTAATAAACCAAACATAAATTTACTAAAACTGTTTTTATAAACATAGTTTTCTTCGGTAATCGTAACGGTAGCTTTTTTAGCAGTTGTTCGTTTTACTTTGGTAATTAAATGATCAGTTTTACAAGCTGTAGGCTTCTTTTGAGAAGGCTTCGTTTTGTAAAGGTAAATCTTTTCTGAACCATTTCCTAAAGGTTGGTACATTAAAGCGTTCATTTTTGGTAAAGTCGAATGCATTGTCTGCGTAGTCGTTGTGCTAGCGACTTTCATTTGATAATGATATGAATCATTGGCAACTAGCATTCCACCACAAATGATGGCACCGATTAAAGCGATAGTAGCTTTGAAATAGCGTGCTTTCCAAAATGGTAAAACCATAAAGAGAAAGAATAAAACAACAAAGACTAATAATAAAATTAACATCATTTGGCAGCACCTCCCACGGGAAGTTTGCGAATTATATTACCTTTTTTCAAGAAAAAGGCTAAAGTTAAGGAACAAAGTGCGAATAAAATTGACATTAAAAAGGCAGCTTTATAACCATTCAAAACAGCATCAGTTGCTAGTTGTTTGTAAGCAAGAGGTGTTGTTTTGAGTAAACTTTTTGCTGGTAAATGATTTGTTGTGACTGTTGTTAAGATTGAGATTAAAATCGCCGTCCCAATTGAACTTAAAACTTGGCGGAAAGTGTTGTTGACAGCTGTTCCGTGGGGAAGTTTGTCTAAAGGTAAGACATTCATTCCGGAAGTTGTGACAGTCATCATCACCATCCCAATCCCGAACATCCGAATCATATAAAAACCGATAATTAAAACGATTGATGTATGTGGAGTTAAGAATAGGAAAGGAACAGTTGCTAGTGAGAGTAAAGTCATGCCGGTAATAGCCAGCATCTTGGCGCCATAACGATCAAAAAGCCGTCCTGTAATCGGAGACATAAAACCAACGACTAAAGCTCCTGGTAATAACATTAAACCGGAGTGGAAGGCAGACTCACCACGAATCGTTTGAATATATAAAGGAAGAATCATTTCTGCACCAACCATAGCTAAGTTAGAAATAGCACTTAAAACAGAAGCAAGTCGGAATTCACGATATTTGAAAACGGAAATATCTAAGAAAGGATCACTCATTTGTAATTGACGGTGGGAGAATAAAGCGACAAAAATAACGCCGACAATGATAAATGCGAGGACGTAAGGGTTGGTCCAACCTTTATTCCCAGCGCTAGATGTTCCGTAAAGTAAAGAACCAAAACCAATTGTTGATGTAATGATAGACCAAATGTCGATTTTTTGTTCTTTGTGGGGAATAACACTCTTCATAAAGAAGAAGGCTAAAATTAAAACAACCACACAAATTGGAATAATCATGCCGAATAAATCGCGCCAAGTCCAAGTGTCAACGATAAAGCCAGAAAGAGTAGGTCCTAAAGCAGGAGCTAAACCGATAACCAAACCAACAGTCCCCATGGCAGCACCACGTTGTTCGGGTGGGAAAATCGTTAGCATAATCGTTTGTAGTAAAGGCATGGTGATCCCGACGCCGAAACCTTGGACTAATCGACCGACTAATAAATAATTGAAACTGGGAGCGATAAAACAAAGGGTTGTTCCGATTAAAAAGACAGTCATAGCTAATAAATAGATAAAACGAGAACTAAAAGTATTAATTAACCAAGCTGAAACAGGAATCATAACCCCGGTAACTAACATAAACCCAGTTGTGAGCCATTGGACAGTAGCAGTATCGACATCAAAAGATTGCATAATTGCGGGAAAGGCTGTCGCAAGTAAGGTAGCGTTTAAAACGGTACAAAAAGAACCGATAACTAATACTAAAACGAGTAAAGCTCTTTTATATGGTTTACCGTGAATATCTTTGGTAATAGTAGTTGTGTTTGACATCAAAGACCTCCTTATATTTGTTGAATTGATACAACAAAATATACGGCAATTGAAAAACTTTGTCAAGATAATTGACAAAGTTGTAAAATAACTTACAATAATAACAAGAAATTAATTTAAGGGGAAAAGAAATGGATTTAGAAAAAATCGGTCAATTAAAGAATTATTTACGGATTGGAATCGGTGAATTAAGCGAAATGACAGGTGTGTCTGCTCGTCAGTTACGTTATTGGGAGACGAAAGGATATATTCAGTCGGTGCCGCAAAAAGATCGCACAGCACGTCAATATACTTTGAATACATATTATGGTGTGGTCGCGATTAAACATTATTTAGATGAAGGGTATACTTTACAAAAAGCTGTTCAAAAAGCAACGGTTTGGAAGAATAAAGCGAAATTGGTGCATAAATTTGTAGCGCAAGAAGTTATGGATGTGACGAATTTTGATTTAGAGCAAGAATATGGTGAAATTGATTTAGGTTATTTAGATGAAGCAAAGACACAAAAATTAAGTTGGATCTGTGATGGACAAGGTGGTCATTACCAAATTCATTCATAAGAAAAAGCAAATAATATTAAAAAAGAACTATTTTCTATCTTAATAGAAAATAGTTCTTTTTTTTGAGCATATATTTTGTAGAAAAATTGTTAACAATGTATAGTTTTATTATATGCATACATATTATAAAATTTATCAATTAACAAAAGTTCTTTAAAGATAATTATGAATAATATTTTAGCAAAAGTATTGATATACATAAAAAGGGGGAAACATTTATGAGTCAGAAGTTTATAAATAAACAAGCGATTTGGATGTTACTTGTTTTACTTATTAACTTTTTAGTATCACCAGTCACAAGTGTTATGGCTGCGCATTCTAATAATGCACCAGAAACGTCTCAAAGTGGACAAGCTCGTTCTGATGAATATTATAATGTTGCCGGGAAACCGGATCTTGCGCAAGCATCATGGAATCACGGGATGACTGTATTTTATGAAGGGACAAAAACTGTTGCGGAAGAATTTTCATTTTGTATGGATGAGCGGACTTCCACACCAGCATATAATCCTAATAGCCCAAGACCAGATACGGCTAGATATGTAAGAGTTAATCCATCTAATCCATCTACATTTTATGATCAAATGTGGAAAGGTGTGACAGGTAGACCACGTTTAGGTCGGGAAGATGCACAAACATTATATGATTTTGTAAAAAGAGCTGTATATGTTTACGCAGTAGATCCTGAAAATATTCAAAAGAAATATCATTTAACAAACTCTCAATTTTTCAATATTGTGCAAAATAATATTTACTTATGGGAAAATGAAAGTAGTAAAAATACTTTTTGGAAACCAATAACAGATAGTGCTGTTAGAAAAATGAGAAGAGATTGGTATACAAAATTCTTTAAGGAAAAATATGGTTACATCACACCAAAACTTAAGAATATAATAGAAAAAATTGCGTATGCTCAACATACTAATTATGAAACTCAAAATGAAAATGATGCTGCAGGTGAAGTTGAAACAGCTATGTACAACCCAACATTGATTCCTAAGGATGTACAAGTTGAAACAAGAATTTATAAGTCACTTAAACCAAGGGTACAATCTGTATTTACAATTCGACTTAAACGTAAAGTTGAATTTGAAAAGCAAGATATGAAACATAAAGTGTTACCAGGTGCTCAGTTAAAAATTGTTAACAAAGATACTGGTAAAACTGTAGATAGTTGGACATCAGCTTATAATCGTCAAACTATTTATCTTCCAGAAGGTCACTATAGATTCGAAGAAACAAAAGCTCCAACAGGTTATGAAAAAGCTAATCCAATTGATTTTACAATCCATGCAGATATGTCAGTTACATGGAATGGATCCGGTTATCCAATCGTTATGCAAGACAAACGGAAAAAGATCAAAGTAAAATTCAAGAAGACAGATATCAAGGATGTCAAAGAACTTCTTGGGGGGCAGTTATTAAGTTATGGAACCTTGACGAAAACAAAGTTGTTAAAGTCGATGGTCACGATACTTGGACAACTGTCAAAGGTCAAACTAAGGAATTCTCATTGGAACCAGGTAATTATGAATTCCGAGAAGTATTCGCTCCAACAGGTTATGAAAAAACATCACCTGTTAAATTTACTATTACTAATGATGGTAAGGTTAAAGTTAACAATCAAACACAAGCTGATAAAACAGTTGTGATGAAAGATGCGAAGAAATCAATACGCGTTAAATTCAAGAAAAATGATATTAAACATACTGATAAATACGTTGAAGGTGCACGACTTGAAATTTTAGATGCACATACTAAGAAACGTGTTAAAAATTATGTCTGGACAACTAAGAAAACAAATCAAGAATTTTCATTAGAACCAGGTAATTATATCTTGCATGAAATTTCTGCTCCAAAAGGCTATAAGACAACAGCTGATGTACCTTTCTCAATTGGTACAGATGGAGATGTTTTTGTTGATCATAAACGTCAACACGATAAAACTGTTGTAATTTCTGATGCACGCGTTGAAGTAGACGTTAGATTCAGAAAAACAGATTTATTAGATGGTAAATCAACAAAACAAATTAAAGGTGCTCGTTTACAATTGGTTGATGCTGCTACAAACCAAGTTATCAAAACTTGGACAACAAACGGTTCAGCTCAACAATGGAAATTAGAACCAGGTAGTTATATTTTGAAAGAACTTTCAGCTCCAGCGGGTTATGAAAAAGCAGCTGATATTAAATTTACAATTACTGATGATGAAAAAGTCATAGTAAATGGTAAAGAATCTAAAAATAAAATTATCGAAATGCAAGATGCTTACAAGAAAGTTCAAGTTAACATCAAGAAAACTGATGAAGCTGGCAACCTCTTAAAAGGTGCTGAACTTAAACTTGTACGTATTGAAAATGGTAAAGAAGTTGGACAAGCTAAAACTATTAAAACAAATGGTAAAACAGCTTATGTGACTGATTTACGTGTGGGAGAATATTTATTAAAAGAAACTAAAGCTCCGGCAGATTATGAAAAAGCTAAAAGCATTAAAATCGTTGTAAATGAAGATTATACAATTACAATCGATGGTAAGAAGCAAGCTAAAGGTCAAACAACTGTAACAATGAAGGATGAACGTAAAGAATATGAAGTCTCCTTTATTAAAGTTAAACCAAATGGTAAAGCTTTAGCAGGTGCTGAATTACAAATTTTAAAAGATAACAAAAAGCAAGATGTTGTACAAACATGGACAACAACTGATTCAGCTAAGAAATTCAAGTTGAAATCAGGTAAATATATTTTACGTGAAACAAAAGTTCCAGCTCATTGGACAAAAGCAGCAGATATTAAGTTTGAAATTACCAAAGAAGGTAAGCTAATTATTGATGGTAAAGAAGTTAAGAAGAAACCATTTACTATTAAGATGTTAGATGAAAAAGAAAAACCTTGGACAGATACAGGTAAAGTAGAACTTCGCGTCTCTAAAAATGGTGAATACCCAGTTACAACAACTCAGTTAGCTGGTGCTCATATGAGTTTTTGGAAAACAGATAAAAAAGGTAATAAGATCAAGAAAATAGATAGTTGGACAACAAGTACTAAGAACCAAGCACATCGGATTGGTCAAAAACTTGATAATGGCTACTATGTATTACAAGAAGATCAAGCTCCAACAGGTTATAAAAAAATTACACCTGTTCGTTATTTTGTTTTCGGATCTTGGTTAGCAAAATACAATACAACTACTCAAAAATGGGAACAAATGAAGCCCGAAAATGGTAAAACAGCTGATGATTTCAAAGAAAAAGTAACAGATACAACAAAAGTACATGACTTTGAAATTAGTAAAGTTGATTTAGGCGGTAAAGAGTTACCAGGTGCCAAAATTACTATTACAGGACCTAATGGCTTTAGTAAGTCATGGACATCAGGTGAAACTCCAAAAATCTTGAAAAACTTAAAACCAGGCAAATACAAGTTCCATGAAGAAGTTGCGCCTGAAGGATATAAGAAGATTGTTACTGATATTACATTTACAATCGGCGTTGACGGAAAAGCAAAAGATATTAACTTCACTCCAGCTGATAAAAATGATAAATCTAACGTTAAAGCTACAGCTAATGGGCTTGAAGTAACTGATGATTACAAAGAACATGATGTTAAGGTAAGTAAAGTTGATCTTGGTGGCAAACCATTACCAGGTGCAACAATTGAAGTTACAGGACCAAATAATTTTAAAGCTGGATGGACATCTACAAAAAAAGTGCATGAACTTAAAGGCTTAAAACCAGGTAAATATACATTTACTGAAACAGCCGCACCAGCAGGATATAAGATCGTTACAAAATTCACATTTGAAGTAAATGTGAAAGGTGAAATCGTTAATGTTGATTCTAAACAAGCTAAATTAAACAAAAAAGGTATCTTAGTTGTAACTGATGATTTCAAAGGACATGATATTGAAATTAGTAAAGTTGATTTAGGCGGTAAAGAATTAGCCGGTGCCGAAATCACAATTACAGGTGATCATGGAACTAATGTTTCATGGACATCCGGTGACAAACCACATACATTAAAAGGTTTGAAACCAGGATCATATAAATTCCAT
>NZ_AUHP01000013.1 GCF_000423245.1 Ligilactobacillus ceti DSM 22408
AAAATATCCAAAAGAAGTTGGCGATATTGAAAAGACAGTTACAAGAACAATCAAATATAAATATGGTAAAGACACAGTCAAAGCTGATCAACAAGCAGCTGACCCAGTGACACAACCAGTTAAATTTGACAGAACAGTAACAGTTGATAAAGTAACCGGCAAAGTTACGGAAACAACACCATGGAAAATCGCTAAAGGATCAATGGATAAAGTAACTTCACCAGCGATCGCTGGTTACACACCAGATCAAGCTGAAGTTGCCAAAGAAACACCAAAAGAAACAGATAAAGATCAAACAATTGAAGTTATCTACCATGCCGATGATCAAAAAGCGACAGTCACATATGTTGATGACACAACTGGTGAAACAATTAGTGTTGAAAACTTAACTGGTAAAACAGGTACAACAAGTGATTACCGGACAAAAGCAACTATTGAAGCGCTTGAAAAGAAAGGTTATAAATTAATTTCTGATGATTATCCAGCAAATGGTGTAGTCTTTGATAGTGATACAAACAAAGATCAACAATTTACTGTTCATTTGGAACACTTAACTAAAGTGGTCACACCAGATGATCCAGGTAACCCAGATGAACCAATTAATCCTGAAGATCCAAATGGTCCAAAATATCCAAAAGAAACAACTAAGGATCATTTAGTCCAAGAAATTAAACGGACAATTCGTTACCAATACGAAGACGGATCACAAGCTCAACCAGATGTTGTTCAAACAGCCACATACCATCGAACAATGACAATTGATCGTGTAACAGGTAAAGTAATTGCAACATCAGCTTGGGTCTTAAAACAAGGTGATAATAATATCTTTAAAGCTGTTATCACACCTGAAATTGCAGGATACACACCAGATCGTAAACAAGTCGAACTTCTAGAAATTTCAGCAACAACAAAATCACAAGTTATTGTTGTCACATATAAGAAGAATGCAGCACCTAAGAAAGTCTTACCAAAAACAGGTGATGCAGCTCATATGCAAGCTAAAGCCTTAGGTGGGATTTTAGTAGGTATGAGTTCATTAATGGGCTTAATGGGATTCTTAGAAAAACGACGTAAAACAGAATAATCAATTCTAAAATAAGATGTAATTGATAATTGCCAGAGAGCTGACTGATAAAGCCAACTCTCTGGTTTTTTATTAATGTAAAAAGTTTTTAAATTGGCGTAAGAATGATATAATAAAGTGATTTTCTTTATTTTATAAAAAGTGTTAAAATGATAACTAAAAGATTAAATTAAAGAATTTAATAGATAAGTAATAGGAAGGAATTTATGATATGGCAAATTTCCTTAAACAATGGGTAGAGAGTGATAAACGTGAATTAAAACGTTTAGGACATATTGCAGATCGTGTTGAAGCACGTGCCGATGAAATGGCAGCTTTAACAGATGATGAATTAAAAGCTAAAACAACAGAATTTAAAGAACGTTACAAACAAGGTGAAACATTAGATCAATTATTACCAGAAGCTTTTGCGGTTTCGCGTGAAGCAGCTAAACGGATTTTAGGTTTATATCCATACCGTGTGCAAATTATCGGTGGGATTGTATTACATGAAGGTAACATCGCAGAAATGAGAACTGGTGAAGGTAAAACTTTAACAGCTACAATGCCTGTATATTTGAATGCTATTTCAGGTGAAGGGGTACACGTTGTTACAGTTAATGAATATCTTTCTGAACGTGATGCAACTGAAATGGGTGAACTTTATAATTGGTTAGGCTTAACAGTTGGGTTGAACGTTTCTAACAAAACACCAGAAGAAAAGCGTGAAGCTTATAACTCTGATATTACGTATTCCACTAATAGTGAGTTAGGGTTTGATTATTTACGTGATAATATGGTTGTGTACCGTGAAGATATGGTACAAAGACCATTGAATTTTGTTATTGTCGATGAAGTTGACTCCATCTTAATTGATGAAGCGCGGACACCGTTGATTATTTCTGGTCAAGCAACAGGAACAACAACTTTATATACAAGAACAGACCGATTTGCGAAAACTTTAGTTGAAGAAGATGATTATAAAGTTGATCTTGAATCAAAAACTATTTCTTTAACAGAAGAAGGTATTCGTAAAGGTGAAAAATATTTTGGATTAACAAACTTATATGATCCAGATAATATGGCATTAAACCACCACTTAGACAATGCTTTACGTGCTAACTATATTATGTTGCGTGATAAAGACTATGTGGTTAAAGAAGGCGAAGTATTAATCGTTGACCAATTTACTGGTCGTATTATGGATGGTCGTCGTTATTCCGATGGTTTACACCAAGCAATCGAAGCCAAAGAACATGTTGATATTGAAGAAGAAACAAAAACAATGGCCAATATCACATACCAAAACTTCTTCCGGATGTATAAGAAATTATCAGGTATGACAGGTACAGCCAAAACAGAAAAAGAAGAATTCCGTGAAATTTATAATATGGAAGTTATTTCCATTCCAACTAACCGTCCAATTTTACGTGATGATCGCTCTGATGTTTTATATCCTACATTAGCAAGTAAATTTAATGCGGTTGTTGCTGATATTAAGCAACGTCATGAAAATGGACAACCAGTCTTAGTCGGTACAGTAGCGGTTGAAACTTCTGAATTATTATCAGAATTATTAGATCAAGCTGGCGTACCACATGCTGTTTTAAATGCGAAAAACCATGCTCTTGAAGCTGAAATTATTATGAATGCTGGTCAACGTGGTGCTGTAACTATCGCAACAAATATGGCTGGTCGTGGTACTGATATTAAATTAGGACCTGGTGTGAAAGATTTAGGCGGTTTAGCTGTTATTGGTACAGAACGTCATGAATCTCGTCGTATTGATAATCAGTTACGTGGACGTGCTGGTCGTCAAGGTGATCCAGGTTTAACACAATTTTATCTTTCTTTAGAAGATGATTTGATGTTACGTTTTGGTTCCGAACGAATTAAAGACTTCTTAGAAAAAATGAAAGTAGCTGCTGATGATGCAGTTATTCAATCTAACTTGATTACAAAACAAGTTGAATCAGCACAAAAACGTGTTGAAGGTAATAACTACGATACTCGTAAACAAGTTTTACAATATGATGATGTTATGCGTGAACAACGTGAAATTATTTATGCACAACGTCAACAAGTTATTATGGAAGAAAACTCCTTGAAGCCAGTTATTATGCCGATTATTGAACGTACAGTAGGTTATGTTGTGAAAACACATACTCAAGGCGAACAAGCCAACTGGGATTTACAAGGTATCTTAGATTATGCGATTGCTAATATGGTGAATGAAGATAGTATTTCTTTAAGTGATTTAACTGGTAAATCAGCATCTGAAATTACTGATTACTTAATGGAACGTGCGCAAGCTAACTATGCCATGAAAGAAAAACAACTCTATGATGCAAGTCAAATGTTAGAATTTGAAAAAGTAGTTATCTTACGTGTTGTTGATAATCTTTGGACAGAACATATCGATGAAATGGATCAATTACGTCAATCGATTGGTTTACGTGGATATGGTCAGTTGAATCCACTCGTTGAATATCAAGCAGATGGTTTTAGAATGTTTAAACAAATGGTCGGAACAATCGAATCTGACATTACACGTTTATTCTTAAAAGCTGAAATTAGACAAAATATTAAACGCTAATAAAATTGATAAGAGCTGCGGCATAAAGATGCTCCAGCTCTTATTTTTTGGAGGAATATAAATGGAAATTAGTGATTATCGCCGCGAATTAGCGGAAATGGAAACAAAAATAAATGATTTTAGGGGGTCTCTTTGACTTAGATCAACTTCAAGAACAAATTGCTGAATATGAAGAAATGATGGCTGAACCTGAATTTTGGAATAATCAAGAAAAAGCAAAAAGTATTATTGCTGATAATAATTTGTTAAAAGAAAAATACGATACATTTCATGAATTAGATGAAGCTGTAGCTGAACTAGAAATGTTATTAGAGTTGTTAAGTGAGGATCCTGAAGATTTAGAAACTCAAAGTGAAATTGCCGATAAATATTTGGCTACCAAAGAACAACTGCAAGAATATCAATTGAATTTATTGTTAAATGGTGAATATGACCATAATAACGCCTTAATTGAAATTCATCCTGGTGCAGGTGGGACAGAATCCCAAGATTGGGGAGCAATGCTGTTTCGGATGTACACGCGGTGGGCAGAGCAACATAATTTCACGGTGGAAATTCTTGATTATCAAGCTGGTGATGAAGCTGGAGTTAAAAGTGTTTATTTCTTAGTCAAAGGACACAATGCTTTTGGGTATTTACAAGGCGAAAAAGGCGTGCATCGTTTAGTTCGGATTTCACCTTTTGATTCAGCAGGACGAAGACATACGTCATTTACATCTATTAATGTAATGCCAGAATTAGACGATTCAGTTGAGATTGAATTGAATCAAGATGATATTCAAATGGAAGTCTTCCGTGCTAGTGGTGCTGGTGGACAACATATTAATAAAACATCATCAGCTGTTCGCTTAACACACGTTCCGACCGGGATTGTGGTGTCTAGTCAGTCACAACGATCACAATTCCAAAATAGAGCAACTGCTGAAAGTATGTTACGTTCTAAATTGTATCAATTGGAAATGGAAGCTCAACAAAAAGAAAAAGAAAAAATTCAAGGTGAGCAATTAGATATTGGTTGGGGTTCACAAATTCGTTCATATGTTTTCCATCCTTATTCATTAGTGAAAGATCATCGGACTAATTGGGAAACCGGAAACGCTCAAGCTGTGATGGACGGTGCTTTGGATGATTTTATTAATGCTTACTTACAATGGAATTTACAAAATAAGTCATAAAAGCTTGAATTGCAATTAAAATGTAATATTTAACACGAAAAACGAACATAAAATGATGATATAATTAGAAATAGTCATAAAAAACTAAAAGGAGGCACCGAATCTTGATTGAATTTAAAAATGTTGTCAAACGTTATTCAGATGATGTTTGTGGTGCAAACCAATTAACCGTCAAAATTGAACAAGGTGAATTTGTATATATCGTTGGCCAAAGTGGTGCAGGTAAATCAACTTTTATCGAGTTGATGTATCGTGAAGAAAAAGCAACTTCAGGTCATATTAAAATTAATAACTATGTTTTAGAAAATATTGCTGATAAAGATGTTCCTTATCTACGTCGTGAATTAGGAATTATTTTCCAAGATTATAAATTATTACCACGTTTAACTGTTTTTGAAAATATTGCCTATGCAATGTATGTTATTGAAACAGAACCAGAAGAAGTTGAAAAACGTGTGACCGAACTCTTGGATATGGTTGGTTTAGCAGATAAACGTGATAACTTCCCAGATGAATTATCAGGTGGGGAACAACAACGTGTGTCAATTGCGCGTGCGATTGCTAACAAACCTAAAATTGTTATTGCCGATGAACCGACAGGTAACTTGGATCCAGCAACTTCTGATGATATTATGAATATTTTAGAAGAAATTAATGCTGAAGGAACAACAATTGTGATGGCAACACATAATAATCAAATTGTTGATGAATATAAGCATCGTGTTTTAGAAATTGCGGGCGGTAAAATAGTTCGTGATGAAGAAGGAGGAATCTATACTAATGAACAAGCAGACCTTTAAACGTCATCTTGTAGATAGTTTAACAAGTTTAAGACGTAATACATGGATGTCGGTTGCTGCGGTTGGTGCGGTTACGGTTACTTTGTTATTAGTTGGATTTTTACTATCTGTTTTAATGAATGTTAACAAAGTTGCTAGTGATATTGAAAATAATGTCCAAGTTCGCGTTATTATTGATCGTGGAACAAAAGAAAAAGGCATCAAACAAATTAAAAAATCACTGGAAAAAATTGATGGTGTTGAAAGTATCAAGTTTTCTAGTCGTAAACAAGAATTACACAATGTTGTAGGTGTTTACGGAAGTGAGTTCAAATTAATTAGTGGTGATCAAAACCCACTTTACGATGTGTATGTTGTGGATGCAAAAAATCCTGATAAAACCATCGAAGTGGCTAAGAAAGCTAAGAAAATCAAAAACGTTTATGATGCTAAATATGGTGGAACTTCAGCTAAGAAGCTCTTTAAGTTAGCTTCAAGTATTCAACATTGGGGAATCTTTATTAGTGTCTTACTCTTGTTCGTGGCAGTCTTCTTAATTGAAAATACGATTAAGATTACGATTATGTCACGGCAAAATGAAATTGAAATTATGCGTCTGGTAGGGGCAACAAATAGTTATATTCGTTGGCCATTTATCTTGGAAGGTGCTTGGACAGGTTTATTAGGAACAATTATTCCAATTTTCTTAACTGATTTTGGTTATAATATTGTTTACCGCGTAATGTCTAATTCCTTAAAAGGATCCGGTTATCAATTAGTTGCACCACATGTTCTTTTATTCCAAATTGATTTATTATTAATCGTAATTGGAATCGGGATTGGTGCTTTAGGTGCTGGTGTTTCCATGCGTCGTTTCTTAAAAATTTAAATTTCAAGCTAGTATTAAACAAGTGAGTTTAATGCTAGCTTTTTTGTTTGCTTTAAAAGATTTAAGGAAAGCTTTTTTTATGCGAATATTTTTGTAAAGGTTTCTATAAATTGATATACTGAAAATAAGACTTAAGGGAAGGGTTTTTAGATGATGATAGGGCTTACGATATTAGAATTTGGATTAGGTTTAATCATGCTTTTTGGCGTTTATCAGCGTCGTTTAAAAGCAGAACGGAAATTTTTTAAATTTGCAGTGAATAATGATTTTTATGAAAGTCGTTATTTTATAAAAATTGCATTATTAGGCTGTTTAATTGGATCAGTGATTACGGGATTGCTCGGCTTAGGAGTTTATCCAGAGTGGATATTTTTATATGAAGTTTTAAGTATAGTGGCATTACTATTTATTTCAGTCAGTGAGTGGAGCTTGTGGGCATTAGTATTGGCTAGTTTATTAACATTAATCACACATTGGTTTGATTTAAGTTGGTTACCATATAGTTATCAATATTTAGTGCCAATCTTTAGCGGTCATTTTGTGACGGGGCTATTAGGGTTAACATTTTTGTATTATGTAGTGAAAAGTTTACTTTTGAAAAAAACTAACTTATTGAATTTAAGTCCACGCATTACTAAAGGGAAACGTGGTCGCCGTGTTGCATATTATCGTTGGCAAGAATTTACGGTAGTTCCGTTGTTAGTATTTGTACCTGGAGATTTAATTAATCACTTTACAAATTGGTGGCCTATCTTGAAATTACCCGGGACTGATTTAGGGATTTTTATTTTGCCTTTATTTGTAGGTGGGTTATTAAAAATCAAAAAAGAATTTCCACAAGTGTTGTTGCATAAATATTATCAACATCAAACCAGAATGGCTTTACTAATGTTGATCGCAACTATTGTGAGTTATTTTATTCCACAAAAAATGCTGTTTGCTAGTTGTGTCTTTGGTGGTGTATTATTGTTAGAAATTTATGCATATATCAAGAATCAACGTCAAGATCAAAAAGCAGCACGCTGGTTTGTAGAAACAAAACAAGGTGTACGTGTGATTGCGGTTAAGGCCGAGACACCAGCTGCGAAAATGGGCTTACAACCCGGTGATACAATTATGACATGTAATAAAATTCCGGTTAATTCGGAAAATGAATTGTATGCAGCTTTACAAACTGATCCAGTGTATTGTCATTTAAAAGTCAGAACATATGCCGGTGATGATAAGATTACGGAGAGTGCTATTTTTGCCGATTCACCGCATGAAATTGGTTTATTATTATTCCGTGATGAAATGTAAAATATTAAATTAGAGGTGATTAAATGGCTCAGAAGAAAAAACTTATTCGACCTATTAAAGGAAGAATGTTATTAGGTGTCTGTGCTGGATTAGGACGTTATTTTAAAATAGATCCTAAAATCATTCGGGTTGCTTGGTTAGTGTTATTATTACTTGGTTTCATTAGTCGACGCTTTTTCTTAATTCCAGTTTTGGCATATTGTGTATTATTTGTGTTAATGCCAGCTGAAAAAATTAATTTACAAGATTATATGAAGTCATCATTTAGTGATTATCAAGAACAAGCAACACCAGAACATGATGAGAGAACACGGAAAACATTAACCGATGTTCAAGAACGAGATTTAAAATAAAAAGGAGTTTGATTTTAATGGGATTTTTACAACGTGTAGTTTTAAATAGTATTGTTTTTCTTGCGATGTCAGGATTTTTCCCGAATACATTATATGTAAATAGTTTCGCACTTGCTGTTTTGGCAGCTTTTGTTTTAGGGCTTTTGAATATGTTTGTGAAGCCGATTTTAGTAATTTTATCATTACCAATTACAATATTAACTTTGGGTGTGTTTTATCTCTTTATTAATGCCTTTATGTTGGAATTAACAGCGAAATTGATGGGCAATGCCTTTCAATTGAATGGATTTAGTTCTGCATTGCTAGTGGCAGTTATCTTAAGTATCGTCAATACAATCATTACAAGTTATGTTGAAAAATAATTAAAAACAGTCATTTGAGAGGGAGATTGTCATGAATCAAGTAAGTGTCGCAAAGTTAATTCAAGAGAATAATTTAACTGTTTACACGGGCGAAGAATATATTAAAGAACGCTATATTACTACAAGTGATATTTCACGGCCAGGGTTAGAATTAACTGGTTATTTTGACTATTATCCAGCTGAACGTGTTCAATTGTTAGGTATGACAGAAATTAGTTATATGGAGCAAATGGATCAAGCTAAGTTAACCGAATATGCAGATGTTTTATGTGGAACGATCACACCTTGTTTTGTGGTGGCGCGTGCTTTAGAAATTCCCGAACAATTAAAAGATGCGGCTATGCGCCATCATATTCCGATTTTACGTTCGAAATTACCAACAACACGACTATTGGCTAAGATGACTGATTTTTTAGAATCGAGTTTAGCAGAACGAAAATCGATGCATGGTGTTTTAGTTGATATTTATGGTTTAGGTGTATTAATTACTGGTAATTCAGGAATTGGTAAATCTGAAATTGGTTTAGATTTGATTAAACGGGGACACCGCTTAATCGCAGATGATCGTGTAGAAGTTTATCAACAAGATGAACAAACAATTATGGGTGAAGCGCCTGCTATTTTACGTCACTTATTAGAAATTCGTGGTATTGGGATTATTAATGTGATGGATTTATTTGGTGTTAGTGCTGTTTTACAAAATACAACAATTGATTTAATTGTTAATTTAGAAGCTTGGGATAAGGATAAACAGTTTGATCGTTTAGGTACCGGAGAACAACTTGTCCAAATCTTTGATGTTGATTTACCAAAAATTGATATCCCAGTTAAAATTGGTCGGAATTTATCAATTATTATTGAAGTTGCTGCGATGAATTATCGGGCAAAAACAATGGGCTATGATGCAACAAAAGCCTTTGAACAAAATCTTTACAAGTTAATCGAACAAAATTCGAAACATTAAAAAATAGAGGAGCGGTTTTTAAATGGAAGGAATTATCGCCAAAATTAATCCGATTGCCTTTGTTTTAGGACCTTTTGAAGTCCATTGGTACGGAATTATTATTGCTTGCGGAATGTTATTAGCGGTGATTTTGTCCGTTCGTGAAGGTAATCGACACGGAATCGCTGAAGATGATATTTATGATTTGTTATTATGGGGTCTCCCAGTCGCTTTGATCTGCGCACGCGCTTATTATGTGATTTTTCAGTGGTCGTATTATAGTCAACATTTGAATCAAGTTTATCGTATCTGGGATGGTGGGATTGCGATTTATGGTGGTTTAATTGGTGCGGCAATTGTTTTATTAGTGTTATGTTACCGCAAAATACAATCACCTTGGTTAATGTTAGATGTGATTGCACCAAATGTGATTTTAGCACAAGGGATTGGCCGTTGGGGTAATTTTGTGAATCAAGAAGCCCACGGGAAAGCAACAACATTATCATTTTTACAAGATTTACACTTACCACAATTTATTATTAATCAAATGCAAATTAATGGTATTTATTACCAACCAACATTCTTGTATGAGTCTGTATGGGATATCTTAGGTTTTCTTGTTCTCATTAGTTTGCGTCGTTGTAATCATTGTTTGAAACAAGGAGAAGTCTTTTTAGGCTATTTAATCTGGTATTCATTTGGACGCTTTTTCATTGAAGGAATGCGGACAGATAGTTTAATGTTAGGTCAATTACGTGTTTCACAATGGTTATCATTAATTTTATTCTTTGGTGCATTAATTGTTATTATCATTCGCCGTAAAAAAGATCCGCAAAATCCCTGGTACACACAAGCTCATTATTAATGAAATTTTAAAACATAAAGCTAGCTTACTTACTAAAAGTGAGTTATAATCTTGTTATAAATAAAATATGAAAAACGATCGAGGAAGTGGATTAAAAATGACAAAACAATATGATGTAATCGTAATTGGTGCCGGTCCTGGTGGGATGACAGCAGCGTTATATGCTTCTCGTGCTAACTTATCTGTTTTGATGTTAGAACGTGGTAGCTACGGTGGCCAAATGAACAACACAGCTGAAGTAGAAAATTATACAGGATTTAAAACAATTTTAGGACCAGAATTATCTGAAGAAATGTATCAAAGTGCTACACAATTTGGTGCAGAATACGCTTATGGTATGGTTGAAAGTGTAACAGTTCAAGAAGATGGTACAAAAATCGTTAAAACAGATTCTGCAGAATTCGAAACAAAAGCATTAGTTATTGCGACAGGTTCTGAATATCGTAAATTAGGTATTCCAGGTGAAGCAGAATATAGTGGACGTGGTGTTTCTTATTGCGCAATCTGTGATGGTGCCTTCTTTAGAAATAAAAAACTTGCAGTCATTGGTGGTGGAGATTCCGCTGTTGAAGAAGGTGCTTACCTTACACAATTAGCTGAAAGTGTTACAATTATTCACCGTCGTGATGAATTACGTGCCCAAAAGATTTTACAAGATCGTGCATTTGCTAATGATAAGATTGAGTTTATGTGGGATACAGTTGCAACTGAAATTGTTGGCGATGGTCAAAAAGTTATTGGTTTGAAACTATATAACAAGAAAACAGAAGTTACAACTGAATTACCATTTGATGGTGTCTTCATCTATGTTGGTTCTGTTCCATTGTCAAAACCATTCCTTGATTTAGGAATTACTGATGAAAATGGTTGGGTGCTTACAAACGATAAGATGGAAACAAACATTCCAGGTGTTTATGCAATTGGTGATGTTCGTTTGAAAGACTTACGTCAAATTACGACAGCTGTTGGTGATGGTGCCATTGCTGGACAAGAAGCATACAAGTATTTAGAAAGCTTAAAATAATTTCATTGAGCTATCAACAGGAAACTGTTGATAGCTTTTTTTAATACTTTGAACGGAATAGAAAATATTTTATGAAAGCGTTTCAGTGTAGTATAATTAATTTGAGTAAGAAGAAAAAGGAGTGTTAGGTATGGAATGGAAACAAACGTATGAAATTTGGAAAAACAATCCAACATTAGCTGAAAATTTAAAAATTGAATTAGATCAATTAATCGATGATGAAAACGCCTTAGAAGATGCTTTTTATGCTCCCTTAGAATTTGGGACAGCCGGAATGCGTGGCTTGTTAGGTGCGGGGATTAACCGGATGAACATCTATACAGTACGTCAAGCTACAGAAGGTGTGGCATTATGGATGGATACTTTAACACCAGAACAAAAAGAACGTGGTGTGGCAATCAGTTATGATTCCCGTCATTTTTCACAAGAGTTTGCTTTTGAAGCCGGACGTGTTTTAGGGGCTCATGGGATTCCAGCGTATGTTTTTGAAAGTTTACGACCAACACCAGAATTATCCTATGCTGTACGTCACTTGCATACTTATGCCGGTATTATGATTACAGCTAGTCATAACCCAAGCGCTTATAATGGTTATAAAATTTACGGTGAAGATGGCGCACAAATGCCACCAAAAGAATCTGATTTGATTACTAAATATATTCGTGAAGTCAAAGATGTTTTTGCGATTGAAGTGGCTGATCAAGCAGAATTAATTGAGCAAGGAACATTAAAGATTATTGGTGATGATGTTGATCAAGCTTATTTAGCAGAAGTTAAGAAAGTGACAATTGATCATGAATTAGTGGCAACTGAAGGAAAAACACTTAAAATGATCTATACTCCATTGCACGGAACAGGCGCAATGTTAGGTGAACGTGCTTTATTACAAGCCGGATTTGAAAACTTTACAATGGTTAAAGAACAAGCTATCCCAGATGGTGATTTTCCAACTGTAGCCAAACCTAACCCTGAAGATGAAGCAGCCTTTGATATGGCGATTCAATTAGGTAAAGAACAAGCAGCTGATTTATTAGTAGCTGTGGATCCAGATGCTGATCGATTAGGTGCAGCAGTCCGCCAACCTGATGGAGAATATCAATTATTAACTGGGAATCAAATTGCTGCTTTGATGTTAGACTATATTTTAACAGCTCATCAAAAATTAGGTACCTTACCTGAAAATGGAGCAGTTGTAAAATCAATCGTGTCTAGTGAATTTGCGACAGCCATTGCGAAAAGTTATAACGTGGAAATGGTTAATGTTTTAACTGGGTTTAAATTTATTGCGGAACAAATTAAAAATTACGAAACAACTCATGAACATACATTCTTATTAGGTTTTGAAGAAAGTTTCGGATATTTAATTCGACCTTTTGTTCGGGATAAAGATGCTATTCAATCGTTGGTAATGTTAGCTGAAGTGGCAGCTTACTATAAACAAGCTGGTAAAAATTTATATGATGGTTTACAAGAATTGTTTGAAAAATATGGCTACTTTGCAGAAAAGACAATTTCATTAACTTTTGATGGGATTGAAGGTGCGCAAAAAATTAAAGATTTAATGATTAAATTTAGAGCAACAACACCAACTGCTTTTGGTTCTGAAAAAGTAGTTGTTGTGGAAGATTTTGCCACATCTATTCGCAAAGTAGATTTAGCTGAAACAACAATTGAATTACCAAAAGCCAATGTTTTAAAATATATTTTAAGTGATGGTAGTTGGATTGCAATTCGTCCATCAGGAACAGAACCTAAAATTAAATTCTATATTGGTGCTATGGCTGATAGTGAAGCAGCTGTGTTGGCGAAACGGGCTGAATTTGAAGCAAGTATTATGGCTTTGATTGACTAAAATTAATTCATAAATAAAACGTTTATTTGATTTTTGGGATCAAATAAACGTTTTTTTGTTTGGAGTCATAGTCTAATTTAAATACGCAAAATTATGCTAAAATAGTAAGTAGAATTTAAACGGAATAGAGAGGTTGTGAATGGCAGTGATACCGACAAAAACAGTTAACAAATTTGATTTACAAGCTAAATATCAACCAACTGGAGATCAACCAAAAGCAATTGCTGAATTAACTGCCGGTTTGCAAGCAGGTGAAAAATCGCAAATTTTATTAGGTGCGACCGGTACTGGGAAAACTTTTACGATTGCTAATGTGATTAAGAATGCTGGCAAACCAACTTTAGTTTTAGCACATAATAAAACTTTAGCAGGACAGTTGTATAGTGAATTAAAAGAATTTTTCCCTAATAATGCAGTTGAATATTTTGTGAGTTACTATGATTATTATCAACCAGAAGCATATGTACCTTCGAGTGATACTTATATTGAAAAAGATGCGAGTGTTAATGATGAAATTGATCAATTACGCCACTCAGCCACAAGTTCACTCTTAGAAAGAAATGATGTAATTGTTGTTGCGTCAGTATCTTCAATTTTTGGTTTAGGTGATCCACGTGAATATTCAGAACATGCTTTTACATTGCAAGTTGGACAAGAAATTAGTCGTGAAGCAGTATTAGAACAGTTAGTTGATATGCAATTTGATCGTAATGATCTTGATTTTCAACGGGGACGCTTTCGTGTACGAGGCGATATTATTGAAATTTTCCCCGCTTCACATGATGAACGCGCTTTGCGGGTAGAATTTTTTGGCGATGAAATTGATCGGATTCGTGAAATTGATCCGTTGACTGGGAATAGTTTAGTTGAACGTGATAATATTTTGATTTTTCCAGCAACTCACTTTATTGCGAGTGATGCTACGATGGAAAGTGCAATTGCCGGGATTGAAGCTGAGTTAAAAGAACATTTAGTAACTTTAGAACAACAAGGCAAGTTGCTCGAAGCACAACGGATTAAACAAAGAACGGAATATGATATCGAGATGTTGCGTGAGATGGGATATTGTAATGGGATTGAAAATTATTCACGACAAATGGAAGGCCGTAATGAAGGCGAGCCACCATACACGTTATTGGATTTCTTTCCGAAAGATTTTTTAATCGTGGTGGATGAAGCGCATGTGACAATGCCACAAGTTCGTGGCATGTATAAAGGTGATGCAGCGCGTAAAAATATGTTAATTGATTATGGTTTTCGTTTGCCAAGTGCTTTAGATAATCGTCCGTTACGCTTAGAAGAATTTGAAGAACATGTGAATCAAATTATATACATGTCAGCTACACCGGGTGAATATGAAAAAGGCCAAACTGACCATGTGGTCCAACAAATTATTCGGCCGACAGGATTACTTGATCCAACAATTGATGTTCGAGAAAGTATGGGCCAAATGGATGATTTATTGGCTGAAATTCAAACACGTGTCGAACGCCAAGAACGAGTTTTTGTGACAACATTAACTAAAAAAATGGCGGAAGATTTGACGGATTATTTTAAAGAAATGGGCATTAAAGTTAAATATTTACACTCGGATATTAAAACGCTTGAACGTACAGAAATTGTCCGTGATTTACGTTTAGGTAAATTTGATGTGTTAGTAGGGATTAATTTGTTGCGGGAAGGAATCGATGTCCCAGAAGTTTCATTAGTAGCTATTTTAGATGCAGATAAAGAAGGGTTTTTAAGAAATGAACGATCTTTAATTCAAACAATTGGTCGAGCTGCCCGGAATGAGCACGGTCATGTAATTATGTATGCAGATAAAATAACGGCCTCAATGCAAGCTGCCATTGAAGAAACAAAAAGACGGCGGAGTATGCAAGAACAATATAATCAAGAACATGGAATTACGCCAACAACAATTAAAAAACCAGTGCGTGATAAAATCTCTTTAGCGACCGCTAAAAATCAAGCAAAACCAGCTAATGAAATTGATTTTACGAAATTAAGTAAAGCTGAACAACAAGAATTGTTGCATAATTTAGAAGTGCAAATGAAACAAGCTGCGAAAGATTTAGATTTCGAAGGTGCAACTGAATTACGTGATACAATTATTGAATTAAAGAGTCAAGCTAAGTAAAAGGAGCGAAAGTTATGGCACAAAATGAAATTGAAATTCGGGGTGCACGCGCTCATAATTTAAAAAATATTAATGTTAAAATTCCTAAAAATGAAATTGTAGTTATTACTGGTTTGTCAGGATCGGGTAAAAGTTCTTTAGCATTTGATACATTATATGCTGAAGGACAAAGACGCTATGTTGAAAGTTTATCAGCTTATGCGCGACAATTTTTAGGGCAAATGGATAAACCTGATGTTGATGCGATTGATGGTTTGTCACCAGCTATTTCCATAGATCAAAAAACGACTTCCAAAAATCCACGGTCGACAGTGGGAACAGTGACGGAAATTAGTGATTATTTACGCTTGTTATGGGCGCGTGTGGGAACACCGGTTTGTCCGAATGATCATCAAGTGATTGCACGTCATTCACCAGAACAAATGGTTGAACAAATTTTAAAATATCCAGCAAGAACTAGAATTCAAATTTTAGCTCCAATAGCACGACAAGAAACAGGAACATTAGAACATTTATTGGCGAAAGTGAAACAAGAAGGTTTTGTTCGTATTGTTTTAGATGGGACATTATATGATATTGAAGATGAAATCGAAATTGATGAAAAGCAAGCACACGATTTAGCTGTTATTGTCGATCGCATTGTTTTAAAAGAAGGTATCAGAAGTCGGTTGTTTGAATCTTTAGAAGCAGCTCTTCAAATTGGTAAAGGTTATGTTAATGTTGATTTGAATCAAGGTGAAGAGGTTTTACAATTTTCAGAACATTTTGCATGTCCTTATTGTGGATTTACTTTATCTGAGTTAGAACCTCGATTATTTTCTTTTAATGCACCATATGGAGCTTGTCCAGAATGTGATGGTTTAGGCGAGAAAATTGAAGTCGATTTAGATTTAGTTGTACCAGATCCCAGCAAAACTATTCAAGAAGGTGTTTTTGCACCATGGGAACCAGTTCGTTCACAATATTATCCGGTGTTATTAGAACAAGCTTGTGAATTTTTTAAGATACCAACTGATAAACCATTTAATAAGTTAACTCCTAAACAACAAAAGTTATTATTATATGGTAACCAAGAAAAGAAATTCCATTTTGTTTTTAATTCGGATAAAGGTCCTTCTCGTGATAGTGAAATGTATTTTGAAGGTGTCATTCCGAATGTCGATCGCCGTTATCATAATTCTCCAAGTAATTATACGCGTGAACAAATGGGCCGTTATATGCAACGGTTAACTTGCCAGGCTTGTCATGGTTATCGTTTAAACGAAGAAGCTTTGTCGGTGCAAGTGGATGGGAAAAATATTGGTCAAGTTAGTGAATTAGCCATTCAAGATGCGTTAACATTTTTTAGTAATTTGGAATTTTCTGAAGAAAAAACAATGATTGCAGAACCGATTTTAAAAGAAATTCAAGCTAGATTAACCTTTTTACAAAATGTTGGTTTAGATTATTTAACATTAAGTCGTTCGGCGCGGACTTTATCTGGTGGTGAAGCCCAACGGATTCGTTTAGCAACGCAAATTGGCTCGAATTTATCTGGGGTGATGTATGTTTTAGATGAACCATCAATTGGATTACATCAACGAGATAACGATCGTTTGTTAGCTTCATTACAAAAGATGCGCGATTTAGGTAATACATTAATTGTAGTTGAACACGATGAAGATACCATGTTGGCGGCTGATTATTTGATTGATATGGGTCCAGGAGCTGGTCAAGATGGGGGACAAATTGTTGCTCAAGGAACACCACAAGCAGTTATGAAGAATCAAGCTTCGTTAACTGGGCAATATTTATCTGGTAAAAAGAAAATTCCGGTTCCTAAAACACGGCGTTTAGGTAACGGAAAGAAAATTACTGTTGTGGGTGCCGCTGAAAATAATTTACAAGATTTGACAGTTGATTTCCCGTTAGGAACTTTAACGGCTGTTACGGGAGTATCAGGATCAGGAAAATCCACTTTGATTAATCAAATTTTAAAACGAGCAATTGCGCAAAAACTGTATCACAATTTACAAAAACCGGGGAAATATAAACAAATTCAAGGGTTAGATCATATTGAAAAAATGATTAATATTGATCAAAGTCCAATTGGTCGCACCCCACGAAGTAATCCGGCGACATATACAGGCGTATTTGACGATATTAGAACATTATTTGCTGAAACAAATCAAGCTAAATTGCGTGGATATAGTAAAGGGAGATTTAGTTTTAATGTGAAAGGCGGCCGTTGTGAAGTTTGTCGTGGTGATGGTATTAAGAAAATTGAAATGAATTTCTTGCCAGATGTTTATGTACCATGTGAAGTTTGTCATGGCACGCGATATAATTCTGAAACTTTAGAAGTTGAGTATAAAGGGAAAAATATTGCGGATGTTTTAAATATGACTGTGGCACAAGCTTTAGAGTTTTTTGCGCCTATTCCTAAAATTAAACGTAAGTTAACAACTTTAGCTGATGTGGGTTTGAGTTATGTGAGTTTAGGTCAATCAGCAACGACTTTATCTGGTGGGGAAGCTCAACGGATGAAATTAGCTGCAGAATTATATAAGAAATCTACGGGTGATACATTATATATTTTGGATGAGCCGACAACAGGATTACATGTAGCTGATATTAGTCGCTTATTAAAAGTGTTAGAACGTTTAGTTGAAAAAGGTAATACTGTGATTGTGATTGAACATAATTTGGATGTTATTAAAACTGCAGATTATGTCATTGATTTAGGTCCAGAAGGTGGAGCGAATGGTGGCCAGGTGGTCGCTACCGGAACTCCCGAAGAAATTATTCAAGTACCAAAGAGTTATACAGGGCAATATTTACGTAAATATTTAGAATAACTAAAATTTGTCGTTAACCATTGCAAACAGATATGAAAATGATAAAGTAAAAGAGTAAATATTATAGAGTAGGAAGTGCTAAAAATGGCAGAAGTTGAAAGTTTTACATTAGATCATACAGCAGTCAAGGCACCATATGTGCGTTTAATTTCCGTAGAAGAAGGACCAAAAGGCGATAAAATTTCTAATTTTGATCTTCGTTTAGTTCAACCAAATGAAAATGCAATTCCAACAGCAGGTTTGCATACGATTGAACATATGTTAGCTGGATATTTACGTGACCATTTAGAAGGAGTTATTGATTGTTCTCCATTTGGTTGTCGGACAGGTTTTCATTTAATCGTTTGGGGTGAACCAACAGCGAAAGAAGTAGCCTTAGCATTGAAAGCTTCTTTAGAATCAATCGTTAAAGCAACTTGGGAAGATGTTCAAGGAACTGATATTAAGAGTTGTGGTAATTATCGTGATCATTCTTTATTCTCAGCGCAAGAATGGTGTGAAAAAATCTTAGCTGAAGGTATTTCAAGTGAACCATTTGAAAGAAATGTTATTTAAAATAAAAGCGTCCATGAAGATCGTCAGATAAATTAATCTGACGATCTTTTTTCCTATAATATTTGATTGAACTCCGTCTCAGATACAGTTAAAATAAAGCTAGCAGTTTAAATTGAAAAAGGTAGGTAAAACAAGCAACCATGGGTGGAAAATATAGAAGTGTTTTTGATATTATCGGACCTGCGATGATCGGACCATCTAGTTCACATACAGCTGGAGCCGTAGCGATTGGACGGAAAGCACGACAAATTTTTGCGGATGAGATTAAATCAGTACGAGTAGATCATTATGAATCATTTGCGATGACACATAAGGGTCATGGTACTGATTATGCTTTAGCAGCTGGTGTATTAGGCATGGAACCAGATGATTCACGGGTACCACAAGCAGTTGAAGTTGCCCGAGACCAAGGTATTCAGATTGATTTTATTGAACATACAGAACCAAGTCCAATTCATCATCCGAATACAGCAATTTTAACAATTAAAAATGAACACAAAGAAGTAGTGGTTGCTGGTTGTTCAGTTGGTGGAGGCACAATTGAATTACGGGAAATCCAAATCGATGGTGTTACTATTCGACCAACAGGTCCTTTACCAATGTTGTTAACATGGATTCAAGTAGAACAGATGTTTACGATTGAAAACATGATTACCGCAGGTGGTTCGAGTGTTTTAAAAATAATAACCCAGGAAATAAATCAAGAAACAGTATTAGTGATTTATGAATTAGATAAAAGACCAAACGTAAAAGTTTTAGCTGACTTACAAGACGCCTGTCAGCAAGTCGTTTGTTTATAGGAGGAAGAGTTAATGTATAAAACTGTTGCTGAAATTGTAACAGCAGCCGAAGAACGAGAACTTCCAATTTGGCGCTTAATCTTAGAACAAGAAATGGATTATACGCAAGAATCACAAACGGTTGTTTGGCGAAAAATGCGTAATCAGTTAAATGTTATGAAAGAAGCAGTTGAACGCGGTACAAAAGGAGAAGGTGTTTTTTCTCCGACTGGTTTAACAGGTGGCGAAGCAGTTAAAATGAAAAAATATCGAGAAGCTGGTAAAGGATTATCAGGTGATTTGATGTTATGGGCAATGGAAAATGCGATTGCGACTAATGAAGTCAATGCTTCGATGGGGGTAATTTGTGCCACACCAACAGCGGGGTCTTCTGGTACGTTACCGGGTGTCTTATTTGCGATTGATAAAAAATTGAATTTAACTGAAGAACAAATGATTGAATTTTTATTTACAGCGAGTGCCTTTGGGATGGTTACAGCGAATAATGCAATGATTGCTGGGGCGACTGGCGGGTGTCAAGCTGAAGTCGGGAGTGCTTCTGCTATGGCGGCTGCGGCTGCGGTTGAATTGAATGGCGGAACACCAACGCAAGCAGCGGAAGCTTTTGCGATGGCCATGAGTAATTTATTAGGTTTAGTTTGTGATCCGGTTGCCGGTTTAGTTGAGTTACCATGTGTTAAAAGAAATGTTGTTGGTGCAGTTAATGCGTTAGCTGCAGCGGATATGGCTTTAGCTGGTTTAGAAAATAAAATTCCGGCAGATGAAGTTATTCAAGCAATGAAAGAAATTGGACAAGGTATGCCAGCATCACTCAGAGAAACAGGTCAAGGTGGTTTGGCCGCAACACCAACCGGGATTCGCATGCGGATGAAAATTTTTGGAGAGTCAATTAATTTAAATCAAAATGAAGATTAAAGAAAAGCGTTGTTGGTGATAACAACGCTTTTTGCATGAAAGACAAAGCAAGCGTGTGCTATAATTTTCAAAGGACTGAAATAAGGAGGAGCTTAAAATGTTAGACAAGCTAGAATTAGTTATTATTACTGGGATGAGTGGAGCTGGTAAAACAGTTGCGATTCAGAGTTTTGAAGACTTAGGCTATTTTTGTGTGGATAATATGCCTCCGACTTTATTACCGAAATTTTGGGAGTTAATTACCGAATCTGATAAATTAAATAAAGTAGCTTTAGTTATTGATTTGCGTTCCAAGGCTTTTTATGAAGAAACATTAGCGATTTTAAAGAAATTGTCAGAAGAGCAAGCTGAAAATATTCGGGTCTTATTTTTAGATGCGTCCAATGAAGAGTTAGTAATTCGTTATAAAGAAACACGAAGAAAGCATCCTTTAAATGTTGATGGTGGTGTCTTACAAGGGATTGAATTAGAACGTGAAATGTTAGAACCGATTAAAGTTCAATCTCAATTAGTGATTGATACAAGTGATAAAACACCACGGAAATTACGAGAAGAAATTTTTAAACGGTTTAGTCAGCAAGAAAAAAAGGCCTTTCATATTGAAGTGATGTCATTTGGCTTTAAATATGGGATTCCTATTGATGCTGATATTGTTATGGATGTCCGTTTCTTACCAAATCCATATTATATTCCGGAATTGCGTAATCAAACAGGTTGTCAAAAAGATGTTGCGGATTATGTGATGAAATTTGCGGAAACAAAAGAATTTATTACTAAATTTGAAGAATTGTTACAAGTAGCTTTAGCTGGCTATCAAAAAGAAGGTCGAGCTGGAGTAACGATTGCTATCGGCTGTACTGGTGGACAACATCGGTCGGTTGCGATTACAAATCAAATTGGTGAATATTTAAAAGAAAAATACCAAGTTAATATTGCGCATCGTGATATTAACAAGAGAAAGGAAACGGTTAATCGTTCATGAAAAAAGTAAGTACGTATCGTAAAAAACCAAAGATTGTTGTCATGGGCGGAGGAACCGGTCTTCCTGTTATATTAAAAAGTTTAAGAAAACAAAATGCTGATATTACCGCAATTGTGACTGTAGCTGACAATGGTGGATCATCGGGGATTATCCGAGATTATATTAATGTGGTGCCACCAGGCGATATTCGGAATGTTTTGATTGCTTTATCAGATTTACCAGAGTTAGTTAAAGATATTTTTCAATATCGATTCTCTTCTAAAGATCAGTTTTTCTCTGGACACGCGATTGGGAATTTAGTGATTGCAGCTTTGTCAGAAATGAATGATGATAATATTTTCCAAGCTATTCAAGAATTAGCAGCTTTAATGAACGTTGAAGGACATGTCTATCCTGCTGCTAATATGCCATTAACGTTGAATGCTGAATTTATGGATGGAGAAATCTTGGCGGGGGAAACAGAGATTGCTGGTGCCGGGAAAACTATTAAAAAAGTTTGGTTAACAACTAATGATGAGCAAGTACCAGCTGCTATGCCAGAAGTTATTGAAGCAATTCAAAACGCTGATCAAATTGTTTTAGGCCCCGGGAGTTTGTTTACAAGTATTTTACCGAATTTAATGATTGAAAATGTTGGCGAAGCTTTACGTACCACCCAAGCTGAAGTTATTTATATTTGTAATATTATGACTCAAAAGGGTGAAACGGAACATTTTACCGATGCAGAACATGTCCGGATTTTAAATCAACATGTGGGGCAAAAGTTTATTGATACAGTTTTGGTTAATACGCAAGCTATTCCAAAAATTCAAGAAAAACAACCGAAAAGTGATGAGTATTTAACACAAGTTACACATGATTTTGCGGGCTTACGTGAACAAGAATGTCGCGTTATTTCAGATAATTTCTTAACTTTAAAAGAAGGCGGAGTTTACCATAATGGCGATCGTGTTGTGCAAGAATTAATGCAATTAACGGGACGACCATTATCATGGAAACAAAATGAAAGTAATTAAACGAGAGGAGGGCTGACCTTGTCATATGCGAGTGATGTCAAAAAAGAATTAACGACTTTAGAAGTGAATTATGCCGGTAATGCGAAGGCTGAGCTAATGGCATTGATTCGTATGAATGGTTCGTTAAGTATTGTCGATCATCAATTTGTGTTGAATGTTCAGACGGAAAATCCTGCAATTGCACGTCGGATTTATAAGTTATTGAAACAGTTTTATGATGTTGAAAGTGAACTACTTGTTCGCCGTAAAATGAAATTAAAAAAGAATAATTTATATATTGTACGTTTGAAAACCGGAAGCGATTATGTTTTAAAAGATTTAGATATTTTAGATGGGTTTCAAATTAAAGCAACCGTTCCGCTTGATTTTTTAGATGATGATGGCAAAGTTCGCTCATATTTACGTGGAGCATTTTTAGCTTCAGGATCAGTCAATAATCCCGAAACAAGTCGCTACCATTTAGAAATCTATTCTTTGTATGAAGAACACAATGCGACAATTTGTCAGATGATTAATCGTTATAACTTACATGCACGTCAAACAGAGCGCCGGAGTGGTTATATTACGTATTTAAAAGAAGGCGAAAAGATTGCTGATTTCTTATCTTTAATTGGTGCGACAAGTTCAATGTTACAGTTTGAAGATATTCGGATTGTACGTGATATGCGTAATTCCGTGAATCGGATCGTCAATTGTGAAACAGCTAATATGAATAAGATTGCTGATGCAGCTAATCGACAAATTGAAAATATCAAATATATTGATGAAGAAGTTGGAATTCAAACTTTACCAGTTAAGTTGCAAGAAGTGGCAACGATTCGTTTGGAATATCCAGAAGTTAGTTTAAAAGAATTAGCAACATTAGTTCCGAGTGGACCGATTTCTAAATCAGGGATTAATCATAGGTTACGTAAAATTAACCAATACGCTGATCAATTACGTGGCGAATATCATTAAAAAAACGTCTTGATGACGATTAACAATTAAGTTAATTATCATCAAGACGTTTTTTGTGTGCTAAGAGAGAGTAAGTGTTTAATCTAATTGAACAACTGTAATACCTAGATCTTCAATTTCTTTAATTAAAGTTGGATCTGAAAAATTATCAGTAATAATAATATCAATTTGAGATAAGTTTGCTATTTTAAAGTTAGAAGACTTACCTAATTTGGAATAATCAGTTACCAAAATAACTTGATTAGCATTTTCGATAATTTTTTGGTTAATTCGCGCTTCATAAATTTTTGAAGTTGATAACCCTTTGTCTAAGCTAATACCTGAACAACCGATAATAGCTATGTCGGCTTGAATGTTGTTAAAGGAATCATAAGCCAAATCACCAGTCATAATATTACGTTCAAAACTGATTTCACCACCACTTAAAAGATAAGTAGATTTTGGATTGCGTTTGAAATCAATGGCTGAAATATTATTCGTTAGTAAAGTGAATTGTTTATCCGATAAATAATTCAAGCTATGAATCGCCACAGAACTAGAATTGATAAACAACATTTGTTCATCTTTTACGTAATTAGCAGCTGTACGGGAAATCTTGTTATTCATGATGTTTTGTTGATGGTGGTCAGTATCATTACTTTTATCAATGTAATAAAGCTTGTTTTGATGTTGAGTAATGATGTTCATGTTCTTTAGAATCTGACAATCGCGCCGAATTGTCATTTCTGAAACGTTAAACCTCTCACTTAATTCGCTAATTGTTGAGTATTCTTGAGTAGACAAAAATACAATTAGCTCATCTCTTCTTTTTTTGATATTCTCTTTTGAATTTTTCATAAAATGAGCTCCTTTAAACAAAAAAACAAGTTTGTACATTCAATTTAACATAAAACGTGTGAAATTAACATAAAAAGTTATTGAAAACGGTTTTTTGGTGGTATATACTTAGCTTGTAACATAAATAGCAACAAAAAGCTTAAGAGTAATGGAGGAGTTTTTTATGGTAAAGAAACCAACAACACTTAATGAAGTCTCACGGGAAAAATGGATTTTATCTACATTCCCAGAATGGGGAACATATCTTAACGAAGAAATCGCTGCTGAAAAAGTAGCTAAAGGCACATTCGCAATGTGGTGGTTAGGATGTACAGGTATTTGGTTGAAGACACATGAAGATACAAATATTTTATGTGACTTATGGTCAGGTACAGGTAAACAAAGCCATGGTGATGGTACAATGCGTCAAGGTCACCAAATGATGCGTATGTCTGGTGTTGAAGCAATGCAACCAAACTTACGTAACAAACCATTCGTTATCGATCCATTCGCAATTAAAGATGTCGACGCTTTATGTGTAACACACATTCACTCAGATCACTTAGATATTGTTACAGCTGCAGCAGTTAACAACAACTGTCCAAAAGCTAAATTTATTGGTCCTAAAGAAGTTGTGGAAACATGGAGAAAATGGGGCGTTCCTGAAGAAAAACTTATTACAGTTAAACCTGGCGATGAAGTTCAAGTTGGTGCTGTAACAGTTAAGGCAATGCAAGCATTTGACCGTACAGCTTTAGTTACAGAAGATGATTTAGATACAACATTGAAAGGCAAAATGCCTAAAGATATGGACGTTATGGCTGTTAACTACTTATTCGAAACAAGTGGTGGTAACCTTTACCATGCAGCTGATTCACATTACTCAAACTTGTTTGCTAAACAAGGTAACGAAAACCAAATCGACGTTGCTTTAGGAGCATACGGCGAAAACCCTCGTGGTATTACAGATAAGGTAACATCTGTTGATATTTTACGTATGGCTGAATCATTAAATACAAAAGTTATTATCCCAGTTCACTATGATATTTGGACAAACTTTATGGCTGATCCAAAAGAAATCACAGAACTTTGGAAGATGAAAAAAGATCGTCTTCAATATGAATTTAAACCATTTATTTGGGAAGTTGGGGGCAAATTCACATATCCAAACGATAAAGATCGTATGGAATTCATGTTTGACCGCGGTTTCCATGATGCATTTAAGAATGACAACGACACACCGTTTCCATCATTCTTATAAAATTTAGGGGGAATTAACAAATGTTACGTTATTTTCATGACAATGGACTTGTAAAAATCGAAGAACGTGTCCCAGAAAACTGGGAAGAAGCAATTCGTTTTAGTGCAGAAGTGCTAAAAGACAAATCATTGATTACTGATGAATATGTAAATCAAGTAGTCAACGATGTTAAAGAATACGGACCATATATTGTAATTATTCCAGGTGTCGCAATGCCTCACTCAAGTGCTGAAAACCAAGGTGTTTTAGGTACAGGGATTGGCTTTACAATTATGCCAGAAACAGTTTCTTTTGAAGAAAACAATCCTGAAAAAGATGCTAAATTATTCTTTATGTTAGCGGCTAAAGATTCAGAACAACATATGCAAAATATTGCAAACTTATCAGAATTGTTAATGCAAGATGGTATGGTTGAAGATTTAATGCAGATCAAAACTTTAGAAGATTTTGAATCTGTAATGAACAAACACAATATGTAAAAAGGAGCGACAAAACAAATGGTTGTATTTGACGTATTAATGACAGTTTGGGATTATTTCGTAGCGAATATCCTAACTAAACCTGCATTCTTAATCGGGTTTATTGTTCTCTTAGGTTATATCCTATTGAAAAAACCTTGGTACGAATGTATTTCAGGTTTCTTAAAAGCTACAGTAGGTTACTTCATCTTAACAGTAGGTTCTGGTGGATTAGTTAAAAGTTTCCGACCAATTATCGTTGGTTTGAAAGAACGTTTCAATTTAAGCGCGGTAGTTATTGATCCTTATTTCGGACAAGAAGCTATCAACCACGGTATTAAAGAAGTCTTTGGACGTTCTTTTGCTGACACAATGTTATTATTATTAATTGCTTTTGTCTTTAATATCGTAGCTGTACGTTTGAAAAAATATACAAAAATGCGTGCTGTTTTCACAACAGGTAACGTTCAAGTTCAACAAGCTGCAACAGCTTTCTGGTTATTATTATTCTGCTTCCCTGAAATGGGTCGTATCCCAGTGTTAATCACAATGGGTGTTATGTTAGGTCTTTACTGGGCAGTTGGTTCCAACTTAACAGTAGGTATTACACAAGATTTAACAGAAGGTGCTAGCTTCTCTATCGCTCACCAACAAATGTTTGGTATTTATATCTTTGCTCGTTTAGCTGAAAAATTCCGTAAAAAAGGCGAAAATGCTTCAAAACGTTTAGAAGATATCGAATTACCAGGTTTCTTATCAATGTTTAACGATAACATGGTAGCAACATCTATCTTGATGTTATTCTTCTTCGGAATTATCTTAATCGTTTTAGGACCAACATACTTAATTAAAGGTGGCTTCATGCAACCTGGACAAAGTTTCGTGTTCTATATCTTACAAACAGCTTTAATGTTTGCGGTTTACTTAGCTATCTTGCAATTAGGGGTACGTACCTTCGTTGCTGAATTAACAGAATCATTCCAAGGTATTTCTAACAAATTATTACCTGGTGCTGTACCAGGGATCGACGTTGCTGCAACATTCGCATTCGGTTCACCAAATGCTGTTACAGTAGGTTTCATGTTCGGTGCTTTAGGACAATTCTTAATGATCTTATTATTATTAGTCTTCAAATCACCAACAATTATCGTAGCTGGATTTATCCCATTGTTCTTTGATAATGCTGCAATCGCTGTATTCGCAAATAACCGTGGTGGTTTGAAAGCTGCTATGATCTTCCCATTCATCTCAGGTATCCTTCAAGTTGCTGGTTCAGCTCTTATCGCTACATGGGTTGGCCTTGCACCATACGGTGGTTACTTAGGTATGTTTGACTGGGCAACAATTTGGCCAGGATTCACAGTTCTTATGAAATTCTTAGGATACTTCGGTATCGCAATTGTCGTAATTATCTTAATTGCAATTCCACAATTCCAATACAGAGCTGATAAAGAAGGTTACTTCTTAAAAGCAGAAGATTACGATGCATGGTTAGAATTACAAGAAAAATAAAATTAGGTTATTAAATTTTAAAAACAAAAAATAAAAATAAGAGGTGCTTATAATGCGAGTTTTAGTTTCATGTGCAAATGGTTCAGGTACAAGTTTAATGATGATGAGAACAGCTGAAAAAGCTTTAAAAGAGTTAGGATTCAAGATTACAAATATTAATCACTGCTCAATTTCAGAAGGTAAAAACTCAGCTAAAAACTATGATGTTGTATTCACACCAACAACATTCGTAAATATGTTTGAAAATGCTGCTAAAAAAGGCGTTCGTGTTATCGGTATTAAGAACCCTATGTCAGTTAAAGAAATTCAAGAAAAAGTTGAAGAATCAGATTTAGCTGAAGTATTTAAAAAATAAGACTGAAATAACGAGAAGGATGATGAATTGATATGAGACCAAAATTACAAATTGCTTGTGATCATAATGATTTAGCAGCAGCTTTAGAAGATATTAAAAACGTGGGGGACGTAGTTGATATTATCGAAGCCGGAACAATTTTAATGTTGCAAGAAGGACGTCAAGTTGTGGAATGTTTCCGCGCTTTATATCCAGAAAAAATTATTGTAGCTGATACAAAATGTGCTGATGCTGGGACAACAGTTGCTCGCAACTGTGCCACAGCAGGTGCTGACTACATGACATGTATTTGTTCAGCAACAATTCCAACAATGAAAGCAGCTAATGCTGAAATTGATGAAATTCAAGTTGAATTATACGGTGATTGGACATATGAACAAGCACAACAATGGTTAGATGCTGGTATTTCTCAAGCCATTTATCATCAAAGTCGTGATGCTTTATTAGCAGGCGAAACTTGGGGCGAAAAAGACTTAACAAAAGTTAAAAAGTTAGTGGAAATGGGCTTTAGAGTATCTGTTACAGGTGGATTAAATACAGAAACATTAGCACTTTTTGAAGGTGTTGACGTTTATACATTTATCGCTGGACGTGCAATTACTAAAGCTGAAAATCCTAAACAAGCTGCAATGGATTTCCAAGCAGAAATCAAACGTATTTGGGGATAATAAACTATAGAAAAGTGGTAAGTGATCGATGGTTTCATTAGGTATTTATGAAAAAGCATTACCTAGAGATATCAGTTGGAAAGAACGCTTAGAACTTACTAAAGAATTGGGATTCGATTTTTTAGAGTTTTCTATTGATGAAAGCGACGAAAGATTAGCGCGCCTTGAATGGACGGATGAACAAATTGCTGAACTTCGTGATGCGATTTGGGAAACTAATGTGCCAATCTATACAATGATGCTAAGTGGTCATAGACGATATCCATTAGGATCTAAAGATGCAAAAATCAGAGAAAAATCGCTTGAAATGTTTGAAAAAGCAGTCAACTTAGCTAGCAAATTAGGTATTCGTAATATCCAAATGGCAGGCTACGATGTTTTCTATGAAGAAAAAGATGTTTTGACAAGAGAATTGTATAAAGAAAATCTTCGCAAATGTGTCGAATTAGCTGCAAGTAAGCAAGTTACTTTAGCAATCGAAACAATGGACGATCCATTTATTAATTCTTTAGCCAAAGTGCAAAGATACAAAGACGAAATAAAAAGTCCTTGGCTTCAAGCCTATCCAGATTTGGGCAATATGTCCGCTTGGTTAGGTGATGGAATTATTGATGATATTGAACAACACGTTGATATCATTGCAGCCATTCATTTGAAAGATACTTTACCTGTTACAGCTACAAGTAAAGGTAAGTTTAAAAACGTACCTTTCGGCGAAGGTTGTGTCGATTTCAAAGGCTTATTATACATGTTGAAAAAATTAAATTATCAAGGTACATTTACTGTTGAAATTTGGTCACAAGAAAACTTTGATGATCCAATTCCTGATGTAAAAGCAGCGAAAGCTTTCTTTGATGAAATTTTTCAAGAAGTATATTAATAATTAGTTGAGGCGATAAGGAGATTTAAGGTATGTTAGAAAGTTTAAAACAAGAAGTATATGAAGCAAATATGCAATTACCTGAATTAGACTTAGTTTCCTTTACATGGGGAAATGTTTCAGGAATCGATCGGGAGAAAGGTCTCTTTGTTATCAAACCTTCCGGTGTACCATATGCTGACTTACATGTTGAAGATATGGTCGTTGTCGATTTAGATGGTAATGTTGTTGAAGGTGATTTAAATCCTTCCAGCGATACACCAACGCATGCTTATTTATATAAGAAATTTGAAAAAATTGGTGGGATTGTGCATACACACTCACCATGGGCTGTTAGTTTTGCATCTGCAAACATGGATATCCCAGCTTTCAATACAACTCATGCAGATACATTCTATACCGACATTCCAGCAGCACGTGCATTAACTGAAGAAGAAATTAATTCAGCTTATGAACTAAACACAGGTAAAGTTATTGTGGAAGAATTTGAACGTCGTGGTTTAGATTATGAAGCAACACCAGGTACTTTGGTTAGCCAACACGGTCCATTTACATGGGGTGCTACACCTGAAAAAGCTGTGTATAATGCGAAAGTCTTAGAAGTAGTTGCAGAAGTAGATTACCATGCTTTACAATTAACAAAGCAAAATCTAGACTTGCCTAAGTATTTATTAGATAAACATTATTACCGTAAACACGGTGCCAATGCTTACTATGGTCAAAAGAAATAGTTAAATTTTAAAAGAGCTACCTTGATTAATTCAAGGTAGCTCTTTTTTGGTAAATTAAAAAGCAGTTAAGCCAAATACTTAACTACTTTTTATAAAGCTTATTTTTTGTTTTTCATTACATCATCAATTAAACCATATTCAACAGCTTGTTGTGCTGTCATAAAGTTATCACGTTCGGTATCTTTGTCAATTGTTTCAATTGATTGACCAGTGTGATCAGCTAAAATTTGGTTGATTAATTTACGTGTTTTTAAGATGTGTTCAGCTGCAATTTGAATTTCAGTTGATTGACCTTGTGCACCACCTAATGGTTGATGAATCATGATTTCTGAGTTAGGTAATGCGAAGCGTTTACCTTTAGCACCAGCTGTTGCTAAAACAGAAGCCATTGATGCAGCCATTCCCATTACGATTGTTTGAACATCAGAACTAACGAAGTTCATTGTATCGTAAATAGCTAAACCAGCTGAGACGGATCCACCTGGTGAATTGATATACATGTAGATATCTTTTTCAGGGTCTTGAGCATCTAAAAAGAGTAATTGTGCGATAATTGCGTTTGCCATATCGTCATTAACTTCACCAGAAACCATGATAATTCGATCTTTTAAAAGACGGGAGTAAATATCATAAGCGCGTTCACCTTGAGATGATTGTTCGATGACTGTTGGTATTAAATTCATTAAGAAAACCTCCATAAGAACTCATTTTAAACTAAAAAATGAGTTAAAAATTAACGTTAATGTTAGTTTATACTAAGTAAGCAACAAGGTCAATCTTCTCAAAAGGTTGTTAAATTAATAATGTATCGAAACAAAAGAGTGGTTAAAGTGTGTTAGAATAGTAAAGAGATGATTGAGAGGAGATTGGAAAATGATTAAGTTAGGTATTATTGGAACTAATTGGATTACAACTGCTTTTGTACAAGCTGCACAGCATACGAAAGAATATCAATTAACAGCGGTTTATTCACGGACTTTAGCTAAAGCAACGGAATTTAGTCAAGAATATACACCACAACCAAGCTTATATACTGATTTAACAACATTTTTTGCTAGTGAAGACTTTGATACAGTCTACATTGCATCTCCTAATAGTTTACATTTTTCCCAAATTAAACAAGCTTTATTAGCTGGTAAGAATGTAATTGTTGAAAAACCAGCTTGTGTGAATCCGAGCGAATTTGCAGAAATTCGTCAGATTTTACAAGAACATTCAGAATTACATTTTTTTGAAGCAGCACGACACTTACATGAAGAAAATTTTAAAATTGTACAAGAAGAAGTCCAAAACATTGGTCAAATCCAAGGAGCAACGTTAACCTATGCCCAATTCTCATCACGGTATTTAGATTATCTAGCTGGTAAAGAACCTAATATTTTTACTTTGAAATATGCTGGTGGAGCTTTACAAGATTTAGGCGTGTATTTAGTATATGAAGCATTAAGTTGGTTTGGAATGCCGGAAGAAGTAAGTTATATCCCTTTAAAATTAGCGAATGGAATTGATGGACAAGGACTAGCTATTTTAAAATATAAAGACTATAATGTTACTTTAAATTGTAGTAAGATTTATCAATCCAATCAGGATAGTGAGATTTATGGTAGTGATAAAACCATCTTGATTGAACATGCTGGTGAATTAAAAGCAATTAAATTAATTAGTAATCAGCAACCGAATATTGAAATTATTAGTCAAACAACTGCAGATCATGATTTAATGGCAGCTGAAGCAAGTGCTTTTAGCCGAATTATTAATCATCCTCAAAATAAAAACTATCAAAAATTAGAAGAAGAATGGTTAAATTTAGCACAAAATGTTAATCAAGTTTTATATGATTTACGCCAAAGTGCTGATATTAACTTTCCGAGTGAAAAATAAAAAAAGCGAGGTTCACAATGAATCCACAGATTAAAGAAGAATTTTTAAAGCAAGGTTTTACAGAATTAACACCAATCCAAGAAGCAGTTTATCCTGATTTGAATGCAGGTAAATCCGTTTTAGGTTTGGCACCAACAGGTTCTGGAAAAACATTAGCTTATACATTACCAATTATTGAACAATTAACACCAAAAGCAGGAACACAACTTATTATTATTGCGCCTTCTCAAGAATTAGCTATGCAAATTACGAATGTAGTTCGTGATTGGGTAAAGGTCTTAGATTTAACAATTACACCAATTATTGGTGGTGCTAACGTTAAACGCCAAGTTGAAAAATTAAAAAAACGTCCTGAAATTATCGTAGGAACACCAGGACGCTTATTGAATTTAATTCAAGAAAAAAGACTTAAAATGCATAAAGTTAAAAGTATTATTATCGATGAAGCTGATGATTTATTACAAGATGAAACTTTAGCTGATTGTCGGACTTTAGTTGGAAGTGCACCAACTGATGTTCAATTAGCTTTCTTTTCTGCTACACAAACAGATATTTTACATCAATTGCATAAATGGTTTGGTTGTGATGTAGTAACACATGATGTAAGAGCGATTGATAATACACAAGGTGAAGTGACTCATTATTTAGTTGAAACACCAACACGTAAAAGAACAGATGCTTTACGTCGATTAGCTAATATGAATGAATTTTATGGCTTAGTTTTCTTCAAGAAAAACTCTAGTCTAAATGATGTTTATGATAAATTAAAACACCATCATGTTAAAGTCGCTAAATTAAGTGGTGAAGAAAGAAAACAAGAACGTGAACAAGCGTTAAAAGCTTTGCGGAAACGTGAAATTAATTTGTTATTAACAACTGATGTAGCAGCACGTGGATTGGATATTCCGAATTTACCAGCTGTAGTTAATTATGATTTACCAAAAGATGCGAACACTTATATTCACCGTGTTGGTCGGACTGGCCGGATGGGTGCTCCAGGTGTTGTAATTAATATCGGTAATGAACATGATTTACGTCACTTTAAACAATTAGTTAGTTCTGAAAACTTTATGATGATTCCAGGTTATATTTATCATGGACAATTAGTTAGCGATAAAGATGAAGTAGAAATTCCAGAAGAAACACTTGATGCTAAACCAAAAACACCTAAGAAGAAAAAAGTTAAGGTGAAAAAGGCTGCTGCGGAAACTGTTACTAAACCGAAAAAGAAACGTAAAAAACGCCAACGTGATCAAAAGAATAAAGGCAAACGTAAATAATAACGTAATTTGACAAGTATTGAAAAGATTTCTATACTTGAAAGAGTTATGTTGTGTGCTTGTAGCTCAGTAGGATAGAGCAATCGCCTCCTAAGCGATAGGCCATCGGTTCGATTCCGATCAAGCACATAATAAAAAGCGATGAGAATTTTTTCTCATCGCTTTTTTGTTTTTAGAAAATATGATAACTATGGTGACGAACTTTTGTTGCACCGTTTGGATCAGCAGTTTGTGAAGATTGTGCTGTTCTTTTTGGTGCTGTGCCAGCTTGTTCAGCTGCAACAAATCTTTTTTTACCATCAAATAAATATAATGCAGCTGTAAGGAGAGCAACGAAACCTCCAACAGTGATCGTTTTCCAAGTGAAATTAAAAACTAAATATCCAGAAGCAAGTAAAGCTAATATAGGTATTAAATAACCACCCGGTAAACTAAAACCATGGTTTGGAAATTGTCCGTTATGTTTGAATTTGATAACAGCTAAAATAGATGGAACATATTGAACAAAGGAGGCTAAAACAATACATGAAACTAAAAAGATATATGATTGAGTAATCAATATACAAGTAACAATCATAGTCATAATAATGCCTACCCAAGGAGCATCATATTTATTAGTTTTGCCGACCCATTTTGGTAATAAGGCATGTTCATTGGATAACGAAGCAAGTAATGTTGGTGTATTAAAAGAGCAAGCAAATGCTACACCGAAAATACTCATTAACATGCCGATAATAATGATAATATAACCCCATTGGCCAATTGCAGATTTGAAAGCTGTGGCAATTGGAGTTGTAGAAGTACCCATTTTTGTACCAATAATCCCAATAGCAATTAAAATCATGAGTGAATATAAAATTGTTACGCTAATCATAACTGCTATTAGCACACGAGGAATATTTTTTTCTGGATTATTCATTTGCCGAGCTGCAATCGGAATAAATGAGAATCCAGTAAAGAGATAGAAAACAACACTAAATGCAGCACCAAAATGATGGAAAAATGCTCCAGTATTAGCGGCTGCAGCTACTGGCATAATAGGTGTGAAGTCAGCTTGTTTTAAGAAAAACGCCCCAACTAAAATAAATAAAACTATAGTTGATAATTTAGCTGCTGATGAAATATTATCAATGATCTTCATTAAACTTTGACCAAAGAGATTGATAATTGAAAAAATAACAATTAAACCGATAGCAGTAGAGAAATAAATAACTTGATTATTATATGCTGGTAAAAAACTTTTTAAGGTGGTTAATAATGCAACTACTTCCGCTGCATAAGTACAACAACCTAAAAACCAGATGAATACACCCAGTTCATAACCAGCAAAACGACCAAAAGCATTATAGGAATAAACCCAAGCAGCACCAGATTCAGTAAATCTGCTAGATAAGTCTGCGTAACATAAAGCTATAAAGCTAACGGTTAAGGCTGCAGCTAATAAAACGACAACACTTAATAAATTCATATCTTTGTAGATTTCTTGTGGTAGCAAAAATGCACCTGAACCAATTACACCGTTAATTCCTAAAAAATAGATAGAAATAAATGATAATTTTTTAGTGGAACTATTTTTTAGCGTCATATCAATCCCTCCTAGATTATAAAGTAAAAATCTAGGTTATTTATCGATAATTTTTACACAATATATTGTGGGGTTATCAATGTAAAAATATCATTGGAATATTATATTGCAAATTCAATATAGTCCTTGTTTTTTCAAAAAGCAATTCAAACGTATTGTTAGGTGATGTGATTTTAAAGTTTACAAGATAATATTTTTGATTAAAAAATAATAAAAATATAAAAAGTCATAATATTTGCAAAAAAAATTAAATGAGTATATAACGAAATTGTAAGAAGGATTTTGCTTACTATAAGGTTATTTATCGGGATATTACGTGGGGTTGTTAAGTTTGTAAGTCGAGATGATTAGGGATTGTTTTAAGGAGATGGTCGAATTGGCAGATGTACAAACAAATCATAAAATTAAACAAAAAACGTATATTTCTGTCTTAGCATTAACAATGATGAATGTTTCGATGGTTGCTAGTCTTTCTAATGATGTCCAACAAGCTTTTTATGGATTATCATCGGTAACTTATTTTGCTTTGGGTGCGATTTTTTTCTTTATTCCCACGGGCTTAGTTGCTGCAGAATTAGCATCCGGTTGGAGTAATCGTGGTGGTATTTTCCGCTGGGTTGGTGAAGGAATTGGTAAAGGATGGGGATTAGCGTGTCTTTTAATATTATGGTTCCAAACTATGATCTTATTCGGGATGACAATGCCTAGTTTTACTGCAACGATTATGTTTTATACTCCACATTATGATAGTGCGGTTCAATTTGCGCAAAATCCACAACATGAAATTTTAATTATGACAGGCTGGATTATCCTATATTGGTTATTAGCTTTTATGGCGACTAGAGGTGTTAAGGCGTTTTCAAAAATGGCTAAGTATGGTGTTATTATCGGGAGTTTGATTCCTTTAGTAATCATGATTATTTTAGCTGGCGTTTGGTTAGCGCAAGGTCATACCCCAGAAATTTCGATGGCACCAAAAAATTTAATACCAAAATGGAATGGATTTAGTACATTAGCTTTGGCGGCTGGTGTCTTTTTTTCATATACAGGAATTGATATGAATGCTGCTCATATTAAACAACTCAAGAATCCCGGAAAAGATTTTACGAAAGCTTTGTTTATTTCAATTGGGATAGCTTTTATGATTTTTGTAGTGGGAACGGTAATTGTTGCCATGGTTATACCTAATAATGAATTAAATATTGTTTACTCGCTCTTTTCAGTATTTAAAGTTTTAGGAGCTACAATCGGGATGCCATGGTTATATATGGTATTAGCGTGGGCTTTGCTATGTAATACATTTGCGATGGTAGTTACTAATATGGCCGGTCCATCATTTATGTTGGGACAAGTTGGTGCTAGTGGTTTCTTACCAAAATGGTTCCAACATAAAAATAAATTTAATATGCCATCACGGTTAATGTATACACAAATGATCGGGATGACTTTGATAGCTTATTTGGTGAAATTAGTTCCAAACGTTGAAGGATTTGTGATTTTACTTACTCAAACTGTAACTGTATTATATTTATTCTACTATGTCTTAATGTTTACTACATTTTTGAAATTAAGATATAACCAACCTAATCGACCAAGATCTTTTAAAGTGCCTGGCGGGAAATTCGGTGCTTGGGTAGTAGCTTTAGTAGGGTTAGGTTCATGTATATTTGGGATAGTTTTAGCGTTATATCCTCCAGCACAAATTGCAGCTGAAGTTGGATCACCAGTAGTTTATGTATCTACTATTTTAATTTTAGTGACGGTGATTTTGGGGATTTGTTTTATCGTTTATCAAGCTTCGAAACGTCATCCAGAATGGGTCGATGTTAATAATAATTTCGATCCTTTTACATGGCAAATTGAAGGTTTGAAAAAACCAGGTAAAGTGTTATCAAATGTTCCCACAGCTGTGATGTCAGCTGATCAAAATCCTATGGGGATGAGTATTAAGAGACCTTATAAACCAAATGAACAAGTAAGCACAGCTGAAACGAAAGTAAATCCACAACATGATGATAGTAAAAATGAATCAAAGTAAATAAAACTCAATAGATTTGTTAGAAAGGGAAGAATAATTATGGAAAAGAATTTAAATCTTACAAACCTCGAAGCAATGCGGAAAGCTTTTTTAGCAGATAAAGTTTTACAAACAACTCAAAATGCAGTAATGGAAAATGGTATTAAAAAATCAATTACTAATCGTAGTGTGATTGAGCAACATCCTTTTGCTTTCTCAGTAGATGTTGATTCTGATAAACCCTTAAATCAAAATAAATCTGGTCGGTGTTGGATGTTTTCGGCTTTGAATTTTATTAGATTTCAAATTGAAAAGAAACATAATTTGAAAGATTTTGAATTATCACCAAATTTTACATTCTTTTACGATAAGTTAGAAAAAGCAAATTATTTCTATCACAATATTGTTGAAACGGCAAACAAACCATTATCTGATGATTTAGTGCGTTGGTTATTAAAAACACCGCAACAAGATGGTGGCGATTGGAGTTTAATTGTTAGTTTAATTGAAAAGTATGGTTTGGTACCAAAATCTATTATGGATGAAACAGCTGTGAGTCAAAATACGCAAGAATTAGACTTTATGTTTAATCGAAAATTGCAAAAAGATGCGATGATTTTGCGTGACATGGTTGCAGCTGATAGTAGTACAGAAGAAATTGATAAACAAATCCAAAAATTTAATGAAGAAAATTATAAAGTGATTGCGATTGCTTTAGGAACACCACCGGAAAAATTTGTTTACGAATATCGTGATGCTGATAATCAATATCATACAACAGGTGAAATTACACCATTAGAATTTTTTGAAAAATTTGTTGATATTGATTTAACGGAATATGTTGAAATTATGAATTTACCAGGTGAAGGTTATGCATATAATCAAACATACGGTATTGAATTATCCAAGAATATGGTTAACGGACGCGATAATAAATATCTTAACTTACCTATGGATGAAATGAAGCAGTTAGTAATTGATCAATTGAAAGACGGACTTCCAGTTTGGTATGGTTGTGATGTTTTACAAGAATGGAATAATCCGGCTGGCGTTTTAGAATTAGGAGTCTATGATTGGGAACGATCTTTTGGAATTGAATTAGGAATTGATAAAACAAAAAGATTTGAATATGGGGAAAGTTTACCAACACATGCAATGACGATTTGTGGTGTTGATTTAGAAAATGGTCATCCAACTAAGTGGAAAATCCAAAATTCATGGGGAGATAAATTAGGCCATAAGGGATATTTCATTATGGGAGATGCATGGATGGATCAATACACATATGAAGTTGTTGTTAATAAAAAATATCTAACGAAAGAACAATTAACTGCATATGAAAAAGAACCTATCATATTGCCATATTGGAATGCAATGAATCCAATTTAGTCAAACTTTAAATAGAAAGAAGATGCTGTTTATGGGATGCACAACTGTTATTGCAGGTAAAAAAGCTACAATTAATGGATCTACTATGATTGCTAGAAATTGTGATGCAGAGCAAGTGGATGTACCTATTAAATTTGTGGTACAACCAGCACAACCACAAGAACAAATATTTCATTCTTATGTTACAGGATTAGACATACCGCTTCCTAAAAATGCTTTACGCTATCAAATGGCACCATTTGTGGAATATCAAAAACATGGCCAATTTGGTGAATGTGGAATTAATAGTGATAATGTTGCAATGAGTTCTACAGAAAGTTTATATGGTAATCCTCAAGTTTTAGCTTTGGATCCACTAGTGGACAAAGGGATTGGTGAAGATGCGTTATTAAGTATTGTTTTACCTTTTATTCATTCTGCACGAGAAGGTGTTGAATATCTGGGTAAATTAATCGCAAAATATGGCTCACATGAAGGTAATGGAATTATTTTTAGTGATCAATCGGAAGTTTGGTATATGGAAATACCGACTGGACATCATTGGGTAGCTAGTCGCTTACCAGATAATCAAGTTGCCGTGATTGCAAATCAAGTTTCACAACAAGAAATTGATTTTGATAATCCAAATGATTTTATGTGGTCAGAAGGTATTCGTGAATTTGTATCTAAAAATTCTTTAAATCCAGATCAAAAAGGTTTTAATTTTCGGCATATTTTCGGGACATCTACAGCACGTGATCGGGTATATAATACACCACGTGTTTGGTTTGGCCAACGTTATTTAGGTTATAATGCGATAGCGCCAGATAGTAATGAGCTTGCGTTCCATTTTACACCTGGTTATAAAGTAAAACATGAAGATTTAGGATATATTTTAAGTTCTCATTATAATGAAACAGAATATGATCCATTGGATATGACTAATAGTGAAGCGTTGAGACTTAAATTTAGAGCAATTTCTTTAGCGCGTTGTGCAGAATCACATATTTTAGAATTACGAAATAATGTACCTGATGAGATTGCGGGAATTACTTGGTTTAATTATGCACCAACAGCTTTTAATCCGTATGTACCTTTTTATTCCAATGCTAATGATACAGCTACAGCATATAATCAAACAGATTTAGAATATAATGCACAACAAGCATACTGGATGGCACGAAATTTAGCTAGTTTAATTGAACCAAATTATACTGAAATGAAAGATTTATTAATTGGTTTAAATGGCTTTTTACCAACAGTCGATCAATTAACTAATAAAATGGTTCATGATACAGATCAAGTAGTTTTAAATCATAAAATTGAGACAGATGTTACAGCATATTTAACTCAAGTAAATGAAGAAAATGCTAAACAAATTGTACAAGTAACTAATAAAACAATTGGTAGTTTAGTTGATCGGGCGATGCAGTTATCTCGATTAAAATTTTCAATTAATACAGATGTGTTACATTAAATAAAAAAAGACATCGCACTTAATTTCAGTGTGATGTCTTTTTTTGTTGTTTAATTAAGCCCAATCACCATTGCGGAAAATTGGAACAATTGTACCATCTTCTTTAATACCATCGATATTCATATCAGCAGAACCGACCATAAAATCAACGTGTGTTTGACTGACGTTCATACCAGCTTCAGCTAATTCTTCATCAGACATGTTTGTACCATTTTGAAGACTGAAGGGATAGGATGCGCCAATTGCTAAGTGGTTTGAGGCATTTTCATCAAATAATGTTTCAAAGAATGTAATTCCTGATTGAGAAATAGGTGATGGATCAGGCACTAAAGCTGCTTCACCTAAAGATAATGAACCTTCATCAGTAGCGATTAAGTGTTCTAAAATATCTTGACCTTTTTCAGCTGTGGCTTTGATAATTTTACCGTCTTTGAAAGTGAATTCCATACCTTCTAAAACACTACCTGCATAACTTAAAGGTTTTGTGGAACGAATATGACCATTAATACGACGACAATCAGGAGCTGTGAAAACTTCTTCGGTCGGCATATTCGGCATAAAGGCAATATTCTCATCAGTAACGGCACTAGCACCAGTCCAAAGGTGGTTCTTAGGAAGTCCAATCGTCAAATCTGTAATTGGGGAAGTATAATGTAAAGCGCTGAATTGTTCTTTATTTAACCAATCTGCTTTTGCATGAATTGTGCGATCATGATCGTCCCAAGCTTGAATTGGATCAGCTTCATTCATTCGTGTTGTTTTGAAGATTTCTTCCCATAAACGATCAATAGCTTCTTGACCTTTTAATTCAGGGAAGACTTTTTCAGCCCAAGCTTGATCTGCTGCACCAGCAAAAGTCCAAGCTAATTCATTGTTAGCTGTGGCGCGCATTAATGGACGTAAGGCTTTTCCGTGAGCAGCTTGATAAGTTGCAATCCGGTTTTGATCAAGACCAACGAAAGCATCAGGATCAGAAGAAACAATCGTAATTCGTGCTGCTTTTTTGTCCACAAGGTAGTTACCTTCAGCTACGATATAATCAGGGATATTTTCTAGACGTTCTTGTGAAGCATGTGCTAAAAATTGACGATTTACAAAATCATCATTCCATTTGACGATAACATCACTAGCACCTAATTTATATGCTTCTTCAACAATTAAATGAGCTAATTCTTGTTGAGTTACAGAAACATAAATAATAACTGTTTGATCTTTTTGAACATTGGCACCAACTTTAACGATTAATTCAGCATATTTCTTTAATTTATCTTGAAAATTTGAGATAGACATAAAGAACCTCCTTTAATATTGTTGTTATTATTATAACATATTGTAAAAATTCTTTATTAGAAAAAACTAAACTTATTATTAAGAATGGTTTTATGTAATAAAAAACTCCACTGAGCTGAGATCAGTTCAGTGGAGTGTGAATTTAATTTGGAATAATTAAGCCCAATCACCATTACGGAAAACAGGAACAATTGTGCCGTCTTCTTTAATACCATCGATATTCATATCAGCAGAACCAATCATGAAATCAACGTGTGTTTGACTAACGTTCATACCTTCAGCAGCTAATTCTTCATCAGTCATCTTTGTACCATTTTCGATACTAAATGGATAAGACGCACCGATTGCTAAGTGATCAGATGCATTTTCATCAAATAATGTTTCAAAGAATGTAATTCCGGATTGTGAAATAGGTGATGGATCAGGAACTAAAGCAACTTCACCTAAAGATAAAGCACCTTCATCAGTTGCTAATAAGTGTTCTAAAACATCTTGGCCTTTTTCAGCGCTCGCTTTAATGATTTTACCATCTTTGAAAGTGAATTCCATACCTTCTAAAATATTACCAGAATAGCTTAATGGTTTTGTGGAACGCACATAACCATCGATGCGACGGCAATCAGGAGCTGTAAAGACTTCTTCAGTTGGCATATTAGCCATGAATTCAACATCATCAGAGTTGAAACTACCAGCACCTTCCCAAATATGGTTTTTAGGAAGACCGATTGTAATATCTGTAATTGGAGATGTATAGTGTAAAGCGCTAAATTGTTCTTCGTTTAACCAAGCTGCTTTAGAACGTAATTTTTCATCATGTTCTTTCCAGGCTTGAATTGGATCTGGTTGATCGATACGTGTTGTTTTGAAAATTTCTTCCCATAAACGATCGATAGCTTCTTGACCTTTTAATTCAGGGAAAACTTTTTCAGCCCAAGCTTTATCAGAAGCACCAACAACTGTCCAAGCTAATTCATTGTTAGATGTAGCACGCATAACAGGGCGTAAAGCTTTACCACGAGCTGATTGGTAAGTTGCAATGCGTTTTTGGTCAAGACCAGCAAATGCATCTGGATCAGAAGATACAACAGAAATACGTGCTGCTTTTTGGTCAACAATATAGTTACCTTCAGCCACGATATAATCAGGCATGTTTTCAAGACGTTCTTGGGAAGCATGTGCTAAGAATTGACGGTTTACAAAATCGTCACTCCATTTCACAATAACATCACTAGCACCTAATTTATAAGCTTCTTCAACAATTAAGTGAGCCAATTCTTGTTGTTGAACTGAAATATATAAAACAACAGTTTGATTTTTTTGTACGTTAACGCCGACTTTAACGATTAATTCAGCGTATTTCTTTAATTTATCCGAAAAATTTGAGATAGACATAAAGAACCTCCTTTAATAGTGTTATGATTATTATACCATATAGAAATGTACTTTATGAGAAAAAGATTAGTTTTTAATGTTATTGAGGTGGGGATAAAATGAAAAAAATAAAAGTAATGACAGTTTTTGGGACACGTCCCGAAGCGATTAAAATGGTGCCACTTGTTTTGGCTTTGCAAAATGATGATCGTTTTCAAGCTATTACAGTAGTTACAGGGCAACATCGTGAAATGTTAGATCAAGTTTTAGAGATTTTTGATGTGAAACCAGATCATGATTTGGATATTATGCATCAAAATCAAACTTTAACTGATATTACAGCGTTAATTTTAGAAAAGTTAGATCAAGTTTTAAAAGAAGAACAACCAGATATTGTGTTAGTTCATGGGGATACAACAACGACATTTGCGACGAGTTTAAGTGCGTTTTATAATCAAATTCCGATTGGGCATGTGGAAGCTGGGTTACGAACTTGGAATCGTTATTCGCCATTCCCAGAAGAAATGAATCGTCAAATGACAGATGTTTTAAGTACTTTATATTTTGCACCAACTCCGCAAAGTAAAGCGAATCTTTTAAAAGAAAATCGACCAGAAAAAGATATTTTTATTACAGGAAATACAGCGATCGATACTTTAATGGATACTATTAAGAAACCATATCAATTGGATTGCTTAGCTAATGTAAAACCAGAACATAAAATGATTTTAGTCACTATGCATCGACGTGAAAATTTAGGCGCCGCAATGGAAGAAGTCTTTCAAGCTTTATTAGAAGTTGTGCAAGAAAAAGATGATGTTGAAATCGTTTATCCAATGCACTTGAATCCTAAAGTCAGAGAAGTTGCCCGGAAAATTTTAGGTAATCATCCGCGCGTTCATTTGATTGAACCATTAGATGTCACAGGTTTTCATCATTTGTTGAATGAAAGTTATTTTATTATGACTGATTCTGGTGGTATTCAAGAAGAAGCACCATCTTTAGGAAAACCTGTGTTAGTTTTACGTGATACTACGGAACGTCCTGAAGGAATTGCAGCACAAACATTAAAATTAGTTGGGACACAGTCAGCTAATGTTAAAAAGACAATGTTAACCTTGTTAGAAGATCAAGAATTATATCAAACAATGTCACAAGCAAGTAATCCATATGGTGATGGTCATGCATCACAAAGGATCTTAGATGATATTGCATATTATTTTGATCAAACATTATCACGACCAGCCGATTTTGAAATTTAACTAAAAAAAGTATTTCAGAGCAACTTTTTAGCTGCTACTGAAATACTTTTTTGTTTATTTTTTGCGTTTTAAAATTAATTCAATTCCAAACCAAAGTAAAGCGATAATTAAAGTTAGTCCTGAAATGATTAAACCTTTGTGTAAACCTGGAATTTGATAAGAGAAACTTATTTTGTGTTTCCCAGGGGTTAATTTTAAACCAACAAAAGCTAAATTCGTTTTTAAAACAGGGACTTGATGACCATCTACGCGTGCACTCCAACCACTAGAATAAGGAATCGATGATGTTAAAATTCCCTGTTTGTTAGTAGTGATTGAACCCGAGACACCATTATTAGAGAATTTAATATTTTGTAAAGCATGTTGTTGAATCTTTTTAACCGCTTGATAATATGGTTTGCCCAAAGGTTCAGCGATTAATTTAACATTGAAATGATAAGTTCCCAATTTAGATAAATCAAGTTTGAGTTTTTTGGGTAATTTATGATAATAACCAAGATTCATCGTACCTTGATCAACCACACTATAAAATGAGGTGCTACTTGGGTGGCGTTGAACAATTTGTTCTTGAGCCTTACTTGATTTCACGGTAATTTTATAACTTTGATCAGTTAATTCTTTAAAAATATTCGAACGTAAATAATACATATCATAATAACGATGATTAAAATCTAAATTTGTTTCTGGTTGACGAATTTGAGAATTTAATTTTGCTGCTTTTTGAATTTCAATTAATTTTGACATTGTAAAAGGAGCATAATTAATTTTATTGAATTGCAGATGTAATTCACTGTCTAGATATTTTTGTGGTTTTTGCAGCTGCAATGTATATTCTTCATCCGGATCTTGCTTGATAATTTTTTGAGTGTTCAGTTCAATTGGTTGCTCATCTTTTAAATGATTGGAATAAATTTTAAAAGGAACGTTCTGACTTAAAGTTTTGTAATCTTTAAATAGTGATAAATCTTTCGCTGAAGTATCTTGAGAAATTAAGACGGCTTGTGCTAACAGACGTTCTTTTTGTGTTGCATTTAAACGTTTATAATCTTTAGGTTTAATCACAGTATCTTGCCAATAAATTAATGGAAAGGCATATTTAGTTTTGTAGCGAATAGTTTGTTGATCGTTTTTTTGGTTACCATAAGGATCAGGAATTAGGGTGGAAGCTTGATCTTGGTGATAACCAGCTGGAATTTTTTTAGCATTTGGCTGATTAATCATCATGAATAAGTAACGTACTCCAAGGAAGTTATTTAAAACAGTGCGATCATCAACCTGACCTAATGGAATATTAGCTAAATATTGAATGTTTTGCATGTCTTGGCTAAATGTTCCAATGTTTTTATTTTGTAAAGAATAAAATGAATTAATGGAATTTAAAGGTGAATTGATAGAATTTGATAAAGCGAGATAATTTAAACTACCACCTAAATCATAATTTTTGCTGATGGTGGAAACTCGGAATTCATTAGATGGTTTGATATTTTGATCTAAATTATAATATCGGTTCTTTTGTAAATTTGCATATTCACCTTGCATTAACATTTTGTTCGCAAAACTATTGTTGAACGGTGCTGCAAAATAAACGCCATTTAAAATAACATTTAATAATAAAGTCCCTAACATTAATTGGCGAGCTTTTTGAGTTGTTTGTGATTTTGTATTAATTAAATAAATAACACTTAAAGAAATCAACAAGAAAATAATTGGTATAAAGAGCTTTTCGTTATTTTTAATAAAATAAATTAAAGTTACTAAACTACCATATACTACAGTAGAATAGGCAAAAATTTTCAGTGTTGTTTTTGATAAATGATTAATATTTTCAAACAGAATCGCAGTAGCAAATGCCAAGGCGAAACAAAGCATAAAAGTCCAACGATTGGATGGCGACATCATCCCGTTTAAGAAAGCACCGCCTGCTGGAATTAATAGGATAATAAAACTTAAACCGAAAATGGTAGCTAATAAAGGATAGTCTTTTGCTTTAATGAAAATATAAATAATCGCAAAAAAGACGACACTCGCAAAGCCTAAAGCGCTCCAAAATAGTAAATTATTACTACCACCATTGATTAATTGACTGGGAAGTAATAAATAATATGATAGTGGATATAATTTCAAACCATTCGCAAAGGCGGAATGACTGCGTGTTGAATTTAATGTGAAAATAATTTCTGGAATTAAAACAAAGGCTGATAATGCTAAACTACCAATAGTCGCCCAAGCTAAAGTGAAGAGTGTTTTCAATAATTTGAATTGTGGATCTTTACGATAATAAAAAAGATAACGTAAAACTACATAAACCATTGCACCGATGCCGAGCATATAAGCAAAATAAAAATTGCTAATTAACATCCAAGTGAAAACAGCTAATAAAGGCCATTTGGAACCATTTTGAAAAACTTTCTCTAACGCAATAATAATTAATGGGAAGAGAATAAAAGCTGTTGTAAAAAATGGTTGTGCTAAGTGCGCATATTCTAAAAATGTATTAAAAAGATAAACTAAAGATCCGGCAACAATTGATAAAGTCGATAATGAAAAATGATTTCCAAAATAACAAAAAGCTAAACCGGCACAATATAATCTTAAAATAACAATTAATTGATAAGCGATGACAATCTTACTTGCTGGAAATAACAAACTTAGATAAGAAAAAATATCACCAATATTATAGTAAGAATAGATGGACAGTGTATCGGCACCCAATCCGAATTTCCAAGACCAATGATTTAATGGTTGGAATGGATGTTGTAAAAATTCAAGAACTTGACTACGAAATGATGTTAATAAGGGCAAGTGCTGAACAGTAGCGTCAGCAGACCAAATTAAAGTATGACCTGTAATAAAATAAGTGCTGTAAATAAAAAAAGTGACACACAAAAAAGCGAGTGTGTATGTTAGATATAAATGTTTGTGTTTTTTTGAATGTATCGAAAACTGCACGAAAAAATCCTCCCCTTAATGTTACTTAGCAAATATACCATAAATCAGAAACTTACGGTTGCTAAAAGGGCAGGATTTAATGTCTTTTAAGAAAGTTTAATTAACGCTCGTTAAATGTTTTGATTAAACTTTCAGTGAATTGTTGTAAAGCTTGTAAATCATCAGGCTCATCAGGTGCTAAATTAATTTTAACGGGTGTGGCACCACGTGTTGCACCGGCTTTTTCGAAAGCTGCATCAAATTTAAGAACAGCAGCACAGAAATCATCACCATAAAATGTGTCGCCAGATCCAGCTACACCGAAAATTTTTCCGCTTAAATCAGCATCTTCTAAATCTTCGTATAAGTCTAAACCTTCATCTGGTAAAGAACCACCACTATAAGTATATGGACACATTACGCAAAAATCAGCATCTTCTAAATCACTTAATTCAATCATAGCTGCATCTTCAATTTCTGTTGTAATATCATTTTCTTCAAATGTTTCAGCAATTAAATCAGCAATATCTTCATTGTTCCCTGTAATGGAAGCATATAATACTTTAGCAACAGGCATGGATAAAAAACCTTCTTTCTTTAATAAATTGACAATATAAATTATAACAAACGCTAGATAGAATACATAATAGATATTTTTTAATCGAACTATTTTCTCTGAAATGCGTTATAATAAACAAGAATGAGTTTTATCAGGAGGATTAATAGAAATGATTACATTAAAATCACAAAGAGAAATTGAAGAAATGGCAAAGTCAGGTGCGATTTTAGCCGGAATGCATAAAGGGTTACGAGAAATTATTAAACCAGGAATTTCCAGTTGGGAAATTGAAAAATTTGCGCGTAAATATTATAAAGAACAAAATGCGATTGCAGAACAAATTGGTTTTGAAGGTTATGAGTATGCAACATGTGTCAGTGTAAATGATGAAATTTGTCATGGTTTTCCACGTAAAAAATTAATTTTAAAAGACGGTGACTTAATTAAAGTCGATACAGTTGTTAATTACAACGGTGCCATGAGTGATTCTTGCTGGAGTTATGTAGTTGGTGAATCAACACCAGAAATTGATCGTTTAATGGAAGTTACAAAAAATGCTTTGTATTTAGGGATTGAACAAGCTCAAGTAGGTAACCGCATTGGTGATATTGGAGCTGCAATTGAAAAATACGTTGAAGAAGAAAATGGATATGGTGATGTTCGTGAATTTATCGGTCACGGAATTGGACCAACAATGCATGAAAGTCCAAATGTTCCCCATTATGGTGAAGCTGGTAAAGGCCTTCGTTTACGTGAAGGAATGACAATTACTATCGAACCTATGGTTAATATGGGTAAACGTGATGTTATGATGGATGATCCAAATGGTTGGACAGCCCGGACAGCTGACGGTAGCTTATCGTGCCAATATGAACATACAATTGCTATTACAAAAGATGGTCCTAAGATTTTAACATCTCAAGATCCAGAACGAGATAAAGATTATTTATTAAAATAAAATGTTATGTAGCTGAAATGAGGTCAAAAGACTTTGTTTCAGCTTTTTTGTTAAATTATGTTAAGATGGAATTTGAAGAATTACCAAAAGGGGGGAGAAGAGTGCGCAACAATCAAACAATTCAAAAAATTAGTTCGTTTTGTAAGTTAATTATTTCACGAACTACCGAAGCGAATATCAATGGTTCGGCAATTGTGATTGCTTACTATATGTTGTTAGCGATTTTCCCAGCGGTGATTTTAATTGGGAATATTGGCCCTTTGCTGCATGTAGATCCGATTAATATTTTGAATTATTTAAGTCAGGCCGTTCCACCATCTATATATAAAACTGTTGAACCGATTATTACGAGCTTTTTGAAAAATGGTTCTGGTAGTACAGCTTCGATTAGTGGGTTGATTATTTTGTGGGCTGCTAGTAAGGGGTTAAATGCTTTAAAACGAGCTTTAAATTATACGTTTGGAGTTGGAAAAAGCCAAGGGTATTTAGCAATTCGTTTCTTATCGATTATTATTACGATTATTTTTGAAATATTAATTATTGTCTTATTTATTGTTTTTAGTTTTGGACAAATAGTTTTAGATTACATAGTGCCCATTTTACATTTGTCTGATCAAGTGTTAGCGATTTTTAATCAAATTAAGTTACCAACGACATTTATTGGAATCTTTATTGCGATTAGTGTGATGTATTATTTATTACCAAATGCTAAAATTCATTGGCGAAGCATCTTTCCTGGGGCTTTGTTAGCTACAGTGGGTTGGGTGCTGCTCTCCACTGGGTTTTCATTGTATATTAAATATTTTGTGCGTTCTTTAGCTTTATATGGAACGTTAGGAACTTTGATTGCTATTTTATTTTGGTTAAATTATACAAGCTGGATTATTTTATTTGGAGCTGCTGTTAGTGCAGCTATTGAAACAAAACAGTATGGTGAGATTAAACCGAAACGTAAAGAATTAGCTGAATTTTTACAAAATGTACAACATAAAAAAGAAAAATAACCTTAAATCAATTTTATTTGATTTAAGGTTATTTATTTAGAATTGTTCATCTAGATGTTCATCTAAATAAGTTTGAATTTGCGAAAGTGAGAAACCTTTTTTATAGAGAGCTTGTTTGAGTTTGTTAGCGACTTGATCAGGATGTGTGCGGTTGTAACGGCGTAATAATTTATCTGCTTGAAAAGTTAATGCGGCTTGTTCAGCATCTTCATCAGGTTGTAAATCTAAATGCGCTATAATTTCATTAATTAAATCACCGGAATAACCTTTTTTTAAGAGGTTAACTTTAATTTTATTTTGGCGAATAAAAAAGGCATCTTTTTGATATTTACGAGCACTTTTTTCAGCGAGATGACAGCCGTTTTCTAATTGGAGTTCATACGGATATTCAAGGAGCGCTTCCGTAATTAACTCCGGATCGATTTGTTGGAGTTTTAATTTTTGACTGATTTGTTGTGGTCCGAGTTTATTAATTCTCATTTGTGTTCGGACGTAGCTTTTAGCATAATTTAAATCATCGATTAAATTTAATTCACAGAGTTTATCAATAATTTCTTCACGATCTGATTTTGATAATTCAAAATCGTTGAGAAATTGGTTAATTTCTTTTTGGGTACGTAATTTATATGAAAGGTAATTTAATGTTTTTTGGTAAGCTTTGGCAACTTCATCAGCTTGAGTAATTTGTTCGATTTCAGCAGGAGATAGTTCTTGTCCTTTAGCTAAAGTGAAACGAATTAAAGTTGATTCACTAACTGCAAAAGCGTATTGATTATTGATAAAAATATTAAAACGACCTTTGCGTTTTTGGGTAGTAATTTTGGTAATAATCTGTGCCATAGTTAAGATCCTTTCTACATCATGCTTATTTTAAGCATAGCATGATTAAGAATAGAAAAAAAGTTTTACTAAAAGTGTCTTGAGATGAGACGTGTTATAATAAATAAAATACGAAAAGAGCGGAGTACAAACGTGAAAGAAAAACAAAAAACACCATATAAGAAGAAAAATTTTAAAAAGAAACCTTATCAAAAACAACAAGTTAAATTTAAAGACAAGCAAAAATGTGTTGTAACAATTAAACGCTTAGGAATTAATGGGGAAGGAATTGGATATTATAAACGGAAAATTATTTTTATTCCGAATGCTTTACCCGGTGAAGAAGTTTTAGTAGAAATTGTTAAAGAAGAAAAAACATATGCGATTGGTCAAATTGTAAAAATTAGAAAGAAAAGTAAAGATCGTGTGCAACCACGGGATAATTATGATGTTGGTGGGATTGAACTTGCGCACTTAGCATATCCGGCACAATTAGCTTTCAAAAAAGATGTAGTCAGTCAATCGTTAGCTAAATATCAACCAGCTGGTTATCAAAATTATGAATTACGAGATACTTTGGGAATGGATGATCCTTATCAATATCGGAATAAAGCTCAGTTCCAAGTTCGTAAAAATCCGCAAGGTGAAATCATGGCTGGATTATATAAACAAAACAGTCATTATTTAGTTGATTTACCAACATTTAGTACGCAACGCCCCTTAACTATGAAAGTTATGCGGACGGTTGTTCGTTTGTTGAAGAAGTGGAATGTTTCGATTTATGATGAAAAACGAAATCGTGGCACATTAAAAACAATCGTTGTACGTGAATCATTTGCGACAAAACAAGCACAGTTAGTTTTTGTTACAAGTACACCAAGATTAGAACATGCTAATGAGTTAATGCGGGATATTATTTTGCAATTACCGGAAGTTATTTCAATTATGCAAAATATCAATCCAGGTCGAACATCTTTAGTATGGGGTGATAAAACCCAACATTTGTATGGTAAAGAGTTTATTCAAGAAAAATTAGGTTCCGTAACATTTAATTTATCAGCACGGGCCTTTTTCCAAATGAATCCTGTTCAAACTAAAGTTTTATATGATGAAGTGAAAAAAGCGTTAGATTTACAACCTGATGAAACTTTGGTTGATGCTTATTGTGGTGTCGGAACAATCGGGTTATATGTGTCGGATGATGCTAAAGAAGTTCGTGGAATGGATATTATTCCAGAAGCGATTGAAGATGCTTGTGAGAATGCTAAACTTTCACAACGTAAAAATGTTAAATATGAAACTGGTAAAGCAGAAGATCTGTTCCCAAAATGGGTGAAAGAGGGGTTTGTTCCAGATGCTTTAGTTGTTGATCCACCAAGAACAGGTTTAGACGAACGTTTAATTCAAACAATTTTAAAATATCGTCCGAAAAAATTTGTGTATGTTTCATGTAACCCATCGACCTTAGCTAAAGATTTAGTTAAATTAACCCAAGCTTACCATGTTGATTATATTCAATCGGTTGATATGTTCCCACAAACAGCACGGTGTGAGGCTGTTGTGAAGTTTACTTTGAAAGATAAAAAAGATTAAACAAATAAAATCTTAGTGATTTAGCGTGATGTTTGGTATAATAATTTTGATATCGGTGTAATCCACAACCTTGTTTATAGAAAGCTGGGGTTATATGCGTCATACAAGAGGGCCTCGCGAAGGCGAATTTATTACCATTAAAAGTTATAAACATGATGGTAGCTTACATCGAACGTGGCGAGATACAATGGTGCTTAAAACTAGTGAAAATGCATTAATTGGTTGTAATGATCATACATTAGTTACGGAGTCTGATGGAAGAAGATGGGTTACAAGAGAACCAGCATTAGTTTATTTTCATAAACATTATTGGTTTAATATTGTAACGATGATTCGGGAGACAGGTGTTTCCTATTATTGTAATCTAGCATCTCCTGCAATTTTAGATAAAGAAGCTTTAAAGTATATTGATTATGATTTAGATGTTAAAGTCTTTCCAAGTGGAGAGAAAAGACTGTTGGATGTTGATGAGTATGAAGCTCACAGTGCTAAATGGCATTATTCAGCAGAAACCGATCGCATCTTAAAACAAAATGTACGAACACTGGTGGAATGGATCGAAGAAGAAAAAGGTCCTTTTTCCAAGCAATATGTTGATATTTGGTACAATCGCTATTTAGAATTGTCGCGTCGACAGTAATTTACCCGTTTATACTTAAACAATTCCTGTGAAATCATACGATTTATGATTCACAGGTTTTTTATTCAAGAAAGAAGAGGTGATAATTTTGTTAAAAAAGATTTATAAAAAAGAAATAATGTATTGGACATTGGAAGTTTTATTAGTTACATTAATTATTTTTGTGTGTACGCAAATTGATTTTATTTTTAAACCAATTGGAATTTTTATCTCGACATTATTTACACCAGTTTTAATTTCTGGTTTTTTATTTTATTTGTTGAATCCGTTAGTGAATTTATTAGCTAAAATTCAAATATTCAAAAAACATCGAGGTTTAGCAGCTTTATTAGTAATTAGTTTGTTAGTTTTATTATTAATTGGAGCTTTATGCTATCTCATTCCACAAATTGTTACACAGATCGAACAATTAATGGGTAATTTACCAGGTTATTTAAGTGATTTACAACATTATTTAAAAGATTTAAGTCATAAAAAAGCTGGTCCAAGCTGGTTAAAGAATATTGATTTTCAAAGTGTCTTCACAACAATTCGGACTTATATTGAACAAAAATTCAATACGATTTTAGCAACATTAAGTTCAAGTATTGGAGCGATTTTTGGAGCAATCACAAGTGTTACAATTACATTGGTAACAGTTCCGTTTATGTTATTCTATATGTTAAAAGATGGACAAAAATTATTACCAGCTATTAAAAATAAAGTGCCAATGAATCAAGCTGATAAAGTTGGAGAAATTTTAAGTAAAATGAGTGGAACCATTTCAAAATATATTTCCGGACAAGTCATTGAGTGTTTGTTTGTTGGGACATTTTTAGCGATTGGTTATCATTTTGTTGGGATTAAATATGCTTTATTAGTCGGCGTATTTGCGGGATTGATGATTGTTTTACCTTATGTTGGACCATATATTGGTTTAGTGCCAGCGTTATTATTGGCTTTACCAATGGGAATGAAGACCGTAATTTTAACAATTATTGTATGTATTGTTGTACAACAAATCGATGGTAACTTAGTTTATCCAAATGTAATTGGTAAAACTTTAGATATTCATCCCTTAACAATTATTGTATTATTACTGGTAGCTGGAAATTTAGCAGGTTTAATCGGAATGATCATTACGGTTCCGTTATATGCTGTTGTAAAAACCTTAGTCCAATATTTATATGATATTCATAAATTAAATAAAGAAACTAAACAGAAGGAAGCTTGATATAGCATGATATTTATGCTAATTTTGAGTTAAAGAATTCTGATAATAAATCAAAGAAATAAGGATGAAATTATGACAAAAAAAATAGCAGTTTTAGGTGCCGGTTCTTGGGGTAGTATTTTAGCGAGTGTCCTCATTGAAAATGGCCATCAAGTCGCTTTATATTCTAATTCACCAGAACAAGTTGCAGAATTAAATAATAAACATACAAACTCACATTATATTCAAGATTATACTTACTCACCAAAATTATACGCAACAGTTGATTTAAAAGAAGCTGTGACAGATGCAGATGTTGTTTTATTTGTTGTTCCAACAAATGTAACACGGATTGTAGCTAAACAATTAACACCAATCTTAGCTGAGTTAGGGACAAAACCATTAATTGTCCACGCAAGTAAAGGTTTAGAATTAGGTTCTCATAAACGTCTTTCTGAAGTCTTAGCTGAAGAAATTCCAAGTGAAAACCGTAGTGGAATTGTTGTGCTATCAGGTCCAAGTCATGCTGAAGAAGTAGCTCGTCAAGATATTACTTTAGTAACAGCAGCGAGTGATGATTTGGCTAATGCAACTCTTGTGCAAGATATTTTTATGAATGATTATTTCCGCATTTATACCAACACTGATGTAGTCGGAGTTGAAATGGGTGCTGCTTTTAAAAATATTATTGCCATTGGTGCCGGTGCTTTACACGGTTTAGGTTATGGTGATGATGCTAAAGCCGCTTTAATGACACGTGGTTTGGCGGAAATTAGTCGGTTGGGAATTGCCTTTGGCGCAGATCCATTAACATTTATCGGTTTATCCGGTGTTGGTGATTTGATCGTAACATGTACAAGTGTTCACTCACGTAACTGGCGTGCTGGTAATCAACTAGGTCAAGGTAAAGATTTAGCGACTGTTAAAGAAGAAATGGGTATGGTTATTGAAGGTGTTAATACATGTCAAGCCGCCTATGAATTAGCAGCGCAAAAGAATATTGAAATGCCGATTACAGAAGCAATCTACAATGTTTTATATCGTGATCAAGATGTTAAAAATGAAATTGCGAAATTAATGCAACGTGAAGGTCGTTCTGAATCTGATAATAAATAACAAAAAGCTTTACAACTTATTTTTAATAATGAGTTGTAAAGCTTTTTTATTGTTGTTTTTTTAATGTTTTTTGTTTTAATTCGCGCCAAGAAATTTTTTCTGTTGTATGGAAAATAAACCATTTGCTGAAATAATAGTTTAAAATACCGACTAAAATTAAATCGATTACTTTAATTAAATTAGGGTAATCAACAATAAAGTGAACTCCGACAAACATAATGACAGTATCTAAAATAAAAGAAAATAAGCGGATATTTACAAAAGATAAAAATTCTTGCCATGTATCAGACCAGGAACGAAATTGGGAATGAAAGACATATTTTTTGTTAGTTATAAATGTGAAAATCATCGCAATGACGTAAGCAATTACATTTGATACTAAATAAAACATATTTAAATTTTCGGTTAAAATATGGAAAACAAGTAAGTTAATTAAACTTGCGAGCGTTCCATACAATGTATATGAGAGAAAATTATGGTATTTTTTTAAAAGTTTATTCATAAGAAAACTGAATGCTCAATGAGCGATACGAGTTTAGTCACTCCTTTCGTAGAGAGTGTAAAATTAAAGATTGATAAAGATATTTTACAAAAGTAATATCAATCTGTATTCCGGACGTAATATGTTATATTTGAATTATACTAAAAATATTCGAATTAGACTACTATACAATAGGCTAGTGAATTGCGTATAATAAAAGTTACGGATTAAATTTTAATAGGTGAAGATAATGGGAAAGTTAAAAACTAAATATATTACAAAAAGTAGTGAAAACCGTGAGCAAAAAAAATGGTGGGCGCTCCGCGGAATTAACTTTGAAGTTAATGAAGGCGAAGCTGTTGGCCTAGTAGGATTTAATGGTTCAGGTAAAGCAACATTATTAAAAATTTTAGCTGGACAAAGTGAACAAACAACAGGGTTTATTACATGTGATGATCCAATTAATTTTGCTAGCTTGTCCAATTTACAAGACGAAAAACTAACTGGTTTAGAACATATTAAAAAAATAATTCATCAAACTAAAATGGATGAATTTAAAGCAGATCATTTAACAAATGCAATTGTTAATTTTATGGATTTAGGATATTGGGTTTACCAACCGATTGAAACTTATTCTTTAGAAATTAAAGCACGTTTAGTTTTAGGGATAGCATTATTTGTTGAACCAAAATTAGTTTTAATTGATGAAGTTTTGATGTTGTTAGATATGCCTTTTTATCAGACTGTTATTCATAAGATTCAAACGTTAAAAGATACCGGCGTGTCTTTTGTTATTGCTGATTCACGTAGTTTGGTTGTTGAAACATTATGTGAAAGAACATTATGGTTACAGTTTGGTCAAGCGCAAGATTTTGGACCAACATTAGATGTAGTGCAACAATATGAATATGTTAATAATTGGTTTAATGGTTTAACATTACCTGAAAAAAATGAATTTTTAGCAGTAAAAGAAAAAGAACAAGTTGATTTTGACATCGATGATTTATATGAAGAATTTAAAGTTGAACAATTTAATAATGGATTTACACGTAAAGATGAACCGCATATGCGCCGACAATTTTATTTTGAACGTGGGGCTGATCCAATTGAACAAGCTAAAAAAATTCAAAAAACAAATGAACAAAAAACGAAACAAAAACCTGCCAAAAAAGGATTTAAACGATTTGTTTATACAGTGTTAACATTAGTTGTATTAGCTGCGGGAGGATTCGCAGGCTATGAAGCATATTTGAATTATTTTACAAAACCTGAGTTAACACATGAAGAAATCCAAAAGAAAAATGAATCTCAAGTCCAATCTTCCTTGAAAAAAGCTGATCATAAGTCAGCTACATCAAAAGAAGAAAGTAAAAAAGAAAAAGTGTCAACTAGTACAAAAGAGTCACAGAAAAAAGATTCTGCTAAAGAAGAGTCAAAAGTTGAGCCTGAAGCAACGAAAGAAAAAGAAACGACAGCTTCAACAGATGAAAATGTTCAAAAAATTAATGTGAACTCTGGAGACACTTTAGGTGGCTTAGCTGACAAATATGAAACAACGATTCAAAAAATTCAAGAGTTAAATCAAATGGGAGAGTCAGAGCAGTTGATTGCTGGTCAAACATTAAAAGTTCCCAAATAAAAAATTAAAAGAATATTTAAGTAGGAGTGAAAAATAATGCCTGATCCTGATAGTCAGTGGTTAATAATATTGATTTTAAAAGTTAGTGTGATCATTCTAAGTTTATGTTTAGGATTATTTGCGAGTTTGAGTTATGCAGTTATTACGAAGATCGGTGAACAAGAATTAAATCACTGGAAAAGTGATAGCGTAAAAATTCGTGCTAAAATTAATTTTTTAGGCAAAAATTATATTAAGAAAATAACATCTTTAAAAGTAGCCCAAGGATTTTTTACAATGATGGCCATTGTTATTTTAAATCAAACGTTGGAAGAACATATTTTAATGAGTCATCCAATTATTGTGTTTGTGATTGATGTTATTTTGTATCTGTTGATTATTCGTTTGTTTACTCGACTAACCCAAAATAATCATAAAGTTAAATTGAACAAAATTGTTACTATGAGTAATGTTTTAGTCCGATTATTTTATCCAGTAGTTTCTGTAATGTTGAAAAATGAAGAAAATAAAACTGCTGATAAAAATGATGAAGTTCAAACACCAACGAACTGGACTGATATTGTTGATTTAATTAAAGAAGGGCGTGCAACTGGCGAGTTAGATCATGATGAATTTGAAATGATTAATGGTGTGTTAACTTTACACGAAAAGATGGCGCGTGAAGTGATGGTGCCCAGAATCGATGCTGAAATGATTGATATTCAAAATGATAATCAACGTAATATTGATGATATTTTAGAATCACGTTATTCTCGTTTTCCAGTTTATAGTGAAGATAAAGACAATGTTTTAGGTGTTGTTCACGTTAAGAATTTAGCTAAGCAAGCATATGCTTCTGGTTTTGATCGTTTAACGATTCGGAAATTATTACAACCAGCACTTTTTGTTCAAGAAACCATTACATTAGATGAGTTAATGTATAAAATGAAAGAAACACAAAATCAAATGGCAATCTTGTTAGATGAATATGGTGGTGTTGTTGGATTAGTGACATTGGAAGATTTATTAGAAGAAATTGTTGGTGAAATTGAAGATGAATCCGATATTCCTTTTGAATCATATTACCGGTTAGCTGATAATAAATTTTTAGTTCGGGGACGGATGTTGCTAGTCGATTTTAATACCGAGTTTGGGACTAATTTAAAAATGAGTGATATTGATACAGTCGCTGGTTTTATTATTGGTAAGAGTGAAACAATCCCAGAAGTTGGGCAAAAATTAACTGTTGAAACAGAAGACGGTGTTGTTTTAGAAACATTAGAAGTTTTAGAAGATACGCAAATTACACGTGTGAAAGTAACTTTACCACCGAAATATGTGCAGCTCTTAAATGAAAAAGAACAAAGTAAATTAGAATTACGCGATAAAATGGAAGTCGGATTAGAATAAGAAAATCGTTGCAAGCTGATTTTCAATTCGGTAGTATAGTTTTTGACGTAAATTTGTAAGATATATAAGTGAGGAAATAATGAATAAAGAAAATTTAAAAGAAGCAGTTGAAAAAAGAAGAACATTTGCGATCATTTCTCACCCGGATGCGGGTAAGACAACGATTACAGAACAATTATTACTTTTTGGTGGTGTTGTTCGTGAAGCAGGGACAGTTAAAGCGCGTAAAACAGGGAATTTTGCAAAATCTGACTGGATGGAAATTGAAAAGAAACGTGGTATTTCTGTTACAAGTTCTGTGATGCAATTTGATTATGCAGGTAAACGTGTCAATATTTTAGATACACCAGGACACGAAGATTTCTCAGAAGATACATACCGGACTTTAATGGCGGTTGACTCAGCAGTGATGGTGGTGGATTCTGCCAAAGGGATCGAACCACAAACGAAAAAACTTTTCCAAGTATGTAAAATGCGTGGTATTCCAATTTTTACATTTATTAATAAATTAGACCGTGATGGTCGGGAACCGCTAGATTTATGTAATGAATTAGAAGAAGTTTTAGGAATTGAATCATATCCAATGAATTGGCCAATTGGGATGGGTAAAGGCTTAAAAGGTTTATATGATATTTATAATAAACGAATTGAGTTAACAACTCCGGATGAAAATGGTGATATCTATGTAGACTTAAATGAAGATGGTGAAATTGAAGGCGATCATTCATTAAAAGAAGATAGTATTTATGATCAAGTTTTAGAAGAAGTTGAATTAGTTAAAGAAGCTGGTAGTGAATTTGATGCAGATAAAATCGCTAAAGGTGAGTTAACTCCAGTCTTCTTTGGATCAGCTTTACGTAACTTCGGTGTGACAACATTTTTAGATGCTTATTTACAATTTGCACCAGCACCAGGAAGTCACATGACAGAAGCTGGGACAGAAATCGCACCAGCGGCACCTGAATTTTCTGGATTTATTTTCAAAATTCAAGCAAATATGAACCCACGTCACCGTGATCGGATTGCATTTATTAGAATTTGTTCGGGTGAATTTGAACGTGGGATGGATGTTAATTTAAGTCGCACAGGCAAAAAATTACGTCTATCTAATTCTACACAATTTATGGCAGATTCCCGTGAAACATTAGAAAATGCGGTTGCTGGTGATATTATTGGTTTATATGATACAGGTAACTTCCAAATTGGTGATACAATTTATACTGGTAAAGATAAAATTCAATTTGAAAAATTACCACAATTTACACCAGAATTATTTGTGAGTGTTCAAGCTAAAAATGTTATGAAACAAAAATCATTCCATAAAGGAATCGAACAATTAGTACAAGAAGGTGCTGTGCAACTTTATCAAAGTTATAGTACTGGTGAATATATTTTAGGTGCAGTTGGTCAATTACAATTTGAAGTCTTCCAATTCCGGATGGAAAACGAATATAATTCAGAAGTAGTTATGACACCAATGGGTAGTAAAATTGCTCGTTGGATTAATCCTGAACAACTTGATGAAAAAATGTCGAGTTCACGTAACTTGTTAGTGAAAGATCGTCAAGGAGCACCACTCTTCTTATTTGAAAATAAATTTGCAGAGCGTTGGTTTAAAGATAAATACCCTGAAGTTGAATTAACAGCTAAATTATAAAAAAAGAAAGCCACAACTCATTGAGTTGCGGCTTTTTTTAAAGGAGAATGGATAACAATCACAATTGGCATAATTCAAATCGTTATCGCAATTCTCCAGTTAGTTAAAGGTTAATTCGTAAGAGGGTAAAGGCTTAATTACAAGCCTTTATTCCTTATATATTAAATTATATCATAGACAACTATGGATAAAAAAGCATTGGTAATTATTATTACTATTCAAACAATTGTATTAGTATTGCAATTAATTTCACTTTTAAAATAATAGGATGTAGTTAAAATGGCTATATCTAAGATTTAGTTGATATTGAAATATTAGTCGATGCAAGACGTGAGTTTCTAAACGAAAAGGACAGTTAATACTGTCCTTTTTTTGTTACTAACTGATACATTTTTTATGCTTTTAAACATGTATAAACGTTGTTGTATCAAGATTTTCGCGGTATTTTAACGGCTAGGATTTAATGATGGGTAAATTTCAAATAGTTTTGTAAAGTCCAACCTTGCTCGTTGACTTTAAACCAGTTGAGACCATCATTTTCGATATAAGCTGTTAAAGTAACTTTAGTATCATGTGGAATGGTTGTAATACGTGCCCCAAAAGGTTTGTCGTATAAAGCTAAATCTTTTTGAGGAACATAGTCAATTTTTGCTTTTTGATTGATTTTGATTTGACCAGGTGTGTTTGGTAAATCAGTTAAAGTATGATTGTTGAAATGTGGTGTAGAAATTTCGGTAAATTTTGGATTTTCTAAAACCCATAAATTTCCACCTAAACAATGCCACCATTGATCATTTGCTAATTTTACTGAACCAAATGTTTGCCAAACTGTAGTTTTTGCCAAAGTTACAGCAACTTGATTGCCATTGGGATTATCATAACAAGTTGTGAAATCGAGAATTTTGATATATTTAATCACATCATCTACTTCTACCCAATCGGCATTGCGATAAAAATAAGTCACGAATTGTTGTTGGAGTTTAAAGGTGCCTGATACTGGACCTTTAGCTCGAACTAAAACGTAATCTGGAATGGTCGGAGAAGTTAATTGATAACTTTCATCCAATGTTCCTGTGATAAATTCAGGATCACGTAAAGCTTTGAAATTATCAACATCTTTACAGAAAAGCCAGATATTTCCGGCGATTTTTTTGGCATAAGTTAAAACGATAACACCATAAGGAGCCACGAATGAACGAGTGAATCCGGACATGTTGACTAAATCGTAATTTTTGAAATCATAAAATTTAAATTGAATTAAATCACCTTGACGACCAGAAATCAGTTGTGGTGAACAGAGTGCTTTTTTGTGTTCATCTTGATAAATAACTAAAACAGTTGCATTGATTTTTTTGATAGGTGTTTTTTTAGTTATTTTGACCTCAGTTTTGCTTGTAACAGTTGTTTGGACTGCAGTTTGAGTATCTTTATGTATAATTTCTTTTTGGAAACGAGGTGTACCTGACTTGGTATGAACGAGTTCTTTGTGAGAAATTGGAGGATGAACAGGTTCTTTTTTGGCGGTGTTGTTTGTGCCAAAAACTTTTTTAATAAAATCAAATAATGCCATGAAAATTCCTCCTTTATAAATAATTAACTAATCTTATTAATTATAACTTAAAAAAGCTATAAAAGACAAAAGAAAAGAGGGGAACTTGCATGCTAATTAAACCTTTTGTAAAATTAAGGAAAGTCACAAGATAGAAAGAAGTCTAAAAATGGAAAAAGATTATCGAAAATTATTAGAAGATTTGTATCATAAAAAAATTGAATATTTAGATATTTCAGCAGAAGAATATATGCAGTTTCAAAAAGAATATGTTAACTTTGAATATCGGAAAAATATTTTAGGTAAAGCTCAAAAAAGAGGCGGTGCACGTTTTTATTTAGTCCACTAAATAAAGGCTTAGACCGCCTTTTATATCGAAAAGTATTAATATGAAAAGGAATAAAATCTTGAATTATATATAAAATCGTGTTAATATTTTTTTATCGAGAGTATTATTTTATCTTATAAAATGTAAACGTGTTCGTGAAATTTTATAGCTGATAAAAATCGATATTCTAAAAATTTTTTATTATCAAAGGAGAATGATTTTAATGGAAAAGAAAGATTTTCACGTAGTCGCAGAAACAGGTATCCACGCACGTCCCGCAACATTATTGGTGCAAACAGCTAGTCGTTTTAGCTCAGATATCACATTAACATTCAATGATAAATCAGTTAACTTGAAATCTATCATGGGTGTTATGTCATTAGGCGTAGGTCAAAACTCTGATGTAACAATTACTGTTGAAGGCGATGATGAAGCAGAAGCAATGGCTGCAATCGTTGAAACAATGGACAAGGAAGGACTTGCAGGCTAATTATGAAAAAGTTAAAGGGAATTGCTGCTAGTGATGGAATTGCTACAGCGAAAGCATATATGCTTGTTCAACCGGATTTATCATTCGAAACAACAAGTATTGAAGATCCAGAAGCTGAAATTGCACGTTTAGATGCAGCTGTAGCAGCTTCAAAATTAGAACTTGAAGGTATTAAAAAGAAAGCTAGTGAAAATTTAGGGGAAGAAGAAGCACAAGTTTTCGAAGCACACCTTACAATCTTATCTGATCCAGAATTATTTGGACAAATCAATGCCAAAATTACTGGTGAAAAAGTTAATGCAGAAGCAGCTTTAAAAGATGTTACTGATATGTTTATCGGTATGTTTGAAGCCATGGAAGATAACCCATATATGCAAGAACGTGCTAGCGATATTCGCGACGTTACAAAACGTGTTATGGCACACTTGTTAGGTGTAAAAATTCCTAATCCAGCATTAATTGATCAAGAAGTAGTTATTATTGCTCATGATTTAACACCATCTGATACAGCTCAATTAGACCGTCGTTTTGTGAAAGGTTTTATTACTGATATCGGTGGGAGAACATCTCACTCAGCTATTATGTCAAGAACTTTAGAAATTCCAGCGATTGTTGGTTCTGGTTCTGCAACAGCTGATATTGAAGATGGTCAAACAATTATTATTGATGGTATCAACGGTGAAGCTATTATCGAACCAACTGAAGAACAAATTACAGAATATCAAGCTAAAGCTGCTGAATTTGCTGCTTTAAAAGCTGAATGGGACTTATTAAAAGAAGCTCAAACACTTACACTTGATGGTAAAGAGTTCATTTTAGGTGCTAACATTGGTACACCTAAAGATGTTGTTGGCGCTAATGATAATGGTGCTGAAGCTGTTGGTTTATTCCGTTCTGAATTCTTATATATGGATGCAAGCGAATTACCAACTGAAGAAGAACAATTTGCAGCTTATAAAGAAGCTATTGAAGGTATGGAAGGCAAACAAGTTGTTGTCCGTACAATGGATATTGGTGGGGATAAAGACTTACCATATTTACCACTTCCTGCTGAAGAAAACCCATTCTTAGGTTTTAGAGCTGTGCGTATTTCTTTAGAACGTCAAGACATTTTTAGAACACAATTACGTGCTTTATTACGTGCATCAGTTTATGGACGTTTAGCTGTAATGTTCCCAATGATTGCTACAGTGCAAGAATTTAAAGATGCTAAAGCTGTTTTTGAAGAAGAAAAAGCTAAGTTAGTTGCAGAAGGAATTGCTGTTTCTGATGATATCGAAGTAGGTATGATGATGGAAGTTCCTGCTGCTGCAATGATTGCTGATAAATTAGCTAAATATGCTGATTTCTTTAGTATTGGAACAAATGATTTGATCCAATATACAATGGCTGCAGACCGTGGTAATGAACGTGTATCTTATCTCTACCAACCATATAACCCATCAATTTTACGTTTAGTTAAGAACATCATTGATGCTTCTCATGCTGAAGGTAAATGGACAGGTATGTGTGGTGAAATGGCCGGCGATCAATTAGCTGTTCCATTATTAGTTGGTTTGGGATTAGATGAATTCTCAATGAGTGCAACATCAATCTTGAAAACAAGAAGTTTGATGAAACGTTTAGATACTAAGAAGATGGAAGAACTTGCTCAAAAAGCCGTTAATGATTGTGAAACAGCTGAAGAAGTATTGGCTTTAGTTGAAGAATACACAAAATAAACGAGAATTAATCTACTAACTTTTTGTGAGCGTATTGCTAGTGTATTTACAAAAAAGCGATATAATAAATTTGTAGTTAAGAACAGATGTTAAAGTCAAATTTAGGAGATGTTTTGATATGAAGATTTTTATCGATTTTTGGAAACCTAAAGAAGCTTGGTTAAAATTATCTAAAGCTGAACGTGAAGCATATATGGAAAGTGTTGGACCTGTGATGGCCGAAATGGACAAAAAAGGTGCAATTACTGAAGCATGGGGAGTTAATGAAGATAATTCACCACAACGAGCAGATTATGGATTTTTTGCAATTCAAAAATTCCCATCTGATGAAGTTATGGAAGAGTTTAAGAGTCTTTTAGTACAAACTAAATGGCACGATTATTTTGAACAAAAAAATCTTGCAGGTGAAAATACAGATCCTGAAATTATTATTGGCAAAATGATCGATCTTTAAAAAATTAATTAAATAATAATTAATGATAAGGCGAATGAAATGTTAGCAATGGCATTTTGTTTGCCTTATTTTTTGAAATAAAAGTAAAGGATGATGAATCATGCGAATTTGTGATTTTAGTAGTGATTTAAAAACACAACCTACAAGCAAAATGCAAAAAGCTTTAAAAGAAGCGCAAAATAACCCAGATCAGCAAGTTGTGACGCAGTTAGAAAAACGAGCAGCAGAAATTTTACATAAAGAAGCTGCTTTATTTGTTTCTTCAGGTACTTTGGCAACACAATTGGCTTTAGTAGCGCAAAGTCAACCAGGGGATGAAATTTTAATTAGTGATGATAGCTATTTAGCTTTTAGCCAAGCTGGTGTAGATACTATCTTAGCTGATATCAGTTATCAAGAAATGTATTTTGTTACAGGAGTTCCAGATGTAGTGCAAATTGAAAACTATTTGAAAAAACATCCTAAAATTAAAGTTATTTCTTTAGAAAATGCATTGTTTAATGGTGAAGTTATGGATGTAGTTAGCGGAGAGCAGATTTATCAATTGGCACAACGTTATCAAGTTAAAGTTCATATAGATGGAGCGCGTTTGTTTAATGCGGCGTTAGCTTTAGGTGTAGATATTGGTACGTTGACGAAAGATGCGGATACGGTAGCGTGTTGTTTAGCGAAAGGTTTATGCGCTCCTAGTGGTGCTTTGTTGGCCGGTTCACGAGAAGTTATCCAAAGAGCTAAACAAATTCAACGTAAATATCAGGCGAGTGATTATCCCGCAGCAGTTTATGCAGCAGCAGGATTAATAGCTTTAGAAGAAATGCCCCAAGAATTGAAAAAAGATCATGCCAATGCTCAATATTTAGCCGCAGAATTAGCGAACTTAAAGAATGTAGTTTGTGATATACAACAAGTGAAAATTAATTTGGTTTTTGGTGAATTTTTAATAACAGATCGAAAAATCTCTGAATTAGAACACGAATTAGCGTTAAATGGTTTTAAAGTGGGATCTTTGGAAGATGGTAAGTTTCGCTTTGTTACTAACCATGATATCAATCGGGAAGATGTTAAAAAGTTAGTAGCAATTATTCAACGTGTAGTGGATGAATAGGGTGATTAAAAAAGTTATAAAAAAGTAAACAAAGTTCGGTTATATTGAATTCAGAGATAAAAAAACATATAATTAAAGTTAATTGATTAAATGAGGGAGGAAGCGAAAAAGATATGAATATTGGGATTTTTACGGATACATATTACCCTCAAGTTAGCGGTGTCGCAACTTCAATTCGAACTTTATCACAAGAATTACAAAAGCAAGGACATCAAGTTTATATTTTTACAACAACTGATCCGAATGTTGATAAAGAACATGAAGAAAAAAATATTTTTCGTTTTGCAAGTATTCCATTTGTATCCTTTACAGATCGACGGATTGCTTTTCGGGGATATTTTCAAGCATATCAAATCGCAAAAGATTTAGATTTGGATATAGTGCATACACAAACTGAGTTTTCGATGGGATTGATTGGGAAATCAGTCGCTAAACATTTAGAAATTCCTTGTGTGCATACGTATCATACAATGTATGAAGATTATTTACATTATATTGCCAAAGGTAAACTTTTAAAGAGTAGTCATGTGCAAATGATGACACGGACTTTTTGTGCTCATTTGAATGGTGTAGTTGCTCCAAGTGAAAAAGTAGTAGCAACATTACAACGATATGGTATTGATATTCCGATGCAGATTATTCCAACGGGGATTAATATTACTAAATTTCAAGAGTTACAAGATTGGCAAGGTTTACGTGAAAAATATCAAATAACTCCAGACCAACCAGTAATTTTAACTTTGAGTCGTTTAGCGTATGAAAAAAATATTAATAAATTAATTTCAGCATTTAATAAAATTCAAAAAACAATACCGGAAGCTCGGCTGATCATCGTTGGTGATGGCCCAGCTCGTGATTCCTTAGAAGAACAAGTGGTTGATTTAGAATTAACTGATAAAGTTATTTTTACTGGTGAGATTAGTAATGATGAAGTAGCTGCTTATTATCAAATGGCTGATTTGTTCGCATCCACTTCAAAATCAGAATCACAAGGTTTGACTTATATTGAAGCGTTGGCTGCTGGATTATATGTTTTAGCAACAGAAAGTCCATATACTAATGAATTATTAGATGATGAAAGTTTAGGTGCGGTATTTACTGATCAAGCTGATTTAATTGCTAAGGCCAAAGCTTACTTGCAACATCCTGCAGATTATCAAAATCAAAAGGTTCGGAACGAAAAATTACATTTAATCTCAGCAGAGTATTTTGCTGAACAAGTGCTAGCTTTTTATCAAGCTAGTCAAGATAATTTTGCTAAGAAAGAAATAGAAAATAAAACAGAATAATGAAAATGTAAGGGAGATTTTATGTTAAATATTCATATGTTTTCATCAGCAACGAAAGTTAAAGGTCAAGGTGTCGGTAGCGCATATTTAGAGTTGATTAAGTTATTACGGACGACTTTTCCGCGTGAGATGGAAATAAAAATTAATGATTTTCAAAAATCAGATATTAGTCATTATCATACAGTTGATTTTAAATTTTATTTATCAACATTTACGAAAAAAAGAGGATGCAAAGTGGGGTATGTGCATTTTCTTCCAGAAACATTAGAAGGTAGTTTGAAATTACCAGGTATTAGTAAAACGATTTTCAATAAATATTTAATTAGTTTTTATAAACGAATGGACCAATTAGTAGTTGTTAATCCGAGCTTTATACCTAAGTTAATGAATTATGGAATACCTGAAGAAAAAATTACTTATATTCCTAATTTTGTAGCTAAAAGTGATTTTTACCCTAAAAGTGCACCAACACAACAATATTTGCGAAAGCAACATGGTTTTGATCCTAATAAATTTATTGTTTTAGGTGTTGGGCAAATTCAAGAAAGAAAAGGTGTGGCTGATTTTATTGAATTAGCACGGCGTATGCCGGATGTTCAGTTTGTCTGGGTTGGCGGTTTTTCTTTTGGTCGAATTACAGATGGTTATGCAGAACTGAAAAAGAAAGTCGATAATCCGTTACCGAACTTGTTTTTCCCGGGAATTGTTGATCGCGAAAAAATGAATGATTATTATAATATGGCTGATTTATTCTTGTTACCATCGTATAATGAGTTGTTTCCGATGAGTATTTTAGAGGCGTTTAGTAGTGAAACACCAGTTTTAGTACGTGATTTGGAATTGTATCATGCTGTAATTGCAGATTATTATTTAGCTGCTCAAGATTGTGATGATATGGAAGTTAAAATTCGTGATTTACAAGAACATCCAGAAAAGATGCAAGATTTGCAACAAAAAGCGCAAGCAGCTGCTAATTATTATTCCGAAGAACGATTAGCTAAAATCTGGTTAGAGTACTATCAAAGTTTAAGCAAAGGTAAATAAATATGACGCGAAAAAATAAAATTAGTTTAGCGTTAATTATGTTAGTGAGTTGCTTAATTGTAGTTTATTCGATGCGAGACATTCCTTTTAAAGTTTTATTAGGTAATTTAGCGACTTTAAATTGGTGGTGGGTTGGCGTTGCGATTGGCAGTATGTTGCTGTCGATTGTGTTAGAAGGTTTAGTTGTTAAAAAATTACTTGGTCCAGGAGTATCACAATTCACGTTGAAAGATGCTTTGCGGATCCCGGTGATTGAACAATTATTTAACGGGATTACACCGTTTGCGACTGGTGGTCAACCGGCACAATTATTAGCTTTAATGCAATCGGGAATCGAAGCGGGAAAAGCGACATCGGTATTGTTGATGAAATTTGTCGTTTATCAAGCAATGATTGTTTTGAATTTTCTCTTTTGTTTATTGATTGGTTTTGATGCTATTAAAAATAAAGTTCAAGTTTTAGCATGGTTAGTTATCTTAGGGTTTGTAATTCATTTTTTAGTGATTTTTATGTTGCTAATGATTATGTACTATTATAATTTTACAAAAGCATTTTTATTAAAATGTTTAGCTCCGTTGAAATGGTTAAAAAAAGAAGAACTTTATCATAAGTGGAAAAAAATTATAATTCAAAAAGTGGATAGTTTTTATGCGGAAAGTATCCGGTTGAAAAATGATTATAAGTTAATTGTAAAAGTTAGTTGTTTGACGTTGATTCAATTATTCTTTTATTATATTATCCCGTATTTTATTTTATTGGCGTTAGGTGTCAGTCATACTAATGTGATTAAGGTCATGATTATGCATGTTTTAATCGTAATGATTATTTCGTTGTTTCCGATTCCGGGAGGAGTTGGAGGAGCTGAGTATAGCTTTACTTTAGTATTTTCAGCTTATTTAACAGTGCCGAGTAAGTTGGTTTTAGCGATGTTATTATGGCGGTTGATTACGTATTATATGGTGATGTTTTTAGGGATTGTAGCTTTAGGCATTAAACCGAAAAAGATTACTGTAAAGGGAAATAGTAGCGCAATAGATTAAATTGTGCTTAAATAGTCAAAGTAAAACTTTATTTATAGAACAATAGTCTGTTAAAATAAAGCGTAAGAATTAAATTTTATGGAAGATAATAAGGAGAACAACAAATAAATGGATAACTCAAAATTAGTAGCTGTAATTACACGCCTTGATTCAATGGTTAAAGATAACGGAGAAGAAGTAGTATCACGCCGTTTTGAACATAATGGAACAATTAAAGCAGTTGTTTACTATGATCCAACAACAACAACATTTACTTTAGAAGATCCAGAAACACATCAAAGTTTTGAATTTGATAATATTGATTTAATTGCAATTGAAATCTTCGAACTTTTAGATGATTAATTAAAAAAATTATTAAATATTCGTAAATTAGCTCTTATCAGTTTTGATAAGAGCTAAATTTGCAGTATTATGAATATTATTAAATAAATGGAGGCAACAAGATGCGTTCTGCATTCAATAAATTAAGGGCCGGACTTAATACAAAAGCTGGCTTTTTTACATTAGTCATGATTTTATTTTGGCTAAAAACGTATTTAGTATATATTACTAAATTTACTCTAGGGATTAATGACCAAATGCAAAAGTTTCTTTTAATCCTTAATCCGATTCCCTTAGGTTTGTTACTTTTAGGAGTGGCTTTATATTTCAAAGGTAAAAAATCTTATTGGTGGATGATGATTTTAGATACAATTCAATCAATTTGGTTGTTTTCTAATATTTTGTATTATCGGGAATTTTCTGATTTTCTATCATTTGGGATTATTAAATCATCAGGATCAGTTTCGAATAATTTAAGTTTGAGTATTGCGGAAATTTTACATAAAACAGATTTCTTAGTGTTTTTAGACGTTATCATTTTATTGATTTTGTTATTGACTAAATTGATCAAAGTGGATCCGCGTCGTTTGAAATTCCGTTATTCCATCGGTGTCACAGTGGCAGCACTGGTTTTATTAGGTGTGAATTTAGGTTTATCTGAAAAGGATCGTCCACAGCTATTAACACGTACATTTGACAATAATTATATCGTTAAGTATTTAGGGATTGATTTTTATGCGGGGTATAACGCTTATCAAACGCATAAACAAAGTGCTACACGGGCAAATGCTTCTAGTGAAGATTTAAAACAAGTTGAAGCATTTTTAGATAAGCACCGGACTATGCCTAATATGAAATATTTTGGAAAAGCTAAAGGTAAAAATGTTTTTGTTATTCACTTAGAAAGTTTCCAACAATTTTTAATTGATTATAAAGTGAATGGCAAAGAAGTTACACCTAATTTGAATAAGTTTTATGCTAATAAGAATACATTATCCTTTGACAACTTTTTCCATCAAGTTGGACAAGGGAAAACATCTGATGCTGAAACAATGTTAGAAACATCTTTATTTGGATTACCATCAGGATCTGTTATGACTTCTTATGGGACTAATAATACATTTGAAGCTTTACCAGCATTATTAGATCAACGAGGATATACCACTGCTTCATTCCATGGTGATGTAGGTAGTTTCTGGAATCGTGATAATACGTATAAATCATGGGGATACAAATATTTCTTCAGTGAAGATTATTATCAAAATAAGACTAATTATAGTATTGGATATGGTTTGAAAGATAAAATCTTTATGGATCAATCGATTAAATATATCGAAAAACTTCCACAGCCGTTCTATGCTAAATTAATTACAGTTACAAACCACTATCCATATGAGTTAGATAAAGCTAACCAAACGATCGAAAAAACAACTACAGGTGATGCAACGGTCGATGGTTATGTGCAAACTGCACATTATTTAGATCAATCTTTTGGCGAATTTTTAGATTATTTGAAGAAAACAGGATTAGATAAAACATCTATGATTGTGGCTTATGGTGATCACTATGGTATTTCTAATAACCATAAAAAAGCTATTGCTGATTTATTGCATAAAAAAGAAGTTGATAGTTATGATTTAGCTATGTTCCAAAAAGTACCATTTATGATTCATTTCCCAGGCTTAAAAGGTGGGATTAATCATACTTATGGTGGTGAAATTGATGTTATGCCGACTTTACTGGATTTAATGGGTATTAAAGATACGCATATGATTCAATTTGGGCATGATTTATTAGCTAAAGATCGTAATCAAACTGTAGCATTTAGAAATGGTGATTTTGTGTCGCCAACATTTAGTAAAATTGGCTCAACTATTTATAATGCTCAAGGTGAAGTGGTTACTGATAAATTAACACCTGAACAAGCTAAAGAAGTTAAAGAACAAGAAAATTATGTGGATGATGAATTAAGTTATTCAGATAAAGTTGTGACGGGAGATTTATTACGTTTCTATAAACCAACTGGATTTAAGAAAGTTAATCCGGGTGATTTCACGTATAATTACAAACGTGCTATTAAGATGTTAAATAATGAAAAACATAAAAAAGATAGTGTGTTAGCGCAACATGGTGGAAAAACAACCCAAAACATGTTCCATACAGATGCTCCAGAATTAAAATAATTGTTATTAAAACCGATGCAGATTGCATCGGTTTTTTTAATAGAGAAATATATTTTGCAAAAAAATAAAAAAACTTAAAAAAGTGCTTGACCATAAGTTTAAAAGTTGTTATTATAGTTCTTGTCGTTGAACGGCGGTTGTAAAAATCGGATGTTGATGACATAAAAAACTTTTAAAAAGTGCTTGACTTTATAAAAAAGTTTTGATAAAATTTTAAACGTTGATTACTTGATAAGTGAAACGTTTAAAAGATAAATAAAAAAACTTTTAAAAAGTTCTTGACTTTATAAAATGTAATTGATATACTAATTAAGTCGTTTCGCAAGAGCGATTAATTAAAAAGTAGATCTTTGAAAACTGAACAAAGTTTCGACAAACCAAATGTGTAGGGTCTCTTGTTTTAAACAAGAGCAACAAACATTTGCGAAGTCAATTCGCTAGTAAAAAATAATGAGTCACAAATTCAAATTGAGAGTTTGATCCTGGCTCAGGACGAACGCTGGCGGCGTGCCTAATACATGCAAGTCGAGCGCAAAGTTTTATCACCGGATGCTTGCATCCACCGATAAAACTTTGAGCGGCGGACGGGTGAGTAACACGTGGGTAACCT
>NZ_AUHP01000014.1 GCF_000423245.1 Ligilactobacillus ceti DSM 22408
AACCATGCGGTTCCTTGAGTTATGCGGTATTAGCACCTGTTTCCAGATGTTATCCCCCTCTTTTGGGCAGGTTACCCACGTGTTACTCACCCGTCCGCCGCTCAAAGTTTTATCGGTGGATGCAAGCATCCGGTGATAAAACTTTGCGCTCGACTTGCATGTATTAGGCACGCCGCCAGCGTTCGTCCTGAGCCAGGATCAAACTCTCAATTTGAATTTGTGACTCATTATTTTTTACTAGCGAATTGACTTCGCAAATGTTTGTTGCTCTTGTTTAAAACAAGAGACCCTACACATTTGGTTTGTCGAAACTTTGTTCAGTTTTCAAAGATCTACTTTTTAATTAATCGCTCTTGTGAAACGACTTAATTAGTATATCAAGTTAACAACTTAATGTCAATAACTTTTTTATATTTATTATTAATCACTTTTTCTTTCAAAAAAGAATTTCAAGCAATCAACTTTTAATATCATACTCTATTATGAAATGAAATGCAAGTTTATTTTGCTTTTTTATTAATAATTTATTGTCGCTCAATCAGCGACTTAATTAGTATAGCATCTCAAATTTAAATTTCAAGCTTTTTTTATAAAAAAAGAAAAAGATTTCAATATCCACAAAAAATGATATTAAAACCTTTTTCTTTTTCATGTCTTAACTAATCATTACGATTAGAAGAACAATTGTTTTCTGGTTTAACTTCCGGTATCGTCTTAACCCCAAAAATAAAGTAAACAACATGTGCCAGCCACACAATAGCTAAAATAATTCGACCCCCTAAAACATGTTTCATCATATAAAAACCAAATCCCATGACAACTGTAACACTAACCAAAATCATAATTTTAGTTTTTAAAAGCATCCCTTTTTTCATAACAAAAGATTCTAAATGTTTTTTATACAAATCTGTTTGCTTAAACCACTTATCTAATCTTTCCGAACTCCGACCAAAAAAGAAAGCCGTCGCTAAATAAAATGGCACTGTTGGCAAAATCGGCACAAATGCCCCCACTGTACCTAACGCTAAACAAATCAACCCTAATCCTACATATATCATTCTTTTCAACTTCACGATTCACGTTCCTCCTTCAATTCATAAATTCGATCAGCAACACGTAAAGTTGAATTCCGATGTGACACCAGGATAACCGTTCGTTTGCCTTTTTCATTATTAATAGAATTTAAAATAATCGCTTCGTTCAAACTATCAACATTACTTGTCGGTTCATCCAATAATAATAAATCACCATCATGTAAAAAGGCCCTGGCAACTCCCAGGCGTAATTTCTCTCCATCAGATAGTAAATCTCCTAATTCACCAACTTGCGTCTCATATCCCTTAGGTAAACTCATAATCAAATCATGGACTGCCGCTTTTTGACATGCTTGTTCCATTTCAGTTTTCGTCGCATGTGGTTTAGCAATTTTTAAATTGGCATAAATAGTATCTTTAAACAAATGTGTCTCTTGCGTCACAAAACTTTCAATTTCGCGTAAATTAGCAGTATTAATTTCATTAACAGAACGCCCAGAAATAGCGACTCTCCCTTGATCTACTTCCCAAAAACGCATCAACAACTTCAAAATAGTCGATTTTCCAGAACCACTTTTACCTTTAATCCCAATAATTTTCCCTTTGTCAAAATCCATCGTAATATCATGTAAAATTTGTTCTTGATCATACGCAAAAGAAATATTTTCTAAAGCTGCTCCTTGATAAGCTACTTCAGCTTGATTAGTAATCACCTTCGTAACCGGTTCTTCATCTAAAATATCCAACACTCGATTTCCTGCTGCAAATGTATTTTCTAAAGTACTCCCTAAATTAGCCAATGCAATCACAGGTCCAAAAGAACTCATCAAAGTAACCGTTGCTAAAATAACCGCACTAAACCCAATCGTCCCTACCAGATAATAACGCGCTGCAACCAATAGCATTAAAACATCAAAACAAATAATAATCGCACTAGTCATCGCAATATTTTTCCCTGTTCTTAATTTCATTTTTTCTTCATATTGAGCCAAATCTGCTGATTGTTGATTCATTGAAGTTAACCGCTGCACTCCACGATCATATTGAATAATTTCACTCAACCCTCTTAAACTATCCAGTACGAAACTACTCATTTTCCCTGTTGTTTGTCGATAAGCCAAGCCTTCATGACTAAATTTAGTAACAATAATCGGCACTAATATACCTATAGTTAAATAAGCCAACAAGGCTATTAAACCTAATACCCAATAAAAATGTCCGATAAACACAGTCATAATTACCGTATAAATACCTGCAATACAGATGGGGGAAACTGTATGCGCATAAAAAACTTCTAATAGTTCCACATCAGACGTAATAACTGAAATCAAATCACCTTTATCTTTATGAGCTAATTTAGCTGGTGCCAAACGTCGTAAAGCTTTAAAAACACGATCTCTAATAATCGCTAAAATTTTAAAAGCTAAATAATGGTTAAAAGCTTGTTCAGCATAACGTAAAATTCCCCGTACAACAGCTAAAATCACTAATAAAATAAATATCACATGAATAGTTAACGGCCCTCGCAACCCCATGACTTTCACAACTGCTAACGAACCAAAAATCGGAATAAAAGTGGCAGCTAAATGCCCCACTACACCCATCAAAATCGCCAATAACATAAAGACTGTCAACGGCTTAACAAGTTGTATCAGTCTCAGCATTATTTTAATATTACTTCTTTTTTTCATGCGTCCTCCTCGAGTCCAACCTTTTCAAGTCGTTCTTGAACTTGCCAAATTTCATGATATTTCCCTGCTGATGTAATTAATTTTTCATGTGTACCTTCTTCAACTACACGTCCATCATGCAATACAAAAATCTGATTAGCCTTCACAAAGTTAGCTAACCTGTGTGAAATCATAATTACTATTTTTTCTTGTGCTAGGCGTGTGATTTCATCTAAAATCGCTTGTTCACTTTCAACATCGATATTCGACGTTGCTTCGTCAAAAATATATACCGGACTTTCATGCAATAAAGCCCGCGCTAAGACTAAACGTTGCGCCTGACCACCAGAAATATTTTGTCCTTTTTCAGCAATTGGCATATCCAAACCGCCTGAATTCATTACAAAATCAACCAGCTTCATTCTACGCAATACTTGTAACATCATTTCATCAGTTGCTTGCGGATTTCCCATCAATAAATTATCACGCACAGTTCCTTTAAACAGATAACTATTATGTGTAACTGCTGTAATATTTTGCATTAACGTTTTTTCTGTAATATCGTGTAATTCAACACCATTAACTTGAACGTGCCCCGAATAATTTTGATTAACCCCGCGTAAAATACCGGCAACAGTCGATTTACCACTACCACTTTCACCAACAATTCCGATTAAGCCTTGATGATCAATTTTAATATTAACCCCTTTTAAAATTTCACGTTCAGGTTCATAAGAAAAATGAACATCACTAAATTCCAACCAAGAAAAATCTTTTGAATTCAAATCTACTTTATTGATTTGTTCTTTTTCTGGCAGATTTAAAATCCGATCAATTTTCTTCCAAGCAGCCATTCCATTCATCGCAATGTGAAAATAACTCCCTAATTGTCGCATTGGAATAAAAAAATCAGCGGCAATTAAAATGATAATTAACGCTCCTCCAAAATCAATATTCCCTGCCATTAATTCTTTAATCGCTAGAATAATTCCCAATGCGGAACCACCATAAGCTACTAAATCCATAATCGTAATCGAATTTAATTGCATCGTTAATACACGCATTGTAACTTTACGAAACTTTTCGGATTCTTGGTTCATTTCTTGATTTTTTATATCATCCGTATTGTAAATTTTTAAAGTAGTCAAACCTTGCAAATTCTCTAAAAAAGAATCCCCTAGAGCAGTGTATTGTCCCCAATATTTTGATAACAATTTTTTAGCCCAAGTTTGAATCAATGCAATTAAAATCGGAATCAACGGTACACACACTAATAAAACTACAGCTGTTTTCAAACTAATAAACGATAACACTACAAATAATGTAAATGGTGCTAACATACTATAAAAAAACTGCGGCAAGTATGCCCCAAAATACGTTTCTAATTGTTGTGTACCTTCGACTGTAACTTGCACAATTTCAGAAGTATTAACAACTTTGTTATATCCCGCACCTAAACGTAAAAGTTTTTGATAAATTTGCGCACGTAATTTTTGTTTAACTTCTTTAGATGCCAAATAAGCCATTTTAGTCGCTTGATACGAACAAAACATTCTAATAATAATTGTTACAACAGTCACTCCCACTAGGATTAGTACTGCTTTTTGGGTATCTATTTTCCAATATAAAAGTTCATATAACAGTTCAATAAATGACACCACTGTACAGATAAATACTACATTAGCCAGCAAAGCAATCCATTGTAACGCCACATTCCAAGCAATATATTTTTTACTTTTCGGAACAGTATTTACCAATTTTTTGTTGATCATACCTTTGGATTACCACCTTTTCTTTATTTTCTAATAAATGTCTACTGGTGTTCCCGTAGGAATATTATCATAAAACCATTTTGAATCTGGCAATGACATACGAATACATCCATGAGAAGCTTCTTGTCCTAATTTAGCAGCTTCTTCCTCTTCTACATGATCTTTATCCCAGAATAAAACACTATGGAATAAATATTCACCATGATTTTTAAAGGAAATCCAGTTATATGCCCAGTCATTATATTTAGCAAAATAATTCGCTGGTCCCCGTTCTGGTTCAATCACAAAATGACCTTTCGGTGTTCCATTACCTAACTTTTCAATCCCAGTTGAACATACAATAGTATAAATTGTTTGACCTGCTTCTTGAATATAAACACGTTGATCTGCTAAAGAAACTTTCACAGCTAATTGACTGGGATTTTTAATTGTTGGATAGGTTGGTTCTGATGGTTCGTTCCAAGCAGGAATACCAGTCGCTTTTTTAGTTTTCTGTGTTTTAGTAACGTCTTCTGTTGCTTTTTTTACAACTTTTTTCTTCGAAGTCGCTTGTTGATGACTCTCTTTTTTGACTTTTTTCTTTTTAGATGTCACCTTTTCTTGTTTAGGTTCTTGTGTTTTCTTTTGTGTTTTAGATGTATCATCTGTAATCAAAAAGAAAACAGCAATTCCACATAAAACGATTCCTATAAACGCTCCAATTGGTAATAAATATTTTTTCACATTAATACTCCTCATATTATAATGATTTCATCTTAGCATAATTAAATTCATTCTTCTAATCACTTTTTATAAATTAAATATCCTTATTAAGATTAAAAAAGAGCCGCGATTAAAAATCGCGACTCTTTTCAATTTTATTATTTATACTATTTTAAACATCAGCTTTTTCACCAGCACGAATTAATAACCAACCAAAGAAGGTTGTAATTGCTGTACCGATAATTAATGTCCATAAGCCAATTCCGCCACCACTATCTTTGAATAAGAAGAAGATAGAAGCAAGTACACAGATTTCACAAAGGAATACACAAAGTTTCAATCCCCATTCTCCACCAGGTACTTTGTAGACATATTTCATATCTTTGTTCTTCTTACGTAATGTAATAGCTGCAGGGAACATGAAGAGGTATGGCAACATGAAGACTACGAAACTAAATGATAAGATTACCCAGAAAATTTGGTTAGCATCTTTAGATAAGCTAAAGTTTAATACTAATAAGAATGTTGAAATAAGACCCATAATAATGTATAAACCATCTGGTGTACCGTATTTCTTGTTCTTATGTCCTAACCATTTAGAACGTTTGTCTAATTCTGAAGCAGAAAGCACTTCATTAGCACCTAATGCCCATGAAACCATGTTAGATACAAGTGTTAATGCAGCAACTACAATAACAATTACGAAAATTGGACGTGAAAGAGTTGGTCCAAAGACACTACATAATTCTTGTAATGCGTAGAAGAAACCATCAGCTGAGTCAATTTTATCAGCTGGTAAAGCTACTAAAACGCCGAATGTACCAAAAACATATAACGCTGTAATAATTACACCCGCAAAAACTGTCATTTTTGGAATTGTTTTTTCAGGATCTTCAATTTGGCTACCAATAGAACCAATTAATTCAAACCCTAATAAGTTGTAGGCAATGGCAGAAATATATTGTGTTGTGTTGTCAAAACTTGGGATAAATGCATGTAATGAGAAATCATTGTTTGCACCGAATTTAATTGCATAAGCAATTCCCAAAAATCCGAAAATAAGTAAAACAGCAACTTTACAAATAGCTGCAATATTAGAAACTGTAACTGATAAATCGACACCCCGGATACCGATATAAACGATCAACCAGCACATTGCAACTGCTAAACCACATAAAACCCAAGGTGATGCATCTGGCATAAATGTGTAGCTAATCCAGTATGAGAAAGCAATAAATACAGCTGGCATCCAAAATGCTACGTTAACCCAGTAGTACCAACCAACCATAACGGCTGTTTTTTCACCATAGGCTTGTTTAACCCAACTATAAATACCACCATCATCCGGATAGTTACTACCTAACTCAGCACTAACCAATCCATAAGGTAAGAAGAAAACAATTGCTGTAATGATCCAAAGTGTAATAGATGATACCCCGATGATAGCTGGTGCTACGAATGTATCTAAAACTAAGATACTACAAATTGTAAAGAGGATACTTTTCCATACACTAACTTTTTGCTCGGCCATCTAAATCCCTCCTTTATTTTACTTAATCCAATAGTTTACTTTTCAATAAGTGTTCCGCTTGCACCATTAATTGCTTTACCAGCATTTTCAAGTGAAGCAATCAAGGCTTTACCACCAGCTTTAGCAAATGCCATCGCAGCTTCAACTTTAGGAAGCATGCTACCTGGAGCAAAGTGACCTTCTTCAATATATTTTTTAGCTTCATCAAGATTCATATGATCAAGATGTTTTTCGTTTGGTTTACCAAAGTTAATCGCAACTTTATCAACCGCTGTTAAAATAACTAACATATCTGCATCGACTAATTCAGCTAATTTAGCACTAGCAAAATCTTTATCAATAACAGCTGGAACGCCTACTAAATTACCATCTTTTTTAATAACAGGAATTCCGCCCCCACCGACTGTAATTACAATTTTACCAGCATTAACTAATTCATTAATTGATGCTTTTTCAATAACATCGATTGGTTTTGGTGATGCTACAACTTGACGATAACCACGACCAGCATCTTCAACCATATCGTAACCTTTTTCTGCAGCAATCTTTTCTGCTTCTTCTTTCGTATAGAAAGCTCCAATTGGTTTAGTTGGATGAGCAAACGCAGGATCTTTTTCATCAACTAAAACTTGTGTAATTAAAGTTACTGCTTTTCGATCAATACCTTGATGTTTTAATTCATTATCAATACTATTTTGTAAATGATAACCAATATAACCTTGGCTCATAGCACCACATTCTGGGAAAGGCATATCAGCAGCAATTGCACCATCAGCAGCAGCTACACTCATTGCCAAATTAATCATCCCAACTTGAGGACCATTTCCGTGTGCGATAACAACATCATTACCTGCTTTAACTAAATCAACAATTGACTTAGAGGCATTTTTAACTAATTTAAGTTGCTCTGTTGCAGTTTTTCCTAAAGCATTCCCACCAAGAGCAATTACAATTTTAGCCATTCTAAGCAACTCCTTTTCATAAATAATATTTCTGCACCTACCACAATTGAATAGATGCAGAAATACGTTTATTTCAGTTTATTAATCTACTTCTTTTAATAAGCCTTTTTCTGCCATGAACATATCAAGTTCTTCTTTGACAGCAATTTTTTCTGCTTCTAAAGATTCTTTCTTGTAACGTGTTAAGTATACTAAGATACCGCGCATAGCTGTAAGACGGTTTCCTGCTTCTTCCCAGCATAATGATGCATCAGAATCAGCAACTTCATCTGTAACATCTTCACCACGTGTTGCAGGTAAGCAGTGCATGAATTTGCAACCTAAGTTACCTAATTGCATAAGTTCACGGTTAACTTGGAAGTCTTTGAAGACACGCACACGTTCTTCTTTTGGCATTTCGTTTTCGTATAAGCCATACCATACGTCTGTGTAGATAAAGTCAGCACCTTTAACAGAGTTACGATCATCTGTTACTAACCAGCTACCACCATTTTCTTGAACATTTTTTTCCATGATTTCTTTGAAATGATCATTTAATTGATGTCCTTTTGGTCCATAGTGTACGAAATGCATACCTAAGTGTGTTGTAATCATACCTAAAGATGCACAAACTTGTGTTGCATCACCAACGAAGACTACTTTACAATCTTCTAATTTCTTGCCACGTGGTAAGTTTTCAAAGATTGTACACATATCACCAATTTCTTGTGTTGGGTGGTTATAATCACTCATCGCATTAATAACTGGGATTGTGCAGTTGTCAGCTAATTCTTCAACTGTTTTATGTTCAATAACACGTGCCATGATAATATCAACTAATTCAGATAACACTTTACCTGTATCACCGATTGTTTCATGTCCACCTAATTGAATCATACCTGGTCCTAAATATTGAGCATGGCCACCTAATTGTTCCATTGCTGTTTCAAAGGATACACGTGTCCGTGTGGATGATTGTTGGAAAATCATTGCCAATGTTTGGCGTCTCATAAGATCTGGATAGTAACCATTCTTAATACATTTCTTAATTTTTAATGAAAGGTTGATAATGTCAATAAGTTCTTCTTTTGTAAAATCTTGTGTATCAATTAAATTTCTAACTTTTTCCATGGTTAGACCCTCCTGAAATGTTGAATTCTATTTTATGTTTTAAATCTTTTTACCGATAAATAATAATGTTAAGAGACAACTTATAGTACAACCGACTAAGGAAATAAACGGTGAAATTCCAAATCCCGCCGGTAAAAATCCAAAGATTGCAGCGCTAATTGCTGCGGTTAATGCGTAAGGTAATTGTGTTTTGACATGATCGATATTCGGACATCCGGCGCCAACCGATGACAATATCGTTGTATCTGTAATTGGACTGCAATTATCACCAAATACTGCTCCAGAGAGAACTGCTGCTATTGATGCAAAAACAAACTGTTCAGCATAACCCAAACCTGAACTTTGCACTGCACTATAGACAACTGGTAAAGCAATCGGCATCACAATCGCCATACAACCAAAACTACCAACTACAAATGAAATTACACAACATGTGATAAAAATTACGACAGGTAATAAATAGTAAGGTACATTTGCACTAACTAAATCAACTAAATAATAGGCGGTTCCTAAAAGTCCGACCACTTTAGCAAGACACCAAGCAAGCACTAACACAAATACTGTTGAAAATATGCTTTGGGCACCTTTTAGCCAAGCTTTCAGACCGGCCCTAAATTTTAATTTTTTAGTAAAACAACCCATGACTAAAGCTACAACGGCTCCTAACAAAGCAGCTTGGATAATTATTTTCACAGTATTTGCATAGCTAAAACTTAAATGTATGTAGCTAAACGAAAATCCTGCGTTTTTGTCAATAACTCCAGCTTTGATTGCTTGTGACATTCCATCAACATAAAAACCAATTACGGAATATATAATTAATGTAATAATTGGTAATAACGCTGACCAAATACAGCCTTTTTCAATCTTTTCATCATGTGACTCTAATACTTCTTGTTTACATCGTTTGCATGTAATTCTTGCGCGTCTCTCTGCATAAAGCATGGGACCATATTCACGACCTAATATGATAGTGATAAAGATTAAAAATAACGCCATGAAATTGTAAGTTCGATATGGTAAACTTCCGACAAATTGATTGTAAGCACTAGCATGAACACCAGCGAGATCCAGTCCCGTTTTAATCGCAACTAATTCTGCTGATATCCAGCTAGATACTACAACCATACCAGCAACCGGAGCTGCTGTTGAATCTACAATATACGCTAATTTCTCGCGTGAAATACCTTGACTATCAGTAATTGTTTGCATTGTAGGGCCTGTTATTAAAACATTGGCATAATCATCAAAGAATAAACAACTTCCCATTAATTGTGCTGTTAAAGCAGCTTTTTTCGGTGAATCAATTCTTCGTCGTAAACTATCTGCCAAAGCAGCAAAGCCTCCATTAGAATGAATTAATTCAACCATGCCACCAATCGTAAAACATACTCCAAAAATCTGTAAATTAAATGGATCAGTTGCAACGTGGAAAATCGTTTGAAAACTCAAACCGAACACTTCACCAATTTTACTAATTGTACTTCCGGTTCCAAAACTCGCTCCCCAAATGGCATATCCTGTCAAAATACCCACTATTAAAGCTAAGAGAACGTCATTTAAAACAAAAGCCAATATCACAGTAATTATGATTGGAACGAGCGTTATCACACCGAGATTTTTTCCGGTAGCTACGAGGACTTCTTTAACGCCCGTATCATCAGCCAAAAATTTCTTAACAAATGTGAATGTTTCAATTTGACCTTGATGCGACCGGCCATTCAAAAATGAAAAGCAGAAAATAAATATTACGAAAATGCAGATACTAACAATAAGATATTTTTTTCTTCCTTTCATCTTGAACGACTCCCTACTATCTATGCTCTTTTAATAAGATAGAATCTTATTTACATTGTTGTTGTGTAATACAGTGAATATTACCACCACCAAAGGCAACTTCTTCTGTACGAACGCCGACACATTTATGATCTGGGAACCATTCTTGAATCGTCTTAAGAGCAAGTTCATCATTTACGTCACCGTATTGAGGTACGATTACACCACCGTTAACAATTAAGAAGTTCATGTATGATGCGATTGATACTTCACCATCTTCACGTGGTAATGTTCCTTCTACGTAGTCAATTTCAAAGTCGCCTTTAATTGTTACGTATTCTTTAGGCATGCATAATTTATGAACTTTTAATTTACGGCCTTTAGCATCTGTTGCTTCGCTAAGTGTCTTGTATGCATCTTGACATGCTTGGTAGAATTGACTTTCTTTATCGTCTGTCCAGATACAGCCAACTTCACCAGGGCGAATGTAACATGCAACGTCGTCGATATGGCCATTTGTTTCATATGGATCAATACCATCTTTAACCCAAATAACTTTTTCAACGTTTAAGTATTCTTTTAATTTTTCTTCAATTTCTTCTTTTGTCATATGAGGGTTGCGTCCTTCGGAAAGAAGACACATTTCAGTTGTTAAAACTGTTCCTTCACCATCAACGTGGATACTACCACCTTCTAAAACGAATCCAGGTGTACGATAGCTATCAACACGTTCGATTTCGCAAACTTTTTGAGCTACTAATTCATCTTGATCCCATGGGAAATATAGTCCATCATGAAGTCCGCCCCACGCATTGAAATCCCAATCAATGGCACGTACGTCACCTTTATCGTTTACTACGAATGTTGGGCCACAGTCACGGATCCAGGAGTCGTTACTTGTCATTTCTACGACACGGATGTCGGAAGATAACATGTTACGGCAGTTTTGGAATTGAGCTGGAGATGCACAAACTGTTACATCTTCGAATTCACTAATTGCTTCTGCAATATTTTTGAAAACTTTTTGAGCTGGTTTAGCACCACTTCTCCAGTTATCTGTTCTTTCAGGCCATAGCATCCAAATTTGTGATTGTGGTTCAAATTCTGCGGGCATGCGGAAACCATCTTTTCTTGGTGTACTATCAATTCTTTTAGCCATGTTGTAACTTCCTTTCAAAATATAATATAATAACATCTTTGTTCATTTGCTTAAGCTTAATTCTGTACTAGTACTAGTTAGTAATTAATGCTTGTTAGTTGTTTTCTTATAAGCCTCAATCACTATCTATATTATATTCCACCATTTTACGTTTGTGTGCGTTTTCAAAGAGTATGTAACAGACGTAACGACGTTGTAAACTGTTACATTTCACGTAACAGTTTTTCTTTACTTTTATTTTTTTTCGCTAATTTTTTTACTGTTTTATCACTAGAAAACATTGATTTATCAACATTTCTGTTTAGGGAGGGTGGAACGGTCCAATTAGTTTTTTTCGTTTTTTAGCATCATGTTACTGTTACTGCCAATCGTTACATATGTTACTCCTAAACCCTTTGACAACAACTATACCAATTACTTTTTACGTTCCATAATTTGTAACTACATCAAAAAAACCTTATTAAAACGCCCTTTTTCGGCAGTTTTAATAAGGTTTTATTTTAAAATTTATACTTTAATTAATAATTCGTTTGTACATTAAAATCTCGATGATAGCAATCATTCCGATCCGTGATGTTACATCAATTCCTTCATAATTAACTTCATCAGCAAATACATAAAAATTCAAATCACTCATATTTTGAATAATATTATTATCTGCTCGTGTAAAAGATACAATTGTCGGTGTTACAATCGCAAAAATACGTTCTAAAGAATTAATCACTCGTTGATTACTACCTGTATAAGATAACACAAGTAACACATCGTTACTTTTAATTCGTTTCAAAATTGAATCAATTTCAAACTCTTCAAATAACATATCAACACTATATCCTACTGAAACTAATAGCCGATAAAAATAATGAGCCACTTCTCGACTAGCACCTTCAACTAAAATATAGACTTTCGGATACTTGCTCATAATCGCGTTAAATTGATCAATTTTATCATCAGTTAAAACTTGCACACCTTCAATAATATTTTTCAAATAACTTTCTTTATAATTTTCATGTTTAACAATATTAGGAATGTTAATTTTACGCGTTGCTTCTTCAGCCTCACGCACGGAATTTACAAACTCTTCATATCCAGAATAACCAATCTTCTTAACAAAACGAAAAACAGTTGTAGTAGATACATAACATTCTGTCGAAAGTTCTCGAATACTCATATTTTTTACTTTATGCATATTTTTTACTACATAATTAAAAATATTCTGTTCTGTTTTAGATAAGCTATTAGTATTCTTACTTGTTATTTCGTAAAAATCTGTCATCTTTTTCACATCCTCTAAGGGGGATTTTTAAGCTGAAGTCAACTAACTATATTATTATAAATTAATATTAAAAGATGTGTCAAATTTAGCTTAAAAAAATCAATTAATAATTAATAACTTTGTCGCTTAAAATGCCCTAAAAAAGCAGAAAACCATTTTGGTTTCCTGCCAACTGTTTATTTAGCTACTGTTTTAGTTTTTTTATTTTTAAAGTAACGATAAATGAAATAAAATGCCACACAGACTACAATTGTCGTCACCCCAAAGATAATAACTTTTTGTGTAAAGTTCATTAACATATAGACACAAATTAAAAGTGATAATATTGGGAATGTATATCCTAACGGAAGATTAAATCCATCCGTGGCTGTTTTTGGATCTTTTTGTTTTTTCTTAACTTTCATAGCTGCAAATGAAGTTACAACATATTGAACTAAAGAAATAAAGACTGTACATGGTACTAAGAATAAATAATCACCACTCAAGAATAACAATGCACAAATACATGTTGTGAGAATCACCGCTACCCAAGGTGTTCCTGATTTTGTAATTTTACCAAAGAAAGCTGGTAACAATTGATGTTCACGTGCTAATGAAGAAGCAATATAAGGTGTACTATATGACAAGGAAATTGCTACCCCAAGGATTGAACCTAAAATACCAATACTCATAATCATTCGTCCAATATGACCATATTTTTCAGCAAAAGCAAAAGCTAATGGACTTTCATTATGAACAATTTCTGGTCCTAAAACACCAATAGCTACAATCATGGTAATCATATAAATCACACCAACTGAAATGATAACAGCTAATAAAATCCGTGGTAAGTTTTTCTTAGGATTTTCCATTTTAGTTGCAGCGACTGGTAAAAATGAAAAACCAGCAAACATATAGAAAATCAAATTAAAAGCACTATTATAATCTTTCAAACTATGTGTCACCGGTTGGCTAAAGTTCATCATCTTAATAAAGAATAGCCCCCCAATCACAAAAGTAATCAAAGCCCCGATTTTCATAACTGTAGCAATATTATTAGCATATTTCGAAACTTGGTTCCCCATAATTCCCACAACTGTTAATCCTAAAATAATTGCCAAACCAGTTGCTTTATATAAAAATGGATCACTTAATTGTGGAACCATTAACTTCAAGGCCGTTAAAAAGGCTGCCGTTTCCGCAGAAATTGTAACTACCCCTTGTAACCAAATAAAGAGCCCCACTTCAAAACCAGCAAACTCTCCAAATTGATCATATGCATATAACCAAGCTGCACCATTCCCAGTAGAACGACTAGCAAGTTCAGCATAACTTAAAGTTAAGACCAATGCTGCTAAAGCACAAAAGAAGATCACAGCAACACTCCAAATACCAGATAGAGCGTACATTTTACTTGGTAAAAGAAAAATCCCTGATCCGATAATCCCATTGACACCAAGTAAATAAACTGAAATAAAACCAAGTTTTTTATTTGAATTTCCCAATTTTTTCACCTACTTAAATTTAATTCTCCAGACTTAATATTCTTATTTGTTTTATGTATAATCACTTGCTTTAAACAGAATAAGAACATCCTTAAGAGTAACTATAATATAACACTATCGAAAAAAAAAAGGAACTAACTTGTCTTCACAAGTTAGTTCCTTTAATCGTTTATTTGATTGGGGTAGCTGGATTCGAACCAGCGCATGACGGTACCAAAAACCGTTGCCTTACCGCTTGGCTATACCCCATTAAACCAATGGAAGGGAGTGGATTCGAACCACCGAACCCGAAGGAGCGGATTTACAGTCCGCCGCGTTTAGCCACTTCGCTACCCTTCCATGTACCAATAAGGTGTTATCCCTCATCGACTACATTAGTATAATCGATTTTTTTAAACATTGCAACCCCTTTTTGTAATTTTTTTCAAAAAAATTTTAAGCTAGTTAACAAACAGCATAAAACCTGATTAAATCAACCTTTTATCTATTTTTTAAACCCTTAAAAAAACAAAAAGAGCAATAATCTAATTGATTATTGCTCTATATTTTTGAATTAAATTAGTAATTAACTTTTTAGTTAATACCACCCATTAATTTCTTAATCTTAGGTACCATTAATAAAAGAATTAAACCAAAGGCAATTGTAATACCACCAACAATACCGAAGTACATAACTTCTGTTTGTTTTGTATAAAGACGTACAATTTGCGCATTTATAGCTTGAGCTACCGCATCACCTAAGAACCATACACTCATTAATTGAGCTTGGAAAACTTTAGGAGCTAATTTAGTTGTAACTGATAAACCGATTGGTGAAATTAACATTTCCCCAATGATTACTAAAGCCCAACTTACAAGTAAGAATAATGGACTTACTAAAGTATTTGTACCATGAACTAAACCAGGAACCATCATCCAAACAAATGATGCACCGGCAAAGAATAAACCGAAAGCAAATTTAGTTGGTGATGAAGGTTGTTTTTTACCCATTTTTGTCCATAATGCTGTAAAGATTGGCACATAGATCATAATGAATAATGGGTTAGCACTTTGGAACCAACTAGCTGGGAAGGCATGGCCTGCAACAGCTAAACGTGTTTGTTCTTCAGCAAAGAATGCTAAGATAATTGAACCTTGTTCTTCGATTGACCAGAATAAAACTGATGCAATAAATAAAAGAACATATGCCCACACGCGTGAACGTTCAACTTCATTAATCTTACGACTTGTTAACATCATTGTGAAGTAGTAGATAGGAATTGCCACAGCAATAACTGTTACTAATGTAATAACACCTTCTAATGTTAAGACATTAAACATACCCATAATAACTAATACTAAAGCTAAAATAGCAACTGCAATCGCAGCTTTCACAAGAATTTTCTTTAAATCTTTTGGTTCAATTGGATCTGTTGGATATAAACTATCTTTTGATAAGTGTTTTTTACCATCAAAGTAGTATTGGATTAAACCAAAGAACATACCAACGGCAGCCAATGAGAAACCTAAGTGGAAGTTAACTTCTTGTCCTAAATAACCAACTAATAATGGTGCGGCAAATGAACCAACATTAATACCGAAAACAAAGATGTTAAAACCAGCATCACGACGAACGTCATCTTTCTTATAAAGACCACCAACCATTTCAGAAACATTTGGTTTTAATAAACCTGTTCCGATAATGATAAAGAAGATTGATAAGAACAATGCCATTTTTCCAAACGGTGTAGCCAAAATAATATGACCAATCATAATTAAAATACCACCGATGAAAACAGTCTTACGACTACCTAACAAACGGTCACTAACAAATCCACCAAGTACACCTGATAAATAAACAAGTGAACCATAGATTGCCATAATAGACGCAGCTGTTGCTTTGTCCATACCTAAACCACCGTCTGCTACTGAGAAGTACATATAGAATAGCAAGATTGCACGCATTCCATAATAACTAAATCTTTCCCACATTTCTGTGAAGAAAAGGGTTGCTAAACCACGAGGATGTCCTAAAAACGCAGTATCCTTTGAGTCATTACCCATTAATAAATTCCTCCAAACTTATGTATTCTTATTTTTATAAGAATTATCTTTTGCTATTTTCCTCGAAAAAATATATTCATAATCAGTTCCATCCCTAATTTTACTTAAGAATTTATCTCATCATGCTATATTAGTTACCAACAAACCTTAAACCGACTTTTTAATGATTAAACATTCATTAGCATCCTAAGAAAAAAATGATAATAGTATTATAGCACTTTTACTTATCAAAATTCAAGGTTCACTCATCAATTCCTTGATTTTACTTGCTTATTTTGGTTATTTATATAAAAAAAAGAAGCTCAATATCAACTTTGGATATCAAACTTCTTCTTTTTAAAATCAAAACTAATGAATTACTTACTCTTTTCTCATTTTAATCATACCATCATCAGTTACACCTTGTTGTGACAAATCTTCTACACCTTGCACAAAATAATCTTTTGCTTCTTGGACATCTGGATTCATCTTTCTTTGCATATCTGGAATAGCTTTAACATTTGCGAAAATTTCAATATGTTGTTTTAAATTAGTGAATTCCATTGGTGCATCTCCACCGTATTCACCATCAATATTAATCATTAACTTTTCATCATTTTGAATTGGTTTAGCAATTAGTTTCGTTGTTTTTGTATAAATAATCCGATCATCATCAACATGTTTACCGCCATTTAAGACCATTGTTAAAAGCTGTAACATCTCAACAACATTACTTGGCTTAACAATAATCAAAGTAAACTTACCATCATCTAAAGATGCGTCCGGAACAATTTGTTCAAAACCACCGATGGAATTGGTTAAAGCTAATAAAAACATGGATGCCTTACCATCATAAACGCCTTCATCATACTCTAAATGCATATCGATCGGCTTCATCCGTGGTAAAATTTCTGCACCTTTAATTAAATAAGCTAAATAACCAAATAATGATTTAACTCGAGATGGCACACCATATGTTAATTCCGTTAAGGAACCACCACCAGCAATATTAACAAAATAAGCTTGATTCGCTAATCCAATATCAATTTTAAATGTATCACCTTGCGCAATAAATTTAGCTGCTGCTACTGGATCTTCACGCGGGATTTTCAAAGCGCGCGCATAATCATTCGTCGTTCCAGCAGGAATGATACCTAATTTTGGTCGTTGTTCTAAAGGAGCAATCCCATTCACAACTTCATTAATTGTTCCATCTCCACCAGCAGCTACAATCACATCAAATCCAGCTAAAGCTGCGCGACGAGCTTCATTTTGAGCTGAATTAGGTTCAGGTGTCGTTGCAAATGCACTTGTTTCATATCCAGCTGCTTCTAAAATATTTAAAATTTCAACCAAATCATTTTTCATTGCTTCTCTACCTGAAGTAGGATTGTAAATAATTCGACAACGTTTTTGCATTTGATTTCTCCCCATCATCATAAAACTTACAGTTTATGACTTATCTTTGATTCAAACTTGCCATCAATAATTTATTAACCATTTTCGGATTGGCCATACCACGTGTTTGTTTCATAATTTGACCAACTAAGAAACCAACCGCACGATCTTTACCATTTTTGAAATCTTCAATAGATTGTTCATTATTATCTAAAATTTCATCAATAATTGGTTGTAATTTAGCAGGATCAGATAATTGAACCATACCTTTTTCTTCAACCCAAGCTTGTGGATCAGTATCGTTAGTAATAATTTCTTTAAAGACTTTTTTAGCAATCTTAGAAGAAATTGTTCCATCAACAATTAATTTAATCATCGTTGCTAAATGTTCTGGTGTTAACGCTGTTTCATCTAAAGCCATCTTTTGAGCATTCATATAAGCATTAACTTCACCCATTAACCAGTTAGCTGCTAATTTAGCATCTGCCCCAGCGTTAACTGTTGCATCATAAAAATCGGACATTTCTTTAGTCTGTGTTAAGACACCAGCATCATATTCTGGAATACCCCATTCGTTCACATAACGTGCACGACGTTTATCTGGCATTTCAGGAATTTCACCACGAACTTTTTCAATCCATTCTTCAGAAATATGAATTGGTGGAATATCTGGTTCTGGGAAATAACGATAATCATTAGCTTCTTCTTTTGAACGTAATAAACTTGTTGTGCCAGTAACATCATCGAAACGACGTGTTTCTTGTTGGATTTCTCCACCTGTTAACAAGACTCCTTGTTGACGTTTGGATTCATATTGAATACCTTTACGTACGTGTTCAAAAGAGTTTAAGTTCTTCATTTCTGTTCTGACACCTAATTTATCAGCACCATAAGGACGTACAGAAACGTTAACATCCGCACGCATCGAACCTTCTTCCATTTTCACATCAGAAATACCTGTAAATTGGATAATTTGACGTAATTTAGTTAAATAAGCCACCGCTTCTTCTGGTGAAGATAAATCTGGTTCCGCTACGATTTCAACTAATGGTGTCCCTTGACGATTCAAATCAACATATGAATAGCCATCATCTTTATGAGAGTTCTTACCTGCATCTTCTTCCATATGAATTTCATGGATTCGGACTTTCTTTGTACTACCATCTTCTAAATCAATTTCAACCCAACCATCATGACCGATTGGTGTTTGGAATTGCGTAATTTGGTAAGCTTTTGGATTATCAGGATAAAAATAATTTTTACGATCGTAATGAATATCTTGTTCGATTTCGCAGTTTAAAGCTAAAGCTGCACGCATCGCAAATTCTAAAGCACCCTTATTCACAACTGGTAATACCCCAGGATATCCCCAATCAATTACGTTTGTATTTGTATTTTGTTCAGCACCATATTGAACTGGTGATGGTGAATAGGCTTTTGATTTTGTCTGCATTTCAATATGGACTTCTAAGCCGACTGTTGTTTCAAAATTCATTAAGCTTGACCTCCAATCACAGGAATTTCTTTGTGGAAGGAAGTAGCTTGTTCAAAAGCATATCCTGCCCGATATAATGTTTGTTCAGCAAATTGTGGGGCGATTAATTGTAAACCAATTGGTAATCCTTGTGAGAAACCAGCTGGAATTGACATCCCTGGTAAACCTGCTAAGTTAGTTGGAATTGTTAAAATATCATTCATATACATTGTTACAGGATCATCGATTTTTTCACCTAAACCATAAGCTACTGTTGGTGCTGTTGGTCCTAAGATTAAATCATAATCTTGATATACTTTAGCGAAATCTTGACAAATTAATGTCCGAACTTGTGCTGCTTTCTTAAAGAATGCATCATATGTTCCGGCAGATAAAGAGAATGTCCCTAACATAATACGACGTTTAACTTCATCACCAAAACCTTGCGAACGTGATTTAACATAAACTTCTTCTAAAGTCTTTACATCAGGTGCACGATAACCATAACGAATTCCATCAAAACGTTCTAAGTTAGATGATGCTTCTGATGAAGCAATAATATAATAAACACCCACACCATATTTACTATGAGGTAAAGAAACTTCCTCTACTTTAGCGCCTAAAGTTTCAAAAGTTGTAATAGCGTTTTTGATAGCTGCTTTAACATCTTCTGCCACACCTTCGCCTAAATATTCTTTAGGAACAGCAATCTTCATTCCTTTAACACCATCAGCGATTCCTTGTGTAAAATCAGGAACTGGTTGTGCAGATGTTGTAAAATCACGTGCATCTTGTCCACTAATTGCATTTAAAACTAAAGCATTATCTTTAACTGTACGTGTAAATGGTCCGATTTGATCTAAACTAGATGCAAACGCAATTAAACCATATCGTGAAACACGACCATAAGTTGGTTTCATACCAACAATACCGTTAAAGGCTGCTGGTTGACGAATAGATCCACCAGTATCAGAGCCTAAACTAGCTAAAACTTCGCCAGAAGCAACTGCTGCTGCAGACCCACCAGAAGAACCACCAGGAACTTTAGTTTGGTCCCATGCATTTTTAGTTTTCTTAAATGCAGATGTTTCTGTGGAACTACCCATCGCAAATTCATCCATGTTTAATTTACCAACATTAATCATTTGCGCAGCTTGTAATTTTTCCATAACAGTTGCATCGTAAATTGGTTCAAAGTTTTCTAACATTTTACTTGCAGCTGTTGTTCTTAAATCTTTAGTTACAATATTATCTTTAATCCCAATTGGAATACCTGCTAATACATTATCAGCGTCAATTCCTTGAGCATCGATTTCACGTGCTGTTTGTAATGCTTTTTCTTCATTTAAAGTTAAAAAAGCGTCCACAACTGGTTCTTTTTCTTTGATGCCAGCGAAAGTTGCTTTTGTTAATTCTTCAGCACTAATTTCTTTATTTACTAAACTAGTATGTAAACTAGCTAAATCATTTTTAAAATAATCCATTATTAAGCATCCTCGCTTCCATCAATAATTGCTGGAACTTTAATGTAACCATCTTCTGATTCAGGTACATTTCTCATTAATAAATCACGATCAGTTCCTTTAACCGCAATATCTTCACGTAAAACATTATGTGCATCAGTCACATGAGTTGTTACTGGAACATCAGTTGTATCAACTTCACTTAATTCTTGCACCATATTAATAATTTCATCCATTTGACCAGTGAATGTTTCTAATTCATTTTCGTTAAATGCAAGTTTTGCTAAACTCGCTACGTGTGCAACTTCTTTTGCACTAATTGCCATTACATTTCCTTCTTTCTATCCAATTTATCTTAATAGTTCTTATTTTAGCATACCTTTTCCAAGTTTTTAATAACTCCCGAAAACATGCGTGTAATAATCATCGCCTCTTTGTTGGTGAGAAACGAAACTTTGGACATTACCATCACTACCACGAACTTTAATATTAAGTGGAACATTCGCTGGTAAGTATTGTTTAGCGGCCCGTGTAATATATTGCGTAAAGCTAATCACTTCAGTTTGGCTATAAAATTGTGTTGTAATATTAATATTTAGTCCTTGTAAAGTTTTTCCTTCATAGTAAGCTTGCGCTGTAACACCCGCTAAGTTCGGGAAAAAGTTTTGGACTTTATTTTTAAAGTTTAAAAATGATTCTTCATCATTATCGTTAGGTACTTTTTTGCCATCAGTTGCTGGAAAGACACAACTTTGATAATCAGTTTCAGTCCATGATCCAAGTTCAGCACCTTTTTTCGAAACTGTATAGGCATAAATAGTTCCTCCGACTAAACTATCTTGTGGTGCTTGTTCAAACATCGCAATAACAATCGGAATATTTTTCGGAACGTCTTTCATTTGACGTAATCGTGCTAAAACTTTGGCCGCTGCAATCCGACCTTCTTGTAACATTTTTTCTTTAGAAATATCTGAAATATATGTTGCACCATATTCTTCTTTTTGATAATAATCTTTACGATTCATCGCAATCCCAATAGTCATGCCTGATAAGACGAGCTTGTCATTATCATCTTTTTGCATATAATCTTGTTCCGAAATAGCTTGCACATACATAGGATTACGTTTTTTCGGATCTTTACTACCATTATCTTTTGGATTAAGTCCTAAAGTATTCTTTTTAGTTTTGCGACCTAACCATTTATAAACCGTACTTTTATTTAAAACTTGACCTTCTTGAAAAATATATTTTTTCGGTGAAAATTCTTGTTTTGAAATATTTAAAAGTCCTCTTTCAAAACTTTGTAAATTCAAAATATTTTCGGAATCTTTCACGAGCACAACACCACGTGATTTACTTGTTAAATAATGACCATCTTCAATCACACCTTGGTATTCACCATCAACATTTCGGCCTGTTGTTTGAAATCCTTTACTTGTTGCAGAACTTGAATTACTCATTGAATCATTCCCACAACCTGCAAATAAAAGCACACTCAAACATAAGCTGAAAACAATGCCTAACTTTTTCACTTGTTTTCCTCCATTTTTGCGATAAATTGCGCTTCATCCATAATATCTAAACCTAAATCTTGAGCTTTTGTTAATTTACTACCAGCACTTTTACCAGCGATTAACAAATTAGTTTTTTTCGAAACACTGCCCGTGACTTTAGCACCTTGTTCTTCTAACCATTTTTTCGCATCAGAACGTTTCATTTGTTCTAAGGTTCCGGTTAAAACAACTGTTAAGCCAGCAAAATAACTCGTTTGTGCCTCAGCTTGAATTTCAGTTAATGTTTTGCCTAAATATTTAAAATTAAGACCTTGTTCTTTCAATTCTTGAATTAAACTTTGCACGTTTGCATCACTAAAATAAGTAACGACACTATCAGCAATCACATCACCAATCCCTGGAATTTCTGCAATTTCTGGTTGCGTTGCTTTCATCAATGTTTCTAAATCTAAAAAGGTTTGTGCTAATATTTTAGCACCTTTTGCCCCAACATGGCGGATTCCCAAACCAAATATAAGCTTTTCTAAAGAATTTTGTCGACTATCTGCAATCGCCGCTAATAAATTTTGGGCTGATTTTTCTTGGAATTTCTCTAATTGTAATAATTCTGCATAATCTAAAGTATATAAATCAGCTACATCACTAATTAGTTTTTCATCATATAAGCGTTCAATAATCTTACCACCTAAACCAGCAATGTTCATCGCATCACGTGACACAAAGTGCGTTAAGCTTTCTTTAATTAATGCCGGACATTTTGGATTAATACATCTTAAAGCTACTTCATCATCTAAGTGAACTAAAAGCGCCTGACATTGTGGGCAATGTGTCGGTACCACATAAGGTTCGCTTGTTTTAGGTCGTTTATCTAATACAACTCGCGCAATTTCCGGAATAATATCCCCTGCTTTATGCAAGAGAACAGTATCTCCTAGCCGAATATCTTTTTCTTGTAGATATTCTGGATTATGCAAGGAAGCTCGTGCGACCATCGACCCCGCTAATAAAACAGGTTCCATCACAGCTGTTGGTGTCACGGCTCCTGTCCGCCCAACTGTCCATTCGATATCTAAAACTTTAGTTTCTTGTTGATCAGGTGGAAATTTATACGCAATAGCCCAACGTGGAACTTTAACTGTATTACCTAATTCACGTTGTAAAGCAAAGTCATTTAATTTTAAAACCACTCCATCAATATCATAAGGTAGTTGCGCACGTTTTGCTTGATATTCATCTAAATAAGCATAAATTTCAGCTTCAGTTGTCACAACTTGATATTCCGGATTCACTTTAAAACCTAATTGTGCTAATTTTTCTAAAGCTTGACTTTGTGTTTTCAAACCTAATTTCTCAGGTTCCATCAAATAATAAATAAAAGTATTTAAATTACGCGCCGCTGTCACACTTGTATCTAATTGACGTAAAGATCCTGCCGCAGCATTTCTTGGATTCGCAAAAATTGCTTGCCCGGCCTCTTCACGTCGTTCATTCAATTGTACAAAAGCCTTTTTAGGCATATAACATTCACCACGAACTTCTAAATCAATTGGTTCTGGTAATGTTAAAGGAATCGCCTGAATCGTTTTTAAGTTTTGAGTAATATCCTCACCAACCATTCCATTACCTCGGGTGGACCCTTTCACAAAAACACCTTTTTCATATGTTAAGGAAATCGCCAAACCATCGATTTTCAATTCACATGTATAAGCTAAATTTTTTGCACCCTGACTTTGATTTTTTAAGATATAACTTTGTAATTCATCTTTTGAAAAAACATCACCTAAAGAAAGCATCGGAATTTGATGCGAAACTTTATTAAAATGCGTTAAAATTTCTCCCCCGACACGTTGCGTTGGTGAATCAGCTGTCACTAAATCAGGATAAGCTGTTTCTAATTCAATCAAACGTTGATATGTTTGATCGTACAAAGCATCTTCAACTGTTGGTTGATCTAAAACATAATATTCATAATTCCATTGTTGTAAATTAGCTTTAATTTGAGCTAATTCAGCTTTAATTGCTTGCTGTTCCATACAACCAACTCCTTTTATGGTTTCTTCGTAATTGGGGCATATTTTGCCAAGACACGTTTGATTCCTTGTTCAGTAAAGACAATATCTAATTCTAATTCATCCCCAGCTTTACTGCTGCTAACAATCGTTCCTTCTCCCCAGGCTTTATGCAATACTTTATCGCCGACTTGCCAAGCTTGTTTTTGCGCACCAGTTCCTGAATTAGCAACTGTTTTTGTTGCTGGTCTGCGATATGGTATTTTTGCTTTACGCACTTGATTTTTAGCAAATGGCGTTGCTTTATTAGTAGACGCTAAAGTTGGATTATCAGATTCTAAAACTTCTTCATCGATTTCTTTAATAAAACGTGATGCAGGATTATTTTGTTTACGTCCATATAACATTCGTTCTAAAGCATTCGTAATATATAATTCCTGTTCAGCACGTGTAATACCTACATATGCTAAACGGCGTTCTTCTTCTAATTCTTCAATTTGTTCCGCAGCTCGGGATAATGGGAAGATACCTTCTTCTAGACCCATTAAGAATACAATTGGAAATTCCAGACCTTTCGCCGCATGTAATGTCATTAATGTCACTTCTTGGGCATCTTCTTCCACGCTATCTTGATCAGAAACTAATGCTAATTCCGCTAAGAAATCATCATAAAGATTAGCTTCTTCATCTTCTGGTTCCCATTTTTCTTCAAATTGTTGCGTTACTGATTTTAATTCTTCGATATTTTCTAAACGACTTTGATTTTCTAAACTTTTATCAGATTCTAACATTGCTTTATATCCAGTTTTTACCATGATTTCATCAATTAATTCTGTTAAATTATGTTCTAATTGATAAGCTCTTAATTGTTTAATCATTTCTGTAAAGGCAATTAATTGGTTGGTTGCTCGTGCTGGTAACATCGCTAATGTGGCATTTTCAGCAGCTACAAATAACGATAAACTATGCAAAGCTGCAAAATTACGTAATTTATTTAAAGTTGTCGCACCAATTCCTCGTTTCGGTTCGTTAACAACTCTTTCAAAACTTAATGAATCATCAAAGTTAGTTACCAAACGAATATAGGCAATCATATCGCGAATTTCTTTACGATCATAGAATTTATGTGCACCGACTAATTTATAAGGTACATTCGCTTTCATAAAAACTTCTTCAATTAAACGTGATTGGGCATTTGTCCGATATAAAACCGCAAATTGTCCATAATCATAATTATTTTCTTGCATTTGTTGACGAATATTTTTCACCACATAATAAGCTTCATCATAAGCAGAATGTCCACGATAATAATGTAATTTTGCTCCGGCTGGATTATCTGTCCATAATGTTTTAACTTTACGTTTCACATTATTTTCAATCACACTATTAGCTGCTTGTAAGATGTTTTTCGTAGAACGATAATTTTGTTCCAATTTAATCACTTTAGCATCCGGATAATCATCTTCAAAATTCATAATATTTTCCATATTAGCTCCACGCCAACCATAAATACTTTGATCAGCATCACCCACCACACAAATATTATGATATTCAGCGGCCAACATATTAACTAATTCATATTGTGCTTCATTCGTATCTTGATATTCATCTACATGAATATATTTAAATTTACGTTGATAATATGCTAATGTTTCTGGTGATGTTTTAAACAAATGAATTGTTTGCATAATCAAATCATCAAAATCAAAAGCTTGATTCTTTTTCAATTCTTCTTGGTAATTAGCGTATGCTTCAGCAACAATTCCTTGATAAGGACCTTGCGCTTGCTTAGCATATTCTTGCGGTGTCACTAAATCATTTTTAGCATTAGAAATCGAACCTAAAACCATTTTTGGTTCATATCTTTTTAAATCAACATTCATATCAGTTAAAACATGTTTCATTAAAGTCCGTTGTTCACTCGTACTTGCAATAGTAAAAGAACGATTATAACCGATTAATTCACTATCACGACGTAAAATCCGTACACAAAGAGCGTGGAAAGTAGATACCCAAATAGCATCTGCATCATCTTGGACTAATTTATTAACCCGTAAACGCATTTCTTTAGCTGCTTTATTGGTAAATGTAATTGCCAAAATATTCCAAGGTAATACTTGTTTTTCTTCAATTAAATAAGCGATCCGATGTGTTAACACACGTGTCTTCCCACTACCTGCACCCGCCATAATTAAGACTGGGCCATCAGTTGTTTGCACAGCTTCACTTTGTTTTTGGTTTAATCCAGTTAATAATTTATTTGTCACTTTAATTTCCAACCCTCTCGTAATTTCAATCATTAAATATTATAGCAAATTCAGCTTTCTATCGCTTGAAAAAAGCCAAAAGACCGTGTCTTAAGTTCGCCCTAAAACAAACGGTCTTTTCGTTAATTTATTCCCAAATACCTGTTGATTCAATTTGATCTTTCGCCGCATGAATCGTTGGTGCCGTCACAAGTAAATAACCCATATTGCGCCCTTGAAGTGATTTAGGATATCGATAAAAATTATAAAACCAATTATCTTTTAAAATCCATTGCGTACGAATATCTTCCATTTTATCTTTTTCTAACATCACAACTGCTGTGGCTGCGAGTAACTTTGGTGTTGCCATTGGTAAATTACAAATTGTCCGCAAATGTTGTTCAAACATCGAGATATTCGTAGCTTTATCAAACACAAATCCAGTTTGACTCAACGTTGGAACGAATTTTTTCACATATAGATTACCTTGTTCTGTCATATAAAATGAAACTTGCATCACGCCAACATATTCTAAAGCTGTCGCAATTTGACTTGCAATTCGTTTAATTTCTGTTTCAACAGGATCGCTAATTTGACTCGGAACTAGCACTTGATGCAAATGATATTCACGATAAACATCTTGTGCAATTGGGAAAAATTTCAAATTCCCTAAACAATCCCGACTTAAAATAATTGATAGTTCTTGACTGTAAGGAATTAAAGATTCTAAAACATAAGTTCCCTGTTCGATAATATCACTACATTTAGCTATATCAGTTTGTTTACGAATAATACGTTGCCGATTTTTGAAAAAGCCCTTTTGAATTGGTTTTAAAATACAAGGATAACCAATTGAACCAATCGTTTGATAAATATCATCTAAACTAACAATTGTCGCATAAGGTGCAATATTAATATTCAATTGTTCTAAAAAAGTCCGTTCTAATAAACGATCTTGTGCAATTACTAAAGCTTCTTTATTTTGAGGAATATATGTATATTGACTTAAATATTCAATAATATCCGCAGCAACTTGAACTGATTCATAAACAACCACATCACATCGTTCACCAAAATCACGGAGTTTCCCTAAATCAAATAATTCACCCACAATTTTCACATCACTAGCTTTTAAAGTTGGGCTTGCTTCCTGATTACTATAAGCAATCACCGTTAAACCTAATTTCTTAGCAGCTTCAACTAACATAATTCCGTTTGGACTATCACCGATAACACCTAACGTATCCCCAGGAAAAATTATTTTCTTATCCATCTTTTCACTACTTCCCCTACTAATTACAAGCTTACGCTCCATTTTCTTTATCTTTAATTTTACCATATTTTAACGCAAAAAAAGAACGTGTAGTTAACACGTTCTTTTAAAATTAATTTTTAGTTATCAAATGTAATTAAAGGTTCATCTTCTTGTGTAATTTGTTCTTGATCTAAACCTTCTTTACCCTTAAATGCTAAGTTCATAACAACTGAACTAATACTTGCAACAACAATCCCGTTACCTAAGAATAATTGAATTGTCCGTGGTAAGTTTTGGAAGATTTGCGGATAAATAGAAACCCCAAGTCCTAATCCGACTGAAACAGCTACAATTAAAATATTACGTTCATCATGGAAATCAACATCCAATAACATCCGAATACCTTGAACACTAATCATTGAGAACATAACTAGCATCGCGCCACCTAAAACTGGATTAGGAATAATTGTTGCCAAGGCTCCTGCTTTTGGTAATAAACCTAATAACATCAAGAAGGCTGCTGACCAATAAATTGGTCGTTTTGTTTTAATACCTGATAATTCTAATAAACCAACGTTTTGTGAGAAAGTTGTATATGGGAATGTATTAAATACCCCACCTAAAATAACTGCTAAACCTTCAGCACGGTAACCAAGCTTCAAATCTTTTGTAGTAATTTTCTTGTCTAAAATATTACCTAAGGCAAAATAAACACCTGTTGATTCAACCATTGATACAAGTGAAATAATAATCATTGTAACAGCGGAAGACCATTCGAATTGTGGTGCACCAAAGTAAAATGGTTGTGGGAAGTGGAACCAAGGAGCGTTAATAATTGGATCAAGAGATACTAATCCGAAAAAGGCTGCAATGATTGTTCCGACAATTAAACCAATTAAAACAGAAATTGAATTTAAAAATCCTCGTCCCCAAATTTGCACTACTAAAATAATTAAAACAGTTAAGAATCCAACACCAATATTTACTAAACTACCAAAGTCTGGGCTGCTAACTTGGCCACCACCTAAGTTAGAAACAGCGATTGGAATTAATGATAAACCGATGACTGTAATTAAAGAACCTGTCACAACCGGCGGGAATAATTTTTTAACTTTCGCAAACTGCCCCGCAATTAAAACAACAAATATCCCGGCAATAATAATCGCTCCGTACATTGTTCCGATTGTAAATTGTTGACCAATCATTTTCAAAGGTTCCACAGCTTGAATCGCACAACCTAAAACAACTGGCAATCCAATTCCGTAATAGCGATTACGCATTAACTGCAAGAATGTTGCAAGTCCACACATAAAAATATCAATCGATACTAAATACGTCATTTCTGTACTTGTAAAATGTAATGCTGTCCCGATTAATAATGGTACGGCAATCGCACCCGAATACATAGCTAATAAATGTTGAATACCTAAAATAGCAGCTTTACCATGACCAACTTCTTTAACTTTATTCTCTTTCATCTGCTCATCTCCCATTTTCATTGATTATTTTTATTCTTCGACAAAATGCACTTGATTTTCTGAAAATGATGCAATCCGAGCTAATGATTCTAAACGAACGCCCCGATCTTTAATGAGTTGTGCTCCTTTTTGGAAACTCTTTTCAATTACGATACCGACGCCGACAACATCAACACCAGCTGCTTCACAAATATCTAACAAGCCAATTACAGCTTGACCATTTGCTAAGAAATCATCAATAATTAAAACTTTATCGTTAGGATCTAAGAATTTACGATCGATAGAAATCGTGTTAGTAACTTTCTTTGTGTATGAATATACTTCTGCAGTATAAGCATTTTGATCTGTGATTGAACTTTTACTTTTACGTGCAAACACAACAGGTACTTGTAATAATAAACCGGCCATAATTGCTGGCGCAATCCCAGAAGCTTCAACTGTCACAATTCGAGTAATTTCTTCATCTTGGAAAAGACGAACAAATTCTTCCCCTACTTGTTTCATCAATTCTGGATCAATTTGGTGATTCAAAAATTGATTAACTTTCAATACATTTCCTGGTAAAACAACGCCGTCTTCGTGAATTCTTTCTTCTAACAATTTCATTACGTTTTAACATCTCCCTTTTTAATTATAAAAAAGACTCTTCTCACTTAAAAAATAAGTAAAAAAAGTCCACGTCGGTTTTCTAATTTTACTTATAGTCCAAGATTCTCGGTCTTAGGTAGAAACAGCTTTCCATATCAAAGCATTATATAAGTTTTTCTTTGGTTGTAATAATAACATATATTCCTAGCTTGTTCAACAGTAATTATTCGGTTTTTAAGCTACATTCTAGTTCATTTGGTTCGGAATATTAATAATCATACTGATTCAAATCATATTTTTCGATCAAATTGATTAATTTATCCGCATAATTCGGATCAGTGGCATAACCTTCTTGTTGTAAGGCACGGGCTGCTTTTTGATAATTTCCCGCCTGAACAACAGTTTGATAATGCGCTCGATCCCAATCAGTCCCTTTTACCAAAAGTTGCGTATGATCTTTCACAGATGCACTCCAACTCGGATAAACCCGAAAATTAGCTTTAACCACAATCCATTGACCATTAATATATTCTTTCGTTTTCATTAAGGCGCTATTCACACCGGTCCCTTTCACTCCAAACAAATTATTATATTTAGTTGCTAGTTCACTTCGACCCCAATCTGATTCCAGGGCTGCTTGCGCTAAAATAATACTGGCAAAAATTTGATAATCTTTTTGTTCTTGTTGAGCGACAGGAGCTATTTTTTCAATGAAAGCTTTTTTAACGGCTGCATCCGGTTCATTGATTTGCGCTTGGTTAGGTGCTTGTTGACGATTAATCCAATGTGTAATTTGAAAAGAAGCAACACTTAAAATTAAAACTACTAACAACAAATGTGTTACTTGAAGCTTACCGCGGCGCACAAAAAAATTATTTTGACGTCGCCAAAAACTGACTTTTTTCTTAAAATAAGTTGGTCGTTGCTGATTAGACGCGTTATAGGGGCGTTTTTTTGCCACGGCGCTCACCTTTCCTTTACAAAAGATTTTCTAATTAACTTTTCGTTTCAATAAAGGACGAGTTACAACAGGAACTACCACTCCAGCTAAAATCGCTTCGGGAATCCCATTCGTCCCAATAACACCTAATAAATATGGTAATAAAGCTTGCATATCAATGTGATACAACAATGGTGCTTGATGGCGATAAAAAAGATAGATTTGGCCTAATACTAAAATAGTATTAGTTAACGAACCTAAAACAGCTGCTATACAGCTAGCAAGCCATGTTTTTCGACCTTTTTTATGTAAAAACAAATATACATAACCTGCTACGACACCTATTAAAATCCGCGGTAAAATTGCAATTAACGGATTTGTAAATACATAAACTGCTAAAGGACTCGTCGGCCAAACAAATGCGCGAATAAAAGTAATCGTTCCCCAAACACCACCAACAATCCCGCCAAATTTAGGACCGCATAAAACAGCTGCCACTATTACCGTGATTTGAATAACGGTTAAGCTTAATGGTCCAATTGGAATATATCCAATTAACGGAATGAAATTTTGCATGATTATAATAGCTGTAAACAACGCTAACAAAGCTAACCGATAGGACTTCTTTTGCATGTGCATTATCTCTTACCTCACTCATGAAAAATCTTTATCCTAAATTATAGCATAAAAAAAAGAACTATTTGTAAAAAATAGTTCTCATTATTACTTATTAAGTTCTAACTTATAACAGTCGCTTGTTTAACTTAAGTTACTATCTGCAATAATTTCTGTAACTTGATGTAAAACACGTTTAAATGTTGCTAAATCACTTAAAGCAATTTCATCTTCTAATTTAATTTGCAAATCAATCCAATATTGAGCATCTGCTTCAAGCATATCAAGATATTTATCAGTTACATACAAGTGAGTAACACGACGGTCCACATCATCAAGGCGTTTTTCAATCAAACCTAATTTAGTTAACTTTTTAATATGATAGTTCGTGTTTGGTGTTGATTGATCCAACATTTTAGAAATAGTTCCAATTGTTGGTTCTTTTAATTGATAAATAGCTTCTAGATAGTATAAATCAACCACACCTAACTTAGCTAATTCGTCAATTGTTCCACTTGATTGTTCATGTAATCGTAAAACTTGCATTAAATTTGTCATAGATTTCTGTAATGAATTCATTGTAAAACTCCTCCTAAATAGCACGCCTGTTTATAGCAGCCACAACTGCGTCTCTCTTACCGTATATGTACCTTTCGATAATTAAATTTTACGCTATTTAGAATAATGTGTAAAACAATACGACTTTATTTTTATAAATTTTTTTTACTTTTATAACTAGCCTTTTCTCACGTTTAGTTTCTTGCTTGTGAATCACTGAATTTTTGTAAATTCCGAATGAAATCACTAATTTCGGAAACATCCATCTGGTAATTGCTGTTAATCCATTGCAGCAATCCTGTTAAAATTGCACCAGCCACCATTTCGCTTGTTAACTTCGGATATTTAGAATGAACAATTAATTGTTCCACCCATTCAATATCATGTAAACGCCCTGCTGACGCTCCCGCTAAAAGATGTTGACTAACCATTTCTAACATAATTTCAAACAACGAAAACTTTTCATTGTTAATAGATACATTCCGGAATAAAGCTTTATCTTCAGCAATCATACTAATTGTTGATTCAATAACATGGTTTTCATCGATTCTCGCAATTAAAAATTCATCAAAAGAATAATGTAATAAATCATATTTATCTTGGAAATAACGATAAAAAGTACTCCGGTGCACGCCGGCTTCTTGACAAATTTTTTCAATTGTTATTTTTTCAATGGCATCATGTTTCAATAATGATCTTAACGCTCGCGCTAGCTCAGCTTTTCTTTTTTCTTGTTGCTGACTCATGTCACACGCTCCTACTATATTCTCTACTCTAATAAATAATTCTACCATGAATTAAAATCCGCGTCATAATAGACTCATGAAGTTTAAATATTTTTATACTTTAACGAATAACTAAAACAGAAACTGGTGCATATTTAGCAATATAAGCTGCTTGCGAACCAAAATGTTTTTTCAAACCAGTTTTAGTAGCTGATCCTACCATAATCAAATCAATATTCGCTGCCGGAAGAATTTCTTTAACAATTACTTCCCCAGGTTTTCCTTGACCAACAACTGCTTCCACGTGTTTAACACCTTGTTCTCGTGCTAAAGTGCTATATTTTTGCACTTGTTCTTCCAAGGCTGCTTGATGTTTTTTAAGATAATCTTCACTAAGGACTTCATAGACATTTAATTCATCTAAATCTAAAATCGAAGTAATTACTAAAGTAGCCCCTAACTCTTTTGCACGTTCAATAGCCACATCAAACGCTACTTGCGCATCATCATTAGGTGTTACACCGACTAAAATTCGTTTAACATCTTTCATACTATGCATAATAATCCACTCCTTAATGTTTTAACTTTATTATACTAATTTTTTGATATTCTGTTAAATGATTCCCTTATTTCATTGGCTCTGAGTTGTTATTCCTAGTCACATAGCCTATAATTAAAAAATGTTAAACAGTTAGAAAGGATACTTAACTATGCTTGAAATTTTAAAATCCATTCTCTTCGGGATTGTTGAAGGTATTACAGAATGGTTACCGATCAGTAGTACTGGTCATATGATCTTATTAGATCAATTCGTTAAATTAGATGTTAGTCGTGATTTTTATAGTATGTTTGAAGTTGTTATTCAGTTAGGCGCAATTTTAGCCGTTGTTATTTTATATTGGAGTAAAATTTGGCCGTTCCACAAAAAGCAAACCTTAACTCCAAATTTCAATTCCCAAGCTAAAATTTGGAACTACATGGATAAAGATATCTTTATTATGTGGGTTAAAATTGTGATTGCCTGCATTCCTGCTGGTGTTGTCGGAGTTTTATTCAATGAAACATTTGAAAAATTATTCTACAAACCAATCCCCGTTGCTTTAGCTTTAATTGTCTTTGGTGTAGCCTTTATCTGGGTTGAAACAGTGCATAAAAATAAAACACCTAAAATTAATACAATTAATGACTTAACTTATTTCACTGTGATTATGATTGGTTTCTTCCAATTAATCGCTGCAGTCTTTCCTGGAACATCTCGTTCTGGCGCTACAATTGTCGGTGCTTTAATTTTGGGCGTTTCACGCACAGTTGCTGCTGAATTCACATTCTTCTTAGCGATTCCCGTTATGTTTGGTGCTTCATTTTTCAAACTTTATAAATTTGGTTTCCATTTCACAGGTATGGAAACATTAATTTTAGCTATTGGAATGATTACGGCATTTATCACTTCTATTATTGTCATTAAATTATTAATGAACTATATTAAAAAACACGATTTCAAAATATTCGGTTGGTATCGAATTGTCTTAGGAATCATTGTGATTTTATATTTCACCTTACATTAAAACAAAAAGCAAATCGGTTTTTAGCCGATTTGCTTTTTTATTTGATTTCTTTTTCATAAATATAATTTCTTGTCATTGGTAAATCTTTTCCACTTGGGCCTTTTGATAATAAGAACTGCATCACATCAATATTACCGGCTTCAAAAGAAGCTGCACAAGCTTGTAAATATAAATCCCACATCCGAATAAAACGTTCATCATGTATTTTTTGAACTTCCGGTAAGACAGCTTTAAAATTACTATCCCAAATTTCTAAAGTCTTTTGATAATGCCGGCGTAACATTTCTAAATCAGCAACTTGCATTCCAGCGTGGATAATATGTGTTAAGTTTTCATTCATGCCTGGCACATAACCACCTGGGAAAATATATTTATTAATCCAACCATTATATGCACCACCTTGTTGACGTGTAATCCCATGAATTAAAGCGACACCTTCTGGTTTTAAATATTGTGAAATACGTTGGAAATATTCCGCTAAACCTTCTTGCCCCACATGTTCAAACATGCCGACACTTGTAATATAGTCAAAAGGCACATGGTCTAATTTACGATAATCTAATAAATAAACTTCAGCTTTGCCTTCTAATCCAAGTTCTTTAATTCGTTTTGAAACAAAATCATATTGTTCTTGACTTAAAGTTACACCAACTACTGATAAGCCATAATCTTGTGCAGCTGTTAACATCAATGTTCCCCAACCACAACCAATATCTAATAATGTTTGTCCGGGATGAGAATCTAATTTATGCAAAATATGGTGCACTTTATTAATTTGCGCTTTTTCTAAACTATCATTTTCTTTTTCAAAATATGCACAAGAATATGTCATTGTAGGATCAAGCCACAATTTATAAAAATCATTCCCAATATCATAATGACTTTGAACATCATTTTGAGATTCTTGCACACTATGATCTTGTTTAGGTAAGAAATGTTTCAAATGTTTATTATATAAAAAACTATCATGAGCATCATAAGCCGCTTTAATTAATTTTTGCAACGAACCTTCAACTTCGATATCACCGTCCATATAGGCTTCACCTAATGTAATGGAGGCATTTTTACGTAAATCTTTCAAAGATATATCTTTATTAAACTTAACTTTTACTTCCGGAACACCTTCACCATACACTTCTGTTTTACCGTTAGGATATGTCACTTCTAAAGGAATATTAAAGGAACTTTTCATTAATTTTTTCAAAATAAGATTATCTAACATCTTCAAGACCTCTTTTCTTATCAGAAATTTTACCACCATTATTTTATTTTTTAAATCAATAAGACTCTCTTTTATCAATTTTTTTAGAAATGAAAAGCTAGCTAGTAATTATTTACCAGCTAGCTAAATATTTTTTAATCTTCTTGGCCTAAGGCGGCTTTTAAAGCTTGAGCTAATGCACTTTCTTGTGGTTCTTGATCTTGATTAATTTTCTTTAACAAACGACGTTCTTCACGTTTATTCATTTTTTTCTTACGCTCTTTTTTACCGGTCATTTTTTCTGTCGTGCCATCATATTTACACCGGAAATATTTACCGTTTTTACCTTCCATAATTAACATCTTCTTATGACATTGCGGACAACGATGATTGGACACCCGCGCTTCTTTACGACGACGATAATCACATTCTTGATTAGAACAAACATATATTTCACCATCACGTGTTTTTCTAACTTTCAACATTGCTCCACATTCCGGGCAAGGTTTTTGCGTTAAAGAAAAATCTTGATATTTTTGTTCACTATTTTTAATTTCACGAACTAAACGTTTAGTATCATTTTTAATTTCTTGTAAAAATTTTTGACTATTATATTTTCCTTGTGCAATTGCTTCTAATTCTTTTTCCCATTTAGCGGTTAATTTAGGTGTTGCTAATTCAGGATTAACTAAATTGAGTAATTGTTTTCCTTTCGGTGTCACACGTAAACTATTACCTTGTCGCTCTAACAATTCACTACGAATTAATTTATCAATAATTTCAGCACGTGTAGCCGGTGTTCCTAATCCATAATGTTCCATTTTACCTAATAATGTACCTTCTGTTAAAGGCCGTGGTGGTTGAGTCAATTTTTCTTCTAAATTAAATTGTGGATTAATTTTTTCACCGACAGTAAACACCTGTTCTTGTTCAGTCACTGTATTTTCTTTCCAACCAGCTTCAATCACTGTTGTTTGTTGTAATTTAAACAAGTTTTGACCAAATTCAATCATAATTTTAGCTTGTTTTTCATGATGGACTGGTGCAAAAAGACCTAAAAAACGCGCTACAATCAAATTATAAATTCGTTGTTCATCATTACTGAATTTAGCATAATTAGGTACTTGTTCAGTTGGAATCAAAGCATGGTGATCACTAACTTTACTATTATTGAATACTTTTTGTTGTACCACTTTGGCACCTTGTTTTAAGTACTTTTGCACTTGTTCCGGTGCAAAATTACGCACCGCTAACAAACGCTCTTTCATCGTTGCTTTCAAATCAGTACTTAAATATTTACTATCAGTTCTAGGATATGACACTACTTTATGTTTTTCATATAAACTTTGCACTAAAGACAATGTTTGTTTAGCTGAATAATTATAACGTGCATTGGCTTCGCGTTGTAATTCCGTTAAATCATATGGTAACGGTGCAGCTTCATAACGATCTTTAACTTGAATTTCACTAACTTTTCCGGGAGTTACTTGTAGTTTTTTCACTAACTTTTCTGCTGCCGCTCTCTCTGTTAAAGCTTGCGGATTTTTCGTCACATATTGAGCTGTCTTTTGCCCAACTTTTAAATTCACTACAAAATATTTTTTGGGAATAAATTTTTCGATTTTCTTTTCTTGTTCTCGAACTAATGCTAATGTTGGTGTTTGTACCCGTCCAGCTGATAAATTATCTTGATATTTAACAGTCAAAGCCCGCGTCACATTTAAACCAACTAACCAATCAGCTTGTGCTCTCGCTAATGCGGAATAATATAAATCATTATAAGCTTCTGCTGGTTTTAAATTAGCAAACCCCGTTTTAATAGCTTTATCTGTTTGTGAAGAAATCCATAAACGTTTCACCGGTTTATTAAAACGAACCCACTCCAAAATCCACCGCGCAACTAATTCACCTTCTCGACCAGCATCAGTCGCAATCACGGCTTCACTAATATCAGAACGTTTCACTAAGTTTTGAATTGTTTTTAATTGACCTCTTGTTTTGGGTAATGGTTTAATTCCGATCTTTTTTGGTATCATCGGCAATGTTTCCATTTGCCATTTTTGCCAATTTCGATCAATTTCTTCTGGCATTTTCAAACTCAATAAATGACCTAATGCCCATGTCACAATAACATCTTTTCCTTCAAAATAATTCTTATGTTGCTGCGTAGCACCTAAAACCCGACTCAAATCACGAGCGACACTCGGCTTTTCAGCAATAACTAATCTTTTCTTCATTTTTAAGACCTTTCTTATTTAAGTTCTTCCGTACAAAATCAATGGTATAATATTTATTATATATCATATTTGATGAAATCTTTAGAAGGAGTTTTTCGATGTTACAACAAAGTGACTATACCTACAATGAATTCGCGCAGAAAATTTATGCTGATAGTAAAATCAGAATTCCTGATCTTTTTATTTTAGCGTCAGCGATTTTCATTGCGAGTATTGGTTTAAATATGAATTCCACTCCAGCAGTCATCGGGGCTATGTTAATTTCACCTTTGATGTCTCCTATTTTAGGGATCGGGGTTGGTTTAGCTACATATAACACCAAAACTTTAAATCGTTCCATTGCCTCATTAGGCTTAGAAGTCGTAATTGCGTTACTAATTTCAACTATTTATTTTTATTTTTCACCTATTTCATATGCCAGTGCCGAAATTTTAGCCCGCACTTCACCAACTTTATGGGATGCATTAATCGCTCTCTTCGGGGGGATTGCCGGTATTATTGGTTCACATAAAAAAGTTGCCAACAATATCGTCCCTGGTGTCGCTATTGCGACTGCTTTGATGCCTCCACTTTGTACAGTGGGTTATGCAATTTCAGTTGCTAATTGGCGTTATTTCTTTGGTGCTAGTTATTTATTTATTATCAATGCCTTTTTTATTATTTTAACAACATTTATCGGGACAAAGATTTTACAACATCCTTATAAAAAAGCAACTGTTACTGAAGATTCGAAAAAAACAGCTAAAACACAATGGATTATTGTTGCCGTAACAATTTTATTATTAATCCCAAGTGTTTTAACAGCTAAATCTTTAGTTGAACAATCTGTTTTAGAAGCAAATGTTAAAAACTTAATTTCCGATGAATTTAAAAAAGCAACTGTAATTCAACAAAATGTGGATAAAGAGACCCAAACAATTACCGTCACAGCAACTGGGCATAACTTATCCCAAAAACAAATTGCAGCTATTCAAAAAACATTACCAAAATATAATTTAGAAGGTTATAAGATTCGTGTGAATCAAATTGCGGAACTTTCACAATTATCAGATAAACAATTCGAAGATTATATTAATAAATTAATCGCTCGTGATCGCGTCAGCAACCAACTTGTCAGCCAACAAAGCGAACAAGATAAATTCGAAAAAATGAACAAAAATATTCGTGAATTGGCCCCTGATGAAATTGATTATGTAATCACAAGTACCGCGTATAAAAATTCGAAAAAAGTTTATCTCGTTGATATTAAATTTGAAAGTGATTTCGATGATGATGACGATAAAGATGATTTGAAAAAAGCCTTAACAAAAGAAATTAAAAAAGAATATAAAAATGTAGCAAAAATTACATTTGAAGATTAAAAAAAGACGACTTATCCACTTGGGGATAAGTCGTCTTTTTTAATTTAATTTATTTATCCACAGAATTTAGCTATTCTTGATGCCACGATAACGATAATAATCAACGATTTCTAAAGCATCCATTGGTTGGCCACTAAAATAATATAAACCAACATCTGCTACTCCCATAAAAGCAATAAACAATGTGATTTTATTGATAAAAACTTTATTCGCAAAACCACGATATAAATAAACTAATCCGATTAAAATTAATCCAAAATCAATCATTGTCATCTGATTCTTATAGAAACTAATAACTACGCTCATTACTATAATAACACCAACAACACTCGCTAAAATTCGACTACGTTGTTTCATAAAAAACCTCCTAATACACAAAAAGCGTTTTGCACTAATGCAAAACGCCCTTCCAACATTGATATAAAAATATTAACGTTTGGAGAATTGTGAAGCTTTACGAGCTTTCTTAAGACCTGGTTTCTTACGTTCTTTCATACGTGGGTCACGAGTTAAGAGACCTGCACGTTTTAAGACTGCGCGGAAGTCAGGATCTACTTCAAGTAATGCACGTGCAATACCATGACGTGTAGCTCCAGCTTGACCAGAATATCCACCACCGTTAACGTTAACGATAACATCATAGGCACCTACTGTTTCTGTTACATCAAAAGGTTGCACCATAACTGCACGTAAGTTTGCGAATGGAACGTATTCTTCTGCTGGTTTACCGTTCATAACGATTTTACCTGTACCTGGTACTAGGCGAACTCGAGCAACGGAATTTTTACGACGGCCTGTGCCGAAATATTGTACTTTAGCCAATTCATTTTCCTCCTAGATTAAGTTGTTGATATCTAATACTTCTGGTTGTTGAGCTGCATGTTTGTGATCTTCACCACGGTAAACATGTAACTTCTTAGCCATTTGACGACCAAGTGTACCTTTTGGAAGCATACCTTTAACTGACAAAGCGATTAACTTTTCAGGGTCTTTTGCACGGTAGTCACCAGCTGAACGTTGTTTCAAGCCACCTGGGTGGTTTGAGTGACGGTAATACATTTTGTTGTCAGCTTTACGACCTGTTAATGCAACTTTTTCTGCATTGATGATAATCACATTGTCACCTGTATCAACGTGAGGTGTGAATGTTGGTTTATTTTTACCACGTAAAATTGATGCTACTGTAGATGAAAGACGACCTAAAGAGATGTCTGTTGCATCCACTACATACCATTTACGTTCTACTTCGCCTGGTTTTGCAATATATGTTGTACGCACGATTAATTTCCTCCAATTTTTCTGCATGTTTGACTAACAATAAGTTTGAACGGGGCTTACTGTGGGGCAAACAATACCATACTCTATATTACGATTATTTATATCTTAAGTCAATTAGAAATACTCTTTTTTTCATCATTTTCTGGATAATAAACTTCTTTTAAATATAATCCACTCGCTGGCGCTGTTTCGCGACATTCATTTCGATCTTTAACTTCATACAAACGTAAGAAGTCATGAATCGGCCGCCGCCCATTCCCGATTTCTAATAAAGTCGCTACCATAATCCGAACTTGATTATATAAAAAACCATTCCCACAAAATTCAAAAACAATCTCATCATTTGCTTGATCACGATAAACTTTTGCTTCGTAAATCGTACGCACATGATTAGTTGTTTGGCTACCCGCCGCAACAAAACTAGAATAGTCATGGGTTCCCATCACATCTTCCATCGCTGCTTCCATCCGGGATAAATCTAATTTATATTTATAATGACCTGTATAAAGCCGTTTAAAAGGATCGACAAATTCACCTTGACTCACCCGATAAACATACCGTTTACCATGATTAGTAAAGCGTGCATGAAAATCATCAGAAACAATTTCACAAGCTTTGACTTCACAATCTAACGGCATCATACTATTTAAACCGCGTAACATTCCTTCAGCTGGAATATGATGCGGAAAATCAAAATGGACGACTTGCCCTAACGCATGTACTCCGGAATCCGTTCTCCCGGAGCCATGAATCGTAATATAATCATCTTTTTTACTCATTTTGTTTAAAGCATTTTCTAACACAGATTGAACTGTTCTTTGTTGCGGTTGTCTTTGAAAACCGGCAAAGTTTGTGCCATCGTATGCTAAAACAATTTTATAACGTTGGGTCATGAAAACACCTTTCACATTTCAATTTATTTTATTATCTTAACTTCTTAACCAAATTAACGCAAGAGTTATCACACCAAATAAAATTAAAGCAACCGTATCTTTACCTTGCCAAATTTGAACTCGATATTTTGTGCGACCTTCGCCACCTTGATAACCACGCGCTTCCATCGCATATGCTAATTCTTCAGCGCGATTAAATGAACTAATAAACAAAGGAATTAATAAGGGAATAACTGATTTAGCCTTTTGTAATAAATTTCCTTCTGCAAAATTCAATCCCCGTGAACGTTGAGCATTCATAATTTTTGTTGTTTCATCCATTAATAACGGAATAAAACGCAAAGCAATCGAAAGCATTAACGCTATTTCATAAACAGGTACATGTAATTTCTTCAAAGGCATCATTAACGATTCTAATCCATCGGCAATTTCTAACGGTGTCGTTGTCAAAGTTAATAACGTTGACATAAAAATAATTAACACAAACCGACAGAAAATAAAGACTGCATCTTTTAAACCAACATCTGTAATCTTAATAAAACCTAATTGCCATAAAACTTCGCCCCCTGTTGAGAACAAAATTTGGACTACAACTGTAAATAAAATCAACCATAATAAAGGTCTTAACCCTTTGACAAAAAAGCCAATTCCCACATGTGTTAACCAAACACAAACTAAAGTTAAAGCAGCTAACAAACCATAAGTTTGCCAATTATTACATAAGAAAATAATTCCAATGAAATAAAAACTCAAAAAGATTTTCAAACGAGGATCTAATTGGTGTATTAAAGAATTCCCTTTAATATAACGACCAAGTAAAATTTTATCCATTATTAGCACCTCGTTTCACAATTAACTCACCTAAATAATGAGCTAAACTCGCTTCATCATATGGCATCCCCTCACTAAACGGAATCCCTTTTTTAGCTAAACGATATGCAAAAGTCAATGTATCCGGCAAACCTAAATGATGTTCCTTAAGCCAATCGGGTTGACTAAAAATATCATCCGGTGTTCCTTCTTTAATAACAGTTCCTTTTTCTAACACAATTACTTGATTAGCATAATTTACCACATCATTCATTTGGTGTGTCACTAGTACAATTGTTAAACCTTGTTCTTGATGTAAACTTTCAAATAATTCCATCATTTCTAAACGGCCTTTCGGATCAAGACCAGCACTTGGTTCATCTAATACTAAGATTTTCGGTTCCATCGCTAAAATCCCCGCAATCGCAACACGACGCATTTGACCACCTGATAATTCAAATGGTGATTTTTCCCAAACTTCTTCTGGTAAATTAACTAACCGAGCTTTTTGGCGTGCTATTTCTAACGCTTCTTCTTCTGTTTTACCAAAATTTTGTGGAGCAAAAGCGATATCTTTTAAAACTGTTTCTTCAAATAATTGCGCTTCTGGAAATTGGAAAACAAATCCCACTTCTTGACGCAATTCTTTCAATTCTTTATTTTTTGTTTCAGCAGTAATAGTTTGCCCATTAATTGTAACTGAACCTGTTGTAGGTTTTAATAAACCATTCAGTTGTTGCAATAAAGTAGATTTTCCACTCCCAGTATGCCCAATAATTGCTGTATAACTGTGTTCAGGTATAGTGAAAGTTATTTCATGCAACGCTTGAAACGCTAAAGGACTATCAGCTTGATAAGTATAGCTTAATCGTTCAAAATCGATTGACATAACCATTCCACCATCCCTTCTGTTGATAGATAATCTTGTGGTACATCATATCCTTGTTTTTTCATTTCAGCTTTTAAACGTTCTTGATATGGAATATCTAAACCAAGTTCAATTAATTTATCACCATAAGTAAATACAGTTGCCGGTGTGCCAACTTTTTTAATTTCACCTTTTTTGACAACCACGATTCGATCAGCTAATGCCGCTTCATCAATATCATGTGTAATAGATAAAACTGTAAAGCCTCGTTTTTCTTTCATTTCACGAATTAAAGCAATAATATCCCGGCGTCCTTGCGGATCTAACATACTCGTCGATTCATCAAAAATAACAATACGTGGAGCTACAGCTAATACACCAGCAATCGCCACACGTTGCTTTTGACCACCTGATAATTTTCCGGGTTCATGATCACTGAACTCAGCCATATCAACAGCTTCCAGCGCGCGTTGTACACGTTCAATCATTTCATCTCGTGGAATAGCTTGATTTTCTAATCCAAAAGCCACATCGCCAGCGACATCTGCACCAACAAATTGATTATCTGGATTTTGAAAAACCATTCCAATTTCTTTTCTAATATCCCAAACTGTTTTAGGATTCAAAACTTGACCATTAATTTTAATTTCGCCTGTTTCTGGTAATTCTAAACCATCGATAACTTTCGCTAAAGTACTTTTCCCGCTACCATTATGTCCAATAATCGCAACCCACTCACCTGCTTGGATTTCTAAAGAGACATTTTTTAGCGCGTATTCAGTTTGTTGCGGATAGCGAAAACTCAAATCTTTTATTTCAATCATCGTACTCATCTAATATTTAATCCCTTCAAATTTTATCCGATATGTATAATATACCACACGACCGTTCTAACTTTGAATTTTCTCTGGAATTTAACTAAAAAACTCCTGTAAATGACGAAATACCCTTATTTTCAAAACAATTCATACTTATTTGGATTGAGATATGTTATTATAATTAAAATAATGTTTTATTATCAAAAGAGAAAAGAGGGATTCTCATGTTATTAAAAACTTTAGTGCGTCCTAAAAAAGAATTAACAACAGTTAGTGAAAACATCACTTTAGCTGAGGCTTTAGAAGTCTTAGAAAATTCTGGATTCCGTTGTGTGCCAATCTTAGATGAAACTGGTTCACTTTTCCGTGGTAACATTTATAAAATGCACATCTATCGTCACAAATCTCGCGGCGGTGATATGTCATTACCTGTTACTCACTTATTAAAAAATGCTACAAAATTCGTTTCTTTAGATTCAGCTTTCTTTAATATCTTCTTTAGTATTAAAGATTTACCATATATTGCTGTTTTAGATGAAAACAATCATTTCTTTGGTATTTTAACTCATGCTAAATTATTAGAAATGTTATCTCAATCATGGAACGTTAATATTGGTAGCTATGTCTTAACAGTTGCTTCATCTGGTGAACGTGGTGATTTAGTAGAAATCGCAAAAATCATTACAAAATATACATCAATCGCAAACTGTATGACACTTGATGTGCAAGGTGAATTAGTTCGTCGTATTTTATTCACTTTACCTGCTAACATCAGCCGCGAACGTCTTGATCGCATCGTTGCTAACTTAGAACGTAAAAACTTCAAAGTTACTGAAATCGAAGACTTACAAGCTTAATTCAAATTAAATAAAAACAACAGCTCTTGACCAATCAAAAGAGCTGTTGTTTTTTTATTTACGTTTATTAATATGTATGTCAGCTAGCCCAACGCTAACTTTTAAAGCATAATCAACTTTTTCCATTAATTCATCATCAATATGCGTAACACGATCTTTCAAACGTTGCTTATCAATTGTTCTTAATTGTTCTAATAAAACAACCGAATTACGTTCCAACCCGACTTTTTTAGCTAAAAGACCAATATGTGTTGGCATTTTTGGTTTAGAAATCTTCGAAGTGATCGCCGCGACAATCACAGTCGGACTATACTTATTACCAATGTTATTTTGAATAACTAATACAGGTCGGACGCCACCTTGTTCCGAACCTACGACCGGTGACAAATCGGCATAATAAATATCACCGCGTTTGACATTACCTGTTGTCATCTATTCTTGATCCTCCTCTTGTTCAATTTCTAGTTGAATAATTGCTTCACAATCATCACAACTCAGGAATTCTTGACAAATATCTTGATTAATTTCAGACATTTCTCGATATCCTTGAATCAAACTTTCTAACAGTGCTTGTTTTTTAATTATATGTTCTGTAATTTCAGGATTAGTTTTAATTTCTTCTAAATCAATAGCATAAAATTCACAATACTCCAATAAATTGGCACATTCTGCGAGTATTTGTATAACTTCCTGGGTTTCATCTTTATGATTGGTCATCACCAAAACTCCTCATCCAAAATTTCCATTCAATTTATCATAGCACTTTTGCTTACTATTTAACAATAGACCCGATCGATGCGCAATGATAAATCACAAATAATTTCATAATGTATCGTTTGTGCATAATCAGCAACATCTTGCACCGTAATTACTTCACCATGGTCTTCACCAATTAAAGTTACTAATGTTCCTAGCGGGATTTTATGCGGAACCCGAATCATCATTTGATCCATACAAACCCGACCAACAATTTCACAACGGTGCCCTTGTACTAAAACCTCAAACCCTTGCATCCGTCGTAACCAGCCATCAGCATAACCAATCGGAATTGTCGCAATCCATTCATCATTTTTCGCTGTATAAGTAATCCCGTAACCAATTTTGTCACCAGCTTTGATTTTCTTAACAGCACTGACTTCACTCACTAAACTCAACGCTGGATATAAAGGCTCTGGCGTAGCTAATTCATTACCAGAAGGATTCAAACCATACATTCCTACACCATAACGAATCGTATTCCCACCACATGTCTGATGCCATAATGACGCTGCCGTATTCGCCACATGAACATAGCGAGGACGTTCTTTCACAACTGTCATTAATTCATTAAATTTAGCAAGTTGTTGTTTAAAATAAGTATCATCCGCACTATCTGCTGTGGCAAAATGCGTAAAAATACCTTCAAAATCAAACTGTTCTTGATGTTCCTTAAGAAAATCAAGCGCTTTTTGTAAATCAGCTGGATTTCTAAAACCAATCCGACCCATCCCTGTATCTAAAGCGATGTGTACTTTTAAAGTTTGTTTCGCTTGGCTCAGATAGGCTTGCGATTTTTCCAAAAATTCCATTGATTCAACCGCGATCGATAAATCATTTTCTGCTAAATAAACAGCTTCAGAAGGTGGATTAACACCTAAAATCAAAATTGTTTCTGCAATTCCGGCACGACGTAACGCGATTCCTTCATCAATTACAGCCACACAAAAACCATTCGCTCCAGCTTCACGTGCTGCATAAGCTACTTGTTCCAAACCATGCCCATAAGCATTTGCTTTCACAACTGCAAATAAATTTTGTTCTGGTGGTAATTCTTTTTTTATATTCGCAACATTTTTACCAATAGCCTTCAAATCAATTTTTATTTTTGTTTTTCGGTGAACTCCTACTACCATTTTTCTTCAACCTCTTTATTTCAAAGCTCTAAGATAACTTCTGTCATTACAACATCTTGCGTATGTGAGATGGAAATAAAAGCCTTCATTTCTTCCTCACGGGGATGTTTAGTAATAATCGGTTGTCCTGTTGCTTGATTTTTTAATATTTCTAAATCTTGAAACGTTACGGCACTTCCAATTCCTGTCCCTAATGCTTTGCTGTAAGATTCTTTCGCTGAAAAACGTCCCGCAATAAATTCTAAAGCACGAATTCCAGTTAAACCCATAAAAATTTCATACTCATTAGGGGTTAACACTTTTTGTGCAAACAGCGTTAACCGTTGTTTTTCTGCCATTTTACGAAAGCGAGCTATTTCGGTGATATCAATACCAATTCCATAAATCATCATCATTCCTCCTCGCTTTAATTCTCTTACTGATTGTATCAAAAACTATTATCGCTTGCATTATAATTTGTTTTACAAAAGAAAAAAACTGAAAGCTATTCAGCTTTCAGTTTTGAAATTTAATTATTTATTTTTCTTTGTGCGGATTGTATATCCTTTTGATTTAGAGCTAGAATTTGATTTCCGACGGTTATCAAATTTACCTTTAGAATTAGATGAACGGCTGTTACGTTTCTTATCGTAACGACGTCCGCCACCGTTAGATTTGCCACCTTTACGTTGGCTACCACCACGGTAACGACCATTACCATTACCACCGCGTTTGCGACGTGGAAGTGGACGTTCTGGTGTAATCTTAACAGGTACTTTTTGAGCATCATCTTTAGTCATATCATTTAACAATGCAGCTACTAAATCTAAAGCATCATATTCAGCTAACAATTCTGTTGCTTGTTTTTCATACTTAGCTGTTTCTGTATCGTTAATTAATTCTTTAATATCATCTAAAGCAGCACTAATTTGACCGTGGAATGCTTCTTTTTCTGTTGGTGGACGTAAAGCATCCATCCGTTTTTTAGTTAATTTTTCAATTACACGTAAGTAATCCATTTCATTTGGAGTTACAAATGTCACAGAAACACCATGTTGTCCGGCACGACCTGTACGACCAATACGGTGAACATAACTTTCTGGATCTTGTGGAATATCATAGTTATAAACGTGAGTTACACCAGAAATATCTAATCCCCGGGCAGCAACGTCTGTCGCAACTAAGATATCTAACTTACCTTCTTTAAAGCGTTTCAAGATTGACATCCGACGTTGTTGTGATAAATCACCATGGATACCAGCAGCGTTATAACCACGTGCTTCTAAACCTTTAGATAATTCATCAACACGACGTTTTGTACGACCAAACACGATTGTTAAATCAGGTGCTTGGATATCTAAGAAACGTGTCATTAAATCAAATTTTTCATAATCGCGTGCTTTAACAAAGTATTGTTCAACTAAATCAGTTGTTAATTCTTTTGCTTTAATTTTCACGATTTCTGGATTGTGCATGAATTTTTCGCCAATTTTTAAAATTGCTGGCGGCATTGTTGCTGAGAAAAGTAATGTTTGGTGTTCTTTTGGAACAGCTTCAATAATACTTTCAATATCTTCAACAAATCCCATGTCTAACATTTCATCAGCTTCATCTAAAACTACCATTTTCACATGGCTAAGATCAGCTGTACGACGTTTAATGTGATCAAGTAAACGTCCTGGTGTCCCAACTAAAATTTGTGGGCCACGTTTTAAGGAGCTAATTTGTCTCCGGATATCTGCACCACCATAAACAACTTGGACCTTAGCACGCTTTTCTTTACCTAAACGATAAAGTTCTTCTTGCGTTTGAATCGCTAATTCACGAGTTGGTGATACGATAATAGCTTGAATGTGCCGATCTTGTGTATCAATGTTTTGTAAGATTGGCAACCCAAAAGCTGCTGTTTTACCTGTCCCTGTTTGTGCTTGTCCAATTACATCTTTCCCTGTTAATGCCAATGGGATAGTTGCTGCTTGGATTGGTGTAGCTTCTTCAAAGCCACTACGGTCGACAGCTTCCAACAACTCTTTATCAAGACCTAGTTCGCTAAATTTCAATTAATATTTCCTCCTAATTGTATCTCATACAAATTCCGTAAATAACACTTCATTATTTACTTCTTTACAACACAGTTCAGATTCTTATTAATTAATTAACATACTGCCTTGTAAAGCCCTTTTTTCTACTTATTCTATATATATTACCACCATTAGCAACTAAAAGCAAATTACTCTGCTAAACCAGCCACGATTTCTTCTAAATGGATGCCGTGACTTCCTTTAACCAAAACTAAATCATCCGACTTAATTTCTTTTTGTAAATCAGCTAATAAGCGTTCTTTATCAGTTACATCATATAAATGAATTCGTTCAGCCGGCATCTTATCAGCTAAAACTTCACCTAAATGACGCATCATTTCCCCACATAAATAAACTTGAGAAATTTCATCTGCATTAATAACTTCTGCTAAAGAAGCGTGCAATTGAGCGCTTTGTGTCCCTAACTCTAACATATCTCCCAAGACTACGATTTTTTCACCAACAACTGGTAAATCAGCAATTGTTTTCAAAACTTCCTTTGCTGCTGTTGGATTAGAGTTATAAACATCACTTAAAATTCTCGCACCTTGTTTTCCAGAGACCCATTCTGTCCGATTTTTCGTCAAAGCAAATTCACGTAAAGCTTTTTGTAAATTCATTCCAGTAATATGGAAATATTCACCCACGGCACTAGCTGCCAAAGCATTCGCTACATTATATTCACCCATTAATGGAATCGTGAGTTCTGGTGTATTATGATTTTTAATCATAAAACGAGTTTGCACACCATCACTTTTTATCTGCTCTGCTTGATAATCAACAAGAACTGCCTCATCCATGCCAAAAGTTAAACTTTCTTGTGAAATTTTTGCCACACGTTCTTGTAATAAAGGTTCATTACCTTTATAAATCAAAACGCCATCTTCTTTTAAACCGGTGACAATTTCCATCTTAGCGTCCGCAATTTTATCTCTAGTTCCGAAAAACTCTAAATGAGCTTCCCCGATCATAGTAATCACAGCAACATCCGGTTCAACTAATTCACTTAAGACAGTTAACTCACCCGGATGATCCATCCCTAATTCCACAACTAAAATCTCTGTATGAGGTTCCATGGCTAAAATAGTTAACGGAACACCGATTTCATTATTAAAATTAGCTTGTGTTTTTTGCACATTATATTGTGTTGCTAAAACAGCAGCCGTCATATCTTTCGTTGTTGTTTTACCGTTGCTACCTGTAATGGCAACAACTTGTGGATTAATTTTATTTAAGTAATACTTAGCTAATTTTTGTAACGCTTGTAAACTATTAGGTACAAGTAATTGTGGTAAATCAACAATTTGTTCTTGGTGATCAAGTTGCCATAATGTCGCAACGGCACCTTTTTCAATTGCTGACTGCACATAATCATGCCCGTCATTATTCGCTACTAACGGAATAAATAAGGCCCCTGGCTCAAGATTCCGACTATCGAAACAAACACTTGTAACAATAATGTCCTCCCAAGCTGGTTGTGATTCTATTTGTAAAGCTTGTGCAATTTCAGCCAATTGCATCTTCATATTTAATCGTCCCTTTCACACACTGATTTCTTTTCGCGTTGTTATTGTATCATATCTTAATTTTTTTGCATGCTAACAAAAAAAGTGAAGTAACTATCAGCTACTTCACTTTCGTTTAAAGACATTGCATGTCAAAAGCCATTTGATCAATAATTTCTAAATCCCATTTACGTTTTGGAAATGAATATTTTAAATTAGCAACCAATTCTGATCTTTCAACTAAGCGAGTTGGTTCATACCATTTAATTTCATAAATTGTATCCGGTGCAATCAAAACCGGAATTTTCAATTGTGTATTAGTAGCTTGGACAGTATTAAAATCAAAGACCGCTCCATTTAAAAAGACCGGCATTAATTCTTGGACTAACTCTTCTGGGAGTGGTGCGATTCTTTGTCGCAAAGACATAATCGGCCGTTTATCCCGAAAAGATGCTGTAGCATGCTGCAATAAACTATATGAAAAAACAGTATAAAAATCATTTAAATATCGATAATAAATTTTCAATGAACCATTTGGTAAAGTTAAAAAAGCATAATTGTTTTGGAGTTTATAATAAAAAGGTGAGCGTAAATGACTATAAGCATGACCTAAATATAACAATTCCGAGACTTCCCGCGGTTTAACTTCTTCAAGATTATATTGATCTTCAAAATCCACCCAGGAACGTTTCTTTTCTTGACGATTAAGCAAATATTTTTTAACATTTTTTTGCCCAATCACCATATTTAAACCAGTATTAATATCAATTTCATTCTCTAAATTGACTGGTGCAATCGATAAAATTTTTTCCGGAACATGATCAACCGAATTCACAAAATCTTCCATCTTAATCCCATAAGATAGCACCATATGCGTTAATTTTTCCAGATGTACGTAAACTACATTGTCACGCAACTCGCTCATCTCCATTCAAAAACTACATTGATTCTAAACGTTTAATCCGTGCCTCAATCGGCGGATGAGTTGCAAATAAATCACTTACTTCTTCTTTAAAAGGATTATCAATATATAAAGCTGCACTTGATTTATCTACATGTTCCATCGGTTCACTTTGACTAATTTTTCGCAAGGCTGAAATCAAGCCTTGGGGATTACGTGTCAACTCTACAGCTGACGCATCTGCCAAATATTCACGGTTGCGCGATAAAGCTAACTGCATCATAGTTGCAACTAACGGTCCTAAAACAATCACGAACAACGAACCTAAAATCATTAAAACAGTCACAATCGGATTGGTTTCTTCTTCATCATCGTGGCGACGTCCACCGCCCCACCAAAAAGCATTCATAGCCATATTAGATAGTAAAGAAACTACTGCAACTAAAGCTAAGGCTGTACTTTGTAAACGAATATCATAATTACGAATATGAGAAACTTCATGGGCGATAACGCCTTCCAGTTCTTCCCGATTCAAACGTGCTAACAAACCAGTGGTCACAGCCACAGCCGCTTTTTCTGGTTTTTGACCTGTGGCAAAAGCATTCGGACTAGCATCGTCAATAATGAACACACGCGGCATCGGAACTTTAGCCACAAGTGCCATATCTTCAATAATATGCCATAATTCAGGTGCTTGTTGCACATCGGTGATTTCTTGTGCATGATTCATGCGCATCACCACTTCTGTCGCTTGACCAATCATAATGGCCATATAACCAATGCCTAAAAATAAAGCCATTAAAACACCAGCAATTACACTATCATAAAACACATAGCCTAATGCCGCACCCACTAATAAAACGAAACCTAAAAAGGCAAACATGACCACTATGGTTTTTCGTTTATTTTGAGCGATTTGTTCATACAACATTTATTCTAAACCTTCTTCTTTTTAAAATTCAACTTTAGGTGCTACTTTTTCGTCAGTTGGAGTTTCTAAGTAGCCAACCTTCTTCATATGATGAATATTAGCTACGATATTTGATGGTACTGTAACTAATTTTTGGTTATAACTAGCAGCACTACTATTAAATAATTGACGAGAGTAAGCAATCTTGTTTTCTGTGTTGCTTAATTCTTCCATTAATTTTGTAAATTCTGTATTAGCTTTCAAATCTGGATAACTTTCAGCTAAAGCGAACACAGTTTTCAAAGAATTACTCAATTGATCAGACACAGCCATTTTTTCTTGATGATTTCCACTTGGAATTTGTGTCATTTGATTTCTTAAACTAACAACTTGAGATAATGTATCTTTTTCGTGTTTAGCATAGCCTTTTGTTGTTTCTACTAAGTTTGGAATTAAATCATTCCGACGTTTTAATTGAACATCGATTTGACTCCAAGCTTCTTCTGTATAAATCTTTGCCCGTTGTAATCCGTTATAAAGTGAAATATAACCGAAAATAAGAACTGCTAAAACAACAATAATAATAATGTATATCATGATAATTCCCCCTATTTTTTCTAAATCCATTGTTTAAAAAAAGCTACCATCCATCTAATTCAAAAGACAAATGGTAGCTTTTAGACAGTAGCTAACAAAAAGTTAACTATGACAAGAATATTCACATTATTCTTTATCAAACACGTCACATTCCGGTGACATTGTGTTCTGCTTCGAAATGCAGATCACTAGTTGCTAACAGCAAAATGATATTTCTATCACCTGATCTTCTCTCGACTCATCGCATAAGTTAATATTAGTCCTTTTTATCTATCTTTTCAAGCTTTTTACTTAACCTTTAAAATCTGTTAATAATTTAGCTTGGAAGACTTGAAAAAGATGTTCATCTCCTAAAATATCAAAATAAATTTCTTTGAAAGCACCTAAAAATTCCGTACGTTTTAAACACTCAGCAAAAATTTGCGCAACTTGTTGTGGATCATTTTCAAAAGAACCACAACCAAAAGCACCTAAAATTAAATAATCACAACGCTGTTCTTTAAACATCCGTAATGTCGCCAAAATCTTCGCAGTTAAACTCTCTTTGATTTTTGCATAATCTAGCGGGAGATGCTGCTGTTTCATACGCCGTAAGTTAGGGGCGGCAATCGTGATAATATCAACATATTTAAAATACGGTAAAATCTGATCTTCTTTTTCATCACGTAACACTTTAATATTTTGCGCATAAATTAATGCATCACTATATAAAAAATCATGATTATGAGTAAAATTTTGCAAATAATATGTTTGCCGATGTTTCAATAATTCTGGATACAAAAAGGTATTCCGACACAAAGCTTGTTCTTGAGCATTAATCCCTAACAAGAATCCTCCACCGGGTTCTACTGGATTCGCAAAATTCATCACACCGATTTTAGCCTCTTGAGGTAAATGTTGGATCCGGTATAAAACATTTTCATCTTTCACAAAAATTTTAATCGGTTTCAAACTTAAAGGTGCTGTTTCAGCAATTCCTTGCGGTACAACAAACGAATGTTGATCTAATTGACTCATTTCAACTTGATAAATGTTCACAATATTATGTGCTAATTTTTTACGTTGATTAAGGGCATCATTATTCATTTGTAACACCTTTACCCCAACGTGAATAAGTAATTTCATCATTTTGTGTAATTTCTAACAACTCCACAGTTGGCGGCTGATAGCGAGCGTCAAATAAGACAATTCCTTGTTTAAGCTCAATCGGAACTGTATAAAGATGAATTTCATCTACTAAATCACGACTAGTAAACTGATTAATCACGTGACTACCACCATACACCCAAATATTTTCTCCGGGTTGTTGTTGTAATCGTTCCACTAATTCAGCTACATCACAATCTTCAAAGAACAAATTCTTCACCTTAATAGCTAAATCTTGTTGATGAGTTAAGACATATATTTTTTTACCTTTTTTTGCTAATTCTGTTAATTCATACGCTTCTTTTAAATATGTATTTTTCCCCACAATAATCGTATCAAAATCAGCTGGCGTCGTAATTTTTTTAATGTAAGTGAGATCTTTTTTATAGTTTTTCATTAATGGCATTGTATCTCCTTGTTCATCTGCCATATATCCGTCAAAACTAACTAAAACGGACACGATTACTTTCCTTACCATACTTACCAACCCTATCTTTTTCTTATTAATTCAATTATATACTAACACAGCTGGCTTTCAATTTTTTAAATCCAAATAAAAAACTCCCAGCATTTTCACAATGCTGAGAGTCCCAATTTATCATTTATTTTGGTGCATTTAAAATCCACAAGAAGCCAACAAAGACGAAGAATAAAACATACATCAATGGAGATACTTCTTTACCACGTTTAGCAGCAATCATTGTGATTGGGTACATGATAATACCTAATGCTAAACCATCAGAAATACTATATGTTAACGGCATACCAATCAAAATTAAGAATGATGGAATCGCGATTTCTAATTTACCCCATTCGATTTTAGCCATGTTTTGCGCCATTAAAACACCAACAATAATTAAAGCAGAAGCTGTAACTTGAGGAGTAACTACACTTAATAATGGTGAGAAGAACAAACCTAAAATGAACAAGACACCTGTTGTTACGGCTGTAAACCCAGAACGTCCACCAACAGCAATCCCGGCAGATGATTCAACGTAAGCACCTACTGGAGATGTACCTAATAACGCACCTACAACCATGGCTGAAGAATCTGAAAGTAAAGCTTGGCCAACACGTGGCATTTTATTATCTTTCATGAAACCAGCTTGTTGTGCTAAACCGATTAATGTACCAGCTGTATCAAAGAATGTAACTAATAAGAAAGTTAAAACAACAACAACTAATTGAACACTGTTAATATCTGTCACGTGTGTAAAAGCTTGGAACAATGTTGGTTTCAAACTTGGCACGCTAGACACAAAATGAGTTGGTGCATCAATCATACCTGTCGCAACACCAAATACAGCAGAAATTAACATCGCAATAAAGATAGCCCCAGGAACGTTTAATAACATTAAAACACCTGTTGCAACTAAACCAATCACGGCAATCCATGTTGTTCCTTGGAAATGACCTAAACTAACAAATGTTTCTTTGTTAGGAACAATAATTCCACCACCACGTAATCCGATAAAAGCGATAAACAAACCAATTCCGGCACTGATCGCATATTTTAAATCAACTGGAATTGCATCGATAATCATTTCACGTAATTTGAAAATTGTTAATAATAAGAAAATAATACCTGCTAAGAAAACACCGGCTAAAGCTGTTTGCCAAGAAACACCCATTCCAATACATACAGAGTATGCGAAGAAAGCATTAATCCCTAAAGCTGGCGCTGTGGCGATTGGATATTTGGCAAATACCCCCATCATAATACAACCAAACGCACTTGCTAAACCTGTCGCTGTAAAGACAGCACCTTTATCCATACCAGCATCACCTAAAATAGCTGGGTTAACGAATAAGATATAAGCCATCGAAATGAAAGTTGTAAAACCAGCTAACATTTCTCGTTTGATTGTTGATCCTAGTTCCTCGATACCGAAGTATGCATTAATTTTATTTTTCACAATTAATCCCCTTTTTCCGAACATTATTATGTTTATTGAGAAAACATTACTCAACTAATATACATTATTTTCTGTTTTTTGTAAAATATTTTTTAAAATTTTATTTATTGTTCGTGTTTTACTCTAAAAATCACTTTCGTTAACCTAATCGCCCATTTTTGCGCATTACTTAATTTAGTCTATAATAGTTGATAACTTAATTACTTTTGACGAAAGGAGGTCCCAAGCATGCTTGAAAAAACTATTGGTATTCGTGAATTAGTTGAATTACTCTTACGTTCAGGCGATTTATCATCTAGCACAAATAGCCAAACATCCGCTTTAGAAGGTGCTAATATCCACCGAGAAATTCAAGCTGACTGGCCGGCGGAAATTCAAGCTGAAGCTAGCGTAAAATACCCCATCGAAATCGCTGGCGAACAAATCACTTTACAAGGACGTGTTGATGGTTGGATTGAAAATGAAGAAATTTTAGAAATCAAAACTTCTTCACCTAAGTTCCAAGATTTACCTGCCAGTAAATTACAATTATATTGGGGACAAATTAAAGTTTATGCATATATTTTAATGACCCAAAATAATTTAGATGAACTGAAATGTTCATTAATCTACTATCAAACAACAACTGAAGAAATTACTACTAAAAGCGAAATCTTTAATTATGCTGAAATTAGTTCTTTCTTTAATGAATTAATCCAAAAATATACTGATTTAATTCTTTTCACACAAACGCTCCAACAAAATCGGAATCAATCGTTACAAACACTCGAATTTCCATTTCCACAATACCGAAAAAATCAACGGGAACTGGCCGCCGCAGTTTATAAAACAATTGCTTTACGTAAGACACTCTTTACCGAAGCTCCAACTGGAACAGGTAAGACGATTTCTTCTTTATTCCCCGCCTTAAAAGCAATGGGTGAATCCAAAATTAATCGTATCTTTTATCTAACAGCTAAACAAAGTACCCGGCATGTGGCTGAAGAAACATTAGAATTATTAATGCAACAACATATTCAGCTCCACAGTATCACTTTAACGGCTAAAGATCAGATTACCTTCCCAGAAGAAGTCGGTTTGCCTGATGACAAAAACCCTTTTTTCATTGGTTATTATGATCGTATTGAGGGTGCGATTTTCGATATTTTAGAAAATGAAACAATCATCACTAAAGAAACAATCACCACCTACGCCCGCAAACATAATGTAGACCCATTTGAATTTTCTTTAGATACAAGTTTATTTTGTGACGTTATTATTTGTGACTATAATTATCTTTTTGATCCTTTAGTTTATTTACAACGCTTCTTTAATTTCCGCAATTTACAAAATTGCCTTTTAATTGATGAAGCACATAATTTAATCGCTCGTTCCAAGAGTATGTACACTAAAGAAGTCTCGGCCGCAGCTGTCGCTGATTTATTAAATAAAGTTCAAACTAATAATTTACCCAAAGCTTTAGCTAAACGTTTAACACAACTCTTAAATGCTTTTGATGTTTTAAAAACTGTCTTAATTGAAAATCAACAAACTCAATTAATTTTAGATGAACGTTTAAAAGATTTAGAATTACGTATGCAACAGTTTATCACCTATACTTCACGGTGGTTAAAAGAAGTTCCTGATAGCAGTCTGAAAGAAGCTGTTTTAGAAGTATTTTTAGCTTGTCATGCATTCTTAAAAATTGCTGATTTCTTCGATGATACATTCCGTATTTCATTACAATTATCTGACCAAACAAACGATTTAATTGTGAAAGTCTTTTCGTTAAATCCAAGTCGCCTTTTACAAGAAGATTTAGCTTTAGCTGGTAGTAAGGTGCTCTTTTCAGCAACCTTCTCACCAATTAATTATTATCAAAAAATGTTAGGCAACAATCCACAAAGCTTGGCTTATCAGCTACCTTCACCTTTTGATCCTAAAAATCTAAAATTAATTATCCCGAATTATTTGCCAACAACTTACTCACAACGAAAAAATAGTTTACCGCAAGTTGTCCAGACCTTATCCACAATGATTACGAGTCATCTCGGGAACTATTTAGTATTTTTACCATCTTATACCTATTTAGAACAATTGAGCACCGCTTTCCAAGAAAGTTATCCCCATGTGCGTATCTTAAAACAAACTCCTGAGATGACGATGGAAGAACGCGCCGACTTTTTAGCTGAATTTACCCCAGATCCGCAAGAACCGCTTTTAGTTTTTGCTATTTTAGGAGGTATTTTTTCTGAAGGTATTGATTTAAAAGGTTCACGTTTAAGTGGAGTCGCAATTATTACAGTCGGACTCCCGGTGCAAACAGCCGAACGTCAAGAACTGCAATCTTATTTCAATGATCAAGCCGATCCCGGTTTTCAATATGCCTATCAACTTCCCGGCTTAAATAACGTTTTACAAGCTGCTGGTCGTGTTATTCGTACAAATGAAGATGTTGGTGTTGTCTTACTAATTGATACTCGTTTTACAACTTTCAATTATCGCCAATTCTTCCCAGCACATTGGCAACAATTAGAAATCGTTTTTACACCTCAACAACTCCAAAATAGCCTCGCTACTTTTTGGCAAAAACAAACCACAAAAAAGCGTAACAAGTAATTAAACTTGTTACGCTTTTTTGAATAAGTACTTAAGCTGCACTTAAAATTATTTTGTAAAACCGTATTTCTTGTTGAAACGATCCACACGACCATCTGCTTGTGTAAACTTTTGTTTACCTGTGTAGAATGGGTGTGAGTCACAAGAAATTTCAACACGGATTAATGGGTATGTGTTACCATCTTCCCATTCAATTGTTTCTGCTGAATGTTTTGTTGAAGCTGACAAGAATTTGTATCCTGTAGCTGAATCTAAGAAGACTACTTTGTGGTAATCTGGGTGAATTCCGTTTCTCATTATTAATTTCGCTCCTTTGCCCTAATTCATTTGCTGAAATAGAGTTATTCTTTGTAATATAACAATCATCATAATAGCATGAATTTTATTTTGGTGCAATCATCTTTTAGTTTTTAAAAACAAATTATTTGATTTTTTTAATTTCTCGGCAAAATTCCGAATTATTTTTAGTTTTACTTAACATTTGCAAGATTTGTTCAGTATCACGAACCATCACACCAGACATTTTCCGGCGTAAATTCCAAATGGCATCAAGTTCTGATTTACTTAATAACAAATCTTCTTTTCGTGTTCCGGAACGTTTGATATCAACGGCTGGGAAAATACGATGTTCTGCTAATTCCCGACTTAATTGTAATTCTTGATTACCAGTTCCTTTAAACTCTTCATAAATAACATCATCCATGCGGCTTCCAGTATCAACTAATGCCGTTGCCAAAATTGTTAAACTTCCGCCTTCTTCAATATTACGCGCGGCACCGAAGAATTTTTTCGGATGATATAACGCTGCTGGATCTAAACCACCCGACAAAGTCCGGCCACTTGGTGGTACGACTAAATTATACGCCCGTGCCAAACGAGTTAATGAATCAAGTAAAATCACAACATCTTGTTGATCTTCAACCAAACGCATAGCACGTTCTAAAACTAATTCTGCAACGCGGGCATGATTTTCGGGTTTTTGATCAAAAGTAGAATATACAACTTCACCATCAATTGTCCGTTCTAAATCAGTAACTTCTTCTGGGCGTTCATCAATTAATAAGACAATCAAGTTCACATCAGGATTATTAGCTTTCAAACCTTTCGCAATCGCTTTTAATAAGCTGGTTTTACCCGCTTTAGGTGGTGCCACAATCAACCCCCTTTGACCGTATCCAATTGGCGCAAACAAATCAATCATACGTGTAGATAACTGTTCTTGAGTTGTTGATAGCACAATTTGTTTTTCAGGATATAAAGCCGTCAATGCCGGAAAATGAGGACGTCCTTTTGCTTCTTCAGGAGCTTTACCATTCACACTTTCCACATACATCAAACCATAATAACGTTCATTAGCTTTTGGCGGACGTGCTTTTCCAGCAATCTTATCACCATTCCGCAAGCCAAAACGTCGAATTTGTGACGCGGAAATATAAATATCTTCTTGGGATGGACCATAATTAATCGGACGTAAAAAACCAAAACCATCTTGTTGCGACACGATATCTAAAATACCTGTCATATAAAAATAACCTTGTTGCTCTGCTTCAGCACGAATTACAGCTAAACAGAGTTCTTTTTTATTCATACGACTATAATTAGGAATCTTATATTCACGGGCATACGCATAAATTTCTTTCAGCGTTTTCCGTTCAAGTTTTCCTAATGTGAGTTCACTCGTTGGCATTAACGATTCCTCCTAGTCTTCGATTTCTAAAGTAACAGAAAGTCCAGCAAACTTTTCAATTAAACGTTCATATCCACGTAAAATATTATCAGCTTGTTCAATCACAGTCATTCCGTCAGCCATTAAAGCTAATCCCAACAAGGAAACACCTGCTCGAATTTCACCAGCTTCGACAACTGCACCTGTTAAATCAGTAGTTGGTCCGGTAATTTTAATAATTCCATCTTGAGTTGTGATTTGCGCACCCATTTTTTGCATTTCTGGAATATGTTTAATCCGTTCTGGATATAAAGTATCAATAATCATTGAATTGCCTTGTGCTTGTAATAATAACGGTGTAATCGGCTGTTGTAAATCAGTCGCAAATCCCGGAAATGGTGATGTCGTTACAGTCACAGGTTTTAAATTGTGACTCTTAGGTACATAAATACTATCTTCACGAATATCCAAATCCACACCGATTTCAATTAATTTAGCGATAAAAGGTTCTAAGTGTTCAGTAATAACATTTTTAACTAAGACACCTTCACCATTAGCTGCTGCTAAAGATAAATAAGTTCCAGCTTCAATCCGATCAGGAATAATTGTATGTGTATTATGTGATTTCAAAGTCGAGACACCTTCAATCCGAATAATACCAGTCCCAGCTCCCCGAATATGAGCTCCCATATTATTCAAGAAAGTCGCTAAATCAACAATTTCTGGTTCTTTTGCCGCATTTTCAATGATAGTGGTGCCTTTAGCACGAACAGCCGCTAACATCACATTAATTGTTGCTCCGACAGAAACCAAATCAAAGAAAATAGTTGCTCCCCGTAATCCATCGGGACCGGTTGTGATATAAACCGCATTATCTTTTTCTTCAACATGTGCTCCTAATGCTTCAAACCCTTTAATGTGTTGATCAATCGGACGTGGACCAATATTATCTCCACCAGGAAAACCAACAACAGCTTCCCCAAACTTACCTAATAATGCACCCATAAAATAATATGATGCGCGTAAACTTTGAATGGCTCCACCTGGTAATGGTGTTTTAGCAATTTGTGTTGGATCAACTTCTAAGACTCCATTATCAAAATGTGAACTAACATTCATTTCTTCTAAAATTAACATTAAATTACGGACATCTAAAATATCAGGTACACTATCAAATTTAACTTTTGTGTCCGCTAAAATTGCAGCCGGAATCAATGCGACGGTACTATTTTTTGCACCACCAATTGTTACTTCACCGCTTAATCTTTGTTTTCCTTTAACTAAAAGTTTTGTCATCGCTTCTAATTCCTCACTTGTTTATATTTCAAATCTTTTTAGGAATATACTTATTCACAAAATTTTTTTGCTTCATTATATTCAACGTTTTTTGAGTAAATACGCCTTTCTCAATATTACAAGATACTCCGCTCAGTTGCAATTAAATTCCGCATAAGGAAGCCTAATTTCATCAACTTTTTAACATTCTTCAAAAGAAAAAAAAGATGTTGATGATAAATCAAAATCTATCATCAACATCTTTCTTTTTGTGAGCTAATTAGCTAAATTTTCTTCTTGTGAAAATTAACATCATTGCCCCAATCATGCTTACCAAAATTCCCATTAAACTAGCAACACTTCCTTGGTCACCTGTGGCAGGTAATTTAGGTTGTGCAGGTTTTTCTGGTTCACCTGGTGTTTTGACAGTACTTGGTGTTTCCGGTGTACGTTCACCAGTTGGTGTTTCACCGATTACTTTTACAGTATTAACAACTGTGTTTACTTTTTGATCTAAATCACTTTGTTTTACAACATAAGGTGTCTTAGCTTTATAAACATAGCTTTGTCCTGGGTGGAGAGCTTGTTTCATTTGAGCTAAGTCAACTACAACATTCTTCATACCTAATTTAGCATCGTTGATAATCACTTTATTAAGTGTCACGTTACCTGTATTCGTAATCTTGAATTCATAGTAAACTTTGTCGCCAGACTTATGGTATTTATGATCTGAGTAAACTTTAGAACCATCAGCACTTGTAATCTTAGTTACAGATTTAACAACTGTTAAACTTGGTTGTTGTTCTGTTGGTGTATCTGTTTTACCTGGTTCTTCAGGTGTATCTCCACCTGGAGTTGTACCGATTGCTTTCACAACATTTGTAACTTTACCAGCATCAATATCTGCTTGAGTTACAACGTGTGGAGCTTGAAGGTCATATGTTGCTGATTGACCTGGTGCAATCTTGATATTATCAATTACTAAATCCTTAACATTCAATAAATCATCATTAACTGTTAATTTTGTGATTGTTACATTACCTGTATTCTTCACTGTGAATTGATAGTAAACTTTATCACCTACGGCATGAATCTTACCAGCTTTTTTGCCTGTATATTCTTTATCAGCTTTATCAGTAATCTTACGAACTGATTTTGTGACATCCATCTTAGGTTCACTGTCTGTTGGTGTATCTGTTTTACCTGGTTTTTCTGGAATATCTCCACCTGGTGTCTTACCTGAGACTTTAACTGTGTTAACTAAGTTATCTTTACTATCTAAATCTGCTTGTGTCACAATATATGGCACTGTGAATTCATGCGTATAAGACCCACCTGGTAAAATATTCAAGTTTTCCAGTTTTAAATCTGTGATCTTTAATTTTTCATCATTGATTGTTAAACCTGTAATTGTTTGGTTACCTGTATTCTTGATTGTTACTTCATAGTAAACTTTATCGCCTACGGCGTGTAATTTACCGGCTTCTTTACCTGTATATTCTTTATCAGCTTTATCAGTAATCTTAGTTACAGCTTTTGTGACATCCATTGAT
>NZ_AUHP01000015.1 GCF_000423245.1 Ligilactobacillus ceti DSM 22408
GCTCAAAGTTTTATCGGTGGATGCAAGCATCCGGTGATAAAACTTTGCGCTCGACTTGCATGTATTAGGCACGCCGCCAGCGTTCGTCCTGAGCCAGGATCAAACTCTCAATTTGAATTTGTGACTCATTATTTTTTACTAGCGAATTGACTTCGCAAATGTTTGTTGCTCTTGTTTAAAACAAGAGACCCTACACATTTGGTTTGTCGAAACTTTGTTCAGTTTTCAAAGATCTACTTTTTTAATTAATCGTTCTTGCGAAACGACTTAATTAGTATATCAATTATTTTTTATTAAGTCAAGAACTTTTTAAATCTTTTTTGAAAAACATTTAAAAGTTATTAACTTGTTTAAGTAATCAACATTTAATATTTTAACAAATATCTTAACAATGTCAAGCACTTTTTTCAATCATTTTAAGCAGTTTTTATAACCGCCGTTCAACGACAAAAACTATATTAACAACTTTTAAACTCTAGGTCAACCCTTTTTAAACTATTTTTTCAATTTATTTCAAAAAACTTGTTTCATTCCATAAATCAGATGAAAAAGCTTGAAAATCAGGTGTACTTAATTTAGTAACACTAGTATTTGTCACCAAACCTTCTTTTTGAATATCTTGAACATCAATTCCTAATAAAGATTTTACAACAAAGGTAATCACGACTGCATGAGCAACGATTAAAACATTTCCTTGTGGATGCCGCGCTTGAATTTCAGCTAATGCTTTTTGCGTCCGCTCAATAACTTGATAAAAACTTTCGCCACCAAAACAACTTGGATCATATAAATCTGGATGTTGATAAAAATTCAACATTTGTTCATCATCTTGATAATTCTCAACCAACATTCCATCTCTTTCGCCAAATGCGATCTCGTGTAAATCATAAACTGTTTCTAGCTTCACAGGATGTTTATTCTCTGCCAAAATATATTCAGCTGTAGTCACCGCTCTTTGTTGCGGACTAGAGTATGCAGCTTCAAAATTAACATCACTTAAAAACTCGCCCACTTTAGTTGCATCTTTTAAACTTTGAGGCAATAAAGGTGAATCTTCCATACCTTGAAATCTTTTCACCAAATTAAATTCCGTCTTACCATGTCGTACAAAATAAAAAGTTGTCATTTATTTCACTCTTTTCTTCTTATGCTAATAACATTATAAACACAAAAAAATATGACACTCAAGCAACGAGTGTCATATTTCAATGATCATGATTTATTTAATTACTTCTAAACCACCCATATATGGACGTAATGCTTCTGGAATTGTTACAGAACCATCTTCATTTTGATAGTTTTCTAAAATTGCAGCCACTGTCCGTCCTACAGCTAAACCTGAACCGTTTAATGTATGAACGTATTGTAATTTACCTTCTTCATCACGGTAACGAATTTGAGCACGACGACCTTGGAAATCTTCACAGTTAGAACAGCTAGAAATTTCACGATAAGTATCTTGTGCTGGCATCCAAACTTCTAAATCATATGTTTTAGCAGCACTGAATCCCATATCACCAGTACATAATGTAATTACATGGTATGGTAAACCAAGTTTTTCCATAATATTACCAGCATTTTCAGTCATTTTTTCTAATTCTTCGTATGAATCTTCTGGTTTTGTAAATTTAACCATTTCTACTTTATTAAATTGGTGCATCCGAATTAATCCACGAGTATCACGACCAGCACTACCTGCTTCAGAACGGAAACATGGTGTTAAACCTGTAAAGTAAATTGGTAATTCTTCACTTGGAATTACTTCACCACGATAATAGTTTGTCAATGGAACTTCAGCTGTAGGAATTAAAGTCATATCTTCACCATTTACTTGGTAAACATCTTCTTTAAATTTAGGGAATTGACCTGTACCATACATTGTTGCAGCATTTACGATATAAGGAGGAATCATTTCGATATAACCTTCTTTATCATGTTCATCTAACATAAAGTTATAAACTGCACGTTCTAATTTAGCACCTAAACCTTTATAATAAACGAAACGTGCACCAGAAACTTTTGCACCACGTTCAAAATCTAAAATACCTAAATCTTCACCAATTTCATAGTGAGCTTTTGGTTCAAATGCAAATTTCTTAGGTTCACCAACTGTACGAACTTCAACATTATAATCTTCATCTGGTCCGACTGGGATTTCAGGGTTTGGCAAGTTTGGCAAATGAGCAGCCATATCTTTCACACGTGCGTCAACTTCATTTAATTCTTCGTCTAACGCTTTAATTTTAGCCCCAACTTCACGCATCGCTGTAATTTGTTCTGTTGCATCTTCTTTATTACGTTTTGCTTGCGCAATTGCTTCAGACACTTCATTTCTTTCTTGTTTTAAAGTTTCTGTTTCAACTAATAATTCACGGCGACGTTCATCGGCTGTTAATAAAGCATCGATTTCTTCTGCTTTCACACCACGTAAACCAAGACGTTCTTTATATTCAGTTGGATTTTGACGAATACTTCTAATATCTAACATTATAATTCCTCCTAAAATTTATTTGATCAAAAAGAAAAAGCCTCTCCATCCCCAATTGGGACGAAAAGACTTTTTCGCGGTACCACCCAAGTTCAATTTGCATTGCACTTTGTCAAGATAACGGTTGCCCGAGTAGCATTACCTACTATCCGATAACGTTTACTGGAGTTTCAGCTCATGATTCTCACCAACCATCATGTCTCTGGAGTGCTTACTTATGGCAAACTTGGATTTTCGATCAATATTTAATTTCATAATAATATGATTTAACTGAAATAGCAAGTAGAATAAAATTTATTTACTGTCATCTTCTTGTTTAAAATCATCTGGTGTCACAGCTGTAATTTCACTAATTACATCTTCAGCCATTTTTTCTGTTGCTTGTTTTTTAGATGTAATATTTGGACGAGTTAAATCTACTTGTTCTAATGGAATTAATTTTGTTTTATGTTTAATTTTATAATAGAAGAACAAGATTAAGAATAATGGAATTGACATATATGTCACCATAATTGCTTGCCAATCAAAATCAGCAAATGATTGTAAATCTTGACCTAAAATAACTAAAATACATAACACAAATGATAAGATTGGGCCAACAGGGAACCATTTTGCACGATAACGCAACTCATTTAAATCATGACCTTGCGCTTTAAATGCTCTTCGGAAACGATAATGTGACACTGCAATCCCTAACCAAGCAATAAAACCCGTCAAACCACTAGCACTAACTAAAAATGTATAAATATGTTCACCGAATACACTTGTTAAGAAAGTAAACAATCCAACTGCAGTTGTTCCTAATAAAGCGGGATAAGGAATCCCTCGTTGATTAATCTTCTTAAACACACGTGGAGCATCACCTGTTTTAGCTAAAGAGTATAACATCCGAGTTGAAGCATACATTCCGGAATTCGCAGATGAAATAACTGATGTTAAAATAACTGCATTCATCACAGACGCTGCTGAAGCCAACCCTGCTCTTTTAAACACTAATGTAAAGGGACTAATCGCAATATCTTGTGCACCAGAACCTAATAAATAAGGACTTGTATAAGGAATAATACATGCAATCACGAAAATAGCTAAAATATAAAACAATAGAATACGCCAGAAAACTTGTTTAATCGCACGTGGAACACTTTCTTCAGGTGTTTCAGATTCACCGGCTGTAATCCCGATTAACTCTGTCCCTTGAAAAGAGAATCCCGCTACAACGAATACACCTAAAATTCCTGGAACACCGTTCACAAAAGGTGCATCTTTATAAACAAAATTTTCAAGATATGTAGCATGACCACCCATAATCCCAAAAATAGTTAAAAATCCAATGACTAAGAAAACAATAACTGTAATAACTTTAATTAATGATAACCAGTATTCTGTTTCACCAAAAGATTTTACTGATAAAGCATTGATTAAAAAGATTAATCCTAAAGCTACTGTACTCCAAATCCAACTAGGGATACTTGGAAACCAAAATTTCATTAACAAAGCTACTGTTGAAACATCCACCGCTAATGTAATCGCCCAATTAAACCAATAGTTCCATCCCATTGCATAACCAAACGCTGGATCAACAAAGCGTGTAGCATATGTTGAAAATGACCCTGTTACAGGTAGATAAGTTGCCATCTCACCTAAACTCGTCATTAAAAAATAAACCATTAAGCCAATCCCGACATAGGCTAACAAAGCCCCACCTGGACCTGCTTGCGTAATTGCCGAACCACTCGCAACAAATAGCCCAGTTCCGATACTACCACCTAAGGCAATCATCGATAAGTGCCGCGTTTTTAGCGACCTTTTAATCTCATTATTATTTTCCAACCTTATTCCTCCTCAAATCTGATCAGTTGAAATTTTATCTGTATATATAAAAAAAGCAATTTAACCAACCTTAGTCGGCTAACTTGTTGTTCCATTATAACAAATAACCTTTAAAATAAAAGCTATTTACTGTTATTTTGCTTGTATTTGCAACAAAAAAGCAAATCCGACTATTCAGATTTGCTTTCATTGTGTAAATTCGTTTTTAAATTTTCGATAAATGACTTTTCTTTAACCGGCTCAACTTGATTCCAATCAATTGGTGTAATTTGTTTAACTTGGAATATATCACACAATAACTGTTCTAAAGTTACTTGTGCCAAAGAATTTTCCCATTGGCGATCAGCATCAGCAAATGCTTGTTCCATTAATAAAACACCATCTTGTGAATAAGGTTGAAATTCTTGGAAAACTTGTTCAATAAACCCAAACCCGGGATATGTTTTAACTTTCCCAGCTGTCGCATGAACAACATCTAACAAAGTTATTTCCGAAGGTGCATGCGCCAATTGAAATCCACCACGCAATCCAGCTGTCGAAGTAATTAAATCAGCTACAACTAATTTTCGCATAATTTTATGCAAATAAGTGTGCGATCCTTTAATTCTTTGATGAATAACTCGTGATGATAAAGGTATATCACGGCGTTGTGTTGTTAATAAAACCATAATACACGCCGCTTGTTCAAAACCTTTTGTTAATTGCATACCCTTCACCCCCTTTGACCAAAATTAATTTAAATTTTTACGATAAACGATTGGATAGGCGTTTTCTAATTGTAAAACACTTGGTAAATGTAAAACTGTTTCCGCGTGAAAATCATTTTTCACTAAAATCTGTTGTGAAGCTATATTATCACTGGCTACAACAGCAAAGACAGATTGATATTCTTGCTGTTTTAATCGAGCTAAAATGAGTTGAATAAGCTGTGTTCCATAGCCATATCCCCAAAATTCTTGATTTAAAGCATAACCTAGTTCACATTGTTTATCAGTTTCATCCCTTGAATCCATCGGATAAATCGTTAAATGGCCAATTACTTGTTGAGTCTTTCGCAACACTACCGCATAACTACCTTCTTGTTGTAACTGTCTTAAAAAAGCTTGCGCACTTAATTTATCAGTAACAACCGGAAAATTAGCTCCTTGAGCAACTGCTGTTTGACTTGTATAAGCAAACACATCCGCTAAATCATCAGCCAAAAAAGCTCGCAAAATTAATTGCTTATTTTCTAACAAGTAATGCACCTACCTTCTTATTATAACGACTTTAAAAACTGAAAACTATCAACGTTTTTTACTTTCCGTTGTATTTATCTAACATTCTTGCTCGTTGTGTTTTAAATGTATAACGATCATTAGTTACTTTTTGTGGTGCCATACAAATCAATAAGACAACTAATTCTCCGAAAAATGGCATTAATAAGATTAAAATTACTAATAATCCACTCCGCTCTAAGTCATGTAATCTTCGCACCATAGCTGTCATTCTTACTAAAGAAACGAAAGGATATAAAATCCATAAACTAAAATTCCAAAAATACATAAACCATGCAGGTGGTGGTGCTGCATTCCATTTTAAAGTGGCGTTTAAGATTGAACCTTTCATTACTAAACCACCATCAAAATGAACTAATAAATAACCCATCAAGCAAGCGTATAGTAATATTAAAAGTAACAAACCTAAATTCCCCCACCAAAAATCAGCCCGACCCATTCTTTTATCCATAATAAATGTATCTTTCAAAAGTAATTTAGTCGAAGTAATTAAACCTGGTTTTTTTGATTCATTTTTAGGTAATTTTTTAACAAGTAAACCTTGATCAGCTAATTTTTTATTTAACATAGCATCATCCGCTAATTTAGATAAATCAGCTAAACTTTGAATAATAATTTCTTCTTGTTTCTTTTGAGCATCATCAACCATGTCTTGTTCAACTTCTTTTTCTGGTTGTGTTTTACGCACAAAAATAGCTTGATCTTGACCACAATAAGGACAAAAATTAGCATTAACTGGTATTTCTTGCTGACATTTCTTACAATTTTTCTTTTCATTCTCTACATCAAATCGTTCTTGATGAGCTCCACAGTGGTGACAATTCATTTCATCAGTAGCGATATGACGGCCACAATATTGACATGTTATCATTTTTTATATTTATTCCCCTTTTTATAATTCAACTATTACATTCATTATATACTATTTTACCGGCTTTTTTTAATATGTTATGATTACACCATCAGTGAGTTATGCACAATCTATTTTTCAAGGAGGTCTTTTTATGGCCGTAAACTTCACTTTGCTTATGTTTGGTGTCGGTCTTTTCGCAGGCACTTTAGGTGCTATCTTAGGTATTGGTGGCGGAATGATTATCACACCTATTATAACTTTATCGTTAGGTCTTGATATTAAATATGCCATTGGTGCTAGTATCATCGCTGTTATTGCAACTAGCTCTGGTGCAACTATCGCTTTTTTAAAAGATGATGTCTTAAATTTACGTGTTGCTATGTTTTTAGAAATCGCCACTACTATTGGTGCCGTAATCGGAGCGATCTTAACTGGTTTAATCAGCACGCGCTTTTTATATTTTTTATTTGGGAGCTTATTAATTTTTTCCAGTTATAACATGTATCGTAAACTCCGTAAAAATGACGAAGTTTATCACAGTAGCACCCCTGATAAATTAGCAACTAAATTCAAGCTAAATGGTTCTTATTATGATAAAAACTTAAAAAAACAAGTTGATTATCAAGTAAAACACATCCCTGCCGGCTTATCAATTATGTTCGGTGCTGGTTTAGCTTCAGGAATGCTAGGGATTGGCTCTGGCGCTTTTAAAGTGATGGCGATGGATAATGCCATGCATATCCCTCTTAAACCATCTACTGCCACAAGTAATTTAATGATGGGTGTAACCGCAGCAGCAAGTGCTACCGTATACTTTTTCAACGGATCAGTCCGACCTGATATTGCTGTTCCTTTAGCTTTAGGTATTCTCGTTGGAGCACCCATTGGCAGTCGAATTATGCAACATTTACCCGCTAAAACAATTCGTTTAATTTTCATTCCACTATTACTATTTTTAGGTTTGAAAATGGCTTTAAAATCTTTCGGGGTGGTGTTTTAAATGAATCAACAAAAACAAAATCAACAACTAGACAAGGAAATGCATGATGTCGAAATTGTCATTGGTCAAATCATGCGCGTAGGTGTCATTATCGCCGCAACATTTATGATTATCGGTTTTATCATTTTATTAATTACTCACACGGGTGGCTATCCTGGCAATCATTTCCCAACTACTTTAAAAGCTATTTTCACTGGACTCTTCCATGGTAAAGCATACGCCTTTATGATGTTTGGAATTTTTTGTTTAATCTTAACACCTGTTTTACGTGTCATTATTTCAATTTATGCCTTTCTCAAAGAGAAAGATTATTTATACGTTGGTATTACCACTTTAGTTTTAGTGATTTTAATTATAAGTTTCATTTTAGGTCATCGTTAAATAACAAGCAAAAAAAGCAGTCATTTATACAAAATGACTGCTTTTTTAGTCTTTATTGACGTTCTTCTTTCAATAATTCAACAATTTCTTTTAAATAAAGTTCTTCAGGTGTTGCTTTGGGTTCAGCAGGTTTAGGTGCTGGTTTTGGCATTAATTTATTAAGGCCTTTCATCATTAAAAAGACAATAAATGAAATAATTAAAAAGTTAATAACTGCATTTAAAAATAAACCATATTTAAATGTTGCTCCACCAACTTTAAAAACTAAACTTGATAAATCAATTTTACCAATAAAAATACCTAATAATGGATTAATTAAATTATTAACCAATGAATTAACAATACTTGTAAACGCAGCCCCAATAATAACCCCAACTGCTAAGTCCATCACATTCCCACGGGAAATAAATTCTTTAAATTCTTTAAACATATACTATCTCCTTTTATTGATCTTAAGCACTAATTGTATCAAGATGATTTCAAAATAGCGAACTTAACACTTTACGCCCTTAATTTCGATACCGATATTTCAAATACACTTGTGATACTAACTCCGCTAAGAAAAAGCCCATCGCAATAGACCCTGCAATTAAAGTAACTTGCACTAGATATGAAATAGCTAAATCATGATTACCTAAAGCAAAATTACGCACCGCTTGATAGGCTTGGCCCCCTGGTACAAGTGGAACTAAACTAGGAATATTGAAAAGAATCATCGGCATTTTATGCCAATGAGCTGCCACAATCGCAAATAACCCAATCGCAAACGCTGAACTTAAATTAGCTAACATTGCTCCATATGTAAAATGTTTCACGGTTAAAAATACAATCCACCCTAAAACTCCTACAATCCCACAAGCATTCAAAGCTCTTTTTGGTACGTTAATAATAATCCCAAAACCAATTGTCGCTAAATAACTAAAAACAATATTAATGACCCAAAATTTCATCTCTTTTCTCCTTATTACATAAACCGAAAAACAACGGCAATCCCTAATCCAAGAGCACCGGCCACCAACAACGCTTCTGTTCCCCGTGCTAAACCACTTAAAATATGCCCAGCTAAAAGATCCCGCACAGAATTAGTAATAGGAACCCCTGGAACTAACGGCATTAACGCACCAACGATAATTAAACCAGCATTAACACCAAAACCTAGTTTAACCATCCAAATACTTGTTAAACCAATCACCACGGCTGCAACGAATTCACTAACAAATCTAAATTTAAAATTCTTATTAATAAAATAAAATAAGAAGTAACCTACTGCACTGGCAAGCATCGTTGGCACAAAATCTTGCCAACAAGCACCATACATTACAGCTAAAGTACTACTTACAATAACAGCCGCTAAAATTTGCCACCACATCGCAAAAAACGCCGGTGCATCACAAAGCTTCAATAATTCTTCTTTCATTTCCACCAGACTAATTGTTTTTGCTTGGAAAGCACGTGATAAATCATTCACTTGAGCTACTTTCCCTAAATTAATCGTTCTCTTTTCAATAGTTTCAACTTGTGCTCTTTTTTTATGCGGAATCGACATCACAATTCCGGTTGTTGTTTCAAATATTTTCGCATCTTCTGCACCAGCATTGGCAGCAATTCGTTTCAAAGTATCATCAACACGCGTCATATCAGCGCCACTTTCAATCATAATTTTCCCTGCTAGTAAGACCGTTTCTACTACTAAATCATTTTCATCCATTCCATTACCCTCAGCCTTATTCTTCTTTACTTTTTAAAAGTATAGCTTTTTTATTTTGAAAATACTAGCATAAAAAAGGACACACAAGTATTTTTTACTCATGTGTCCTTTTTTTCAGCATGTCACTAACTTTGAAAGCTAAGTTTAATCGTTAACTAAGCAGTTAATTTTCTCCGGAATAACAACATTCCTCCGGCTATCACTAAACCAAGTATTCCCCATAAAATATTCACTGTTTTTTGTGTTTCACCTGTTTTTGGTAAAACTTTTTGAGCTTTAATTGGTTCTTTTTGATTTGTAATTAGCCCTAAATCAACAACTTGTCCTTCTTGCATAATCACCACTTCTTTAATTTCAGTTGGTAAAATATAACCTTTCACCGTCTTCATTTCTTTTAGTTGATATTTACCATATACAACATCTTTAAATTCAACAACACCATTTTCATCAGATACTGCTCGATATTTAGTTTTGCCATTTTGTTGTAATTCAAATTCAACACCCGACAAGACTTTACTGTGATTATCACGATCTACTTTCACAAATTTAACAGTACCTTTTTTCATAGTATTCTTAAATTCACCTGCTTGAATGATTTCTTGATCTTTTTTGACTTCAACCACTTTAACTTCATTCGTTAAATTATAAGCTTCATTAGCGACTATTTCTTTCAACTCATATTTACCATATGGAATTTGTTTGAAATGCGCTTGACCATTTTGATCAGTCGTTGCTCGTGCAATTTCTCGATCTTTTTGGAATAACCCAAACACTGTGCCAGCAATTTTGATTTGTGGATCAGCTTGATCAACTTTATTTACAATAATATCAGCTTTAATTTTGCGATTAGTTACTTCTTTAGTTAATGTTTTACCATCTTCACGTATCGCAAATTGATATTCAGTTGGTGATAATACATAATTTTCTAAAGTCTTAATTTCTTTTACAACATAATTTCCATAAACCACATTGTTAAAAGTTACTTGACCATTTTGATTTGTAATATCTTCTGCAATTTTTTGTCCCTGATGGAACAACGCAAAAGTTACACCAGCTAATTTTTCTTTAGTATCGATATCTACTTTTTTAATTGTGATTTGACCCATTTTTAAGCGATTAGTAATTTGACCTAAATCAACAATTTTTTGATCAGCATCGATGTTAATTGTTTTTTCAACTTTACTTAAGTTGTAATTTTCTAAAGTTTTAATTTCTTTAAGTTGATATTTACCATACTCAACGCCACTAAAAATCACTTCACCTTGTGCATTTGTTGTTGCATGATATTTTTGTTGACCTTTTTGATATAAACCAAATTCAACACCGGCCAACTTAATTGTTGGATCAGCTTGATCAACTTTCACCAATTTAACTTGTCCTTTTTTAATTTGGTTAGCAACCCGACCTAAATCAACAACTTGATCTTGTGTTGTAATTTGGACAGCTTGATTTTGTTTTGGCAAGCCTTTATAACTTGGTAATGTTTTAACTTCCACCAAATCATATACGCCATATGCAACATCTTTAAATTCTACAACACCTTTAGCATTAGAATTTGCTTGATATTTCATTTGTCCATTTTGTTGTAATTCAAAACCAACACCTGCTAAAGTCTTAGTTGGATGATCTTGATCAACCTTGATAAACTTCACAGTTCCGGTGATCTTGGCATTTTTCACTTGTTTTCTTATTACTTGTTGATTAGTCTTGATTTCAATCTGAGATAATTTCTTATCTAATCGATCTTTATTGTACCCAATCGGTGCTGTTTTTTCAGTTAGTTGATACTTGCCGTATGGGACATCATTAAAGATGGCTTTACCTTGTGCATTAGTCGTTGCTTCAAAGACGATTTTTGGATCTTTTTGATTTGTTAAAGTAAAGACTGCTTTTTCCAATAGTTTTGTTGGATCAGCTTGATCAACTTTTGTAATTTCTACTTGCCCTTTAATCTTCTCATTAGTAACTTCACCTAAATCTTGCATTGTAGCATTACTAATTTTCACATCTTTAGTAACTTGTGATAAAAGATAACCCTGTTTTGGAGTTATTTCTTTCACAACATATTCACCAAATGGAACGCCTTTAAAAATCGCAACCCCTTGGTCATTTGTTTTCTCAATAGCCCAAGCATTCGCTGCCACTTGTCCTTTATCATCTTTGGCGAAAATACCAAATTCAACACCTGCTAATTTTTCTTTTGTATCAGCATCTACTTTTGTAACTTTGACATCAGCTTTAATCTTCTCATTAGTAACTTCACCTAAATTAATTACTGCCTTACCTGGTTGATCGATAGTTACTGCAATGTCTTTATGATTTAAAACATAACCCGGTAAAGTTGTTAATTCTTTAATGATATATGAACCATAAGCAATATCCTTAAATTCAACCAAACCTTGCAAATTAGATTTCGCTTTTTGGATTGGTTTCGTAGCTACCTTATTAGTCACTAAATCTTTTTCAAAAATACCAAATTCAACACCTGCTAAAGGTTTATGTGTATCAGTGTCAATCTTCTTCAAACTAACATCTCGTTTAATTGGTTTATTTTTAATTTCAATCTGAGCTAATGGTTTATCCGAAACAACAATTTCTTGCCCTGCTTGATTTAAAATTTGCTCAAACCCAGTTGGTGCTTTAACTTCTTTTAAAATATATCTTCCAAATGGTACATCTTTAAATTCCAATTGACCATTAACATCTGTTGTTGCTTCAAAATTAATCTTCGGATCATTTTTATTAATCAAAGTAAATTTAGCGCCTAATAATGGTTTTTTGATTATTAACTTACCACTTTGATCAGCCGTTAATTCAGAAGAAACTTTCAACAGTTTCACATTCCGTTTTTCTGAAACAATCCCAAAGTTTTCAATCGCTGTTGGTTGCATTGGTGATAACTCAAATTCATACGATGTAGCTGCAGTTGCTTTTATAGTTTGAGCATTACTTGCTTTTACATTATGATCATAATTTTTCTTAGTCATGTCAATCTGAGCCGTCTTTACAAACCGAACCGCATATTGTCCACGTCGGAAAACTTCAAAATGATAATGTCCGTTTTCATCTGTCGTTGTAGCTGGAATATCATTTCCTTGATAATCCTTAGCAACTTTCCCTGTCTTGACATCAATTAATTGTAATTTTTGACGAGCAACACCATCTTCATCCGCGCGCATTAAACCATCTTTATTTAAATCTTTAAAAATAGTCCCGCTCACTTCATACTTCGTATAATTAACACTAACGGTATTACCTTCTGAATAAATTGTGCCATCCGTTGAAATCGCCACCGAATTCACAGCAGTATCTTGATTAGCAATTAATTTTTTATCATAAGGAATCTTACATTCTACAACAAATCTTACTTCTGTTTTAGACTTAACAACTTGTCCTGGTTTTAATTCTAGTTTTATACTTTTTACTTGAGAAAAATCTTTAACTTGATCTTTAGTTAACCACTTACCATCACGCGTTGCTTTAAATGTTTTTCCTTGTGGCACTAATTGATAATACACCGCAAATCGTTCTAAAGATTTTTTATTAGCTGGAATATCCTCTAAAGCTTTAACTAATGGTGTAGCAAATTTTGATTGCCGTAGTGTGTAAATCCCCTTTTGATTTGGTGCAATCGAATGATCTCCAACAAATGGGAATGTATCAATTACATAAGCATTTTTAGCATCAGCAATCGTATTATTATAAACTTTCAATTCATAATAGAAACTATATCCTAAATCACCTGTAGCCATTAATCCCATATTATCAGCAGCTGCTGTATAACCAACACGTTTACTTGTAATTAATTCCAATGGTGGAATGTAATTAATATATGATTTAGCACGCATCAAAATTTCATTACGATCACCATTATTATTCAAATCTAATTTATCAATATATTCAATATTAGATATATACGGTTTAATAATATCGTTATCGGGATAGACAACAAATGTTTCAATAAGATTATTTCCACGTTCGGCTTGTGGTGTAGCTTCAATTTCTGTTCTAATATCTAAATCTTTAAAACCATCTTTATCAGGAATAAACTCTTCCACATCATAAATCACCGCTGTTCGGCCAGTATTTTTAAAATTTTGAATAATTGTTGGTTCTTTACTACTCAAGGTTGGACCGCTTTTATACGCTACTTTATGATACTTAAACGCTGGTGGTAATAACTGAATTACTTTAACGTTTTTGACTGGTTTTTTACTCAATGGTCCCCAATTACCTAAATTCCAATTAAAACGAACATCACTACGATATGTTAAATATGTGCCTGTACTAGAATAAGCTACTGTTTGATTGCCACTATCAGTTACATACGCACGCGGCGCTAATGGTTCTAAACTTGTATACCCATAACCACCACTATAACTATCTGTTGTTAATACAAAACCTTTCTGAGACGTATTTTGAGTTAAACCAACACCACTTTTATGAACTAGATTTGCTTGTCCATAATAAGTTTGTCTATCTTTATAAACACGATCTTTAAAATCTTGAATCACTTGTTTAGTCGGTTGTGTTCCAGTATAGAATTGAAGGTTCATATTATTTAAAATTAATGGTTTTTCAAATTCTAAACTTAATTTAACGTATTTTCTTTGCTTATCATCAATCGTAATTTTTTGTTGATACTTAATATTTTTGGCAATAACTTCTTTACTACCATCTTCTTTAATTCCGTATAAAACATTTTTAGAATTAATTTGTTTAATAACTTCTTGTTTTAATTCTTGGCCTCGCTGACTACTTAAATTACCGTTAGGTTCGACTGAGGCCACTTCATAAGTATAATAGTAAAGTTTATTTTTTTGTCTTGTTTCCAAAACATCAATAACAGATGAAACAGCTTCAACAATCCCGTTATCTTTATTAGTTAAACTAGATCCATTATTATTAGCCTTTAAATGTGTAACATAAAATAAACCATGTTTATTTTGTGAATCACCATACTTATCATAATATTGATCTCCTAAAATAGTATATTTACCTTCATCCAACCAATATTTAAAAGGCTTAGAACTCCTACTGTTAAGATTATCTTTATAAATTACTAAACCATGTTTCTTTTTAAACTCAATACCTCTAAATTTCACATGTGCTACTCTTTTTGGTAATGCTCGTTCTGTTGGTAACCCGGCATCCACATAATATTCAACTGGTAAGTCAACTATTTTCCCAAATGGAATATCTGTAAACAAAAGTTTTGGACAATAATATTGACCATAATGATCATTCATTCGCCAATCAGGCCCACTAGCTCCTGTCTTCGTTGTAATTAACGTCATAGTGCGATCTTTTTCATTCCATTGCCAATTTTTACCAGCTTTATCAGCTAAACTAACCCCTTTTGGTAAATGAACAACTGTTTTAAGATTTTTAGGTCGATGAATCGAAACTTTTTTAACACCTTCTAATTCTTTTTTAGTTAATAAAACTGTCGGTGACCAATAAATCCAAACATCTTTCCCTGGTTTTCCAGTTGTTTTAGCTCCTTCATCTACATTAACATCATAAATATTTACACAATTAGTATTGGTATCAATTTTTTTACCACTGTTTAACGGCTCTCTTGAATCAGGATTATAAGCACGAATATCAGAATAGTTATATTTAAAATCTGTTTTACGGAATTTATATGTTTTTTCTGTTTTATATAATACTTTTTGGTGATCCGTACCACCTAACATATCAAATTTAACTGTTAGAGTATCTCCGTTATTTGTCGGATCAATTTTTACTTCAAACGGAAATGGGAATGTTACCCGCGCTCCCCCTGCTAATTCATCAAACATATATAAAACATAATAATTATGTTCAATATCTAAATGAAACGCATCTTTTAATTTAATATACATTTCTTTAGCAGTTTTAGTTTCAATTTTCAAACCTTGATAATCATAGACATACTTTTTACCTTGTTTAAATAACCGCATTGCTTTTTCATATTGAGCATTCGAAGCATTTGCTCCATAAGAAAATTGAATTGTTTGTTGTGCTTTTTGTGAATCAATAAAAGTCGGCGATGTAATATCCGCACTCTTTGGAACAGTAAGTCTTAACCACGGTTGCTTAATGGAAGCTCCTGAACCAGAAATTTCACAATCAGCTGCAGCTGGTACTTTGTGACCCACCCAAAATTCTGTATCATGATTAATCTGATCATTATCATCCAAATTGACAATTTGTAATGTTGTCCTTAAAGTTGTATTTCCGGCATGAACCACCCCTGTTACTAAATTTGGGATAATCATTATCAAAACCATAAAAACATGGATGATATTGAGTATTTTTTGCTTCATTAGCCTTCCTCCTTGAATAATTAATATCTGTATTCAAAATTATTTTTTCTATTTCATCCACAGATCAACTCTTTTCACCTTTTAAACATTATAAATAACTTATTCCAAGCATTATCTGGCTCTTAATCCCAATCACAACCAAACAAATTTAAAGATAACAAAAAAGGAACGAAAACACTTATTACTAATTATCTTCGTTCCTTGAACATTTTTAAATTTTATTGTTTAAAAAATGTGATTAGCCTTTAACAACGTTAACTGCTTGTGGTCCACGGTCGCTTTCTTCTACGTCGAAAGAAACTGCTTGACCTTCATCTAAAGTTTTGAAACCGTCACCTTGGATTGCTGAGAAGTGAACGAAAACGTCACTACCGTCTTGACGTGTAATAAAACCAAAACCTTTATCTGCGTTAAACCATTTTACTGTACCTTGTTCCATATTGAACATCCTCCTTAGTACTAATTCATTAGTACTTCTTTAGTTGTAATTCTGATTGGTACTTAATGAAGGTGTTCCGTTGAAACATCCTAACCACAATAACCCATACCAAAATACAATACTTAGTATAGCACACAAAATAGCACTTGTACAATTTTATTTTACAAATATATAATGACCGGCTTTATATCCGATTTGTTTAACCTCATTAGTTGTTAAATTTTCTAAAGTGATTGGACCTTCAAAAGGCGCTTTCTTCAAGACTTTAACCCGGTTTCCAATTTGCAAATCAAGCTCATCAATATAGTTTAAAAGTTCCTGATTATCTATAAATCGATCAATAATTAAAACTTCATTTTCTTGAGCTTGAGCTAACATTTGTTGACTACCCTCAGCATAACTACCATCTTTTTTCGGGATAATGCCACCGTGCGGACATTTTGTTGGATATCCCAAAAATGCATCTAACCGATCAATTAAAATTTCACTTGTTCCATGTTCTAAAACTTCCGCATCATCATGAACTTCGGATAATTTATAACCTAACTTAGTCATTAAAAAAGTTTCCCATAACCGATGACGACGCACTAAACGTTCTGCGATTTCTGTTCCGGCCGGTGTTAACTTCGTTCCAGAATAAGGAGTATGTTCAACTAAACCATCTTTAACTAATTTTCCAACCATTTCAGTAACTGAGCCAGCTGCAATATTCAACCCGTGGGCGATTTTTTTATTTGAAACTTTTTGATCTTTGCCACCTAATTCGAAAATGATTTTTAAATAATCTTCTTTTTTAGGAGTCATTTTGCCACCTCAATTCTTTTTGGTTATCCCTATCTTTTCTTATCTTATAATTATAACAAAATCCAAACGGCTTTTTAAACCCTTTTTCGAGCATCCAATTGCGCCAAGGCAGCTTTAAAATCCGCAGGCAATTCACTTATAAATTGCAATTCGGTTTTCGTAAAAGGATCAACAAACTGCAACTTATAGGCATGTAAAGCTTGGCGTTGAATAATCGTTTGTGGACCTTGATATAATTCATCACCATATAAAGGATGACCTAATGATGTAAAATGAGCTCTAATTTGATGTGTCCGCCCAGTTAGCAATTGTACTTGTACTAATGCACCTTGATCTTGATAATCTTGCACCACTTGATATTTAGTTTGAGCATTTTTACCATCTGATTGAATTTCATAAGCATAACTATTCTCTTTACGTCCTAAAGGAGCATCGATAAGTGCTGTTTTTTCAATTAATTCTCCACTAACCAAAGCATAATATTCTTTATGAATTTGTTTTTGAGCAGCTGTAGTTGTTAATAAACCTTGAGCTACACGGTGTTTAGCAATCAACATCACACCACTTGTAAAGCGATCTAAACGAGTAATCACATGGGGAACTAAATCAGTCGCACCTTGTTGTAGTAAATACCCTTTAACGCGATTAACCATCGTATCTTGACGATCACTTGGTCCTGGAACACTAGTCACCCCAGCTGGCTTATTGACTACTAACCAATTAGAATCTTCATAATAAATTTCTAAAGGTTCTGAACTTGGTGGCACATTTTCATCCGCTTTTTCTGGTGGTAATTCTAACGTAACTGCGACTGGTTGCTTAATTACTGTATTCAAAGGGACTTGTTTTTGTTCCAAATACACTGTCCCCACACCTTTTTTCATTGTTTTGATTAACCGTTGACTAATTCCTTGAGCTAATAAAAACTTTTGGACAGTAATTTGCTTATGATCTTTTTTTTGCCAAGTCAGTTTCATCTATTCTTCCTTTTCTACTTCTTCAATGATTTGTTCAGCAGCTTTTGGGATTTGTTTATTTTGTGTTTCATTACCAAATCGCCGTAATGTAAAACTAATTAAAATTAAAACAATCGCTAAAATTAAACCGAGTACACCATTGAATTTCATTTGCATAAAAACTTTTTGACTTAAATCAATAATCAAACTATTAACATCAGGATTTTGTGAAGTGATGGCGTGTTCTTGATATAATTTAGCAACTAAGGTCACTAACCAATAAAAACTCAAGCCACTCCAACAAGCTGCAAACCCTAACATCTTCAATCGTTTCACCCATGTATATTCTCGTAAAATAATTTGCACACTAAAAATAACAATTCCAATACCAGCAACAATCAAACTAATTTGTGTTGTTTTTTGCCATAAATGAAAGATTTTTTGCATTTGCAGAATTTCGGGTGATTGCGTCTTTTGTTTTAACGTACTATTAATTTGATGAAGTAAAGTTGATTTAAAACTTAAATAATCTTCACTCTGCAATGAAATATGTTGAGCTTTGGCATTTTCTTCAATACGTTGTGAAATTGTTTTTTGAACTTTTGTACCTGATAACAAATCACTTTGATCATTATAAATATTAACAATTACTACACCAATATCACTTTTCAACTCTTTTTGATTAATCAAATTTTCGGTAAGTTCAGCCGGCACACCCAATTGTTTTGCATAATCATCAATCGTTTGTGTTACTTCGCTCGAAATTTGTTGCACAATATTGGGACTAACAATTTGTTTAGAAATATATTCAGCCGAAAATAAAGTCTGTTTCAAAGCTAAACCTAACATACCTATCATTAACATAATGCCCAACCAAATCATCGGTGCAACACTACTTTTTTTATTCTTTTGGTGCTCTTTTTTTAAGGCTTGCCGTCGTTGCAAGCGACTTTGAAATTCATTTGTTTCTGTCGTTTCCATTCTCAAACCTCCTCACTTTCAATAATTAGATTCTTTTTTACATTCTGATATTTTTGTCGGGTAACTTGTTTAATTCGTCTCACTAAGACAAATCCTAACAACATCGCTAATAATTCAATAATTGGTAAACTTAACCACACACCAATCAAATGAAATTTCCAAGCCATAAACGGTAAGACTAACCAAATCAATAAATATCCCCGAATTAAGACTAACGCAATACTTTGTTTGGTAGCATCTGCTGCAGCTAAAAAGATAATAATCTGATTATTAATAGCTGCAAAGAAAAGACTCAATAACACTAAGATCATCGCTTGGCTCGCTAATTTAGCTACATACAAATTATTTTGTTCATTAAAAACTGCTATAATTTCGCCACGAAAAACAACCGATAAACCATATAAAACTACTGCAATTCCTAAAGCAACGCGCATAGCTAACCTTAATGCCTGTGTTAATTTTTTGAAATTCCTTTTAGCATATTCATGACTCACAAACGGTTGCGTCCCTTGAGCAGTACCCGTAAACAACGCCAATGCAACTAACAAGACATTCGTGACAATTCCATAAGCTGCTACTACATAATCATTTGTAATCCATAAAATAACCCAATTAAAAATAAAGATTGTAATCCCATTACTCATTTCCATTAAAAAAGCTGGCAACCCTAATGAGATACTAGCTTTCAAATTAGCCAAATTAGGTAAGCCACTCTTGAACCGTAAAGTGTTTTTACCATTAAACCAATGAGCTGACATAATTAAAATGCTCACAACTGGTGCTGAAACAGTTGCTACACCAGCACCAAACATTCCCATTCCCCAATGCCAGACAAAAAGCCAATCAGCAAAGACATTCCATAAACTGGAAACTAATAAGGCCAACATCGCTAAAAATGTATCACGATCATTGCGAACAAAACTAACAAAAAAATTATTCAAAACAAACGCGGGACCACCGATTAAAATTACTCGTGTATAATCCAAAGTCATATCTAAAACTAAATCATTAGCGCCTAACAGACGGGCCACTTTTTCTGGACAAAATAGGCCAATCAGCATAAAGAAAATACCTAAGGCTAAACCGATCTTAAAAATTTGTCCAAATATCTTTTGAGAATTTTTTGGATTTTGAATACGATCAATTACAAATAATGTCGCACCACCCATCCCTAACAATAATCCCAGACCTTCAATTACATTAAATAACGGCATCGTTAAATTCATAACAGTAACGCCTAAAATACCCAATTTTTTAGAAACGAAAAATGTATCCGCCAACAAATAAATCGATAACCCTACTGACCCAAATGCTCCTCGAGCTACATCTTTTAAAAATCGGCGTTTCTCACTAACTTGCATACTAACCTTCCTTATATATTCTTCATCTTTTATATTCATGGATAATCTTACGCTATTACAACGTTTTTAGCTAGACTTTGCCGTTTAAAAAAACAGAATCTCATATTTGAGATTCTGTTTCTAATTTAATCTTTAGGTAAACGTGCTACTTTACCTTGTTCAATATAAATTGCCAAGATTGCCATATCAGCTGGGTTAACTCCACTGATCCGGCTCGCTTGAGCTAATGTTTCTGGTTGAATCTTGCTTAATTTTTGTTGAGCTTCTGTTGCTAAACCTTCAATGGCCGCATAATCAATCCGATCAGGAATCTTTTTAGCTTCCATTCGTTTTAATTTTTCAACTTTTTCTAGCGCTTTTTTAATATATCCCGCATATTTATATTGAATTTCAACTTGTTCTTCAACACGATGATCCAATGGTTGTTCTGGTGCAGGAATAAATTGCATCAAATCTTGATATGTGACATAAGGCCGACGTAAGAATTCACTAGCCAACACGCCATCTTTCAATGGATTATCGCCATGTTCTGCTAAATAAGCATTAATAGCATCATTTGGTTTAATCCGAATTTTTGATAAACGTTCTTGTTCAGCTTTAATAATCTCACGTTTAGTTTGGAAGTTTTGATATTCTTCATCGGGTAACAAACCAATTTCATGACCTAAATCACTTAAACGTAAATCAGCATTGTCATGACGTAAAATCAAACGATATTCTGCTCTTGATGTTAATAAACGATATGGTTCATTTGTACCTTTTGTAACTAAATCATCGATCATAACGCCAATATAAGCATCACTTCTTTGTAAAATGATTTCTTCTTGACCTTGAACATGACGTGCAGCATTAATCCCTGCAATTAAACCTTGACCTGCTGCTTCTTCATAACCTGATGTACCATTAGTTTGACCTGCTGTATATAAACCAGAAACTAATTTAGTTTCTAAAGTTGGTCGTAATTGATATGGTGAAACAACATCATATTCAATCGCATAACCTGGACGCATCATATCAGCATTTTCTAAACCAGGAACAGAATGAACCATTTCTTGTTGTACATCTTCAGGCATTGAGGTAGAAAGTCCTTGTACATAATATTCTTCTGTATCTCGGCCTTCTGGTTCAATAAACAATTGATGACGTGGTTTATCCGCAAAACGAATAATCTTATCTTCAATTGACGGACAATAACGAGGCCCTACACCTTCAATCACACCTGAAAACATTGGTGCCCGATGAAGGTTCGTATTAATAATTTCATGTGTTTTATCATTTGTATAAGTTAACCAACATGACATTTGTTGATCCAAAGGAACATATTGATCATCACTTGTTGTATAACTAAAATGATTTGGTACGACATCCCCTGGTTGTTCTTCCGTTTTATCACGATCAATTGTATTTCCATCCACACGTGGTGGTGTCCCTGTTTTAAAGCGTTTCAATTCAAAACCTAATCGTTCTAAATTCTTTGATAATTCAACGGCTGCTTTCGTATTGTTGGGACCGGATGAATACATTAATTCCCCGATAATAATTTTCCCACGAGCTGATGTTCCTGTTGTTAAGACAACAGCTTTCGCACCATAACGCGCACCAGTATTAGTAATTACACCTTTCACAACACCATCTTCAACAATTAAATCATCCACAATCGCTTGTCTTAATGTTAAATTAGGTTGATTTTCTAAAGTGTGTTTCATTTCAGCTGAATATTGATGTTTATCAGCTTGAGCACGTAACGCTCTAACAGCTGGACCTTTACCAGTATTTAACATACGCATTTGGATATAAGTTTTATCAATATTTTTACCCATTTCACCGCCTAAAGCGTCGACTTCACGTACAACAATCCCTTTGGCTGGACCACCAATTGAAGGATTACATGGCATAAAAGCTACCATTTCTAAATTAATTGTGACTAAAAGTGTTTTTTGCCCCATCCGTGCTGCTGCTAAAGCTGCTTCACAACCCGCATGACCAGCACCAACAACTACAACATCATAGTCTTGGGCCGTATATTGTTTTCCCACAGATTCTTTCATTTTGTTTTTGTTCCTCACATTTGTTTTAAAATTTCTTTTTTAAATTAGCACTCTTATGCTGTTTTGACCAATATTTTGGTTTATTTTCCTAAACAGAATTGACCAAATAATTGATCTAATAATTCATCTTGGTAAGAATCGCCAGTAATTTCTCCTAATAATTCCCAAGCTGTTGTCATATCAATTTGACAAAGATCGACCGGCATTCCCAACTCGATACTTTCTAAAACTGTTTCTAAACAAGTTAATGCACGTTGTAATAAACTAATATGACGGGCATTTGTAACCATCACAGTATTTTGCGAATTTTCAATTCCTTCCGCAAAGAACAATTGTGCAATTCGTTTTTCTAAAGCAACCATTCCATCAGTTGTTAAAACAGATGTTGCCAAAATTAATTCTTTAGGAATCATTGTTTCAATTTCTGCTAAATCTAATTTGGTTGGTAAATCCGTTTTATTCAAGATTACTAAACGTTTTTTACCTTCCGTTGCTTTAAATAATTCGCGATCTTCTTTAGTTAATGGTTCACTACTATTTAAAACTAATAATACAAAATCAGCTTGTTCGATAGCTTTTTTCGAGCGTTCCACACCGATTTTTTCCACTTTGTCTTCAGTTTCACGAATCCCAGCTGTATCAATTAATTTCAAAGGTACGCCACGAACATTCACATATTCTTCAATAATATCTCGGGTTGTCCCCGCAATATCCGTTACGATTGCTTTATCTTCATGTAATAAATAATTTAAAAGACTAGATTTTCCGACATTCGGACGTCCAATAATGGCTGTCGCTAAACCTTCTCGTAAAACTTTCCCTTGCATCGCAGTATCTAATAAAATTTGAATTTTACCGGCTACTTCAGTTGCTTTATCTTTCAATAATTGTGTAGTCATTGTTTCGACATCATCATATTCAGGATAATCAATATTAACTTCCACTTGCGCTAAAACATTTAAGATTTCTTGACGTAATTTGGTAATCATTTGTGATAAATTACCATCTAATTGGCTTAATGCAACTTGCATAGAACGATCTGTTTTCGCCCGAATCAAATCCATCACTGACTCGGCTTGCGCTAAATCAATCCGACCATGTAAAAAGGCCCGTTTGGTAAACTCTCCAGGTTCAGCTAAACGTGATCCATTGGCTAAAATTACTTGTAACACACGATTTGTCGCAACAATCCCACCGTGACAGTTAATTTCAACTGTATCTTCACAAGTAAATGTTCGGGGTGCTTTTAGAACAGAAACTAAAACTTCATCTAGTTCTTCGTTAGTTTTAGGATCATATATATGACCATAATTAATCGTATGACTCTCAACTTTGGTTAAATCTTTACCTTTAAATAAATTATTCGCTAATTCAATTGCCTCTTCACCACTCATCCGAATGATGGAAATTGCACCTTCACCTGGTGGTGTTGCAATTGCTGCAATTGTATCAAATTCCGTTGTTTCCATTGCCATTTTTCCGCTGCCTCCTTTTGAGCACAAAAAAAGCGCCTACTCCACGCCTTCATCATACAATAATACAATAAAAACGTGAATAAAGCACTTTGACTACTTTATCAATTAAGATAAGAATGATTACTATAAATATACTTTTAATCTTGAGAATTGTCAATTGGATTTTGTGTGGCCTTGGATCGTTTTTTCTTACCAATAACTGGCAAACTAAAGCCAAAGATTCGATCTAACAAACCAAATTTTTCTAACATTAAAATATATAACGCCAAAAAACTCAAGCCAAAAATCGCCGCATATATGAATGCTGTAATTTTAGTTTCTGGTATATAAACTAAATCCAAACCAGCACGAGTTAAGAACGCTAAACCACCAACAAAAATATTCAACAAAATAATCATTAAACCATAACCTAATTGTCCGCGTCCGAGATAATTTCTCCGTAAATACGCAAACACAACTAAAGTAATTAAACCAAAAGAAATAGCTGTAGCTAAAATCGTACCATAGGCGGAGAAGAAATATGTTAACGGTACTTGTAAAGTCAACTTAAGCACAATACCGACAGTTAACATTTTCACAGCTAACCGATGATGTCCCAACGATTGTGACACCATAAACAAATCAGAAAACAACGCCAAAGCAATACTACATACTAAAGCTAATGCCATTAAATTAGCACCTTGAACATTAAATGGGAAGAACACCCCATTGACTTCCCAAGCTAAAACAGCTAACAATAACGCACATGGTAATAATGTAACTAACATTAATTCCATATTTTGGACGATTAATTTACGAATATAACCTTTATTGCCAACTTTACTTTGTTCCGCTAATAAAGGTAATGATGTAGCCGCAATCGCAATTGTTAAAGAGACAACTACTGTCGTAATTTTATTCGGATTAGCAGAAAAATAAGTATAAAGATTTTGCGCTTGTAATTTATCCATCCCGGTCAAGCCCACAATAATACTTTTAAAGGTAATTTGATCAATAAATTGATAAATCGTAACTGCTGATCCAATATAAATAAATGGTAAAGCATCCTTAATAATCCCGCTAAAAACATGGCCTAATTGATGATTATCAACTGGCAAACTTTCTTGATATCGTTTTTTATATTCTGGTAATTTACGAAATGCATAGTAAATCAAATATAAATAACTCGCAATTGCCCCTACAAATGTGGCAAATGTACTATAATTAACAGCTTTAATATAACTACCATTTTGCATATAAATAATGAAATAAGTCATACTTAAAATAAATAAGACCCGCACTAATTGTTCCCATAATTGAGAAACCGCAAATGGTTTTGTATCATTATTACCTAAATAAAAACCTCGAATCAAACTCATTGGTGGCAAAATCACAAGTGTAGGAACCATCACCCGAATCGCTGTTGTTGCCACTTCACTAGATACAACTGCACTACTTTTCGCAATTGCTGGCGCTGTCACATACAAAACAATCCCACAAGTCAGTCCTGTAAATAACATAAAGCCTAAAGCAACTTTTAAAACACGTAAACTATTTTTAAATTTATTTTGACCATTATATCCAGCCACTTGTCTTGCAATAGCCGTTGGAAAACCTGCCGTCCCTAATGATAAGAACAAAGCATATGGTGTATAAGCAGCATTAAAAATTGCTTGTGCTGCATTTTGTTTTTCCGGACTTCCGATCATAATTAACCAAGGAATTAAATAGACAATCCCTAAAACACGGGATAAAATATTGCCTAACATCATCCAAAAGGCTCCGGATAATAATTTATTTTTTGTTTTCAACTTTCGACACTCCGCTTAAATTTTCATTTATCTTTTTTAGATTCTTATTGCATACTACCAAAAAATAGACATTTTTTACATCTTTTACATCAAAAAAGTAAAAAAAGCTGCTTTCAAAATTAAATTTTAACACAAAAAAATCCTGCTGCTCTTAACAGTCAGGATTTTTTTGTATTTTTCAAAGGAGATAAGGTATTAAGTTTTTTTGAGATCGACAACACATTACTCTAGTCGGCTTACTCATTTACGGTCTAAATCTAAGACATAATATCATCAATAACAACTACCTGGTCTTAGTATGCTTTTTTGCTTTAACAGCAAAAAAGGTTATTAAAATTCATTAATCGTCTTAAGTGTTGTACCCGAACCTCATTACTTAAATGGAAACAATTAAACTATACCGTCTCAAAATATAGTTAATCATTTTCCCTTACATGTGAATATTGTAAACGTTTACTTTTAGAGTGTCAATATTTATTTCATTCAATACACAAATCCATCATCTCAAGAATAGTTATTTAATTATTTAATAATAAACTGTATAATATCAACAGAAAGAGAACTTTGAAATTATTAAGAATTTATAAAGGAGTCTAGCAAATGTCAGATAAAAAACAAGTCCAACTTGATTGGGATAATTTAGGTTTTGGCTATATTGACCTACCTTACCGCTATCGTGCATATTATAAAGATGGTCAATGGCATCCAGGTCAACTAGAAACTAACTCACAAATTACGATCAGTGAAGGTTCAACTAGTTTACATTATGGTCAACAAGCTTTCGAAGGTTTAAAAGCTTATCGTTGTAAAGACGGCAGTATTAATTTATTCCGTCCCGAAGAAAATGCCAAAAGAATGCAAAAAAGTGCTGATCGCTTATTAATGCCACAAGTTCCTACTGAAATGTTTGTTGATGCGTTAAAACAAGTTGTTAAAGCAAACGAAGCATACTTACCACCTTATGGAACAGGCTGTTCTTTATATTTACGTCCTTACTTAATTGGGATTGGTGATAATGTCGGTGTACATCCAGCTGAAGAATATTTATTCTCTGTTTTCGCAACACCAGTTGGTAATTATTTCAAAGGTGGACTCACACCTACTAACTTCTTAGTCTCTGATTATGATCGTGCTGCCCATCGTGGTACAGGACAAGCTAAAGTCGGCGGTAACTATGCCGCTTCACTTCTTCCCGGTCATTTAGCTAAACAACAAGGTTTTTCAGATTGCATTTACCTTGATCCAATTGAACATCGTAAATTAGAAGAAGTTGGTGCAGCTAATTTCTTTGGTATTACAAAAGACAACTGTTTTGTAACTCCAAAATCAGATTCAATCTTACCATCAATTACAAAATATTCCTTATTATACTTAGCCAAAGAACGTTTAGGCTTAGATGTTAAACAAGGTGATATTTATATTGATCAATTAGATAACTTTGCTGAAGCTGGCGCTTGTGGAACAGCAGCAGTTATTTCACCAATCGGCGGTTTTCAAATCGGTGACCACTTCCATACCTTCTATAGCGAAACTGAAGTCGGTCCTATTACTACAAAACTTTATAATGAATTACTCGGAATTCAATTTGGAGATATCCCAGCTCCTGAAGGTTGGATTGTAAAAGTTGATTAAATAAAAATCAAAAACGCTTATACTTAGTAAAATCTAAGCATAAGCGTTTTATTTTTTATAATTTATTCTTTATCAGTTTTTTTAGAAACTAAAACGTCACAATTTGCGACTTTAATAATATGTGAAGCAACTGATCCCACAACAACTCTTTCAACAAAATTCTTACCTGTTGAACCAATAACAATTAAATCATTTTGATGTTCTGGTTGGAATTCTTCCACAATAATAACTTTTGGATTACCAAAGCGTAAATGAACATCTACTTGATCAGCTTCTAAACCATATTCTTCAATAACTTTTTTACGGATATCAAGCATGTATTCTTTATTAGCTGCTTCAATTTCCATAATATGATCAGTATTTAAAGATAATCCGGCACCAGCATATTCTAATGTATTAATATCTAAAACACGTAAAATATCTAAATGTGATTCTGAATACTTAACAACATCCACCGCATCGCGTAAAGCCCGATCGGATCCTTTTGAACCATCGATACACACTAAAACTTTTTTGTAGACATTCTCCATAACATATCACTCCTAAGTCGCTTTTTATCTATCTACTTAAATGATAGCCTTTACTTTTTAAAACTGCAAGTATTTCCCTTAATTGAGAGTCATATATGTTAAAACTAACGATACAACAATAATAAAAATACATGGTAAATTTAAAAAAGCTTTCTTTAAGTAACCTTTAGGGATTCTGTTGGCATGTAACCAAGCTTTGATTTTGTCATAATTAACAACAAAATATCGAATAGCATAAAAACAAGCAAAAATTTGTAAAACTACCAAACTAAATTGAATCCAATTATTGTTCAATAACTGTACCAACTCACCAATCACACCATTATTAAACATATGAAAAAGGACTGCCCATTTAAACCCATAATTATAAGCAATATACGCTAAAAGAAGTCCCATTAAAAACGCAAACGGAATTTGCACTACATTCATATGATAAATTCCAAATAAAAATGCTGATACAACTGCGGCTAACTTGAGATTATACTTTTCTAAATTTCGGAAAACATAGCCCCGAAAGACTAATTCTTCTAATAAAGGTGCAATCACAATAGCGTAAATCATTAAAGTAAATGTTTTATCACCTGCACTCGCACTTTTAACTTGACCTAAAATCGATATTCCAAATAACTGCATGACATAATTTAAAATCATCGTATAAAAACCGGTAAAAAATTGAATCGCTAAAGTAAATAACGCAAACTTCGCAAACGATTCGATGTTCATCTTTTGCTTACCAGTTTTAAAATAACTTTTCCACTGTAATGGTGTCGATGAACTATAAATAACTAATCCACCTAAAAAACAACTAATAAAATAAGGCAGACCATCTAAACTTCCATTCCCTAAATGTAATGAACGTAGCCCCCACATGGCCAAGCCGGTCACACCTTGAAATACAAACATATATATAACAGTAATCCACATAATCTTATTAATATGTTTTTGATAACTTTTTTCTGGATTTAATTCATAATCTTTAACTGTCTTCACCTTCTTAAAAATTTATTGATTTACTATTTCATTCTAACATAAAAAAACCTCTTCAAAAATTGAAGAGGTTTTAACTTTTTATTCAGCTAAATATGCTTGATGTTGTTGTTTTAATGTATTTAATTGTTCTAAAGAAATATTACCTAATTCATATAACTTAGTTTCAATTTCTTCTAAAACAGCTACCCGATCAGCTTTGTTACTCATGAAATCATAACGATCTCCATCAATAACTAATAATGGTGAAGCATCATATTCGCCAAGCCATGAATCATAATGACCCAATAAACGTTGATAATAATCTTCTAATGTTGGATCCTTTTCAACTTGTTCATAATCACGACCGCGTTTCGCAATCCGTGACAACATTGTTTCATAAGAAACCTTGATCATAATCATTAAGTCGGGTGATTTTTTATGTGCTGCTAAAGGAAGTTCTTCCATCATGTTAGCTAACAAGCTCTTATAAATATCATATTCAACTTGTGTCGCATTACCCATTTCGGTATTCATGCGCATAAAAATTTCATCTTCATAAATAGAACGGTCTAAAATATTATTATCATCAACCATTGCTTGTTTGATCATCGCAAAACGACGATTCAAAAAGTATGTTTGTAATAAATAAGCGTATGGATTAGTAGCATCCTGATCGCCGGCTGCTCTTCTTTTGGCAGCCATTTCATTCCCCTGATAAAAAAGTGGGAGAACTGGATTGTCCTTAACTGGTTCGTAGTATGCGTTTGTATCGAGTTCTTCAGCTAAAATTTTTGTTAAGCTAGATTTTCCAGAACCGATAATTCCTGATAGTGTAATCAAAATGGTAGAAGCATCCTTTCACTATAATTTAGGCTGACGCCTGAGTTATCTTTATTCTTATTAATCTTTCAAGTTTTGTAATTGCTACTTTAAAGATTTTTTAAGTTACTTGATTAATGATACTCGTCTTTGACAAAAAAATAAAGAATTATTTCAAATATCTTGTATGTTAATCATGATTGATATACTATATATAGTAATCAAACTCAAAGGAGCTTTCACATGAATAAAGTTTATCTCGCTGGGCCTTTCTTTAGCGATCAACAAAGAGAAAGAACAAAAGCTGTTAAAGAAGCCCTACTTAAAAACCCTACAATTAATTCAAATGGCATTTTCGTACCTGAAGAACACCCTTACGCTGATGAAGAATTTGGTAGTTTACCTTGGCAAGTGGATGTCTTCAAATTAGATGTTAACCATATTTACCAAGCTGATATTATGGTAGCTATTGCTGATTACAAAATGGAAGAATCTAAACATAACGAAATGGATTCTGGTACAGCATTTGAAGTCGGGTTAGCTTATGGCTGCAACACACCTGTAGCAGTTGTTCAATTTGACCCTGAAAAAGAATTAAACCTCATGATTTCTCAAGGTTTAACAGCTTATTTCGACGCTAGCAAAGATGGCTTAGAACAATTAGCAACATATGATTTCAATACTTTAATGCCAAAAAGAGCTGATCGTCCCGTTATTTAAAACAAAATCTCATAACCAACTTCACAACACTTGTGAAGTTGGTTTTTTTAATAGTTTTTTACTATATATTAGTAGCTTTTTTGTTTTGATGAGTATATTCTATGCTATGTAATTTATCTTATACTCTAAAAGGGGGGGAGCTTTCCTATGAAAACTCTAAAAAAATTAACACATCCAACTAAAGTCACTAAAAAGAAAAAACAAAATCAATTGGATTTAGATACCCCAATCGAAAATACCAATAACACGTTAGAACAAAAAGAAACTTTCGGGCAACAAGTCGCCGATCATGTGGCAAAATTTGGCGGGAGTTGGGCTTTTATTATTATTTTCTGTGTTGTTTTAATTTTATGGATGACGGTCAATGTTGTTCATCTCTTTGGCATTAATTTCGATCCTTACCCTTTTATTTTACTGAATCTCTTTTTAAGTTGTGTGGCCGCTGTGCAAGCTCCGATTATTATGATGAGCCAAAATCGCCAAGCCGAACGTGATCGGATTGACGCCGAAAATGATTACGCAATTAACGTCCGGGCAGAAAAAAGAATTAAAAAACTCCAAAGAAAAATCGATAGTGCCAGCCGCTATCAATGGGCAACTATTATTGAAAACCAACAAACTGAAATTGATCTGTTAACTAATCTACTCGCTAAAAAAGAAGCACAAGAACAACAAATCCATATTTCAATTACTGACGATCCTACCCAAAATATCGTCGCAATTAACGGCCTTTCACTTAACACCAAAGAAAAGCCTCTCACGATTCAAGAAATTAAAATTATTGCTCAAAATAATACCGACACTATTAAAATCGATTATCTTCAAGTCGAAGATGGTTCTTACCAAACAAAATTAACCCGCAAACAAAGCGAATAAAACACCAAGTTGCTTACTTTTTGTTAAGCAACTTTTTTATTACTCTGAAAGCATTTCCGTTCTTTAATTTACTGAACTTATTAACCCGTGAATATAACTTGTATTTTCACATTTAGAATAATATACTTGAAATTGAATAGTCTTAACTATTACTTAACATTTCAAATACTAATTGGAGGGTATCTAATATATGGATGCTAAAGCTCTCAAAAGAATTTCTTTTGCGGGGATGCTTGTCAGTTTAGGTATTGTTTATGGCGATATCGGGACATCACCCCTTTATACAATGAATGCCATTATTAACTATGCAGGTGGCTTACAAAACACAACACCTGAATATGTAATTGGCTCAATTTCTTTGATTTTCTGGACTTTAATGCTCGTAACAACGATTAAATACGTCATTATTGCCATGCAAGCCGATAACCACAATGAAGGTGGGATTTTCGCGCTGTATGCTTTAGTCCGACATCGTGCTAAATGGCTTGTAATTCCAGCCTTAATTGGTGGGGCTGCACTTTTAGCTGATGGTACATTAACACCTGCCGTAACGGTTACTTCGGCGATTGAAGGTTTGAAAGGTCAACAGTTTGGTCCTTTCTCATTTAGTCACAACCAAGGTACCGTCCTTATCATTGTTACCATTATCTTATTAATCTTATTTATGGTTCAAAGATTCGGGACAGGGGTCATCGGACGCTCATTTGGTCCAATTATGATTTTATGGTTTGGTTTCTTAGCAGTTGGTGGGATTATTAATATTTCTGCCTATCCACAAGTTTTCTCAGCATTATTACCACACCATGCAATTATGTTACTTGTGAGTCCATACAATAAAGCTGGTATTTTTATTTTAGGTGGGGTTTTCCTTGCGACAACCGGTGCCGAAGCTCTTTATTCTGATATGGGTCACGTTGGTAAAAAGAATATCTATGCTACATGGCCATTTGTCTATGCCGCATTAATCTTAAACTACTTAGGTCAAGGTGCTTGGATGATTACCCATGCCCACGATGCACAATTCGCATCATCTCAAGGTGTTAATCCTTTCTATTCCATGTTACCTGACGCTTGGCGTTTACCAGCCATTGCGATTGCAGCTATGGCAGCCATTATTGCTTCTCAAGCTTTAATTACAGGTTCATATACTTTAGTTAGTGAAGCGATTGGTTTGAAATTCTTACCAAAAATGGTTATTAAACACCCAAGTAATGTTAAAAATCAAATTTATATCGGAACTGTTAACTGGCTCTTATGTATTATTACATTAGGTGTAGTTTGGTTCTTTAGAAGTTCTGAACATATGGAAGCAGCCTACGGGTTAGCTATTACTATTACTATGTTAATGACAACACTCTTGTTATTCGAATATATCGCCATGAAACTCAACCGAGTTGTGGCCTTTATTATCGCAGCCTTCTTCTTCATGATTGAATCAGTATTCTTCCTTGCAAGTATCGCTAAATTCGTTCATGGTGGTTATGTAACATGTTTAATCTTATTTGTAATTTTAGCCGTAATGTACATTTGGTACTTCGGTAATAAACGCCGGGAATCATATGAAGGTGACAGTGAATATGTATCATTACTTGATTATTGCGATCAATTAGAAGCTTTAAGTCAAGATGAAACTATTCCACTTTACTCAACAAACGTTGTTTATATGACTAAAATCAAAAATGATTATGAAATCAAACGAAATACTATGTACTCCATTTTAGATAAAGGTCCTAAACGGGCTAAAGTCTACTGGTTCGTAACTGTTAATGAAACAGATGAACCATTTGAAAGTACGTATACAGTTGATATGATGGGTACAAACAACATTGTCAATGTTCAACTTTACTTAGGTTTCAGAAGAACTCAAAGCGTTAGTGTTTACCTCCATCAAATCATTGATCAATTAACAAGCCAAGGTATTTTGGAACCTCAAAATCCTAAATACTCAACTATGAAGAACAGAAAAGTTGGTGGCTTCAAGTTCATCATTATCACAGAAGAACCAGCTGACTTATCTAACAGTCCAATTAAGACTGCTGATCGTCGCTTAATTGCATCACGGATCTTCTTACAAAATATCACTGCTTCGCCAGTTGATTGGTTTGGTCTTGAATTTAGTAATGTAGTCGAAGAAACTTCTCCATTATTTATTGCTTTACACAAAGATACGTATCTTGTTCAAAGAAAGATTTATCATACAACAAGAGCTTCTCGTAAAGAAAAAGACGACAACTTAAAAAATCAATAAAACATTAAAGCCGATTAGTTATTAATAACTAATCGGCTTTTTTTAATAACTAAAACAAAAAAGAGTTGCTAGTAAAACTAGCAACTCTTTTATTTTATGATTTAAAGTGGAAAACGTTTGAACCCTAAACGATCTTTCAAGTAGTAACGAACACCGAATAAAGCAATACCTAATACAAGGTAAACATAGTGATTCAAGACAATGTTAATTGAATCAGGAATATATGAAATCAAGCCAAATGTTAATAACCAAGCAGCAACGATTTCAATCATTGTAATTACAATCCGAACCCAATCTTTTTTACGTTTTGCAGATACTTTATAGAAGTATGCTAAACTAAGACCCGTCACAACTGCAACTAAGACTAATGTAACAATCCCACCACTAGCAGCTTGTCCTAAATCAAAGAATCCTAAAATACCATACATAACACTAAATAAAATCATCATCATTAAAAAGTTATCTAATGCTACTACCCAAAAACTTTGGCTCTGTTTTTCTTTTTCAATTTTAGGACCGTTTTGAATCATTTCAATTCTTTCTTTAACAGTTCCGTACAATTTATTAGCTGTAATACCTTGCTTTTGTTTTTCTTTTAATTCAGTAACCATTTCTTGGACGATTGCAGCTTTCTTTTCTGGATCATAATTAATTCCATCTAAAGCTTTCATCAAATTATACATGTATTCTTCATTCCGTTTTGTTAAACCATCTAAATGACTCACACGTTCCATGGCACTTTCTTTTTTAGCTACAGAGCGTAATTCTTTTTGTTTCACTGCAGCTTGTTTATTTTTCTCTCTTAATGTTTGTTCTTCTGACACAATCTTAACCCCTATCTACTTGACCTTGAATTATACGTTGAATAAGAATTCCATAATGTCGCCATCTTGGACAACATATTCTTTCCCTTCAGAACGTAAACGACCAGCTTCTTTCACTGCTTGCATACTACCATACTGATCTAAATCTTCATAGGAAACAGTCTCTGCACGAATAAAACCACGTTCAAAGTCAGAGTGAATAACACCTGCTGTTTGTGGTGCTTTCATACCAGCTTTAAATGTCCAAGCCCGTGTTTCTTTTTCACCAGCTGTGAAGAATGTTGCTAAACCTAATAATTTATAAGATGCACGAATTAATCGGTCTAAACCTGATTCTGTGACACCAGCAGCTTCTAAGAATTCTTGCTTATCTTCTTCATCTAAAGTTGCAATTTCTTCTTCCATACGCGCAGATACAGCTAAAGCTTCACTACCTTCTGCATTAGCATGTTCTTTAATTTGATTGAAATATTCACAAGCTGTTGGATCAGCCATATCTTCTTCAGCAATATTAGCTACATATAACATTGGTTTAGCTGTTAATAAGAACATACCTTTAACAATTTTTTGTTCTGCTTCGTTAAATTCTAACATCCGCACAGGTTTTTCATCTTCTAAAACTGGTTTAATTTTTTCTAAAACAGCTAATTCAGCTAAAGCATCTTTATCTTTATTACGTGCTAATTTTTGCACACGTGCATAACGTTTATTAACTGATTCTAAATCAGCTAAAATCAATTCCAAGTTAATTGTAGCCATATCATCTAAAGGATCAACTTTATTAGAAACGTGTGTAATATTTTCATCATCAAAAGCACGGACCACATGCACAATCGCATCTACTTGACGAATATTAGCTAAGAATTTATTCCCTAAACCTTCACCTTTGCTGGCACCTTTTACGATTCCGGCAATATCTGTAAATTCAAATGTTGTAGGAATAATTTTTTTAGTTGTTACAATTTCTGAAATACGTTGCAAACGTGCATCAGGAACTTCAACCATCCCAACGTTTGGATCGATTGTCGCAAATGGATAGTTTGCCATTTCCGCTCCTGCTTTTGTAATTGCGTTAAATAATGTTGATTTACCAACGTTTGGTAAACCAACAATACCTGCTGTTAATGCCATCTGTATAATTCCTCTTTCTGTGTTTAGTTTTTGTCGTGTTGTTCTTGCTTTGCATGTTCAATAACTTTGACTAATTTCTTATCGAAATCACGTCTTTTCAACATTACAATATGTGAACATTCACAACATTTAATTTTAATATCCATCCCCATGCGAATAATTTCCCAACGATTGGTTCCACAAGCATGAGGTTTTTTCATTTCAACAATATCATTTAAGTCGTACATTGTCATCATTTCTCCTTATTTAATCTAAATTTATTTCCAAAATTTCTAAAATTCGATTAAAGTCAGCAGTTGATAAATAATCAATTTCAATTTTACCTTTACCAGTTTTCGCATTAGCTTTCACTGCAACTTTTGTCCCAAACTTTTCTGATAAAATTTTTTCACTTTGGCGATAATAAGGATTTTGTGTTGTTTTCTTTTTCTTCTTAGTTGGCGCTACATCACCATTTAATTTTTGCACTAATTGTTCTAAATTACGAACTGTTAAATTTTCGGCAACTGTTTTTTCTGCTAAAGGAATAATCTTGCTCTTATCTTTTAAAGCTAACAATGTTCTCGCTTGACCCATTGATAACTTTTCACTTTGCAACATTTGTTTTACAGCTGTTGGTAAACTTAATAAACGTAAATAATTAGCAATATATGGACGTGATTTACCTAAGCGTTGTGAAACTTCTGCTTGTGTTAAATGTAAGTTTTCCATCAAACTATTGTAAGCTTGAGCTTCTTCTAACGGTGTTAAATCTTCCCTTTGTAAATTTTCTAAAATAGCAATTTCCATCATGCTTTCTTCATCAAATTCACGGACAATCGCTGGAATTTGTGTCTTACCAGCTAATTTAGAAGCACGAAAACGTCTTTCACCAGCAATTAATTCATAACCTTTAATGCTTGATTGCCGGACAATAATCGGTTGAAATACACCTTGTTTTTCAATTGAAGCGGCTAATTCAGCTAAAGCTTCGGGAGAAAATGTTTTTCGTGGTTGATATGGATTTGGGCGAATGTCAGCTAATGCTAATTCCACGACAACTTCATTATCTGAAACTTCTTCATTTAACATTTCCCCTGGGAAAAAAGCATCCAATCCACGACCTAAAGCGTCTTTTTTCTTATTCATTGGCAGCTAAAACCTCCTTGGCTAATGCTAGATAAGTTTGGGCACCTTTTGATTTTGGATCATAATCAATAATTGGTTTCCCATGACTAGGTGCTTCTGACAAACGAACATTTCGTGGAATAACTGTTTGATAAACTTTATCTTTAAAATAGTTTTGCACTTCAGCAACAACTTGATTTCCTAAGTTAGTCCGCGCATCTAACATTGTCATTAAAACACCTTCAATCGCTAAATTACGATTAAAATATTTTTGAACCAATTTAATGGTATTCATTAATTGACTTAATCCTTCTAAAGCATAATATTCAGCTTGCACGGGTATTAAAATTGAATCACTAGCTGTAAAGGCATTGATTGTTAATAACCCTAAAGAAGGTGGGCAATCAATTAAAATATAATCATATTCATCACGAACACTATTGACCGCATTATATAGGCGTTTTTCCCGTGCCATTTGTGATGTTAATTCAATTTCAGCACCTGAAAGTTGAATGGTTGCCGGTACAATATCAAAATTTTCACGTTCCGTGGTTTTAATTGTTTCTTTTAATGGAACATCATTAACTAAAACATCATAAATATCTTGTTCAATCTCTGCTTTACGAATACCAGTTCCGCTTGTAGCATTTCCTTGGGCATCAGCATCGATTAATAAAACTTTTTGACCTAGTTCAGCTAAACTCGCACCTAAATTTACACTCGTTGTTGTTTTACCAACACCGCCTTTTTGGTTAGCTAATGAAATTACCTTTCCCATTTTAAACTTCCTTCCTATTGATCACTTTTCTTAACAGTCTTTTTCGCAGTCGCTTTTTTCGGTGCTGCTTTCTTTTTCGTTACTTTTTTAGCTGGTGTTTTCTTCTCAGCTGGTTTTTCAATTGGAATATCAATAATAATACGATGGAATTCAGGATGTTTTTCTTCAGTTGTTTTCACTTCAAAACCATTATCCGTAATTAATTTAAGTGATTTTTTAATTGTATTAACGGCTAAACGTGTGTCTTTCGCTTTACCTTGAACAACCTTTTTCTTTTTCGGTGTTTTTTTAGTTGGTTTTTTCTTAGTATTTTTAATTTCCTTCACAACAGCTTCAGTCTCTTTAACTGAAAGGTTTTTGGCAATAATTTCTTTCATAATTTCGACCTGTTGTGCATCAGGTAAGCCTACTAAACAGCGACCATGACGTTCACTAATTTTACGTTTTAACATCACACGTTGCACAGCTGGAGCTAATTTCAAAAGACGCATCTTATTCGCTACAAAAGACTGACTCTTTCCAATAGCACGACCTAATTCGACTTGTGTCATTTGATTTAAGTCCATTAAGTTTTGATATGCTTGAGCTTCTTCAATCGCTGTTAACCCTTCACGTTGTAAATTTTCAATAACTGCTAAAGAAGCTGCTTGTGTATCATCCATTTCCTTAATAATTGCTGGAATATTTTCCCATTTCAAACTAGTAATCGCTCTAAAACGACGTTCACCCGCAATAATTTCATATTGAGTCGTTTCGCCTTGAGCACGACGTACAATAATCGGTTGCAATAATCCATGTTTATCAATTGTATCAGCTAATTCTTTAATACTTTCATCACTGAAAACGCGCCGTGGTTGATATTGATTAGGAATAATTTGTGACAAAGGTAGTTCTTGAACTTTACTTTGTTCATTAGTTGTTACTTCTTCGTTTTTGTTACCTTTAAAAAATGACCAGGCCACTTTTAATTTCCTCCTTTGCAAACTAAATTTATTTCTTAATTAATGGTTTTTTCGTTGGTGTCCCCGCTTTACGAGGATATTTATTTGGTGTTGGTTTTTTCTTAGCAACTACCACAATGTGACGTTCATCACCGACTTCAGGTAAAGTCAATTCTGTATCAGAAATAACTTTTCCGCCCAACAATGCAATTGCATATTTACCATCAGATAATTCTTCTTGTGTTTTTTGAGCTTTCAAAGCAACAAAATCGCCACCAATTTTAACTAATGGTAAACAAAATTCAGCTAACACAGATAAACGCGCTACTGCTCGAGCTGTCACAAGATCGAAACTTTCACGATAAGGGCTACCTTTTTTCGCAAATTCTTCTGCACGTGCATGATAAAAATGAACATCTGTTAATGCTAATTTATCTGCTAATTCATTTAAAAATGTAATCCGTTTATTTAAAGAATCGACAATCGTCACTTTTAAATTTGGAAAAGCAATTTTTAAAGGAATTGATGGAAAACCAGCCCCAGCTCCCACATCACATAAATTTAACGCTTCTGTTTGTAATGCTTGATATTCAAATGCTGGTAAAAGTGAATCGTAAAAATGTTTTAAATAAACTTCATCACGATCAGTAATTGCTGTTAAGTTTACATTTTCGTTAGTTGCTACTAAAAATTCATAATATGTAGCAAATTGTTCCATTTGATAATCAGATAAAACAATTCCTTTTTCCGCTAATAAAGCTCTAAATTTCTCAGGTGTCATATTTTTCCTCGTAATTATTTAAATTATTTTTGTGAAACAATAGTCAATTAACATTGTTTCACACGCTGTTTATAGTTTATGCTATTTAGTGCTGAAATACAAGTAAACTCCTTGAAAATCAAGCTTTTTTTAGCGTGTTGTTAAATTTTTTAAATCGTAATAAAAAAATAAATCTACACGTCTTTTCTAGACTATCTGCTGAGCTAAAGCGTAATAGGTTTTTTTCCATAAAATTGAGACTTGACAGGCTTTTTTTCAATGTATAATATGTAAAAAGTAATCATTACAATTTAACAAGAAAATATAAAATTAAAAATTAAATTATTTCGAGGTGTATAACGTGTTTAAAAAACATTCTAAACTTATAACTTTAGTCTTATCTGGTCTAGCTATTGTATTAATTTTAACTGGTTGTAAAAAAGATGACCAAAAAACAAAATCTACTAATAAACTCCAAGTTACCGCTACTACTAATGTCTATGGCCAAGTTGCCAAAGCTGTTTTAGGCAAACATGGTGATGTAACAGTGTTAATCAAAGGTAGTCTTGATCCCCATGATTTCGAACCTACAACAGGAACTGCTAAAAAAGTTCACAATAGTGACTTAGTAGTATATAACGGTTTAGGCTATGATTCTTGGGTCAAAAAATTAAATCCGAAAAAATCTGTCAATATTGCCGCTGATGTGATGCATAAAAAAGTTGGTGACAACGAACATCTCTGGTATGATAGTGCTACTATGGTCAAAACAGCTAACTACTTAGCTAAAACTTACGGTAAATTATTACCAAAATATCAAGCTGATTTTAAGAAAAATGCAGCTAAATACATTAAAGATTTAGCTCCTTTAGATAACATAATTCAAAAAATCAAATCTCAAAAACAAAATAATAAAGTCGCTGTCAGCGAACCCGTTTTTGACTATGCTTTAGAAAACATGGGATATCAAATCATCAATAAACATTTTGCCAAAGCAACTGCAGAAGGTAACGATCCATCTTATCGTGATTTAAAACATTTACAAGATGACATCAAAAACAAAAAAATTGCCTTCTTTGTTGAAAATACACAAAGTGATAGTAAAGTTATTCATAATTTAGTTAAACTTTGCCATGAAAGTAATGTCCCTGTCATTCAAGTTACTGAAACAATTCCGAAAGGAAAAACTTATGTATCTTGGATGGTTGACCAAGATCAACAAATTTTAGATTTACAAAAATAACCTTGTTATATAGAAGGAAGTGAAAAAGTAGTCCTACTTACTGACTACAACTCAATGGACAGCATTTTAACAGTCAAGAACTTACATTTAGAAGTTCCTAATAAAGTCTTATTTGATGACTTATCATTTACAATTCCAGCCCATCAATTAACATGTATCACTGGGGAAAATGGCGCCGGAAAAACAACTTTAATGAAGTATTTATTGAATTCTTTAAAACGCCCCTCATCACATGTACAAATTAATTTAACACCCCAAGAAATTCAATATGTACCTCAATTACGCAATATTGATGACGATTATCCTTTAGATATTAAAAGTTTTGTCAGTCTTGGTTTTAAACAAACTTTAATTCCTTGGTTAACCAAAACACATCGTCAACAATTACAAGAAATTTTAGCTGAAACAAACTTAACAAAAATCAAACAACAACCTTTAGGTAAAGCTTCTGGTGGGGAAAAACAACGGGCCTATTTAGCACAAGCTTTATGTGCTGCACCTAAATTATTGATTTTAGATGAAGTCACAGCTAACTTAGATCAAAAATCAAAACATGAATTATTACAACTTTTAAAAGAATTAATTCCTAAACGTAATTTGACCGTTATTTTCATTTCTCATGACCATGAATTAATCGAAAAATACGCTGATTATGAATTACAATTAGCGAATAAACATGGAAAATTAATTCAAAAGGAGGCTAAATAATGTTCGCTTATGATTTTATGCGTTATGCCTTCATCGCCGGAATCTTCATTGCTTTAATCGCTAGTTTTATGGGTGTCTTCGTTGTTGCGCGTTCAACATCATTTTTCACACATACCTTATCTGAAATCGGCTTTTCTGGAGCTGCTTTTGGTGTGTATGCTGGTTTCCAACCATTAACTGGTATGTTGTTATTCACTTTCGCTAGCGCGCTTTTCATTGGCTTATCGGGCGAAAAAATCGGCCGTCGTGAAGCATCTATTAGTGTTTTTTCAGGAATCTTTTTAGGTTTAGGGATTCTTTTCTTATCACTTTCTGACAAACAAGCTAATTACGCTACTAGCATTTTATTCGGGAGTATTGTTGGGATTGATCAAAACAATTTATATACTTTAGTCGGATTAAGTTTAATTTTACTAATTTTATGTTTTACCTTATTCAGAAAATTAGCTTATAACTCATTTGATACACAAGGTTCTGAATTCAATCAACAACACAATAAATTAATTTCCATTATTTTCCTAGTAATGTTAGCTTTAACCGTCAGCATTACTGCTCAAATTATTGGTGCCCTTTTGATTTTCGTTTTATTAACAATTCCTGCCTCAGCTGCAAAATATTTTGGCCATTCATTAGCTAAAATGATCGGTTTAACATTTATTTTTGTCTTAGTCGGAATTTGGTTAGGTCTTTATTTAAGTTATTTAACCGATTGGCCTGTCAGCTTCTTTATTACTGCAATTGAAGCTAGCATTTATGGTTTAGCTTTAGCGAAAAACAAAATTTTTAATCAATATCATTAAAAAAAGACACGCAATTTAAAAATTGCGTGTCTTTTTATTTTTTGCTGAACAAATTGTTCAGGCCCCTGCCAAGGAAGTTCATTATACATCTTTTGTTACAAAATTGTAATACATTTTCAAACTAGCATCCTTTTTTACTAAAACATAATTTTTCTTAATACCGCTAAAAAGTATTGATTTTTATACATTTATCATTCAAAACACTGTCTAGACCGCGGTTTAAGAAAACCTTTTCAAAATCAATCTAAGTTGATGTTATAAAAAAGTTAATCTTTTGTAATATTTTTGTAATCTTTTGACTACACCATTGCAATATAAACATTGTATAATAAAGACATCAGTCGTAAGAACGTATATTATTACTTAGGAGTGAAATTATGAATCTTAAAGCCAAATCTTTACTAATCGGTTCCGTTGGTGCGGCCGGGTTATTCCTTGCATCTGCACAAAACGCTAATGCCGATACTTTAGTAAAAGTTAATAAAAACGATACCGTTTGGGATTTCTCACAAAAATATGATGTCTCAATCGATTCTATTGAACAAGCAAACAACATTGATCAAAACACACATATTATCATTACAGGCCAAACACTTACAATTCCATCGAAAGATGCTGCTACAGCTCCTGTTGCTTCTGAAAAGACAACAAGCGTTACTGTAAAAGCTGGGGACTCTCTTTGGGCACTTGCTAAGGACTATGGTACAACAGTTAATGATTTACGTGCATTAAACAATATGGGTGCCGATGAATCATTAATTAAAATCGGTCAAACATTACAAATTAACGGTACAGTTCAAACAACACCAGTAGCACCTGCTGCTACAACTCCTGTTAAAGAAGAAGTTGTTCAAAAAGAAGCTGCTAAACCAGCTCCTACTGTAACACCTGCACAAAAAGAAGCTCCTGCTAAAGTTGCACCTGCTAAAGTTGCACCAGCAACAAAAGAAGCTGCTCCTGTTGTAGCTGCTAACCACGTGAACTACGTTGTTAAATCAGGTGATTCTTTATATAACATCGCACAAGATTACGGTGTAACAGTAGCTTCATTACGCGAAGCTAACAAATTAGGACCAACTTTACAAATTGGTGAAAAATTAGTGGTTAATAACCCAACTAAAACACCTCAAAAAGCTGCTCCTGCTAAAAAAGTTCAACCAAAAGCTCAAACTGTAACACCAGCAGCTCGTCCTGCACAACCTGCTAAAAAAGCAGCTGTTAAACCTGCAGTTCAACCTGCTCGTCATACAACAGCTAACGGTCAAGCAGTTGTTTCAATTGCACAACGTTACTTAGGTGTTCCTTATGTCTGGGCTGGTGAATCTCCAGCTGGTTTCGACTGTTCTGGTTTAGTAAAATACGTATTCAAACAAGTTGGCGTTAACTTACCACACTACACAGTTTCTCAAGAAGGACACGGTCGTTACATCGACTGGCGCCAAGCACAACCTGGTGATCTTTACTTCTGGGGTAGCCGTGGCGGTTCTTACCACGTTGCAATTGCTACAGGTAATGGTAACTATATTCACGCACCACAACCTGGTGAATCAGTGAAATACGGAAGCACACGTTACTTCCAACCATCATTTGCAATTCGCGTATTCTAAATTTAAATTTAAACAACACGCTTTGAAATTAATTCAAGGCGTGTTTTTGTTTATATATAACAAAAAGACGAGCCCTTGTGTTTCATCACAAGAACTCGTCTTTTTTATTTTAATTATTCGCTAATTGCAACAACACTATATGGTGTATCACTTAAAGCTGCATTTAATTGATCTAATGTAGCATCACCATTAAAACTAGCTGTATTAGTTGCTAAATCAACTGTGACATCACTCACAACTTGACTTAATTTTTCTTCAACTGTACTAATACATCCTGCACATTTCATACCTGCGATTTCTGCTTTTTTCATAATAAAACACTCCTTAAAATATATTTTTTGTTTTTAATTATTTACTAAACATTTTTGGTTTAAATCGATTTAAACGTAACGCATTTAAAACAACCGTTACAGAACTGAAGCCCATTGCCCCGGCAGCAATCATTGGATTCAAGAAAGGTCCGCCAAATAAGGTTAAAACACCTAAAGCAATCGGAACACCTAAGATATTATAGAAGAAGGCCCAGAAAAGATTTTCTTTAATGTTAAACATTGTTTTATAACTTAATTCATATGCTGTTAACAAGGCACTTAATTCTGGATCCATTAAAATAACTTGGGCAGATTCCACAGCTACATCAGTCCCAGTTCCAATCGCTATCCCAATATCAGCTTGCGTTAAAGCTGGTGCATCATTAATCCCATCACCAACCATGGCGACTTTATCACCACGTTCTTGTAACTGTTTAATAACAGCAGCTTTGCCATCTGGTAAAACATCACTAATAATTTCTGTGATACCTGCTTCTTGTCCGATTTTTTGCGCTGTTTCTTTATTATCACCAGTTAATAACACTGTTTTAACACCTTTGTGATTTAATTGTTCGATTACATAAGCACTATCAGCTTTAATTGGATCACTGATGGCAATCACACCAATTACATCTTGTTCGGCTGCTACATAGACTAATGTTTGACCTTGAGAACGCATCTTAGCAACTGCTTGGGCTAATTTATGATCACGTGTTAATTTAGTTTGTTCAATCAAACGATTATTACCGACATAAATTTGCTTATCTGCTAGTTGACCTTTAATACCTAATCCAGGTAAAGTTTCAAAATCACTAACTTTCAATGATTCTTTTTCATTAGCATCTAAAATTGCTTTCGCAAGTGGGTGTTCTGTATAAAATTCTAAACTTGCGGCATATTGTAAAACAGTTTCTTTCGTAAAACCATCTTTCACAATCACATCTGTGACAACTGGTGTCCCTTGTGTAATTGTACCTGTTTTATCAAAAACAATTGTATCGATTTTTGTAAGACTTTCTAAAGCAGCACCATCTTTGAATAAGACACCAAACTTAGCACCTTTACCTGTGGCAACCATAATTGCAGTTGGTGTAGCCAAACCTAAAGCACATGGACAAGCAATCACAACAACCGCTACAAAAATATTCACTGCAAAAGCAAATGTGCTACCAGCTAACATCCAACCAATAAAACCAAGCAAAGCAATCACCATAATCACCGGAACAAAGACACCAGCAATTTTATCAGCTAAACGTGCAATTGGGGCTTTACTACCTTGAGCATCAGCAACTAATTTAATAATTTGTGCTAAAGCAGTATCTTCACCTACTCGTGTTGCCCGATAAACAATTTGACCATTTTGGTTCAAACTCCCACCAACAACTTCATCACCAACAAATTTCGAAATTGGTAAACTTTCACCGGTTAACATCGAATTATCAACAGTTGTGCTACCTTCTAAAATTTGTCCATCAACTGGGATTGTTTGTCCTGATTTAACTAAAATACGATCGCCAACTTTAATACTATCAACTTGTACTTCGTGTGGTTGATCTTGATCATCTAACTTAATCGCTGTTTTAGGAATTAATGTTAGTAAAGAAGTCATTGCTGTCGTTGTTTTTTGTTTAGAGACAGCTTCTAAATATTTACCTAACATAATCAAGGCTAAAATCATCCCACTAGCTTCATAATAAAGTGGTTGACTATTTTGTGTTACAACCATAATAATTGTATTCACTAAACTATATAAGAATGAAATACCACTCCCTAGTAAGACTAAAGAATCCATATTAGGAGCTAAATTTTTCAAAGCTTTCGATCCAACAATTAAAAAATCACGCCCAAACCATAAAATCGGAATTGTTAAAACTAATTCAATAAACGCTTTAATAATTTCTTGGCTAACATTCGCACCTAAAAAACTTTTTGTCATTGCCACAAACATTAAAATCACGGATAAAGCTAAAGCACCGACCATCCGATTACGTTTAACTTTCAAAGATTCTTTCTTTTCTGCTTGTTCTTTTTCATTACTTTCTCGTGTTAAGTCTTGTGCCAATTCAGCTCCATATCCAGCTTTTTCAACAGCTTTAATAATCTGTTCTGGACTCAAACTATTGCCATCAACCTTAACTTTCATTCTTTCAACTGCTAAATTAACATTAACTTCTGTGACACCTGGTAATTTAGCAATTGCCTTTTCAACAGCTTGCGCACAACTTGCACAAACCATCCCTGTTAATTTATATTGTTCTTCTTGTTCTGCCATTATATGGCCCCCTCTCGAAATCAGACCTCGTCCGTTTCATCACTGCATAATATATACCTTAATGTTAACTTTTTCAATTATTTATAATTAACATTAGTTTTTACTTACTTTTAGTATGTGATTATTATATACCCGCTTTTTGTTTTTGACAAGGTTTTGCACAATCTTTTTTATTTTTTTGCTACTTATCCAAAAAAACAAAAAAGAACCCGTGAACAACATGTTTCAAAGTTGCTCCGGGCCTTGTAGTTAATATTAAATTTATTTTTCTTTTTTCGCTTTGAGTTCTTTTTCAAGTTCCTCTTTGCGTTCTGATTCTAATTCTTGAGCCATTTCACGTTTACTTTCTTTCACGTTTTCGCCCACTTTATTGATTTTTTTAGCTTTTTCCCATTTGCGTTCCATAAGATCCACTCCTTAAAATCATTATTATCTTCACTTATATAATAATCCTTAAAAGTTTAAAAAGCACGTATTATGATTCAACAAACTAAAACTTACTTTCTTACTATAATTAATCAAATTCTGGATATTGTTGTTCTTCCATAATCGGTTCACACATTGGCTCACAAAGCGGTTGTAAGACTTTTTTCATCCAAATTAAATTAACAGAACGATTTTCATTTTTATCCGCAAAGGTAAAAAAGTGGGTTGTATAATCCATCTTTTGATAAAATGGCACGGCTTGAACACGACTTGTTAAAATTACATATTTATAATTCAAATTACGACAATGATCTTCAATCGCTTGAATCATTTTTTGCCCAATTCTTTTGCCACGACAATCTGGCGAAACGGCTACTTGGCGAATTCGAGCCACTTTACAAGGATAAAGTTGCAACGAGGCCGTACCGACGACTCGCCCGTCATCCAGTGCTATAAAGGTGACAACCTTACGTTCTTTCTTTACATCAATAATTGTTCCTAATACGTCTTGTCGCAATGTCATCGCTGCAACATGTTCTTTTCCAAATGGCTTTGCAATTGTAATTTGCATCAAATTCGCCTCCTAAATATATGAATAATTTTGTGCTAGTATCCTCATATCAGAATACTAGAAAATTATATTATCATCTCACTTCCCTCTTTGTAAAGTGATAATACCATTAAAAAACTAGCTAAAAATAGTTAATCATTATAACTCCCCATATATTAACCATTAGAACAAAAAAAGATACTAGCCTGCTGATCAGACTAGTATCTTACGCTCTTTTTTATTTTATTAATTTTAATCTAAATCTTATCCTTTTGATCAGATTTACCTTGTTATTCTTTAATCGCAATGCGTCTGCGTGCAATTTCATGAATCACAATAAAACCGACAAAAGCTTCAATTGGCCAACTAATAATTTCTTTAGGTAACCGCATCATCAATAACGCCTTAAATGGTGTATGCCATAATAAATGAATCCATGTTGTTGTTAAACATGTATTAATAATCAAAATTTGGCAAAATGCATAAGCTACTTGTCGTTGCCAGGTAATTTCTTGTTTATGCAAGAAAGCCCCTGCAATTACACCTGCTAAAAATGCACCGAAAGTAAAACCGATGAAAAAATTAGCCGTAGATGCTAACACGGTATTACTAATCAAATCGGCAATAATCATCGCCAGGCCACCTAACCAAGGACCTAAATAATACCCCACCAAAGCTGTTCCAATAAAACCAAGACTAATTTTAAAAACATTCTCTGGTCCTAAGGAAATCTTGGATAAAACAATTTGTAAAGCTATTAAAAGTGCGGCATTAATCGCCACTTTATTCGTTAACTTTGGACTACTCCAAGTTAATTTATTCATAAAACATCTCCCTTTCTTTTAGGGGGAGACAAGCACCAATTGGTATTTAATTTATGGTGAATGCGAAAAGAAAACGTCGAATTAATCACTAATTCATTCTACCGATGTTCACATTCCGTTCCATCGATCATTAACATCATCTTTCCTACCCCTCTGTCGTTCAATATAACACGAACTAACATAGATTACTATAAAAAATTAAACACAAGCTCTTTACAGACTATTTTCTAACGCAATTCCACTACTACACCGTTCGCGATTAATTCTTGAATACCAGGTTGTGTTTCACAAATCTTTGGCACACTAACTTTCACCAAGTTAGGACAATTATAAAAAGCACTCATACCTACTTCTGTTACTTGATCAGGTATATAGACTTCTTTTAAAGCAAAACATTGTTTAAAACTATGTTCCGCAATGATTTCTAATTGTGACTGTGATCCAAAATCCAACTCTGCTAAATGCTGACAATCATTAAAAGCAGCCCGACCAACTTCTTTCAGACTTGTTGGGAACTTTACTTTAATTAATGAATTACAACTCTTAAAAGCATTATTTTCAATAGTTACAATTTCGGTATGACTTAAATCTAATTCGGATTCTAAATGGTAACAATCACCAAAAGCATATTCTTCAATCTTCGTTAAAGTCGGTGGTAAAACAACTTTTTCTAACGATTTAGCACCAAAAAACATTCTTTTCTCAATTTTAGTTAAACCATTTGGTAAAATCACTTCTTTTAAATAAGGTTCATGTGCATAAATTGCCGGTTCTAAAGCTTCATATTCTTCGAGATTATTTAAAATTAATTTAGTAATATGCGGTAACTTTTGTTCACTAAAAGAAACTAATTGTACTTTATCCAAAGCATCCCCGATAAAACCCATTTGACAATGTACGTAACCATACACATAATTATTACCTTTAAAATACAAATCTTCACGAGAAATCACAGAAACGATTTGATATTTTTGGCCAATCACAGTTCCTTCACCAATAACTAAATCATCTCGCGTTAAAACATTCCCTAAGATTACAACATTTTTCCCAATGTCTACTTTGCCATAGGCATAAACATTCCCACAAATCGTCACATTATCTTGAATTGTAATGCTTTTTTGACAACGTAAATCCCCTTGGATAATAACATTAGACTCAACTACGACATCAATATCATTTAAAAATGTATATTCAATCACACCTTCATCAGATTCCATCCCTTGATGAATGCGACTTAATTTCATATTTGGATACCAATTTGTTTTTAAATCTAACGCTAAATGTGCAATGCGCGCTGAGACTTTTGGCGCAATCTGATGATCATTTTGCGGTAAAATGCTAATTTCAGGAGCGTATAAATTATAAAATCGTCCCGTTTCATTAATAACCATAATTTCAGAAGATCGGAAAAGTGGTTTTTTTAATTTTTTAAACACCCGACCATCAGGTTTACCACTCAATTCCATATCAATATATAAACGATGATTATCATGATTTGTTTTTAAATAAATATAAGCGACAATAAGTGGTAAAAACATAACAACCACAAAGAGGATAAACATTATACTAATTATCATGACTAACTTCCCCCTCGGATTGTGCATCTTTTTGTTCAAAGCGTTGTGTTTTTGCCCAAGTAACATTTCTACGTGTGATACGATCAACCACCGCTTGCCAAAAACCAACATTAATAACCCACATATTAAAGAAGAATGTTCCTAACATAACAGGTAATAATAAAGCTTCTTTGGATCGTTTATCTAAATATAAACCAATTCCAATCTCAAAAAACGGCGCAAAGTTCCCAAAAGAAGAATACACACCCATAAAAATAATGGAACCCGCAAAAGCTAAATAATTAATGTCTCCGCTATAAAATAAAATAATCGCATCTACCATTCCCCAGAATAATAATACTGGTAATAAATACACTAATAATAGTAGTAAACCATCGATTTTTTCTTTGAAATTAATATACTTACTCTTAAATAGTGCGCCAAAATGTTTAAACATAACTTGATTATGGCCCCGTGCCCATCGTTTAATTTGATTACCACGAACTTCCCATGTTTCCGGTGTTTCTTCATAACATTCAGCAGCATTCGCATAAGCGACTTTCCAACCACGTTCATACAAAGTATATGTTAAATCAGTATCTTCAGCTAAAATACTAGGATCAAATCCACCGACTTCTTTAATCGTACGTGTTCTAAAACCACCGACAGTTCCTCCATATTGGACAAACAAACCTAAATCATAACGAGCTTGTTGATCAACTTGGTAACCACCAGATCTTTCTAAAGAACTCAAACGCGTTAACATATTTTTATCAGCATTATACGGAATTACTCGGCCCATCACTGCCCCAACTTTAGGATCTTCAAAAGCTAAAGAAATAATCCGAATTAAACTCACACTTGGAATATAATCCGCATCTAAAACAATCATGATTTCACCTTGTGCCACTTTAATAGCATCATTCAAACCATATTGTTTCCCACGTTCTGGGCAATTACGGTGAATCGGTTTAATAATACTGTGCTGAGCAGCGTATTCATCTAAAATAGCTTTAGTATTATCAGTTGAATTATCATTAATTGGGATAATTTCTAAATAATCATAAGGATAATCTGTTTTTAAAATAGCATCTAATACTTGTGAAGCAACTTTTTCTTCATTGTGCATTGGAATTAAAACAGTTACCATTTTTAAATTACTAGAACAAATATCCTCGTTCGCTCTGGTTGGTCGGTGAAATAATCGTTCTATCGAAAAAACTAACTGACGAAGCATATAAATCAGCAACAAGACCATTAAAAACATCATATAAGTTTTTAAAATTATTAAGAACATATTTCTAAACCACCTTTTCTGAGCTTGTTTTCGTACATTTTACTCATAGACATCAAGAAAAAGGCATATAGCATAACTAATGATAGAAAATCAAAAATCGGACCTAACGCAAAATACATAATTCCCATATAAATAATAGAATATTGATGCAAAATATATATAAACACAAGATAACGGAAAAAACTTAACAAAATCGGATAAGCCGCAACAAGAATAAAAAAGAAAAAGCGTCTAATATATCCTGAATTACCCCAAAAGGCCGTTACAAAGGCTCCAAAAATCATAAATGCCGCACTAATTCCGATTTCTTGTTTTGTATATAAAATTGAAAAATCAGCAATCGTATATTTAAAATCTGTCCCGGCATACCAAACGACTAAAACATGGACCATATGAACTGCGGCAATAATACCTATTAAAATCATCGCAGGATGTCCACGCCATTTTTTATAAAATGTAATTAAAATAATAACTACAGCAACAATCAAATTAATAATAATACTTTTCAACGAAGGATATACTGTCGGTAAAACAACATATTCTACATCACCAAATAACTTCATCATCATACTCGAAATATGCATGTCTGTATTTGGCATAATTTGTTTTAAAAATACAACAATATGTTTAATCAAAAAATGATTAATATTGTCCATTTTCGTAAAATAAACGTATCCACTTGGCACGAGCATAACCATAAAATAGATAAAATTCATCCAAATATTGCTCTTCATATAACGATATGGTCTAGCCAAACACGTTTGTTCTTCCTTTTCTCTCTTTAACACTTATTTCGACATCCTTTTTATAATAATATTATTAGTATATCATTAATAAAACTTGTTTCATAATTTTAATTTATAAATATAACTAAAAAAACAAGCTAGACATCCCTGTCTAGCTTGCGTTTTTTGATAATTTCTTATTTACTTTTCAGATTGTTCAATTTCTTTTGCTAAAGAACTTAATTCTAATTTACTTTCCATAAATTGTTGATTGTCAATCGGAAAATTATTTTCTAAAGTTTTAAACGGTTGAATTGTGAGCGTCCCACTTGTTAAAACAAATTCTAATAAATGACCAGCTATACTGTGATCATCTGCTAAAAAGTGTAAATGTAAACCAGAGGCAGCGACACCATTATATAATTCAGGTGAAAAATAACCGATAATTTGTCCTCGGACATTTTCTTGTGTAAACAATGCTTGTTTTTCAGCAACTTCAACTAGTTTCGGATATGGTGGATATTGTTTTTCAACAACACGCGTTTTAATCTGCTGAAAATCACCCGTCAAAGTAACTGCATAAAAGATATTTTCATAAGGATAAAGATTAGCAATTACCTCTTTTAAATTAGTAAAAGTTACATCAGTTAACTCAGCTGTTAACGCTGGCATATCACTAGCAAAATGCACCGTCGCAAACGGAACCGTAAAGTCTGCGTCAACTTCAATCACAGTGCCATCATTTTGAGCTAAAAAAGGATGTCCTTGCGCTACAATCAACTCTCCATCTAAACCTTCACCCGTTCCAATTCCAGTATCACCATGACTTAGTAACTCTGAAATTGTCATTGTCCCAGTTAATAAACCATCGACTAAATTAGCTAATGTTCCTTGTTGAAATAATTTAGTTGTATCTTTCATCTTTTTCAGCCTCTTTTAACGTAATTGATCTTCTAAAATTTGTTTACCAAGTTCTTTGTTACAACTATAATCCACTGGAATATCCACAATTACTGGACCTTTTGTCGCGAATGCTTCTTGTAAAACCCGGCCTAGATCTTCTGCTTTTTCAACACGTAAACCAGTCGCACCAAAACTTTGTGCATATTGCACAAAATCAACAGGACCAAAAGAAACGGCCGCTGATTTACCGTATTTCATTTCTTCTTGGAATTTCACCATATCATAGTTACCATCATTCCAAATCAAATGTACAATATCCAAATTCAAACGAACAGCTGTTTCTAATTCTTGTGCAGAAAACAAGAAACCACCATCTCCGGAAACGGAAACTGATTTCGCATTGGGACGAACTAAAGCTGCTGAAATTGCCCAAGGAAGTGCTACACCTAATGTTTGCATCCCATTGCTAAATAATAAATGACGTGGTTGGTAACATCTAAAGTGCCGTGCCATCCAAATATAAAAACTCCCCACATCAACAGAAACCGTCATATCATCAGTAACAATTTTTTGTAGTTCTTGAATAATATTTAATGGATGATTTAAAATTTGTCCCGGTTGAATCATTGGTGGTTCATCCCGAACTTGTAATAAATGACGTAATTCTGCTAAATACTTAGTTAATTCTGGTTTTAAAGTAAAACCCTTCATATAAGGAAGTAAGAATTCTAACGTTTGAGAAATATCACCCACTAATACATTTTCTGGTTGGAAATGTTTATCAATTTCTGGTAATTGTGAATCAATCACAACAATATTAGCCTCACCAGTTGCATTCCAGTTGCGTGGTTCATATTCAATCGGATCATAACCAATCGTAATAATTAAATCACTATGTTTCAACAATTGATCACCTGGTTGATTTCTAAATAAACCAACTCGACCAAAGAAATCATCTTCTAATTCACGAGGAATAATACCCGCGCCTTGGAATGTTTCAACAACAGGTAAATGTGTTTCAGCAACTAAATTCCGAATAGCTCGTGTAATATCAGGATCAGATGCTCGCATACCTAATAATAAAACAGGGAATTTAGCAGCTTTAATCCGTTGTGATAATAAGGTCGATTCAATTGGACTAGCTGGGCCAAATTTTGGTGCAACGAGTGGTTTAATAACATCATTAGCAACTTTAGCATCAGTCACATCTTGCGGCACAGAAACAAAACTAGCTCCTTGCTTGCCGGAAACGGCTGCTTGATACGCATTGGCAATCACTTCTGAAATATTATCTGGATCTTGAATTTCAGCACTGTATTTGGTAATCGGTGCAAACAAAGCCGCATTCTTCATACTTTGGTGAGTTAAACGTAATAAGTCTTTTCTTTGTACTTGTCCAGAAATAGCTAACACAGGATCACCTTCAGAAGTCGCTGTAACTAAGCCGGTTGCTAGATTACTTGCTCCTGGTCCTGATGTCGTAATAACCACACCTGGTTCCCCAGTTAAACGCCCAATCCCAGCTGCCATAAATGCAGCATTTTGTTCATGACGTGCCAAAATAAATTGCGGTGCTTTAGGATCCGTTGGGTGATCTAAAACTTCAAACACGCGATCAATTTTAGCTCCTGGAATCCCAAAAACGTATTTTACATTATGATTAATTAAACTTTGAACAATGGCATCTGCACCATATGTTTCTTTCTTTTCCATTTTTTAAACATCCTCTTTCATTTCTTTAAAGCTATCGCGTTCCAATAAATGAGTAATCCGATCTGGAAAGACAAAGTCAATAATTGGCAAGGCCAGATAAGCATAAATCATTACACGTGGGAAATAATATGATAATAAAATTAAAATCGCACTCACAATTAATAACACTATCATCCGTAAACGAGTAACTTTATATAAATGGTTTTTCATCCAACTCGAACACTCGATAAAATCACGAATCAATAAATAAAATAACACCATTTCTAACAAATCTAAAATCATATAAATCACACCATAATTAATTACCGCCAAACGGTTATGATAATTCATTAACCATTTAGTAATAATTGGCATCATGGATAACGCTGCTAAAAAGATAAAATTGACAATCATCATCTTTTTGGTGGCGACTTGCACCAAACTATATAACCGGCTTAATTCATACCAGAAGTTCGCCACAATAAAGAAACTCACTAAAAAGATAGCCACAGCTTTAATAAAACGAATATAACTGGCAACATCGCCACTTGGTACAGGAACTTCCAAAATCATAATCGTAATAATAATAGCAATTATCCCATCATTTAAAGCCATCATTCTTTCTCTTAATTGGCGCGAGCCTTTTTCAGTTTTAGGTGCTTTACTGAATTTTTCTTGCAAATGGGTTTCTTCCATGTTGCCAATGTTCCCCCATAATTTTTCTCCCAATCTTCTAAACATTATTTTCCCCCTACAGAATTTGTTAATGTTGCTTGTTTTTTCTCAGCTAAAACTTTTTTCTTGTGTAAATGAACCACAACATACAATAGAAACAACACGACTAATCCGACCCCAACAATAATTAATCGTTTCCGATCACCTCTTAACAAAGCATCCCCACCAAAAGCATACATAAATGAAGTTGGTAATACTCCCAAGACAATCGCTGCTAATAACTTGGATTTAGGAAATTTCATTTGAATAGCTGTATAATCAACTAAAAATGAAGGAATCACCGGAATCATAAACCCGACAACAATTCCTAAAAAATGATATTTAAAATGTGAAATACTGTCAACAATATGTCCCATCTTCTTCACTTTATCAGAGAGATCAAATTTTTCAATAACATATGAAACTAAAACATTACCTAAACTATTACCTAAGATATTAATAGCTAAACCAATCCACGGCCCATAACAAACACCGGCAAAAATACACACAACCGAGTTTGATACTCCGGGAATAGCACACATCACTCCGATTAAAGCAATTAAAATCAACGCATCTTCCGGACCATGACTGCGAATGCTTTTCATGAATTCTGCCCGATAATTTTTCGGACTTAATAGCATTTCTAATTCAGGATGAAAATCATGATATAAAATAAAAAACAAACCAATAATACTAATAATACCTAAGATTATTAACGCTATTTTAGTTTTTTTACGCATAAATTACTCCCTTCTTAATTCCACGGATCATAACGCCGAAAAGGTAAAAAACTTCTTTCACGCGCTAATTTTTCCATTTCTTTCAAAACTTGAAATGTTTCATCATTAATTTTTATTTTTTCTTGTAATATCAAAGCGTAACTAATTTTGACAAATTTTTTAATAATATTTTGTGGGGCAATTTGCCGAGCTGCTAACTTTTCTTGCGTACGCGTTACCAGACTTTCCATAGCCGGATTATCTAAAGGTCCCACTTGTGAAAATTGCAACACTAATTCATTGGCTGCTTGGGCAATGGATTTTCTTGTCATCATTTAGCAGTTCACTTCCTTTAATATTCTTAAATTAATTTTACCATTTTTTCAAAACCATTCATAAACTAATGCAAAAAACTGCAAAATAATCTGACTAATGTTATAATGTAAGCGTATTCAAAGTGTAGTTTAACTCCTTTTATTTATATGAAATACTCCAAGAGAGTTAACATTCAGACACTTTACATTAATTTTCAGGACAGTGAATTTTGCTGCGACCTGAGTTTGACAGCCGCAACAACTTCATTGGCATATGAAGTTTATAACACTTAGCGTAAAAGCTAGGTGTTTTTTTTATTTAGCAACACATTTATCACTAAAAAACAGAAAACAAGTCTTTTTTGAGTGTTTTTGCGACACTTTCGCGATATTGTCGCGTAAATATTACACTTTTGTGCTATATTACACTTGTGTTATACCACAAAAGTGTTATACTTATAAACGTGGAGGTGAGTTAGTAGTGAAGGTCGATATTAAAACTTATTTAGTTGAACATGAACTTAGTATTTATGAAGTCGCAAAACGATCTGGCTACGGCTACACTACTCTGCATAAGTCTTTTAACAAACATCAAACAAAAGCTACATCCTTGAATTTGCGAGACCTTGATGCTTTATCAAGAGCTCGCCATCAAGCAATGTGGGAAGTGTTAAAAGATTTAGAAGAAAATTATCTCAAACTAGAATTAAAAGATAATAAATAATACAGAGTGTTGTAGTTGTATGTTTCAGGAAGGTCCGTATTTATAGGGGCTTTTTTGATTAGACTGACACATTTAGTATTTAAATTACAAATATAAAAAATAGAAATGAGGGTGCTTATTTATGGCAAACATTCCAATGGATCCATTCAACAATGATATGAACGATATTTTTAATCAACTTATGGGCAATATGAACGGTATTAACTCCGAACGCCGCTATCTCATTAACGGACGCGAAGTAACACCCGAAGAATTTGCCGTTTATCGTCAAACTGGTAAATTACCTGAAATTGAAAATGAAAATGGACAACAACAAACAAATAATAAAGGTTTCAAAAAAGATGGAATCTTAGAAAAATTAGGTCGCAACTTAACAGAAGAAGCTCGTAATGATGCTTTAGATCCTGTTATCGGCCGTAACAAAGAAATTCAAGAAACAGCTGAAATTTTAGCTCGTCGTATTAAAAACAATCCTGTTTTAGTCGGTGATGCTGGTGTTGGTAAAACAGCCGTTGTCGAAGGACTTGCTCAAGCAATCGTTAATGGCAACGTTCCAGCAGCTATCAAAAACAAAGAAATTGTCAGCATCGATATTTCCGGTTTAGAAGCTGGTACACAATATCGTGGTAGTTTCGAAGAAAATGTTCAAAAATTAATCGAAGAAGTTAAATCAGCTGGTAACATCATCTTATTCTTTGATGAAATTCATCAAATTTTAGGTGCTGGTAGCACAGGTGATGGTAATGGCTCTAAAGGTTTAGCTGATATCTTAAAACCAGCTTTATCTCGTGGTGAATTATCTGTAATCGGTGCAACAACTCAAGATGAATACCGTAATACAATTATGAAAAACGCAGCTTTAGCTCGTCGTTTCAATGAAGTTACAGTTAATGCACCAAATGCTGAAGACACATTCAAAATTTTACAAGGTATTCGTAACCTTTACGAAGAACACCACAATGTAACATTACCTGATGAAGTCTTAAAAGCTGCTGTTGATTTCTCAATTCAATATATTCCACAAAGAAGCTTACCTGATAAAGCAATCGATTTAGTGGATATGACAGCTGCTCACTTAGCTGCACAACATCCTGTAACAGATGTTAAACAACTTGAAGAAGAAGTTGCTAAAGAATCTGAAAAACAACAAATGTTTGCAGAAAAACAAGATTACGAAGCTGCTTTAAATGCTAAAGTTCGTATCGAAGAATTACAAAAACAAATTGATAACCATTCTGAATCTCAAAATGTTAAAGCTACAATTAACGATATTGCAGAATCAGTTGAACGTTTAACAGGTATTCCTGTTTCTAAGATGGGGGCTAGTGATATTGAACGCCTTAAAGAATTAGGTAGCCGTTTACGTGGCAAAGTTATCGGTCAAGATGAAGCTGTCAATGCTGTATCTCGTGCTATCCGTCGTAACCGTGCTGGTTTTGATGAAGGTAACCGCCCTATCGGTAGTTTCTTATTCGTTGGACCAACAGGTGTCGGTAAAACAGAATTAGCAAAACAACTTGCTTTAGATATGTTTGGTTCTAAAGAAAACATTATCCGTTTAGATATGTCTGAATACTCTGACCGTGTAGCTGTATCTAAATTAATTGGGACAACAGCTGGTTATGTTGGTTACGATGATAACCAAAACACATTAACAGAACGTGTTCGTCGTCAACCATACTCAATCGTTCTTTTAGACGAAATTGAAAAAGCAGATCCACAAGTTATCACATTGTTATTACAAGTTTTAGATGATGGTCGTTTAACAGATGGTCAAGGTAATACAATTAACTTCAAGAATACAGTCATTATCGCAACATCTAACGCTGGTTTCGGTAACGAAGCTCTTACAGGTCAAGATGACAAAGATCAAGCAATTATGGATCGTTTAGCTCCATTCTTCCGTCCAGAATTCTTGAACCGTTTCAATGCGATTGTTGAATTTACACATTTAACAAAAGAAGACCTCAAAGAAATCGTGAACTTAATGTTAGATCAAGTGAATATGACTTTAGCTAAAAAAGATATTCATCTTAACGTAACTGAAGCTGCAAAAGACTTCTTAATTGAAGAAGGTTACGATGAAGCTATGGGTGCTCGTCCATTACGTCGTGTCATTGAACAACAAATCCGTGATAAAGTAACTGACTTCTACCTTGAAAACATTGATGCTAAAGAATTATTAGCTGATATGCAAGATGGCGAATTAGTTATTTCTGAAAATACAGCTAAAGTTGAAAAAGATGAAAAAGCTGTTGCTAAAGAAGAAGAAAAAGAAGCAAAAAAAGAAGAAAAGACAGAAGATAAATAATCTTTTCAAAGATCAAAAAAGCCGTGTGAGAAATAATTCTCACACGGCTTTTTTTAGTTCTTAATTCAATTTACGACGATATACTACAAATCCTAAAAGACTCATCATCGCCATGCCTAAAATCGACATTAATTGTGATGATCCTTCACCAGTTGCTGGCATTTTCTCTGTGTCATCTACTTTTTTAACAGTATGGGTATTAGTAATAATAATATTGCCTGCATTAGCATTATTAACTTTAACACTATAACCTTTAACACTGCTTACTTCAGCTACTGTATATTGGATTTTATTTTGCGCTTGGTTAACAGCTAAGTTCTTCCAAGTATATGTCCAATTTTGATCAGCAGTTAATGTTACAACTTCACCTGTTGGTAAGCCATTCGCAAACAATTGAACTTGAATGCTTGTTGGACGTAAATGATCATGATCATTTTGATCATCCCATTCTTTGGTTACCGTTACAGAACGTGTTTGTGGTGTATAGTGATTAATCACATTCCATTTATTAGTAGGATCATTTTCAGTTGTGTACTTATCAACTGCATCTTCAGTAATTGTATAATTAATTTCTTTCTGATCAGCAAACTTATCTAAATCATCAAAATGATAATTCCAATTATTATCTGCATTAACAACTTGTGTTTGCACCAATTTACCATTAGCTAATAAGTTAATAGTAATATTTGCTGGACGAATTCCATCTTGGTTATTGTTATCATCCCAAATCTTATGACCGGCAACACTTGTTTTTTCAATGTTATGTTTATTGGTAATATCAATTTTAGTTTCATGTTCACTAATTTTCGCTGAACTATATTCAGGTTCAAGATATTTATCTACTTGATCTTCTTTTACTGTATATTTAATCACTTGACCAGCTTTTTTCAAATCTAAATTATCAAAAAGATAATTCCAATTGTTAGCTTTTTTCGCTTGTGTTGTTTTACCAGTATCTTGATCATTAGCATATAAATGAACAGTTATCTCTTCAGGACGAACTCCATCTTGATCATTGTTATCATCCCAAATCTTATGACCTGTAACCATTGTGGTTAATGTTTGGTGTGTGTTAGTGATTGTGAATCCTTTAACACTGGCTTGATAGCCGGTTGGGACATCAATTTCTTTTACACTATATGTCACGGCGTGACCTTGATAGTTAGCTTGGAGCTTACCGAAATTATGTTTCCAACCTTCAGTTTCTTTCAAGTCGTATTCTTTTGATAAACTTGCTACTTCTTTACGATCTGCTGTCGCAATTAATTTAACTTTAATTAATTCAGGACGCATACCATCTTGATTATTTTTATCTTTCCAAACTTTATTAATCACAATATCTTGATCTGTAACTTTTGTTTGGTGTGT
>NZ_AUHP01000016.1 GCF_000423245.1 Ligilactobacillus ceti DSM 22408
CCTGTTTTACCAGTTAAGTTTTTAACACTAATTTCTTTACCGGTTGTGTCATCAATATATGTGACCGTTGCTTTTTGATTATCTGCGTTATAAATAACATGTACTTCAATATCTTTGCTATCAGCATTTGGTGTTACTTGTCCAACTTTAGCTTGATCTGGTGTGTATCCTGCAATTGTTGGTGAAACAACTGCAGCTAAATCTTTAAGACTATCTTTATTTATTGTCCAATCTGATGTTTTGATAACTTTCTTTGTAACTGTATCAATCGTTTTTGTTCTTTCAAACGTTACTGTTTGTGTCACCGTAGGTGATGCTGTTTTGTTAGCTTTAACAGTCTTTGCTCCGTACTTATAATCAATAGTACGTTTTACAGTTCTTCTTAAATCATATTTATTATCTTTATTACGTGGATCATCTGGTCTAATAGTTGTTTCACCATGACTAAGATAAACTTTAAATTCTTGTAATTTATTTGTATCATTATCAAATTTAACGCCTTGTTTCCACGTAGATTTAGCTATATCTTCCGCAGTACGAACAAAACCTTGGCTTTGTAATTTAGCAATAGTTTTAATTGGGAAATAATTAATTACTTCTGCTGTTTTACCTGTTACTTCAGCAGGGTTAGTAATTCCAAATTTAGTTGCATCAATTACTTTACCTGTTGTGTTATCAATATATACAATTTTAGCTTTTTGTTCATCTGCTTCATATTCTACAACTGTATTTTTACCAGGTTCTGCTGGTGTAATTGTTTTTTGTGCAGGATTCTTAATATGATATCCCGGAATTACTGGACTATCTGTAGCCGCTGCTTTTGTTGGATCATTTGCATCATTGTTATAAATTGGTTGATCAACATTATCTACACCAGGGAAGATTGACTTGCCGTTAAATGTAGGAATAATATGTCCCATTTTCTTATAAGTAATCTTCTTATTAATTGTTTGACCAATTTGAGCTGGTGTTGTTGCATCACCTGTAACTTGTTTTTTATCTGCAAAGAAACCTTTCACAACTGGTACTTTAACATCTTTAAATGTTTTATTAGCATCCCATTTAATTGTTTCAATTGCTTTTTTACCTTGTGCTTCAGGTGCATGATTAATTGTTTTTGTACCTTTATATTTAACTGTTTGCTTATCTAAACCATTTAAATTAGGTTGTTGATCAGCAGGTAAACCTTCAATTGTAATAACTTGTTTTACGTCACCTTCAACAGGAACCTTATCAATAATAGGTTCATAGACAACTTTCGTATCTTGACCTGGTTTGTCTGGTGTAATTGTGCTTTGTGTTGGGTTGACAATTTTCCAACCTGGAATTTCAGGTGCTTTAGTTGGACTAACTTTCTTAGGATCATTTTGATCATTGTCATAATCCTTGTTGTAGTCTCCATTGTTAATACCAGCAATTGGATTACCATCTTTATCAACGGGAACAATTTGACCGACTTTAGCATAAACAAATTGCACTTTCGTTGTTTGTGTTACATAAGGATTGGCAATATAATATTGATATGATCCTAAATTAATATATTTCGATGTTCCTGGTGCTAATGTAAATGTATATTTATATCCGTTTTTATAATAGTAACAAGACATTGTTCCTTTATCATCAGTTTGTTTCATAAAGACTTGGAACGTCTTAGTCGAGCCGTTATAAAAAGTTTGAACAACTTCGGCATCTTCTTTAAATTGTGATAAAGTACCATTCAATTTAGGTTCTGTTACTAAATAAAATCCTTTAATAACTTTAGCTGCATTTTTATTAACATCATAATGTTGTCCTGTAACACCATCAACAACTCCACCTTGTTCTACACCAGGAATTGGTTGATAACTAGGATCTTCACCTTGTTTAGCTTTATCTTGTACATAAACAACTTTTTGTTGTACTTTTTGTGGGTTAAAAACAGACCAGCTATATGAACTATTATTACCATGCGATGACACATAATACCGACAATAAAAAGCTTCATTGGTACTATTCAAAGATACATCTTGCCCAGAGTTATTAATATATAAATCAATGCCATCTATAACTTTATGATAAGTAGCACCTGGAGTTAATGTAGCATTAGAATTTTTCATTACATAGCCATCATATCTCACAACATATACTTTAACTGTTTGATCAACCGCTTTATCAGGCATGTTTGCTTTATTTACTGTTAAATAAACTTTATACCATTGATTTTTAGATTCAAAAGTCGCATAAATATATTCTGTATCTGGAATAGCAGGGACATTTGGATAGTCTTTAGGTTGTGTAATAGTTGAAAGTGGTGCACTTTTCAATGTTTGTGGACCCGCAGCCAATGTGGTAGGTTTTGGTGCATCTGCTTTTTTAACAGCCGCTTTTTCTACTTGTTTATTTTGTGCTGGAGCTGCCTCTTTAGGAGTTTCTTTAACAACAGGTTTTTCTGTTGCTTTTGGTGTTACTGTAGTTTTGGGCGCTCCCTCACCTAAAACAACTTCTTTTTGTTGATGCTGATCTTTTGCTTTTTCTTTCAAAGCATCTTGATCAGTTGTTGTTGTATCGTCCGCAGCAACTGTTTGTGCATGGCCACCAAATAAGATACCAGTCGCAACTGCAACTGATGCCACACCGATGCTTAAACGTTTAATAGTGTACTTTTTAAAACGTTCGCCAGCTTGTTGCATCTTACAAACTTTATTATTTTTTCCTAACATATGCATTACTCCCTAATTATAATTTTTTTAATATAGATTAAAAATACACCCCCCGAATCCCCCGTCAAAATATATGCTTTTCGTTTTAAATATTAATATATTAACTATAATCTTAATTTTTTAAACGTTTTATAAGGTGGTTTTTTATACAAGTAAGTATTTTTTACTACTTATTGCACCGGTTTATTTATACGTTTTTTATGCAGTTTATGTATATTTTTTTAACAACTTTGATTGCTTCATTTTTCGTTGAAAACACAAAAAAACCGGAGTGTTTAACAACACTCCGGTTTGGATATATTTATTTTATTTAATTAATCTTCATCAGATGCTTCAATTAATCCATAACGTCCATCTTTACGACGGTACACAATGTTAATGCCATCTGTTTCTGAATCTTGGAAGATAAAGAAGTTATGTCCTAACATATCCATTTGTAAGATAGCTTCTTCACTATCCATTGGTTTAATAGAAACACGTTTTGTACGTACAATATCAAAGCTTTGTTCAGGTTCTGCCACTGGTTCATTTGGCATTTCCATAAATCCAAGATCTTTATAACCTTTTTCACGTGATTTACGGTTAACTTTTGTTTTGTACTTTCTGATTTGTCGTTCAAGTTTATCAGTTACTAAATCAATACTTGCATACATATCTGGTGATGTTTCTTCGGCACGTAACACCAAGTATGGCAATGGAATTGTAACTTCAACTTTAGATGAGCGATCTGAATAAACTTTCATGTTTACGTGGGCTGTCGAATTAGGAACATTATCAAAATATTTTTCTAACTTTTGTAATTTCTTTTCGACATAATCGCGAAGTGCGCCTGTTACTTCAATATTTTCTCCCCGTACATTATAATTCAACATAAAAAGCTCTCCTTTCACTATTAAGCCAATTAACTTGACTTAACAACAATAACGTTTTGAATACGTTATCATCTTCATTTATATTATAAGACAATTCTTTATATTTAACAAATATTATTTACCTTTTGCTTTTTAACGGGCTAACGTGACCGAACAAACTTGACTCGCTCCTCGTTGCAATAGTAATGCTTGCGCATGATATAACGTTCGCCCAGTCGTATAAATATCATCGATCAACAAAATTTTTTTATCGCTTAAATCACCGACTTCTGATAATAAATAGAAAGGTTGCGGTGTTTTTAAACGCTCTTGCCGATTTTTTTGCGATTGTTTCCTTTTATTGCGCTCTTTCACACCTAAGAGATCTTGCGTAGGTAAATCACTCACTAACCCCTTCACTTGATTAAAACGCCGCTTTTCTTGCGTTGTTTGATCAATCGGGATTACCACATATTCCCAACCATCTTTTGGTGGATAATTTACTTTAATATATTTTTGGAATTCACTTGCAAATATTTTTCGCCAATAATAATCACCTAAAAATTTATACCTTTCAAAATATTTTTGCATTGCTTCATTATAAGTATATAACGAGCTGTTTTTTAACAAAATCTTCCCTTGTTTTTGCCACATGACACAATCAGCACACAATTTCCCACCAATTAAACTCCGCCCACATCCAAGACATTGTTCATGCTGACTGATTTTCGTAAATTCTTGCCGACAACGATCACAAAGATATCCTCTTTCCCAACGTTCAAACGAAAAAAGCCATTTCAATGTAATTGGTTGCTGAATAACTTGTTGACACAGCATGCACTTAATCATGATTATCACCAGCTTTGTCATTAATACGCCGAATCATTTTCACAGCTTTTTTCAACTTGCGAGTATAAGTGGATGCTACAAAAATAACATCACCTGTGTTTTGTTTGGCATCTCGTCCGACACGTCCTGCAATCTGAATTAAAGCTGGCACTTGGAATTGTTCATGTTCTGCAAATAATACAACTACTTGAACGCCTTTAAAAGTCACACCACGTTCTAAAATAGTCGTAGTCACTAAATATTGATACTTCCCTTGACGTAATTGTTGCACCTTATCACTTCGTTTCGGATCGCTCGCATGGACCGTGGCCCCTTGCGCTTTTGGTATCACCTTTTGAATGATTTCTTCTATAATAAGTAATTTTTCAATTTGTGGCACAAATACTAAAAACGGCTGCTGTTGTTTTTGCCATTTTTTTAAATATTTTTTTAACTTTAAAGATAATTGTTGGTGTGAAATTTGCTGTGCTAACTGACGCACCAAGATAATTTTTGGTTCAGGTAATTTTCCACCATGATAACGACTAAATAATAAACTCGCTTGTAATTTTCCGTGTTTAATTTGTTTTTCCAAACGACGATTAGGTGTCGCTGTTAAATACACTTTCATCCCTTGTTTTTTGACTGCTGCTTGTGCCCCGTTTTGTAATTCAAGTGATTGTTGATACGGAAAAGCATCAACTTCATCAATTACTAATACGTCAAACGCTTCTTTAAAATTCAATAGTTGATGTGTAGTACAGATTACAAATTGCGTATAAGCATATAGCTGTTGACTTTCACCATGCAACAAAACTAATGATACTTCATCAGCTAATAAAGGATGCAAACGCAAATACAACTCGGTACAAACATCTAAGCGCGGCGCAGCCAAACAGATGCGTTCTCCATTTTTTAGTGCTTCTATAATTAATGGATATAAAATTTCCGTTTTTCCGGCACCTGTCACCGCCCACAATAAATGATTTTGTTTATGTTGATAGGAAGCTATTAATTCATACGCGCATTTTCTTTGTAAACGAGTTAATTGTCCTTGCCACTTTAAAATCGGACCATTTAATGCACTAAAATTATTTGGCTCTGAAATAGTGTATAATGTATCACGTGATGTTAAACGACCTAACAATATACACGCCGGACAATAGTAACTTCCATCCGGTAAGGACGTTCTTTCTTTGGTAAACTGTGCACCACAGCGTTGGCATTGTATCTTGGTCTTTCCGACTAACACAGCTGCTTTCCTTTGAATAAATGGCAGTTCTTGCCACTTCAGCGGATAATCGGACGGCCAAACTACCTGACGTCCCCATAATAAACTGAACTTGTTTTCGTTTAACATATTTAGCACCACCTTCTTATTTATAAATACGTTAAAAAACAAACTTATCCAAAGGAGACCCTTCATGGCAGAAAATTATCTTACAATTAAAGAAGTTGGCTCGAGTACTTTAATTATCAAAAAGTCAGAATTTATTTGTTATTTAGCACGAACTAACACAGAAGAAGAAGCTCGTGATTTCTTAGCATTTATTACCAATGAACATCGTAAAGCTAATCACCATTGCTTCGCCTATACATTAGGTTTAAATGACGAAATCCAACGTGAAAGCGACAATGGTGAACCATCTGGAACAGCCGGTGTTCCAATTTTAGAAGTTTTAAAAAATAATCAACTGCATAACGTAACAGCCGTTGTTGTCCGTTATTTTGGCGGAATCAAATTAGGGACTGGTGGTTTAATCCGCGCTTACAGTTCCGCTGTTTCACAAGCTATTCAAGAAATCGGCATTGTTAAACGTGTTTTACAAACAGAAATTACTTGTTCCATTGATTATCCTTTACTTGGAAAATTACAAAATTATTTAGAAAACCAAGATTATTATACGGTCGATACTCAATACACTGAACAAGTAGCTGTCACAGTTGCTGTTGATACGGAAAAAGTAGATCCGTTCCAAGCAGAAATTTTTAATCTCTTGAATGCCCAAGTAACTTTTACAATTGGGAATAATGTTTATCACGAAATTCCGGTTAAAATTTAAAAAAAGCGTCGTTTCTTTTTTATAGAAACGACGCTTTTTTATACGCAAAAACCACAACTCCGGATTATCCGAAATTGTGGTTTGTTTTAGAATTGTATTTTAAAAAGTGTTATTAACCAACGTGTACTGCGTAACTTGGTCTAAATGAGTTAACACTACCATAACCTAATGGTGCACCTGGTACTGAAGCGTGTAAGTAACGACCGCCACCAACATAAATAGCTGCATGGTAAGGTGCTCCGCCACCGTGTGCGAATAATAAGATATCACCTGGTTGTGCTTGAGAAACAGGTACGTGACGACCAGCATTTGCTTGTGCATATGTTGTACGACCTACAGAAACACCCATTTGACGATAAACGTATTGAACAAAACCTGAACAGTCAAAACCTGATGGAGATGAACCGCCCCAAACATAAGGTGTTCCAATATATTTAACAGCTTCACGAACGATACCATTTGCATCGAAACCACCACCGAAATAGTTAGATGCTGATGAACTACCAGCAACTTCACGGTTTAAGCGATCGTATGCGCTGCTACCAGAACCACCATTACGAATATCGTTAGCAGCTTCACGTGCTAAACGAGCAATCCGATCTGCACTACCATCTTCACCGTGTTGGCGTGCATATAATGTTGTACGTTGAACTAACATATCTGCAACATCTTGTTTTAATTCTTTGTTTTTGTCTTTAGCAACTTTAATTGTTTTTTCAATTTCTGCTTTGTTAGCTTTAACTTCAGCTTGATCTTTCTTTTGATCAGCTAATAAGTTTTCATTAGCATGAACTAATAACATAACTGTGCGAGCACGTGCAATTGAATCAGAAAAGCTTTTTGCATTAACAATGAAATCGATTTTTGAACCGGCATTGTTTAATTGCATCGCACGAGCTTGATCATCTAAACGAGCTTGGCGTTCTTTGATCTTTTTAGCTAATGCTTCATTTTTTTCTGTTAATTTATCTTCTTTAGCAACTAAAGCAGATAATTCACTTTGCATTTTTTTGATTTTGTCTTTTGTTGTAGCAATTTTTGTATTGATAGCTGCAATATCAGAAACAGTATCAGCGGATGCTTTATGTGTATTGACTGTTGCTAATCCTAATGCTGTAAAAGCTGTTGCAACAACTAATGTTAATTTTTTTAATTTTGAGTTCTTCAAGTTATTGTCACTCCTAAGTACAATTCTATTTTTTATTTTTAATCTGTTTAATTTGTTTATTTATTATTAATAAGCCCTGTTGGCTACGTTCTATATAATAGCACCTTAGCTAGGTACATACCATTACAAGACTTTAACAAATCAGCAAGTAAAACCCTTTAACAGCCCTTATGTTACAAAAACATTTCAAAACATCTCTAAACATACCTAAATAAGCCTTTTTCACACCTGTGCTACTTTCCAAAATGACTTATTATTGTAATATAAAAAGACAATTTTTTTAACCATTTCCAACAAAAAATACGTCAAACAGTCATAATTGACTATTTGACGTATTTAAATTGTAATTTATTTAGCAGCTTTTTTCTTACGTTTAACAGCTGCTTTTAACATAAACGGTGCAATTAAAGTAGTTAAAATAATAACTAAGATAATTGATGAATAGTAATCCGCAGATAATAGTTTTGATTCATAACCTAATTGGGCAATAATTAAAGCCATTTCTCCCCGTGATACCATCCCGGCACCAATAATATCGCCTGAATTATAATCCATTCCTGCAACTTTGGCACCAATTCCACAACCGAGCCATTTTGTTAAAACAGCCACAACTGTTAAAGCGATAATGAACAATAAGTCTTTTCCTAGTCCATCAAAAGTCATATTCAAACCAATACTTACAAAGAAAACGGGAATAAAGACTGCATACCCAATTGGTTCAATACTATGATCGACACTTGTTTTATATGGTGTTTGACCAATCGCAATCCCTGCGAAGAAAGCCCCAACAACACCACTTAAACCAACTAATTCAGCAATATAAGCCATTCCTAAACCAATTACTAATGACATTAAAATCACAGCACTTGGTACGAAAATCTTTTCACTTAAACTCATTAAGTAAGGCGCAATCCATTTTACAACGAAATAAATTCCGACAAAGTATAACACTTGTAAAAGTAATGTCATTAAGAAACTCATTTTAGGTTCACTCGAAGTAGCTGCACTTCCGAATAAACTAACAAAAGTACTTAAAATAATAACAGCAAGAATATCATCGATTACAGCTGCACCTAAAATTGTCATACCTTCTTTAGATTCTAAATAACCTAACTCTTTTAAAACTTCTACAGAAATACTTACCGATGTGGCAGAAAAAACAACCCCTAAGAAAATTGCTTCATGCATATGAAAATCAAATAACTTACCTGTTAAAAAGATTAAACATAATGGTAAGATCACCCCGGTAATCGCTACTGAAAACGCAGGCTTAATATATTTTTTCAAAAGTTCTAAATTACTTTCCAAACCGGCAATAAACATTAAAATAATAACTCCGATTTCAGAAAACATATGCACAAATGTATCACCTTGAACCCAACCTAAAACTGCCGGTCCCAATACAATACCAACTAAAAGTTGTCCGATAACTGCGGGGATCCCAATCCGGCGACTGAAGTGTCCTGCTAGAGCCGTACTAAGTAAAATAAGACTCAAGATCCCTAAATATGCCATAAAATAAACCATCCTTCCATGTTTAACACACTATTTATTTAATTATAATAACTTTAATCTAACTCTTTTAGTATATCATTTAAATTTTGCTTTTTATACCAAAATCTGAACACGTCTCTCATCTCTTCTTTTTTTACTTGTTATCTTTACGTTTCCTTACTCAGCAAGTACAATAATAATTAAAGAAAGATTAGAAAGGACTGTTAATATGAAATTTAATCAATTCGCACCACGGCAAGTTTCCCTTGAAACACAAATTCAAGAATTAATTAATTTAGAATTTTTAACTGATCGTTTGCTTGAAAAAGATGAAATGGATAAAATTTGGCTTCATTTTCTTAAACAAGTATTTCCCCAAGCACAAAGTCCAACTGCAAAACATGAACAAATTGCTGATTTATTAGCATCTAACACTCAAAATGTTTTTGATTTCTTAAATGAACATGAAATTACAACTAATGCATTTTATAATGTTGCTTTACAGTTACTTGGTTTTGAAGTTGATTTAGACTTTGAACTCGCAAATCCTTTAGCTGCCATGGATCAAATGCAACTCTTCCATGTTAATGAAATTAATTCTACTCATGATTTAATTACAGCTTGTTACTACCTATTATTAACTTATACAAAAGGTGGGCAAAATTACTTAGATTATTTAGCAACACTTGGCTATTTCGTTCCTTTATATGGTCGTCCAGCTGGTATGAAACCAATCTTTTTCAACGGTCAATCCCAACCTGTCTTTAATACGAAAAAATTAATTAAAGAAGTTGTCTATGTAGAAAGTGATTTAGATACTGATCAAGATGGCCAACGCGATTTGTTGAAAGTTGAAATCATTCGTCCAGCAGAAACCAACTTTAATTTACAAGTTCCAGCCGTCTATACGGCAAGTCCTTATAACCAAGGTGTCAATGAAGTTTCTAGTGATAAAATGTTACACAATGTCAATCAACCTTTAACAACTAAAGAAGAAAATAACACTACCTTCAAAGATATTGCTTACCAACCAAGCCACATTGAAATTCCTAAAAAACGCGAAATTAAAGAAATTGCTTTAACCGCTGAAAGTTCTTTTGGTCGTGAAAGTTCCTATACTTTAAATGATTATTTATTAGCACGTGGTTTCGCTGTTGTGTATGCAGCTGGTATTGGTACGATGGATTCTGATGGAGTTAGAACTTGTGGTTCCACAGCTGAAACAAGTTCAACTGTTGCGATTATTGAATGGTTAGCTGGCAAAAGAACCGCCTTTACTAATAAAACTGACAACATTGAAATCAAAGCTTGGTGGTGTAATAAACACGTTGCTATGACTGGTAAATCTTATTTAGGCACTTTAGCAACGGCTGCAGCCACAACCGGAACACCTGCTTTAAAAACAATTATTTCAGAAGCTGCTATTTCTAGTTGGTATGATTATTATCGTGAAGGTGGGCTTGTTATCTCGCCTGGAGGCTATGTCGGTGAAGACGCTGATGTTTTAGCGGAACTTTGTTTTAGTCGCCGTAAAAAAGCAGCTGATTATCTTAAAATCCAACCATTCTTCACTGATGTTTTAAAACAAATGGCTCATGATCAAGATCGCATCACTGGTAACTATACAACTTTCTGGGATGAAAGAAATTACTTGCATAACCTTGATCAAATTAAAGCAAAAATTGTTATGGTTCACGGACTTAATGACTGGAATGTTAAACCGAAAAATGTCTTTAATTTATGGCATGGTCTGGATGACCTTCCTGTCGTGAAAAAATTAATTCTCCATCAAGGGCAACATATTTACATTAATAATCTCCGTTCACTTGATTTCTCTAATATGATGAATTTATGGCTTTCCAATCAATTATATAATGTTGATAATCAAGCTGAAGATCATTTACCAGATTTATTAGTCCAAGATAATACACAACCAGAAACATGGATCACACCTCATGAATGGCATAAATACCATAACTTAACTTTGAATTTACAAGAAGATGCCCTTTCTACACAAGACGGCGACAACACAATGTTAAGTTTCAAAGATTGGGTTGATCAACCAGATTTTGAAAAATACGATAAAAACATCCCTGCTTGGATGGCTGATTTAATCAGTACGGATGCTTCAGCTCTTGAAAATAATCGTTTAATCTTTAAAACCGCTCCACTCTCAAGTGATGTAACCATTTCTGGTGCACCAACTGTTTCCTTGCGACTCCACACTGACAATAATCATGGTTTAGTCAGTGCTATGTTAGTTGATTTTGGTGAAGAAAAACGATTAAATGCTGATCCATCACCCGTGTTTGGTGCTCGCCTAGGTTTAGGTTTTGACTGGCGCGAAGAACCGTTAAAAGAATTTACTTACGAAAAAAATCCGTCCCCTTGGAAATTAATCGCCAAAGGTCATTTAAACTTACAAAATAAAACTGCCCTTTGGAAAAATGACCAAATCATTCCAGGTGAAAGTTATAATTTTGAATTTGAGTTACAACCAACTTACTATCATTTGCTTAAAAACCATCAATTAGGTTTAATTGTTTATGCAACTGATTTTGAAATGACACAACGAGGTAATGAACATATTACGTACACACTAGATTTAGCTAATTCAAAATTGAACTTAGCCATCGATAAAAAAGAGGTTTTAAATAATGAAAATAAAAAAAATTGAAGCACTAACTTTACCAGTCAGTGATTTAATCCGCGCAACACGTTTTTATCATGAAGTTTTCAACTTACCTTTAATTCAAGAAGATCACACTCAAAAAATTTCAACTATGCGTTGTGGGCAACAATTCTTGAATTTAACTGAAGCAACTAATTTTACGCCAATCAATTTAGGGTTACGAATTATTGTCGGTGATAACTTAAGTGATGTTTTAAATCACTTAAAAAGTTATTTCGTTGAATTCGTCTCCGAAGAACCAACTAAATCCATTGGGTTAGAAGGTTATTTACTTTCTGTGAAAATCAAAGATCTTGATGGTAACATTATTGAAGTTGCAACTTATAGTGATCGTTAAAATAAAAAAATTCCACCCCATCCTCAATTTGAGGTCGGAGTGGAATTTTTATTTTAAGCTGTTAAATCAACTTTTTTACTAATTGCCCAAAAGATAACAGCACCTAAAGCAACAGAGATAAATTCTCCGATAGCAACTGTTAAGTATGAGAACCAGAATGGCAATCCTAAAACGTAATATAATTCTAAACCAATAATCCATGAGGATAATGTACAGATAATTACGACGATTGCAAATTTCGCTGGTAATTGCTTAACTTTTTGACTTAAATAATAGCTAATTGATGTCATTAATAAAGTTTCAATCGAGCCAAATACGACATCGACTAATCCCATTGATGACCAGAAATTAGCAATAATGCACCCTAAAGTTACAGCCCAAATATAACGTTTATTGAAAATTGCTAAGTTATTAAAAATTTCCGCAAAACGAATTTGAATTGCACCAAAACTTAATGGTGCGAAAAGCATTGTTAAAGCAACATACAATCCAGTTACAAGTGCCGCTTTTGTGACACTAACTAATCGTGTATGAGTTGAAACGTTGTCCATGATAAATCTTTCCTTCTTCCTAGTTTTTTATTATGGTGGGATGTTTACGAACCACCAGTGACTTTAAATTGCCACGTTTTCCAGTATAAAAAACATTCGATTAAAACTCAAGGTTATTTTTACACTTAAACTAAAATATCTTGAATTAATTGAAGTTCTTCAGCTGAAAATTCTAATTGTTTAGCTGCTTCTAAATTAGCTTCTAAGTGTTTGATACTTGTTGTACCAATAATTACACTCGAAACAACTTCATCTTTCAATAACCAAGAAAGGGCCATTTGTGATAATGTTTGACCACGTTCTTGCGCAATTTTATTTAATGCATTTAATTTTTTCACAACAGCATCTTTGCCATCTTTGAAAATATAAGCACTTGTAGGATGAATTGGAAAATCTTCGGGAATCCCATCTAAGTAGCGATCTGTTAATAATCCTTCTGCCAAAGGTCCGTAAGCAACTAATCCTTTATTTTCTACATCTAATTCTGTTAACAAGCCGGTTTCTTTAGCTTCTTGATTCAACATGTTATAAGAAAATTGGTTAACTGTATAAGGTGTTCCCAAATCATCGAAAATTTTAGCCATTTCTTTAGCTTGTAAAGTATCAAAATTAGAAATTCCAATATATAAAGCTTTACCATCACGCACAATTTGATCAAAAGCTCGTGCTGATTCCCATAAATCTGTTTCTGGATCAAACCGATGTGCATAATAGAGATCAACATAATCTGTGCCTAAACGTTCTAAACTCCGATCAATTGATTGCATAATTGTTTTACGTGATAAAAACTCACCATAAGGTCCTGGAATTGTCCGATATCCCACTTTTGTTGTGACAACTAATTCATCACGATATGGTTTTAATTCATCTTTTAAAATATCACCTAACAATTTTTCTGATGTTCCAATTTCAGGAACACCGTAATGATCAGCACCATCGAAACTAAAAATACCTTCATCGAAAGCTTTTAAAATAACTTGTTTCCGATCATAATAAGGATCAACACTACTATAGTTATGCCACATTCCTAAAGAAATAACCGGCAAACGTAGCCCTGTATTGCCTACACGACGATAAGGTAATTTATGATAACGATCTTCATTTGCTAAATACATCAACAAAACTCCTTTATTTTTTGTTTAGCGGCCTAACATTAACCCGATATATGCTAAAGCTAAACCACCACCATATGTTGTAATAAAATAAATTAAAAATAACTTCCAGCGACGATCACGTACTAAAACTAATAATTCTGTATTGTATGTCGAAAAGGTTGTATAACCACCCAAAAGCCCTGTCCCTAATAATAACGGTAGGCGTGGATCAGCTAAAGCTAAACTCGTTAAATAGCCTAACATAAACGCACCACTTAAATTTAAAAATAAAGTTGCTCCGGGGAAAACGCCGCCGACTTTTCTTTTATAAAAATTTGTAATTAAATAACGTAACGAAGCACCAATCCCGGCACCGATACCAACTAAAAGCATTGCCATTAACGTTTACCTCCTCTATTCGCAACTGCAATTCCGCACATCATCCCAGCGATAACTGCTAAAAAAGCACCAATCATACTAATTCCAAGATATAAAACAGCATAATTTACACTTTGATGATATAATTTCCAAAAATCCATGCTAAAAGTTGAAAATGTAGTAAAGGCTCCGATAAAACCTGTTCCGACACCAACTGTAATCCATTCGGAAAAATCTTGTACTTCAGTTGCATAATAAGTAATAAATGCTAAAACAAAACTCCCTACAATATTAACAATAATCGTTCCGGTACTGTCCATCCATGCTCCTAATAAATAACGGCAAATACCGCCAAAAAAAGCAAAGAGCGCAACACTTAAAACATCTTTTAATCGTTGTTGCCACATAATAATAGTTCCTTTCTGTTTCTTGAATTTGTTTAAGATTATACTCTTTTTAACCTTAATTTGTGAACTATTACCCTTTGTTTTTCAAAAAATAATTACTTTGCCTGAAAAATAAATTTATCGATTACTTCGGCTACCGCACCTTGGGCATTCGTTTTTTCAGTAACATAATCGGAAACTTCTTTCACAAAATCACGTCCATTTTTAACACAAACACCTAAACCCACTTTTTCAATCATGCCAATGTCATTACCATTATCACCAATCGCAATAATTTCTTCAGGTTTAATACCTAAGCGTTCTCCTAAAGCTAACGCTGCAGTCCCTTTATCACAATTAGCTAAATTACATTCTACATAACGATCAGATGAAAAAGTGATATTTAATGGTGCTGGTGAATGTTCTTCTAAATACTTTTTAAAAGCAATTCTTTCAGCTTCATCATAAATATTAAATAAAATCTTGAAAATCGGTACTTCACGTAAAAAGTCCAAATTATCCCCTGGTAAATCCTTCCAATCAGGGATTCTTGGATCCATATATTCCCGATCACCATCGTTAATTTGATAAACATATAATTGATCCATCGTATAAATATGAATATCCCCATCTGGATAGCGTTCTTTCCCTAAATTAAAGAGAGTATCTACTAACTCATGCGGGAATGCCTTCACAATTACTGGACGAACATCTTTGTTTTCTAAAACAGCTGCCCCATTAAAAGAAATCACATACTGATTTTCTTTTTGATAAAGGTCTAACTCTTTTAAAATATTTTGTACAGAACCTGGATTACGCCCTGTATTCGGTACAAAATAAATACCTTGTTCAGTAGCTTTCTTGATAGCCTCTTGATTCACAACTGGAATCTGAGCATTACTATCAATCAATGTTTCGTCTAAATCACACACGACCATTTTGTAAGCCATTATATCTCCTCCTCTTTTAACGCTCGCTCATATTTTAACATAATTTGATTTAACTTTTGGGCTATAAAAAAAGACTACCTAGCATTCGCTAAGTAATCTTTTGCTTTTACAGTTCTTTCACTAAAATCACAATCGAAACTGGTTTTTGATCATGATTTTCAATTGTTTGTTCTGCTACTAAAACAAATTCTTGCTGCATGAAAAAATTCAACGCGGCCACTTGATCAACGGCCACTGCTGTTCCTAAACTTTGATAACCTTCACGTTTCAATGTTTGACAAACTTTTTGAATAATTTTCGTACCTAAACCGTGATTCAATTCACTTTCATCGAGCATCAACAAGCCTAACCAGACAGCCTGATTTTCAGGATAACCTAAAACCAAATCTAAAATTGCTACTAACTTTTCCTCTTTAAAAATTCCTAAATAAAACTTTTGTTGCATCTGACAACCGGGTGGTAAAGTCGTTAAATCAGCCAAGACCATTTCAGCTGTTAAAGTTGCTTTTTGAAAAGTTGCATGATAGTTCGGGTGTTGTTTTTGTAAATTAAAAATCTGTTCTTGATCAGCATCCGTTAAAACACGGACTTGATAATCATTTAAAAAGAAATTCAAACGATCAACTAACATTTAAAAACCTCATTTCGCATTATTAATCTTATGAACAATAAATGTTCCGATAAAGCAAACAACTACAAAACCACCAAACCAAAGAGCAGGAATTTCAATATCAATCATCGGAATTGTTAATAATAATTTAATCCCAATAAATCCAATTAAAACATAAGCCATCGCTTTTAATTCTGGTAAAATAACCATTAAACGCATAATAACTTCCGCAATTCCCCGCATACATAAAATACCAATAATCCCACCAATTAAAACAATTACTGGGTTAGTAGAAATCGCTAAGGATGCTAAAACAGAATCAACAGAGAAAACAATATCCATTAATTCAATCGAAATAACAACTTGCCAAAAGAGCGGTAAAAAGCGATCCCATTTTCTTTTATGTTCTTTTTCTACTTCTGGTTTGGGATGACGTAACCGATAAAAATGTGTCACAGATAAATAAATTAAATACCCCGCACCGACTAATTTAATTTCCCAAAAATCAATTAAATATGTGCCTAAACCAATTAACAGAAAGCGGAATAAATAAGCTCCCCATAATCCATAAAATAATGATTTTTCTTGTTCTTTTTTAGTTGGTAATTTTTGTGTTTGTGCAGCTAGCACAATTGCATTATCAACTGATAATAAACATTCTAATACAACTAAAGTTAAAATCATCATCCAGTCTTGACCGGATGTAATAACTGTTCGCCAATTTTCTAAATCAAAAAACGGCCCATACATATTCTCTAGAATACCCAACGTTTCGTCCCCACTCCTTTTTATTTCATCCTCTTTTAAACTACTTACTTTAATTTTAACATATTTCAAAACATGCCGTCTGCTGCAAAACATTTCTTCTGTTCTAAGTTACGATAAATAAAAAAGCCACCTTTCATAGGTGACTCATTAGTTATCCACATTTTCGCTGTGAACAACCACTAGATTTTGTGTATAACACTCAGCCGACACTCTATATATTGTGTTTTTAACTCGCTTATAAAATACTCTTTAGATTGTAACCCCAAGTACTGCGCACGTTTTCCACAACAACATAAGCCGTATCATCAACTTCTTTAATCACATTCATTGCTTTGACGATTTTGCCTGCTGGACAAACATAATAAACGAGTTTTTCTTCGCGCCCTTTTCGGTAACCTTTACCTGTTAATAAGGTTGTATTCCCACCTAAATGATCTATTAAAGCTTGGGAAACTTCATTATGGTATGGCGACATAATTGTTAAAGCTTTTTGATCTACTCCAATAGCTAAACATTTTTCTAAAATCAAAGCTGAACCATATAATTCTAATAATGTTAATAACATATTTTCAAAACCAATAATTAAGCCTGATGGAATCGCCACTGCAAAATCAAAAATCAATAAAGCATATCCTGTTGGCATACCAAAATATTTATTTAAAATTCGAGCTAAAATTGTACTCCCAGCAATTGTACCTTCACCTTTCATGATAACGCCCATCGCAATCCCCATCAAAATACCACCAATAATCGCTGCGACTAATTTATCATGTAAAGGAAAACTCCAGCCTAAATGAGCTAATAATGGTAAAAAGACTGAAATCGAACCAACTGCAATCAAAGTATAAAAAACAGTTTCTTTGCTTAATAATTTCCAACCAACTACTAATAAAATTCCATTTAAAACTAAGTTAGTTAACGCCGGTGCAATACCTAACCAATAGTAAAAGATAGTCATTAATCCTGTTACGCCACCTTCACCAAGGTGATTTGTAATTAAAAAACCATGGACTGCTACAGCGTAAATAAATGCGCCTAAGATATTAAAAATAATATTTTTGATAACTCTTGTTTGTTTCTTTGTTGTCTTCATTCTGCTTAACCCTTTAATCTAATAATAATGTAATTTCTTGTGTTTGTTGTTTTAAATCTGCGACTTGTTGTTCATGACCATGTAAATAACCTTTCAACATTTCATAAATTTCATAACGTTGTTGGGTCGTTAATTTTTCACCAGAAAACACTAAATCTTGTGGTGCTAGTAGAACTTCATTTAAATCAATTTCACTCACTGGTCGTCCAATTAAATAATCTAATGAAACATTAAAATATTCAGCTAATTTTTTTACTTCTAAATAAGATGGTGTATTAATTCCCCGTTCCCAACTCCCAATTTGTGGTCCGGTATTATCTCGATCATTTTTTTCATGCTCATCCATCATCTTATTCAATGCTTGGGCTAATTCTGGTAATGATAAATTTCTTCCCGTTCTTAACGCTCTTAATCTTTCTGGAAACATTTTAATTCCCCCTTTGAATTTATTTTAATTTAGCTCTTTTACGATAGCAATCTTTTATCTAAATCTTTGTTAATTTTATTTGTATTAATTTTCATCTACCTATATAATACTACTTGTTATCGTTTTTATTAACTAGATATGAAATCGCTCTAATCTTGATTAATACCTTAGTTAGTATATAATGAATTAATAAGGAACTTTTAGAATATAAAATTAGTATAAGGGGTATTTGGTATGACAAAAACTATTAAAATCTTAACGGATTCTTCAGTCCAATTAACACCCACTGAAATCGAAGATAATAATATTACAATTATCCCATTATCTGTGGATATTGCTGGTAAAAATTATATTGATGGTGAAACAATTACACGTGCTGAATTATTAGAACAATTAAAAGAAGGCTTCATTCCTAAAACAAGCCAACCAGCAATCGGAACTTTCGTGGAAACTTTTGAACGTTTGGGTGCTGATGGCAGTCAAGTCTTAGCTATTATGATGACTGACGTTTTGAGTGGAACATACGAAACAGCTCGTACAGCTGCACAAATCGCAAATGCTGATGTAACTGTTATTAACAGTAAATCTACTGACCGCGGACAAGCTTTCCAAGTTTTAGCCGCTGCACAAGATATCAAAGAAGGTAAATCAATTCCTGAAATCATTGAACATTGTAAAGATGTGCATGCTCGCACTACAGTTGATGTTTTCGTTGATGATTTACAATGTTTAGTTGCTGGCGGTCGTGTGAGTCGCTTTGCCGGTGCTATTACAAAATTAATTAACTTAAAAATTATCGTACGTCTTTCTGACACAGCTTTAGATGTTTATACAAAAGGCCGTAGTCGAAAAACGTTTATCAAACATTGTAAAGAATTAGCTGCTGAACATGTGGATAATCCAATTGAAGCTATTTCATTATCCAATGTTGGGACAGATGAAGCTCTTTTACAAAAAGTTCGTTCTACTATCTTAGATGATAAAATTGAAGGTATTCCATATGTGGCTCGTTTAACAAGTCCTGTTATTATGGCCCATACCGGGATGAATGCAATCGGAGTAATTACTTTAGCAGAAAAACCTGTCGAAAATTAATTATTATAACCTGACTAACTAGATCTTCTAGTTAGTCTTTTTTTTAGCATTTAAAGCATTTTAATGAATGTGGTTCCACGCATACTAATGTAATTTAAAATCACCTTAAACACCTCTTCTAATCGCTCTGATGACAAAAAACAGCCCGACTTTAATCATTAAGATTAAAATCGGGCTGTTTTATTTTTAAGCAAATAAAAAATCACTTTTTATGGTAAATATTCCTAAAACAAATTGTTTTAGTACTTTGAACTAGACTTGGTTTAACCCATCATCGTAACGTCCACTTATTTACCATAAAAGTGACAATTTAATTATCTAATATTAAGTTATGCTATGCCAGCGATACTAAGAATTAGTCAACTAATTCAAGTACTACCATTTTAGCTGCATCACCACGACGTGGATCCATCTTGATAATACGTGTATAACCACCTTCACGTTCTGCAAAACGTGGTGCAAGATCATTAAATAATTTTTGAACTGCTGTTTGAACAACGATATCATCGCCATCTTCTTTAACATCAGCAACAACGTCCATTAAGTATGCAGCTGCACGACGACGTGATGCTAAATCACCTTTTTTACCCAAAGTAATCATCTTGTCAGCAAACTTACGTACTTCTTTTGCACGAGTTTCTGTTGTAACGATTTTTTCGTTAACAAGCAAGTCTGTTGTCAAGTTACGCAACATAGCTTTACGTTGTGAACTTGTACGACCTAATTTGCGGTATGCCATGGAAATTTCCCTCCCCTTAATATTTTCTATATACTAATTAATCATCGTGACGTAATGATAAGTCAAGCTCAGCTAATTTATTCTTAACTTCTTCCAATGATTTACGTCCTAAGTTACGGACTTTCATCATGTCTGCTTCTGACTTATTCGTCAATTCTTGAACAGTATTGATGCCTGCGCGTTTCAAACAGTTGTATGAACGTACAGATAAATCGAGTTCTTCGATTGTCATCTCAAGCATTTTTTCTTTATGTGTTTCTTCTTTTTCTACCATGATTGCAGCATCTTTTGCTTCATCAGTTAAATCAACAAATAAAGTTAAATGTTCTGTCAAGATTTTAGCTGACAAACTAATTGCTTTACTTGGTGCAATAGAACCGTTTGTCCATACATCAAGTGTCAATTTGTCATAGTCATTCTTTTGACCAACACGTGTTTTTTCTACTTGGTAGTTGACACGTTCGATCGGGGTATAAATAGAATCGATTGGTAAAACACCGATTGGCATATCTTCAGCCTTCTCTTTGTTTTCCTTAGCAGAAACGTATCCACGACCCGTATTAGCAGTCATTCGAACATGGAATGTAGCACCTTCAGCCACTGTACAAATATATTGTTCTGGGTTGAAAACTTCTACATCACCACTACCTTGAATATCTCCTGCTGTTACTTCCATAGGACCAACAACATCGATCTCTAAATTATGACTTTCTTCATTAGACTCGGAAATACCAATAGCAACTTTTTTCAAATTTAAAATAATTTGAGTTACATCTTCTAGTACTCCATCAACTGTTGAAAATTCATGTAGAACTCCATCGATTTGGATATCTGTAATAGCAGCTCCTGGTAGAGATGATAATAAAATACGACGCAATGAATTGCCTAAAGTTGTACCATAGCCACGTTCAAGTGGTTCAATTACAAACTTGCCATAATTATTACTTTCTTCAACCTTATGAATTTTTGGTTTTTCAAATTCGATCATTCTTATCTTTACCCCTTTCAAAACGTAGTGTGCAATATGGCGAAAACATTATGAAGTTTTTCTTCAAAATGATTATAGTCCCACATTAAACACGACGGCGTTTTGGAGGACGACATCCATTATGAGGAACTGGTGTAACATCTTTGATAGCTGTTACTTCAAGTCCTGTTGTTTGAAGAGCACGAATGGCTGCTTCACGACCAGAACCTGGACCTTTAACTGCAACTTCAACAGTCTTCATACCATTTTCCATAGCACTCTTAGCTGCTGCTTCTGAAGCCATTTGAGCTGCGAAAGGTGTTGATTTACGACTACCTTTGAAGCCTAATGAACCTGCAGAAGACCATGCTACAGCATTACCATGAACGTCTGTAATCATAACAAGTGTATTATTGAATGTTGAATGAATATGTGCAACCCCGCTTTGAATATTCTTCTTTGCGCGGCGTTTGCGTGATTTCTTAACTGCCATGAATTAGCTAACCTCCTTCTTTTAAAATTTATTTATTAACCTTTTTTACCAGCAATTGAAACAGCTGGGCCTTTACGTGTACGCGCGTTGTTCTTAGTATTTTGACCGCGAACTGGTAAACCGCGACGGTGACGTAGACCTCGGTATGAGCCAATTTCTGAAAGGCGTTTGATGTTCATTGATACTTCGCGACGAAGGTCACCTTCAACCTTATATTTATCTACAACTGCACGAATTTGATCTTCTTGATCAGCTGTAAGATCACGAACACGAACATCTTCTGAAACGCCTGCTTCAGCTAAAATCTTTTGAGCTGAAGTATTACCGATTCCATAAATGTAAGTTAATCCGATAACCACACGCTTATCACGTGGTAAATCGATACCTGCAATACGAGCCATTAAAATTACACCTCCTAATTATTATCCTTGACGTTGTTTGTGTTTTGGATTATCGCAAATAACCATAACGCGACCTTTGCGTTTGATAACTTTGCAATGTTCACACATTGGTTTAACTGATGGTCTTACTTTCATTAATTATACCTCCTAAAATATGTTCGAAGTACAATTTATTTAAAGCGATAGGTAATGCGTCCCTTAGTCAAATCATATGGAGACATTTCCACTGTCACTCGATCTCCAGGTAAAATACGAATGTAGTGCATTCTAATTTTTCCTGAAACATGAGCTAAAATTTCATGTCCGTTTTCTAATTCAACTTTGAACATCGCATTAGGCATCGTTTCTTTAATCGTGCCTTCAATTTCAATTACATCATCTTTCGCCACGCAAAAGTACCTCCTTATTTGGTTTTAAAACTTTACACGTCAAAATGTGAGAAGCTTTTCTTGGGAGTCCCACCTTTTTCCGCAAGCTTAAATTCTCCTTGAAGATTCTAAACCCATTGAAAAGATAAACCTGAATTATCATAACACAATAAAGTGACGATTTGCAAGAAATATTTAAATTTTCTCACTTTTTTTCAAGTTTTTTTCAAAGCCTCTCATTTAAACGTGTTTCATACTAATTTTATAATGAATCTAATACTTTTTTGATGTCGGCAAACACTTGGTCAATTTCTTGGTTACCATTAACTTCATGTAAAATGCCTTGTTCACGATAGAAGTCTAATAATGGTGTGTTCATTTCAATATTAACTTCTAAACGTTTTTTAACTGTTTCTGGTTTATCATCTTCACGTTGGTAGAATTCATGTTCACCACAACGATCACATGTACCTTCAACAGTTGTTGGGTTAAATAATTTATGATATGTTGCACCACAATTACGGCAAATGTAACGTCCTGTTAAACGTTCCATTAATGATTCTGGATCAACATGAATATAAATTACACAGTTTAATGCTTTGTCTAATTCAGCACTAAATTGTTCTAATGCTTCAGCTTGCGCCATGTTACGAGGGAAACCATCTAATAAGTAACCATTGTTAACATCGTCTTGAGCTAAACGTTCTTTAACGATTCCGTTAGTTACTTCATCAGGTACAAGTTCACCTTTGTCGATATATTTTTTAGCTTCAATTCCCATTGGTGTACTATTCTTAATTGCAGCTCTAAAAATATCACCTGTTGAGATATGTGGAATTGCATATGTATCTACAATTCGTTCTGCTTGTGTTCCTTTACCAGCTCCTGGTAAACCAATAAGCATAAGGTTCATTGCCATGTATAATTCCTCCTAATATATAATAGTAAAATTCACTATTATTATAACGTAAAAATAGTGCTTGTAGTTAAAAAAGTCGGCCTCTCTTCTAAAAGAAAGACCAACTTTTTTTAGTAACTTATCTAATAAAACCAACATATTCTTGTTTCATCATCATACCATTTAATTGATTAATTGTTTGTAAAGTTACCCCTACAACAATTAATAAACTTGTCCCACCTAAACCAATTGAAGCACTTAAGCCCCAAATTGAACTAGCTAATAATGGAATTAAAGAAATAAGTCCAAGGTACAATGCACCAACTGTACTTAATCTCATTAATAACCGGGAAACATATTTTTGTGTTTCTTTACCAGGCCAGACAGATGGAATATAACTTCCTTGTTTTTGTAAGTTTTCTGATAATTTTTCAGGGTTAACTTGAACAAAAGCATAAAAGAAAGTAAAGAGAACAATTAAAAATGTATATAATGTCATACCTGCAGGTGTTTGCATATTGAATAAATTCGTCATTACTTTAAACCAGGTTGCTTCAGAATGGTTTTGCGTGAAAGCCATTAAGATAGCTTGTGGTGTTGCAATAAACGAACTAGCAAAGATAACTGGAATAACACCAGCTACATTGACTTTCAATGGTAAATATGAGCTTTCAGTAGCATCTGCTAAACGTCTAGTATATTGGATCGGAATCTTATAATTAGCTTGTTCAACATATGTTACAAAAGTTACTATTATCAAAACAATCAGTACTAATATTACAACGTATAAAATAGGTTTCCAAATTTGATTAGTTGCAGCACTCACAAATTCTTCTGTATAAATTTGTTTGATACCAATTGGAACACGAGCTAAAATACCCGCCATAATAATCATTGAAACCCCGTTACCAAGGCCTCGTTCTGTTATCATATCACCTAACCATGTAGTAAACATTGTACCACCAGTTAAAATGATCCCAATACTGATATATGTTTTAACGTTTGGATTTGGAACTAGATTTAAACTACTTAAATAGTTAAACCCAGCTGTAATACCGATTGATTGTACAAACGCAAGCACGATCGTTAAGTATCGAGTCACCTGATTTAATTTACGACGACCAACTTCACCTTGTTTACTCCACTCCACAAAACGTGGCACAATGTCCATTTGGAGCAATTGCACAACAATTTGAGCAGTAATGTATGGGGAAACCCCCATTGCCAAGATAGAATAGTTAGTTAAACCGCCACCACTAAAAGTGTTCAAGATACTAATTAACCCTGAAGATGCAACACTAGACAGAGCCTTAGCGTTGATCCCAGGGACAGTGATATAAGTGCCTAAACGAAATACAATCAAGACACCTAAGGTAAATAAGATTTGTTTACGAATCTCTTTTACAGCAAAGGCATTCTTCATTGTCTTAAGCATTAAATCACCTCAGTTTGACCGCCTGCTGCTTCGATAGCTGCTTTAGCAGATGCAGAGAATTTATGAGCTTTTACGCTTAATTTCTTATTCAATGCACCATTTCCTAAAACTTTAATACCATCTTTTTCGTTTTTAATAATGCCAGCTTCAACCAATGCAACTGGTGTTACTTCAGCATTATCTTCGAATTTGTTTAATGTTTCAAGGTTTACGATTGCGTATTCCTTACGGTTAACATTCTTGAAACCACGTTTTGGCATACGACGGAACAATGGCATTTGTCCCCCTTCGAAACCAAGACGTACCTTACCACGAGCCTTTTGGCCTTTTTGACCACGGCCAGATGTTTTACCGTTACCGGATGAAGTACCACGACCGACGCGGTTGCGTACTTTGCGTGAACCTTCACTTGGTTGTAATTCATGTAATTTCATTAGGTTGGCACCTCCTTATTCAACTAATATTGACTATTAATCAGCCAATTCAACGTCCACTAAATGATTGATCTTTCTGATCGCACCACGCATAGCTGCATTGTCAGGAACAACAACAGAACTATTAATACGTCCAAGGCCTAAACCTTTAACGACATCGCGTTGAGTTTGAGGACGTCCAATGACAGAATGAATTAATGTAACTTTTAAGTTTGCCATGAATATGTCCTCCTTTATTCTGCTAAATGTTGAACTGATACGCCACGTAATTGTGCAACGTCTTCAGCATTCTTCATTTTTAATAAACCATCAATTGTAGCACGTACAACGTTGATTGGTGTGTTAGAACCTAATGATTTACTTGTAACATCAGCAACTCCGGCAAGTTCCATGATAGCACGAACTGCGCCACCTGCAGCAACTCCAGAACCGGCACTAGCTGGTTTCAACAAAATACGACTACCGCTGTGTTGACCGATAACTTCATGAGGAAGTGTTGTTCCGACCATAGGAACTTCCACTAAGTTCTTACGTGCAGCGTCAACAGCCTTACGAATAGCTTCTGGTACTTCTTGAGCTTTACCAGTACCAAAACCAACGTGGCCATTGTGGTCACCGACTACTACTAATGCTGCAAAGCGAAGACGACGTCCACCTTTAACAACTTTAGTGATACGGTTAATCGCTACAACACGATCTTCTAAATCTAATTGAGCTGGATCGATAAAAGTCATAAACGTTTTTTCCTCCCTTTCCTAAAAGTCTAAGCCATTTTCGCGAGCAGCTTCTGCTAAAGCTTGCACACGACCATGATATAGGTATCCGCCACGGTCAAAGACAACTTCTTTGATACCTTTTTCAACAGCGCGTTGAGCAACAACTGTACCAACTGAAACAGCTTGTGCAGTTTTTGTGTCGCCACTAACGGCTTCATCTAATGTAGAGGCACTAACTAGCGTCACACCCGCTACGTCATCAATAATTTGAGCGTAGATGTTTTTGTTTGAACGATAAACATTTAAGCGTGGGCACTCAGCAGTACCAGAGATTTTGTTACGAACACGTGCATGACGTTTTTGACGTGTTTTATTTTTATCTGGTTTAGATATCACAATTTTCACCTCTTAGTTTAATTTCAACAGCTTATGCTGCTAGATTATTTACCAGTCTTACCTTCTTTACGACGTACGAATTCGCCAACATAGCGAATACCTTTGCCTTTGTAAGGTTCTGGAGCGCGTGTTGCACGGATACGTGCAGCTACATCGCCGACAACTTCTTTATTAATACCTTCAACAACAACTAATGTTGTAGATGGTGTTGCGAATTCAACACCTTTTTCGTTTGCAGGATCAAACTCAACTGGGTGGGAATAACCAACGTTTAATACGAGAGTTTTTCCTTTCATTTGAGCACGGTAACCAACCCCACGTAATTCAAGTTCTTTCTTGAATCCTTCAGTAACACCGATAACCATGTTATTGAAGTTTGCACGTGTTGTACCGTGTAATGCTTTAATCTTGCTATCTTCTGAATCACGTTCGAAAGTAACTACGTTACCTTCAATTTTCATAGTGATATGTTTTGAGAATTCTCTAGTTAATTCACCTTTAGGACCTTTAACAGTTACAACGTTTCCGTCTTGTTTAACTTCAACGCCTGCTGGCAAATCAACAACTTTATAACCAATACGACTCACGAGATAGACACCTCCTTACGGTTTTTATTTATTACCAAACGTAAGCTAATACTTCGCCACCGATGTGCTTTGCACGGGCTTCTTTATCTGTAATAACACCTTCTGGTGTTGATAAAATAGCAATACCTAAACCGTTAAGAACTTTAGGAACAGCATCAGCTTTTACATATGAACGTAAACCAGGTTTTGAGATACGACGAATACCTGAGATTACACGTTCATGATCTTTACCATATTTCATGAATACACGAATAACGTTTTGTTTGTCGTCTTCGATATATTCTACATCGCGGATAAATCCTTCTTTTTTAAGGATGTTTGCGATGTCATATTTGATGTTTGAAGCAGGTACTTCAAGTGATTCTAATTTTGCTTGATTAGCATTACGAATACGTGTCAAGAAGTCTGCGATTGGATCAGTCATGACCATTAGTTTGCCTCCTTTTGTGCTTTTTTTGGATTACCAGCTAGCCTTTTTCATGCCAGGGATCTGACCCTTATGAGCAAGTTCTCTTAGGCAAACACGGCATAACTTAAATTTACGATATACAGAATGTGGACGGCCGCAACGTTCACAACGGGAATATTCTTGTGTTGAGAATTTTGCTGGACGTTTATTCTTTGCAATTTGTGACTTTTTAGCCAATGTGAACCCCCCTCTTATTTGGCAAATGGCATACCTAGTTGTGATAATAATTCTTTAGATTCTTCGTCTGTGTTAGCTGTTGTAACAATAACGATATCCATACCACGAACTTTATTAACATTATCAAAATCAATTTCAGGGAAAATCAATTGTTCACGTACACCCAATGTGTAGTTACCGCGACCGTCAAAGGCACGTTTACTTACACCATGGAAATCACGCACACGTGGCAATGATACTGAAACTAATTTATCTAAGAATTCATACATACGTTGTCCACGTAATGTAACTTTTGCACCAATTGGCATGCCTTCACGTAAACGGAAGCCAGCAATTGATTTTTTAGCTTTTGTAATTACAGGTTTTTGACCTGCGATCAATGTTAATTCTTCAACAGCTTCATCTAAAAACTTAGAATTGCTTACAGCATCACCAACACCCATGTTGATCACGATTTTTTCAACTTTAGGAGCTTGCATGACTGATGAATAATCAAATTTTTCCACTAATGATGGAACTACTTCGTTAATATATTTTTCTTTTAAACGATTCATGAAGAAAGTATCCTCCTTTCTTTAAATATTATAAAGTTTCACCTGTTTTTTTAGAAACACGGACTTTCTTACCATCTTCTACTTTGAAACCAACACGTGTTGGTTCATTGTTAGAAGGATCGATCAACATAACGTTAGATACGTGAATTGGTGCTTCAACTTCAACAATTCCGCCTGTTGGGTTTTCGTTAGAAGGTTTTTGATGCTTCTTCACGATATTAACGCCTTGTACGATCACGCGATCTTCTTTTGGCATAGCTTGTAATACTGTACCTTCAGTACCTTTATACTTACCGCTGATCACTTTAACTTTATCATTCTTTTTAATGAACATGTTTTTCTCTGCACCTCCTTGTTAGACGATGGATGATTATAATACTTCAGGTGCTAAGGAAACGATCTTCATGAAGTTTCCGTCACGTAATTCACGTGCAACTGGCCCGAAAATACGTGTACCCTTAGGTGATTGGTCATCACCGATAATAACAGCAGCATTTTCATCAAATTTAATGTATGAACCATCTGCACGATGTGTACCGCTCTTTGTACGAACGATAACTGCTTTTACAACGTCACCTTTTTTGACAACGCCACCTGGTGTTGCTTGTTTAACAGTAGCAATAACGATATCACCGATATTAGCTGTTTTTACGCGAGAACCACCTAAAATTTTAATAACTAAGATTTCGCGTGCACCAGAGTTGTCAGCGACTTTTAAACGAGTTTCTTGTTGGATCACAGTGTGTGTCCTCCTTTCGCTATTAGATAAGAATACGAATCAAAGTGCAATAATATTTAATTCAGATTAGATAATAATTGCTTTTTCAACGATTTCTAATAAACGGAAACGTTTTGTTGCTGACAATGGACGAGTTTCCATAATTTTAACGATATCTCCAACTTTTGCTTCGTTGTTTTCATCGTGTGCTGTAAATTTCTTGGAATACTTAACACGTTTGCCATAAGCCTTATGATTCTTGTATGTTTCAACAGATACTGTAATTGTTTTATCCATCTTATCAGAAACGACACGTCCTTGATAGACTTTGCGTTGGTTACGATCACTCATTCGCGATTAGCCTCCTTTTCGTATTCTATTATTTGTTTAATTCTTGTTGACGCAACGCTGTTTTGATGCGCGCAATCGTTTTACGTACTTCCTTTAAGCGAGCAGTGTTTTCTAATTGTCCTGTTGCTAATTGGAAACGTAAGTTGAATAATTCATCTTTGAATTGCTTTTCTTTTTCGAGCATTTCAGCAGTGGTTAATTCATTAATTTCTTGTTTAGTCATTTGATTCGCCACCTACTTCCTCACGTTTTACAAACTTTGTTTTAACTGGGAGCTTGTGGGATGCTAAGCGTAAAGCTTCGCGTGCCACTTCTTCAGGAACGCCGTCAATTTCAAACATGATCTTGCCGCGTTTAACTGGTGCTACCCAACCTTCTGGTGCCCCTTTACCGGAACCCATACGAACACCGATAGCTTTTGCTGTATATGATTTATGAGGGAAGATTTTAATCCAAACTTTCCCACCACGTTTCATATAACGTGTCATAGCGATACGAGCAGCTTCGATTTGACGGTTTGTGATCCAATGTGAATCAACTGCTTGTAAACCGTATTTACCGAATGCAACTTCTGTACCACCTTTAGCACGACCACGCATCTTACCACGGAATTCGCGCCGATACTTTGTACGTTTTGGTACTAACATAGATTATTTCCCTCCTTTACGGTTATCTTTCTTAGCAGGTAATACTTCACCGCGGTAAATCCAAACTTTAACGCCTAATTTACCGTATGTTGTATCTGCTTCTACCCATGCATAATCAATGTCTGCACGTAATGTATGCAATGGAACTGTTCCTTCTGAGAAATGTTCTGAACGAGACATATCTGCACCGTTTAAACGACCAGAAACTTGAACCTTGATACCTTTTGCGCCTGAACGCATTGTACGTTGGATAGATTGTTTCATTGCACGACGGAAAGCAACACGGTTTTCCAATTGTACAGCAATGTTTTCTGCTACTAATTTAGCATCTAAGTCAGGTTTTTTGATTTCTACAATGTTAATGTGAACTCTCTTACCTGTTAAGTTGTTTAATTCTTTACGAAGTTTTTCAACTTCTGAACCGCCCTTACCGATTACCATACCTGGTTTAGCTGTATGGATAGAAATGTTAACACGCTTTGCAGCACGTTCGATCTCAACGATAGAGACAGCGGCGTCGGCTAATTTGTTTTCAATATATTTACGGATACGAAGATCTTCGTGTAAATTTTGTGCAAAATCTTTTTCTGCGTACCATTTTGCATCCCAGTCACGAATGATTCCGACACGTAATCCTGTAGGATTAATTTTTTGACCCACGCGTTATCCCTCCTTATTTTTCAGATACAACGATTGTAATATGACTTGTACGTTTGTTGATTGGAGAAGCGGAACCTTTGGCACGAGGACGGAAACGTTTAAGTGTTGGTCCTTCGTTAACAAATGCTTCACTTACATATAAATCTTCAACATCTAAGTCAAAGTTGTTTTCTGCGTTTGCAATTGCAGATTTTAATACTTTTTCAATGATTGGTGATCCAGCTCTTGGTGTGAACTTTAAGATCCCAATTGCTTCAGCAACACTCTTGCCGCGGATAAGATCGATCACAAGACGTGCTTTACGTGCAGGGATGCGAACTGTACGTGCAGTTGCTTTTGCTGATGTTACTTGTTCAGCCATTCTGATATCCTCCCTTAGTTAATTATTTTCCTGTTTTCTTATCGTTATTCACGTGTCCACGGAATGAACGAGTTGGTGCGAATTCACCTAGTTTATGTCCTACCATATCTTCTTGGATATAAACTGGAACATGCTTACGACCATCATAAACAGCGATTGTGTAACCAATGAAGCTTGGGAAGATAGTTGAACGACGTGACCATGTCTTGATAACTGATTTCTTTTCAAGATCAGCTTGTGCTTCAACCTTCTTCATTAAATGTGCATCAACGAAAGGTCCCTTTTTTAAACTACGACTCAATGTAATAATCCTCCCTTCGGATCAACTATGTTTTTCAGACGTTAATTCGAATTTACTTGTCTATTTCTTTTTACGACCACGAACAATAAACTTGTTAGAACGGTTCTTTGTCTTACGAGTCTTGTTACCGCGAGTCTTTTTACCCCATGGTGACATTGGACTTGGACGTCCAACAGGTGCTTTACCTTCACCACCACCGTGTGGGTGATCGCAAGGGTTCATTACAGAACCACGTGATTGTGGACGGCGACCCATCCAACGGCTACGACCAGCTTTACCGATTTTGATTAATTCGTGTTGTTCGTTACCAACAGCACCAACTGTAGCGCGGCATGTTAATAAGATCATACGAACTTCACCAGAAGCTAAACGAACGATTGCGTATTTACCTTCTTTACCAAGTAATTGAGCAGATGCACCAGCTGAACGAGCTAATTGACCACCTTTACCTGGTTTTAATTCGATATTGTGAATTGTTGTACCTACTGGAATGTCTGCTAATGCAAGAGCGTTACCGATCTTGATATCTGCATCTTTACCAGATTCGATTGTTTGACCAACTTCAAGGCCTTTAGGAGCAAGGATGTATGCTTTCACACCATCAGCATAAATTACTAACGCAATGTTAGCTGAACGGTTTGGATCATACTCGATTGCTTTAACTGTTGCAGGAACGCCATCTTTAATACGTTTGAAATCGATAATACGATATTGGCGTTTATGCCCACCACCACGGTGACGAACTGTAATACGACCATATGAGTTACGACCAGCAGTCTTGTTGTTTTTAGCAAGTAAAGACTTTTCTGGTGTTGATTTTGTGATTTCAGCAAAATCAGAACCTGTCATATTACGGCGACCGTTAGAAGTAGGTTTGAATTTTTTGATTCCCACTATGTTTTCCTCCTATTTTGAATTTTATTCTTCGTTGAATAATGTAATTTCTTTAGATTCGGCTGTTAAAGTAACGATAGCTTTACGACGATTCTTTTTGAATCCTACGTATTGGCCTAAGCGTTTCTTTGTACCTTTAACATTCATGATGTTAACTTTAGCAACTTTTACACCGAAGATGTCTTCGATAGCATGTTTAACTTGTGTTTTTGTTGCTTTTGTATGAACGTCGAATGTATAACGTTTGTTGTCGATGTCAGCAACTGATGCTTCAGTGATGACTGGACGTAAAATAATATCGCGTGATTCCATTATGCAAGAACCTCCTCTACTTGAGAAAGAGCTCCTTGAGTGATAAGCATCTTGTCATTATTTACAACGTCTAATACGTTTAATCCTTTAGCAGGAATAACTGTAACGTTTGACAAGTTACGTGCTGCTAATGCTGCAGCTTCGTTGCCATCTTCAAGAACTACTAAAACTTTTGTTTTAATATCTAAGTTGCTTAAAACTTGTGCGAACTCTTTTGTTTTTGGTTGTTCGAAGCCTAAAGCATCTACAACTACTAAACTTTCATCCATAACCTTTTGAGAAAGGACGGATTTGATAGCTAAACGACGCACTTTACGTGGTAATTTGTAGCTATATGAACGAGGTGTAGGACCAAATACGGTACCACCACCTACCCATTGTGGTGAGCGGATAGAACCTTGACGAGCACGGCCTGTACCTTTTTGACGCCATGGTTTTTTACCACCACCGCGAACTGCACTTCTGTTTTTTACAGCGTGTGTACCTTGACGAAGTGATGCGCGTTGCATCAAGACTGCATCAAAGATTACATTGTTGTTTGGTTCGATACCAAAAATTGTGTCGTTTAATTGAACTTCACCATTTTTGCTACCGTCTTGTTTAAATAATGCAACTGTTGGCATGTTATTTCCTCCCTTCCTCTAATTATTTGATTGTACTTTTGATTGTAACGTAGGATTTGTTAGCACCTGGTACGTTACCTTTGATCAAAAGTACTCCGTTTTCTGTGTCTGCTTTAACGATTTCCAAGTTTTGGATCGTTACTCGGTTACCACCCATACGTCCTGGTAATAATTTACCTTTCATAACGCGGTTAATGATGATACCCATTGAACCTGGTCGACGGTGATAACGAGAACCGTGTCCCATAGGTCCACGTTGTTGGTTATCTTTCTTAATTGAACCAGCGAAACCGTGTCCTTTAGACGTACCTGTTACATCTACGAAGTTACCTGCTTCGAAGATATCGGCATTGATTTCGTCACCAACTTTGTATTCTCCAAGCTCAACATCGCGGATTTCACGAACGAAGCGCTTAGGAGCAGTATTTGCTTTATCTGCATGACCTTTAGCAGGTTTGTTTACTGATACAGCGCGTTGATCGTCAAAACCTAATTGGATAGCTTCGTAGCCATCATTTTCCATTGTTTTAACTTGCATTACAACGTTAGTACCAACTTCGATAACTGTTACAGGTACTAATTCCCCTGCTTCAGTAAAGACTTGTGTCATACCTACTTTTTTTCCTAAGATTCCTTTTGTGGTCATGAGTACACCTCCAATTTATTATTTGTTTTATTTAGTATTATAATTTGATTTCAATATCAACGCCAGATGGTAAGTCAAGTTTCATCAATGAATCAACTGTCTTAGGTGTTGGGTTAACAATGTCAATCAAACGTTTGTGTGTGCGCATTTCAAATTGTTCACGTGAATCTTTGTATTTATGTGGTGAACGGATAACTGTATAAATTGTACGTTCTGTAGGCAATGGGATTGGGCCAGAGATTTCTGCACCTGTTCTCTTTGCTGTTTCTACAATCTTATCAGCTGATTGATCTAAAATGCGGTGTTCGTATGCCTTTAAACGGATACGGATTTTTTGTTTTGCCATGTTCGTTTCCTCCTTCGTCTATTTTAAAAATAAGACTAGCTCCGTGAAAATTACCGTCGCACCTGTGGCAAAGCATCCGGGCGTGTCGCAACCTTTCACATCATAGCTCATTTAAAAATATAAAACAACTATATATACTTGTCCCTTGCACAAGTACCTTTCTATAATATTACAGCTAGGCTCTTAAAGCAAGGACTTTTTTCAATATTTTTGCAAAAAATTAAATGAAATTGTTTTCACACAATTTAGCTTAAGTTCAACCTTTATAGTATCCCTTATTTTCAACTCATTTGCAAATCAAAGGTATTTTATTTATCAATTAACTTACCTAATTGATGACTAACTTTCACAAACACGTCTTCAAATCCGTTTAATTTAGCTTTTAATAACATTCTTTGCCATACTGCTTGTTCTACTTGCTTAATTTCTGCCAGTTGCTCCATTCGTTTTCGAACAGCGTGATTTTGCTGATATTCCACCGCCATTTTTAACGGTAATTGCTCACTTAAATCAAACGTTGGTATTTCTGGTGTGAATCGCCCTAAAACCTCTTCAAAACGTGCTTTTTCGCCTTGTTTCAACCCTAATAACTTTTCACTTTCTTCTATTATATAGGCCAAATTTTCAGCAGTTAATCCTTGTGTTAAATATACATATTCTGCTTGCGTACCAACTTCAAACTGTCGCAATTCATTTTGTAAATCTAAAACGCATTGGCAAGCTTCGTTCCATTTAAATTCCTGCGCTAATGATTCTAAAGAAACTTCATCATTTTTGAAACCGCCGACTTTTTGTACTAATTTTAAAACACGTTGTAAATTCAATAAGTAATCTAACCAGACCGCCAAAATTTGTTTAGTTTGTAATCTATCCCAAATCAATCCATAAGCTTTTAAATTATTAAACAAAACATCCGAAACATCAGCTGCCACAGTATTATCTTGCACCCACAAAGCGATCGCTGTAATTTTAGCGCTTAACATATTCTCCAAAGTCAACGGATCGCTAATCAAAGCCACACTTTCATCTTCATTAAATACATAACTCTTCAACAAATGCGCTTCGAATGGATTCAACTCACTTGTTTGCGCCCATAAATTCAAACCGGTAAAACCTGAAATATCTTTAATAATCGGATTCAACGTTGAAATAGCATCATTAGCATGTCGATAATTAATTAATTTATCAGGATGATCTAACATCCAACTTTTTTCTTCCTCAGTTAACAAACGCCAAGGATCTGGAGCTGAAAAAACTTGTGCCTGTTTTTGAAAATGAGCACCCATTACCATTGCTAAACTTCCACCTAAAGAGTGTCCTGTAAAATAAAATTCACTTTGCGGATAACGCTGCATTAATTGCTCTAAATAATTTTGCGCACTAGTAAATTGGCTCAAGACAGTTTCCACTTCCCCTGTTTCACTCGTAACTTGTAAATATTCCCTTTGGCCTTTAACAATACCTTGAATATCTTGTGAAATATCTTTGGGGTTTTTACCGGCAAATCCCATAGTAACTTTTTCAGAATTACCCGTCCCTGCAAAGGCTACAATTACTGTTGAAAATTCTCCTTGTGACCGCTCATTTGATTGAGCTACTTGCCGTGGCGCAACAATTAACATTTGTAAACCATTAGTTAAATTATTATAAGCATCTATTACAAAATAGTCTTGGCCCGCAAAAGTTTGCCAAGTACCATTTTCAGGTTGTGGATATGCTTTACGAAATGTTTGCCAAGCTTTTTGATCAACACAATATGCCCAATCTGAAAGAGAGCATAAATTCTGCGCTGTAATTTTCAATTTTAGATCCATTTTTTCACCTCCTTAAATACAAAAAAATAGGATTATGCTCTCTTGAGCATAATCCTATTTCTTATATTAAGCAATCAAAAATTAATCTGCGTCTCCGCCGTTTTTCTTAATGATTTCTTCTTGAATTGACTTAGGTACTGGTTCGTAGTGATCCATTGTCATTGAGAATGTACCACGACCTTGTGTTGCAGAACGCAATGTTGTTGCGTAACCGAACATTTCTGATAATGGAACAAATGCATTAACAACTTGTGCATTACCACGAGCTTCCATACCTTCAACACGACCACGACGAGCTGTAACGTGTCCCATAACATCACCTAAGTTATCTTCTGGGGCAACAACTTCAACTTTCATGATTGGTTCAAGAATTACAGCGCCAGCTTTCTTAGCAGCGTTACGTAATGATAAGGATGCAGCAACTTTAAATGCAGCTTCACTAGAATCGACATCATGGTAGCTACCATCATATAATTTAGCTTTAACATCAATTAATGGATAACCAGCTAACACACCGTTTGTCATAGATTCTTTCAATCCAGCTTCAACTGAAGGGATGTATTCACGAGGAACAACCCCACCAACGATAGCATTTTCAAATTCAAAGCCTTTACCTTCTTCGTTAGGTGTGAATTCGATCCATACATCACCGTATTGACCTTTACCACCAGATTGACGAACGAATTTACCTTGAGATTGAACAGATTTTGTAAATGTTTCACGATAAGCAACTTGTGGAGCACCAACTTTAGCTTCAACGTTAAATTCACGACGCATACGGTCAACGATGATATCTAAGTGTAACTCACCCATACCAGCGATTAATGTTTCACCAGTTTCTTGGTTTGTTTCAGCTTTGAATGTTGGATCTTCTTCAGCAAGTTTTTGTAAAGCAACACCCATTTTATCTTGGTCAGCTTTTGAGTTTGGTTCGATAGATACTTGGATAACTGGGTCTGGGAATTCCATTGATTCAAGAATTAACGGACGTTTTGGATCTGTTAATGAATCACCAGTTGTTGTATTTTTGAAACCAATTGCAGCAGCAATATCACCAGAGAATACTTCTGAGATTTCTTTACGTGTGTTTGAGTGCATTTGTAATAAACGACCTACACGTTCACGACGATCTTTAGATGCGTTTAATACATATGAACCAGATTCTAATGTACCTGTGTAAACACGGAAGAATGTTAAACGACCAACGAATGGATCTGTAGCGATCTTGAATGCAAGACCTGCAAATGGATCTTCATCGTTAGCAACTAATTCAATTTCTTCACCTTCAGGTGTTGTAGCGCTATAAGGTTTAACATCTAATGGAGATGGTAAGTATGCATTAACACCATCAAGCATCATTTGAACACCTTTATTCTTGAAAGCAGAACCAGCAAAGACTGGATATACTTCTAAAGCTAATGTAGCTTTACGAATAGCAGCTTTAATTTCATCGTTAGAAATTTCTTCACCTTCAAGGTATTTTTCCATAAGGTCTTCGTCGATATCTGCAAGAGCTTCGATCATTGCATCGCGACGTTCTTGAGCTTCTTCACGATATTCTTCTGGTACGTCTACAACTGTATAGTTAGTACCAGATGCATCTGCATCGTATAAGTCAGCTTTCATTTCGATTAAGTCAATAACACCTTGGAACTCTGTTTCAGCACCAATTGGCATTTGAACTGGTAATGGGTTAGCTTGTAAACGGTCTTCGATTGTGCTTACAGCATAGTCAAAGTTTGCACCTGTTTTATCCATTTTGTTAAGGAATACGATACGAGGTACACCGTATGTTGTAGCTTGACGCCATACGTTTTCAGTTTGTGGTTCTACACCTGATTGTGCATCTAAAACAACTACAGCACCATCAAGAACACGTAAGGAACGTTCTACTTCAACTGTGAAGTCCACGTGTCCTGGTGTATCGATAATGTTGATACGGTTGCCTTTCCATTCGGCAGTTGTTGCAGCAGATGTGATTGTAATACCACGTTCTTGTTCTTGTTCCATCCAGTCCATTTGTGAAGCACCTTCGTGTGTTTCACCGATTTTATGGATTTTACCTGTATAATACAAAATACGTTCAGTAGTTGTTGTTTTACCAGCATCAATGTGGGCAACAATACCAATGTTACGTGTATGGTCTAATGAGAATTCACGTTTGTTTGCCATTGAGAATTTCTCTCCTTCCGATATTAGCAATAATTTTTAAAAAAATTATAGTTCAATTATATCATTTTAAAAAAAAGACTACTATTGATTTTTTCTAAATCGCATAGTAGCCATTTTTTTAAAAGATTACCAACGATAATGTGCGAATGCACGGTTTGCATCAGCCATCTTGTGTGTGTCTTCACGTTTCTTAACAGATGCACCTGTGTTGTTAGCAGCATCCATAATTTCTTTAGCTAAACGTTCTGACATTGTATGTTCGCCACGAAGACGAGCATAGTTTACTAACCAACGTAAACCTAAAGTTGTACGACGTTCTGGACGTACTTCGATAGGAACTTGGTAGTTAGAACCACCAACACGACGAGCTTTAACTTCAAGCACTGGCATGATGTTGTTCATTGCTTCTTCAAATACTTCTAATGGTTCATTTCCTGTTTGTTCTTTAATAATATCAAATGATTGGTATAAAATCTTTGATGCAGTACCACGTTTACCGTCTAACATTAAGCGGTTGATTAAACGTGTAACCAATTTTGAGTTATAAATTGGATCTGGCATTACGTCGCGTTTTGCGACAGCACCTTTTCTTGGCATCTAAATAACCTCCTCTTATTTCTTAGGTTTCTTTGCACCGTATTTAGAACGGCTTTGCATACGTCCATCAACACCAGCTGTGTCTAACGCACCACGAACGATGTGGTAACGAACCCCTGGTAAATCCTTAACACGACCACCGCGGATAAGTACCACGCTGTGTTCTTGTAAGTTATGACCGATACCTGGGATATATGCTGTAACTTCGATTAAGTTTGATAAACGAACACGAGCATACTTACGTAAAGCTGAGTTAGGTTTCTTAGGTGTCATTGTACCGACACGAGTTGCTACACCACGTTTTTGAGGTGCAGGATTTTTTGTTTGAACTTTTTTATGACTGTTATACCCAAAATTTAAAGCTGGGGAATCAGATTTTGAACTTTTAGATTTACGACCCTTGCGAATTAATTGGTTGATTGTAGGCATCTAAAAAGTCCTCCTTCCTAAATTTTCGATTATTTTTTAAGTACACACATCCAGGAGTTTCATTTTTTGGGTTTAAAAAAATAACGTCCCGATGTACGTTGTTTGTTGGTCTGCTTATTACTATGTACAGTCAGCACGTTCTTAGTTAATCTAAGAGAACTGTTATTAGTAAAGCACCTTGAATAGAATAGCATGTTCTAACTAGCAATGTCAATTCTTTTTTTCAAAAAAATCCGATCTTTTTACGAAAAATCTTCGAGCATTTTACGTATCTAGTTATTGAGGAGGTTGTTTATTGTGTTCTATCTAATTTTATTTATTTTTTTAAGTTGTTGGGGATCTTTTATCACTTGTTGTGCTTGGCGTTTGACTCATCATTATTCACTTTGTATTCCGTATTCTTTTTGTGATCACTGTCTCACGCCACTCAAGCCCTGGCAATTAATCCCGTTATTTGGTTTTATCGTTCAAAATAGCCATTGTTATTTTTGTAAACATGTTTTACCCCCCACTTCTTTTATTTTAGAAATATTACTCCCTTTGTATGGCATCAGTTTAATTTCACAAAATTATTACTCAACATTTAGTCTATTGCAAATATTTATTATATTAAGTTGGCTGTTATTTTTAGCTTTACAAGATTACTACACACAAACAGTCTCCAGTTTTTGCCTTTTCAGCGGCTATACTTTCTTATTATTTCCTATTTTAAATCGGACTTTAACAATTACAAATCTAATAGGCACTTTGAGCATCAGTCTATTTTTAACGCTCTTTGTATTATTAAACATGCTAGGCATGGGGGATTTACTTTTAGTAAACATTTTAAGCTTACTTTTCAATTGGTATTTTGTTGTTTATCTTATTTTTTTAGCTTCCTGCTTAGCTATCATATTTCGTTTAATGCCAAACATTTCTACTAAAAAAACCTTTCCTTTTATCCCCTATCTAACCCTAAGTTGCGCCTTGTTAATTTTTATTAATACTTTTTATCCCCTCATATCTATGTAAACAAAAAAAGAGAAGTGAAATTAATCACTTCTCTCAAAAATATTATTTATTATTCTGAATCAGTTGCTTTAAATTGAGATGAGTCGGGAATTTCCATTCCTGCTTCAACATCAGCAATTGAGTAAACACTCTTAGATACAGTACCTACTTCTTCTGGTTCAACATCACGGTATTTCTTCATACCTGTACCGGCAGGAATAATCTTACCAATGATAACATTTTCTTTCAATCCAATTAATGGATCATTCTTACCACGAATAGCAGCATCTGTTAAGACACGTGTTGTTTCTTGGAAGGAAGCAGCAGACAAGAAACTGTTTGTTTCAAGTGAGGCTTTTGTAATACCAAGAAGAACTGGACGTGCAGTTGCAGGAATACCACCATTAATGATTGTTGGTGCATTTTTATCTTTGAAATCATCAATATCAAGTAATGTACCAGGTAATAATTCTGTTTCACCTGGATCCATAACGCGTACTTTACGTAGCATTTGGCGAGCCATTACTTCAATGTGTTTATCAGAGATTTCTACCCCTTGCATACGGTAAACTTTTTGAACTTGTTCTAAGATGTAGTTTTCTGTTGTTAAGACATCACGAACTTTAATAAGTTCTTTAGGATCAATAGAACCAACAGTCAATGCTTGACCACGTTTGATTTCTTGACCTTCTTGAACGTTTAAGACAGCTGTATAAGGTAAGCTGTATGTTCTTGTATCAGTTTCACCAGCAACGGTAACTTCTTTTGTTCTTTCAGCAGGGTTTTCTTCAATTGATTCAACCACACCTGTAACTTCAGTAATTGTAGCACGACCCTTAGGATTACGTGCTTCAAAAATTTCTTGAACACGAGGAAGACCTTGAGTGATATCATCACCGGCAACCCCACCCGTGTGGAATGTACGCATTGTTAACTGTGTACCTGGTTCACCGATAGATTGAGCAGCAACTGTACCAACAGCTTCACCGACTTCAACTTCATCACCAGTAGCCATATTACGTCCATAACAGTGTTCACACACACCGTGGCGTGTATTACATGTAAATGCAGAACGGATTGTAACTGTTTCAACACCAGCTTCAATAATTTCTTTAGAAATTGTTTCATCCATCATAACATTAGCAGGAACGATTAATTCGCCTGTTTCTGGATGGTAAACTGATTTCATTGTGTAACGACCTAAGATACGTTCGTATAATGATTCAATTTCTTGATTGTTTTCAACAATTGCAGAAACTTCTAAACCACGATCTGTACCACAGTCTTTTTCACGAATGATAACATCTTGAGCAACATCAACTAAACGACGTGTTAAGTAACCTGAATCGGCAGTCTTCAAGGCCGTATCGGTCATACCTTTACGAGCACCGTGAGTGGAAATAAACATTTCCAACACTGTTAAACCTTCACGGAAGTTAGAAATAACTGGTAATTCCATTGTTTTACCGTTCGGAGCAGCCATCAAACCACGCATACCAGCAAGCTGCGTAAAGTTAGAAATGTTACCACGAGCACCGGAATCACTCATCATTTGAATTGGGTTAGAAGGATCCATCATATCAACAAGTTTACCTTGGATGACATCTTTAGCTTCATTCCAAATTGCAATAACACGGTTATAACGTTCATCTTCTGTAATTAAACCACGACGGAATTGTTTAGCAACTGTTTCAACTTTCTTATGCGCAACAGCAACAATATCTTTCTTTTCTTTAAGATCTGTAACGTCGGCGATACCAACAGTCACACCAGATTTTGTTGATTCTGCATAACCTAAGTCTTTCATTCTATCAAGTAATTCAGCTGTTTCTGTAACTTTATAACGTTTATAAACTTCAGCGATAATATCTGATAAGAAACCTGATTTGAATGGTGTTACTAAAGGTTGTGTTTTTAAGAATTCATGAATATCTTGACCTGGTTCTAAGAAATATTTATCTGGGATACCTTGTGTCAAGTTTTCTTCAGTTGGTTCATTTAAATAAATGAAGTCAGCTGGAAGAATTTCATTAAACATTGCTTTACCAGCAGTTGTAACTAAAATACGATCTTTTTGCCAATCTGTGAATGGTTTACCTTGTGCTACAAGTGAGTCAGTTTGTAACCCAACACGTGTGTGCAAGTGAACGTAGTTATTTTGATAAGCTGTTCGGATTTCATTAACATCTTTGAAGATCATACCTTCGCCAACGCGATCTTTAGCTTCAACAGTCATGTAATAGTTACCGATTGTCATATCTTGAGATGGTGAAATGATAGGTTTACCATCTTTTGGAGCCAAGATATGGTGAGCAGCTAACATTAATAAACGAGCTTCAGCTTGAGCTTCATCTGATAAAGGAACGTGGATAGCCATTTGGTCCCCATCAAAATCGGCATTATAAGCTTCACAAGCTAATGGGTGTAAGCGCATAGCTTTACCATCAACTAAAACTGGTTCGAATGCTTGGATACCCAAACGGTGCAATGTAGGGGCCCGGTTCAAGAGAACTGGGTGTTCTTTGATAACATCTTCTAAGACATCCCAAATATCTTCATCGCGACGTTCGATTTTACGTTTCGCATTTTTAATGTTTGTTGACATTTCACGAGCTACAAGTTCTTTCATCATGAATGGTTTAAATAATTCTAAAGCCATTTCATGTGGAATACCCATTTGGCTAAGTTTCAATTTAGGACCAACATCAATAACTGAACGTCCTGAGTAATCGACACGTTTACCAAGTAAGTTTTGACGGAAACGACCTTGTTTCCCTTTAAGCATGTGTGACAATGATTTCAATGGACGGTTACCAGGACCAGTCACAGGACGGCCACGACGACCATTATCAATCAAAGCATCAACAGCTTCTTGTAACATACGTTTTTCATTTTGAACGATAATTCCTGGTGCATTTAAATCTAATAAACGTTTCAAACGATTATTACGGTTAATTACACGACGATATAAATCATTCAAGTCAGATGTTGCAAAACGTCCACCTTCTAATTGAACCATTGGGCGCAAATCAGGAGGGATAACAGGAACAACATCCATTACCATCCATTCTGGTTTATTTCCAGAATGTAAGAAAGCTTCTAAAATGTCTAAACGACGCACAGCACGTGTCCGTTTTTGACCTGTAACTTCTTTAAGTTCTTCTTTTAAAGCAGCACATTCGCCTTCTAAGTCAACATCATGAAGCAAGGTACGGATAGCTTCTGCACCCATACTTGCTTTAAAACCTTGACCATATTCTTCACGTTTTTCACGATATTCACGTTCTGTTAAAAGTTGTTTTCTTTCTAAAGGTGTTTCACCAGCATCTGTAACAACGTAAGATGCGAAATAAATAATTTCTTCTAACGCACGTGGGCTCATATCAAGCACAAGACCCATACGACTTGGAATACCTTTGAAGTACCAAATATGTGTTACAGGAGCTGCAAGTTCAATGTGAGCCATACGTTCACGACGAACTTTAGAGCGTGTAACTTCAACACCACAGCGATCACAAACAATACCCTTATAACGGATACGTTTATATTTACCACAGGCACATTCCCAATCTTTTGTAGGTCCAAAGATCCGTTCATCGAACAGACCGTCTTTTTCTGGTTTCAATGTACGATAGTTAATAGTTTCCGGTTTCTTAACTTCACCATAAGACCAGCTACGGATCTTATCTGATGAAGCCAAACCAATTTGCATACTATCGAATTTGTTGACATCGATCAAAGGATCGACCTCCTTTTAAATTTATTGAGTTTTCTAACGAATACGACTATTTTTCAGAGTTTGCTTCTTCAAGTTTTGCTTTTTCACGAGCGGCTTTCTTTTCAGCTTCTTCTTTAGCAATTTGACTTAAAGCATCAACATTAAGAATATCATCATCTTCATCATCCATATCGCGTAACTCAATTTCTTGTTTATCACTATCGAGCACTTTCATATCGAGACCTAATGATTGTAATTCTTTAACTAACACGCGGAATGATTCCGGTACACCTGGTTTTGGAATTGGTTCGCCTTTAACAATAGCTTCGTATGTCTTAACACGACCAACAACATCATCAGATTTATAAGTTAAAATTTCTTGTAATGTGTATGCAGCACCATAAGCTTCAAGCGCCCAAACTTCCATTTCACCGAAACGTTGTCCACCGAATTGTGCTTTACCACCAAGCGGTTGTTGTGTAACAAGTGAGTATGGTCCAATTGAACGTGCGTGAATCTTATCATCAACCATGTGAGCTAATTTCATATAGTACATAACACCTACAGAAATACGGTTATCAAAGGCATCACCAGTCCGACCATCATATAAGACAGTCTTACCATCAGCTGGTAAACTAGCTTCTTCTAACGCACCCCAGATATCATCATCAGTTGCACCATCAAAAACAGGTGAAGCAACATGGATACCTAATTTACGAGCAGCCATACCTAAGTGTAATTCTAAAACTTGTCCAATGTTCATCCGTGAAGGAACACCCATTGGTGAAAGCATAATATCAATTGGAGTACCATCTGGCATAAATGGCATATCTTCTTCAGGAACTACGATGGAAACAGTACCTTTGTTACCATGACGTCCAGCCATTTTATCCCCAACTTGTAATTTACGTTTTTGTGCAATGTAGACACGAACCATCATATTAACACCAGGTGCTAATTCATCGCCAGCGTCACGTGTAAAGATTTTAACATCTTGTACAATACCGCCGCCACCATGAGGAACGCGTAATGATGTATCACGTACTTCACGTGCTTTTTCACCAAAGATTGCATGTAATAAACGTTCTTCAGCTGATAATTCTGTCATACCTTTAGGTGTAACTTTACCAACTAAGATATCGCCATCTTTAACTTCGGCACCGATTCGAACAATCCCGAATTCATCAAGATCTTTCAACGCATCTTCACCAACATTAGGAATTTCACGAGTCATTTCTTCAGGCCCTAATTTTGTATCACGAGCTTCTGATTCATGTTCTTCAATGTGAATAGATGTATATACATCTTCTTTAACTAAACGTTCGTTGATTGCGATCGCATCTTCGAAGTTATAACCATCCCAAGTCATGAAGGCAATTAATGGGTTTTGACCTAAAGCCAATTCTCCACTTTCCATTGCTGGTCCATCTGCTAAAACATCATCAGCATCGACTTGATCACCAACACGTACGATTGGACGTTGGTTATAGTTTTTACCACCATTGGAACGGTGGAATTTCATTAATTTATATTTATCTAAAGTTCCGTCTTCTTGACGAATACGAACTTCACGTGCATCAACATATTCAACCACACCAGAGTTCTTCGCAATTAAAGCAACACCGGAGTCATGGGCTGTTTTATATTCGATACCTGTACCAACAAGTGGTGCATGAGGTTCAATCAATGGAACAGCTTGACGCTGCATGTTAGCACCCATTAAAGCACGGTTAGAGTCATCGTTTTCCAAGAAAGGAATACATGCTGTCGCAACCGCAACTACTTGTTTAGGAGAAACATCCATGTAGTCAACTTTATCTACTGTGATTTCGATATTTTCATTTTTGTAACGAGCCATAACAACATCATCTTTAAATGAACCATCTTCGTTTAAAGGTGAGTTAGCTTGGGCTACAACGTAATGATCTTCTTCATCAGCTGTTAAATAATCTAACTTATCAGTAACTTTGTGTGTATCCCATGAAACACGACGATATGGAGTTTCAACAAAACCATATTTGTTAACACGTGCATATGTGGATAAACTGTTAATCAAACCGATGTTAGGACCTTCTGGAGTTTCGATTGGACACATACGACCATAGTGAGTATAGTGAACGTCACGAACTTCATAGCCGGCACGATCACGAGTCAAACCACCAGGCCCTAAGGCTGATAGACGACGTTTGTGTGTCAATTCACCTAATGGGTTTGTTTGATCCATGAACTGTGATAACTGTGAACTACCAAAGAATTCTTTGATAGAAGCTACTACAGGTCGGATATTGATTAATTGTTGTGGTGTAATTGTGTTAGCGTCTTGGATTGACATCCGTTCACGTACAACACGTTCCATCCGTGATAAACCAATTCTAAATTGGTTTTGTAATAATTCACCAACGGCACGAATACGACGGTTACCCAAGTGATCAATATCATCAACTTCACCAATACCTTCTTGTAAGTTAAAGAAGTAATTCATAGAAGCAATAATATCAGCAGGTGTGATGTGTTTGAAGTCAATGTCAATATTGCCATTGCCAATCATATTAACAACACGTTCTGGATCTTTTGCAGAGTAAACTTTGATCATTTGTAATGTCATTGGTTCTGTAACAACACCCTCTTCTGATGGGTAGAATGTTACTGTATGGAAATCATCACGATCTAAGAATGGAGCTAATTCTTCCATTACTTGATTTGTAATAAGTGTTCCTTCTTCAAAAAGAACTTCCCCTGTTTCAGGATTAGCTAATGTTTCAGCTAAAACTGTATCTAAAAGGCGTGTTTTTAAATCAAGTTTCTTGTTAATCTTGTAACGACCAACTGGTGCCAAGTCATAACGACGTGGGTCAAAGAAACGAGCTGTTAATAAACTACGTGAGCTATCAGCTGTCTTTGGTTCACCGGGACGTAAACGTTCATAAACATCTTTCAATGCTTCTTCAACACGTGAATCTTCTGTGTTTTTATGAACATCTTTTTCTAAAGTTAACATTAAGCTATCATTTTCGCCTAACATTTCTAAAATTTCGCTATCTGAACCGTAACCTAAAGCACGAATTAATTCTGTTAAAGGTAATTTACGTGTGCGATCAATACGAACATAAGCAACATTTTTTGCGTCTGTTTCATATTCTAACCAAGCACCACGGTTAGGAATAACTGTTGTTCCATAATTTGTTCGACCATTTTTATCAATTTCAGAATTAAAATAGACACCTGGTGAACGAACTAATTGGGAAACGATAACACGTTCGGCACCGTTAATGATGAACGTACCTTGTTCTGTCATTAATGGAAATTCTCCGAAAAATACATCTTGTGACTTCATTTCTCCAGTTTCGTGGTTATTAAATCGTAATGTAACGTGTAATGGAGCAGAGTAATTTGCATCATGTTGTCGAGCTTCTTCGACTGTGTACTTTGGTTTAAGTAATTGATAATCAACGAATTCTAAAGATAAATTACCTGCAAAATCTTCGATAGGCATAATGTCTTCAAACATTTCGCGTAGACCTTCGTCTAAGAACCATTGATAAGAATCAGTTTGGATCTCGATTAAGTTAGGCACTTCTAAAACTTCCTTGATACGTGCATAACTTCTACGAGTACGGTGTTTACCGTAATTCACTAAGTGTCCTGCCAAGTTGTTCACCTCTCAAAATATTTCTGTGATTGCCTTTTTTAATATTACAATTTCATTACATTTTCTTTTTTTCTGAAATTTTGGCAAAAAAAAACCAAAAACAGCTTCTACCGATAACTTCGATTCCCACTATTTTTGCTTCTTTCGCAGTCGTTATGGACAATAGATCATAACAACCGTTAAGTTCACAGTTTTGTATTGATTAATTATAGCAACACTTTTTTGAAAAGTCAATCATGAAAACAAGAAAAATCAGCCTTTCGCCAACCTTTTTTGAAAGTGCGAAAAACTGATTTCCTAATTTTAAATTATACTTCTTGTTGTTTAACCGTTAATTTAATTTTGCCATGATTTGCGCCAATTACAACTTGATCACCTGATTGAATTTCACCTGAAATCAAAGCTTCACTTAATAAATCTTCAACTTCAGTTTGTAATGCTCTTCTTAATGGTCTAGCACCATATTCAGGATCATATCCAGCTTTGGCCACCAGATCAATCGCCGCAGCTGTAATTTTTAATTCTACATTTTGTTCTTTCACACGAGTAATTAATTCCTTAGCCATGAGCTTAACAATCGCACGTAATTCAGTTTGCGTTAAACTATGGAAGATAATTGTCTCATCAATCCGATTTAAAAATTCTGGACGATATGTCTTTTTCAATGTTTCTTGAATTTTTTTAGCCATCGCTTCATGATTTTGTGATAAATCTTGCGCACCAAAACCGACTGATTTTTCATCACGTAAAGCTGTCGCACCTAAATTAGATGTCATAATAATGATAGTATTTTTAAAGTTAACTTTGCGACCTTTAGAATCTGTTAAATACCCATCATCTAAAACTTGTAACAAAATATTAAAAATATCTGGGTGAGCTTTTTCAACTTCATCTAATAAAATTACAGAATATGGATTTTGACGAACTTTTTCTGTTAATTGACCACCTTCATCATAACCAACATATCCTGGAGGTGCCCCAACCAAACGACTAGCTGCATATTTTTCCATGAATTCACTCATATCAATCCGAATCATTGCATCTTGTGAACCGAATACAGCTTGTGCTAAAGCTTTCGCTAATTCAGTCTTTCCGACACCAGTTGGTCCTAAGAACATAAATGAACCCATTGGTCGATTTGGATTTTGTAAACCACTTCGAGCTCTGCGAATAGCTTTTGAAACAGCTGTCACTGCTTCTTCTTGTCCAATTACTTGTTTGTGTAATGTCTTTTCTAAATTCAATAACCGTTGACTTTCATTTTTACTCATTTGAGTAACCGGAACACCGGTCCATTCTGAAACAATTTCAGCAATATTTTCACCTGTTACGGCTGGACGTTGTGTGCGATCATACGCTTGCGCTTGTTTAACTGTTTCTAACTTAATTAATTTTTCTGTTAATTTCTTTTCAGTTTTCATTAAATCTGCTGCTTTTTCAAATTCCAAATTAATAATAGCCGCTTGTTTTTCAACTTGAATTAAATTTAATTTTTGTTGTGTTAAAACAACTTTATCTTTTTGATCAACTTTTTGAATTTGTACTCGCGCAGCCGCTTCATCAATTAAATCAATTGCTTTATCTGGTAAATATCGATTTGTAATATATCGTTGACTTAATTTAACAGCACTCTGTAAAGCTTCATCCGTAATTTGAACATGATGATAATCTTCATATTCGTGACGAAGTCCTGCTAAAATTTCTAAACTTTCAGCTTGGTTTGGTTCTTCGATTTTAACAGTCGCAAATCTTCTTTCAAAGGCCGAATCAGTTTCAATATATTTTTGATATTCATCCAATGTTGTCGCACCAATAATTTGTACTTCACCACGGGCTAAAGCTGGTTTTAAAATGTTAGAAGCATCAATAGCACCTTCTGCTCCCCCTGCTCCAATCAATGTATGCAATTCATCAACAAATAAAATCACTGAGCCATCTTGATGAATTTCAGCTAAAATTCGTTTCAACCGATCTTCAAACTCACCACGATATTTCGTTCCTGCAACTAATGAACCCATATCAAGCAACATCACACGTTTCTTTTTCAATCCGCTTGGAACTTTTCCTTGGACTACTTTTTGTGCGAAACCTTCAGCAACTGCTGTTTTACCCACACCAGGTTCCCCTACTAAAACAGGATTATTTTTCGTCCGCCGACTTAAAATTTGAATAACACGTGCGACTTCTTTTTCCCGACCAACAACTGGATCAACTTCATGATTATAAGCCATTTTCGTTAAATCACGTGCCAATTTATCTAATGTTGGTGTTCCACTTTGCGTTGTTTGCTCAGCATCTTTTTTCCAATCTTGTTGGATTTGTTTTTGGATTCTTTGTGCTTGTGTCCGTCTGATTCCTAAACCAGCATAAACAGCTTGACGAATACGATCCACATCAATTTCTAAATTATTTAAAATTTTCAAGGCTAATGTCCCTTGAATATCCAATAACGCTAATAATAAATGTTCTGTACCAATATTTTCATCTTTAAACGATTCTTGATATTTCCGCGCTTGTGCTAAAACAATGCGCATCTTAGGTGAAAATGGTAAATAATCTGTTTTATTTTTACGGCGTAAATTACTTGTATAAGTATAATTTTCAATTTCAACTTGCACATCTACAGGGACCACTAAATATTTTTTCAAGACTTTCCCCGCAATTGTTTCGGAATTTAAAACTAAAGCCCACAATAGATGCTCCGTTCCTATCGCATGTTGTTCATATGCTTTAGCTTTTTCTTGGGCGAGTTCTAAGACCGCTTGTGCACTTGGTGTATATAAATCTCCCATGAAACCCCTTCTTTCTCTTTAACACTTTTTATATTTCAAACGATTCAAAATACTATTCACGAGTTTAGCTCGTACTAATTCTTCTTGTTGTTTATCAAGATCATTTAATGTTTGATGACTTAGCATCGTTAAAATCAAACATAATTCTTGTTCTGTTATCAATTCGTTTTCTGCTAATGTCTGAATAATAATTTCAGCTTGTCTTTCAGTTAACTGTGACATACTATTTTTCAATAACAAATCTAACAACTCACAATTTTCTTGCAGTTGAATTTTTTCAATTCTTACATAACCGCCACCACCACGTTTACTTTCTACCGCATATCCGGCTTGTTGAGAAAAGCGTGTTTTAATTACATAATTAATTTGTGATGGAACACAATCAAATTTTTCCGCAATCTGCGCTCTTTTAATTTCAATTTGATTGTTTTCAGCTAAGATACTTTTCAGATACTGTTCTATAATATCAGAAATATTTTTACCTTGCATCGGTCTCATTCCTTTATCAAATCTTTGACTAATATTGACTTTTATTATACGCAATATCTCGTTAAATAACAAATTTTTAATGCAAAAAAGGACGCAAGTTTTATCTACTTACGTCCTTAACTCATATGTGTTTTTAAGCACAAAAAAATCGGGAAGACAGGATTCGAACCTGCGACCCCCTGGTCCCAAACCAGGTGCTCTACCAAGCTGAGCTACTTCCCGAAAAAAAAGATGCACCCAGCAGGAGTCGAACCTGCAACCTTCTGATTCGTAGTCAGACACTCTATCCAGTTGCGCTATGGGTGCATATAATTTATTTAATTATATTAGAATTTATCTAATATTTAATGCCGAGGACCGGAATCGAACCGGTACGGTAATCACTTACCGCAGGATTTTAAGTCCTGTGCGTCTGCCAGTTCCGCCACCCCGGCATCTGTTATATTTATTTGATATAACAAGCGGAAGACGGGATTCGAACCCGCGACCCCCACCTTGGCAAGGTGATGTTCTACCACTGAACTACTTCCGCAAAATGCCGACTAGAGGATTCGAACCTCCGACCCTCTGATTACAAATCAGATGCTCTGCCAGCTGAGCTAAGTCGGCTTATTTAAAAATGGTGCGGGTGAAGGGAATCGAACCCCCACGTCATAAGACACTAGAACCTAAATCTAGCGCGTCTGCCAGTTCCGCCACACCCGCAACAGATCAAAAATAAAAAAATGAGTCGTGACAGGCTCGAACTGTCGACCCTCTGATTAAAAGTCAGATGCTCTACCAACTGAGCTAACGACTCAACAAATGGAGGTTACAGGGCTCGAACCTGTGACCCTCTGCTTGTAAGGCAGATGCTCTCCCAGCTGAGCTAAACCTCCGCACGGCAACGTCCTATCCTCACAGGGGGCGATCCCCCAATTACTTTCGGCGCTAAGAAGCTTAACTTCTGTGTTCGGCATGGGAACAGGTGTGTCCTTCTTGCTAGCGTCACCGCACTATTTTGTTGTTTGAAAGATTTTATTCTCTCAAAACTAGATAATAACTTTCTTTTCT
>NZ_AUHP01000017.1 GCF_000423245.1 Ligilactobacillus ceti DSM 22408
GCAAATGAATCAATCGATAAAGCAACTAAAGATGAAGTAGCTAGTGAACAAAGTAAAGGCGAAATAACAATTGATCAAATTGTGAAAGCAGCGCAAGACTTAGATTCATCTAAGGCAGCAGCAAAACAAGCAATTGCGGATAAAGCCAAAGCAGCAAAAGCAACAATTGCCGGCTTGAAAGATTTAACAGAAGCCGACAAGAAAGCTAAAGCAGCTGAAGTTGACCAAGCGGTCACAGACGCAAATGAAGCAATTGAAAAAGCAAAAAAAGATGATGTTGAAACAGCTACAGAAGCTGGAAAAGCAGCAATCGATCAAGTTGTAACAGCGGCTAAAGATTTAGATTCATCTAAGGCAGCAGCCAAACAAGCAATTGCGGATAAAGCCAAAGAAGCGAAAGCAACAATTGCCGGCTTGAAAGATTTAACAGAAGCAGATAAGAAAGCCAAAGCAGCTGAAGTTGACCAAGCGGTCAAAGACGCAAATGCGGCAATTGAAAAAGTAACAAAAGCTGATGTTGAAACAGCTACAGAAGTTGGAAAATCAGCAATCGATCAAGTTGTAAAAACGGCTCAAGATGCAGATAAAGCAGCTAAGTTAGAACGTGAAGCTCAAGAACGAGCAGCGGCTGAACAAGCTGAAAGAAATCGACAACGTGCGTTAGATGATGCTAAGCGTAAAGCGAAAAAAGGTATTGATAATCGTGCAAAAGCAGCGGCAAGCGAAATTACTGAAAATCAAGAATTAACTTCTCAAGAAAAAACTAAAGTTAAAAAAGAAATTACAAAAGCAGCTAATAAAGCTAAGAAGAAAGTAGATCAAGCTAAAACAACAGCTGAAGTTGATGAAGCTCAAGATGGCATATTCAATAAAGGCTGGATAGCAGCGATTGTAGCAGCAGTAATCGGTTCCGGTGTGGGATTCTTCGGATTTTGGAAGAAACGTAATCAAGATAATGATGAAGATGATGCTCAATAATTGATTATCAAATAAAATAAAAAACTCCAACAAACATTTGTTTGTTGGAGTTTTTTTATTTAAGATAATGTCAAATCAGTTTGTAAATTATGTTGTAAAATAGGATCCACTGGACAAGAATGTAAAATTGTTAATAAACCAAGAACAAGGGGCTCATCAGTTTGTTTTCCGATATTACATTCTAAATAAGTACCATTATCACGAGTGACGGGTTTAATGGTAGCGATTAATTCTTTAAAATGATAAATTCGATATGTTTTTTTACGGGGGTTATTAATGATTAACCAATTTAAATGTTTGACCCATAAATGATTTTTACCGAACTTTTGATGATAATGACAAATCCCGACTAATTTAGCTTGCTGATAGAGGGCGTAAATTTGTTTATCAGGTTTAATTTGCATTAACCGGGCACATTCTTGATTACAAATTGAATATACTTGATAAGATTTCAAGTTATTAGTTAAATTTTGCATCAAGAAATAACATGGTTGATCTTGTTGATTTTTGAAAGTGACTGTTGGCGCGCAGTATAAGTTGTTTTCGCGACAATAAAGTGAATACATAAGTTACACCTACCTTGAAAAAATCATCCGAATTATATTGCTCTTAACTTCATTTTAACACGAAATAGTAGAATTTAAGGTATAATTATAATGAAAGTATTTTTAAAGGGGGAGGTGATGGTTTGAAAACAATTATCAATAATGATTGGCAAAATATTTTAGCACCTGAGTTTCAAAAAGAATATTATTTAGAATTACGTGAATTTTTAAAAGAAGAATATCAAACTCAGACAATTTATCCACCAATGGAACAAATATATACAGCATTTCAATTAACACCTTTTTCAGACGTTAGAGTTGTGATTATTGGCCAAGATCCATATCATGGTCCGAAACAATCGCATGGTTTGAGTTTTTCTGTTTTACCAGGACAAAAAATTCCGCCATCATTACGGAATATTTATCAAGAATTAGCAACGGATTTAGATATTCAACCTGTCCAACATGGTTATTTAAAAAGTTGGGCACAACAAGGCGTTTTGATGTTAAATACAGTATTAACTGTACGGAAAGGGCAAGCACATTCGCATAAAAATCAAGGTTGGGAACAATTGACGGATTATGCGATTCAAGCTTTATCCGAACGTGAAGAACCCGTTGTTTTTATATTGTGGGGCAAACCAGCACAACAAAAAGAAAAGCTTATTGATCAGAATCGGAATATTATTATTAAAGCACCACATCCTAGTCCATTATCAGCCTATCGGGGCTTTTTTGGATCGAAACCATTTTCAAAAACAAATCAAGCATTAAAAGAACTCGGTTATCAACCGATTAATTGGCAATTACCGCAAAATGTTACTTTAGATTGTGAGGATGAATAAAAATGGAAATTATTAATAATTTAAAAAATAAAATTCAAGCTCAAGGTATTAAATTAGTTTTCCCAGAAGGTGAAGACTTACGAATTTTAACAGCAGTGACACAATTAGTGGCAGAGCAACTAGTTAAACCAGTAGTTTTAGGTAATGTGAATAAAATTAAGCGATTGGCTCAAGAGAATCATTTAAATTTAGATCAAGTGGAGATAATTGATCCGGAAGAATATGATAAAAGTGAAATGGTAGCAGCTTTTGTTGAACGGCGTAAAGGTAAAAACACGATTGAGGATGCACATCGTTTGTTACAAGATGTGAATTATTTTGGGACAATGTTAGTTTATTTACATCAAGTTGACGGACTTATATCTGGAGCAGCACATTCTACAGCTGATACAGTGCGGCCAGCTTTACAAATTATTAAAACTAAGCCAGGAGTTAAACGCATTAGTGCTGCGTTTTTAATGTTAAAAGATACTGAAAAATATATTTTTGCCGATTGTGCCATTAATGTTGATCCTGATGCACAAACACTAGCTGAAATTGCTAAAGTTAGTTTAGAAACAGCGGAATTATTTGAAATTGATCCTAAAGTTGCGATGTTAAGTTTTTCAACACATGGATCAGCCAAAGCAGAACAAGTTACAAAAGTCGCTGAAGCAACGAAAATTATTCAAGCAGAAAAACCAAATGTAGCGATTGATGGTGAATTACAATTTGATGCAGCTTTTGATATGAATGTTGCGCAAACTAAAGCCAAGGGATCCCTTGTAGCAGGGCAAGCCAATGTGTTTATTTTCCCAGAATTACAATCAGCTAATATTGGATATAAGATTGCACAAAGAATGGGTCATTATCAGGCGATTGGACCTATCTTACAAGGAATGAATAAACCAATTTCTGATTTATCCCGAGGCGCAAGTTCGGAAGATATTTACCAAACAGCGATTATTACAGCTGCACAAGCAAAATTAATACAAGATAAAAGTGAGGAATAAGATGGAATTGATAGTTGAGAATGCTCTGCAAACACAAGCTTTTGCAGAAAATTTAGCAACGTTTTTAGAACCAAATGATGTCATTTTATTAGATGGAGATTTAGGTGCTGGTAAAACAACATTTACGCAAGGTTTAGCTCGGGGATTAGCGATTAAACGAAATGTGAAGAGTCCGACATTTAATTTGATTAAGGAATACCATGACGGAACTATGCCTTTATATCATATGGATCTTTATCGATTAGAAGGCATTGGTGGAGAAGATTTAGGGTTAGAAGAATATTTCAACGGTGATGGTGTTTGTGTTGTGGAATGGGGTAAATTTGTCGCAGATGATTTACCACCAGAATATTTAACGATACAGTTGAAAAAAGATTTAAATGATTTTGAAAAACGGACTTTGGTTTTATTAGCACAAGGTCAACATTACGAAAACTTAATTCAAAAATTACAATAAAAAAGCATAGCTCACGATTAACACTTAAATGTTAATGGTGGGTTATGCTTTTTAGACATTTTTAATAAATTTGGGTAAATCGGCTGTTCCGAATTGATTGATTTGATGTAATAAAATACCCGCACAAGCAGTTGCATCATATAAAGCATTATGATGTTGTGTTAAATCGATGTTTAGTGCTTGAGAGACTGTATCTAATTTATGATTAGGTAAGTCAGGGTGATAAAAACGACTTGTTTTAACAGTATCTAGTAATTGGAAATGAGGTAACTCTAAATTATAATAATTCAACGTTGCTTTTAAAACGCTATAATCAAATGGTGCATTGTGGGCAACAACTAGCTGATTTGGTGTGAAAAGATTTTGGATATGTGGCCAAATTTCAGCAAAGGTGGGTGCTAAAGCAACATCAGATTCATGGATTCCGTGGACTTTAATGTTATACCAACTAAAAGGAGTTTGAGGATTAATTAAAGCATAAAAAGAATCGACAATTTGATTGTCTTTGATTACTGTGAGTGCTAGTGAACAAGCGCTGTGTCTTTTGGCGCTAGCTGTTTCGAAATCTAAAGCGATAAAATCCATAAAAATGACCTCCTTTCAATGATTGTTATTGATAATAAGAATACCATAGACTTGTGAAAAAAACGTTAAAAGTGAGAATTTCTCGGTAAAGATTCGCAAAAATTGTTAAAAATGATAAAATAAAAGGTAATGTATTTTAACAAGTTGATGAAAAGCAACTTGGAAAGGAAAATGAAATGAAATTAACAAAGAACAATCTCTTTAGTAATTATCCTGAAATTAAAATTTTAATGAATGAACCATTGTCAAATTATACTTATACAAAAACTGGGGGACCAGCTGATTATTTAGCTTTCCCAAAAAATAGTCGGGAAGTCCAACAATTATTAAAAGTAGTCGATGAACAAAAATTACCACTGACAGTCTTAGGAAATGCCAGCAATTTAATTGTTAAAGATGGTGGAATTCGTGGTTTGGTAATTATTTTAACTGATATGAAAAATATCACAGTTCATGAAAATGAAATTGTAGCACAAGCTGGAGCAGGAATTATCGAAACAAGTGAAGTAGCGTATGAAGCTAGTTTGACTGGTTTAGAATTTGCGGCAGGTATTCCAGGTAGTATTGGTGGTGCTATTTTTATGAATGCAGGTGCTTATGGTGGAGAAATGAGTGAAGTTGTGAAAGAAGTTAAAGTATTAACTTTAGCTGGTGAATTAAAAACTTACTCTAATGCTGAAATGAACTTTAGCTATCGTCATTCACGAGTTCAAGAAACACAAGATATTGTTTTAGAAGCAACTTATCACTTAACACCAGGTGAAGCTACGGCTATTCGTGCTAAAATGGATGAATTGAACTGTTTAAGAGCTGAAAAACAACCTTTAGAGTATCCTTCATGTGGAAGTGTTTTTAAACGACCAGAAGGCTATTATACAGGTAAATTAATTCATGATGCTGGGTTGCAAGGATTTCAAATTGGGGGAGCTCAAGTTTCCTTGAAACATGCAGGTTTTATTGTGAATGTTGATCAAGCAACAGCTACTGATTATATGCAAGTGATTTCGCATGTTCAAGCTGTTATTTTAGAAAAATTTGCTGTGCAATTAGAAACAGAAGTCCGGATTATTGGTGAAGATTAAGTTGAATTGCTAAACGAAGTTAGAAACGTGGTATAATTAAGAGTATTTACAAAATGGGAGGGAGAGAATATATGCAGATTGATTGGGCTAATTTAATAACATGGCATAACTTGATTAATTTAATCGATATTGCGGTTGTTTGGTTTGTTATTTATCGCTTGATGATGCTTTTAAAAGGAACTAAAGCTGTTCAATTATTTAAAGGTGTTATTATTATCGTATTAATTAAAATGATCAGTTGGTATCTTGGTTTAGAAACGGTATCCTGGATTATGGATCAAGTTATTAACTGGGGATTCATTGCGATGATTATTATCTTCCAACCAGAAATTCGGCGTGGTTTAGAACATTTAGGTCGTGGTTCGATCTTTAAGTATAATAAACGTCAAATTAGAGAAGAAGAACAAATGATCAATGCTTTAGATGAAGCGATTCAATATATGTCCAAACGGCGGATTGGTGCTTTAATCACCATTCAACTTCAAACAGGATTGGATGAATATATTGAAACAGGTATTCCATTAGATGCGGATATTACGGGCGCATTATTAATTAATATTTTTATTCCGAATACACCGTTACATGATGGGGCTGTGATTATTAAAGATAATAAAATTGCTGTAGCTGCTGCTTACTTACCATTATCGGAAAGTAATTTGATTCCAAAAAGTTTAGGGACAAGACACCGGGCAGCGGTAGGTATTAGTGAAGTTACGGATGCTTTGACAATTGTTGTCTCCGAAGAAACTGGTGGCGTAACAATTACCAAGAATAATGAATTGATTCGTGATTTAACACAAAAAGAATATCTTAAGTTATTAAATAATGAATTACTACCAGCCGAAACAGAAAATCAAAATTCTGTGGCGCGCTTCTTTGATAATTTATTCAAAGGAGGTAAAACGAAATGAAAAAGAAAAAAACGAATTATTTAAATTCAAAACTCTTATATAAAATCGTGGCGCTCTTTTTTGCGATACTTTTGTTTGCATATGTTAATTCGAGTCATTTAAGCTCTACACGACAACAAAATAACGATGCTGGTTTTATGTCAAATAAAGCTGTTACTATGACAGTACCTTTGAAGATTAATATTGATAGTGATAAATATTTTGTTTCGGGGTATCCTGAAGAAGTTAAAGTTAAAATTACAGGCCCAACAGCGATGGTTGTTGCGACTGAAAATGTACGTAATTTTGAAGTTTATGCCGATTTGAATGGTTTAAGCTTAGGTGATCATACAGTTAAATTAAAAACAACTGGTTTGAATGATGAATTAACGGTCAGTGTGGTACCTGCACATGTTAATGTTAAAATTAGTAAGAAAAAACATGTTGTTTTACCAATTCAAGTTCGTTTTGATGCGAACCAAATTGCGAAAAATTATGCGGCTGGTACAGCTTATGCTAGTCAACAAACTGCCGAAATTACTGGCTCAAAACAAGATATTAAACGGATTGATAGTGTGGTTGCTGATATTCAATTACCAAGTAAAACACAAAAAACTTATACAAGATCAGTCTTATTGAAAGCAATTGATAAGAATGGACATTTATTAGATGTTAATATTTATCCAGCTACAGTAAAAGTTACTGTACCGGTTTATGAAGCACTTGCTAGCAAGAAAGTTAATATAGATTTGATTGCATCAGGGGCCGGAGTTGCTGGTAAGAAGTATAGTTTTAGTTCTGAAACAAAAACTGTTGAAGTCAAAGGGACTAAAAAAGCATTAGCTGATTTAACTACTTTGAAAGTTCCAATTTCGATTATGGGGATTGTGAATAATCAAGTAAAAACAATTCAAATTAATCCTTCAATTAATGGTATTACGCAAGTGAATCCTAAAGTGATTGAAGTTAAAATTGTTGTAACTGATAGTTCTGATAAAGAAGATAAACCAGCTACAAAAAAAGATAAAGATAAAGTTGCAGAGAATAACTAAGATTTTGAAAGTTATAATCTAGAAAAGAGGATTTTTTAATGAAGTATTTTGGAACAGATGGGGTTCGTGGGATTGCCAACGAAACATTAAGCCCTGAATTAGCTTTTAAATTAGGTCGTTATGGTGGATATATTTTAACAAAACATGCTGCCAAAGCAAATCGTGCACCACGTGTGTTGGTTGGTCGTGATACACGGATTTCTGGACAAATGTTAGAACAAGCTTTAATTGCTGGATTGTTATCAGTAGGGATTGAAGTTTTCTCATTAGGTGTAATTAGTACTCCAGGTGTAGCTTACTTAGTTCGCTTACAAGATGCTGATGCTGGTGTTATGATTTCAGCATCTCATAATCCTGTGCAAGATAACGGGATTAAATTCTTTGGTGGTGATGGTTTTAAATTATCTGATGAAAAAGAAGCAGAAATTGAAGCTTTATTAGAACAAGATCAAGATGATTTACCACGTCCATCAGCTCAAGGATTAGGTACATTAACTGATTTTCCAGAAGGTGCCTTGAAATATACACAATTTTTAGAACAAACAATTCCTGATGATTTACATGGCATTAAAGTAGCGATTGATGGTGCAAATGGTGCAACTTCTGCTTTGATTTCACGGTTGTTTGCTGATTTAGGTGCTGATTTCTTAACAATGGCAACTAATCCAGATGGTTTAAATATTAACGAGGGTGTTGGATCAACACACCCAGAAGCAGTGGCTAAATTTGTTGTGGAAAATGAAGCACAAGTTGGTGTTGCTTTTGATGGTGATGGTGATCGTTGTATTATGGTTGACGAAAACGGCACAATTGTTGATGGTGATAAATTAATGTTTATTTGTGGTAAATACATGAATGAACGTGGGCGTTTGAAAAAAGATACAATTGTAACAACTGTTATGAGTAATATTGGACTTTATAAAGCGATGGAAGCTAATGAATTAGAAACAGTTAAGACTAAAGTTGGTGACCGTTACGTGGTGGAAGAAATGCGTAAAAATGGTTATAACTTAGGTGGGGAACAATCTGGTCACGTTGTATTTTTAGATTTTAATACAACTGGTGATGGAATGTTAACTGCTTTACAAGTTTTAAATGTTATGAAACAAACTGGTAAAGCAATGTCAGAATTAGCAAATGAAGTGCAAACATATCCACAAGAATTAGTTAATGTCCGTGTTACTGATAAACAAGCAGCATTAAATGATCCAGAAATTTTACAAGTAATTGCTGATGTTGAAGCTAAGATGCAAGGTGAAGGTCGCGTTTTAGTACGACCAAGCGGAACTGAAGATTTATTACGAGTTATGGCGGAAGCTAAAACAGAAGAGTTAGTTCATCAATATGTGCAAGAAATTGTTGATGTTGTTCAAGCTCGCATGGGAATAACTGAATAAAATAAAAAATTTCTCATAAAAGGGTTAGTAAGCATATGCTTATTAACTCTTTTTTTAGATGCTTAAAATGCGAATTTTAATCAGTGTTTTAGCTAGACCAATTGTGTTAAAATTTGACAGTGAAAAGAGAATAAGTTATATTATACTAGTATTTTTATCGTATTCGGTAAAAGAAATCTATCTAGACCAATCTTGTGAGGTTGGTAATAAATTATAAAAAAAGGAAGTTTTAAATAATGTGTGGAATAGTTGGGGTAACCGGTCGTCAAGATGCTGTTGAAGTACTCTTACACGGTTTAGAAAAATTAGAATACCGCGGATATGATTCTGCTGGTATTTACGTAAATGATTTACAAGGACAAGATTACTTAATTAAAGAACAAGGAAAAATTGCTAAATTACGTGAAAAAATCACATCTGATGTACATGGGGATGCAGGGATTGGTCATACACGTTGGGCAACTCATGGGGTACCAAGTGAAGATAATGCGCATCCGCACGTTTCTGAAAATGGTCGTTTTTATTTAGTTCATAATGGTGTAATTGGTAATTTTGCACAATTAAAAGCTGAATATTTAAGTGATGTGAATTTTGTTAGTGCAACAGATACAGAAGTGATTGTTCAATTAGTAGCTTATTTTGCAGAAAAAGAAGGCTTGGATACATTAGCTGCCTTTAAAAAAGTTTTATCAGTAGTTGATCATTCTTCTTCATATGCGTTTGTTTTGATGGATAAAACACAACCTAATACTTTATTTGTAGCTAAAAATAAGAGTCCTTTATTAGTAGGTGTTGGACCAGAATTTAATGTTGTATGTAGTGATGCCATGGCAGTGTTAAATATTACGCATGATTTTATTGAATTAACTGATGGTGATGTTGTTGTGATTACACCACAAGAAGTAGCTATTCAAGATAAAAATGGCGAAGCAGTGACAAGAAAACACTTTACAGTTGATATTGATGCAAGTGCTTCTGAAAAAGGTGCTTACGAACACTATATGTTAAAAGAAATCGATGAACAACCAGCTGTGATGCGTGCGTTACAACAAGTGTACTTAAACGCTGACGGAACTGTTGAAATTGATGATGAAATGTTAACAGCAATTAAAAATTCAGAACGAATTTATGTTGTGGCTGCAGGGACAAGTTATCATGCTGGTTTAGTTGGACGTGAGTTGTTTGAAAAAATTGCCCAAGTTCCAACTGAAGTTCATGTAGCATCTGAATTTGCCTATAATCCACCATTATTAGCTGAAAAACCATTCTTTATTTTCTTATCACAAAGTGGAGAAACAGCTGATAGTCGTGAAGTTTTAAAACGTGTTAATGAATGGAATTACCCAAGTTTAACAATTACAAATGTACCAAATTCAACTTTATCACGGGAAGCATCATATACAATGTTATTACATGCAGGTCCTGAAATTGCGGTTGCGTCAACAAAAGCATATACAGCCCAAGTTGCGGTTGAAGCTATTTTAGCGAAAGCAATTGGTCAAATGAAAGGTTTGCAAAAAGCGATTGAATTTGACTTGAAAAAAGAATTAACACTCGTTGCCAATGCTATGCAAATTATGGTTGATGAAAAATATAATATGGAAATGTTAGCTGATGAATATTTGAAAACAACACGTAATGCCTTTTATATTGGTCGTGGTATTGATTATGATGTTGCCATTGAAGCTGCTTTGAAATTAAAAGAAATTTCTTATATTCAAACAGAAGGATTTGCTTCAGGGGAATTAAAACACGGTACAATTGCGTTAATTGAAGAAGGAACACCAGTTATTGCGATTATTACTAATGAGTTAACAGCAGCTCATACTAGAAGTAATGTACAAGAAGTTATTGCACGTGGTGCCAATGTTATTCGGATTGTTATGGATTCATTATCACAAGATCAAGATCAAATTGTGATTCCTGAAGTTCATCCATTATTAACACCATTAGTATCCATTATTCCGGCGCAATTATTAGCGTATTATGCAAGTAAAAATCGCGGTTATGATGTTGATAAACCACGTAATTTAGCTAAGAGTGTAACTGTTGAATAAAATATAAATTGAGAAAAAAAGCGAGTTGTGAAATTAAAAAAACAACTCGTTTTTTTCTTTTATTAGTAAGATTGACAACGCTTTCAAAATAAGTTAAAATCTTCTTTGTAAGGTAATATACATACCTTCAAATCAATTCTCTTTCTCTCTTATGCTGACCGCTACTTTCATATATTGAAAAGTAGTGGTTTTTTATTGTCTAAAATAAAACAGATTTGAAAAGAGGGTGACGAGCGTTGTATAATTTAACTAAGCTTGGAGAAAGGGGATATGTAGACCTATGAAAAGTCAGGAAGTTTTTGATTTAATTGAAGAAATTATTTGTAATGATGGTACAAGTTATTATGAAATTTCGAATATGGTTCAAAATGGCCGTGCTGAATTAGCTGCTAATCGTGGTTTTATCAAAGATGTGCGTATTATTCAGTTGAATATTCCACATTCTGGAAATGTTATGAAATATGAAGAATATATTAATCAGACATATACAATGCCCGAAGAAGATTTTACGGAATTTGAACGTTGGGAAAGAACGCCCGAAATAGAAGAAATTGTTAAGAATATTTTAAAAGAGAATAAGATTGCCTAAAAAAGCGGATTGAAGTTATCAATAAAATAACTTTAATACGCTTTTAATTTTACTCTCATATCACAGTGTTTTTTAGGCGGGTTAATACTGATTTAAACCTTAGTACCAGTGTGAGTTAGCGTTTTCAAAAAATGCGCCTTATGATTAGAAAAAACAGTTCGTGATATGCTAAAATATAAATGTAGGTTGATTATGTTAGAGGGAGGAAAAAGATATGACTAGTGGAAATGTTTTGACTCTCAAAGAAGCGAAAGAAGCTTTCAAACATGGTCATAATTATCAACTCCAAAAGTTATTAGGTGTGCATGAAATGACCAAGCATAATGAAAAAGGTTTTGTTTTTCGTGTTTGGGCACCCAAAGCGCAGGCTGTTTGGTTAGTTGGTGATTTTAATCAGTGGCAAGCTGATTTATCCATGGAAAAAGATGAGTATGGAATTTGGAGTATTTTTACAACTTTACCGCAAATTGGTGAGATGTATAAATTTAAAATAAAACAAGCAGACGGTCGCGAAATTTATAAGATTGATCCTTTTGCCGTTAGGTTTGAACCACGTCCGCATGATGCGGCGTATATATATCCTACAGAAATAAAAAAATGGCATGATGGATTATGGCGCGGACGTAAGAAACGCTCAAATTATTTTGAAAGACCATTGAATATTTATGAAGTACATACAAGTTCTTGGCGACATCACGCTGATGGAACTCCGTATAATTTTACTGATTTAAAGGATGAGTTGATTCCTTATTTGAAAAAAATGGGTTATACCCATGTTGAATTTATGCCATTAATGGAACATCCTTTACCGGCATCTTGGGGATATCAATTAATTGGATATTATGCTCTTAGTGAAGCTTATGGAACTCCGGAAGAATTTAAAGATTTTGTCGAAGCATGTCATTTAGCAAATATTGGAGTTTTAGTAGATTGGGTACCCGGACATTTCTGTGTTAATGATGATGCATTAGCGTATTATGACGGGACACCAACTTTTGAATATAACGATATTGATCAAGCGAATAATCGTGGTTGGGGAGCTTTGAATTTTGGTTTGGATAAACCAGAAGTCCAATCTTTCTTGATTTCGAGTGCCTTATATTGGATTGAAGAATTCCATATTGATGGTATTCGGGTTGATGCAGTTTCGAATATGTTGTACTTGGACTATGATAATCCTAATTGGACACCAAATGAACAAGGCACTAATTTGAATTTAGCCGGCATTGCTTTTTTACAAGAATTAAATCGTGTCGTTAAGTTTAACCATCCTGATGTTTTAATGATTGCTGAGGAAAGTTCTTCTAGTACAAAAATCACCGGCTTAATTGAAACGGGAGCTTTAGGTTTTGATTATAAATGGAATATGGGCTGGATGAATGATGTTTTAAACTTTTATCAAATGGATCCGCTTTATCGAGGAGAGCATTTGAATATGTTAACTTTTTCATTTATGTATCGTTTGGCAGAAAATTATATTTTGCCATTATCACATGATGAAGTAGTGCATGGTAAAAAAAGTTTAATGCATAAAATGTGGGGCGATCGTTATAAACAATTTGCCCAATTACGTAATTTATATACGTATTTAATTGGACACCCTGGGAAAAAGTTACTCTTTATGGGGAGTGAATGGGGCCAATTTTTAGAGTGGAAGTATTACGAAGGTTTAGAATGGGATGATTTAAAAGATCCTTTAAATAAAAAAATGCAACATTTTACGGCTACGTTAAATGAATTGTATAAAACAGAAAGAGCTTTGTGGGAGTGTGATGATCAACCAGAAACTTTGGAAGTGATTGATGCTGATAATCAAGCGCAAACTGTTTTAAGTTTTATTCGTCAAGGTAAGCGTAAAAAAGATTTTGTGATTGTTATTTTGAACCTCTCGCCAATTGAATATCAAGATTTTCAAATTGGAGTACCATATGCGGGGGAATATGAAGAAATATTAAATAGTGAATTGAGTGAATATGGCGGTACTTGGAAACAAGGAAATCCTAATGTAATCACACAATCAGCGCCATTTAAAGATTATCAAGATGTAATCACAACAACTGTACCGGCGTTGGGAGCATTAATACTCAAACCGAAAACAATTAAATATCGTCGAAAAAGAAAATAAATAAGATTTACCAAATATAATGAAAAGAGGTGGCCGGATGGTTACTGATAGTGATCATCCTCTGTTTATGAAAAATGAAATGCTTGCAATGATCCTGGCTGGTGGTAAAGGAACTCGCTTAGGAAAATTAACTCAAAATGTAGCCAAACCTGCTGTACCATTTGGAGGACGGTATCGAATTATTGATTTTGCGATTAGTAATTGTGTGAATTCGGGAATTAAAAATATAGGTGTTGTTACTCAATATCAACCGTTGATTTTAAATAATCATATCGGGAATGGTGCAAGTTGGGGCTTAGATCGACTAGATGCTGGAATTACAATTTTACAACCATATTCCAATAATGAAGGTAGCAAATGGTTTGAAGGAACTGCCCATGCGATTTATCAAAATATTGATTATATCGACTCAATGGATCCAGAATATATTTTAGTTTTATCAGGCGATCATATTTATAAAATGGATTATGATGAAATGTTAGAACAACATAAACAAAATAATGCGGAGTTAACAGTGGCAGTTATCGATGTTCCAATGGAAGAAGCACCTCGGTTTGGGATTATGAATACTGATGATAATGATCGGATTATTGAATTTGAAGAAAAACCAGAAAATCCAAAAAGTAATCATGCTTCCATGGGGATTTATATTTTCAATTGGAAACGACTTCGGGAAGTTTTAGTGAATAGTGCTAATAAAGATGTTGAAATGTTAGACTTTGGTAAAAATGTTATTCCATTTTATATTAAGAGTGGTGATCGAGTTTTTGCACACACATATAATGGTTACTGGCGTGATGTTGGGACGATTGATTCACTTTGGAGTGCAAATATGGAGTTCTTAGATAATGAAAGTGGATTAACTATTCGGGATAAAAATTGGCGGATTTATTCTAAAAATCCAGTGGCACCACCACAATTTATTACCGAAAAGGCTCAAGTTAAAGATTCGATGATTGTTGATGGTTGTTATGTTTCAGGTGATATTGAACATAGTATTTTATCTTCTAATGTTCAAATTAAAGAAGGTGCTAAAGTTAAAGATAGCATTATTATGCCTGGGGTTATTGTTGGTAAAAATGCCAAAATTAATAATGCGATTATTGGTGAAGATGCGATTATAGGAAATGATGCAATTATTGATGGTCAAACAGAAATTGCAGTTGTCGGAAATGCAGAAGTAGTAGGGGTGGATATCGATGAAGGCTAATAAAATCAGTGCAATTATTACAAATGAAAATGAACCAGCAGGCTTAGCTTTATTAACAGCGTCACGGCCGTTACCAGCGTTGTTTTTTGATTGCAAATATCGTTTGATGGATTTTGCTTTATCTAGTGTTGTGAATGCTAATATTCGGACGTTATTAATGATCCTCAATGAACGAAAAATCAAATCAGTTTTTGACCATTTAGGTGGTAGTCGTGAATGGGGACTTGATAGTATTGGGAGTTATCAATATGTGAACTTTTATCAAGATATTCTACGTAAAAAAGCTGAAGGTAAGAAATATTTAGCAAATACAATTGAATTTTTACAAAAATCTAAATCAACATATACTGTGATTATGGGTAGTCAAATGTTGTGTAATATAGATTTGAAAGCAGCTGTTCGAATTCATAAACAACGTCCAGAAAAAATGTCAGTAGTATTTAAACGTGAAGTGCAAGATAAAATTGCTAATGAAGATCAAATTTTAGAGTTTGGTGCAGATAATCGGATTATTGAACATGGCCGCTTTAGTGATGTTGCTAATAAAACTGATTTATATAATTTATGTATGGATATTTTTATTGTTGATACAGAGTGGTTAATTGAAGCTTTGTATGAAGGACAAGAAAATGATGCACCTGCTAGTTTAATTGAATTTTTAGTAGAACAAATGACAAAAATTCCAACTAATGGTTATGAATATACAGGCTATTCTAGCAATATTTTTGATGTTAAGAGTTATTATCAAGCAAATATGGAGTTATTAGAACCAGAAAACTTCAATGAGTTATTATTCTCTAGTCAAAAAGTTATTACACGCACAAAAAACGAAGTAGCTACTTATTTCTCACCAGAATCAGATGTACAATCTAGTCATCTAGCTACAGGTTCTGTGATTGAAGGTAAATTACGTCGCAGTTTTGTATCACGACGCACAAGTATTAAAAAAGATAGTGATGTTGAAGGTGCAATTATTATGGCTAATGGTAGTATCGGTGAAGGAGCTACTGTTAAATATGCTATTTTAGATAAGAATGTTGTTATTTCACCAGGAGTGAAGGTAATTGGGACACCGGACCGTCCTTTAATTATTCCCAAAGATAGTTGTATTGTTGATGATATTTATGGAGGGTAGAAATTTATGAAGATTTTATATGCAGCATCAGAATGTGCTCCTTTTATTAAAACGGGTGGATTAGGTGATGTTGTGGGTGCTTTACCTAAAAGCTTAGCGCAAAAAGGGCACCAAGTTGCCGTGGTTTTACCTTATTATCATAAAATCGCTGATCAGTATCAGCAACAAATTGAATATTTAATGGATTTCACGGTCGAAGTTGGTTGGAGACATCAATATTGTGGCGTTAAATATTTAAAATTAGATCAAGTTAATTATTATTTTATTGATAATGAATATTATTTTGCGCGTGATGGTGTTTATGGCTACTATGATGATGGAGAACGATTTGCATTCTTTCAACAAGCTGTCATTGAAATGATGGAAAAAGTGGATTTTATTCCTGATGTGTTAAATGTGAATGATTATCATACTGGGTTTATTCCCTTTTTATTAAAAGAAAAGTATAGCTGGATTGAGGCATATCAAAAGATTGCAACTGTTTTGACTATTCATAATTTAGAGTTCCAAGGACAATATGGTGAAGATACTTTAATGGAGTTATTTGGAATGGAATTAACCAAAGCTCAAGATGGAACTGTTATGCAAGATGGTTGTGTGAATTGGTTGAAAACAGGGATTTTATATGCTGATAAAGTGAATACAGTTAGTCCAACTTATGCTAGCGAAATTCAAACACCAGCCTTTGGATGTCGATTAGATAGTATTTTACGTCAAGAAAATTATAAATTATCAGGTATTTTAAACGGGATTGATTATAGTATTCAAAATCCGCAAACAGATTCGTTAATTACACATCATTATTCAGTTCAAAATTTAAAAGGTAAAGCTCAAGATAAAGCAATTTTACAAAAAGAATATCAACTTCCAGTCCGTGATGATGTACCGGTTATTGGTGTTGTGAGTCGTTTGACTGATCAAAAAGGATTTCAATTAGTTTTAGAAGAAATGGAAAATCTTTTACAGTTTGATATTCAATTTGTATTATTAGGAACTGGTTATCAAAAATACGAAGAAGCATTTAAGTATTTTGCGCAACGTTATCCTGATAAATGTGGTGTTAAGATTACGTTTGATATTAAGCAAGCGCAAGAAATTTATGCCGGCTCTGATTTATTTTTAATGCCGTCTGCATTTGAGCCTTGTGGATTATCACAAATGATTTCGATGCGCTATGGAACATTACCGATTGTTCATCAAATTGGTGGGTTACAAGATAGTGTTAATGTTTATAATCCAATTGAACAAACAGGGAATGGTTTTGGCTTTTCTGAATTTTCATCATTTTATATGATGGAAACTATCAAGCAAGCTTTAGCTGTTTATTCACAAGCGGATGTCTGGCTTAAAATGATGGAAACAGCCATGCAAACGGATTTTAGTTGGAAGACAGCTAGTGAAAAATATCTAGCATTATATCAATCAATTATTTAGACAAATTAGTTAAGAAGTTTTTCAAAGAGAGAAGGAGCATTTAATGCAGTTTACAAAAGAGTATTTTATTCAGGAATTTAAGAAAAGGCTTAATGAAGGTTATGCAGTTGATATTAAGCAAGCAAGTAATTTTGAATTATATCAAACGTTAGCTTCAATTGTTCGATCAGGCTATAACAATGCTTGGCATCAAAATATCAAAAATAATGCGCGTGAAGGAAATAAACAAGCGTATTATTTTTCAATTGAATTTTTACCAGGTCGTTTACTACAAAGTAATTTATTAAATATGGGTTGGTATGACACTGTTATTTCAGGATTGAAAGATTTAGATATTGATTTTTATGAAGTAACAGAAATTGAAAAAGATATGGCATTGGGAAATGGTGGTTTGGGACGTTTAGCAGCAGCGTTTATGGATGCTTTAGCGTCTTCTGGTTTACCTGGCAACGGAAATGGAATTCGGTATAAATACGGATTGTTTAAACAAAAAATCGTTGATGGTTACCAAGTAGAATTACCTAATGAATGGTTAAATCAAGGTAATAGTTGGGAAGTTCGCCGTGATAGTAAAGCAGTGGACATTCATATTAATGCCACAGAAGTTAGTTTACTTGAAAAAGATGGTCATTTAGTACCTGTTTATCATGGTGGTAAAGTTATTCGTGCTGTTCCGTATGATGTGGGTGTTGTTGGTTTTCAAAATGGTTGTGTTAATAATTTACGTTTATGGGATGCAGAAATTCCTGAAAGTGAAGAAGTTAATTATCGGACACTTGATGAAAGACGTAAAATTGAAGATTTAACATCTATTTTATATCCAGATGATTCCACTTCAGAAGGACGTCGTTTACGATTATTACAAGAATATTTCTTTGTTTCAGCAGGGATTCAAAGTATTTTAAAACATCATAAAAAAGCGGGGCATAATCTGAATAAATTAGCAGACTATGTGGCAATCCATATTAATGATACACACCCTGTATTATGTATTCCTGAATTAATGCGTCTTTTATTAGATGAAGAGCATTATGGATGGGATGAAGCTTGGGAGATCACAACACAAGTGATGAGTTATACAAACCATACTTTAATGGCTGAGGCAATGGAAAAATGGCCAATTCATTATATCCAAGAATTACAACCTCGAATTTATCAAATTATTTGTGAAATTGAACGCCGTTATGTTGAATCTTTAGAAAAACGCGGTCAAGCAGAATTGATTCCAAGTACAAGAATTATTGCAGATAATCAAATCAGAATGGTAAGTTTGGCTATTATTGGTTCACATAGTGTGAATGGTGTGGCTAAATTGCATACTGAATTAATGAAATCACAAGTTTTAAATGATTTTTATCGATTATTCCCAGAACGATTTAATAATAAAACAAACGGAATTACAGAACGACGTTGGTTACAAATTGCGAACCGTGAGTTATCTAAAGTGTTAGACAAAACAATTGGTAAAACATGGCGCTATGCAGCTGATGATTTAGAAATGTTATTGAAATATCAAGATGATGAAAAAGTATTAAAAGAAATTAATCATGCTAAATATCAAAATAAAGTTCGTTTGGCAGAACATGTCAAAAAATCTAACGGTTTGAAGATTTCTCCAGATGCAATTTTTGATGTTCAAATTAAACGACTTCATGAATATAAACGACAATTATTGAATTTATTACGAATTATTAAGTTGTATCAAGATTTAAAAGAAAATCCAAATCTGGATATACAACCAAGAGTCTTTATTTTTGGTGCTAAAGCTGCTCCAGGATATCATGAAGCTAAAGTTATTATTAAGTGTATTAATGAAGTCGGGAATTTGATTAATAATGATCAAACAATTCAAGATAAATTAAAAGTTGTCTTTATTGAAGATTATAGTGTTTCTTTAGCTGAATTAATTATTCCAGCAGCTGATGTTAGTGAACAAATATCTACAGCTACTAAAGAAGCATCTGGTACAAGCAATATGAAATTAATGTTAAATGGTGCTTTAACAGTTGCAACATTAGACGGCGCAAATATTGAAATTAAAGATCAAGTGGGCGATGATAATATCTTTATTTTTGGATTGACGAAAGATGAAGTGACAGCACATAATCAAACTCAAGATTATTGTGCGTGGGATTATTATAATAATATTCCCGTTATTAAGCGTGTTTTAGATGCGTTGATTGATGGTTCGATTCCAAATATTCAAGTAGAAGGTCGTCATGTCTTTGATTTATTAACTCGCTTTAATGATCAATTCTTTGTCTTAGCTGATTTTGAAGGATATTTAGCAATTCAAGAACAAGTTGATCAAGCATATCGGAAACCATTAGCTTGGGCGAAAATGAGTTTAATTAATATTGCTAAAGGCGGACATTTCTCAGCTGATAAGACAGTCCAACGATATGCGAAAGAAATTTGGCATATTAAACCAGTTGTTGAAAAGGACGAGGCAAAATATGATAGTTATCAAGTATAATTCTTGGTCAACTGACTTTAAAAAGCCTTTTGGGGCTGTGCAAGTTGGAACAGAGGTCGCTTTCAAATTAGATATTACGGATGTTTTTGTTAAAGAAGCAACGTTAGTGATGTATCAAGATGATTATCAAAATTATCAAGAACAGCAATTAGTGTATCAATATGATACGCAAGATTTTAAAACTCAAATTCAATTGCAACAACCTGGACTTTATTTTTATTATTTTAAAATTGTGTATTTAGCAGATAATACCGAAAAAACTTGTTATTATGGATCGTTTGCACAAGGTGGTTGGGGGCAAATTTATCAACAAGTCCAAGATGTTCAGACATACCAATTAACATGTTTTAAGCAACCAGCTCGTACACCTAAATGGTATCAAGAAGGTATATTTTATCAAATTTTTCCTGATCGGTTTGCGAATGGTAATCCGCATGGTGAAATTAATTCGCCGAAGAAGAATAGTTTTTTATATGCCACACAAGAAGATGATCCATACTATATTGTGAATAAAAAAGGTGAGATTGTACGGTGGGATTTTTTTGGTGGAAATTTTAAAGGTATTATGCAAAAAATTCCGTATTTAAAAAAATTAGGTGTGACCGGAATTTATTTGAATCCAATTTTTGAAGCAAGTAGTAATCATCGGTATGATACAAGCGATTATTTAAAAATCGATGCAATGTTAGGGACACAAGCTGATTTTGAAGAATTACTGTCACAGTTACATGCGGCGGACATTAGAGTGATTTTAGATGGTGTGTTTAATCATGTCGGGCAAAATAGTCGGTATTTTAATGCACGACAATTATATGGACCACAAGAAGGTGCAACACAAAATTTGCAAAGTCCTTATTATTCTTGGTTTGATTTTGAAAAATATCCGACAAAATACGCATCATGGTGGGGGATTTCTGATTTACCAACGATTAAAAAAGATTGTTTAGCTTATCAAAACTTTATTGCGGGAACTGCTAAAACAAGTGTTTTAAGTTATTGGAATCAATTTCAAATCGATGGTTGGCGTTTGGATGTAGTTGATGAATTAACACCAGCTTTTGTGCATAAAATTAGACAAAATTTAGCACAATATCCAGAAAAAGTTTTATTAGGAGAGGTTTGGGAAGATGCTTCGAATAAAATGGCTTATGGTCAACGACGAGATTATATTCAAGGCGATAATTTGCATGGTGTAATGAATTATCCATTACGACAAGCGATTTTAGATATATTTTCTAATGATGTGAATTTAGCTGATGTTTGTCAGCGGATGATGAGTTTACGAGAAAATTATCCTTGGGATTTTTATTTGAATAGTTTAAATAATCTGGGAACACATGATACAGTACGGATTAAAACAGCTTTACAAAATAATCAAGCAAAATTAAAATTAGCCTTTTTATTATTGTTTATTTTACCAGGAGTACCTTGTCTTTATTATGGTGATGAAGTGGGGTTAACAGGCGGCAAAGATCCAGATAATCGTAAATTTTATCCTTGGGGACGCGAAGATCATGATTTATTAGCTGAAGTGCAAAGTTTAAGTTTGCGAAGACAGCAAGAATCAGTTTTACGCACGGGAGATCTTTGTTTATATAATACAGAGCATTTAATTTTGATTGGACGTTATCAAGCTCAAAAAGCTCAAGTGTATGTTATTAATCCAACTGAAAAAACAGTGCAAGATGAACAAACTTTATGGAGTTATCATGATGAATTACAATTAGCACCATTGTTAAAAGAAAAATTACAAGATATTAAGTTAGCACCATATGAATATCAAGTTCTTGAATTTAGGGTTTGAAACTTAACGTAAGTAAAAAAAAGATAACAAACAACAAATATACTTAAATATAATTGGTATAGTTGATAAATTTAAGGAAATTTAATGAAAAAAAGTTAAAAAGATTCGATTTTTGTTAAATATGTGCTAAAATAAGATTGTACTCAAATGAGTAACTTATTAGACAGAGACTTTTTAGGAGGCTATTTTATGTCATTTGTAAATGGTAATGAAATTTTCAATGCTGCTCGTAAGGGCCATTATGCTGTAGGTGCTTTTAATACTAACAATATGGAATGGACACGTGCTATTCTTAAAGGTGCACAAGAAAAAAATACACCAGTATTAATTCAAGTATCTATGGGTGCTGCTAAATATATGGGTGATTATAGAGTAGTAAAAACACTTGTTGAAGAAGAAATGCATGCAATGAATATTACTGTACCAGTTATCTTACACTTAGATCACGGTAATTTCGAAGCTGCTAAAGAATGTATCGAAGTTGGATTCTCATCAGTTATGTTTGATGGTTCAGACTTACCATTCGAAGAAAACTTAGCTAAAACAAAAGAAATCGTTGAATTAGCACATGCTAAAGGCGTTTCTGTTGAAGCTGAAGTTGGTTCAATCGGTGGTGAAGAAGATGGTATCATTGGTGCAGGTGAATTAGCTGATGTTGAAGAAGCTAAAGCAATTGCTGCTACTGGTGTTGACTACTTAGCATGCGGAATTGGTAATATTCACGGACCTTACCCAGATAACTGGAAAGGTTTAAGCTTTGACCGTTTAGAAGAATTAGCTAACGCTATTGCAGTTCCATTAGTATTACACGGTGGTTCTGGTATTCCTCAAGACCAAATTGAAAAAGCAATTAAGATGGGTGTTTCTAAAGTTAATATTAATACAGAATGCCAAATCGCATTTGCTGAAGCAACACGTGAATATATTGAAGCTGGTAAAGATCGCGAAGGTAAAGGTTACGATCCTCGTAAATTACTTGCACCTGGTACACAAGCAATCACAGATACTGTTACAAGTATGATCGATTGGTTAGGTACACCAGCAGTTAAATAATTAATTTAGTTATAAAAACAAAGCAGTTCTTTCTGAATAGGAAAGGGCTGCTTTTTTTATTTTTAAAAGGTGATGAGATGTAAGTCAAAAGCTTTTAAAGGTCGAATTTTATTGAAGAATATTTAAAAGTTAAAAAATAGAAATTATTATTTTGAAATAATAATATAATTATTATTATTATCTAATGTAAGCGATTGCTATTTATATATTTTAATGGTATTATGATTTTAAAATTAGTATCTTTGATAATGGAAGGAGAGTTAATATGATGAATTCAGAAGCAACTTCAGTCCCAAATAACAAAGCGCTAGATAAATTTGTAGGTGAGTTTGCTGTAATAAATGCTTTAGCTGATCGTAACCGTCAAAAGATTATCACTCTATTGTTTGAAAACAAAAACGAGGGCATGACTGTTACTGAAATCACTCGTCAAATGACGATAACTCAACCTGCTGTTTCACATCATTTGAAGATTTTACGCGAAACACAGTTAGTAGCATTTAAAAAACGTGGACTTCAAAGTTTGTACTATCTAACATTAGAAGAACCTTTAGCTAATTTAGAAACTGTTATCCATGAATTACGAATGGAATTTTAATTTAAAATAGAGTAAAATGTAAAAAATAAGGGCACATATTTTGTGACCTTATTTTTGTGTCTAGAAATAATGGATTGAAGGAAGTTAGAGGGGTTAGATTTGGGAAAATATTATGCAGTTGCAAAAGGTCGTCAAACCGGAATTTTTACACAATGGCCAGAATGTCAAAAAAATGTTACGGGTTATCCTGGGGCAAAATATAAAAGTTTTACAACTAAAACTGAAGCATTAGAATGGTTAGCACAAGGTGGCAAAGTTACTGCTGGGTCAAAAAGAAACCACGTTATAACTAAAACTTCATTGCAACAACCTGATATTAAAGTTTATACTGATGGTGGAGCACGAAAAAATAATAATCAAGTTACTAAAGATACAAAAGCAGCTTGGGCATATATTGTGATTACAAAAGAACGTGATATTTGGCAAGCGACAGCTGGAGAATACGGAAGTACGAATAATCAAATGGAATTAACCGCTGTATTACAAGCGTTAAAATTTTTAATTGCTCAACAATATACACAAAAAGCTATTAATCTTTATTCGGATTCTAAATATGTGATTGATGCTATTCAAAAAAATTGGTTAGTTAATTGGCAAAAACGCGGATGGAAAAAAGCTGACAATCAGCCGGTTGCTAATCAAGAACTTTGGCAAGAAATTAGTCAGTGTTTAGCACAGTTTAAGCAATTAGAACTCGTCTGGGTTAAAGGTCATGCGGAGAATAAAGGTAATGACTTAGTAGATAAATTATTAAATAAAACAATGGATGAAATGTAAAGGAGTGGCTGAAATGAAACATGATTTAGATTTTACAATTAATGATAAAGAATTCTCAAAAATTTTAGTTGCGATTGATGAAGATGATTCCCAATCATCAATTCAAGCTTTTCAATATGCTTGTGTCCGCGCTAAAAATTTAAATGTCCCATTAGGAATTGTTTCGATTATGGAAATTGCTGAATTAAATATTTTTGAATCATTAGATAAATATGCTTTGAATAATCGACGTGAAAATTTATTAGCTAATATTGAAGCTTATATTGAAAAAGCACAAGCATATGGAGTTCAACAAGTACAAGGTTTTATTGGAGAAGGGCTTCCTGGTGAACAAATCGTGACAAATATCTTGCCTAAATATCAACCAGATTTATTAGTATGTGGATCTAAAACAAAAGCTAATAAACCTCAAAAGAAAATGTTTTTAGGTTCACAAGCTAGTTATTTAGCACAAAATGCGAGCTGTTCAGTGATTGTTATTCGATAATAATTGAAAAATAAAGATAGCGTGGTATAATAATTTAAGTCGCATCTTTATTTTTATGGGGATGTTATGGATTCGACAGGTATAGGTCGAGCTTAGACTGCGTTTGGTAGGTTACGACTACCTTAAAACGTTCAGTTAAATATAACTGCAAAAAATAACAATTCTTACGCTGTAGCTGCTTAATAACAGCTTAGTGTAGATCCGGCTGACATCGTCCATGTGTCGGGTTCCGGGTCCTATAATTAGTGGACTTACGCTCAAGGCTGCCAACTGAAGCTGCGAGAAGAGACTAATCAGAATAGCTATTAGGGGTTGCCCTGTTATATGGCGTGCCTAATAGTGAAATTTAAATAGTATAACTATGAGCGTAGATGTTTAAGTTACGATATGCTTGGACGCGGGTTCGACTCCCGCCATCTCCATCATATTACAAAAAAACTCATAACTGATTTAATTCAGTTATGAGTTTTTTATTAGATTTATAATTTATAAAAAAAGAACTACAAGTATAAAACTTGTAGTTCTTTTTTTGTTATTTAAGGTGACCTTGTTTAAGATAAGGTGGATTTTCATCCGGTTTATCGGTTGTTGCTAGTTCAGGAGCATCACTTGTGTAATCACCAATAGTTGATGTATCGTGATTTTGATGCCAAAGACTAGTTGAGTTATCTTTTAATTCGGCTTCGATTTTTAATAAATTCCGGTAACAATCTTGATAGTTATAAAGATGTGGATCAACCGGTTTGAAATCATTTGGAACATAAAACCGCATTAAATTCCGGTTATTTAAAGTATCTGATAATGATAATTCTGTATTAACAAATTTGCGATCCGCAGTAACTTGTTTTTCGATTTGTTCATCTGGATGAGTCAAGATAAGCCCAGATTTATTATCATAAATAGTATTTCCCACAACTGTATAGTTTGGAGTTGTAAAGTTTTCATTTCGGAAAGCAACAACTTGACGGTGTTGTTTTGAGAATAAATCTGTTCCGAATTCTAAATAAGGCTTGGTATCAATACCAACTAAGTGCAGTAAGGTTGGTAAAACATCAACTTCGCCACCATATTGTTCTTGAATACTCCCAGAATCAATGCCTGGAATATGAATCATAAATGGCACGCGTTGCATTTGGATATTATCAAAATCATTCCAAGTAGCAGGATCTTTGCCTAAGAGTGGTGCGAGTTTTACATTCCGAGAATTAGAAATACCATAGTGATCACCGTATAACACAATGATGGAATTTTCGTATAAATGTGATTTTTTCAAATATTCGAAAAATTCTTTGACAGCTTGATCTAAATAGTGAGCTGTTACAAAATAATTATTAATAGATGAATCACCGGTATCAGCTTTAGGAAATGAAGTATTAGCTTCATCTAAAACATATGGAAAGTGATTGGAAACGGTAATGAATTTAGCATAAAAAGGCTGTTGTAAGTGTTCCATATATTTAACTGAATCATGGAAAAGTAATTTATCTTTAAGTCCATATTCTGTTAAGTTATTTGAACTATGATTATAATAACGAGCATCAAAGAAGTTTTGATAGCCAAGGTTTTTATAAACATTATCACGATTCCAAAATGAACCATTGTTGCCATGGAAAACAGCAGAAGAATAATGTCCTTTTTGCGCTAAGATAGCAGGTGCGCCCACAAATGTATTATCAGTACCTAAAGCTGAGAATAATGAACCTTGAGGCAAACCAAAAGTACTTGTTTCTAACATGTTTTCAGCATCGGAAGTTTTTCCTTGGCCCACTTGATTAAAGAAATTCGCAAAACCATAAGTTTGTTTACTATGGTATAACTCATTTAAAAATGGAGTTACAACTTGATTATCTAATTTATAATCAATTAAAAATTGTTCGAAACTTTCTAAGTGGATCACAATGATATTTTTATTTTTAGCAATGCCAAATAGTTTAGGATCCGGAGCAGCATAATTTTCGTTTTTAAATTCTAAAATTTTATTAACATCAGAACTTTCGGCCCGATTTCGAGCTGAATTATTTTTAGCTGTTTTTAAACCATCATAAACTGTAAATGTATCAATTCCTAAATATTTAACTAAATAATTGCGATCAAAAGTCCGCCCTAAGAGTTGTGGCCGGCTAATTTCACCTAACGTAATATTGATAAGTAATAGTAAAAGTGAAAAAGAAGTTAATGCAGCCGCTTGTCGTCTTTTGATTGGTCGTGGATCAAGTTTGATAATTCGTGTGATTAATAAAATAATTAAAACGAAAATATCCACTAAAATAATCGCATCAGTTGGTTTTAGTAAGGCTAAAGAACTTGAGGAAAGTCCTTGTGAAACAGAAGAAAAACCAAACATAACATTCATTGTCATAAAATCAGTAAATTCACGATAATAAATAACATTGAAAAGTAATAAAGCGGAGTTGGCAATATATAATAACATCATAGTGATGTAGGCCGGGATTTTGCGGCGAATATATAATGCAATACTAAAAAGTAATAAAGTTGTTGCAATCGGATTAATTAATAAGACAAAGTGTTGATAAATGCCTTTAACACCTAAATTAAAATCGATATAGTAAATCAAGATTGTTTTGAGCCAGAATAAAAAACAAAGGAGAGAAAAGAATCCCCAACGTGTATTTATCCAGTTTTTTATTTTTGTCCAGTTCACAGTTTGAACCGTCCTTTCTAAATTGAATCTAAGAACATCATCTAATTGTAAACCGATTTTTTTATAATAGTCAATTTTTCTTGAATTAATTAGTAAAGTCTTAGAAAATTACTGATAATTAACGGTTAAATAAATAAGGATTATTAAGGGAATTTCTGACACAATTTTTCTAAAATAATGTATAATGAATTTGTAATTATTTTTTATTATCAAGGAGAGAGTGAAGAGATGGCATATATTACCTTAGATAGTTCTAATTTGACAAAATTTGTGCATAAAAATGAATTAAAAGAAATGCAACCAATGGTCACAGCAGTTGATCAAGTTTTACGTGAAGGAACTGGTTCCGGAAGTGATTTTCGAGGATTTTTAGATTTACCAGTTGATTATGATAAAGCTGAATTTGCTCGCATTAAAGAAGCTGCTAAAAAAATTCAAGAAGAATCAGAAATTTTAGTTGTAATTGGGATTGGTGGATCATATTTAGGCGCACGTGCTGCAATTGATTTTTTACATCATTCTTTTTATAATTATTTACCAGCTGATCAAAGAAAAGCACCACAAATTTTCTTTGCCGGTAATTCAATTTCTTCATCATATGTTTATGATTTATTAGATTTAATTGGAGATCGTGATTTTTCTGTAAATATTATTTCTAAATCAGGAACAACAACTGAACCATCCATTGCATTCCGTTTATTTAAAGAAAAATTAATTGAAAAATATGGTGTGGAAGGTGCTCGTGAACGAATTTACGCTACAACTGATAAAGCTCGTGGAGCATTAAAGACTGAAGCAGATGCTCAAGGTTATGAAACATTTATTATTCCTGATGATGTAGGTGGACGTTTTTCAGTTTTAACACCAGTTGGATTATTGCCAATTGCAGTTTCTGGTGCAGACATTGATGCTTTAATGGAAGGTGCTGCTACAGCACGTACAGCATATAGTGATGCTGATTTAGCTAAAAATGAAGCTTACCAATATGCAGCATTAAGAAATATTTTATATCGCAAAGGTTATACAACTGAAATTTTAGAAAATTATGAACCATCATTACAATATTTCTCAGAATGGTGGAAACAATTAATGGGTGAATCAGAAGGGAAAGATGAAAAAGGTATTTATCCTTCATCAGCTAACTTTTCAACAGATTTACACTCATTAGGTCAATATATTCAAGAAGGTCGTCGCAATTTAATGGAAACAGTCATTAATGTGCAAAAACCAAATCATGATATTGATATTCCAAAAGATGATAAGAACCTCGATGGTTTAGGATATCTCGAAGATAAGACAGTTGATTATGTTAATACAAAAGCATTTGAAGGTGTTGTTTTAGCACATACAGATGGTAATGTACCAAATATGATTGTTAATATTCCTGATCAAACAGCTTATACATTGGGATATATGATTTACTTCTTTGAAATTGCAGTTGCAATTTCGGGATATTTAAATGGTGTGAATCCATTTAATCAACCAGGTGTAGAAGCATACAAGAGTAATATGTTTGCATTATTAGGTAAACCTGGATATGAAGAATTAACAAAAGAATTAAATGCGCGCTTAAATAAATAAGATGATTAATTAGCTAGTCTCTTCAGTCGAAGAGGCTAGTTTTTTTAGGTAATTATAATAAGAAGGTGATCAGAATGCTAATTGAAGAGGTTGAAGCTGAATGTAGGCGTCTAGCTGCCCATTACGGCTATGATTTAGATGTACCCGTCATAGTTAATCCACGACTTAAAACAACGCAAGGACGTGTGAAATTTCGCTATCAAGGACAACGAGCATATCCGATTCAAATTGAATTTTCCAAAAATTTATTGATGACTGCGCGTGATGAATTTATTTTAGAGGTTATCCGTCATGAGATGGCGCATTATTTTGTATTACAAGATACTGGTGCCAGTCACGGTCATGATCAAGTATGGAAAGCATGGGCTGTCAAAATAGGTTGTTATCCGCGTGCGACTTTAAAACAAACTATTTTATCATTTTCACAAGATGCGCATTATCAATTGATTTGTGAAAAATGTCGTCAAGAATTGGGATATTATCAACGACGAGGAAAGATTTTAAAAAATATCACAAAATATCGATCTAAATGTTGCCAAGCAGCAATAATAGTTAAAAATATAAATCATAAATAACTTGGATAAAATGACAGGAGTGTATTATTATAGATGTATAAAGCTGAAGCTGATAATTAGATGAGTTACAGGAGATTATATATGCATAAAAAAGAAGTTACACTTCATGATGTTTTACAACAATCTGAATATATTCACTCCATAGAGAATAATACTAAAAAGCAATTAACGGTTGAACAAGAGTCAAGTGATTTTCGAAATGATATTGTTAAAGTTACAAAGGCTAAACAGGTTGTTATAGAACCGGTAGATGAAAAATTAAATCATTATCAATACGGTATGAATAGATTATATTTTTGGGTATATAGTATTGTTTTTTTAATTACGATTTATTTATATATTATTAGTTATGATATCGTAGGTAAAGTGCAGCACGTTAATAATAAATCTTATTATTATATTAATAACCGTGTGGTAGAGATGTTCAAAGTGAATGATATGTTGTTAGTGTCGGGTATGATTTTAGTTGTTTTTTTAATATATATTATTATTCAAAGCAAAAAACGAAAAATAAAATGGTTAACTTGGCAAAATATTAATTTAGTTATTAGTATGTTTTTAATATTTGATGTTAGTCGGTTATATCTGGACGCTATTGATACTTATTCTACGATTGAGGTTATTGTTAGGGCGGCAATGCAAGATTATTATGACAAACAATGGAAATACAAATTGATTGAATTAATTGAGAGTGATCAGTATCGTGAGCTTGTTCATAGCTTTTATGGCGAGTGTACTATAGTAATTATTTTATTGTTACTACTTCAGGTGAGTATGATGGGATACTATGTTTATGAAATTTTTAAATATAAAAGGAAAGTCAAAAAAATAACAGAACGTTAATAATGAAAGAGTGTTTTAAAATAGTAGTAGTTGCCTTGTTAAAAGGCAGCTACTTTTTATTTTGTTAAAATTTTTAAGTGAAACATGATATAGCTTGTCTAAAAAATACGCACTGTAGTATGATGAATGATAATAAGAAATTGCTTAAGGAGTGTTTAGATGACAGAAGAAAATCAAGATTTAAAAAATTCAACTAATTCAGATGAAGTTACAAAAGTTGATCCTAATCAGGTTGAAATTATCACAAATGATAATCAAGAACGTGATAGAACTAAAATTAATGATCAAAAAGAAGTATTATCAGCTGAAACACAAGCAAAAATAGCTGATTTAACAGCAAAAAGCAAAGATGGGTTAGTAGCTTTAAAAAACGAAAGCCAAGAAGTGCTGCAAGAAAATATTATCCCTAAGGGGAAGGAGTATTTTGAACAAGCTGTTAAAAAATATGATGATCGCTTAATTAAAATTATTTATTTAGTGATATATGGTATTTTATTATTTACGATTTTCTTCACATATAAAGCAAGTTCTGGTGCGAGAAATGCAACATATGCTGAATTGATTGAACGCATTCAAAATATTGATTTAGGATTAACAATGTTGAATGTGGTAGCCGGCTTGTTAATTGTTGCGATTGCATATGCTTATTTTAGTGGTAAAAAGAAAAATATGAAATTTGCTAATATCCAAAATAATATTGGAATATTTGTAGCTGGTGCAATTATATTTACAAATTTAGTTACATCAGAATATCGTCATACGGTCAAAGAAATTAAAGCTATTTTGACTGAAAATTTAAGTTTTAATAATATTTATCGTGCACTTCATTTAATAGAACAAGATCATACTATGAGTACGCAGGGACATTTGTTAGGTTTGATGCTTCAAATGTTTGGAGGAGTATCTATCGTAATGATCATTTATTTGGGATATAAATTATATAAAATGCAAAAAAAATAAAATAAAAAAAGCTCACACATTATTTTTATGTGTGAGCTTTAAATTTTTAATGATTAATTTTATAAACCAAAAATTGTTTTATAAAGGAAGGTTGCACAAATCCCAGCTAAAATAGGAGCTAGAACAGGAACCCAACTATAACCCCATTGTGAAGAACCTTTATGTTTTAAAGGTAATAAAGCATGTAAGATACGTGGACCAAGATCACGAGCAGGGTTTAGAGCGGGACCAGTTGGACCACCAAATGAAGTAACAAGTACCATCACAAGTAAACCAACACCAATTAAACCGGCACCTTGATTGCCTTTTTCAAAAATAGGTGAATGAGTAATTGCCAAAGCGCCAAAAATTAAAAGGAATGTTCCGAAAAATTCGTTAATAAAACCATTTAATTTGTTGTTTGTGGCGCTAATTGTCGAGAATGTTCCTAAAATACGATTAGGATCAGTCGTTAAATCATAGTGTGGTTTAAAACAAGCTATGACGATTAATTGACCAACCATTGCACCAGCGAATTGAGCAATAATATAAGGTAAGACTTCATGCCAAGGAAAGACACCAGCAAAAGCTAACCCAAGTGTGAAAGCAGGGTTAATGTGATTACCGGATACGGGACCAAACATTAAAGCGGGAATCATTACAGCAAAACCATAACCAACTGCAATTGTAATCCAACCACTATTATGACCTTTTGTGCCTTTTAATTCGACGTTAGCTACTGAACCATTACCTAACATAATTAAAATAGCTGTTCCGAAAAATTCAGCACAGAGACGAGTTGCTAAATTAAAAACCATGAGAACCTCCTAAGAAAAATAAAAAAATATTAAAAGTATTAAATCTTTTATAAGCATAGTATAAGAATCTTATAAGTTCAATACTAAAAAACCGTTGTAAACGTTGCCATTTCAATAAAAAGAAGAAAAAATAATTAGATTTGGAATTTAGGCGGATTTACCCTAAAATAAAAGAAGGCAAAGGAGGACATATAATAAAATGATTTCGCAAGCAGTCGAAAAAATGCTGACATATCGAAAGAATGAATTACTTATCCCGGCAAGTATTGTTGCTAATGTCCAAGAAGACAATTATTTAGATCATGCTTTTTTAGTATTAACTAAAGTTCGTTATGCTAAGATTCCAGTGATAGATAAAGATCAAAAGTTTAAAGGCTTAATTTCTTTGGCAATGATTACTGATACAATGCTAGGTTTAAATGGGATTGATCCAAGTAAATTGAGTCGGTTACGGGTGGCTGATGTGATGCAAACAGATGTACCGACAGTCTCGTTACCATATAACTTAGACTATTTATTGCATGTCTTAGTTGATCATTCATTTTTAGTAGTTGTTAATGATAAACAAATTTTCCAAGGGATTATTACTCGGCGGGAATTATTGAAAAATGTAAATTATTTAGCTCATGAAATGGATAAAGTATATTCAATTGAAACAAGAAATGAAATTAATGAAAATTAAAAAAATCCAAGCAGACTAGATTGTTTGCTTGGATTTTTTGTTAGTATGTTAAATTAATTAGCGCAGGAGCTACTTTGATACCATTATCTTGTAAAGCTGCATAGTAAGCTTGTAAGAATTGACGTTGTGTAGAACCTTGTGCACCATTTTTAGTGAAGATGGAAATCCGAATGGCAAGAGCACCATTGCCAGTGTCAACCATCCCTAAAATATCAGGACCTTTGGTAATATTTTGATTTTCAGGAACTAAGTGATCATTGACTTCGGTGATGATTTCTTCAATTTTAGTAATATTTTGTCCAGGTTGGAGATGGATATTAATAATAGCGCGCATATCATTGCGAGAAAAATTGCTGACGGTTTTAATATTACGGTTAGGTACAAAATGCAAAATACCATCATATCCCATGATTTGAGTAGTTCGTAAACCAATAGCATGAACGGTACCTTCAATCGAATCAAGTTTTACGTTTTCTCCGACTGTAAATTGTTGTTCAGCTAAAATAAATAAACCAGTAACCATATCTGTCACAAAACCTTGAGCACCTAACCCAATGGCCACACTTAAAATACTAGCACCTGCTAAGAGGGTACCGACTGGTATTCCCAAAACAGAAAGAATAGCATAAAAATAAAAGAATAAAATAGTGTAATGAAAGATATTTAAGGTTAATGAATAAATAGTATTTACACGACCGGGACTGAGTTTTTTATTTTTACGTGGTTTATGAAAACTTTTTTTAATGATTTTTTTACCAATGGAATTCAAAATGAAAAATAAAACAGAGACAACAATTACTAGGATTGTTGTTGAAATGATTTTGGAAATTAAGCCGTCCCAATCTATATTTTGAAAATAAGAACTAAAGAAATTAGTATGTTTTTTAAGTTCTTTAGGGATTGAATCGGAGTCGACTTGTTTTTTTATAAAATAAGCTAGATTAAACAAATTCATTAGCTAGGCTCCTTTAAGGATAATATTATAAATAATAATAACATATTTTAAAAGGGAGGTTCGTTAGTCTTTTAATTGAAGTTTCTAAATATTGATGATATTCTAAAAAGAGAAAGTAAAAATAGGAGGCGATTGAAAAATGATTATGACATTTGGGCAAATGGCCGGAATGATTGCTGCGGTAGCATTTTTGATTTTAGTTATTTTCATGAGTAAGACTTTAGTTAATTTAACTAAGACTGTGAATGAATTAACAAATAGTATTGAAGTTTTAACTGGAGATGCTGATTCGATTGCAAAAGAATTAGAAGTTCTTGTTAACCAAACAAATACTTTAATGGAAGATGTAAATGAAAAATCAAAAACAATCGAACCAATCTTTGAAACTGCAGCTGAATTAAGCGAAAGTATTTCAGAATTAAATAATGTTAGTCGTAATTTCGCGAAAAGCGTCTCTGCATCAACTAAAACAGCGGCAAAAGCATCAACATTATTAAAAGTTGGCAAAGTAGCCTTTGGTGCGATGAATAATATGAAACAAAAACAAGAACAAAAAAATAAAGAAGAATTATAGGAGGATTTATCATGAATAAAAAAGTCTTATTAGGTCTTGGTATTGGTTTAGCAGGTGCGACAGCTTTAATTACTAAAAAATTAGTTACTGCAGAACAAAAAGAAAAGATGTCTGAAAAAATCGATGAAAGTCTTTTAAATGGACGGGAAAAAGCTTTAGAATACTATGAATATGTTGAAGATTATTTAGATGATAAAGATTTACCAGATTTTTCAGATTTAAAAGATAAAGTTAAATCAAATACAGCTAAAATTGCTGAAAATGAAAAAATCGCCGATGCAATTAGTAATTTAAAACAAGCAACAGACGATCTTCGTGATAAGTTAAGTGATATGGCACTTGAAAAAGAATTAGCTGAAGATCAATATGAAGATGCGATTGTAATTGATAGTGCAATTTTTGATGAATTAACAGAAAAACCAGTTGAAGTATTTTATCCAAAATCACAACAACCAGTTGAAGATGAAGCAACTCCTGTAGAACCTACAGAAGATGAAGTGAAAAATGCTCCAGAAGAAGCTCCAGTTGATACAAAAGAAGATGTAAAAACTGAAGAAAAAACAGCTGAAGAAACAAAAGAAGAACCAAAAACAGAAACAAAAGAAACTGTTGAAACAACAAAATAAATTATAAAAAAGTGCTGAGAAAGATAATTCTTTCTCAGCACTTTTTGTTTATAATGATAATTATTTAATTGGTAATGTACGTAATTCTTTTGAAGTTGTTGTAAATGGTTTAACGCCATCTTCTGTAACATAAACACAATCTTCAATTCGAACACCAGCAACACCAGGAATGTAAATACCAGGTTCAATTGAGAAGCACATACCAGGTTGTAATTCGAGTTTATTACCACCCATAATTGATGGATATTCATGAGCTGTTTGACCAATACCATGACCTAAACGGTGGTTGAAGTATTCACCATAACCAGCTTTTGTGATAATATCACGAGCAATTTTATCAAGTTCTTCTGCTAAAACACCAGGGCGAGCTGCATCTTGAGCTGCTAGTTGAGCTTCTAAACAAACTTTGTAAATTTCTTTTGATTTTTCATCAACTTCACCAAAAGCAACTGTTCGAGAAGCATCAGAAACATAGCCGTTGCAAACAACACCTAAGTCAAATAAGCAAAGTTCATTTGGTTTGATTAAATCTTTTTTAGGTGCACCATGTGGATCAGCAGCGTTAGCACCACTTTGAACAATTGTATCAAAACTCATATGCATAATACCTTTTTTCATTAAAGCATATTCGATTTCAGCTACAACTTCTTGTTCTGTTAAACCTTTTGCAAGAGCATCGAACCCAACTGTAAAGGCATAATCTGCCCATTCGCCAGCTGTAATAAGTTTAGCGATTTCATCAGGTGTTTTAATTAATTGTTGTTGTTGGATAAATGGTGTTAAATCTCCAACGAATTGAGCATCTGGATATTGAGCTTTCACAGCTTCGTAACGTTCAACTGTTAAGTTACCTTTTTCAACAGCCCAACGTTGTGGATTGTGAACACGTTCTTCAATATGAGATTTAATTAAAGCAAATGGATTTTCATGATCAAGATAACCATATACAGGAAAATCCCAAGCTGATTTTTTGATTGCTTCAACTTCTAAAGCAGGAGCAAAAATAAATGGATCTTGATTAGGGAAAATGAACAAAGCTAAAACACGTTCCATAGGATTGCTGCTGAAACCTGTTAAATAAGCAATTGTTTTCCAATCACTAATGTAAGCCATGTCATATTCATGATTACCTAACCAATTTTGAATTGATGTAATTTGTGACATTTAATCGCCTCTTTTTCTTTAATGATAAACACATTTATTATAGCACATTGTAATTTGTTTTTGGTGTATCGAAACAGTTTCAAATTTATGAAAACGAAATGAAAAAACAATTATAAAGCGTTTGCATTTTAGAGCTGTTTTTGCTAAAGTGTAAGAGCGAGAAGATGAAAACAACTTTGAAAATGAAAAGGAGATTATCATGGTAGAATATATTAACGGTAAAAAAATTGACGAAAATAAACCAATTACAATTCGGGAAGTTAGCGAAGCGGCTCAAGTCTCAATGGCAACTGTGTCACGTGTTATTAATGGCAATCCGAATGTGAAACCTGCTACACGTAAAAAAGTATTAAAAGTCATCGAAGAATTAGATTATCGTCCAAATGCTGTAGCACGTGGCTTAGCAAGTAAAAAAACGACAACAGTAGGTGTGATTATTCCTGATATTACAAATGTATATTTCTCATCATTAGCGTTAGGAATTGATGATATTGCTACAATGTACAAATACAATATTATTTTAGCTAACTCTGAAAGTGATGAACAAAAAGAAATTCAAGTTTTGAATACTTTATTAGCTAAACAAGTAGATGGAATTATTTTTATGGGGAATACAATTACAGAAGAAATGAGACGTCAAATTAAACGGGCTAAAATTCCATTTGTAATTGCAGGTTCAGTTGATTCACTAGAAGAAATTGAAAGTGTGCATATTGATTATGTAGCTGCCTCTGAAGAAGCTGTACGTGATTTAGTAAATCATGGTAATGAAAGAATTGCCTTTGTATCAGGTTCGTTAACAGAGCCAATTAATGGTGAATATCGATTACAAGGATATAAAAATGTTTTAGCTGAAAATAATATTGAATTTGATCCGGAATTAGTTTTCGAAACAGGATATAACTATCATTCTGGTGAAATTATGTGGCCTGCTTTATCAGCTATGGGAGTTACAGCAGTATATGCTGGCGATGATGAGTTAGCTGCTGGAATTTTAAATAGTGCTCAAGATGCTGGAATTAAAGTTCCAGAAGATTTTGAAATTGTGACAAGTAACAACTCAAAATTAACTAAGATTGTGCGTCCAAAAATGTCATCTATTACAGAACCTTTATATGATATTGGTGCGGTCGCAATGCGTTATTTAACAAAGATGATGAATAAAGAAGAAGTTGAAACAGAAAATAAAACAATTATTTTACCATATGGTTATATTAAGCGTTCAACAACTAAATAATTGTAATTAGATAATGATTTGCGTTAAAAGCAATGATTTGATAAGATTTATTTTGGTAACAAAACAAAAGACTTAAAAAAAGAGGTTATAAATATGGCAGGACACTCAAAATGGCAAAATATTCAAGGGCGTAAAAATGCTCAAGATGCTAAACGTGGAAAGATTTTCCAAAAAATATCACGCGAAATTTATATGGCAGCAAAGAACGGCGGTCCTGACCCAGATTCTAACGCACAATTACGTTTGATGATGGATAAGGCTAGAGCTGCAAACATGCCTAAAGATAATGTTAAACGTGCATTAGATAAAGCTACTGGTGCCGGTGGTGAAGATTACGAAGAAATCACTTATGAAGGCTACGGTCCAGCTGGTGTTGCTATTTTAGTTTACACATTAACAGATAACCGTAACCGAACAGCTACTTCTGTTAGAACAGCATTTAACCGTAATGGTGGTAACTTAGGTGAAACAGGTTCAGTTAGTTTCATGTTCAATCGTCAAGGTTATATTGCAATTGCACGTGAAGGTTTAGACGTTGATGAAGATCAAATGTTTGAAGATGTTATTGAAGCTGGTGCAGAAGAATTAGAAACAATGGATGATGTATTTGAAATTTATACAGAACCAAAAGCATTCCCAGAAGTGCGTGATGCGTTAGAAAAGAAATATGATTTAGCAACAGCTGAATTAACAATGGTGCCATCAACAACTGTTGAAGTACCAGCTGATAAAGTTGAACAATTGACACGTTTAATTGATCGTTTAGAAGAAGACGATGATGTTTCTGAAGTATTCACATCTGCTGAATTCCCAGAAGACTAAAATTAAATTAAAAAACTAAAAGACCACATCTTATAAAAAGATGTGGTCTTTTTTTGCGTTAAAGCGTATTTAAAAAATGAAAGGAGGAAATCATGCAAAGTAAGGTTGAAAAATTAATTCAAGATGCTATTTCGCAAAAAGCGATGGATATTTATTTTTTACCCACTATGGAAGGTTATATAGTTAGTTATTCTGTTCAAGGTCAAAGAATTATTCAAAAAGAAATATCAGGTTTATTAGGACAACAAATTATTAATTATTTGAAGTTTAAGGGAAATATGTCTTTAAGCGAAAAACGGCGTCCTCAATTAGGTGCGGATTATTATCAAGCTCCACAAGGTCGGGTGTATTTAAGATATTCCACAGTTGGTAATTTTTTAGATCAAGAATCGATGGTAATACGATTATTATATCCACAACAGACGGAACAACTAGCTGTTTTTTATGATGATCAATGGCAACGGTTAGAAAAAGCATGTTTACGTCGTGGTCTAATTTTGTTTTCGGGTCCAATGGGTTCGGGGAAAACGACGACGATGTATTATTTTGCTAAAAAATTTCAAGAACAAGCGATTTTGTGTATTGAAGATCCAGTTGAAATTCAAGAGCCAGCATTTTTACAATTACAAGTTAATGAAAAAGCCGGGATGACATATCCTAATTTATTAAAAGTTGCTTTAAGACATCATCCGGATATTTTTATTATCGGAGAAATACGTGATGAACAAACTGCGAAAGTTGCGATTACGGCAGCTTTAAGCGGACATTTAGTGTTAAGTACAGTTCATGCGAAAAGTGCCCAAGGTGTGTTACAACGACTTTTGAATTTAGGGTTAACACGTGATGAAATTGAACAAGCTGTGCAATTAGTATCGTATCAACGATTAATTCCTACGCAAACCGCAGAGTTGAAAATATTGTTTGAACAAATTACAGCACATGATTTTCAAGGGTCAACGGAAATCTCTGCAGATTGGGGTGAACGGATTGAACAATGTTATCAATCAGGATGGATTAGTCAAAAAGACAAAGAAAAATACTACAATGGATAACAAATTAACTTTAAAACAACAAGTACTCTTTTTTGAATTGTTAGCTAGTTTTTTAAAAGCTGGATTTTCTATCCAACAAGCTATTGTTCAAATGGGTGTTTTGGCTCCTAATTTACAACAAGTTTTGCAAGTTATGAAAAAGAAATTACAACAAGGTGCTGAGTTTAGCTGTGTTTTAAAACCATATATTAATGAAAATTTGTATTATCAAATTTTAATTGCAGAACAATATGGGAATATCGATGAATGTATTACAGAATTAGGACGTTTATTAAAGTTGCGATTGCAACAACGGAACAAATTAAAAAGCTTATTAATTTATCCAGTCTGTTTATTAATATTTTTAATATTTTTAATTGGAGTTGTAAAAATATTTGTTTTACCGCAAATTATCACTTTTAATCAAGTCCAACAAAGTTTTTTAGGTTCACACAATAAAATGATTTTATGGGGAATTGTAGTATTGTTAATAGTTTTTTTAAGCGGATACATAATTTGGCGCTTGAAATGGTTACGTGAACAGAATGTTTTAGCTAAACATCAATGGTATAGTACTTTGCCGTTAGTGGGGAAATTGTATCAAATTTATTGTCATTATTACCTAACGTATAATTTAGGGATGTTATTAAAAAGTGGCATGGAGTTACAAGCGATTTGTTATTGTTGTCAACATTATCAACCGACTAGTTTGTTATATCAATTGGGGATAAGTTTACCGAAAATAATTTTAAATGGAGAAAAACTGGCTGATTTTGTGGATAAATATCGCTTTATACCATCTGAGTTAATTTTGTTTATTAATAAGGGACAAACTTTAAATGAATTAAGTCGTGAATTATTACTGTATTCTGAATTGTCTTATGAAAAATTATTAAAAGAAAGTAATCGCTTATTGAATTTGATTCAGCCTATTTTATTTGGCGTGATTGGATTGTTAATTATTGGAACTTATTTGGTTATTTTTGGTCCATTATATCGAGATTTAGGAGGAGTTTTGTCATGATAAAAAATATTAAAAAACGAAAATGTAGTGCTTTTACATTAGTAGAAATGTCCGTGGTATTGTTTATTATTTCATTATTAATTTTACTAATGTTGCCTAATATTGCAGCGCAAAGAAAAAATGCTATGAAAATTAATAAACAAGCCTTACAAACAGAATTAAATACACAAGCTCAGTTATATTTATCTGATAAAAATGTTCAGAGTGTGAGTTTGGATGATTTAACTAAAGCTCATTATTTGACTAAAGAACAATATGAAATGATTAAACGAGAAGGTTTGACAATTCAAGTTGATGAATAAAACTAAAAAAATAGCTGGTTTTACATTGTTAGAAACGCTTATTGTGATGAGTTTAGTGGGTTGTTTAGTTATATTAACAATTTCACCATTAAAAAGAAGTTATTCTAGTTTAGAAGAAAAAATATTTTGGTGGAAAATGGAAAGAACGTGGGTTAGTCAGTATCAGAATGTCAAACAAAAGAAACAAGCGCTTAAAATCATTTATTATCCAACGAGAGTTGTTTTTAAAAGTGATCAGCAAGTGATATTAAAATATCCTGCAACTTTAGCAGTGTTTAAAATCCAAAAAATTCAAGTTAATTCACGTGGGCATGTTAAACCAGCAACGGTAATTTTTAAATCAAAAGTAAATAATTGTTATTATTATGTGAAATTTCAATTAGGTTATGGAGGTTGTTATCGTATTGAACAAAAAATGGAATAAAAAACAAGCAGGATTTGTTTTGGCGGATGCTTTAATTGGTTTAATGATTACAGCAGGAGGAATTTGTTTAATATGTGTTAATCAACAAATATTACAAAAAGTTAAACAGCAAAATTATGATAAGTATCAAGTTAGTCAAAAAGTTTTAAATGAAAGTAAGTATCAAGTTTTAAAAGCGGAGAGAGAACATAAAATCTTGCAACGAGTAGGGAATTCTGGGGTGAGCTTTGATATTGAAAAAATTGAGTAGTTTTACTTTAATTGAAACGATAATTGCGCTTGGAGTTACTAGTCTTATTTTTCATTTGATCTTTACAAGTATTAAAGTTCTTAATCAAAATCAACGCCAACAATATTTGCAACAAGAAAATCAAATTGCCCAATTTTTACAAGTGTTAAATAGTGATGAATTGCAATTTCAATATAAAAGTCATACGAAAAAAAGACTTAATTTATATAGTGGATATAAAAAAGATGATTATCAAATGGTATATAAAAATAAACAGATTGTTTTAAAACGAAAAGATACTGGCTATATGCCGTTATTGTATCAAGTTGATCAATTTAAGATTGATTATCAAGAACCATATTTAAAATTGACTATTAATAAAAATAAAAAAGTTTATCAAGAAAAGGTCGTGATGGAAAGGTATGAGCAAGCATAAAATGAAAAGTTATAGTTTAGCGACAGGGATATGGGTATTGCTTTTTTTCATTAATTATTGGCGGACAATGTCTGTATTATATGGCATTGATTAATAATTACCGTCAATTAACGCAACAAAATTATGCTACTGTTTTTCGTTATTTAGTTGAAAATCAACAGCCAAAAAAAGGAGAGTGTTATCGTAGTTCGACCGGTTATCGGGCGGAAGTTACTGATCAAGGGTTAACTGTTATTACTAGTCGAGATGAAACGTATAAATTCAAATTAAACCAAACTTAATCCGTGCAAAAATTAACCAAAGTCTTTCAAGAGTAGCTAAAATAGTGTTATAGTAGCACAAGAAATAAGTTTTGGGAGATGATGGATCATGGATTTGAATAAAATCGAACCAATTTATAAGAAATTAGAAGAAAGTATTACACTGTTACAAACAGCTTTGGATGTGAGTTATTTTGATGCTTTAATTGAAACTGGTGATAATTTATTAGATGGTGGAAATGTTCAAGTTGAAGATGGTAAACCAAATGCCGAACAAGTAGCAACTTTAGAAAAAATTTATGCCGGAATTGATTTGGATCTTTATACAGCAGAAGAAATGCGTAAATTATTTCAATTATTATTATTAAAAGGATATCGTCAAGAAAAGATTCAAGCAAACCATCAAATGACACCTGATGCAATCGGAATTTTAGTAGCGGATATTTTACAAAATAGTTTTCTCACAACTCAAGAACTATCTATTTTAGATTTAAGTGTGGGAACAGGGAATTTATTATTAACTGTTAACAATAATTTGGTGAATAAACAAGTGAAATTAGCCGGTGTGGACAATGATGATACGTTATTAACATTAGCGAGTTTAAATTCACAATTAGAAAAGGTAGCGTTAAAACTGTACCATCAAGATGCGATGCAACCTTTATTAGTCGATCCTGTTGATGTTGTTTTAAGTGATTTACCGGTTGGTTATTATCCAATTGATGAAAATGTCACAGAATATATGACTAAAGCGCAAGAAGGTCATTCTTATATGCATCATTTATTGATTGAACAATCATTTAATTATTTGAAAGAAGGCGGCTTAGGAGTTTATATTGTTCCGCAAAATATTTTTGAAACAACTGAAAGTAAATCGTTATTGAAATTTATTCAAACTAAAGGTCATTTACAAGCTGTTTTAAACTTACCAAAAGAGTTATTTGGTAATAAAACAATGGCGAAAACAATCTTAGTTTTACAAAAACAAGGTGGCAAAGCTAAACAAGCTGAAAATGTGTTATTAGGAGATATTCCTTCTTTTAAAGATTTAGATAATTTGAAAAAATTCATGGCTGAATTAAATCAATGGTTAAAAAACAACATTAAAATTTAATAAGTTTGAAAAAGTTTACATTTTCATTTTACTCTCATTTAAATTTAAGGTAAACTGTAAGTACGTATAAAAAGTAAAAGAATCAACTGATGTTATTGAGTATAAAATTTTGTTAGGAGTTTGATTATGGAACAAAAGCAAGAATACTCAAGAAGTCTAAAAAGTCGCCATGTGCAACTGATTGCGATTGGCGGTACTATCGGAACAGGATTGTTCTTAGGAGCAGGTCAAACTATTCATTTAGCTGGACCTTCGATTATTCTGGCTTATTTAATTACTGGGATAATGTGTTTTTTATTAATGCGTGCAATGGGTGAATTATTGCTATCTGATTTAGATACGCATTCTTTCATTGAATTTATTGCTCGTTATTTAGGGAAAGAAATTGGTTATATTACAGGTTGGACATACTGGATTTGCTGGATTACGATTGCGATGGCAGAAGTAACTGCTGTTGGGTTGTATATGCAATTTTGGTTCCCTAACTTACCACCATGGATTCCTGGCCTAATTGCAATTGTTTTATTGCTTTGCGCTAACTTAATTACTGTTAAATTGTTTGGTGAGATGGAATTTTGGTTTTCATTAATTAAAATCATTGCTATTGTAGCTTTGATTATTGCCGGTATTATTTTGGTGATTATAAAATTTGAAACACCAGCTGGCCATGCAACAGTAGCTAATTTAGTGAGTGAAGGGGGCTTTTTCCCGAAAGGGTTGAAAGGTTTTGTATTATCATTCCAAATGGTAACATTTAGTTTTATTGGGATTGAAATGATTGGTGTTACGGCTTCTGAAGCTGAAAATCCAACAAAAGTCATTCCAAAAGCTATTAACGAAATTCCGTTACGTATTATTATTTTTTACGTAGGATCATTGATTGCTTTGATGTGTATCTATCCTTGGAACTATATCACGGCATCAGAAAGTCCATTCGTTCAAGTGTTTTCACATATCGGCGTTGCGACAGCTGCGGGGATTATTAACTTTGTTGTTTTAACAGCTGCTGCATCAGCATGTAATAGTTCGCTATTTACAACTGGTCGGATGATGTTTTCTTTGAACTACCGGAATAAGAGCAAATTCGCTAAGAAAATGAGTACTTTGTCCAAGCAACAAGTACCTGCTAATGGATTAGTATTTTCAGCACTTGTGATTGCGTTAGCTGTTATGGCAAACTTTTTTATTCCAAATACGGAATTATTTACTTTTATTTCTAGTGTTGCGACAACCTGCTTTTTATTCATTTGGGGGGCGATTGTAGTTGCTCATCTTAGATACAAACGCGAATTGAAAAAAAGCGGTCAAGTGCAAGCTGTGAAATTTAAAATGCCACTATATCCAGTGTCTAACTATTTAGTGTTGATCTTTTTAGCTTTTATTGCAGTTGTAATGTGCTTTAATACAACAACTTTAATTGCTTTGATTTCAGCGGTCGCATGGTTAATAGGATTATATATTGTGGGTAAAATTAAACATAAAAAACAGGCTGAAAATTAGTCAGCTATAATTAAAAGGGCAGAGTGGAATTCCACTCTGCTTTTTTTGTATAATTTAAGTTATAATAGGAATCAGATATTAACAGCTCTATAGAATTAGAAGAAAAGAGCTGAGGAGGGTTATTTTGAATAATCAAAAAAAAGAACGCCGTGAAGCACAATTGGCGAAAAAGGCAGAAACAATCAAAGCCTATTCAAGTGATATAGAAATGAAAAACGAAACTGAAATGTTAATTGATGGACGAGAATATGTTTTAATTAAAAATTATCGAGATGGTTTCCAAGTAGAAAAGTTAAAAGAACGTTTTAGTTCCATTTTAACTAAATATGATTATATCGTTGGTGATTGGGGTTATGATCAATTACGGTTACGTGGCTTTTATAAAGAAGATAGTAATAAAGGATTTAAGATGCAAAGTATTACAAAATTAGAAGATTATTTATATGAATATTGTAATTTTGGATGTGCTTATTTCATTTTGAAAAATCTTGATGTTAAAGAACCGGCACCGGCTCCAAAAGAAAATAAACGACCTCGACGGAAACGATATCGTGATAATCAAAAGAATAAAACTAAGAAAAAAACATATCCACGTAAACCACGTTCAGAAATAAAAAATGATGTACGTTTTGAAAAACGAGAACGTAAGGTTAATAATAAACCGAAAAAAAGAAATAAAGTTAGTGTGACAACTGTACAAAATAAAAAAGGTTCAAAGCGTCATTTTACAATTCGTCAAAAGGATTAAGAGAGAGAAAGCAGAGGGATTGCGATGAAAAAGTATCAAGGTTATATGATTGATTTGGATGGGACGATGTATTTAGGTAAACAAAAAATACCAGCAGCTAAAGAATTTATTGAACGTCTACAAGCTAAAAAAATACCATTTCTCTTTGTGACTAATAATAGTACTAAAACACCGGATGCGGTGGCACGTAACTTACGTGATAATTTTCAAATTGATGTCGATGCTAGTCATGTTTATACAACAGCAATGGCAACTGCAGATTATTTAGCAGAACTTGATCCGTCTAAACGAAGTGTATATGCGATAGGTGAACTAGGTTTGAAAGCAGCCTTATTGAATCAAGGCTTTTATTTTGAAGAAACTAAACCAGATTATGTGGTGGTAGGTTTAGATAGTGATGTAACGTATCATAAATTTGAAGTAGCTACTTTGGCAATTCGAAATGGATCTAAATTTATTGGAACGAATGCTGATACGAATTTACCGAATGAAAAAGGACTAGTGCCAGGTGCGGGCTCGCTTATTGCGTTAGTTGAAAAAGCTGTGCAAGAAAAACCGTTATTTATTGGGAAACCAGAACCAATTATTATGAAAAAAGCACTTGATAAATTAGGTTTAGCTAAAGATCAAGTAGTGATGGTTGGGGATAATTATTTGACTGATATTTCAGCTGGAATTAATTTTGGTATTGATACGATTATTGTCTATACTGGTGTTTCAACACGTGATCAAGTAGCCAAGGAAAAAGTACAACCAACCTATCAAATTAATAGCTTATCAGAATGGAACATTTAAAGTTAGATAATAAATGGCGATTCTGGATCTTTGTGCGAAGTTTTTTATTGTGGTTATTAATTGTTGTTGCGAGTTTAGCATTTGTAATTAATTTACGTGTTTTATATTACTATGTAATGATGCATGATAATTTAGCTCAAAATATCAATTTAACGCCGGATGTATTAAAACATGAGTATCAGATGTTGATATCATATTTAAATTATCCTTGGATAACTGAATTGAATTTAAAAATTCCGATGTCTGTGCAAGGAAAGCATCATTTTGCTGTTGTCAAAAAGATGTTTTTTATTTGTTATAGTTTATTGGTTATTTTAATCCCGATTAATTATTATAATTGGCGATCGTTGCGGCGGAAAAAACAATTCGTGTTATTGATACGACCATTTAGTTGTTATTTTCAATTGGTGTTATTAGGTGCGGTGTTTTGGTTATTCTTTTTTAACCAAGTTTTTATTGATTTGCATAAGATTGTTTTTACAGACAAAAGTTGGATTTTTTCGCCAATTACAGATCCGATTATTTTAGTATTGCCAGCTAAGTTTTTCTTTTTAGCAGGGTGCTGTTGGTTGGTTTTGGTAGAAGGAATCACATTTGGGTTGTTAAAGTTTTTTAAAGTACAATAAAAAAAGTTCCAACTTCTTAATTAGAGAAGTTGGAACTTTTTGTTTTATTCTATTTAGCTAATTTGGATTTAAGGGCACCGATTACGGCTGGAATTAAAGAAACAACGATAATTCCGATAATCACTAATGAAAAATGATCCTTAACAATGGCAAAGTTACCAAAGAAGTAACCACCGCCACAACAAATAATAACCCATGCTGTAGCACCTAATAAACTATAGCGGATAAATTTGTTATAAGGAACGCCGCTTCCTCCAGCTACAAAAGGTGAAAATGTTCTGATGATAGGCATGAAACGTGCTAATGAAATAGCTAATCCACCGTGTTGTTCAAAGAATTGTTCAGTGCGTTTTAAATCTTTTTCTTTAATAAACCGACCGAAGAATGCATGGTTTGTTAAAGATTTACCGATTTTTTGACCAATGAAAAAGTTCAATGAATCACCTAAAACCGGTGCTAACCAAAATAAAATAACAAAGAACCAAATGTTGAGGTTATATTCAGGGTTAGCTGCTAGAGCGCAAGCTGCGAATAAGAGAGAATCTCCGGGAAGAAACGGGAAAATAACAGCTCCTGTTTCAATAAAAATAATAAAAAATAAAATTCCGTAAGTCCAACCACCAAAAGTGTTAACAATCGTAACGAGGTGGCTATCAATGTGTAAGATAAAATCAATTAAATAACTCAAAATAAACTCCTTTTTAATCGTGAATCAAACTAGTGCTGTGACCAGGAACATAATTTGATGGATCAAGATTTGATAAAGCGGCATTAACTGCAATTGGACCTTCTCCAAATCCAGTTGCGATTAAATCGGAACGTCCTGGATAAGAAACGGCGTCACCAACAGCAAAAACATTTGGTCGAGATGTTTCCATATTGCGAGCGACTTTAATTCCGCGTTGTTCAATATCTAATTCCCATTTTCTTAAATGAGAATTATTAGCACAAAAACCATAATTAACAATTAAATCATCCACAATAATTTCTTTTTGATCAGAACGCGATTTTAAAGAAATTTTTAAACGTTGATCAGTTGTTAAAGATAATTCGTTAATAGCATAAGGTGTTTCGAACTGGGCAGATGTTGCTTTTAATTTAGCAACACTGGCAGGTAAGGCTCTAAATTTATCGCGTCGATGAATAATATGGATTTGTTGAGCGCATTCAGACAATTCTAAAGCCCAATCGATGGCTGAATCTCCACCACCAGCAATTGCGATAGTTTTATTGGCAAATTTTGCTGGGTTATTAATGAAATAATGAAGTTTTTTATCTTCTAATTCCGCGTGATTTTCAATTTTTAATTTACGGGGGTTAAAAGCACCAACGCCAGTTGCGATAATAATTGTTTTAGAATAAGTAACGCGTTGTGTTGTTGTGATTTTATAACCTATATCAGTTTGCTCAAAGTCAATTACCGATTCATTTAAGAATACGTCAGGTTGGTAACGTTGCATTTGATTTTGTAAGTTAAAAATTAATTCTTCACCAGTTAAAGCTGGAAAACCAGGGATATCATAGATTTTTTTAGTAGGATAGAGTGTTTTAACTTGTCCACCTAAATGAGCTAAGCTATCAATGATTTGTGTTTTTGCTAAATGCATGCGCGCATAAGTCGCTGTAAACATCCCAACAGGACCGCCGCCGATGATTGTTATATCGTAATATTCGTGTGTCAAAATAAATACCTCGATTTTTTATATTCTTATGTGTAACATTATCATAAATTCATGTTAAAATAAAATAGTATTAATATTTTTAGAGTAGATGGATTTTAAATAAAGTCGGAATAAAAATATACTATATTAAGGAGGTACAGTAATGTTACCACAAATCGATTTAAGTAATGCAAAAGGACCTAAAGTAACTTTAGTAACTAATCATGGTGAAATTGAAATTCAAATGTTTCCAGAACAAGCACCAAAAACAGTTGAAAATTTCGTAGGTTTAGCTAAAAAAGGTTATTATGATGGTGTGATTTTTCACCGTGTAATTCCTGATTTTATGATTCAAGGTGGCGATCCAACCGGAACAGGTATGGGTGGCGAAAGTATTTATGGACATAATTTTGAAGATGAATTTTCAAATGAATTGTTTAATGTACGCGGAGCTTTATCAATGGCTAATGCCGGACCAGGAACAAATGGTAGTCAATTCTTTATCGTGCAAAACGAAAATGGCCCAGCTGATATGATTAACCAAATGAAATCAGCAGGTTATCCAGAAGAAATCATTGATGTATATGCTAAAGAAGGCGGAACACCTTGGTTAGATCATCGTCATACAGTATTTGGACAAGTTGTTTCAGGTATGGATGTTGTAGATGAAATAGCTCAAGTTAAAACAGGTATGCAAGATCGACCAGTTGAAGATGTAATTATTGAAAAGACAATCGTTTCAGAATAAAACAAAGTAACATATGGGAGGTAGTAAAATGGACTATAAAATCGGAATGATTATTGAAGGCAAAGTAACAGGAATCCAACCATATGGTGCTTTTGTAGCTTTAGATGATAATACTCAGGGATTGATACATATCTCTGAGTGTCATCATGGCTTTGTTGCTAATATTGGTGAAATGTTAAATGTTGGCGATGCGGTGGAAGTTATGATTATTGATATTGATGAATATTCTAAAAAAATAAGTCTTTCTTTACGTTGTTTAGAACGACCTTTTGATTTTTCTCCAGCTAAAAAGTCTTATAAAAATTACCATAAAAAATACTGGACTAATCGACGATTGCAAATTGGTTTTAAAACAATTGATGATCAATTACCGTTATGGATTAGTGAAGCTTTAGATAAAATAGAATAAAAGTAAAAAAATTCAATAAAAGGGTTGACCGGAAGGTGTAAACTTGTTAATATAGTTTTTGTCGTTGAACGGCGGTTGTAAAAACTGCTTAAAACGATTAAAAAAAGTTCTTGACATTGTTGAGATATTTGTTAAAATATTAAATGTTGATTACTTAAACAAGTTAATAACTTTTGAATTTTTTGAAAAAAGATTAAAAAAAGTTCTTGACTTTATAAAATATAATTGATATACTAATTAAGTCGTTTCGCAAGAACGATTAATTTAAAAGTAGATCTTTGAAAACTGAACAAAGTTTCGACAAACCAAATGTGTAGGGTCTCTTGTTTTAAACAAGAGCAACAAACATTTGCGAAGTCAATTCGCTAGTAAAAAATAATGAGTCACAAATTCAAATTGAGAGTTTGATCCTGGCTCAGGACGAACGCTGGCGGCGTGCCTAATACATGCAAGTCGAGCGCAAAGTTTTATCACCGGATGCTTGCATCCACCGATAAAACTTTGAGCGGCGGACGGGTGAGTAACACGTGGGTAACCTGCCCAAAAGAGGGGGATAACATCTGGAAACAGGTGCTAATACCGCA
>NZ_AUHP01000018.1 GCF_000423245.1 Ligilactobacillus ceti DSM 22408
TATCCCCCTCTTTTGGGCAGGTTACCCACGTGTTACTCACCCGTCCGCCGCTCAAAGTTTTATCGGTGGATGCAAGCATCCGGTGATAAAACTTCGCGCTCGACTTGCATGTATTAGGCACGCCGCCAGCGTTCGTCCTGAGCCAGGATCAAACTCTCAATTTGAATTTGTGACTCATTATTTTTTACTAGCGAATTGACTTCGCAAATGTTTGTTGCTCTTGTTTAAAACAAGAGACCCTACACATTTGGTTTGTCGAAACTTTGTTCAGTTTTCAAAGATCTACTTTTTAATTAATCGCTCTTGCGAAACGACTTAATTAGTATATCAATTATTTTTGATAATGTCAAGAACTTTTTAAAATGTTTTTGAATAAAAATTCATCTTATTTATAAAACATTCGTTCAAACGACAATAATTAAATTATACACGGTTGTTTTATGAATGTCAACAAAAATTATTAATTAATTTTCATGACCACTGCGCTAAGCAGTAACAACGTTATCTACTATACTGAGTTTCATAGTATTCGTCAACCCTTTTTCAAAAGTTTTTCAAACTTTTTCACGAATGTGAACAAATTGTTTTCATAAACTTTTTTCATTCGTCTTTATTCGTTTTTTTATACATTTAACCAAGATCGCCAAATAATAATTCGTTTTTATTTCTAACGGTTTCTATGACACCTTTGAACTTAAAAATGCTAAACTAAAGATAAAGAATCATTTTAATGTAGAAAGAAGTGATTAATATGAAAGAAAATAATATTTCTCCGCGAAAAAGAATTTACGAAATTACCGAAATCATCCGTCGCCACGATGCAATTACTAATTTCGTAAAACAAACTAATCCTGCTGAATTCCGATGTGCATTAGAAGAACTTGGCCCTACATTCATAAAAATCGGGCAACTCCTTTCCACCCGCCCCGATTTAGTTTCACCAGCTTATATGGCAGAACTAGCAAAACTCCAAGATAACGTCAGAATTGATGATTTTGCAACTGTTTCACAAACCTTTTTCACACAAACAGGACATACGATTGAAGAATCATTTTTATCATTCGAAGAAAAGCCCTTCGCTTCAGCATCAATCGGCCAAACACACCGGGCAACTTTACACGATGGCACTCAGGTTGTAGTGAAAGTTCAACACCCAAATATCCCTGAAATCATCACAACCGATTTAGAACTTTTACAAAAAGCGGTGAAACTCGCACAATTAACTGCGAATTTAACTAATATGGTTGTCGATCCGAAAGCAACTTTCACCGAAATCAAAACTGCTTTAAATACAGAAATTGATACTCAAATTGAAATTACCAATGGAATTGAATTTTATGAGTTGAATAACAACCAAGATATCATCCGTGTTCCGCAAGTTTTTCCTGAATTATCAACTAATAAAATTCTCGTTAATAGCTACATGCCGGGAGAAAGCATCAAAAAACTTTGTCATGAACCACTGAGTGAAAATCCGGATGTGGCCAAAAAACAACAAGCACAACGAACATATATCGCTAACGTTTTAGTCCAAAACTTCATTAAACAAGTTTTTACCGATCGTTATTTTCACGCTGATCCACATCCCGGGAATATTTTATTCCAACAGTTAACACCTTTGGAACAAGCACAACCAACAATGACAGAAACAAATATTTTCGAGAAAACAACCGATCATACCAATATCAAAATTACATCACAAAAAGAATTACCACCGTTTAGAATTATTTATTTAGATTTTGGTATGATGGGACGCCTGTCCAAAGAAATTACCACAAAAATTTCAAATGTTATTCTCGCACTGTACGAACAAGACTTAGCCCAAATCGGACAAGCAGTTCTTTCTTTATGTAATCAAACAGGACCTGTCAATCGATCTCAATTCTTCGCTGAATTAGATGAATTTTTACAACCTTATCTAAATACCGGTATTTCAGAAATTGACTTTGCACAACTATTATTCGAAATCGTTCATTTATGTCAACGAAATAATTTACAAGTCAAACCTGAAGTTACTTTATTAATCAAAGCTTTCGGTTCCATTGAAAATACTGTCGCTGCTTTAGATCCCAATTTATCCTTAATGGATGTTGTACGTCCTTTTGCACAAAAATATCTCATCGATAAATTTGATTTACAAGCCGATTTAGAAGATCAAGCACTCGCAACGTATCGTGCTTTGAAAGCTACACCTAAACTCCCTGGGAAAATCAATCAATTCTTAGATAATCTATCTCAAGGTAAAACACAAATGAAATTAACTTTCCCACAACAACCAGCTACTTTGCAATATTTAGAACGAATTATTAATCGTTTAATAACTGCCATTGTCTTAGCGGCTATTATTGTTGGATCATCCTTACTAGTTCAAGGCAGCGTCAACCACCCGACTATTTATAAAATCGGGGTCGCTGGTTATTTAATCGCTGTGATTATTATTGTTATTCTTCTATTAAATGAATTACATTATCGATTGAAAAAACGTTCAAAAAAATGAGGTTGGAAAATTCCAACCTCATTTTTCTTTAAATTAAATTATATTTTTCAAAAGCTTGATACAAACCATCATCCGTAACATCTGCCGTAATATAATCAGCCCGTTCTTTCACTTCCGGATTGCTATTACCCATCGCAATCGCTTGATCGACATAAGAAAATAAATCTAAATCATTCCGACCATCACCAACTGCAATCGTAGTTTTAGGATCAATATTTAAATATTCCACTAACTCTTGTGCACCGTGAGCTTTATTCACGCCAAAAACACCAAAACTTGCGAATAACGGATCTTTAGCTTTACCCCCCCATGATTCTACTAATAAATCAGGAAATTTTTGTCGCGCTTGTTGAAAATCAGCTTGCTCAGACAAAATAAACGTCAAACGATTCACATCATCGCGTTCTAAATCAGTCGTAAATGTTAAATCATGAAATAAATCAGTCACTACCACTTGTTGATCTGTTTTTTGATCACCATGAAAATATTTTTGAAATGCTGGTTGAGCTTTATGTGCAAAATCTGGATGAGCAAAAACTCCTTGATTCGTTTCTAAACAAAAAGTTAAATCATGTGCATTTAACCAAGCAATAATTTGTTGGACCGCCATTAGTTGCAAAGGATGATGAACTATAATTTTATTTTCATACTCCACATAACTTCCATCGCCACCAACAACCCCATCAATCCCTAAAGACATTAAATCAGGTCCAATTTGTTTAGCGCTCCGACCTGTACATAAATATACTTGATTTCCTTTAGCACGCGTTAATTTGATAGCTGTTTTCGCTGATTCTGGTACTTGGTGTTGATAATCACATAACGTTCCATCAACATCTAAAAAAATATGTTTCACCATTAGCTCTTCCCCCACAAATCTTATTCATTACTTTTATCATAACATTTTCCAGCCCTGAATATTAAACTATTCAACTAGACGCTGCTATTTTTGCTATCTGTGTCTTCTCTCGTTATAATGAAGAAAAGATATTATTTAAGGAGATTCTATGAATAGTTATTATGGTCCTTTAATTGTGATTTGCTTAAGCATTGCTTATCCACTCTTAGCTAAATCACATCTGATTCCAGCTTGGTTACCAGTAGAAGCAGAAGCTACCGCCAACGGTTTGGCTATCATGGCGATTGTTTGGTTAAGCTTCTTATTAATGAAACGTCGCAAATAAACAAAAAACCTTAACTCAGTTAGCTATTTTGATAACTAAGTTAAGGTTTTTCTTCTATTTAATCATTAATTGCTTATTTTAATTTTTCATTGACCATTTCAACATGTTTTCTTTGACGTTTTGTGCGATTGTCTAGATATTTTTCTGATGCAATCCGGACAAAACCTAAAACAAACATCCAAATCAAATTATATCCCCACACAACTACAATAGTTGTAATTGAAATCGCAGGCACTAACCAACCGAAGTAACACATCAAAATCGCAACTACTTGTGTCGCCATAATCGACCAGAATAAGATACTGGATGGATATGGTTTTTCAAAGAACCATTTAGATTGACGTGTAATAAATAGTAGTAAGTGACCACCTGCAACTAATTGCAAGAACATAATTGTTTGAAGTTGACCAAAACTTGTGACATGTAACCAACTAAAAGCATCCGGTTGAATCAAAGCATGATGACCCATATATAACAATGCGACTGATTGAATTACCGCAAAGAACCCTAAAATAGTTGAAACAGATAATATTTTCGCCATCTTCCAACGAATTGGCCGCGGACTAACCGATGTATTATCATAAGCAATTGCCATAATTGGAATATCATCTAACAATGACATAATCACGATCATAATCGCTGTTAAAGGTTGGAAATTAAAAATAATTGATGACAAAACAACCAAAAACATAATTGTAATTGTCAAAGCAACCCGATACACCGTGTAACTCGTAATCCGTTCAAAGATTTGTCGTGCTTCTTTAATCGCCGTTTCAATTACTGATAAACCTGGCGCTGTTAAAATCAAATCAGCTGCCCCACGAGCTGCATCAGTTGCATCAGCGACCGCAACCCCACAATCAGCTTGTTTTAAAGCCGGTGCATCATTAACACCATCACCAGTCATCGCAACAATATGACCTCGTTTTTGTAAAACTTTCACAATAGCATATTTATGTTCTGGAAAGACGCGCGCAAAACCATCGGCTCTTTCAATAACTTCCGCTAGTTTTGCTGGCACGTGATCGGGATCCATATCTTTAGGGAAGAATTCAGAAGCGTTTAAAATATTTGTCCCCATACCGAGTTGACGCGCTGTTTCAATCGCAATCGCCGTATCATCACCGGTAATCATCTTCACACTCACACCATTAGCTTGGGCTGCTTTAATTGTTGCAGCAGAATCATCACGAGGAGGATCAAACATTGGTAACACGCCTAGATATTCCCAAGTTTTACCTTCATCTTTTGATTCAGCAACACCTAAAGCCCGATAACCTTTATTAGCTAAATCATCGACTAATTTCATAATCTTATCAGCTTCTGCTTTAGGTGGATGAACTAACTCAACAATAACTTGGGGAGCTCCTTTAGAAACCCAAAGTTGATCACCTTGCGCATTATGCAAACGCCCTTCTGTTCTTTTCGTAATCGGATCAAATGGAATAAACTTATCTAAAGTCCAAGCTTTTAATTTTTCTGGATCTTTTACAGCTGAAATAATCGTTAAATCAATGGCATCTTTATTTTCTAGTTTAGAAGCTAAGGCTCCGGCAATAATACATTCTTGAGCATCATGAGCTTTAATCAAAATCGGTTCATCTAAACTTAATTCATTTTTAGTAAGTGTCCCGGTTTTATCAGAACATAAAATATCAACACCGGCCATTTCTTCAATCGCTGCTAATTTAGAGACGATCGCTTTTTCTTTAGACAATTCAATCGCACCTAAAGCTAAAGTAATTGAAAAGACGGTTGGCATCGCAACTGGAATGGAAGCAACCAATAAAACTAACACAAACTGTAAAATATTTAAGGCTTCGGTCATTCCCCAACCACCGGTAACGAAAATGTCCCGATAAACACGGAAAGCGACCATAATTGTTGCTAAAATCACCGCTACTACAATTAAAAAGTTCCCAATTTGGAACATAGCTTTTTGTGCATGACTTTGAACACCAGCATTTGCTACTAATTTAGCTGTTCGTCCAAAGAATGTTTGTGAGCCTGTGGCAGTCACAACACCTAACATTTCACCTTGTTTCACGACACTTCCAGAATAAGCTTCTGCACCAACGCCTTTCGTCACAGGAAGAGATTCTCCTGTAAGAGCAGCTTGGTCAATCGATACATAATCACCTTCTACTAAACGCATATCAGCAGGAACTATCATCCCCAAACGAATTTTCACAATATCGCCCGGAACTAATTCACTTGCTGGTATTGAAGAAAATTCACCATCACGTAAGACCGTCGCCTCTGGAGCAAGTCCTTGTTTCAATGCTGTTAAAGCACTATTAGCTTTGCGGTCTTGAATCATTTCAATCGTTACATTAAACAATAACAACGCTAAAATAATAATAAAATCATCCCAGTGGCCAATGATTGCCGAAACAAGTGCTGCAGCTTCAATCATATAAGCAATTGGCCCCATAAAATGATGCATTAATTTAGACCAAAATGATTGGACTTTTTCTGTTAAAGCATTTGGACCATATTTTTCCAGTCTTTGAGCTGCTTCTAATTGCGATAACCCTACTTTTGGATCCACAGCTAATGTTTGTAAAACTTCTGGAACAGGTGCTTTTTCTAAATCAATTCCTTGATTTAATTCTTCTTCGTTTTCTTTGGTCGATTCCATATCGATCACTCCTTTCAATTAGTTAGCGAATGACGCTAACCTGTTAAACAAATCCACTATAGTCCCTTTGCTTATGTTTTTCAAAAGAAAACACTTATGATTTTTCGTAAATTTTAATTTAAAAAATTGGGCTTTTTGTTTTTTAAGCAATAACTTAATGTATAATAAATATGAGGTGATAAACATGAAAAAAAGAAACTGGCTACTCTTACTAGGCCTGAGTTTTCTCTTAACTTTTATCGGTGGTTTTCAACAAGTTTTCGCCGGTGAATTTAATATTAAAAAGTACGATGTCAATGTCAACATTACTCAAGATGGTAACCTTGATGTCACGCAACGTGTTACTTATCGTTTCAAAGGTGAAAACAATGGCGTTTTTTATGATTTAGACCGCCGTGGATTAACCGGCGTGAAAAACATTGCCGTAGAAGTGGAACAAGACGGCAAAGTCTACCCTTGGACCTATACTAAAATAGGTACTGCTTCTAACGGGAGTAATGGTGTTTATACTTTAACTGGTGATGATGATTACATCAAATTCAAAGTTTATCATCCAGTCCGCAAACAAACAGTTACATTTATTTACCACTATACTTTATTAGGAGGTATCACCAACTACAAAGATACCGCCGAATTAAACTGGAAAGTAATTGGTTCCAAATGGAATAAACCTCTCCATAACGTTAAAATTGTCATTAATTTACCACAAAAAAATGTCCCGGATTTACAATCTTGGGCACATGGGCCATTAAATGGTTATGTGAAAGTGGAACCTAAAGAAGGTCGTGTTACTTTATCCATCGATCACTTACCAGCTTACACATTTTTAGAAACACATACTATTTTCCCAACATCAGTCACACCGGGAAACCCAATCGTGAAAGATCAAAATCGCAAAGCGGCTATTCAAAAACAAGAAGCCGAATTAGTTAAACAAGCAAATGAAAAACGCGAACGGATAGCTCGTCGCCAAAAAATTACTTCTTATATCGTTTTAGCTGCGTTAGTCATTAATAACATTGCTTTAATTATTTGGATGCGTAAAAATCGTGGTCCTAAAATTAAAAAATTCCCGAAACCAGAACACTCTTTTGATATTCCAAATTATCCACCAGAAGTTTGTTCTAGTATTTTAAGTTATTCAGAACCAGGGAAACGCGACTTTACAGCTTATCTTTTATATTTAGCAGCTCAAAAGAAAATCAAAATCACTGAATTACCAGATGATGATTATCTCTTTACCGCTCTCAATAATTCTGTCTTACAAAGAAAAACATTTCTTTATTATTTATTTACGAAAGTTGGTAATGGGACAGAATTCAAATTATCTGATATCCAAGATCCATCTAGTGATCTCCAAGCTGATCTCGCGCGTTACTATCACAAATGGCAAAAACGGGTCCACCAAGTTCCGAAAAAAGCCAATCTATTTGATTCCAAAGGTAAAGAAAACGGCACGAAAGCTCTCTATTGGTGGTTCGCTACAGTGGTTGCCATGTTCATCGCAACTATGTTTTCTGAGTTTGATATTGTCTTTATTGGACATGTCTTCACTTTTATTACTTTCTTTTTAGTAATCCGTTTCCATCGTCGTCATCTTGGTTACACACAAAAAGGCTTAGAAGAAAAAGCTCAAATCAGTGCTTTCCGTAAAATGTTAAAAGATATCGGACGTTTTGATTTGAAAGAATTTGGTGAAATAATTTTATGGGAAGATATCATGCCATATGCAGTCAGCTTTGGTTGTGCTGAAAAAGTTGTAAAAGCACTCCAAATGAATTTCTCAGATGCAGAATTAAACTCGGCCTTCTCTAATTGTTACTACCCACTTTACTTTAGTAATACCGGCACAAGTTTAGCTATGCTAAGTTTCGCTGATACATTTAATTCAGCACTTGCATCAGCTTTACCTGTTTCTTCATCATCTTCCTCCTCATCTTCTTCTGGTGGATCCGGTGGTTTCTCCGGCGGTTCTTCTGGTGGTTTTGGTGGCGGTTCTGGTGGGGGCGCCTTCTAAAACAATTGTCTAAAACAAATAAAAACCGGCTCGTCATTTACGACGAACCGGTTTTTTTAATACATATTATTTAATCTTTTGCGCTAACAAATCATATAACATTCCGTGTTTCACACCACTCATATCACGACCTAAAGCTTCACCAATCGCAAAAGCATACGCTAAAGCTGTAGCTGGACCTTGGCTCGTAATAATATGTTGGGCTGCATCGACTACAACTAATTCATCTTGATATGTTCCATTAGTAATCTCAGCTTCAATATCAATATTCATTCCCGGATAAACTGTATAACTACTATTATTTAAAATTCCATATCGTGCAAAAGCAATTGGAGCTGCACACATCGCCGCATTCCATTTACCAGCTTGATGTCTTTGCACCATTAATTCAGCTAAATCTTGATCATCACGTAAAGCGTATGATCCATCCATACCTCCTGGGAAAACAACCATATCATAGTCTAAAATCTTTTCATCAACTAAACCATCACATGTCAACGCAATCCCATGTGCTCCATTCACGTTTTCATGATCTAAACCTAACATATCACATTTAATTTCAGCTCGACGCAAAACATCAACAACCGTCAACGCTTCAATTTCTTCACATCCATCGGCTAAAATAACTGCTACTTTTTTCATTAAAAAACCTCCTTGAATTGTTCTTTAGTTTTATTTTATACCTTTTCTTCTAAAAGCTCTATTAATAACAAAAAAAGCTAAGTGGATAACCACCTAGCTTCATTTTTCAACTTAACCTTGTTTTTGTAAAAACTCTAAAACAGCTTGATAATTTGGTTCATGTGATTGTTCGCTAAGTACTTCACGATAAATAATTTCGCCTGCTTTATTGACAACCCACACACTACGCGCATCAACATTTAATTCAGAAATATATAAGTTCATCGCCATCCCGAAAGAATGATTCAAATCACTTAAAAGTTCCATCTTATCAACGCCTTCAGCTGCACACCAAGCTTTTTGTTGGGACACAGTATTAGTGGAAATTGTATAAAATTTTACACCAGCATAATTATCCATTTCTTGATTGAACTTCTTAGTAGAAAGAGAACATACACTTGTAGCTAAATCAGGCACTACACTAATTAAAGTTAAATCACTTAATAAATCTTGGGATGTTACAAGTTGACCATCTTTATTTTCAACGTTGAATTCTGGTAATTTATCACCTTGAACTAAAACTTCACCGTTTGTATGGTTTTCTGCTCCGTGGAAAAATACTTTCATTTGAATCATCCTTTCAAGTTGCTTAATTCATCTTAAAAATATACCTTTCAATGCTTTTTAGCAAATAAGTTGCTCAAAACCTTTTTAGTTAAAAAAACACCCCAAAAAGCTTTGAAAAACTTTTTGAGGTGTGACAGATTTATTTTTGTTTTTTATTAAAACGTGAGCCGATCCCACGACGTAAAACTTGAAAGAAACTCAAAGAATGCAACATCTTTTCACGTGGAATATAAACATTAATCGCCCGTAAAACTTTCTTAGGTTCTTTTGAAGAAAAAGTAAACATTCCATTTTTCTTCGTTTGAATACCATAACGTGGAATCCAACGTCCTTTGAACATAACCGATGCGACAACATAATCGACTTCTTCCCAAGGAATTTGAATAAATTTCCGTGAATCACGTTTATTATAAAATTCAAAAGCATTATCGCCGACCATAATTTCGCCGTACTCATTAATGCCAATAAAAGAAGTTCCTTCCACAACTAAATCTACTTTCGTATTAAGTGATGCTACCATACTTTTATTCCTCCATATCAGCTTTACCTTTATTTTAACAAAAAACAGCTTTGTTGTACTTCAAAGACAACAAAGCTGCTTGCTTAATTTTAAAGAAGTCCGATAACGTGACCAACGATACCAACGATGAATAATCCAAGAATGATAACGATTGGAGAAACTTTCTTCTTCAATAACCACATACAACCTAATGTTAATAATAAGGCTGTTAAACCTGGAATTAAAGCATCCAAGTTAGCTTGTAAAGTTGTAACTTTTTCTGGTGATAATGATAAGCCACTGCTGTATTGTGTAAGAGCTTCTTTAATACCGGCAGCACCTTTTGGAAGTTTATCCCATTCAATATATGCACCTTTAGCTAATTTAGCTTTTGAGACAACTGGGGCAAATTTGATATTTACCCAACGTTCTACCAAGGCACCAAGGACGAACATCCCCATAATAGAAGCACCTTTTGTAACGTCTTGTAATAAACCACCTGTCATATCTTCTGTAATCTTAGAACCTGCGCGGTAACCAAATTCTTGTGTATACCACATGAAGGCCCAACGAATAATATTCCAAGCAACGAAGAAAATGATTGGTCCTAAGATACTACCACCTAAAGCTAAGGAAGCACCTAAAGCACCTAACATTGGACGAATTGTAAACCAGAAAACTGGATCACCAATACCGGCTAAAGGACCCATCATACCAACTTTAACCCCTTGAATTGCAACATCATCAACTGCTGCACCGTTTGCACGGTCTTCTTCTAAGGCTAAAGTAACACCCATGATTGGTGAAGCGATATATGGGTGAGTGTTAAAGAATTCTAAGTGACGTTCTAAAGCTGCAGAACGATCTTCTTTTGATTTGTATAATTTTTTGATAGCTGGAATAATTGCATAGCACCAACCACCATTTTGCATACGTTCATAGTTCCATGAACCTTGAATGAAGGTAGAACGCCAGCAAACTGACAAACGATCTTTTTTGCTTAAAGTAACTTTATTTTCTGTCATTTGTATGTCCTCCTTCTAGTAATCGTTCAAGATATCATCTAATGGGTCACCAGTGTTTGTACCACCGTTGTTACCTGTACCGGAACCTTTAGATAATTTCAAGTAGATTAATGCTAAAGCAACACCAAGTGAACCTAAAGCGATTAATGTTAATTGTGATAAAGCAGCGATTACGAAACCGATAATGAAGAATGGCCATACTTCACGTGTTGCCATCATGTTGATAACCATTGCATACCCAACAGCAACAACCATCCCACCACCGATGGACATACCTTCTGTTAACCAAGCTGGCATTGCATTTAAAGCACCACTAACTTGGCTAGCTGGAATAACTAATAAAGCAGCAGCTGGAATCGCAATACGTAAACCTTGTAAACAGATTGCAACCCATTGCCAGAATTCGATTGTTTTAATTTTACCTTCTTTAGCAGCAGCATCCATAATATGCACGATTGGCACACTAATTGTACGTACTAACATTGTTAAGAATAAACCAGCGACAGCTAATGGAATCGCAATTGCGATCGCAGCACCGATACCTTTAACGCCTTGGCCACCTAAAACTAAAATAATTGCAGATGCAACAGATGCTAAAGCAGCATCAGGAGCAACAGCAGCACCGATATTTGCCCAACCAAGAGCGATTAATTGTAAAGAACCGCCTAAAACGATAGCTTCACCTAAGTGACCTGTTGCAAGACCGATCAATGTACATGCTACTAGTGGTTGGTGGAATTGGAATTCATCTAAGATACCTTCCACCCCTGCTAGGAATGCAACAATGATGACTAAAACCATTGATATAGCAGACATTTTATTACCTCCAAATTTTGTTTAATTTATTTGTTAGCTAATTCTTCTTTAGCTTTTTTCAATAATGGATCAAGTTTACCTTTTGAATCATTTGGAACTTTACGAACATCGAATTGAATGCCCATTTTTTCCATTTCTTCAAATGTTTTTACATCGTCTTCATCCATTGATAATACAGTGTTAATAGCTACTTTCCCTACGGAGTGAGCCATTGAACCAACGTTAACTTCTTTAAGGTCAACGCCACCTTTGATAGCACGTAAGGCATCTTGTGGTGTTTCGAATAATAGTAAAGCTTTTGTATTGCCAAAACGTGGATCTTTAGCAACTTCAATCATTTTATCGATTGGAACAACGTTAGCTTTTACTCCTGGAGGGGCAGCTTGCATGATTAAGTTCTTACGTAATTTATCATGAGCTACATTATCTGAAACAACAATAATTCGGTTTGGTAAAGTTGTCTTTGTCCAAGCTGTTGCAACTTGTCCGTGAAGTAAACGAGAATCAATACGTGCTAACACATATTTAATCTTGCCATCTCCAACAACTGTTCCTGGTGGTAATGCACCTTGTTGTTTTTCTTCTTTTTGAACAGCTTTTTCTTCTTTAGGTTCTAAAGATTCAGGACGTGCTTTCACACCTTCCTTAGCTGTTTTAATAATATGAGCAGCAATGTCATGAGCTGAATCCATGGAGAAGCGTGATGCATAAGCTTCGATCACCATTGGTAAATTCATACCTGCGACAATTGCCCATTTATCTAAATGAGCTTCAATTAAGTTATTAGCTTGGTTAAATGGTGTTCCACCCCAAAGATCGACTAAGAATAAGATTTCATCTTGACTATCGAATGATGCGATAGCAGCTTCCATCTTAGCTCTAACATCGTCTGGACCTTCATTTGGCATTAAAACAACTGATGCAACGTTTTCTTGTTTACCAAAAATCATTTCACCAGATTGGTAGATGCCTTCAGCAAAACCACCATGACTAGCTAGGATAATTCCTACCATAATGTATGTACCTCCTTATAAAGTTAAAATTAAAGGGCTTTCATTTTATTTTACAACTCTCTCTCTTAGCTGAATAAATAAAAATATTTAAGAAATCTTTAAAAAATTGCTATTAAATTGTCTCATTTATTTTTTATGAAAGCCTTTTAACATCCTTAATTATACACGAAAATCCTTACAAATACAAAAACAACGCCTAATTTATACCACTCACAAATCTGCTAAAAGATTACCACTACAAGGGTTAATATAATAACCAATGAATAATTATATACCACTACCTAACGACAAAACTTTTTCAAAATAAATTAGCGGATTTCTCATTTTTTATTTCTCAGATTGATATTCTGGCGTAGAAAGTCGTTCCATAATCCGATGTGGAACAATAATATTTCGTTGCATTTGATAACTTTGTTCTGATTCTTTTTGATCAAGACTCATCGCTAAAGCAGCTGATTCCGTCCCTAAAAAATGCGGAAAGAGTTCTACAGATGTTAATGTTGGGCGCGCCAACTCAGCTAACACAGTATTATCAAATGTAATCAAACCATATTGTTTTTCATTTAAAGACAAAATATCAAAGACTTGTTGCATTCGAATTCCAATCAAATCATTCACAATCACAAAACCATGACAATCGGGATTTTTCTGCATAAAGTGATTAAACAAACGGACATTCAAATCATGATCAGTTACTTGCATTTTCAAACTCATCGCCGGTAAATCATTTTCCTTCATTGCTTTTTGATAGCCACGATAACGTTTAGCCTGAACATGATTATTTAAATCTGTATAAACATAACAAATATTTTGATAACCCTTTTCCAATAAGAATTCAGTCGCTTCTTGACCAACAGCTACATTATCATTATCAACAGAATATAAATCTTGATCATGACAATCTGGAGCAGCCCCCACAACGACATATTTCACTTGAGCTTGTTTTTTCAAATATTCTAAAACTGGATCCTCTTTTTTAGAATACACAAAAATAAACCGTTTCAGTTGTCCGCGCCGGCTTAAGGACTCAACGTTATGAATTACTTCGTCAGTGGTTTTCCCGGTTGCCAAAGAAACAGTATAGCCATGCGCATTACACATACGCACAATTCCTTGCATAATTTGCATATAAAATAAATCTTCATCAGATTCACTTTTCATGACAGGTAAAATTACACCAATTGTATTAACTCGTTTCGAAGCTAAATTCTGAGCCGCAAAATTCGGTGTATAATCAAGTGCTTCCACAGCATCCAAAACTTTTTGTCGCGTCGCTGAATTAATTAAAGAGCTGTTATGTAAGGCTCGTGAAGCAGTTGATGGTGATACTCCCGCTAATTTCGCGACATCTTTTATGGTTGTCATTTCCAATCTCACCTTCTTAGTTATATCTTAATTTGTATAAGTTTAAACTTATTATAACTTGCTGCACGATTCGGTTTCAAGCAATCACACTTTTTCACTGCAATTCTTTAACAAATATTATTTCAATCGCTACCAGTCGTTTTAATAATCAAATTAAATTTAGTTTTACATTTTTAATCTCTTTAAAACAAAAAAGAGTTCTCCGCAACGGAAAACTCTTCTTACATACTATTTTTATTTACGCATTAAACGCATTGAGTTCATAATCGCTAATAAAGCAACACCCACATCTGCGAAGACTGCTTCCCACATTGTCGCAATTCCTAAGGCTGCCAATGTTAAGAAAAGCACTTTAAAACCAATTGCCAAGAAAATATTTTCCCAAACAATTTTCTTCGTTCTTTTGGCAACTTTGATAACTTTCGCAATTGAACTTGGTTCATCGGTCATTAACACAATATCAGCCGCTTCAATGGCAGCATCTGAACCTAAAGCACCCATTGCAACCCCAATATCAGCACGTGCTAAAACTGGTGTATCGTTCAAACCATCCCCAACAAAAATTAATTTTTCATTTGGTTGTAATTCAGCTTCTAATTTTTCAACTTCTTCTAATTTATCTTGTGGTAAAAGTTGTGCTTGATAAGCAGTCAACTCTAATTCATTCGCTACTGTTTGTGCAACAGCTTCATTATCGCCGGTTAACATCACGACTTTTGTAACACCAAGTTGACGTAAGTTTTGAATGGCTGTTTTAGCATCTTCTTTCAAGGTATCAGCAATCGCTAAAGCACCTAAATATTCTTGATCATAAGCCACATGAACCAACGTTACTCCAGCTGGATATTCTGTTTGGGGAACAGTAATTGTTGCTTCAGCTAACAAAGCTTGATTCCCAACTAAAATTTCTTTCCCTTCATAAACACCAGCAACACCTTTTCCGACAATTTCTTTGATTTCGGTCATTTGATATTGTTCTAAATCATCAGCCGGATAACTCGCTACAATTGATTGTGCAATTGGGTGTGGTGAGACTTGTTCGGCAATAGCGGCCATTTTCAACACGTTTTCTTTTGTTTGCACACCATTTGGATAAACACCTACAACAGAAAATTGGCCTTTTGTTAAAGTCCCTGTTTTATCAAAAACCACTGTTTTAACATTATTCAATGCTTCTAAATAATTACTACCTTTAATTAAAGTCCCTACACGTGAAGCTGCACCAATCCCACCAAAGAAACCTAATGGAATGGAAATCACCAAGGCACATGGACAAGAAATAACTAAAAATACTAAAGCACGATAAAGCGCATCATAAAAACTTAACTCTCCGAATAATGGTGGTAAAACAGTCAATAATACTGCTAAACCAACCACAATTGGTGTATAGACTTTCGCAAAACGACGAATAAAGTTTTCTGTGACGGCTTTCTTTTCATTCGCATTTTCAACTAATTCCATAATTTTCGAAACAGTTGATTCACTTAAATCACGAGTAACTTTAATTTCTAAAACACCATTTTGCACAATTGTCCCACTTAAAACTTCATCACCATCTTCAACTAAAGATGGCTTACTTTCACCAGTTAAAGCTGCAGTATCTAAATAAGTTGTCCCACTTAACACAATCCCATCCAAAGGAATCCGTTCTCCGGGATAAACCATAATAACATTATCGACATGCACAGTTTCTGGAGCAACAACTTCCACTTTGTCGCCTATTTTTAAATTCACTTGATCTGGACGTAAATCTAATAATTGCGTAATAGAATCTCTGGAATCATGTACTGCCATATGTTGGAAAAATTCACCAATTTGATAAAACAACATAACCCCTACTGCTTCTGGATATTGGTGAACTACAAAAGCACCAATTGTCGCAATTACCATCAAGAAGTTTTCATCGAACAAATCACCATTTAAACTATTTTCAACAGCTTCTTTTAAAACTGACTTACCAATCACAACATACAAAATAAGATAGAAAACAAGTTCCATCCACATATTATGCCAAGGGATAAAATGACCAACAACTAAAGCCAGAGCTACGATTACAGCTTGGATTAAGAGTTGTTTTTCTGATATTCCTAGTTTGCGCCACTTTTCTTTCATTATTAATTCCACCTTTTTAAATCGTAACTTTTACGGTTTGCTTTTATATATGAGCATATATTCATATTTCTTTTCGCAATTAGTATAACACTTTTTATTTTTTTCAACAAGCTTTTTCAGGCTCTTTGCACCGCAGCGTCTTTTTAGGTAAAATAAGAATTAATAAGCTTGTATTACAATTAAAATCAAGGTGAATATTTTATGAACAATTCTAAATTCCAAATTCCAAATGAAACTGATATTGCGCGCAGCGTTGAAATTTTTAAAGCATTTGGCGATCAAACACGCTATAAAATTTTATCACTTTTATTTTGTCAGACCCTGTCTGTCAACGAAATCGCCCAAGAGATCGGTATTTCACAATCAGCTATCTCACATCAATTAAAAATTTTACGCCAATCACGTCTTGTCAAAGGTACACGTGACGGCCAAAAAATCAAATATAGTTTAGCTGATGAACATATCATTACTATTTTTGAACAAGTTAAAGAACATATCGCTGAAAATTAAATAATAAAAAAGACCTCATTGCAAATAATGAGGTCTTTTTTGATTTAACTTTTATTCTTCAAAATCTTCTTCAGTTGTTGCCCAGTCGCTCCAACCTTTATCCCATGATTTATTCCAAGCTTCTTCTTCTTGTTTTTGTTCTTCATGGATTTGTTTGAATTTATCTTCTGTTAATGTAGCATCTGTTTCTAATTGCACATCATGTTTGCTGATTTGGTGATATTTCTTAATGAAAGCACCTGGTCCGCCACTAAATGTGAATTGATTCATTTTATTTTCAGGATCACGATTCCATGCTAAGAATGCTTCTTCAGATTCCCAAGCATTAATCATTAAATATTCAAATGTACGTTTACGTTTGAAACCAACAATTGTTCTCTTCAAACCAGCTGGACGGTTTTCTTCATTTTCCCAACGTTTTAATAATGAACTAAAAATAATTTGTTCATCTTTATTAATTGTGACATAACGGAATTCAAAGAATGGGCAATCCCAAGCGTGTGTTCCACGGCCGTTATCATAATATGTTTTAAAACGTAAATCAGATGCGAAAACATGGTGTGTATCGAAAACATCTAATAATAAATAACGTCCAGGATTATCTTCACTCTTGAAGTATAATAATTTTTGATCTGGATGTGTGTCGTTAATATATTTAACTGTAGATGCTGGTCCGATTGTTAAACTAAATCTTGATAACATAATAAAGTCCCCTTTTTGTTACTTTTTATTTGAAATAATCTCTTCTTTTTACTCTGCATGCACTTATAGTTTGTTAAACTACATTACAAATATTATTATAACAAAATTTTATTATTTGTCTTGTTTCATTGCTTTTATTATAATCCTAAATTCCAAAAAGCAAAATCTAATGATTAAGTTTTAATTTATCTTAATAATTATTTTTCTCTAAATTCAGCTTCAATTGTACCATCATCAAAATCAGTTGGTTTCGTTACTTCTTTAGTTTGTTTCGGTGGTTTTGGCATAACAATTGCCGCAATCACATATAAAATTAGCCCTGGAAGTGTCCCTGTTGATAAAATCAACACAGCAATCACAATCCGCACAATTGCTTTATCCCAACCAAAATATTCAGCAATTCCGCCACAAACACCTTCAATAATTTTATCATTACTCTTCATTAATTCTTTTTTATCGTTCATCGTAAGTCCTCCTTCATCGATTCAACCCGAGCCACTCCATCAGGTCCCACAATATTAATATCTAAGACATTCTTGGAGATATCTCCCTTATTCATTGTACCATCTTGATGATTCATTTCAGAACCGATTCTTTTTACAGCGTCGTCTTTAGATGTGATTTTCACACCAGCCACATTCACTTGATGAATATGAATCAGACCATCTTCATTGATGATTTGATATCCATTATGAATAACATTATGGTTGAACTGTATTTCATCATGATAACCTTGTAAACTACCACCATTTAAAATAGTTTTTTCAATTTTAATATCATCTTCATTTACATCATTATTATCAGTTATTACCATTTGAGTTAACGTACTATTTTTAATACTGATAAATGCTTTAGGAAAACTAATCTTTCCTTGACTGAAATTAACATTTTCACAAAATAAATTATCTAAGTCATGTCCGGTTAATTTCACTCGCTCAGCTGTAATATTTTTAAACTCCACTCGATTATTACCATATAAACGATTCTCTTCAGGTTGTCCATTGAAATGTAAAGCTAAATTATTTAACTTTGTTTCACGTGGAACAATCACAATAATTTTCGGATCGGCACCCTTCGTAAACATCGCACCGACAAAATCATGTGACTCGTGTTTTCCGGCCACGTCTTGGACAATAGTTACTTGTTTTCGTTGTTGATCAAATGTTACGGTTGGTTGTTCTCTAGTATCACCTAAATATTGAACAGCGGCATGATCACCCGTTTTAATTTCGATATTGCTACCGGCAGTAATATTTAATTTATCAAAATCTCCCACCGCAAAATCTTTTTTCAAAGTCTCTCCTTGCTTCCACATAATTTGCGGACGACCTTTTTTAATCGAAACTGATGCCACTCCATGATTAAGCCAAGCTATTCCGCCAAAAATTAGCGCGATCAATAATAAATACCAGCCCCATTTAAAAACCTTTTTCATTTTTCACACGCTCCTTTAGGCAATCTTTTCTTTACGACGCATTTTTCGATAAATTCCGTTAGTCATCTTACCAATGATTTGCATTAACCACGTAAATATCCAGTAAAAAATTGGTAAAGCAATCATCAATAACGCCACACAACCAATTCCAACACTAAGATAAAATAGACCGACCCAAAAACTTACAAACAACAAATAAATGCCGCTATAAATTCCAAAGGCCGCTACAACAATCACCGCAGCTAAGATCGACACAACCGCAAAAACCGCACTTAACACCATCAGCAGCAAAACAATTACAAAGACAACTAATAAACCACCTATCCCTAAAGTCACTGGAGATGTGATCAACGCTAATAAAACTAACCAAATCATCCGTGTATTATCACGTGGATTCATCTTTTTCGTTTGTTTCATTTCATCTTCTGTTAATTTGATAGAATGATCGGCTAAAATCCGCCGACTTAATTTCCGTGGTGATCCCAGATGTTTTTCAATTTCACTTCGTTTTTGAAAATTAGCATCTGCTAAATACTCTTTATAAAAAGCTAAAGTATCTGCTTGTTCATCTGGAGTTAATCTCCCTAAATAACTCGCAACTTCTGCAATATATTTATCTTGTGCTTCATTCATTTGTTTCGCCTCCTTGCATCTTAATTTTTGCGACATTCGCAAAAACGTCATCTAAACTATTTTTATAATCTGTCCAAACTTTATGAATTCGGAGTAAATGTTTTTGTCCAGCGGGGGTTATATGATAATAGCGGCGATTTCGCCCTTGATAAGCTTCATCATACGTTGTGACATATTCGTTTTTACATAATCTTCTTAAAACTGGATACATGGTTGATTCTGAAATAGATATCGTTTCTTGCACAGCTTGCGTTAATGCATAGCCATAATAATCTTCATCGACTAACAACGCCAAAACTAATCCATCTAACAAATCTGAACTCACGGTAATTTTCATCGTCAACACCCCTTTCTATGTTATTCCACTAACTATATTATACGCCATATAATATAGCAGCGCAAATAACTACACCTTACAATCTTGTCACCTAACACCATCCCCCACCTTAAAAAATGTTAAACTAGATATAGAAAATACTTTCTTTGGAGGTGAAATCATTGGCGAAAATTTTAATCGTAGAAGATGATCCAATTATTAGTCAAAACATGCAACAAGAACTCACCAGCTGGGATCATCAAGTTATCTGCGCCCAAGATTTCGAACATGTCTTAACTACTTTTCAACAAGAACAACCTGATTTAGTCTTACTCGACTTAATGTTACCTTTTCATAATGGTTACTACTGGTGCCAACAAATCCGCGCTATTTCAACAGTTCCCTTAATCTTTTTATCATCACAAAATGATAATATGAACATTGTTTTAGCCATGCAATATGGAGCTGATGATTATATTACCAAGCCGCTCAATTTAACTGTGACTCTCGCTAAAATCAATGCACTCTTACGCCGTACATATGATTTCACTGCGGTCAATGATAATTTAACTTTCGCCACAGTCCAATTAGATTTAGCCCAAGCTAATTTAACTTATCAAAACCAAACAATTCATTTAACGCAAACTGAGTTATTAATTTTAACAGCTCTCTTTCGTTCTCAAGGAGCAATCGTCGCTCGCGAATTAATTATGGAACAATGTTGGCAAGGTAATAATTTTATTGATGATAATACTTTAGCAGTGAACATCACTCGCTTACGTAAAAAATTGCGTGGAATTAATTTAAATGATTTTATCCTGACACAAAAAGGACATGGTTATTATTTAAATCCGGAGGTTAGTTCTCATGTTTAAAAAACAGGTCCCCCTCCTAGTTATTGAAGGTTTAAGTTGTTTAATTTTCGGAATTATTTTCAAATTAGCTCAACTGCCCTGGCAACATTTTATTTTAGGGTGTGAATTAATTTTAATTTTAACCATCTTATATTTAGCTATTGCTTGGTTATTATTTCGCAAACAAGAATCACACAAACAAGTAATTGAACAACTCCAAAATAAAATAACAACCTTACAAACTCAGAATCGCCAAGAACGTGCTGATTTACAAAATTACTTTCTCTTATGGATTCATCAAATCAAAACACCCTTAACAGCCGCACAACTATTATCAAAAGATAATTTAATCTTAAAACAAGAACTCGTTGATATTGAAAACTATACAAATATGGCCTTAAGTTATTTAAAGATTTCCAATCCAGAAGTAGCCTTAACTTTATCAGCGGTTCCGATAGATGACTTATTAAATCCATTATTCAGAAAATATGCTCCTTTATTTATCAGCAAACACCTAACTTTAAATTACGAACCAATCAATAAAACTGTTATTACTGATAGTCAATGGGCCAGCATTTTAATTGAACAGATCCTCTCGAACAGCCTAAAATATACCGAAAACGGGAGTATTACACTTGATTTTGATTCAAAAAAACAAATCTTAACGATTAAAGATACTGGTCGTGGGATTGCTGCGAGTGATTTACCACGAATTTTCGAACGCGGTTTTTCAGGAGTCAATGGTCGTCAAAATCAAAAATCAACCGGGATCGGTTTATTTTTAGCTTCAGAAATAGCACAAAGATTAAATGTCCAATTAAATGTATCTTCTCAACTTAATCAAGGAACCACTATTCAAATTGAATTCCCTTTAACTTATTAAATAAAAAAGCCATTGTCATCAGACAATGGCTTTTTACATCTAATAAACATGAATATTACCGTTACTACCTTCTTCATAGCCAGCATCAACACCACGATCATAAATAGCTTGTTCACTCGGTGTTAACTCAGGTTCAGAATAAGCCGCTGAAGAAGAACTCGCAGCTTTTCTCGAACTAGTAGAGACACTTTCTGCCGTACTTTCTGGTAATGTAGAATTACTTTCAGCAGATGTCACTTCACTGGAATTACTTGAAGAAGTACTTTCGGAAGAACTGTCTTCTGTTTTCTTGTTTTTTGCTTTTTTGCTTTCGGATATTGATTCCGAATATTCACTCTTAAGACTAGACAAATCATATGACCAATAATCTTTATTCATTCGCCACTCTAATTGTTCATAATTATCTTGATTTGATTTTTCTTCTACTAGATGGATTCCTTTCAAAAAAACTCCCCCCACCAAAATGACTACCCAAATAATCAGAATAGGTTTCACAATTCCCACAGGATTCTTATCAGCCATACTTTAACATCTCCTTACATCTAAAATAGCAACATCATTTACCAAAAACCGGAATTTTTCTTAGCTTCAATAGATGACGCCCGTTTACTTTCAGAAATACTATCCTCTTCTTCATCGATTGATCTCATCTCAGCGCGTTCACGGCTCTCTTCATAAGCTTTTTCTTGCCCATGTGCATAGCCCGCATTATAGATTGACTCTTCTCTAGTTTCTTTATATTCAGAAACACTACTTGAAGACCACGTGATTTCACTACTTTCTAAAGAACTACTAGACTCAAATGATGAGCTTTGAGAACTACTCTCTTCCCACCATTCACTATCAACTAAATCACTACTATATGCTTCTTCGTCCGATGTTGTATCTTCTTTTCTGGAGTCAGACGTCGTCGAGCCGAACACAAGTACAAGCGCGACAATAACAATACTAATAAAACAGCCTGCTTGTTCCATTACTACATTAGAATTATCATCCATCTTTTACCTCCTACTAAACTCCCAACTAATACTCAATGCTCATTATAACAAATATTAGTTTAGATAAAAAAATAAATAATAATTTCCAACCTTTCAGCTTTGTAAGCCTAATCACTCATTTGTAATTTTAAATAAAGGCAGATACCTTTGTTTTTCGCTACAATAGAGTTGAAGTTAGATAATACAACAGAAAGAAGGTTCACAACATGCCCTTACTAACCTTAAAAAATATCCAAAAAATCTACGGTTCCAAATTAACACCAAAAATCGAAGCTTTAAAAAATGTTTCATTTACAGTTGAAGAAGGTGAATTCATCGCTATTATGGGGGAATCTGGTTCAGGTAAAAGTACCTTATTAAATTTAATTGCCACCTTAGATACTCCTTCTGCTGGAGAAATCATCTTAAATGAAACACCACTACACGATTTAAAAAGCTCTGATATCTCAGCATTTCGTCGTAATAAATTAGGTTTTGTCTTCCAAGATTTCAACTTATTAAATACTTTTACTAATCGAGATAATATTTATTTACCACTTGTTTTATCAGGTTTTAAACCAAATGAAATGGCGGAGCGACTCACTAAAATCGCCCCAACTCTAGGAATTACAGAAATTTTAGACCGCTATCCTTATGAAAGTTCCGGCGGTCAACAACAACGTGTCGCAATTGCCCGGGCCATCATTACACAACCAGAATTATTATTAGCCGATGAACCAACTGGCGCTTTAGACTCACGTTCTTCTAAAATGATTATGAATCTTTTCCAAACAATCAATCAACAAGGTCAAACAGTTTTAATGGTAACTCACTCCACCAAAGCAGCAGCACATGCAAAACGTGTTTTATTTATTAAAGATGGAATCGTCTTTCATGAAATTTACAAAGGAGATGATAGTTACTTAACTTTTATGGAAAAAATTAATGAAATGCAGATACTACTTGATCAAGGTGGTGTAAATAATGAACTTTAAAATGCGCTGGCAACTTGCTCGCAAAAACCTAATAGCCAACAAAATATTTAATGTTCCTTTTGTTATTTCATCTAGTTTATTATTAGGAATCTTTTATATCTTGCTTTCACTATTGTCTAATGACTACGTACAACATCGCCACCCTGCTTTACCGCAACTCTTGTCACTAGCTGCCATTGTGATTGCCATTCTCAGTGTCATCTTTATCTTTTATGGAAATAATTTCACTATGAAAAACCGCAACCAAGAGCTCGGTCTTTACGGAATCTTAGGTTTAGAGAAAAAACACATTGCCGGAATCTTCTTTTTAGAAAGTTTTATTTTATATATCATCACTTTTTTATGTGCTTTAATAAATGGTTTTATCTTAGGTAAATTATCCTTTTTAACTTTAAATTATCTCGTCAAAGATTATACGAGTTCGTTACAAAATTATTCATTCGACTCTAAAGCAGCTCTGATTACTTTACTATTAACTACTGGTATCTTTATTCTCTTGTTTATAATTACCATTTTCAAAATCGGTTTATCATCACCCATGCAACTCTTCAACAAACAAAAGAGTGGTGAAAAACCACCTAAATCTAACAAACTAATCGGAATTCTCGGTATCATTTTAATCGGGATTGGTTATTTTTTAGCTATTCACCAAAAAGCTTTACCCTTAACACAAAGTAATATCAGCTTATTGATTCGGAACTTTTTTATCGCTGTTCTTTTTGTAATTTCCGGCACATATTTAACTTTCATTTCAGGAAGTATCTTAATCTTGAAAAGCTTCCAAAAACGTAAAAATTATTACTACAAACCTAAGAACTTCTTGTTCATTAATGGTATGTTAAAAAGAATGAGCTCTAACGCGATTGGTTTAGCTAGTATTACTGTACTGTCAACTGGGATTATTCTGAGTTTAGTCACACCTTTAACGGCTGCTATGGGGTTAACTCAAATAACTAAAGAAGCCATGGCTCGTGACTATAGTGCGTCTTTACACGTTCCTTTAAATCAAAAAATCGCTTCAACACAAGAATTCGAAAAATTAACAGACAAACTCAAACAACAAGTGCTCGCTGTTTATCCAAAGCCATCAGACATTAAAAACATGAATTTAAATGTCTCTACAATGATTCCGGGAAATTTCAAAGACAATAAATTTATAACGATTGATCCAACTAACTTAGATAACATTTCATACTTCATCATCGAAACAGTTGATCAAACGAATGCACTTTATCATGATAATCATAAATTAAAAGCCAATGAAATTATGGTTGCATCTAATCATATTAGTGCACAGCGTTTCTTCTCCAAAAAACAAAAAGTTGAATTTATGGGTCAAAAATTTACTGCCTTACCCTTAGGTCATCTAGTCGCTAATCAAGACGCTCTCAATGCTTATCGGATTATCGTACCGAATTGGGAAACTTTGGTTAAAGCAGCAAATTACTATAATAACTATCAAGAATCCAAAAATGACGAATCACGTGCTTTAGCATCGGCCGAAATTTCTTTAAATTGGGACTCTAAACTTAATCTCGAACAAAATTCACACTATCTCAGTTTGATTAGTGATCATACAATCGACCAACAACCTATTATCACAACTACTACAATTGATATCAAAAACTCAATTTACGAAATGAATGGCGGAATTATATTTATTGGATTGTTAATTGGTATCTCTTTATTAGTTGGTAATATCTTGATTATTGTTTATAAACAATTCTCAGAAGGATTTGAAGATCGCGCAGATTTCAAAATCATGAAAAACGTGGGCTTAACACCACAACTAATTAACCAAACAAGTCGCAAACAGATCTTATGGTTATTCTTCTTACCTTTAATCATTGCCAGCATCCATGCTCTAGCATCATCAAACATTATCTTTATGTTATTGCATCTTTTCGGTGTTAATGATTTCTTTAATTTAATGCAGAATTTCGGAATTGTGATGGCAAGTTTCACTGTAATTTATATTCTAGTGTTTGCTATCACTTCAAAACTCTATGTCAAAATTGTGAAATAATATGAATAAGCTTATCCAATAACGGGTAAGCTTATTTTTTTGCAAAAAAATAGAGCTGATGACTTTCATCATCAACTCTATCTTGTTATTTAGTCACGACGTAATCGTCTGAAACCAAAACCAAATGTCATACTTACAGCAGTCATAATTAAACCGATTAAACTTGTAATTCCAGTATCAGAATCACCTGTTGGTGGAATAATTTGTTTATCTGTAACGTTAATTGTATTACCATCAACTTTTACAGAATCACCTGTTACTTTTAAGTTAGTAATCTTTCCGTTTTTATCAACAGTAAATGTGAAATCTGTAACTACTTTATAACCTTTAGGAGCTGTTACTTCATGGAACTTGTATGTTCCAGGACGAACAGTTAATTCATGAGCTGTCTTAGTTGACACCCAATCACCAATGACTTTTCCGTTTACATCAGTCACAACAATATGTGCACCTGCTAATGGTTTACCACCAAAACCAAGTTTACTGATTTTAACTTCTTTGCCAGCTGGTTTGTGAGTATTTGTTACGTTAAAGCCTTCAATACTTGTTGTATAGTCTTTAACTTTGTCTTCACTAATTGTGTAGACAATCTTCTTACCATCTTTATTAACTGGTAAGTTTGTAAAGCTATATTTCCACTTATCTTTAGCTGTTACTGTGACATGTTTTACTTCATCTTTACCATCATACAAGCGAATTGTAATTTCTGTTGGACGTAGTCCATCTTGGTTATTATTATCTTTCCAAGTTTTCTTACCTTCTACTTGTGT
>NZ_AUHP01000019.1 GCF_000423245.1 Ligilactobacillus ceti DSM 22408
GATCTGCTGTCGCAATTAATTTAACTTTAATTAATTCAGGACGCATACCATCTTGATTATTTTTATCTTTCCAAACTTTGTTAATCACGATATCTTGATCTGTAACTTTTGTTTGGTGTGTGTTAGTGATAATAACATCAATCTTGTTTGTTGTTTTTTCAACTTTATATTGAGGTTTATCATAACCACTAACTTGATCTTCTTTAACTTCATAATCAATCAATCCATTTTCATCTAAAACTGGTAACTCTTGAGATGTCCATTCCCATGTTGGGCCAGAAATTTCAAAATTATCCTTTTCTGTTTTATTAGCGTATAAATGAATTTTTATCGGCGTTCTTAAACCATCTTGATTATTTGTATCGTTCCATGTTTTCTTAACATGAATCTTAAGTTTAGCTACTTGATCAGTTACTGTCATCTTATTACCCGTAGCTGTTGCGTGCGGATGTTTATCTTTAACAGTTACATTACCTTTATCATCTACATGGAACTTGATGACTGTTACTTTTTGATATCCTGTTGGTGCGGCAATTTCATGGAATTCATAATCGCCTTCGGCAACATTCTTCCAAATGTGTGTTGTATCTTTTTCAGATGTCCACTTTTCAACTAATTTACCATCTTTTTTAATTTCAATCTTAGCTCCGGCAATTTCTTTACCACCAAGACCTACTTTACTAATTTCAACATTAATATCTTCATCAGTAACAATTAATTTATTACCTTTAGCTTTGGCTTGATCTGATCCTTGCACATCAACTGAACCAATTTGACCATTAAGATCAATTGTAAATGTAAGATCTGTAACTTTCTTATATCCATTTGGTGCGGCTTCTTCGTGGAATGTATATTTACCTGGTTTCAATCCTTTAAGCTTATGAATTGTTTTACTATCAGATACCCAGTCACCATCTTTTACTACATTGCCTTTGGCATCTTTAATCTGAATTCGTGCACCATTAATTTCTTTTCCTGCAAGATCAACCTTACTGATTTCAATATCATGTTTTTGATAATCATCAGTCACGATTAATTTATTATCTTTTAATTCAACTACATCATTCGAATCAAACTGAACATTTTTAACTTTACCATCATTACCAACTTCAAAAGTAAGATCTGTAACTTTCTTATATCCATTTGGTGCGGCTTCTTCGTGGAAAGTATATTTCCCAACATTTAATTTTAATTTATGTGTTTCTTGATTAGAAATCCAGTCACCATCTTTTACTAACTTCCCTTTAGCATCTCGAATCTGGATATGAGCACCAACAATTTCTTTACCAGCTAAATCTATTTTACTAATTTCAACCGGTACAACAATTGGTGTATGTGTGTTTGTGATATTCATACCTTGTGCAGTCGTTTGATAACCGTTTGGTACATTAATTTCTTTCACACTATAAGTTACTTTTTTACCTTGATAATATTCAGGCTTATTAGCAAATGAGAATTGCCATGTGTTAGTTGCTTGCCCTTTAGGATCAACAACAGTTTTTGTTTTTTCTAATTCATCAATATGATTACCATCAGCATCGATTGCGATTAGTTTAACTTCAATTTTGCCTGGACGTAAACCATCTTGATTATTATTATCATCCCAAGTTTTTGTCCCAATTAAAGTCTTATCAAAAGATTTGTAACTATTAGTAATCACAAAACCTTGTTTTTGATTACCGCTAACTGCTGTTGTAAAGACCCCACCATTTTTAGCTGTAATTTGATAATTTTGAATTGGTTCTCCTTGAGCATTTAAGACTTCTTTCACTTGGTAATTAACTTTACAATGATCTACACCATTAGCTGCTGTCCAATTTTCAGGAACAGTAACTTTTAATTTCCAATTGTTATCTTTAGTTACCTTTTGAATTGGTATCATTTTTTCGACAGCTGGTAATTCTTGATGATTAGCATCAAAAGCTAATACTTTGACATAAACAGCATCCAACATTTGTTCTGCTGGAGTGTTTTTCCAAGCTTTCGTAATATTAAGTGAAATTTCTTTCATTTTATGTGTGTTAGTAATATCCATACCTTTTTCAGTAGCTTGATAGCCTGCTGGTACATCCATTTCTTTCACACTATATTGCACTTCATGTCCAGCATAATAAACGTCCACATCTTTAAATGTATAAGTCCATTTATTATTTTCTGGATGAACAAATTTGAATGTCTCTTCTTTATTTAAACTAGGAACAACTTGGCCCAAATGATCTTTAGCAATCAATTTCACTTTAATATAATCAGGACGTTGACCGTCTTGATCATTATTATCAACCCAAGTTTTTGTTCCTGAAATATCTTTTGTTCGAGAGATAAATTTATTTGTAATTGTAACATTATCCTGATTTTGAGTAACTGTTCCAACATATTTACCTTGAGAAACTTTCATTTCAGGCTGTTGTGCTGTCCCTGGTAAGGCATTTCCTTTTTTATCAGCAACTTCCATTACGTGATATTGTAAATTATGATTTACACCATAATTATTTGGTAAGTTATTGAAATCATAGCCCCAACTACCATCGAGTTTTGGTGTAATCTTTTCTACACGTGTTAACGCTGGAATTTCTTGACCATTAGCCAAAGCTGTTAATTTAACAAAAATAGCCTGCGGTCTAAATTCAGCACGATCATTAACCCATTGTTTCACAACATGAACTGTGCGTTGGTTAACTTGATGTGTATTTTTCAAAGTCACATCATTAACAGCATTCTTAATTTGAGTTGCTGTATAACCAGGTACTTGAGCTTCTTCAATATGATATTGAAGTTTAACGCCCTTTTGATATGCTGGTAAATCAGAGTATGTGTAACTCCAATGATTTGCTTTAGTTAATGTCTGTGGATATGCCTTCCCAAATTGATCTTTTAAAATAACTTTCAATTCAGTTGGTCGCATATGTTCAAAATCATTTTGATCTTCCCATTGCTTATGCACTTTAAAACTCGTTGTTCCCACTAAAGTATTCGTGATTTCAAAGCCTTTGTTGGCATCACCGGAAATTTTAACATCATAAGTTAATCCATTTAACTTAATTTGTTTGTTCTTAGCACCAATTTCTTGAACTGTATAAGTTACTTTTTGGTGATTATACTCAACTGGGATATCTTTCACAGTCATTTTCCAGTTATTTTTAGCACTTAATTTCAAAGTTTTATTATAACTAGCGAATTCTTTACCATTAATCGTTGCGACTAATTTCACCGCTAATGTATCTGGATGTTGGCCTTCATCTTGCCATGTTTTCGCAACTTTGATTGCAGTTGTTTTTGGTTTGTACGTATTAGTAATTGTAATTACTTTATCGTTAACCACATAAGTTGGTGTATAACCTGCTGGGACATGAATTTCTTTCACATCATAATGATATGGTTGCCCTTGAGCATCGAATTTCGCTAAATCTTTAAATTTATATTCCCAATTATTATCTTGAGTTAATTCTTGAACTTCTTGTGGTTGATTATTACGCAATAACTGAACTTGAACTGTTGTTGGTCGTTTAACATATTTTGCATCGTTAACCCATGCTTTTTTCACAGTTAAGTCAGTTTTGCCAACTCGTGTATTCGTAATTGTATAATTGTTTTGCGCATTACCTTCTGTGGATTGATATCCCTTTGGTACCGCAATTTCTTTCACAATATATTGAATTGGCTGACCGTTTAAATCATTTTTCGGTAAATTAGTGAACATATACTGCCAACCATTTGTAGCTGTCACCGTAATTGGTCGTACAGCTTGATGGTTAACATCTTGAACGACATTACCTTGTTCATCATATAAACCGACAACTATTTGTGCAGGATGATTTCCATCATCTTGCCAGACTTTATGTCCTGAAACTTGTGTTGTAGCAATTGCGTACGTATTAATAATATTATATCCATCAACTTTAGTAGTGTATCCTGTAGGAACGCCTACTTCTTTGACAGAATATTTGATTTCTTGTTTACCTTTTTTATACTTATGCAGTTTATCAAAAGAATATTTCCAATCTTGGTTAGCAGTAACTGTAATTGGAGCACCTTGAGCTTGACCATCTGCATATAATTGCACCTGAATACTTAATGGTCGTTTATGATCACGATTCTGATCATCATGCCATTGTTTCACACCGGAAACTTTAGTCATTAAAGGACTTTTTGGATCATACGGTTTGATATCAATTTCACCAAGCCATAATTTATTCGTAATATCATAATTACTTGCATTATATTCTGGTTTATAAAACTGGGATGGATTAATTTCTTTAATCGTATATTTAATCTTATCGCCATTGTTATCAGTTTCCATGAGCTTATCAAATGTATATTTCCATTTGTTTTGTGCAGTAACTGTTTGTTGTTTGAATTTTTGACCGTTTTTCAACAATTCAACGATAATTTTATCAGGACGAACACCATAAATATCGTCTTCATCTTCCCAATGTTTTTGTCCAGAAATCTTGATTGTTTTTAAAGTATTAACAATATTATTCCCGTCAACTTTGGATGTATATCCAGCAGGAACTTTAGCTTCTTTAACGGTATAGTGAATCTTCTTACCTTCTTTATTAAATTCTGGTAAATCATTAAATTCATATTCCCATTTATCGTTAATTGGCATCACGTGGAAATAACCATTAATTTCACCATCAGCTAATAAAACAACGTCAATTGCTTTAGGTCGAGTATTGGCACTATTTTTATTATCTTTCCAAATCTTTTGACCTTTAATATTAATTGGTCGTTTTAGAGTATTTTTTAATTCAAATGAATTATCCCCTGTAGTAGTAACACCATCATAAGTATAGTTTTTCAACTTACCTTGATCAGTATTAACTTCACGAACTGAGTAATTACATTTACGATGATTATCATATGCATCTTCTCTTGGTAATTCACCAAACAAATCATCACTTTGCCAGTTCATCGCTGGTGTTAATGTTTGAAAAACACCATCCCCAATTCGTTTGCCATCCTTTAATAATTCGACAGTAATACTGCTTGGACGTGAATTATAGCGATTATGTTCATCATTCCAAATTTTCTTAGCTTTAATTTTAGTTACATAACGTGTACCAGAAATATTTCCATAATAAAAGTTAGCTACTGACCATTGTGTATCATGGGTATTGGCACGGTGCGTTTTTCGCTTACCCTTTTCTTGATACCAAACTTCACTCCAGTTTTTATATTCCTTTTGATAAGGATTAGTAACTTTTGTTTGATACCAAACAGTAACTTGTTTACGATTAATAACTTCTGATGGAATCGAAATATCTAATGTATTCTTTTTGACATTTAATTTAAATTTAGTGTGAAACTTATTTTCAAATTCAGTTTGATTATAATCTGTATGACGACCTGTTTTATTTGGCACAGAAATAATCAAACTATTTTTTATTAAACGTTGTCCTGGTCCAATTTCATCATGAACTGTGGCCATGGATCCTGGTTCCATTTCCCATTTATTATAATTAAAATACAACATCCAATTTAACACTTTCGCATTTGCTTCAGCTGTTTTAATCCATTGTTTATCTTTATTAACACCATATTTATAATAAAATAAATCTGTTCTTTGAGGACCTGCTTTAGCTTTAACAACTTCTATCGTAGCTTGTTTACTACCAGTAATAACATGAACAGGCACAACAACGCGATCTTGATTAGGTTTTAAAACTGCATCACTTTTTAAGCGAACGCTGAATCCTGCTTCACCTTTAATATGGTATGGTCGTTCTAAAACACGTTTAGTAAACTTAATTACCGTTTTCTTCTCATTAGGAATAACTGTAACTGTAAAGACAGCTGCATCTAAGGAAGTTAAATTTCCATCCCAATCATAACTAGCAGTGACAGTTTTACCATCACCGACTTTAATTTTGTTAGCTTGTAAATCAATTGTGATTGTATCGTTAGGAAGAATAAAAATTCCCTGACTATCTTGATCAAATTTAACCGCGATTCCGACTGATTGATCACTTTGGATACTTGGCTCACTAATTTTCAACTCTGTAACTGTATTACTAACATCTTTCCCTGGACTGTCTGGCGCCGGAGCACGTTCTTTAACAGTTTTTGCTTGCTTTTTCAAAGCAGGCTTAATAGCACTTTCGGAAACTGGCGGCATCTCGTCAGCAACCTTTTTTAAACTCGTAGCTACATCTTGTTCAGCGGCTTCTGCTTCAAATTTTTTAACTTGAACTTGCGTTGCTGGTTCTTCATTCGAAACAGCTTCTGCCATGACTTGAACAGGTGTTACGAAAAATGTACTTAAAATAACTAATAAGCTTAAATAAGTACTAAATCTCTTTTTCATCTGCATTCTCCCTATATCTTTTTAGTTAAGTTAATTTAATTATTTATAATTAAATTAACAATTGGTACCACGTAGTATATCTATCTATTATTACAAAAATATTACAGTGGAATTAACACTTTTTTACAATTACATAAAAATATATACATATAGAATGTTTAATAATTTTTCAAAATAAAAAGGCCCTATTACTAGAATAGAGCCCTTTTGGGGTGCAAATAAATTTAAGTTAATTAGGCAAGTTTAACTCTTTTCTTAAGTTGCCAATATAATGGCAAAGCTACTAAAGAGCCAACACTACCTTGGATAATATTACCAGGAATACTGAACAGACCTGCTTGGATGTTATACAAGAATGTATCCACGAAGAAGTAACCAACAACAACAATACACACACCTACTACAATCCCGATTGTCATTTTGGTTTTTTGTTTACTGTCAGTATCGGCAATCCGACCAACAGCATATCCTTCTAAGCCATGGACAAGAAATGAAAAGATCATATATTGCGGATAACCAGCAATTAAGTCTAGTAATAAACCGCTCAATGCGCCGACAATTCCACCCGCTCTTGAACCAAAGAGCAAAGCAGCTAACACAATTCCTGTGTCACACAAATTAATATATCCATGTGTTAAAGGCATCGGAATAATAAAAATCCGTGCAATCGCTACGTTAACTGCTGTGATAAGGGCTAATGTCGTTAATCTTTTTAAATTCATTGTCTGTTCCATATTTTGGTCCTCCTAATGATTATCAAGTAAATGTTTGATAATACCACTCAATTTTATGCCAAAGCGTCTTTCATCCGAACTTTGACTTGTTTGTTTCAAACCAATATAGGTAACTTCTGTCGCTTCTTTAACAGCTTTATCTAATGGGTAACCTTCCCATAAAAAGACTGTTAATAAAGCGGAAAACACATCCCCGCTGCCATAAAAATGACCGGGAACGGTTGGGAATAAGGTTTTTTTAACTTTACCATCTTCGAGTAAGGCACAACCTAATTGCTCACCAACTGTTACGCCGGTGATGATGGCCCGTCCTCCTGGCTGCATTAAAGCTTCCATCTTCTCTAACAATGTTTTCAAAGATTGCCGATCGTTCAAAACAAACTCGGAATCTGTTAAATAATAAGCTTCTGTGACATTAGGTGTTGTAACATGTGCAAAACTTAAAAGTTCGCGCATATTTTTAACATGATCTAATGTCATTCTCGGATAAAGTTCCCCTTCATCTGCAAAAGCAGGATCAAGTACCACTAAATCCAAAGAATGTTTTTGGAAAAATTCTTTCAAGGCAATTCCGACTTCAACTTGATCAAAATAACCAATTAAAGCACTATTAATCGCAATGTCAGCACTTTCCCAATGTTTAAAAGCATCTTGAATCCAATTGCCAAGTTCGACGACAGCCGGTTTAGCAAAGCCTTCACTTTGCGAAGAAAGCAAACTTGTTGGCAATAAAGCAACCGGTATATCTTTGGCTTGTAAAATTGGACTGGCAACGCCGAGGGAAATATTTCCCACAGCTGATAAATCTTCAGCTAGTAAAAGCCTTTTTTGCTTTTTACTCATACATTTTACTCCCTTAAATTATTTGCACCTTACTATTAATAATAAAGTAAATTAACTTTAATGAAAACCCTTTACTAAATATTCTTATTCTCTCCACATAAAAAGGTTACTCTCACATCATAGTCAGAGTAACCTTTTGTTTTTTATGAATTTTTAGCTTGATATTGTTGCACATCTTTTAACCATTGCGGATTTTTATAATGATTAATCAATAATGGAACAACAAACAAGATTACTGCAATACCTATCACTAACATCAAACTCAACGGTGAACTGGATACAATAATAGAAGCAAAGACAAATAAAATAGAAATAATTAACACACTACCAACTAACCACAATAAACTATTTCCTGTTTTCCCAACACGTCCCGGGCGTTCTAAATGCGGTTGTGTATAGCGTAATTTCAACACTGCAATTACTAAAAAGAGATAAACTAACATATATAATACGCTCGTCGCATTCGTTAAAGTAATAAACATTGCATTCACATTTTTTACAAAAGCATATAACAATGCGAAAATTGTTAAAATCGTAATTTGTGTCCATAATAAATTCTTGGAAATATCATTTTGGTTTGTTTTATGAAAGCCCCATTTAGCTGGAACATTACCTTCACGTGCAGCCTGCGTAATTGTATGACATGGTCCATTAATCCAAGATGACATTTGTAAAACCACTCCAATTACTACACATAAACTAAAAATATTCGCAATCCATGTTGGCAAACCTAAAATTTCACAATAACGAATAATTGGTTGCGCAACATTGGCTAGCTGAATTGTCCCTTTTTCAATAGCATTAGAAGCAAATAAAGAATTAATTACATTTAAAATCACAATAAACATCAATGAAATAAAAATCCCGCGCGGATAGTTCTTTTTGGAATCTTTTAAACTAGGAATATACACAGAAGTTAATTCAATACCGGTAAATAAAAACATAATTGCACTAAAGTATGTTAAGACCTTCAAATTATGTGCATTGGGAATAACTTTTTGCCATGCGAATGTTCCTAAATAACTTTGTGGATTCAAGCCAGTTTTTAAAAAGGCAAAAAAGCCTAAGATAATCATTGTAATTGCTGGAATATAAACCCCAATCCAAACACCATAGGATCCACCTATTTTAGCAACATCATATTTAAAACTTAAAAGTGTCGCTGCCCAAGTCGCAACAATAATCCAAAAGAAAGCAAACCAATGATTTTGTGATAATTCTGGTTTTCCAAATACTTGACCAATTAACGGACCTAAAGTAGATGTAATCATAATTAACCCTGGAAACATTTGTGACCAAAGTACCCAGGCAATCACAAAGCCCCATTTTTTACCTAATGATTCCGTCACCCATAATTGCGGACCACCATTTCCCGGGAAAGTACTCCCTAATTCTCCTGCAATTAAACAAATTGGCAAAGCAAACATAATTGTCGCAAATAACAAATATGAAATTTGTGTCCACCCGGTCGCTGCAATCGTTGGAATACTGCGGACATTAGCAACTAAAGCCATCGTAACACCAATAAATGAAAACAACGTATATTTATATGTTTTATTCATACTCTTTCTCCCATACAATTCATAATTCCCGTCTTCTTAATAAGCTAATTTTACTATTTTTTATTTCCAACTGCTACAAATTTAATTTTTTAAAACAAAAAACACCACAACTTACCAAAGTAAGTTGCAGTGTTTATTATGAACTAATTATTTGTTTTTAGCTTTTGTTTTTTTACTGATCATTACACCAAAGATAATTGTTAAGATTGGAGCAATGATTGGGAAGAATGCGTATGGTAAGTATTCCAACGCACTAACTTTCAATGTACCGAGGATAAATGTCCCAGAAACACCCCAAGGGATTAATGAGTTAAATGATCCACCGGCATCAGCCAATGTACGTGATAGATATTTACGATCTACACCTAAACGGTCAAATGATTTCTTGAAAGCTTCACCAGGTAAAATTAAACTGAAGAATTGTTCCCCAACTAAGAAGTTAACACCCATAGCACTTAAAGCTGTCACAAAGATAACTTTAAATGGTGTGTTGATAGCTTCTTTTGTACGGTCAATTAATACTTCAATAATGTTGAATTTAATTAATAATCCACCTAATGCTAAAGCAAGTAAGATTAACGCAATAGCGCCCATCATACTCATAAGTCCACCACGAGATAATAATGCATCAACAGCTTTATCACCTGTGTTTGAAACATAACCACTCATGATCATGTTTGAAATTTCTTTAAATGTAACTCCTGGGTTGTAAATTTTACCCATAATAACAGCTAGGACAGCACCTAACATCATTGATGGAACAGCTGGAATTTTTCTCCAAGCTAAGAAGAGTAATAACACAACTGGTAACAATGTCCATGGAGAAATCCAGAAACCTGCTTTTAAGGATGTTTGCATTTCTGTAATAGCGCTTAAGTTAACAGATTCTGCTGAACGTCCAATAAAGAAGTAAAGTACCATTGCAATAATAAATGCAATTAAGTCTGTTTTTAAAAGATTCTTGATATGATCGTAAAGATCAATTTCACCGATACCCGCAGCTAAGTTAGCTGTACCTGACAATGGAGAAATATTTTCACCAAAGTAAGCACCTGAAATAACGGCACCAGCTGTAATCGCTGGATTGATATTTAAAATACCACCCATACCTAAAAAGGCAATACCCATTGTAGATACAGTTGTTAATGAACTACCACTAGCAATCGCAACTAAAGTACATACGATTAAAACAGCAGGTAAGAAAATTTTTGCTGAGATAATTTGGAAACCGTAATACATAATAGTAGGGATTGTACCAGACATCAACCATGTAGCAACTAAGACACCAATCATCATGAAAATGACAATTGGAATGATTCCTGGAGAAATACCATCAATAATTCCTTCAAAAATTGTATCCCACGAAAATCCTCTAAATTTACCATAGAACATTAAAAGTAAAAATGCTAAAAGGATTGGAACATGCGGAGTTAATTGTTTGCCAATAATTAAATAGCCTAATATTAACAACAAAAGAATTAAAATAATAATACTTTCCATAACGCCAATTTTCGGTGTTTCTTTATTATTATCTGTCATAATTGTTATCTCACTTTTCTAAAGTTTTTTAGTACTACTCTACTTAAAATGCTAAACGCTTATCTCAAAATAATATAAAAACCTCTATAAGCAAGCCGATCAAATCGGCTAACTTACGGAGGCTCTCGTCCCGTTTATTATTCTTTATCTAGTTTTGGCTTTTTCATGAACCATGCAAAGATAATCATAACAATCGGTGCAAAGATTGGGAAAAATGCATACGGTACATAAGATAACGCTCCAACTTGCAATGCTCCGGCAATAAATGTACCAGAAACACCCCAAGGGATTAATGAATTAAATGCGCCCCCTGCATCATTTAATGCGCGTGTCAAATATTTTCTGTCTACACCCAATCTATCAAACGAACTCTTAAAAGTTTCCCCTGGTAGAATAAGAGAGAAATATTGTTCCCCTACTAGTAAGTTAACTAACATACATCCTAATGATGTAAGAGAGATAACTTTGAATGGACTATTAACTTTTTCTTTACTTGCGTTAATTAAAACTTCAATAATATCGAATTTAATTAATAATCCACCTAATGCTAAAGCGAGTAAGATTAAGGATACAGATCCCATCATACTGTTAATTCCCCCTCGAGAAAGTAACTCGTCAACTTTAACATTACCTGTTTTGGCAACATATCCACCCATCAATGTGTTAGCAATGACTTTAAGGGTAAGATTGTCACCGTGGAAAATTGGAATTAAGACTGCTAACGCAGATCCCATCATCATTGATGGAATAGCTGGAACTTTACGCCAAGCTAAAACCAACAATAATACAACTGGCAATAATGTCCATGGTGAAATCCAGAAGCCTTTTTCTAAAGCTCTGTTCATTACTGCAACACTTTCTAAACTTGCATCGTTGGATGAACTTCCTAAGAAGAAGTAGAATCCTAAAGCGATAATAAACGCGATTGAATCGGTTTTTAACACGTTACGAATGTGTACATATAAATCAACTTCACCAACACCAGCTGCCAAGTTTACTGTTCCTGAAAGTGGCGAAATATTCGCACCAAAGAACGCACCTGAAACAACTGCCCCTGCTGTAATTGCAGGATTAACATGTAATGCACTACCAATTCCCAAAAACGCAATCCCCATTGTTGATACTGTTGTTAAGGAACTACCACATGCAATAGCAACTAAAGAACATACAATTAATACAGTGGGTAAAAAGTATTTAACTGAGATGATCTTGAAACCATAATACATAATAGTAGGGATTGTACCTGAAAGTAACCATGTAGCTACTAATGTCCCAATTAACATGAAAATTGTAATTGGGATAATCCCAGGTGAGATACCATCGACAATACCGCCGAAAATAGTATCCCAACTGAATCCCCGGAATTTACCGTAAACCATTAAGAACATGAATCCAAATAAAATTGGAACGTGCGGTGTTAACTGTTTTCCGATAATTAAATATCCTAGTAAACATAAGAGGAGGATCAATATAATAATACTCTCACCAACACCAATCTTTGGCGACTCTGTATTATCTTTTTTCATAAAGGTCACTTCACTTTTAATAGTTTATTTAATTTATTATTTTAAATTATTTGTTAGCTTTTAAGTCGTTTTGAACGTCGATTAACCATTGGTCATCTTTGTTTTTGTTGATGATTAATGGAACAACGAATAATACGATTGTAACAACAACCATTGCGATAGATTGTACCATAGGTGTTGTTAAGATTGTAACAATACTAATTCCTAAAATACCGAATAAGAAGAAGATTGTTGTAACCCAAGCTGCACCGTTACCTGATTTACCAATACGGTATGGACGTGGTGCGTCTGCTTCTGTATAACGTAAGCGAATGTATGAGATTGCGATTAAGATATACAATGCACAGTATAATAATGTTGTTGTGTTAACTAATGTTAAGAAAACAGAGTTAACGTTTGGTAATGCATAAAGTAAAGCAAAGATTGAGATTGCTGTTGTTTGTGTTAAGATAACGTTTTTAGCAACACCAATGTTGTTTTGTTTGTGGAAACCAAATTTAGATGGTAATAAACCTTCACGAGCAACTTGAACGATTGTTTGTGATGGACCTGTTACCCAAGCAGATAATTGTAATAATACACCGATGAATGCTAATGCACTAAATACACGAGCAATCCATAAAGGCCAACCTAAAATACCACAGTAAGCAATGATAACTTGAGTGATGTTTGTTAATTGGATTGTACCTGGTTTGATAGCATCTGCTAAGAAGAAAGCATTGATAATGTTTAAGATGATTAAGCCCATTAAACCGATAATTAAACCGCGTGTAAAGTTCTTAGATGCATCTTTAAGACGTGGGATATAAACAGATGTTGTTTCGATCCCTGTAAAGATAAATGCAATAGCAGGAAGATATTTAATGTTAGCTTTAACACCAGCCATATCAGTAAAGTCTGGGAATAATTTACTGAATGAGAATGGTCCACCTAACATACTATCTGATTGAATACCAACTTTGATAACGGATAAAAGACCCATTACAAGTAAGATAATCATTGGAATATAAACACCTAACCAAACACCGATGCTACCACCGAATTTAGCCATGTCAAATTTCAAGTTTAAGATAACAACGAACCAGTAAAGAACTAAGATACATGCTAATGTATACCAGTTGTTACTTGCCATGATCAATGATTTTTTGGAATCAAAGATTGTACTTGCTAATAATGGCCATAATGTTGAAGCAACCATAACCATACCTGGGAAGATTTGTACCCAAAGTAACCAAGATTCTACGAATCCCCATTTAGGTCCAAGACCAGTTTTAACCCAAAGTTGTGGGCCACCTTCGTCTTGAAGCATTGTTGACATTTCACCAGCCATTAATGATACAGGACCAGCAAAGAAAATAACAGCAAATAAAATCCAGAATAACATTGTCCAACCTGGGGCAGCTAATGTTGGAATACTACGTACTGTAGCACATAAAGCCATTACCATCCCAATGAAGGTTACAAGTGAAATTTTTTGATTTTTCATAATTAATTAACCTCTCAATATTTAAAAATACAATAATTGTAAAACATTTTAAAACTTTTATAATACGAAATAATTCATAAAAATAAATAATATAAAATCAATAAGTACTAATACAAAAAATAATAAAACTCAATAAACTAGTATTAAATTTTATTAAATTTATTATAGTTTATTGAGTTTCATAAAAGTTATTGTTCAGATAAATTACTATCTTCTATTAAAATTCAGTCTGAGAATTCAGATTAAAATTTAACTTCTGATAATGATTTTTCTAATTTAGCTTGAATAGCTTCTTTGATCTTGCCAGCGTATTCTGCAAAGTTATCTTTGTCGTACATGAATGGTGTTAATACACAAGCACGTAAGATTGTAACTTTGTCAGCACGACGCCATTCTTCTTCTGTGAAGCCCATGCTCTTAACATATTCTAATGGGCTGTCACCGTATTCAGGAATAGCAAAGTCTGTGTGTGATGTGATGAATTCGTTATCGTAGCTACCACCTTTGTTTGCTGAAGCATAGTCGTAGAATACTTTGTTTAATTCGTTCATCTTAACAAGATCTTTGTTACCTTTAACGTTGAATGTCCAGTCAACCATGTTGAAGTCTGGTTCTGTTAATGGGTTAACTTCGATAGTTGTACCATTTACATCGAATTCTAATCCTTGTAAGAATTCATAGAAACGACGTGAAGCTTCAACTGAACGTCCTTCTAATTTACCATAACCTGTAACGTTTAATGGTAATACACGGTGAGCTGTCCAAACACCAGCAGCTGTAGCACCAGCTTTTGAACCTTCAAGAATGTAAGCACCTAATAATGATGGAGCTACAGAGTCTTTGTCGAATACGTATGTTGCAAAGTAAGAAATGATGTTACGCATTTTCTTATCACGGATTGCAATACCACCAGCAGAATAAGGAATGTAACCCATCTTATGAGGGTCAATTGTAACTGATTCTGTCTTAGAAATTGCATCGAATGCAGCATGTACTTCTTCTGTGATGTATTCTACATCTTCTTGGTATACGCCATGTTCTTGGTGAACATCTTTTAATTCATTGTATGGAATGAAGTCAAAGTTTTCATCTAAGAATAATGAACGTGCATAACCACCGTAAGCAGCATCAACGTGGATATAGTAGAAGATACCTTCTGCTAATAATTTTTCACGTAAAGCAACGATCTTATGGATTGGGTCAACAGCACCTTCTTCAGTAGAACCAACAACACCAACAACACCTAATACTGGTGTGTTTTCTGCTGCTAAGTTGCGAACGATTTTTTCAAGTTCTGCCATATCCATTTGATAGTGTGAATCAACTGGAACTGGGATAACTTGGTCTAAACCGATACCAATGATATCTGCAGCTTTCATCCATGAATAGTGTTTTGTTTGTGGGATTAACCATTTACCTAATTTGTGTAAGTTTTCACCACTACGAGCTGATTTAGCTTTAACTGCATCAACTACTTCACCGTCTAAACCATCAAGAATGTTCATGATTTCGTCAACGGACATGTTTAATAATTCCCATTCGCTCTTGCCAGCAACTGTTTCTGGAACAACTTCTTTAAGTGCTAAAGGAATAGATTTCATGTTACGTGCGTACCATAAACCTTCTAAGTTAGCGATAGAACCGTCGGCAACGATGTGTCCCCAACCTTCTTTGTAGCTGAATAATTGTGCGAAATCTTCACCAACTTCTTCTTCCATAATAGAAGTACCTGGGGATGATTCGTAAGCAACGTTGTTACCGTTCCATAACATAGCATAGTTATATGCAAGTAATGCAGGCATCAATGTTTCTGTATTCATGTGACCCCAGAAGCGTGGTGAATGCCAAGGAACAGAGTTAGTACGTAATCTTACTGATAAGTCAGATAATACGTCTTCCATATGAGCAACAGTTGTTTTGAATGATTCTTCATTCTTTTCGTCTGCTTTCATAATTGGTTGATCTTGTGGCATGTAGTTTTGGCGCCAGCCTAGGTGTTCATCGATTAACTTGTTTGTTAAGCGTTTATAGATATCACCGTTTTCAGATTTATCACCGATAAAAAGAGCATCTAAATTTAGGTCTTTCAAGTTTTCTTTCATGGATATAAAACCCCTCACTTATTATTTATCGTAATGTAAAAGATGCATCAAATACTTTACGCACTAATTATAGCTAGATTACCTTTTTAATACAAATTATTTTTATTAGTAAATTATAATATAACGGCCTTTTTCGTTCTTTTTTACATGATATTCTTCTAATAATAAACAAAAAAACACTATTTTTACTCAAATAACCACCTTTCGGTGCAGTAAAAAATAGCGTTTTTGGACTAGTCCATATCAATACATATTCAAATAAACATTGCTATGAAACCGTTTTCTTGACATAACAATTTTCTTTAACTTTTTTTAAAGCTTTATATTGATTTATTTTAATCTAATTAGTTTTTCTAATCAAAATTTAATAATTAGAAATATACCAACTTGACGAATTATACAAAATAACATTATAATTAAAGATTGGTCTAGTTTTGCGCAACACCTATAAACATTGAATTGACAACGTTTCCTGTTTTTCTCATTTTATTAACCAGGAATAATTAATTTAAGAAAGAGATAACTTTTCCTTAAAAAAATACAAAAAAGTCCCTAAAACCCTCGAAAGGATTTTAGGGACGAAATTTCAATTCCGTGGTACCACCCATGTTCATACATAACAAAAACGATGTATATCTCATTAACGATACGGCCGTAAACAGCCTGGCAATATTCTTTAAATCAGAGTTGTACTTCAGATTATGATTATGATTTTTACTAACTCGCAGCACCCGTTAGCTTTCTGAAAAAGTGATCATAACTCCTACTGTGCTCTTATTGCGCCGAACTATTAAATTAGTCTTATAACTCAAAGACAATTTTGATTATAGCACATTTTCCACCAAAAATAAAGGAACTACCGAAAAATACGAACATTTTTTCTACTTATGATAAGGACTACCTGAATTGATCATAAAATTACGATAAATTTGTTCTATTAAAACTAATCGCATTAATTGATGAGGTAATGTTAATTTACCAAATGAGATTTTTGTATCAGCACGCTGTAAGACTGCCGGACTCAAACCTAAGGAACCACCGATTACAAATGTTATATCACTTTTACCATAGGTAGTTAAATTTTGAACTTCCTTGGCAAACTCTTCTGAAGAACGTTGCTTTCCTTCAATCGCTAAGGCATAAACGTATTCTTTTTCTTTAATCTTACTCAAAATCCGTTCGCCTTCTTTTTGTTTAACATTTTCCATTTCCGCCGCACTTAAATTTTCCGGTGCTTTTTCATCAGGCACCTCAATTAATTTGATTTTACAAAACCGTGAAAGTCTTTTTTCATACTCTGCAATGCCTTGTTTTAAATACTTCTCTTTTAACTTCCCAACACTAATGATTTTAATGTTCATAAATACGCCCCTTTACACAAGTTATTAACAAAGTTATCCACATATTCACAGGGTTAAACTCAATATCTAGTAACGAACAAATGTTCCGTACTAGATTTATGGTTTAGACTCTTTTTTACATTTCAAGACTTATTAACACTTTTTCACTATTTCCACTTTAGTAATCTTCTTTGACAAAACCTTTATGTATCAATGGTTACAGCATGTTTAATATAATCATCCGCACTGTTATCAACAAGATTTTTATTTTCTGTGGATAACTCTTCCGGCTTAAAAACATTGATTTTACACGGTTTTTAATTCCTTTTAACATGCACCTTTTAAATAATACACTATTTTATTAACATTTTCAGGAGAGAATAACAAAAAAAGACAGCATTTTGCTGTCTTTTTAAGCTTTATTCAAGTTTTTTTGCTTATCCCTCTAAAGATAAAGTAACCTGAGCAGTTTTTAATTGTTTATGATGATAATAACTAATCGTAATCTTATCACCAACTTGATGTTCATATAACGCTTCTCTTAAACTAAGTACATCTGTAATTTTCTTGTCATCTAACTTCACAATTACATCATTTGCTTTAATCTTAGTCTTTTTCAAAGGTGATTTTGGATTAATCTCTGTAATCACAACCCCACTGGTAACTTTTGCTGGTAAATGAAGTTTGTTAGTTTGATATTCCTTATTAATATAACTTAAATTAACAATCATCACACCTAACGCTGGTCGTTGAACTTTACCATGAGCTACTAATTGATTAATGATCGAGACAACTTCATTACTTGGAATAGCAAATCCCATTCCTTCAACAGAAGTCCCTTGTGCACCTGTACTTGTCAGCTTCATCGAGTTAATCCCGATTACTTGACCCGCTAAATTAATTAACGGCCCACCGGAATTACCAGGATTAATCGCAGCATCCGTTTGAATAACTGTCGCTTGACCGGTAGAGACACCTTTGCTATTAGTAACATCCAATGTACGTTTCTTAGCAGAGATAATTCCCTGTGTTAATGAAGTGGCATAGTTCGATCCCAAAGGTGAACCAATTGCCAAAGCAGTTTCCCCAACTTTGATATTATTTGAATCTCCAAAGCTCGCAATCGTCTTAATATCTTTACTTTCAACTTTTAAAACAGCTAAATCTGTGACTGCATCTTTACCGACAACTTGTGCGGGAATCTTTTTACCATCAGCTAAGATAATGGCATATTTATCAGCACCGGCAATCACATGGTTATTTGTTACAACATAAGCAACTGACCCAACTTTTTTATAAATCACACCTGATCCAGAACTTCCGCTCACCGGTGGTTTAATATTTGAGTTGCTAAAAAGATCATCTATTCTTTGATCAGCTTTGACTGAAGTTTTATAAGCTTCAACAGAAACAACAGCCCCTTTAATCTTTTCAAAAGCTTTAGTAGCTTGTGTATCTACATTTACTTTAAGATCACTAACTTTTGTTTGTCCATTCTTTTGATCTTTCATTGTAATTTTTGGCACAGTCACTGGTTGCTCAGTTTTGTTTTGATAATATTTCATCCCGCCTAATAATAAACCTGCCCCAATCACACCACCTAAAAGACCGACTAACAGACTTTTACCTGTTTGCCATCCTTTTTTCGGCTGTGTAGAGTGTGTAGCCGTATCTTGCGGTTCGTTCTTTTCGTAATATTCACCTTCAAATTCTTGTTTATCCATCAGTAATCCTTTCCAATCATAATCATTGTTTATTATATAGAAGAATTATTATGTTTTTTTAAAGAAAGATTTATAATTTCTTTAATTCGGTCGCCTTTTCAAAATCTGTATCAGATAAAATAAATTCTTCATCAACGCCAATATCATGTGATTTTAAAATTTCTTCCACCGTTAAGTGTGCTAATGCTTTCACGTTATTTTCTTGACTCAAGTGTCCTAAATAGACTTGTTGCGTTTTGTGACCAAGTAAATCCATCAAAACTTGTGCACCATCCTCATTAGATAAATGCCCCACATCACTAAGAATACGTTGTTTGATAGACCATGGATATCCTCCCATGCGCAACATATCAATATCGTGATTACATTCTAGTAAATAGGCATCGGCATTTTGAATAGTACCAATAACGCGTTCCGACACGTAACCTGTATCCGTTAAAATCGCAAACCGTTTTTGATCATGATGAAATTGATAAAATTGCGGAGCCGCCGCATCATGCGAAACACCATAACTTTCAATATCTAAATCATCCAAAACTAAAGTTTTACCCATTTCAAATAAATGTTTTTGTCCTGTTTCAATTTTACCGATTTTATGTTCCATAGCTTGCCATGTTTTTTCATTAGCATAAATATCCATTCCGTAACGTCGAGCTAACACACCCACACCTTTACAATGATCACTATGTTCATGTGTTACAAAAATACTATCAACATCTTTTAAACTCCGATCAATAGAATTCATTAATGTTTCAATCTTTTTCCCTGATAATCCCGCATCTACTAAGACTTTCCGTTGCGGTGTTTCTATATATGTTACATTTCCGGAACTACTACTAGCTAAAACACTAATTTGTAACCCGTTTGGCGTTACAATTTCATTTTGGTTTGTTTCTTTTGGTTTTTGCACGCAGTATCCCTCCTTTAAATAAGCTATCTTTTATCATAGCAACTTCTCTTCTTTTCGGCAAACTTTACTCACAAATAAAAAGAACAGAAGCATCGCTGCTCCTGTTCTGTAAAGGGTTTTAAAAATTATTTAACTTTCAATAAGAAGTATTTCTTACGTCCACGTCTTACAACAACGTATTTACCATCGAAAGCTTCACTTGGATCTACGATTGCTGCAACGTCACGAACTTTTTCACCGTTAATACTAATAGCACCATTTGTAACATCTTCACGTGCTTGACGTTTTGATGATTCAATACCTGTAGCAACTAATAATTCAACAATGTTTTCTGGGTCTTTAGCAATTTCAAATGTTGGCATTTGTTTGAATCCTTGTTCAATTTCTTCAACATTTAAGTCTTTGATTTCACCAGAGAATAAAGCTTTAGAAATCTTTTGTGCTTCTTCTAAGTCTTCTTCACTGTGAACGAATTTTGTTACTTCTTCTGCTAAACGACGTTGTGCTTCACGTTTTTCTGGTTCGTTCTTAACTTTTTCTTCAAGATCTTTAATTTCATCTTGTGTTAAGAATGTGAAGAATTTCAAGTATTTGATAACATCGCGATCATCTTGGTTTAACCAGAATTGGTAGAATTCAAATGGTGATGTCTTATGACGATCTAACCAAATTGCGCCACCAGCACTCTTACCGAATTTTGTACCATCAGCTTTTAACATTAATGGAATTGTTAAACCGAATGCTTTAGCATCTGCGCCTTCTTTTTTACGGATCAAGTCTAAACCAGCTGTGATGTTACCCCATTGGTCAGCCCCACCGATTTCCAATTGAATATCTTTTTCCTTGAAGAGGTATAAGAAGTCAATGGATTGAAGGATTTGGTAACTGAATTCTGTAAATGAAATACCAGTTTCCATACGACTTGAAACGATATCTTTAGCTAACATTTTGTTAATACCGAAATCTTTACCGTAATCACGTAAGAATTCTAATAATGAGATTTCTGATAACCAATCGTAGTTATTAATGAAGGAAATGTTATCTCCACCACCGAATAAACGTTTTAATTGGCTTGTTAAATGATCAACGTTGTTTTGAACTGTTTCTAATGTTTGTAATGTACGTTCTGTTGTACGGCCACTTGGATCACCGATTGTACCAGTACCACCACCGATTAAAATATAAGGATGATGACCTGCTCTACGGAAACGTTCTAACATCATGAATGGAATTAAGTGTCCAATATGAAGACTGTCACCTGTTGGGTCAGTCCCACAATATACTGAAATTTCCTTACCACTGTCGATTAGTTCACGTAATCCTTTTTCATCTGATTGTTGGTTTACCGCTCCACGCCATTCTAATTCATCAATAATATTCATACTTACATCCTCCTTATATAATAAAAAAAGCCCCTAAGACCCGGATGAGGTCTTAGGGACGAAATAACTTATTCCGTGGTACCACCCATGTTCGTATGCTTTCACATACCTCGTTAACGATATAGCTTCAAAAGAAGCTTCGCAATTTTTAGTTAGAGTTGTAATTCAGCCTATGATATTTGCTAACTCGCAGCACCGTTAGCTCTCTGAAAAAGTGACCATATTCCTACTAGTTCTCTAATTGCTTATTTATTAAGTTGTCTACACTATAACCCCGTTATTTTAAAAAGTCAACTAATTCTATCATTTTTTTCTCATGATTTTTTAAAATTAAGCTTCTAAAATCACAAAACCATTTTCTGCAATCACATTGGTTTCAGCGATAACATTCTGACTTAGCAAGAGTTTAGCGTGTTTTGGTTGGACAAACTTAATACCGGTATAGCCGAAGTTAAACAAGGCAAAAATTTTTCGATTTCCTTTTTTACGGGAAAAACTTAAATAATTAAATTTATTGCTTCGTTGTCCCCAATGAAACTCGCCTTCACTCAATAAATCGGCATAATTTGTCCGTAAATGAATTAAAACTTTCATAAAACGTAACATCGTTTGATCTTGTTGTTCTTCTTCCCAAATCATACAACTCCGATTAAGTGGCGGTTTACCACCAGTTAAGCCAATTTCTGTCCCATAAAACAAGCTAGGAACGCCTTTTTGTAAAAATACAAACGCTAAAATAGCTCGTACCAACTGTTGATCACCATGACAAAGTTCTGCCAAGCGCGAAGTGACATGACTTTCAACCGCATTAATTAAAACACTCGCCGTTTGACTTCGGTAACGCATGTCTTGTTCATTAAGTTGGGACACCATTTCTTCTAAAGTAATATTACGTTCTAAACAGTAATCTAAAATCGTTTCTGTTAACGGATAATTAACCACACTATCACACGCTAATGGTGCAACTAAGTTTTGATCATAGTGTTTAACTTCACCAACTAAATAAAAATCAGCTTTCACACCTTTAACCGCTTGTTGTAAATCCATCAAAAAGCGCTTATCCAACTCAGCGGCATATTCTAAATGCCAAGCATCAATATCAAATTGTTCAATCCAATATGTTGCGACATCTAATAAATATTTACGTACTTGTTCATTTGCTGTATTAAGTTTTGGCATATGTGGATTAAACCCGTGCACATTGTAGGTCAAACTTTTCGCCACTGTCGGGTCTTGCGTTGATTGATAAGTTACAGGAAATTCTTTAATTTGGAACCAATCCGCAAATCTTGAGCGTTCGCCATTTTCTTGCACATCTTGCCATTGTAAGGAATTATCACTTAAATAACTAAAATCAACATCCAACATGATTTTCATACCACGTTTATGTGCTTCATCAACTAAATATTTGAATTCTTGTTTCGTGCCAAAACTTGGATCAATTTCAAAATAATCTAGTGTATCAAATTTTTCCGGCATAAAGGCCGTGAAAAGTGGTGATAAATACAACCCATTAATTCCTAATGTTTTTAAATAATCTAAATGACCAATAATACCAGCTAAATCGCCTCCAAAAAAACGACCGGCTTTTGGCTTTTTACTATTCCAAACAACGGTTCCTTCTGGATTATTATTAACATTGCCATTCGCAAAACTATCAATCATAATTTGATACCAAACTTGTTTTTGCGCCCATTTTGGCGGTTTAACTAAGGCACTTTCATAATTAAACGGTAAAGTAAAACAATCTAATTGTGCCAAATGATGTTCATTATAACTTACAATTTTGCGATCATCATACAACACTCGTTCATCATCATGGCCATTAATTAAAAATGCATACTGTAACCGACCTAATGGTAAATCTAACGCTAATTCCCAAAAATCATGTTCTAAAGTTTGGGTTACTTTTTGCATTTTAGCCTCTGTATATTCCCACAAACGTTCATCTAATTCATTGTATGTTACGGCATAAGGATCGCCGAATAATAATTTAACTTCTTTCACATCGTTATGTTTCGTTCGCAAACGAATTTGGAATTGTCCTAATGGATTTAAAAATGCCATTTCACTATCAATTCGATGATATAATGCTGCTTTATCCATTTTCTAAGCCTCACTTTTTTTCATAATCTCTTGCTTCTATTGTACTTCACAAAACTCATAACAACAAAGATTATCGCCATAGTTTGTGAACGGATTCACTTTTTACTTACATTTTGTAAGAGAAAGTTATTGCATTCTGCTGAACTTACAGTTATACTAAAACCGTATTCAAAAACTAGACCATTTCAAAAGGAGTTTTATTATCATGGCATATCAAACAATTTATCCATACACAGGTGAACTATTAGAAACCTTTGAAAACCACACAGATCAAGACGTTGAAGCAACTTTAACAACTGCACACAACCTCTATAAACAATGGCGTAATGAACCAATCTCATCACGTAGACCAATCTTGCAAAAAGTCGCTGATTCTTTACGTGAAAACGCTGATGAACTCGCAAGTATCATTACACATGACATGGGTAAACTTGTCAAAGAATCAAAAGGCGAAGTTTTATTATGTGCTGATATTGCAGAATATTATGCTAACGAAAGTGAATCTTTATTAAAACCTGTTCCACTTGAAAGTCCAGCTGGCGAAGGCTATTACGCTAAACAATCAACAGGTGTCATTATGGCCGTGGAACCTTGGAATTTCCCATTTTATCAAATCATGCGTGTCTTCGCACCAAACTTCATGGTTGGTAATCCAATGATTTTAAAAGATGCTTCCGTTTGTCCTAAATCTGCAAAAGTCTTTGCTGATATTGTTAAAGAAGCTGGTGCTCCTGAAGGAAGTTTAACTAATTTATTTATCAATTATCAACAAGTTGCTGATATCATTGCCGATAAACGTGTTAGCGGCGTATGCTTAACAGGTTCTGAACGCGGTGGTGCTGCTATTGCCAAAACAGCTGGCGAAAACTTAAAGAAAACAACTTTAGAATTAGGCGGGAATGATGCTTTTATTATTTTAGATGATGCTGATTGGGATTTAGTCAAAGAAATCGCTCCTCAAGCTCGTCTAGATAATGCTGGTCAAGTCTGCACATCATCTAAACGCTTTATCGTGATGGAAGATAAGTATGAAGAATTCTTAGAAATCTTAAAAGAAAGTTTCGCAAATCAAGTCTTAGGTGATCCAATGGATGAAAATACAACAGTTGCTCCGCTTTCATCTAAGAGCGCTCAAACAGGCTTACAAAAACAAGTCCAAATGGCTATTGATCATGGTGCCACAGTTGTCTATGGTAATGAACCAGTGGATCAACCTGGATTCTTCTTTATGCCAACAATTTTAACTGACATTACACCTGATAACCCAATTTTCGATCAAGAAATGTTCGGTCCCGTTGCAACTGTTTATAAAGTTAAAAATACTCAAGAAGCAATTGAATTAGCTAATAACTCTAGTTACGGCTTAGGTAACTCTATTATTGGTCAAGATTTAGAAGAAGCTCAAAAAGTAGCACTTCAAATTGAAACTGGTATGAGCTGGATTAACTCTGCTTGGGGTACTTTACCTGAATTACCTTTCGGTGGTATTAAAAACTCTGGTTTCGGCCGTGAATTAGGTGAATTAGGCTTAAACGCCTTTGTAAATGAACACCTCGTCTTTGTTCCAAAAAAATAATTTAAGTTATCCACCCTTTCTAAAAACCAAAAGAGGCTTTACGATTTTATCGTAAAGCCTCTTTATTTATTATTTATTTAATTTAGTCATCCATTCTTGGACATATTCAGGATCGCGGAAACGATTGCCTGATAAATCATCATAAAAGGCCATCATTGTCATTTGTTGATAAGGAATCAACCAAAAGTATAATAACCCAAAAGTACAGATTGCTAAAATATGCCAACCAACAAAACTTAATTGTAAAACAAAATAATCTGTTTTATAACCATTCATTAAATCACGACTCATTGTAATATAGTCTGTATAACTAAAGTTTTCTTCCATCCCAATTGATTTAATATCTTTATAAATATAATATGTTTGAGAATAAGAAAAACTCTTAATAATGGCTGGAATTACTAATAACATTAACCAAAGACGAATAAAAATCCATTGGATAATATACAACATGAAAGTTGATTTGAAATATTTACTCGAAACCGCTGTAAATGATTGTTTAAAAGATACTTCTGAACTATCTTTACTCCGGAACCAATTTAATAATACATAATTAATCCCAACAATAATTAACGTAGCGATCAAACCACTAATCAAAGTGCTAAATAATAAGGAACCATATCCTAAATTCAATGTATAGGTAACGTTATATTCCATTTGATTAACAACATAAGTAGATCCACCAGCGATAAAAATTGTAAATAAAATTGGTAGAATATTCAACGCAATGGCTTTACCATAATTACCTTTTAACGTTGCTTTTGCTTCTTGTTTTAACTCTTTTCTTCTTTTCATAATCTCTCCTATTCTTTTTTCGTGAACTATTTAATTTTATCATACTTACTTTTAAAATAAAAAAAAGCTGATCGTAATTGATCAGCTTCATCATTTGCACGGCAACGTCCTATCCTCACAGGGGGCGATCCCCCAATTACTTTCGGCGCTAAGAAGCTTAACTTCTGTGTTCGGCATGGGAACAGGTGTGTCCTTCTTGCTAGCGTCACCGCACTATTTTGTTGTTTGAAAGATTTTATTCTCTCAAAACTAGATAATAACTTTCTTTTCTCTCCGAGTCAACCTTCGTTTTTCTTTTGGTTAAGTCCTCGACCGATTAGTAATGGTCCGCTCCATATATCACTATACTTCCACTTCCATCCTATCTACCTGATCATCTCTCAGGGGTCTTACTTCCTTACGGAATGGGAAAACTTAT
>NZ_AUHP01000001.1 GCF_000423245.1 Ligilactobacillus ceti DSM 22408
GCTACATTAGCACAAAAACTTAAAGATCAAGGATCTGAAGTTAAATATGCAATTCACCCAGTAGCGGGACGAATGCCAGGGCATATGAGTGTGTTATTATGTGAAGCTGATGTTGATTATAGTGAACTTTATATGATGGAAGACATCAACGATGATTTTAAAGATGCAGATGTAGTTATTGTAGTTGGTGCTAATGACGTTACGAACCCATCTGCTAATACAGCCGAAGGAACACCAATTTATGGTATGCCAATCTTAAACGTTGAAGATGCTCAAAACATTATTATTTGTAACTTTGATACAAAACCAGGTTATGCTGGTGTGGATAACCCATTATATACATCAGAAAAAACAACAATGTTGTTAGGTGATGCCAAAGAAACTGTGAATAAGTTAATTACAGATTTAGCGCAAGCCCCACAAACAGCAGAAAAAACAACGGAAGATGTTGTCAAAGATCCAATTAAAGTTTTACATGATGCTAAGAAAGTTATCGTTGTACCAGGTTATGGTATGGCTTTATCTCAAGCACAACAATCAGTTGCTAATTTAGCACAAAAACTTAAAGATCAAGGAACTGAAGTCAAATATGCAATTCACCCAGTAGCTGGTCGGATGCCAGGACATATGAGTGTGTTATTATGTGAAGCTAATATTGATTATAGTGAACTTTACATGATGGAAGATATCAATGAAGATTTTAAAGATGTGGATGCAGTTATCGTAGTTGGTGCTAATGATGTTACGAATCCAGCTGCTAATACAGCCGAAGGAACACCAATTTATGGTATGCCAATCTTAAATGTTGAAGATGCACCGCAGATTATTATTTGTAACTTTGATACAAAGCCAGGTTATGCTGGTGTGGATAATCCATTATATACACTTGATAAAACAATTATGTTATTAGGCGATGCCAAAGAAACTGTGGATAAATTGATTGCTGATTTTTAAAAAATAAAATTTTGAAGACTTTGAACTGTGAGGTTCAAGGTCTTCTTTTAATTTGATATGATATAATAAATATAAAGAGACTTGTTTTAAACAAGTGAATAAAAATAACAAAGGTGGTTTTAACATGTACATTATTAAAAACGAAATCGATCGCTTTCAAAAATATTTAGAAGCAGAATATCAATTGTTTTTAAATCAAAGTGCCACATATAAAGAATATTTAGATTTTAATTTAAGTTTATCCAACTGTTTAGCTGATGTTACAAAACACGGAGCTACATATATTGCATACCGAACATTAGCGATTGCAAGTGAAAATGCTGATGATGAAGGTTCATTCCAATTAGGGGAAGAAGCTAGTGAATTTGTTGTTGCAATGCACAATTCTTTAATTGATTATATGTATGATCGTTTATTAACAGATTTTGATATGACATATTATGATTTAGAAAATGAAGAACAAGCAGGCGAAATTATTGAAGAAGTATTTTCAATGGCTTTTGATGCAGCGTTAATGCCATATCAACAAGAAGCAAACGAAGAATAAAAGGTCATAGGAGAAAAAATAATTAATGAATGCGAAAGTGCGAATTAGCGATGTTGCTAAAGAAGCAGGTGTTTCAGTAACAACTGTTTCCCAAATTTTAAACGGGAAAGGCCAACGTTTTAGTGAACAAACTAGAAATCGTGTTTATGCTGTTCGTGATCAGTTGGGGTATGTACCTGATTTTAATGCACGGAATTTGATTACACGGTCTGCCAAAACAATTGGTGTTTTAGTTCCGAATATTGGAAATCCATTTTTTAGTACTTTTATTCGCGGGATTGAAAAACAAGCTATGAAGTCGCAGTTTATCCCGGTTATTTTTGGTGCTGAAAACGATCCGGATGTGGAACGTTATTATATCGAAGAATTGATTAAAAGAACGGTAGATGGATTAATTATTGCTAGTCCAACTGTTGGGCAAGAAGAAATGGATCATTTATTGGATAAAAATCATATTCCGTATTTATTAATTGACCAAAACCCGTTAAATGCGGGTGATCGGATTGAAACTGATGATAAAACAGGAGCTTGTTTGGCGATGCGTCATCTTTTAGAATTAGGCCATCGGAAAATTGCGCTTGTTTTTCCAAAAGAACCATCAGATAATATTATGCGACGTTATCAAGGGTATTGTGATATTTTGGCAGAATATCAAATTGAACCACAAGAAGATTTATTAATTACAACGGAATTAACTAAAAAAGGTGGTTATTTAGCAGCTGCTGAATTAGTTAAAACAGATGCTACAGCAGTTTTTGCAGCTAATGATGAATTGGCCATTGGATTATATCGGGGATTAAAAGAACGTGGTAAGAAAATACCAGAAGATTATTCGATTGTTGGATATGATAATATTGATTTAAGTCAATATGTTGATCCTCCGTTAACAACAGTGGAACAACCAGTTTATGAAATGGGAAAAATTGCTTTTCAAAAATTAGTTGAACGAATCAAAGAACCGCAAAAAGAAGCTGATGAAATTTTATTACCGGTCAAATTAATCACAAGACAAAGTACACGTGAATTAAAATAAAACCACAACAAAAAAGGCTAGCTCAATCATGAGCTAGCCTTTATTATTTATAAATTAAATTTTAGTCTTCAATACCTAAAGTTTTCATACCATCTGTAAGAATTTCTTTAAGTGTTTTAGCAGATGAAGTCATCTTTTCTTGTTCTGTTTCATTTAAAGGAACTTCAATAATTGTCTTGATACCATGACGGTTAACAACAGCTGGAGTACCGATATAAATATCGTTTAATCCATATTGACCATCCATGTGTGCTGAAATTGGTAAAACTGTATCTTCATCACGTAAAACAGCGATTGTAATACGTGTAAGAGCGGCAGCAACACCATAGAATGTAGCACCTTTTTTGTTGATAATTTCATAAGCTTTGTTACGAACATCATCTTCCATTTTATCAAGTGTTTCTTGAGAGACGTTATTTTCAGCAACCCAATCCATAAATGGACGGCCACCGATGGAAGCTGCAGAGTATGCTGCAAATTCAGAATCACCGTGTTCGCCTAAGATATAAGCGTGCATGGAACGAGGATCTTTAATGTCTGTAAGTTCAGCCATTGCAACACGTAAACGTGCTGTATCTAAAGAAGTACCGGAACCAATAACTTTGTTTTTAGGGAAGCCTGATAATTTCCATGTTGCATAAGTTAAAATGTCAACAGGGTTAGCAGCTACTAAGAAAATACCATGGAAACCTGATTCAACGATTGGTTTAACAATTGTTGATAAGATTTTCAAGTTTTTATTAACTAAATCAAGACGTGTTTCACCTGGTTTTTGAGGAGCTCCAGCTGTAATAACAACTAAGTCAGCATCTGCGCAGTCTGAATATTCTGCAGCATAGATTTTCTTAGGATAACCAAAACCAGTAGCATCCATTAAATCTAATGCGTCACCTTCTGTTCTTTCTTTAGCAATATCTACAATACCGAATTCTTCGGCAACACCTTTCAATGCCATAGCGTAAGCATAACTTGAACCTACAGCACCATCTCCGACTAAAATAACTTTTTGACGATTACGTGAACCTGACACAATCGATCATCCTTTCATGAGTAAGCTTTAATACGTGATAAGTATAGCACGTTTTGTGAAAAAATGTACAAAGATTTAATGCAAAGGTATAAATGTACCAAGGGTTTAAGGAAATATGCTATACTTAATTAGTTAATTAAATAGTCGAAAAGAACTGGAGGAATAGGCTTTCTCCAGCTTATTTCAGTTTACGAGATAAAAAAAGAATGCTAAGGAGTTATGAAAACGAAATGAAAATGATTGTTGGTTTAGGTAATATTGGTAAAAAATATGAAAACACACGTCATAATGCTGGTTTTATGGTGGTGGATGAGTTTGCTAGAGAACACGGGGGAACATTTAACAAAGAAAAATTTAATGCTAGTTTAGCGGAAGTTTTTGTGAATGGTGAGAAAGTTATTTTAGTGAAACCAATGACGTATATGAATGAATCTGGGAGAGCTGTGCGTCCTTTAATGGATTATTTTGATCTTGATTTAGAAGATTTAGTGATTATTAATGATGATTTAGATTTGCAAGTTGGGATGATTCGTTTACGGCAAAAAGGGTCTGCGGGTGGACACAATGGTATTAAGAGTTTGATTCAACATTTGGGAACAGAAAAGTTTGCTCGAATGAAATTAGGAATTGGACGACCAGAAAGAATGTCAATTATTAATTGGGTTTTAAGTGATTTTACGAAAGAAGAACAAATGGAATTAGATATTGCTATTCAAACGACAGTCAAAGCGTTGAATGATTGGGTAGCTGATGGAGATTATTTGAAATTGATGAATAATTATAATCGTAAAGCATAAAAAATTTTAGAAACGGGGTGATCAAATGGAATTAGATAAGATCCTGCTTGATATTCCGGATTTTCAAAAATGGAGTTCTACGTTAAATGAACCGGGACGTAATTTAATTACGGGGTTACAAAGTTCGGCAGCAACATTAGTTTTAGCTACTTTGTATCAAGAACAACAACGAACGATGTTAATTGTCAAAGATGACTTATATCATGCGCAACGTTGTGCAGAAGATTTACAAAACTTAGTTGCTAAAGAAGATGTTTTAGTTTTTCCGGTTGAAGAGATGTTAGCTGTTGAATTAGCGACTAGCTCTCCAGAATATCGGAAAGAAAGAATTCAAGTTTTAAATAGTTTAGTTCAACATGAAAATAAAATTATTGTGACTTCAGTAGCGGGGGTTCAGCAATTATTACCTACAGTGGAAAATTGGACGCAAAGTCAACTCGCTTTTCAAGTTGGAGCAGAATATGACTTTGAAAACTTGATTCAACAATTAAGTGAAATGGGATATGAGCGGCAGAATAAAGTTGATGCTCCAGGTGATTTTGCAGTTCGAGGATCAATTTTAGATTTATATCCATTAGAGTTGTCTGATCCGATCCGGTTAGATTTTTTTGATACAGAATTAGATTCTATGAGAAGTTTTTCTGTTGTTGATCAAAGAAGTTTAGAAAATATAGAGGAAGTTAAAGTGGGCCCAGCAACTGATTTTATTGCACCAAAAGAACAATTAAAATCAGCCGGTGCAACAATCGCTCAACTTTTACAAACTGAATTACTGGAATTAAATGATGCTGAACTACACAATGTTTTGCAGCAAAATTTACAAGTTGTAATTGATAATTTACAAAAAGGAACATTAATTCCGCAAGCGGGAGCATATAAGGAACAAATTTATCCAGCAAAAACAACAATTAAAGATTATGTACCAGCTGATAGTTTGATTGTGTTTGATGATTGGATGCGTATTTTAGAATTTGAACGTGAATTGAATGAAAATGAAGAACATTGGTTACAAGAACAACAAACTAGTGGAAAAATTTTACAATCTGTTTCACAGAAAAGAGATTTACGTAAATTAGAAAAACGGATGAAACAACCTGAAATTTTTATGTCGTTGTTGAAAAAAAGTTCCGGTCAGTTAACTTATCGACAACATTTGAATTTGAAAACTAGAAGTGTACAACAGTTTTTCGGACAAATGCCGTTACTAAAAACGGAAGCTGATCGTTGGCGAAAACAAGCGCAGACAGTTGTGGTCTGTATTCCAGATCACGAACGTGTGCAAAAAATGGCACAAACTTTACGTGATTTTGAAATCGATGTTTTGTTAACGACAAAAGGAACATTAGAACCAGGTCGTTTACAAATTATTTCAGAAAGTTTAGCTGCTGGATTTGAAATTCCGGAAACAAAATTAGTTGTTTTAACAGAAAAAGAATTATTTAATAAAGCAACTAAGAAAACAATTAAACGTCAAACGATGAGTAATACGCAACGTTTGAAAGATTATAAAGATTTAAAAAAAGGCGATTATGTTGTCCATGTTAATCATGGTATTGGGCAATTTATGGGAATTAGTACGATTGAATCACGTGGGAAAAAACAAGATTATTTAACAATTGTTTATCGTGATGATGCGAAACTATTTATTCCGGTTGCACAATTAGATCGTATTCAAAAGTATGTGTCTTCCGAAAGTAAGTTACCGCATATTAATAAATTAGGAACGGGCGAATGGGAAAAAACGAAACGTCGTGTTGCTAATAAGATTGAAGATATTGCTGATGAATTAATTGAATTATATGCTAAAAGAGATGCTGAAAAAGGTTATGCTTTTACACGTGATGATAGTTATCAAGCTGAATTTGAAGATGCTTTTCCATATAGCGAGACAGCTGATCAATTACGTAGTATTCAAGAAATCAAACGAGATATGGAAAAAGAACGTCCGATGGACCGGTTATTAATTGGCGATGTTGGTTACGGTAAGACGGAAGTAGCTTTACGAGCTGCTTTTAAGGCTATTCAAGATGGAAAGCAAGTTGCTTTTTTAGCACCAACGACAGTTTTAGCACAACAACATTATGAAACAATGCGAGAAAGATTTATGGACTTCCCCGTTGAAATCGGTATTTTATCACGGTTTAATACACCTAAAGAAACAAAAGAAGTGATTGAAAAATTAAAAAATAAACAAATTGATATTGTTGTGGGAACGCATCGGTTGTTATCAAAAGATGTTGTTTTTGCAGACTTGGGTTTGTTGATTATCGATGAGGAACAAAGATTTGGTGTGAAGCATAAAGAAAGATTGAAGCAATTAAAAACTTCAGTTGATGTTTTAACATTAACAGCTACGCCAATTCCAAGAACTTTAAACATGTCGATGTTAGGTGTGCGGGATTTATCAGTTATTGAAACACCGCCTTTGAATCGTTATCCAATTCAAACTTATGTGATTGAACAAAATTATGGTGTGATTATTGATGGTATTCGGCGTGAAATGGCACGAGGTGGGCAAGTATTTTATTTGCATAATCGTGTGAATGATATTGAGCGAGTAGTGGCAGAATTACAAATGTTAATTCCAGAGGCCCGGATCTCCTTTATTCATGGACAAATGACTGAAGTGCAATTAGAACGTGTTTTAGTGGATTTTATTGCTGGCGAATATGATGTGTTAGTAACTACGACAATTATTGAAACTGGTGTTGATATTCCAAATGTAAATACATTGTTTGTAGAAGATGCTGATCGAATGGGGCTTTCACAATTGTATCAATTACGTGGTCGTGTGGGCCGTTCTAACCGAGTTGCTTATGCTTACTTCATGTATCAACCGGATAAAGTGTTAACCGAAGTTAGTGAAAAAAGATTATCTGCTATTCGTGATTTTACGGAATTAGGTTCTGGTTTTAAAATTGCGATGCGGGACTTATCCATTCGGGGTGCAGGTAATTTACTTGGAAAACAACAGCATGGCTTTATTGATTCTGTAGGATATGATCTTTATACACAAATGTTAAAAGAAGCTGTGGCGAAAAAACGTGGTGACCATGTCCAAGTTAAAGCCAATGCGGAAATTAGCTTAGATTTAGAAGCTTATTTACCTAATGAATATATTGATGATCCTCGTCAAAAAATTGAAATTTATAAACGAATTAGTCAATTTGAAAATATTGAGCAATATCAAGAAATGCAGTCTGATTTAATCGATCGTTTTGGTGATTATCCAAAAGAAGTTGCGGCTTTATTAGAAATAGGTTTATTGAAATTTTATGCTGATTTAGCATATGTTGAAAAAATTAAGCAACAACAACGGCAAATTTTAGTTACTTTTGAAGCGCGATTATTACAAAAAGTGAATGTAGCACAAGTTTTAGAAGCTTTAAGTGCAACTAAATTAAAAGCAAGTATTGATGTTAAAAATGATCAAGTTGAAGTTAAATTTATTATGCAACCACGTGATCAAGAATTAACGATAGTCGCGGAATTACAAGCATTTTTAAAAGCTTTAGCGGAAATTATCAACGATGGTATTAGTGATGAAAAATAAAGGAGTAAACGATGGCAGCTAATCAACAAGTCAAAAAAATGATGCAAGGTGCATTTGTTTTATTTGTTGCTTCTTTAATTGCAAAGATTTTAAGTGCAGTGTATCGCATTCCTTTTGAAAATTTAGTTGGTAATACCGGTTTTTATGTTTATCAACAAATTTATCCTTTTTATGGTTTAGGGATGACTTTTGCTTTAACCGGGTTTCCGGTTTTTATTTCAAAATTAAGCGCGGAACAGTCGACAGAACAAGATCGGATCCAATTATTGCAACAAATTTTTGTAATTTTAAGTGTGTTTGCGGTTGGAATCTTTGCTGTATTACAAATCTTTGCGGAATATTTAGCGGTGGCGATGGGAGATCAACAACTCGCTCCCTTAATCCGGAGTGTTTCATGGATGTTTTTTTTGATGCCGATGTTAGCTGTTGGTCGAGGGTATTATCAAAGTCAATTAAATATGGTTCCGACTGCTATTTCTCAAGTTAGTGAACAAATTGTCCGGGTTACTGTTATTTTGGTCGTGGCAGTTTTAACTGTTCGGTATAATTGGTCATTATATAAGATGGGGTGTTATGCTTTAGCGAGCGCTACTGTAGCTGCGATAGCGGCTAGTGTCGTGTTTGCTCCCTTTTATTTGAAGCGTTTTTTCAAAAAAAACAAAGACACAACTAAATTTTCGTATGTTAATTTAAGTCAACGTTTGTTTACGGAAGGGATAATATTATGTTTATTTGCCTCCATCTTATTATTATTTCAATTAGTTGATTCATTTACGATTAAAAAAACTTTAGTTGTTTTAGGGCAAAGCGATTTAACTGCGAAAATCACGAAAGGAATTTATGATCGTGCCCAGCCACTTGTTCAATTAGGATTGGTTATTTCGTTGAGTTTGGCAACATCACTGTTTCCGACTTTAACTCAAGCTTATCAACAACATAAAATAAAACAATTTCACAAAACAGCTCGCCTAGGGATTAAAATCAGTTTGATTTTATCAGCAGCAACAACGGTGGGGTTAATTAGTTTGATGCCACAAATTAATCAGTTATTATTTAAAACATCAGAATTGAATTTGACGTTAAGTTTGTATTGTTTAAGTATTATTTTTGTAACGTTAATCAATAGTTATAATGCTATTTTACAAAGTATTAATCGGTACCAAATTACAGTTAGCGGATTAATTTTAGCTCTAGGTGTTAAAATAAGTTGTAATACTTGGTTTATGCATTTGTTTGGTATTCAAGGTGCTAGTTTAGCGACTGTTTTAGCATTGATGTTGGGATTAGGTTTGATTTTACTTTTGTTGCCAAGACAAGTGAAAGGTTATTTAAAAGACCCCAAATTATTTTGGCAATTAAGCATTGGTCTAGTATTAATGTTAGGAGTTGTGAAACTCAGTGTCCTGATAACTTCAGGGTGGATTAGTAGTTTGGATGCACGGATGCAAGCCGGAATTTTAACATTAGTTGGCAGTGTTTGTGGTGCAGTAATATTTATCTGGTATTTATTACAATTTAAAATTTTAACTATTCGGGAGTGGTTAACACTACCTGGTGGCAAAAAAATCTTAAAATTAGTTCAAAGAAAGAAGGGTTAAAATGCGTTTAGATAAGTTTTTGAAAATTTCTAGAATTATTAAAAGAAGAGCCGTCGCAAAACAAATTGCTGATCAAGGCCGAATTACAATTAATGGTAAAGTCGCTAAATCAGCTAGTAAAGTTGCGGTAGACGATCAATTAGTTTTGAATTTTGGGAATAAAGTCTTAACAGTTAAAGTTTTAGATCTAAAAGACACAACTAAGAAAAAAGAAGCAACTGAATTGTATGAAGTTATTTCAGAAGAATATTTAGAAAATTATGATATGTAAACGGTAGGCATTTTTTAGGATGTTTGCTATAATTGAGAATATTGTAACTGTTTCAGGAATTTAATTAAGGAGTAGACCAGCATGAAAGCGAAGTCTAAAATTAAAATACTCAATAATACGTATTTTCAAAAGAAACAAAAAGAAGCCCAATTAGATGAAAAACGACGTGGTCAGTTAAAGCGTCATCGAATTCGAATGAAAATGTGGTTAACAGTTGTTTTAGTTATTACGTTAGTATTTGGTTATCGAATTGTTAAAGCTGAATATCAAAAACATATTATTGAGAAAAAAATTCAAGTTACAAATAAAAAAGTGGATAAAACGAAACAAAAAAATAAAGAATTAAATGAAAAAGTTGCACAATTAAAAGATGAAAAATATACTGAAAAAATCATCCGTGATAAGTATGGATATTCTAAAGATGGTGAAACGGTATATATTTTACCCGACAAAGAAAATTAGTTAATTGTGACACTTAATACCAAAAAAATTTATGTTATAATTTGTTGTATATATTATTAAGGAGGATATTATTTTTATATGTCAGTTGAAGTAGGCGCAAAAGTTGATGGAAAGGTTACGGGAATCACTAATTTTGGTGCTTTCGTAGATCTTGGAGATAAAAAAACCGGCTTAGTTCACATTAGTGAAGTTTCCGACGGTTTTATTAAAGATATTAATGATGTTTTAACAGTCGGAGATGAAGTAAAAGTTAAAGTTCTTACAATTAGTGATGATGGTAAGATTGGACTTTCCATTCGTAAAGCTGTTGATAAACCACAAAGAAAAGAACAGCCTTCCGAAAGAAAACCACAACAAAATCGTGAACGGAGTGGCAACCAACCACAAAACCGTAATCGTAATTACCAAGGAACACCTAACAAAGGTAATGCTAGTCATGGTAATCGGAATGCAGCTAAATCTAAATCTTTTGTATCTAGAAAAAATGACCCAAAGAGCAATGATTTTGACTCCTTATTAGCAGGATTCTTAAAAGATAGTGAAGATCGTCTCACATCTTTAAAACGTAATACAGAAGGCAAACGCGGTGGCCGTGGCGGACGTCGTAGCTAAGCAGATGAATTAAAAATAACCGGCTGTTAACTACTGAGTTGATGGCCGGTTTTGTGTATAAAAAGAAAGTAGGTGAAAAAATGACATCGCAAAAGTTAAGCCGAATGTTTGCTAGCAAAATGCAAAAATGGCCGTTGGCACAGCAAAAAATTTTAGTAGCTGTTTCAACCGGAGTAGACTCCATGGTTTTATTACATTTATTGCAAAATTTACCCGAAGAACAGCGCCCGTTAATTAATGTTGCTTATGTTAACCATGAATTACGTGCAGCTAGCCAACAAGAAACCCAATATTTACAAGCTTATTGTCAAATGTATCAAATCCCATTGTTTATTAAAAATTGGCCACGACACACACATCCAATTACGGGGATTGAAGCGGCAGCGCGAACTTTTCGATATACTTTTTTTGCTGAAATTATGCAACAAGAAAAAATTAACTATTTAATGACAGCACATCATGGTAATGATCAAGTTGAGAATTTTTTAATGAAATTAATTCGTGGTGGAGCTATTCAACAATTATGCGGGATTGAATTGGAACGTGATTTTCAAGAACAAGGTTGTTTAATTCGCCCGTTATTAGATTTTCAAAAAGAAACATTACGCCAATATGCCCAACAACATCATATTCGATATTTTGATGATGAAACTAATTTTACCGATGATTATTTTCGCAATCGAATCCGTAATCAATTGATTCCGCAAATGACTAAGGAAAATGATCAGGTTGTCGAGCATATTTTAAATTATCAAAATCAATTAAATGATTTATTACTGATTGCACAAGAGAGTGGCGAACAATTAGTCCAAAATTTAAAACAAAATGATGATAGTTATCAGTTGCGTGAATTTCAAAATTTGTCGTCGGCTCAACAAAAATTAGTCTTACGAATTATTTTTGAACGAGCTGATTTATATTTGAAAACAACACAAATGAAACAATGTTTACAATTATTGAATAATTTACAAAAGCCCCAAGGAAGTATCGATTTAACACAAAATATCCAGTTACAAAAAACTTATACAAAGTTTAAAATTATGAAAAAACAGACGCAATCAAGATTAAAAATGTCACAATCATTGATTTTGGGAGAATGGCAAACATTAGATGAACAGAACCAGGTGGGGCTTTTTGAGACTGATAAAATCACACTTTTAGAAAATGATGATGTTTATTATCTTGAAAAAAGCCCGGTAGATTGGCAAATTCGCCATCGTCAAGCTGGTGATCGGTTAATGATGAAATCTGGTTCACAAAAAATCAAGAAAATTTTAATTGATCAAAAGATTCCGCAAATGGAACGGGAGAATATTTGGCTGTTAACAAATCAGCAACAGCAAGTGTATTGGGTGCTGGGAATCAAAAAATCTGATTTGTCACAACCGCTAGTAAATGCTAAAATGCATTACATAATAATCTACAGAAAAATAGGATAAGGAAGATGAAAGATGACTAATAAAAATATACATGACTATAGACCAATGGATGAAAATATGGAAAAAATTCTTTATAGTGAAGCTGATATTCAAGCAGCAACGAAACGCTTAGGTGAAGAATTAACACGTGATTTCGATGGCAAACACCCAATTGTTGTTTGTATTTTAAAAGGTGCTATTCATTTTATGTCAGATGTCATTCGTAATATGGATACTTACATTGAAATTGGTTTTATGGATGTTTCTAGCTATGGTGATGGTTTTGAATCTTCTGGTAAAGTTAAAATTGTCCAAGATTTAGATATGGATGTGGCTGGTCGTAATATTTTAATTATTGAAGATATTATCGATACAGGACGCACAATGCGTGCTTTAGTAGATATTTTTAAAGAAAGAAATGCAGAATCAGTTAAAATTTGTACACTTTTAGATAAAGCAGAACGTCGTGAAGTAGAAGTGAAAGCTGATTATGTAGGTTTTGAAGTACCAAATGAGTTTGTTGTGGGATACGGATTGGATTATTTCAATTATTATCGTAACTTACCATACATTGGTGTTGTGAAACCGGAAGTTTATAAGAATAATTAATGGTTAAAATTGGTCAAATATGATATTATTTATACATTGGAATAAAATAATATCGTAATCAACAATGATGGTAATAGGAGGAAAACTATGAATAACAAGAAAAATGGACTTCTTAAGAATAGTCTGTTTTACATCGTAGCTTTCTTAGGCATTATGGGTGTCGCTTATTATTTCTTCGGAAGTAAAGCAACATCACAAACACAAGAAATTCAATCAAGTCAATTCGTCAAACAATTGCAAAAAGATAATGTCAAAGAATTTACAATGCAACCAGCTGGAAGTACTTATCGTGTGAATGGTACGTACAAGAAAGCGCAAAAGAACACTGAAAAGAGTACTTTCCCAGGTATTGCCGGTAAAGAAGAAAAAGCTAAGATGTTTACTACAAATGTCTTAATGAATGATTCAACCGTTAAAGATATTCAAAAATATGCAAATAAAAATCATGTTAAAAATGGTGCAGAAGAAGAGCAATCAAGTAGTCTTTGGATTCAACTCTTGATTTATGTCCTTCCAGTTGTATTATTTATTTTCTTCTTCTACATGATGATGGGTCAAGCAGGTCAAGGTGGCCAAGGCGGACGCATGATGAACTTTGGTAAATCCAAAGCTAAACCAATTGAAAAGAAAAATAATAAAATTCGTTTCTCTGATGTCGCTGGTGCGGAAGAAGAAAAACAAGAATTAGTAGAAGTTGTTGAATTTTTACGTGATCCACGTAAATTCTTAGCGCTAGGTGCGCGGATTCCTTCCGGGGTTTTACTTGAAGGACCTCCCGGAACTGGTAAAACATTATTAGCGAAAGCTGTTGCCGGAGAAGCTGGAGTACCATTCTTCTCAATTTCTGGTTCTGATTTCGTTGAAATGTTTGTCGGTGTCGGTGCAAGTCGTGTACGTGACTTGTTCGAAAATGCTAAGAAAAATGCTCCAGCTATCATTTTCATTGATGAAATCGATGCTGTTGGTCGTCAACGTGGCGCCGGCATGGGTGGTGGACACGATGAACGTGAACAAACATTAAACCAATTGTTAGTTGAAATGGATGGTTTTGATGGTGATGAAGGTGTCATTGTGATGGCAGCTACTAACCGTTCTGACGTTTTAGATCCAGCTTTATTACGTCCAGGTCGTTTTGACCGGAAGATTTTAGTTGGTCGTCCAGACGTTAAAGGTCGGGAAGCTATCTTGAAAGTTCACTCACGTAATAAACCATTAGGTCCTGATGTAGACTTGAAAGTTGTTGCACAACAAACACCAGGTTTCGTAGGGGCTGACTTAGAAAACTTATTAAACGAAGCTGCTTTATTAGCTGCTCGTCGTGATAAAAAAGAAATCGATGCATCTGATATTGATGAAGCAGAAGATCGTGTTATTGCTGGTCCAGCTAAACGTGATCGTGTTATTTCTGAAAAAGAACGTCAAACAGTTGCTTACCATGAAGCTGGACATACAATTGTTGGGTTAGTCTTAAATGATGCACGTGTTGTTCATAAAGTAACAATCGTGCCGCGTGGTCGTGCTGGTGGTTATGCTATCATGTTACCAAAAGAAGACCAAATGCTTCTTTCTAAGAAAGATGCTAAAGAACAAATTGCTGGTTTAATGGGTGGTCGTGCTGCTGAACAAATTATTTTTGGTTCACAATCATCCGGAGCTTCTAATGACTTCCAACAAGCAACACAAATTGCGCGTGCTATGGTTACACAATATGGTATGTCTGATAAGTTAGGTCCAGTTCAATATGAAGGTCAAAGTAATATCTTCGTTGGTGGTGGCCGAACAGGACAACCAAATTATTCTGCACAAACAGCGAACTTAATTGATGAAGAAGTTAAACGTATCTCTAACGAAGGTATGATGCAAGCTATGGAAATTATCCAAGAACATCGTGAACAACACGAAGCGATTGCACAAGCCTTGTTGAAGTATGAAACATTAGATGCAAAACAAATTCGCAGTATTTTCGAAACTGGAAAAATGCCACAAACTAGCCAAGATGAATTTCCAAGTGAACATGCAGCTACTTTCGAAGAAGCTAAAGAAGCATTCGAAAGAAAAGAAGCTATGAAACGGGAAGAACGAACAGAAACAGAAGAAAAACCTTCTGATGAAGTTTTAGAGGCTGAAATGAAAAAAACTGTGACATATTATCCAAATGAAAAAGCAGAACAACCTGCAGATAAAGATGATGAATAAGCATTTTTAACAAAATGATAGTGAGTTATCCCCAGTTGGTTAACTCACTATTATTTTTGTGTTTTTAGTCAAATTGTAGTATTTTAAAAGGATAATACAACGTAAACAAGAAAAGGAGAATCGCAATGTCAGATTATTTAATTAAAAGTTTAGTCCATGATGGACAATTAAGAGCCTATGCTATCGATGCAACGCAAACTGTTAGCACAGCACAACAATATCATGATACATGGCAATCATCTTCTGCTGCTTTAGGCCGGACTTTGATTGGTACTTTATTATTGAGTGCAGCTTCTTTATCAGGAGATGAAACATTAGCTGTTAATATCAATGGTGGAGGACCTGTTGGAAAAATTATTGCAGAAGGAAATGCTAACGGAACAGTGCGCGGTTCCATTCAAGCTCCCCATGTTAAATTAACATTGAATAAAAATAATAAAATTGATGTTAAGAATGCGGTTGGTACAAATGGTTTTATGACAGTGACTAAAGATCTTGGTTTAAAAGAACCATTTACGGGGCAAGTACCTTTAGTATCTGGTGAATTAGGTGAAGATTTCACTTATTATTTAGCTGCATCAGAACAAATTCCTTCAGCCGTAGCATTATCTGTTTTTGTTAATAATGATAATAGTATCGCGGCAGCCGGTGGTTTCTTATTACAGGTTTTACCAGATGCAACTGAAGAAGTAATTGCTGATTTAGAAAAACGTTTAGAAGAATTACCATTAGTTTCGGAAATGATGTTGAAAGGCAAGAAGCCGGAAGATATCTTGGATGTTTTATTTGGTGCTGAAAATGTTAAAATTTTGGATAAAATGGATATTAAATATGAATGTAAATGTTCCAAAGAACACTTTGCTGAATTAATGGCTACACTTCCTAAAAAAGATTTGGAAGAATTAATTGCTAAAGACCAAGGTGCTGAAGCAGTTTGTCATTTCTGTAATAAAAAATATCAATTTGATGAAGCTGAATTAACTGCCATTTTAGAACATAGTTATGATAAATAAGAGAAAAGAGGACTAATTGCATGGAATGGAAGATTGGTGATGTAACAATCCCGAATCAAGTTGTGGTAGCTCCTATGGCAGGGGTAACTAATGTTGCGTTTCGTTTGATTTGTAAAGAATTCGGTGCCGGGTTAGTTGTTTGTGAAATGATTTCTGATAAAGGGATTGAATATCGTAATAAAAAGTCATTAGATATGATGTTTGTTGATCCTGCAGAACATCCGGTAAGTTTACAAATTTTTGGTGGTAGTAAAGAAACATTAGTATCCGCTGCTAAATTTGTGGAAGAAAATACACCAGTTGATATTATTGATATTAATATGGGTTGTCCAGTACCGAAAGTTACGAAAACGGATGCGGGATCTAAATGGTTATTAAATCCTGACAAAATTTACGAAATGGTTTCAGCTGTTAAAGCTGAAGTTTCGGTACCAGTGACTGTCAAAATGCGGACTGGTTGGGATGGCGATCATGTATTTGCTTTAGAAAATGCTAAAGCGGCACAAGCTGCTGGCGCGGATGCTTTGGCAATGCACGGTCGGACACGTGAACAACTTTATACCGGACAAGCTGATTGGGAAATTTTACGAAAAGTAGCTCAAGAGTTAACGATACCTTTTATGGGGAATGGTGACGTAAAAACACCAGAAGATGCTAAACGGATGTTAGATGAAGTGGGAGCTGATGCAGTTATGATTGGTCGTGCTGCATTAGGGAATCCATGGATTTTAAAACAAACAACACACTATCTTGAAACAGGTGAGCTTTTAACTGAGCCAACACCACAAGAAAAAATTACCGTGGCTAAAGATCATTTACAACGATTAGTGAAAGCTAAAGGCGAAGTAATTGGTCCTCGTGAATTCCGCGCACAAGCTGCCTATTATTTAAAAGGAATTCCACGTTCAGCCCGGACTAAAGCAGCAATTAATTCAGCGGAAACAGAAGCTGAAATGTTAGAAATTTTTGATGATTTTATAAATGGATAATCTACGATGTACCTTTGAGAAAGATTGACACGCAAGGGTGCTATGTTATAATTATCATGATTTATAAGGAAGTGGGGATAAAATATAATGGGAAATAATGAAACCATGAATGATCAATTCCGTATCCGTCGCGAAAAGATGCAAGAATTACGTGATGAAGGAATTGAACCTTTTGGCCACCGTTTCGAAAGAGATGCAATGGCTGCAGATTTACACACTAAATACGATGATAAAACAAAAGAAGAATTAATTGAATTAGGTTTAACAGCAACTGTCGCAGGTCGTTTAATGGCGAAACGTGGTAGTGGTAAAGCTGGTTTTGCTGAATTACAAGATCGTTCCGGTCGTATTCAATTATACGTTCGTAAAGATGTTGTCGGTGAAGATTTATATCATATTTTCCGTCGCGCCGATTTAGGTGATCATGTCGGAATTACAGGTGATATCATCAAAACAAACACTGGTGAATTAACAATTAAAGCAACTGATATTACATTCTTATCAAAAGCTTTACGTCCTTTACCGGATAAATTCCATGGTTTGAAAGATGTTGAACAAGTTTATCGTCAACGTTATTTAGACTTACTTACAAACGAAGAAAGTCGTCAACGTTTCTTAAACAGAACAAAAATCATTTCTGCTATTCGTAAATATTTAGATAGCAATGGTTTTATTGAAGTTGAAACACCAATTTTACAAGTTCAAGCTGGTGGTGCAGCAGCACGTCCATTTATTACACACCAAAACGCTTTAAATATTGATATGTATTTACGTATTGCGGTTGAACTTTATTTAAAACGTTTAATCGTTGGTGGTTTAGAACGTGTTTATGAAATTGGTCGTAACTTCCGTAATGAAGGTGTTGATACAAGTCACAACCCTGAATTTACAATGATTGAAACATATGCGGCTTATTTTGATTATCAAGATGTTATGGATGAATGCGAAGGTATTATTAAAGCTTCAGCAGCCGTAGTTTCTGAAGATAGTAAAGTAATGTATCAAGGTCATGAACTTGATTTTGGTAAACCATTCAAACGTATTCATATGATTGATGCGATTAAAGAACAAACAGGTGTTGATTTCTGGAAAGAAATGACAATTGAAGAAGCTCGTCAAATCGCAACAGATAACCATGTTGAATATGAAGAATATTGGAGTGTTGGTCATATTATCAACGAATTCTTCGAAGAATTCTGTGAAGATAAAATGATCGAACCAACATTTGTTTATGGTCACCCTGTTGAAATTTCTCCATTAGCTAAGAAAAATGAAGAAGATCCACGCTTTACAGATCGTTTTGAATTATTCATTTTAGGTATGGAATGCGCAAATGCTTATACTGAGTTAAATGATCCAATCGATCAAAGAGCTCGTTTTGAAGCACAAGATGCTGAAAGAACTTCTGGTAACGATGAAGCACATGGTGTGGATGAAGATTACTTAGAAGCAATGGAATATGGTATGCCGCCAACAGGTGGTTTAGGAATTGGGATTGACCGTTTAGTAATGTTCTTAACAGATGCTAAATCAATCCGTGACGTTCTTTACTTCCCTACAATGCGTCCTGAAGATAAAAAATAAAAAAATAAAAACCAACTAAGTGTAAAAACTTAGTTGGTTTTTTTATTGTTAAATTTTCCGATTAGCTTTTAAATACCAAACAAGAAGTAACATTAAAATAATTGAAACACCTGTAATCACCAGCCAGGCATTGTGTGCATTGGCGAATGGCAAGAAAACATTCATACCGTAAAAACCAGTAATGATAGTCGGGATTGTTAGGAGTAATGACCAATATGTCAAAATTTTCATAATGTCATTTAAGTTATTATTTAACAAGTTATTAGACGTAATGGTAATACGTTCAGTAACTTCGGCGGAAATTTCAGCCATTCGAGAAGCTTGATGTGCTTCGATCATAATATTATCGTAAATTTTTAAATCTTCATCTGAAAGTGCTTGTCCAAAAGGTGAATTAGGTAATTTTTCTAACATCATTAAGTTAGTTTGAGTACCGCTGATAATATAAATTAAACTTTTTTCGACTTCTGATAAGTCTAAGATTTGTTGATTGGAAATTTTTTGATTTAATTTTGAATCGATTTGATTCCGCTTCGTATTAACTTCTAATAAAGCTTTGGTATAAGAAATAGTTGCTTTATAGAGGCTATGTAATAAAAATTCATTAATGCTTTTAACTTGGAAAATGGTTTGATCATTTTTTAGTTTATCAATGACATATTGGGCTTGTTTAGTGTGAAATGTAAAAATTTGTTTTTCCCGCATTAAAAAAGTAATAGGACATGAAGTGAAATGTTGCACGGATTCATGTGGCCATTGGGGAATATCAAAAACGATTAAAACACTTTGATTTCTATGATCATAGTGGGGACGTTCATGTTTATCTGATGCGTAAGCCAAGAGATCGTTAGATAAGTTATATTCTTTTTGTAAAATTTTAGTATCTTCAGGTGTTAATTCACAAATATCATACCAAGTAAAATCGGTTGAATCATTTTGGATATGTGTTGTTGAAATCATAAAAAAGAACCTCCTCTTAAAATAAGTGTACCATAAGTTGTTGTGAAAAATTTAGTTTTGAGTTTCAGAAAAAAATTGTGATATTATGAAAGAAATAAAGCTAAAAAAGGAGAATACGATGCGCTTTTTACATACAGCAGATTGGCATATTGGTAAGAAATTAAAAGGATATCATTTACAAGCAGAACAAGAAGCTGCTTTTTTAGAAATTGAAAAGATTGCCTCCGCAGAAAAGGTTGATGCAATTGTAATTGCAGGTGATGTATATGATCGTGGTATGGCAGCAGAAAGTGATGTAGCTTTAGTTAATCAAATGTTTCAAAAGTTGAATCTCACAGATCAATATCCCTTGTTAGTTATTAGTGGAAATCACGATTCGGCAGAACGGTTAGCAACAGGTAGTCAGTGGTATCAAGCGACTAATTTTTATTTAAAAACTGAATTTAAAGATGTGTTTGAAAGTGTTGTTTTAGATGATACACAATTTTTCTTGCTTCCCTATTTTGAATTGAGTGCAGCACGTAATTATTACGGTGATCAAGCTGAAATTAAAAATGTAGCTCAAGCGATGGAATTAGTTGTGGCTGATTTACAAAAATTATTTTTACCTGATAAAAAACATGTTTTAGTAGCTCATTTTTTTGCGGCAGGGAGTACTAAAACCGATTCAGAAACTAATTTAACAGTTGGGGGCTTGGATATTGTACCTTTAGATTGTTTAGAAGTCTTTGATTATGTGGCGTTAGGACATTTGCATTATAAAAATGCTTTAACACATCCGACTATTAAATATAGTGGAACACCAATTAAGTTTTCTACATCAGAAAGTCAACATCAAAAAGGTGTTTGGATTGTTGATACAGAAACGATGGAAATTGAATTTAAAGAAATTAAACCAGTTAATGATTTAATAGTGATTGAAGGATCATTTGCCGAAATTACAGAACCGGAATTTTATCAACAATATCGTGATGATGATTTTATTGCCATTCGTTTAACTGATCAAGAACCAATTATTAATGTGATGGAACGATTGCGCGCTTGTTACCCTAAAATTTTAGAATTTACTCGTGTGGGACAAAAAAGTCCTCAAACTTTAGAAAAAGAAGTTGCAATCGATGCTAAAAAAGAACCACTGGAGATGTTAGCTAGTTTTTATCAACAAATGACACAACAAGAATTAACTGAGGAGCAATTAACTTGGGCTCTAGAAAGTTTAATGACAATTCAAGGAGGGCAACATGAAACCGATTAGTTTAAAAATTGTTAATTTCGGACCTTTTAAAGATGAGTTCATTGATTTTACTCGTTTTTATGAACAATCGTTATTTTTGATTACCGGCCCAACTGGTTGTGGAAAAACAACAATTTTTGATGCGATGAGTTTTGCTTTATTTGGAACCACATCAGGTGGTGAACGTTCACCCGAAACGATGCGTTCTGATTTTGCAGGCCCAAAAGATAAAACATATGTTGAGTTTGTTTTTGAACATCAAGGTGTGGAATATACGATTTATCGTAGTCCGAAATATCAATTAGCACATAAAAAAACAGCGGAAAAACAAACTGTTTGTTTAAGTTATCAACATCATGGTGAGATGGTTACAATTGAAAAAGTACCTGAAGCAGGTGTTAAAATTCATGAATTGTTACATTTAACAGCTAAACAGTTTTTACAAATTATTTTATTACCACAAACTAAATTTCAACAATTTTTATTATCTAATAGTAATGAAAAAGAAGCGATTTTACGTGAATTATTTGATAGCTCTTTATATCAAAAGTGGGTTGATGATTTACAATTAAAATTAAAAGGGCAAGAAGGTAATTTTGCCCAAGTTGAACAACAAATTCAAAATTTACAAGCTCAAATTGAAGGTGTTGAGGACAAAGAATTACCACCTGTTCAAGCTCGGTCAGAATGGCTAAAAGTAGTGAATGGATTATTAACAGCACAAAAAGAGTTATTAAAAGATCATCAAACGAGTTTACAACAATTACAAAAACAACAAACACAATTGACGCAACAAGTTACGCAAGAGGAATCTTTGCAAGCGAATTTTGAAAAATTAATTTTGATAGAAAAAGAACAAGCAAAATTAGCTGAAAAAACTGAACAAATGGCTCAATTAGCTTTACAAGTGGCTGATCTACAATGGGTTCAAAAACAACAAGTTGCAATTAATACTTATCAACAAGCGCAACAACAAACGGATACTTTAAAAAATACGTTAAAAGAATTACAAACTGAAGCACGTAATATTGAACAAAATGCCGAGCTTTTAAAGGAGCAAGAACAAGAATTAACTAACCAAAAAGAAGAAATGGTCTTTTTGAAACAAGAAGTAACCTTATTAGCGGCCAAAGAACCAAGTTATCAACAAGTGGATAAACTTTCTAAGTTATATCAACAACAAAATAATCGTTTAACACAAGAACAAGAAATATTAACAACAGAAAATACGCGCTTAGCTGAATTGGAAGAGGCGCAAACAGAATATTTGAAGCAACAAAGTATTCAAAGCGAAAAATTAACGCAACAACAAATCCGTTTACAAGAAATTACGGAAAAACGTCAAGCAACGAGTAAATTGTATGAAAAATGGGAAAGTACGTTAGTAAAGAAAAATAGTTTACAAAAGCAACAAAAGCAGCGGGAACAAGAGTTGCGTGAATTATCACAACAATTAAGTGAACAAAAAGAAGCTTTACAAGTAGTCAATGATAATTGGTTACAACAACAAATAGTTAGTTTAGCTAGTCAATTAAGTGATAATGCACCATGTCCAGTTTGTGGATCAACAGAACATCCGTGTTTAGCGCAACCGACGAATAATGAGCAAGTTAGCGAACAAGATGTGACGACTTTGCAAGAAATTTGTCAACAATTGACGGAACAGCAAGTTGCATTAGAAGCGGTATTTACGAGTGAAGCACGTCGTTTCCAAGATTATCAAGAACAAGAACAGAATTTAGTGGATAAGTTAGGTGAGTGTTATCAAATTGTAACACCTGTCATGAGTGAAAGAATCCAACAAGCTTATCAAGATGAAGGTCAACAACAAACAACTTATCAACAAGCAGAACAAGTTACGAAAGAATTATTAATTGAAATTCAACAGCAATTAGAACAAGTCATGCAAGATAAGCAGCAAGCTGAAGCGGATGTGAAGCAAAGAACAGATGTTGTTCAAAATTTAAATCAAGAAATGTTACAGACTAAAGGTCATTTAGCTGCTTTACAGAGTGAATTGCCAGCAGAGTATGGAGATTTAGCGAGTTTACAAAAAGCTATTCGGAGCAAAGAACAACAACTGCAAGTTTATGAACAAAAAGTGGAAGAGTATCAAAAAGCTGAAAAACATAATACAGAATTGCAAATATCTAATGAAACGCAACAAAATAAATTAAAAGAAGAACAAATTACTGTTGCAAATACGCTTGAAACAATGCACACTAAGTTAGAAAATGAAATCGATGCCCAAAAACGCATTAATGATATTGCAATGTTACTGACTTTGAGTCAAAATGTCGTGCAATTAGAAAAGTTGAGTGTAGAATTAACAAGTTATCAACAAGCTGTGCATGATGCGGAAAAACAACAACAAATTTATCAAGAGTTAATTGCTGGGAAAGTAAAACCTGATATAGCGAAAACTAAAAGTGTTTTAAGTCAGATTGAAGATAGTGTTAAACAGCAACAAGATATTACTAATCAACAAAGTAATTTAATTTTAAATAATGAAAAGATATTAGCCAAAATTGTGATGTTAGAAGAACAAAATCAAGCTGATGAACTACAATTACGTAAATTAAAACAATTAGTCGATGCTGTTAAAGGTCGTAATAGTGATGTTCGCTTAGGATTAGAAAAGTATGTTTTACAACAATCGTTTGAAAAAGTTTTAGAAATTGCGAGTTTACAATTAAAACGATTATCACAAGGGCGTTACTGGTTTGTTTTGGATAAAACAATGCGCAAAAAAACAACATTAACCGGTTTAGAAATTAATGTGTATGATGATAATTTTGGTAAAGAACGTAGTGTTAAAACCTTATCTGGTGGTGAAAGTTTTAAAGCGGCGTTGGCTTTAGCGTTGGCTTTGGGAGAAGTTATTCAAGCCGAAAACGGTGGTGTAATGATAGAAGCTTTATTTATTGATGAAGGGTTCGGTTCATTGGATCAAGATTCATTACAGTTAGCATTGGAAACATTGCAGACGTTGCAAGCTAGTCAACGGTTAGTCGGCGTTATTAGTCACGTTGAAGAATTGAAAGAACAAATACCAGCTCAGATTCAGATTACAACTAAAGATGGACGCAGTCAGATTGGGTATCAATTAGAATTTTAAAAATAAAAACTAAAACAGAAAGGAAGTGAAATGATGGAATGTAAAACACATGTTGCTACAACGTTGGCATTGGGGTTACCGTTGCTGGCTGTGAGTCATGAGGTAACTGCTGTAAATGTTGGTATACTCGCTTTAGGTAGTTTGTTGCCGGATATTGATCATCCGAGTTCGTATTTAGGACGCCGGCATAAAATTATGAGTAGTGTCACCAATAAAACTTTAGGACATCGTGGTGCAACGCATTCTATTTTTGGATTAGTACTCTTTTTTGTAATTAGTACATTTATTCAACATCATTATTTAAGTGGTGATACGCTTAATCTTCCGTTTTGGTTGAGTTTTGGTTATCTATGTCATTTATTAGAGGATAGTTTATCGCAGCAAGGGGTTCGGTGGTGTTGGCCTTTGTTTCGTAAAAAACGAAAAAAACGTAAAAAAGTTTTTTATTATCGTACGAGTACAATGAGTGAGTATTTAATTTTAGTATTAGTTTTAGCTATCTTAATTTTTGAGATTAGTTTATATTTAAAAGGTGATTTTAATTATCCCCATATGCAAGAAGTGGTGACTTGGTGCCAGCAAAAGGTTCACAACCTTCAAAGTATAATTAACAATATTACTTAAAAAAACAAAAATAATTATGAATTGTATAATTTTTTAATGTTTAAGTGTTTACTTTTCTCTGAAATAGGGAGTATAATAGAAACTGTAGACTTGTGATTATAAAAAATATTAATTTATATTGGTTATAATTCCTTGCTAGTTAGTTAGAAAAAACACAGGATTGAAAGGGGAAAATAATGGTAAGAGATCAAGAAGTTTTGATTAAAGCAGCTAATAAGTTAAAAGATAATAAAATCAAGAACACACCACAACGACAAGTTATCTTAGCTTATTTAATGACATCTAAAGAACATCCTTCGATTAATATGATTTATAATCATGTTATCAATAATGGTTTTAGTGTTAGTTTAGCGACTGTTTATAACACATTAGAAATTTTATTGAAGAAAGATTTGATTATTGAAGTTGCGCCTGATAATAACGGACATATGCGTTATGATTATTTTGAAAATCCACATTATCATGTTATTTGTATTAAATGTAACAAGATTTTAGATATTTTCGATGAAACTTTCCGTGCTGTAGAAGAAGATGCGGCTCAAAAGACTGGATTTAAGATTATCAATAGTAAATGTGAAGTTTACGGTGTTTGTCCAGACTGCCAAGATAAATAATTATTATAATGAAGTTTAGGTTTTCGTTTGGAAAATCTAGGCTTTTTTATTTTGAAAACTTTTTTAATTTTTTTTGAAAAATAGTAAAAAAAAGTTATATAACAAATGTAAAAGCTTTCATTTTTGTTTAAAGGTGTAAAACCGATTAAATCTAAATGAGTTGTTAATAAAGTTCGTGAATAAGTGTAAATAAGCCGATCTATAATTAAAAAGTAATAAAAAAAGAGGTTGACGTTTAGTTGAATAGCTAGTATAGTAGTCCTTGTCGTTAATGGCGGCAAACAATTATAAAAAAAGTAAGAAAATATTTTTAATAAATAAATTAAAAAAGTTCTTGACTTTATAAAATGTAATTGATATACTAATTAAGTCGTTTCGCAAGAGCGATTAATTAAAAAAGTAGATCTTTGAAAACTGAACAAAGTTTCGACAAACCAAATGTGTAGGGTCTCTTGTTTTAAACAAGAGCAACAAACATTTGCGAAGTCAATTCGCTAGTAAAAAATAATGAGTCACAAATTCAAATTGAGAGTTTGATCCTGGCTCAGGACGAACGCTGGCGGCGTGCCTAATACATGCAAGTCGAGCGCAAAGTTTTATCACCGGATGCTTGCATCCACCGATAAAACTTTGAGCGGCGGACGGGTGAGTAACACGTGGGTAA
>NZ_AUHP01000002.1 GCF_000423245.1 Ligilactobacillus ceti DSM 22408
ATAAGTTTTCCCATTCCGTAAGGAAGTAAGACCCCTGAGAGATGATCAGGTAGATAGGATGGAAGTGGAAGTATAGTGATATATGGAGCGGACCATTACTAATCGGTCGAGGACTTAACCAAAAGAAAAACAAAGGTTGACTCGGAAAGAAAAGAAAGTTATTATCTAGTTTTGAGAGAATAAAATCTTTCAAACAACAAAATAGTGCGGTGACGCTAGCAAGAAGGACACACCTGTTCCCATGCCGAACACAGAAGTTAAGCTTCTTAGCGCCGAAAGTAATTGGGGGATCGCCCCCTGTGAGGATAGGACGTTGCCGTGCAAAGTTTGAAGCCAAGAGATATCTCTTGGCTTTTGTTTTGCGGAAGTAGTTCAGTGGTAGAACATCACCTTGCCAAGGTGGGGGTCGCGGGTTCGAATCCCGTCTTCCGCTTGCAAAATAATATAAAATCAAGCAGAAAGAGGTTAAGTTGTTAAAAAAATAACAGCTTAATCTCTTTTTGTTAAGAAAAATAAAATAGAAATTTAGGCTAAACTAGGCTAATATTAATAATGAAACATTTATCAGATCCAATGGTTAAATTAAAGGAGAAATTATTTGAAAACAAAATTACCAGTTACAAAAAACGAACGACTAGACGCTACAATTATTGATTTAACATATCAAGGAATGGGTGTCGCTAAAATTGAAGATTATCCATTATTTATTTCAGGAGCTTTACCAGGTGAAGAAGTTAAAATTCACGTTATGAAAGTTGGTAAGAAATTTGGATATGCCAAAGTAATTAAATGGTACAAAAAGAGTCCAGAACGAGTTGAAGTTACAGGGCAAGAATATACACAAACAGGGATTGCTCCTTTACAACATTTAAGTTACGCTGGACAATTAGCCTTCAAGAAAAAACAAGTAGTGAATTTATTACAAAAATCACATATGGAACATATTGAAGTAGCTGATGTTTTAGGAATGGACAAACCTTATAATTACCGTAATAAAGCGCAAGTTCCAGCACGTGAATACGAAGGTGAATTAACAACAGGTTTCTTCCGTCGTAATAGTCATACTTTTATTCCGTTAGAAGATTCATTAATTCAAGCCGAAAAAATTAATGAAATTATTCAAAAAGTGACAGCTGTTTTACGTAAATATCATGTAGCTCCTTATGATGAACAAGCACATACAGGTGTGATTCGGAATATTATGGTTCGTTGGGGTTTTTATTCCAAAGAAGCGATGGTTGTTTTGGTTACAAGAACAAAACGAATTCCACAAAAAGCTGAAATCGTAGCAGAAATTAAAGAAGCATGTCCAGAAGTTGTTAGCATCGTCCAAAATATTAACGCTGCACAAACAAATGTAATTATGGGTGAACGTAATATTATTTTAGCCGGTAAAGAAGCCATTAAAGATACTTTAAATGGTTTAACATTTGAAATTTCTGCTAATTCATTTTATCAAGTTAATCCATTACAAACGGAAAAACTTTATCAAAAAGTTGTTGAATATGCGGGCTTAACAGGCAAAGAAACAGTTATTGATGCTTATTGTGGTATCGGAACAATTTCTTTGAATTTAGCACAAGCCGCTAAAAAAGTGTATGGTGTTGAAGTTGTTCCAGAAGCAATTGAAGATGCTAAAAAGAATGCTAAACTTAATAAATTAGATAATGTTGTTTTTGAAGTTGGAAAAGCTGAAACAAAAATGGCAGAATGGCAATCACAAGGTATGAAACCAGACGTGATTGTAGTTGATCCACCAAGAAAAGGTTTAGATGAACAATTTATTAACAGTGCGGTAGAAACTGCACCGAACAAGATTGTTTATGTGAGTTGTAATCCAGCAACTTTAGTACGTGATATTCAACGATTTGAAGAACTTGGTTATCAAGTTACACAACCAATCTTGCCAGTTGATCAATTCCCACAAACACCTCATGTGGAATGTGTCGCGTTGTTGACTAAAAAATAAAAAGGTTTCATTGAAAATCTTTTAAATAAATGTGTTTTTTAGCGAGCTTACATCGTGATAAGAAAAGAGGGGATTATGACAAATAATTCTAGTAAAAGTTTATTATTGTCCATAATATATACTTTATTGTTAGATTTATTATTTTTTCTTATAAAATCAAATGCTGTTATATTTGATAACAGTTTATGGTGGGTAGCTTTATTATTTTTAGTTCCTAGAAATTTAGGGGTAATTTTACATCTGTTAGGAAATATTAAGGATAATAAATATCTTAATTTGTCTATATACGTGTATCTTGTAGAATTCACTATAATAAGTTTAATGTTAATAATGTTTTTACAAAATATATTCACAGGGGAATTTGGTTATTTAATATTTTTAATAATGGCAGTGTTTATATTTTTAATATGTAAGTTAACAATTAAAAGTTATCAAGAAAAAATCTATGAACAAGAATTCAAAGATATTTTATTTGAAGTAAAACTTAGTAGGATAAAACAAGGGGTAGCTTTAGTTGCTGCAATGATCATGTTATTGATGGGTATGATGTTTACATTTTTACCTTTAACATGGTTACTTAAAAGTGAAACTGTTACTAATCAATATTTGATATATTTATTTTTTGTTATATCTAAAATAGTAGGAATAGGTGGACTTGTATTTTTTGGATATATTTATTTACATCTACTGCGAAGTTTTTTTGCAGAAAATTTAGGATTATTTATTACAGAAGAAGGAATTTATGATAATACAAGTACTTTAAGTATAGGTTTTATTAAATGGAATGACATTATGAGTATCCAGAAAGTCAGAGTAATTTTAACAGATCAAAAATTCATAAGTATTGCAGTAAAAAATCCTTTAGAATACATTTCAACAGAGAAAAATTTCATAGCTAAATGGTTTATGAAAATCAATATGAAGTTTTATGGAACACCTGTGATTATCAATTCTAATTTTTTGAAAATAGATTTAGAAGGTTTAGAGTATTTATTAAAAGAAAGTTTAAATGAAATAAAATAATTTTTAATTCAAAAGATAACAATTGTTATTATTGCTCTGTTCACATTTTATGTGTGGAGCTGAAGAGATGAAAATAATTGGAACGACAAGACTTTTTAAAGCACTTTACAAAATTGTAGAGTGCTTTTTTTATTTAGTTAGCTAGAGTAAGTAATTCAGAATGGTATGGGTAACAGTTCGTATGATTGGAAATAAATAAGTTGTGAGATATAATTATTGTTAGATTATACGAATGATAAATTGATGCTATTTTTATAAATGCAATATCTGGTAATCATTAAAAGCCAACCAAATTTGTGCTTTGATAAAATATTTGATGTAAGGAGAACCGCGATATGAAGCAGACAACTAAAATTACAGTTGTTGTTCCTGTTTATAATGCAGAACAATATTTAAGAGCTTGTTTAGATAGTATTGTGCAGCAAAGTTATCATAATTTAGAAATTATATTAATTAATGATGGTTCGACTGATCAATCTGGTGAAATTTGTGATGAGTATGCAGCTTTGGATACAAGGGTTAAAGTAATCCATCAAGCCAATTGTGGTTTAGGGATGACACGGAATAAAGCGATTAAGTTAGCACGTGGTGAATATTTAACTTTTATTGATAATGATGATTTGGTTTTACCAGAATATATTGAAACTTTATATTTGAATGCTGTTAAATATCAAACTGATTTAACTATGTGTCTGCATCAAATGTTTGATCAAGAGCCAATTGAATTAAAGAAAACAACAGGTCAGGTTAGCATTGTGTCTAATCAAGAAGTATTAGAGAACTTTGGCTTTACGCAAAGTAAATATGAAGTAGCAGCTTGGGCGAAATTATATCATAAAGATATATTTACTAATTGTGCTTTTCCTGGGGAACATTTACCTGATGATATAGCGACAACTTATAAGATTTTTGATCGAGCAAATAAAATAGTTTACGTCGATCGAGTTTTATATTTATATCGTAACGTCCCAAATAGTTTAGGAAAATCAGCACAACATAAATTACGTGCTTTAAAAGGTTTTGAAGAGTTTTTAACTTTTTCAGAACAAAGAAATATTCAAAATTTAAACATGTTAGAATTATACGCTAATGATTTATTGGATTATCGTAAGAAATATTTTGCAGAAAATTTTGAAATTGATTTACAAGAATTACGTACTAATTTTAAACGAGTGATCAAGTTACGACGAGGAATCAGTTATCAAAAAAGAATGAAAGATTGGTTGTTATATCTCTTATGGAATGTGAACTATTCAAAATATTACACTCGAAAACAGGGATTAAGATTGAGGACTAAAAAAAGTAACAAGTAATTATACTAAAGCAATGACAATTTTAAGGAGGTATCAAGCATGGGAATCTTTGATAAATTATTTGGAAAAGATACTGCTAAAACAGTTTCAAAAAAAGTTGAGGGTACAAAAACGACAACCAAAGTTAGTGCGCCAAGTACTGATTTACGCATGTTTATTGATCAAAATGAAGCTGGTGTTATTTTAGAAGTTGCTAGTGAAGCGATGCAAACATTAGGTGCAAAACTTAATGAAATTTCAGAAGAAGCTTATATGAATGGTTATAATTGGGAAGTTTTAATTAATTATTATTTAACACAAAAATATCCCCAATTATTACATGGTTTAACGACTGATCCTGAGGCTGAAAAGTATATTGCTAGCTATGCAGGTGTGAAAGCTGATGAAAAAGCAGCTGAATTATTAGATGTTTTACAACAATTTATTACTGATGAAGCCGGTTTATGTGTATTTGTCAAAAATTATCAAAACGAAATTGAATGGGATTAAAGTGTGATGTTGCTTTGTAAGAACTAATTTATGATTAGTTCTTTTTTTATTTTAAAATAAATAAGGCTTAAAACTCTTTTTAAAACAGTATATAATAAGAGATAAATATGATCAGTCGTTCAAGGGAGATGCTAACAAAAGATGTATCAAAAGAAAATACAAATGTCAGAGTCGATTCTTTTAGCGATGTTTTTAGCGATTGGTGGCGGATTTCGCGATGCTTATTCATATAACGTGCGAGGACATGTTTTTGCGAATGCGCAAACCGGAAATTTAGTTTTATTGAGTCAGGCCCTAGCTCGCCAAGAATGGCAAGTAGCGTTTAAATTTGTATTTCCCATCTTAGCTTTTATTGTGGGGATTTATATCACTGATTTAATTAAATTTGCTTTTCAAAATAGTAAAAAAATTCATTGGCGGCAAATTATTTTGATTTTAGAAATTTTAATGTTAGGTGGCGTTGGATTAATTCCCATGGAAGCTAATCATTTTGCGAATGTTATTATTTCTTTAGCATGTGCGATGCAAGTAGAAGGGTTTCGGAATTTCTTAGGTTTACCAATGGCTACCACGATGTGTACTGGTAATTTACGAAGTGGAACGGCATTACTTAGTGCGTATACTACAACTAAAAATCCCTTAAACTTAAAACAAAGTCATTATTATTATTTTGTAGTTACAATGTTTTGTATTGGTGCTGGTTTAGGCGCCGTCACAAGTGATTGGTGGGGCGGAAAATCTATTTGGTTAGATGCTGTCATTATGGTAATTGCTTTTGGATTAATGTTTCGGAAAAGAGCCAATTTTATAAAAATTAAATAAATTTACTACAAACTGTTTATTTTAAGGGTAATTTACCACTAACTTAAAGTTAACAGTTTTTTTTAATGCACTAAGATTTGTTATAATATTAGAAAAGTAATTTAAAAGGTGGATTATATGAAAAAAATAGTTGTCCTGACAGGGGCCTCTGGAACGGGAAAAACAACAATATGTAATTATTTACAAACTGAATATCAAATGGAAAAAATTATTACACACACGACCCGTCCGCAACGCCAAGGTGAAATTCATGGCCGGGATTATTATTTCGAAAGTCAAGCTAGTTTCTTTCAACATGAGTATTTAGAATCAGTAGAATATGATCATAATTATTATGGTTCTTCTAAAACAGGAATCCAAAAAGCTTTTGAAAAGAGTGATTGGGCCACAATTGTTTTAGATTCGGAAGGTGCTAAAGCGTATTTAGAGCAATTACCCAATGAAACGATTGTGATTTCCTTAACTGTCGCAACAGAAGGGTGTTTACAAGGACGCTTAGAAAAACGTGGTGATAGTCAAGCTAGCATTGAACAACGCTTAGCGAGCCATGAAACCAAGCGTGATGAAGAACGTTGTGATTATTTTGCGAGTCAAAAAAATTGTTATGTTATTGTGAATGATGATTGGCAAGCAACTAAACAAAAAATTGCAGATTTAATGAAAGAGTTACAAGCAAATAAATAATTTGTAAAGTAGGTGTCAAGATGACAGAAAAAGCAATTGAAATTTTAAAACAAAATAATTTAAAAATTACTAAACAACGTAAAAGTATGTTGGATTATTTAAGTAAGTTTCAACATTATTATGTTGATGTGACTCAAGTCGATGATTATATTCGAGAATTATATCCAGGGGTCAGTCATAATACGATTTATCGCAATATTAAAGAGTTTGAAGAGTTAGGGATTCTTGAAAGTAAAGATAAACCAACCGGCAAATGCGTAAAATATCAATGTGATTTTGCTAATATGGATCATCATCATTTTATTTGTAAACATTGTGGTAAAGTGCAAGAAATTAAAATCTGTCCCTTTAATGAATTATTTGCACAACAATTACCAGGATGCCAAATTGAAGGACATAGTTTTGAAATTCATGGGTATTGTGCCGATTGTAAAGGAAAAATTAATAAATCTTAAAAAATTATATCTTCCCAACGTCAAAATAATTTAGTATGATATGTTTTACGAAAAAAGCAAAGGATGATGCAAATGGGAAATCGGATACCACCAATTGTGACGCCGATCGCTTTGTTGTCCGTTGTTTTAGCGTTAGGGGCAACAAATGTGGCAGTTAACACAGCAACACATACTAATGAAGGGCAGCCACCGGTTGTTAGTGTTAGTCAAGTTAATAGTCAAACCGATAGCGCGCAATCGGACAGTCAAAGTTCTACCAGTCAAACTAGTTCAAGTGTATCTAGTCAAACAACAAAAACTGATTCGAGTAAAACGCCGGCTGAACAAGCTAGTTCAGCAGATAAAGTTGTGAGTGATCAAAATAATCCTAAAACAGATCATAAAAATGACGGTGATACTTCAGGAACGCCACAACCAACTGAACCACAAAACATACCACCAGGCACGAATAAGACGGTAGCGCCGGTTATCGCTAGTGGGCAGAAAACAGGACGAAAGATTTAATTATTAAGAAGGTGGATAAATGTTTAGTTTTTTAGGAATTATTAATGGCTGGATTGGCTATATTAATATGAATATTAAAGTTAAAAATCGAATTTACACAATTTTAGCAGCATTAGGTAATTTGTATATTTTGTATGTTGCTTATCGTTTTTTTGAAAATGGATTTTTAACACGGGGCTTTTTATTTATTTTAGCGTTCTTTTTAATTTTATATTTTTGTTATTTGAATTTTGTGTATTATTTTACAAGTAAAAAAGCTAAATTTGATATTACACCTTTTTTAGATGAAAAATTTCATTTACATTTAAAAGAAACTGCTCAAAATAAAGAACCACAACATGGTTTTATTCAAACGAATGGAATTTTTAGTGAACATAAATTATTACCGGCTAGTGTTTATATGGGAGAAGAAGCTCAAGTTAATATCCAAATGATTGTGCAAGAACTCGCTAAAATTAAATATTTAAAATTAAATTATGCAGGTTTTGATGATGCACAAATTTTAAAAGAAGCTAAAAATGAGCCGGAACAAAAATATTATGCACTACCCACTCCCGTAGTCTTACCATATTTTGAGTTAATTTATGAAAATGCGGAATTAGTGATTTATGGTGGTTTGAATCAAATGGATAAAAAAAGAATAGGGTGTTTACATTCTGTTGGGTTATTGCCAGTTAAAGAAGCACATGAAAAATATGAACTTTATTTAGCAACAGTTGCTTTGACTGGTGGACCATATAAGTATGTAGGTCGTAAAACTGTGATTACTAAAGAAGAACCATATGAAATCACAGTTCAAGTTGCTTATCGTGATCGAAATGAAATTAATAGTGATGAAAAATAAAAAACCATGAAATGAAGGCTATGTCTTCATTTCATGGTTTTGTTTTATTTTTGTAAGAATTTATGCAGTTTGCGAGCTAATTCTGGTGCAACATTAGCAGTGATAAGTGTTCCTTGTTCAACATATTCAGTTTTTAAAATATGAGCATTTTGATTTAAATCTTCTAAAAAGTGACCTTGGTTAAAAGGAATTAAATACGTTAAAGTTTGATAGTCACGGAACAGTTGTTCTTTGATAAAGTCGCTTAAAGCTTGTAAAGAGATTAAATCTTTAGCACTATAAGTGATTTCATCACCTGTAATTACAGGGTAATTAACTAATGTTTCATCAGCTTTGTTGAAAGCATAAATCATTGGGACATCAGTTACACCGATTTCTTGGAGCGTTTTATTAGTTGTGGCAATCATTTCTTTTGCATTGGGATCACTACTATCAACTACTTGAATCAATAAGTCAGCTTGTGCAGCTTCAGCGAGTGTTGTTTTAAAAGCAGCTACTAATTGGTGAGGTAGCATGCTGACGAAACCGACTGTATCACTTAAAAGGATTTCTTTATTATCGGAAAATTTTAATTTACGAACGGAAGTATCTAAAGTTGCAAATAACATGTCTTTTTCGAAAACTTTTTTATGTTCGTCCGCGTTGGTTAATTTGAGTAAACCATTCATTGTTGTTGATTTACCAGCGTTAGTGTAACCTACTAGGGCAACTGTTTTCAGTCCTGATTTATCACGCGCTTTTCGTTGGGTTTCTTTTTCTTTGGCAATAGCCTTTAATTCTTTACGAGCACGAGTGATTTTCTTTTCAATCACACGGCGATTTAATTCGATTTTCTTTTCACCAGCACCACGGTTAGCCATACCGCCGCCAGCACTTTGTTGATCGAGTTTTTCAACACCACTTGTGTGTAAACGCGGCAATTGATATTGTAATTTAGCAATTTCAACTTGCAGTTTAGCTTCTTTTGATTGTGCTCTTTGAGCGAAAATATCTAAAATTAAAGCTGTGCGATCAATAATTGTTAAATTAGTTAAACGTTCTAAGTTACGAATTTGAGTTGGAGTTAATTCGTCATTAATAATAAGGAAATCAATATCATACGTTTCAGCTAAGCGTTTAATCTCGTCGGCTTTACCACTACCGAAATAAGAACCAGCTAAAGGATGGTCTAATTTTTGAGATACTTGTTTTTCAGCAATCATATGATTAGCTTCAACTAAATTAGTTAATTCTTCCATTGTATAAGTAAAATCGTTATGTGGTGTTTCAATACCAGCGATAATTACAGGAGTCATTTACTCACCTACTTTTTTTAATTCAAATTATATCATGAAAACAAAATTGAATTATAATTAAAAATTAGAAGATTTTAATTATAGCCACTGAGTATTTATACATGCAAAAACTGTATAAAGCGTTAAAAAGTGTATAAAAATTAACCTGTATGATTATATTAAATATAAAATAAGATAATAACGTTTTAAAATGAGAATAAAAACTTGATTTTAATAGTTTTATAATGTAAACTTTAATTAAGTTGATACACTTACTCTAAAATATAAAGAAGGAGTTGTTTTTATGAAACTCGGAAAATATGCAAAACTCGGTGCCGTAGTTGCATTATCATCACTTGTTTTAACAGCTTGTGGTAGTAAAGATAATGATAAAACAGCAGGAAATGTCGTAAATTGGGATGAATCTGGTGAATTACCAGGAATGGATTTATCCAAAGCAACAGATCAAATTAGTTTTACTATGTTAGGAAATACAATGGAAGGGCTCTATCGTATTGGTAAAGATAGTAAAGTTGAACCAGGTTTAGCTAAGAAAACAGAAGTTTCTAAAGACGGTAAGGTGTATACATTCACATTACGTAAAGGTACTAAATGGTCTAACGGTGATAAAGTTACTGCACAAGATTTCGTATATTCATGGCGCAGAACAGTTGATCCTAAGACAGCTTCTCAATATGCTTACTTCTTTAACGGAATTAAGAATGCTGATAAGATTATCGAAGGTAAATTACCAGTTGATCAATTAGGTATTAAAGCTGACGGCGAAGATAAATTAGTCGTAACATTAGAACGACCAATTCCATACTTTAAGTTATTAATGGGATTCCCAGTCTTCTTCCCACAAAGCAAAGCAGCTGTTGATAAGTTTGGTGATAAATATGGTACAGCTTCTAAATACATGGTTTATAACGGACCATTTAAATTAGAAGGTTGGACAGGTACAAACTTAAGCTGGAAATTACAAAAGAATGATAAGTATTGGGATAAGAAAGCTGTTAAATTAGATGCTGTTAACTATAAAGTTAATAAGAGTTCTACAACTGCTTATAACCAATATAAATCTGGTGAATTAGATGCTTCTCCATTAAGTAATGAACAAGCAAAACAATTGAAAAACCAAAAAGATTTCGTTGAACGTGAAGGTGCTGCTGTAGCATACTTACAATTCAACCAAGACTCAAAAGATGCAACTATGAAAGCTGCAATGAGTAACAAGAAAATTAGACAAGCAATCTCAATGAGTATTAACCGTAAATCATTAAGTAAAGTTATTGGTAGTGGTGCTCGAGTACCAAAAGGTATGGTACCTGATAAATTAGCTAACTTAAACGGTAAAGACTTCGTTGAAATGGATCCTGTTGTTAACGGAATTAAACATGACGATAAAGAAGCTAAGAAACTTTGGAGTGAAGGCTTGAAAGAAATTGGCCAAAAAGAATTGACATTCTCAATCTTAGGCGATGATACAGATGGTTCTAAGAAGATTACAGAAACACTTCAAAGCCAAATTGAAAGTACACTACCAGGTGCCCATGTAACAGTTCAAAACGTACCATTCAAGACTCGTTTACAACGTTGTGATACTGGTAACTTTGATACAGTAATTTCTATCTGGGGTGCTGACTACGCTGATCCAATTAGTTGTTTAGAAATTATGGAATCAACTAACGGACAAAACGCTGGTCACTGGGCAAATTCAGAATTCGATAAATACATTAACCTTTCACGGACAGTTGATGCTAACAACCCTACAAAACGTTGGGATGACTTAGTGAAAGCACAAAAAGTATTATTAGATGATCAAGGTGTAGCTCCTATCTACCAACAAGCAAGTGCTTGGGTAGTTAATCCAAAAGTTAAAGACCTCGTTTATAACGCAGCTGGCTTAAACTACAACTGGAAGAACGCATACATCGAAAAATAGACAATTAGTAGTTTAGCTAAATAAAGCGTTAAAAGACGATCGGAGGGCGAACAAGAACTATTTGTTACCCTCCGATCGGTTTACACTTACGAATCGAAGACAAAGGCATTTTAAATTGTCTTCGATTTACTTATTTAAAAAATCAGTTGAGATCAAAGAATGTGAGGAAGAAATATGCGTAAATATTTACTGAAGCGGATATTTTATATGATTTTAACGTTATTCTTGGTAGCAACATTAACTTTCTTTTTAATGAAATTAATGCCAGGGACACCGTTTACTAATCAACAAAAAATGACTGCAGAACAAATTCAAATCGTTAACGAACAATACGGTTTGAACAAACCAATTTGGCAACAATACTTATTATACTTAGCAGGTATGGTTCATGGCGACTTTGGGACATCATTCCAATTTAGTAACCAACCAGTATCATACTTAATCGCATCACGGATCGGCGCTTCCGCTCAATTAGGTGTTCAAGCGATGATTTTCGGGGTATTCTTCGGGATTATTATCGGTTCTGTTGCAGCTATTAACCGTAATACATGGATTGATACAACAGCAACAGTTCTTTCTATTATCGGTAAATCAGTACCTAACTTCGTGTTAGCTGTCTTATTACAATACTATATTGCTTTAAAATTAGGCTGGTTACCAGTTGCTGACTGGAACGGTTTTGTTTATACAATTTTACCAACAATTGCTTTAGGCGTTGGTCCGTTAGCGGAAACTTCACGGTTTGTGCGGACGGGGATGGTAGATGTTTTAAACTCTGACTATATTGAATTAGCGAGAGCCAAAGGGTTAAGTAAGTTTGGGATTGTTTATCACCACGCTTTACGAAACAGTTTGATTCCGTTAGTAACTTTAATCGGACCATATACAGTTGCTTTAATGACTGGTTCAATGGTTATCGAAAATATTTTCTCAATTCCAGGGATTGGGGAACAGTTTGTAAAATCAATTACAACTAATGATTATCCAACAATTATGGGTGTGACAATGTTGTTTTCAACAGGTTTAGTATTAGTTATCTTATTAACTGATATTATTTACGGCATTATCGATCCACGAATTAGATTAACAGGTGGAAGTGGGGAATAGAAATGGAAGAAAAATTAAAATTAGATCCAGCTAGCTTTGAGCCATTGCCCAAAGCAGACGATCTTGATAATGAAAAAATTGCAGCCCCATCTTTAACCTTTTTACAAGATGCGTGGTTACGCTTAAAGAAAAATAAAGGTGCTGTTATTTCCTTGTTTATCTTAATCGTAATGTTCGTTGTAGCGTTTGGTTCAACATTTTTCATCAGTCATGATGACTTAATTCGTTCCGCACCACAATATGCGAACTTACCAACAAAGATTCCAGGAATTGATATTAACGGTTTAAACGGTAAATTAAAAGTTGCTGGTGAATGGGTTGATATTTATGAACGTAATGGCGTTCCAAGTGATGTTCACTTTATCTTAGGTACAGATTACTTAGGTCGTTCATTAGCACAAAGAATTATTTACGGTACAAAAATTTCCTTAATCGTTGCGGTTGCAGCGACATTCTTCGATTTATTAATCGGGGTTACTTACGGGATTGTATCGGGTTGGAAAGGTGGAAAAGTCGATACATTTATGCAACGTGTTATCGAAGTTATTTCATCAGTTCCTAACTTAGTTATTGTTGTTTTAATGTTACTTGTTTTAAAACCAGGTATGACATCTATCATTTGTGCGTTGGCTATTTCTAGTTGGACAACAATGGCACGGATGATTCGGGCTGAGACCTTATCCTTGAAGAATCAAGAATATGTTTTAGCAGCGCGGACATTAGGTGAATCACCACACAAAATTGCGTGGAAACACTTAGTTCCTAACTTATCAAGTATTATCATTATTCAAACAATGTATACGATCCCTGGGGCAATCTTCTTTGAAGCATTCTTAAGTTTCATTGGGATCGGGATTTCGGCTCCACAAACATCTCTAGGGGTTCTTTTAAATGATGGACAAAAGAGCTTCCAGTTTTTAACATATCAAATGTGGTATCCAGCAATTGTATTATGTGTCTTGATGATCAGCTTTAACTTATTAGGCGATGGTCTGCGTGATGCATTTGATCCTAAGACAAGAAGGTAGGTTGAATTATGGCTGAGAGAATTTTAGATGTTAAAAATCTTAAAATTGATTTTCATACTTATGCCGGCGAAGTTAAAGCTATCCGTGACGTAAGTTTTCATTTAGATAAAGGTGAAACTTTAGCTATTGTTGGGGAATCTGGTTCTGGTAAATCAGTAACAACTCGTGCTTTGATGGGTTTGTTAGCTAACAATGCTGAAATTAAAGGTGGATCAATTATGTTCCATGATCAAGACCTTTTGAAAAAGACTGAAAAAGAAATGCAAAATATTCGTGGTAAAGATATTGCGATGATTTTCCAAGATCCAATGACTTCTTTGGATCCAACAATGAAAATCGGGATGCAAATTGCAGAACCTTTAATTAAACATAAAAAAATTGAAAAGAAAAAAGCTTTAGCACAAGCTTTAGAAATCATGAAATTAGTTGGGATTAAAGATGCAGAGGAACGTATTAATAACTATCCGCATCAATTCTCTGGTGGTCAACGTCAACGGATCGTAATTGCGATTGCGTTAGTATGTTATCCAGAAATTTTAATCGCTGATGAACCAACGACTGCTTTGGACGTAACAATTCAAGCACAAATTCTTGATTTAATGAAAGAATTACAAGAAAAAATTGAAACATCAATTATTTTCATTACACACGATTTAGGTGTTGTAGCCGGAATGGCAGATCGTGTGGCTGTTATGTATGCGGGAGAAATCTTAGAATACGGTACAGTTGATGAAATTTTCTATAATCCACAACATCCATATACATGGGGACTTTTAAACTCTATGCCAACATTGGATAGTGAAGAGTTAGAATCAATTCCAGGAACACCACCTGATTTATTGGATCCACCAAAAGGCGATCCATTTGCACCACGTAATCCGTATGCAATGAAAATTGATGCAGAAGAAAAACCACCATATTTCCAAGTTTCCGAAACGCATTATGCAGCAACTTGGTTATTAGCACCTGGGGCACCAGCAGTTACACCGCCTCCAGAAATCCAACGCCGCTATAAACTTTATGCGGAAATGATGGAACAACAAAAGATCGGTAAATAAGGCCAAGGAAGGAAGTAAACCACATGCCTAATCCAAGAAAAAAACTTTTAGAAGTTAAACATTTAAAACAATATTTCGGCGTGGGCAAACCTGACATGGTCAAGGCTGTCGATGATATTAGTTTCGATATTTATGAAGGTGAAACATTCGGCCTTGTAGGTGAGTCCGGTTCCGGTAAAACTACAACAGGTCGTAGTATCATTCGTTTATATGAACCTACAGACGGAACAATTGTTTTTGAAGGACAAGATGTAAGTAAATTCAAAAGTAAAAAAGAAAAATTAGCATTCACACGTGATATGCAAATGATCTTCCAAGATCCATATGCATCACTTAATCCAAGAATGACTGTTCGTGATATCATTGCCGAAGGGATTGATATTCACGGTTTAGCTAAATCAAAAGCAGAACGTAATCAACGTGTTGAAGAATTATTAGAAACAGTTGGTTTAAATAAAGATCATGCTAGTCGTTATCCACACGAATTCTCTGGTGGTCAACGTCAACGGATCGGGATTGCTCGTGCATTAGCTGTAGAACCTAAATTCATTATTGCTGATGAACCAATTTCTGCGTTAGATGTTTCGATTCAAGCTCAAGTTGTTAACTTGTTAAAAGATTTACAAAAAGAACAAGGTTTAACATATTTATTCATCGCTCACGATTTATCAATGGTTAAATTCATTTCTGATCGTATTGGTGTTATGCACTATGGTAAGTTATTAGAAGTTGGTCCAGCTGACGAAGTTTATAACGAACCATTGCATGATTATACAGCTAGTTTAGTATCTGCTGTTCCTGTACCTGATCCAGAATTTGAACGTAATCGTCGTCAAATTCCATATGATGCAAGTATTGAAGATGAAAGTGATGGCGTTCCACGTCGTTTACATGAAATTACACCAGGACATTATGTTCGTTGTAAAGAATCTGAAATTCCAATGTATCAAAAACGTGCAGAAGAATATTTAGAAAATAAAGCTAAATAATAAATAAAGAGCTTCCTCAATTATGAGGAAGCTCTTTTAATATAAAAAATAAGCATTGCATTTAATATGCAATGCTTATTTTATTTAATTATTATGAAGCAATATCATTACGACGTTCCCATTTAGCAATTAAAGGAAGGGTAATACCGATTGCTGTCATGATTAATGGTAATGTGATATTTAAGATTAATTCGTGTGTAAATTGAGCTGTTCCATAAGCAGCATCAGAAGGTAAGATACTTGCTGCGGCACAAATAAATGTGGCTACAAAGCACCAAATACCAACTGCAACAGCTAACTTGTCATTCTTAATAAAGACGTATTCTGAAGGGTATTTTTCGCTATTCAAACGAATCTTAATAAAGGCCCAGAATAAGAAGCAAGTTGAGAATGGAGAAACGATCCCATTGACATCTAATAACCAGTTAAAAATATCATTCATGTGCGGTAAAGTAGCACTCATAACTAAGATAATGACACAAATAATTGTTGTTAACCAGTAACCATTGATTGGTAAGCCTTGACTGTTAACTTTTGTAAGGCGTTTTGGTAAGAATTCTTTTGCTGTATCAGATAAGAACATACGTGTTCCGGCATCTAATAAAACAGCTAATTGAGCTGCCATATAAATTGCTTGTGTTACAGCGAAAACATACATTAAAGTTTTGCCCCAACCGAATTGTTTACCAACGGCTAAGAATGCATAGTAAGAACCATTCATTTTTAAATCAGCAGGTAAATGATGTGAGTTGAAGAAAACACCTAATGAGAATGAACCAAGAACAGTTAAGAAAGCTGTCATAATAGCTAACATAATCATGGCACGTGGGAAGTCACGTTTACCATCTTTCATCTTTGAAACGTAAGGTGCAACTAATTCAGCACCGTTCATCGCAAAGATTAACAAACCTAAGGTGGATAAATATTTCAAATCAAAATGTGGAATAAAAGCTTTCACATTAAAAGGTTGAGTAGCCACGTGACCACCACGACCTAAAGCAACGAATGTTAACAGAACGAAGAGAATGGACATGATGAACATGGCTCCCCCGCCGATAATACTGAGGATTTCTAATGAATTTCGTAAATGGTGTTGAATCCAAATGAAAATCAAGAAAATCGCAGCTGTTGCTAAGGCGAATTGTGAGTTAGTTAATTTATCTTCTAAAGAGTTATTCCCTAAGATTAACCAACCAAAAGAAACAACCATGGAGTTGGCAACATCCACGATATATGGAAGACCAACAACCCAGTAGAACCAGGCACAAATGTAGCCCCATTTTTTACCAGAGGTGTTCTTCACCCAAGAAGTCATCCCACCAGTATCGTGACTGAAAGCAGAACCTAAGTTACCAACAATTAATTCATAAGGTAACACATAAACAAAAAGCATAATGATCCAAGATGTAACAACGCCCAAGCCTTGGTTTTTAAAGTTATAAATAATATCATCAAATCCAATAACAGTTACGAAATCCATTAAAGCTAAAACCGGCCAAGCTATGTAGCGTTTTTTCATGAGTTTACTCATTTTTTTAATACCTCCAAAAATATATATGTGATTTTAATTATTTTTCAAAGTTATTTTTGGAAGGTGGTTTATTACGGTGAACAGGATTATGTATCACAAATTCGCTCCTTTCCGTAGCTAATTTAATTAGCAACAATACTTAAATATTATAAAGAAAACTTAATATAATTCAAGGAAAATCAAAAAAGCTGGCCTCTAAAATGAGAAACCAGCTCTGAATTATCATTATTCGTTTAATTTTTCTAAAAGTGCGCGAATTTTCGGAACAATATCGCCTTTACCCGAGAAGAGAATATGATCACCTAATTCAATTTCGGTATTACCATGAGGAGAAATAGGGCGACCTTTTCTAAAGATACGACTAATTGTAACTTCATTAATAAATGGTAGGTCTTTAACTTCCATCCCAGCAAAGCGTGCATTGGAAACAACAACTTCGTATAAACGACAGTCTGAACGCGTTAAGATTTGCAGTGTGGAAGGTGATTCGACCATTGCTTGCATCATACCGACATTAATAGCGAAAGTGCTGTAATATTCCACACCGGCAGCACGTAATTCATCACTCATCGTTGTTAAAGGATCCCGATTTTCAAAGCGCATAATAACACGTGGAACTCCGTGACGTTTAGCGGCTAGCGCCATATCATAATTGACCTGATAATCATGGTGAGATAATAATAAAATATCAGTATCGAAAATATGTTTATCTAAGAGGCAATCAATGGATAAGCCAGGTAATAATGATAAATTAGTTTCAGAATTATATGTTGAAAAATTCTTTTCTGAATCTGTATACATTTGGACATTGTACCAACCTTTATCTAAGTGACGGGCTGTGGAGACAGTCACTAGATTGGCACCGATAATTGTAACATCAGTTTTCTTTAAATCTTCCGGTTCAGGGGAGTAAAGTTTGTTAAAGCACAAAGGACAAACTAAACAAGTGAGAATTCCGGCGATTAAGAAAGCGCCTGATTGTTGATCGCTAATAGCGTTTAAATCTTGAGCAACGGTTAATACAGCTAACACTAAAGTAATTGTCGTTCCAGATAAAATCGAACCAGCTAAGGCGTTTTTATTTTTAAAGCGCATCCGAAAACCAAAGTACGCTGGTAATTTGGCAATCAGATAAGCTAAGAAAAAGAGCGGAATTAACAAGAGTGTTTTTGGTGAATTTAATAAACTTGGAATATCTAAATTAACACCAGTTAAGATGAAAAAGAATGGAATGAAAAATCCATAACCAATGGCATCTAATTTATGTTGGCTTTCAGCAGCTGGTTCAATTAATTTAAAAACAATACCAGCCAAGAAAGCACCAAGAATATTTTCAGCACCGACATATTCAGCTGTTAAAACTAAAGCAATAATTACAAAAAATGCTAAACGCATATCTAGTTGAGTCGTTGCTTTGTTAATATGATCAAAAATCTTAAAGAAAGAGCGGAATTGTTTGAATAAAAAGCCCGCTAACAAGAAGAGAATTGAAATTAACCATAATTTGGAGCCTTTTCCTGCGTATAAGGAAGCGTAAACGGTTAACGCTAGCATTGGTACTACTTCACCGAAAACAGCGAACAAGAGCACTGTTTGGCCGTAATTTTTACTTAGTAGTTCATTTTCTTTTAAAATTGAAATAACAATCCCTAAAGAAACTGTTGCGAATAAAATAGTCGCTAAAGTAATATTGGCGAATAAACCAGAAAGTTTAAAGGCTAAAGCAAGTAAAAATGCTGTTACGACACTAAACAAATAAGCAAAAATAGCTACTTTGACGGGTGAAATTTGTGGTTCAGCTTGTGCTTTTTTGATGGCAAGAGGTGTTAAAGGGGCAGCGTTTCGTTTGAAAATACTAAAATCAATTTCTAACCCACTTAAAAACATTAATAAGATAACACCTAGCGTTGAAATACTTTCTAAAATAGAATTGATTTCAATTAAGTTTAAAAAACTCTTTCCGACAATAATCCCAACGATAATTTCTGCCACCGAAGTTGGAATTAGTAAGCCTTTAAAACGGGATAAAATCATCGGCGTTAAAAATGCTAGTAAGGAAAGAATTAAAAGTGAAATTGTCAAAAATCACAACTCCTTCATACAATAAAATAGTTGCTTCATTATCTCAAATATAAACGTGTAATGCAATCGCTTCGGCTTTGGTGATTGCTTTTAAAATGTGCTACAATAGTATATCGATATTTTAAGGGAATGGGGCAGAAAAATGAGTTCAGAAATTAAAATTAAAGAACAACAACGAATGGACAATGTTATTTCTGAAATTAAAAAAGCAGAAGCCAAGCATCAAAAGGATTTGAAAAAAGTTGAAGCTGATCAAGCCGCAATTAAAGATGATTTTGTCAATAACTTACGGATTAAAACAGAAACATATACCGGGATGATGGAAACAGCATTGACTGTTCGTCAACAACAACAATTGTTATCTGAACGAGAAAACAATTGGAAACAAGCAACACAACAATTAGATGTATTACAAAAATTAGCTAAAAAACCTTATTTTGCACGGATTGATATTCAAGAAAAAGGAGAAGCTAAACCAGAGACAATTTATATTGGGTTAGGTTCTTTTGCGAAAGATGATGAACATTTCTTAGTTTATGATTGGCGCGCACCGATTTCGAGTGTGTATTATGATGGCTCTTTAGGTCAAGTACAATATGAAACACCAGATGGCATGCAAAGTGTAGATTTGAATTTAAAACGCCAATTCGTTGTAGAAGATGGAACGATTATTACCATCTTTGATACCGATGAAGCTGTTGGGGATCAAATGTTACTCGATGTTTTAGATGATAATTCTGATACAAAAATGAAAAGTATCGTGACTACTATTCAAAAAGAACAAAATAAAATTATTCGAGATACTAAATCCGAATTGTTATTTGTTCAAGGTGCAGCAGGATCTGGGAAGACATCAGCCGTCTTGCAACGGGTAGCGTATTTACTTTATCGTTATCGCGGGAAATTAACATCTAGTCAGATTGTTCTTTTCTCACCAAACCAGTTATTTAATGATTATATTGATCAAGTTTTACCTGAATTAGGTGAACAAAATATGGTTCAAATGACTTACTATCAATATACGCAACGTCGTTTACCACAAATGCATGTTGAAACATTACAAGAACGATTTATGGAAAATCAAGATCCAACGCAACAAAAAATTACGGCCGTGAAAGATAGTTTAGCGTTTTTTGATGCAACAACAGCTTATACGGAATATCTTGAACATAAAGGCATGCGCTTTAAAGATATTTATTATCAAGGAGAAATTTTATTCCCGAAAGCGAAAATTCGACAAATTTATTATAGTTTTAATGAAAACTATCATTTGCGTAATCGTCTACAAGCCACTAAAGAAGCCTTGATGAAGATTTTAAGTAGTAAAATTGGGCAAATTGCTCGAACTGATGAAGTGCAAAAAGAAGTACAATCTTTAAGTCGTGAAGAATTACAATCTTTATACGGCGATCAAAGTAAAGAATTCGTCAATGGTGATAAAGAAATGTTGTTCTTGGCAAAACAATATGTCATGCAACAATTTATTCCTGTTCGTAATTTAATTATGAAAGGTCAATTCTTGAATTTGAATTTACAATATATTCGTCTATTAAAGAGTGTCCCTAGCTTTATGGATTTAGATGCTTATGGATTAACACAAGAACAATGGGCAAATCATATCGATGCAACGATTGAAAGCTTAAAAGCACGTAAAATTACTATGAGTGATGTTACACCATATTTATATTTGTTTGATTGTATTACAGGACAACGTGGTGAAGTTGAAATCAAGCATTTGTTTATTGATGAAATTCAAGATTATACAGCTTATCAATTAGCATATCTTAAAACAAAATTCCCAAGAGCTAAATTCACAATGTTGGGTGATTTAAACCAAGCTATCTTTACTCATGAAAATAGTCAAACATTATTAGAAGAGTTAAGTACATTATTCCCAACGGATAAAACAAAAGTGATTCAATTAACGAAATCATATCGCTCTACGCAACAAATTACTGATTTCACGAAAGAAATTTTAGTTGGTGGAGAACAAGTTACTTCCTTTGCGCGGAAAGGTGAAATGCCAACGATAACTATTTCTGACAATAATGCGAAGTTAGTGCAAGCTTGTGCCAAACAAATTCAAGCAAATGAAGCCGATAATTTAACGACAGCGGTGATTGCGAAAACATTAGCTGAATGTGAAATTTTAACTAAAGAGTTACAAGCGCAAGGATTGCATGTTACTTTAATCCGGACGGAAAATCAACGTTTGGTGCCAGGAACAATTATTGTGCCAGCTTATTTGGCTAAAGGTTTAGAATTTGATGCGGTTGTTATGTGGAATGCAAACCGGGCTAATTATACTGATAATAATGAACAACAATTAGTTTATACAATCTGTTCACGTGCGATGCACCGTTTGAGTATTTTTGCTCAAGGAGAATTAAGTCCTTTATTACAACGTGTTAGCCCTGAATTATATGAATTGAAGAAAATATAAAGAAAAACGTCCTTCATGAAATGAAGGGCGTTTTGTTATTTTGTGCATAAGATCAGGTAGTGAGGGTATTGTCGCAGTTGAAAACATGCTACAATAGTAACAAATTTTGCTAAAGAGGAAGAAAACATGCAAGAAAAAATGAATTATTATCAAATTACGCGTGAAACTTGGCGTGATTTGGATAAAGAAGAAGTTGCACCTTTAACGCCAAAACAATTATTAGAAATAAAATCATTAAATGATCGGATTTCGGATGTTGATGTTAATGAAGTCTATCTCCCCTTAGTGTATTGGTTGGGGCAAGAATTACAACTTCATCAAGAACTCCAACGTAAAAAAGCGACTTTTTTGAAAATTCAACCTAAAAAAGTTCCATTTATTATCGGTATCGCAGGATCTGTTGCTGTTGGAAAAAGTACCACTGCACGTCTTATGCAAACATTATTAAGTAAGGTTTATCCGGATAAACAAGTCGAATTAATGACGACTGATGGCTTCTTATATCCTAACCAAGTCTTAACTGAAAAGGGTATCTTAGATAAAAAAGGTTTTCCGGAAAGTTATGATATGAAATTGTTGATAAATTTCATAAATACAGTTAAAAATGGTGAACTAGCACAAGCTCCAGTATATTCACATGAAATTTATGATATTGTACCTGGGAAAATGCAAGAAATTTATGCACCTGATATTTTGATTGTGGAAGGGATTAATGTTTTACAATTACCATCACATGAACAGATTTATGTGAGTGATTTTTTTGATTTTTCGATTTATGTAGATGCTCCAGAAGAGTTAATTGAAACTTGGTATTTAGAAAGGTTTATCATGTTATTAGAATTAGCTAAACAAGATCCAACTAATTATTACTATGAATTAGCACAAGGATCACAGGCACAAGCTATTCAATTAGCCCAAAAAGTCTGGCATGATATTAATCATAAAAATTTAATCGAGTTTATTCTTCCAACAAGAAATCGCGCAGATTTAATCTTGAAAAAGGGTGAAAACCACCTAGTTAACGAACTATTATTCCGTAAATATTAAAATTTGGCGAAAATGTCCGGGATTTTCACTTTAAATTTTGTGGAGCGGTTTCATCTTTCCGGGAAATATGATAAAGTAATAAATAACAAAAATAAATTACGAGGTGAAAAGCTTGGCAAACGCAGATGTTCAGACTTTTGATAAAATTATTGTATTAGATTTTGGTAGTCAATATAACCAATTGATCACACGCCGAATTCGTGAATTTGGTGTTTATTCAGAATTACTTTCACATAAAATTAGTGCCGCAGAAATTAAAGCAATGAATCCGAAAGGAATTGTTTTCTCAGGTGGACCTAATAGTGTTTATGATGAAAGTGCATTTGAAATTGATCCTGAAATTTTTGAATTAGGTATTCCAATTTTAGGTATTTGTTACGGAATGCAATTGATGGCTCACAACTTACCAGGTGGTAAAGTTGAAGGTGCTGATAATAAAGAATATGGTAAAGCAGTAATCGCTGTTAACGACGATGATTCAATCATGTTCCAAGATTTACCAAAAGAACAAACAGTTTGGATGAGCCACGGTGACTTAGTAACAGCTGTTCCAGAAGGATTTACAGTTTCTGCTACAAGTCAAAACTGTCCAATTTCTGCTATGTCAAATAAAGAAAAGAACTTCTATGGTTTACAATTCCATACAGAAGTTAATAATACAGAATATGGTAATGATATTTTAAAACATTTCACATTTGATGTTTGTGATGCAAAAGCAAACTGGTCAATGGATGATTTCATTGAAATGCAAATTAAAAATATCCGCGAAAAAGTTGGCGACAAGAAAGTTCTTTTAGGTCTTTCTGGTGGGGTTGACTCATCTGTTGTTGGTGTTTTATTACAACGTGCAATCGGTGATCAATTAACATCTATTTTCGTTGACCATGGTTTATTACGTAAAGGTGAAGCAGAACAAGTTATGGAAAGTTTAGGCGGTAAATTCGGCTTAAACATCATTAAAGTGGATGCTAAAGAACGTTTCTTAAGTAAATTAGCTGGTGTAGCTGATCCAGAACGTAAACGTAAAATTATCGGTAATGAATTTATTGAAGTTTTCGATGATGAAGCTACAAAATTAAATGGTATTGAATTTTTAGCACAAGGTACTCTATATACTGATATTATTGAATCAGGTACAGATACAGCGCAAACAATCAAATCACACCATAATGTTGGTGGTTTACCAGAAGATTTACAATTTGAATTAATCGAACCATTAAACACATTATTCAAAGATGAAGTTCGTGAACTTGGTGAACGTTTAGGTATGCCACATGAATTAGTTTGGCGTCAACCATTCCCAGGACCAGGTTTAGGAATTCGTGTACTTGGTGAAATTACAGAAGAAAAATTACAAATCGTGCGTGATTCTGATTATATTTTACGTGAAGAAATCGCAAAACACGGTTTAGATAAAGATATCTGGCAATATTTCACTGTTTTACCAGGAATTCGTTCTGTTGGTGTTATGGGTGATGGACGCACATACGATTACACAATTGGTATTCGTGCGGTAACATCAATCGATGGTATGACAGCGGATTTCGCTAAAATTCCATGGGATGTTTTACAAGAAATCTCAGTTCGAATTGTTAATGAAGTAGCTCATATTAACCGCGTAGTTTATGATATTACTTCTAAGCCACCAGCAACTGTTGAATGGGAATAGACATTAACAAAAATACTACTGCTTAGAAACTTAGTGAAATAAAGGTTTTGAGCGTTATATATTTTTACAAAAAATTAGGAAGCTTAGTAAGTGTAAACTTATTAGCTTCCTTTTTT
>NZ_AUHP01000003.1 GCF_000423245.1 Ligilactobacillus ceti DSM 22408
ATAACTGCATCCGCATCTTTAAAATCATCGTTAATGTCTTCCATCATGTAAAGTTCACTATAATCAACATCAGCTTCACATAATAACACACTCATATGCCCTGGCATCCGACCCGCTACTGGGTGAATTGCATATTTAACTTCAGTTCCTTGATCTTTAAGTTTTTGTGCTAATGTAGCCACTGCTTGTTGTGCTTGAGATAAAGCCATACCATAACCTGGCACAATAATAACTTTTTTAGCATTACGTAAAACTTGATCAGCTTGTTCAAAAGGATCTAATTCAATTTCTTTTTCTACAACTAGTTGATCAGCTGTTTCTTTTTGAACTGGTGCAGCTGCTTTTTCTGGTTTAGCAGTTGTTTTACCAGTTAAAATACTAATTAAACTCCGATTCATTGCTTTACACATATCTTGTGTCAAAATTAAACCGGATGCACCAACAATCCCACCAATTGCTACCAATAAAGGTTCATTAACGGCCATACCAGCAATCCCGCCGGCCACACCTGAGAAAGAGTTAAGTAAGGAAATTGTAATTGGCATATCAGCACCGCCGACACGCATAACAAAAATAATCCCCCATACCAACGCTAAAATCAATGTAATTAGTGGGTTTTGTGCAATTGCAATGAAGTAAATCATCGCAATTAAAAGCAACCCTTGCCATAAACTATGAAACTTAAGACTTTGTGGTTGTGCATTCAAAATTCGAGCTAACTTACCACCGGCTATTAAACTACCAGTTAAAGTTAAAGCACCGACTGCAATCGCGATATTAGAAGTAATCAATGCAAATGGATCATTACCACTGACTAAAGCTGTAGCATATGCTACTAATAATGATGCTAAACCACCAAAACCGTTTAAAACAGCAACTGTTTGTGGCATATCAATCATCGCAATTTTACGAGATGCAACAAAACCTAAACCTAATGCGATAATCATCACAATATATAAAGTCCAAGCTGAGAAAATCTGATAACGATAAGCTGTTAACACCATCGCTAATGCAACTGCTATTCCAGAAATCCGATTTCCTAAAACAGCTTGTTTAACTTTACTCATCCGGTTAATCCCGAATAAAACTAATAATGTACATCCTCCAGAAAGAAGAAAATATAATGTATCACTCATGAATTATTTTCCTCCCTCTTTTTTATTACCAAACATTTTTAACATGCGATCTGTTAAAGCAAAACCACCTTCGATATTTAGCATGGCAAAGAATGCTGCCACAATCCCTAAAATCCAAGTTACTTTTGTTTCACCAATACCACCGGCAACCATCGCACCTAAAATTGTAATTCCTGAAAGAGCATTCATCCCTGACATTAAAGGTGTGTGTAACAATGCAGGAACGTTTCTAATAATGAAATATCCGGCAACTGCCGCTACCACAAAGATAACGACCAGCATTCCTTGACTCACTATTCTCCCCCCATTGCAGCTAAGGCACCAGCATGTACAACTTTACCATCTTTAGTTGTTAACATACCTGAAACGATGTCGTCGCTTTCATCTAATTGAAGTTCGCCATCATGTGTTAAGTAAGTTACTAAGTTGCACATATTTGCTGAGTACATGTATGTTGATGATGTAGCTAACATACCTGGGATATTTTTAATACCTTCGATAATAACGCCATGTTTTTCGGATTTAACACCTGGGTCTGTAATTTCACAGTTACCACCTTGGTCAATAGCGATATCAACAATAACTGAACCGCGTTTCATTGTTTTAACCATATCTTCTGTAATTAAGTTTGGTGCTAAACAACCTGGTACTAATGCTGATAAGAATACAACATCCATTTCAGGTAATACTGCAGCAATTTTTGCGCGTTCTGCTTCTAAAACATCTTCTGGTAATGTTAAAGCATATCCACCTTCACCGATTGCTAATTCAGGTGCAACACCTGTTTCGATTGCTTTTGCGCCTAATGATGTAGCTTGTTCCATCGCTGCTGGGCGAATATCAGATGCATATGTTACCGCACCTAAGCGTTTTGCTGTTGCTAAAGCTTGTAAACCAGCAACACCCACACCAATTACTAAAACTTTACATGGAGGGATCATACCAGCTGCGGTTGGCATCATTGGCATGAATTTTTCTAAATCAGAAGTTGCCATGATCATACCTTTATAACCAGCACATGTACTCATTGATGTTAAAGCATCCATGTTTTGTGCGCGAGAAATACGTGGTACACCTTCGATTGATAAACTTGTAACACCAGCTTTAGCTAAGTTCTTAACCATTTCGTGGTTAATTGGAGCTGCTGGGTGAATAAATGTAATTAATTTTTGGCCTTCATGCATCATATCAACTTCATGTTTGCCTGTTTGTTCATTAAATAATGGTTCTTTAACTTTTAAGATTAATTCTGCTCCGTCATAAACTTCTTGAGCTGTATCAACAACTGTTGCGCCTGCTGCGATATATTCTTCGTCAACGTGTAAAGCACCAACACCTGCATTATGTTCTACTAATACTTGATGTCCTGCTTCGACATAGTTTTTAACACTTTCTGGCGTAGCGGAAACGCGTGCCTCATCATGCATAATTTCTTTTGGGATACCAATAATCATTTGTTGGTTGCTCCTTTCAATTCGTTCCATTTATATTATTTTTTGCAAACCACCACAGTTTGCTATTCCATTAATAAGTCACTTTTACTTATCAACAACGCCAGTATATCTTGATTTGGAACCGCTTACAATTGAATTGGTATAGTTTTTTTAATATTAAATTTTGCTTAATATGATTCCTTGTTTTTAGCTTATTATTTAATTTTTCTGAAATATCTACTGCAACCCTATCAGACTCGGCTTTATCAGTTGTCTAGTTTTCTTTTTACTAGAATTAATGTTGTTTTTACTAGTAATTATCTTATAATTATCTAAGTTTATAATTAAGTTTATTTGCATTATAAAACACTAGTTACTATAATGAATTAATCAATATTTTAAAGGAGTCCATACCGCTTTATGGAAAGAAAATATCTTTTTATCGTTAATAAAACTGCTGGCAGCGGCCGTGCTGGTACAACTTGGCCCACCTTGGCAGAATATTTAAATCAAAAAAACATTGACTACTTAATATATGAAACAAACTATCCCGGTCATGAATATCAATTAATTCAAAATTTATTAAAAAACAATACTGTTGAAGGAAGAACGATTGTCGTCGTGGGTGGTGATGGTACTCTCCATCAAACGCTTAACGGGCTACACGATGCCCCACAACACGAAATGATCCCTTTAGGCTATATTCCTTGTGGTTCAGGGAATGACTTTGCTCGTGGGGCTAAAATTGCTAAAAACCCTTTAAAAGCCCTTAAAAATTTACTACAAGCAAAAAAAGTAACCACTCTTGATGTTGGCTTTTATCGCAATACTTTGCAACAACAAGCCGATGATGGTTCTTTTACAAATAATATTGGAATTGGTTTTGATGCCACCATTGTCGATTTAAGTAATAGTTCTCGTCTCAAAAAATTCTTAAATAAATATCATTTAGGCTCATTGGTCTATGTCATTATTTTATTTAAAGCTTATTTTGTACAACCGCCATTTCCGGTTACAATTACAACAGAAAATGAAACACACTCCTTCAAACGAGCTTTTTTAGTCACAACAACGAACCATCCCTTTTTCGGTGGTGGAGTTTCGATTGTGCCTACAGCCTCTATGACGGACGGAAAATTAGATTTAGTTTTAATTGAAAAATTACCCGCTTTTCCTTTCTTACTATTATTTATTCTCATGTTACTACCACCGCATTTACACACAAAATTTTCTTGTGTTAAACAATTTCGGGCCGAAAAATTAACCATTTCTTCACCTACTAAACAACATATCCAAGCTGATGGTGAAGCGCTGGGTGCTCATCCGGTAGAACTATCTTTATCCATCGAAAAACAAGATTTTATTTTTTAATTTGACGCTAGCTACTCTCGTCAGATAGAATATGTTTATTAAATTTATTGAGGTGTCCAAATGTCTAACTGGAAAAAAGTTGCAAAAATTAGCCTAATTTTCTTACTAAGTTGTTTTTCAGTCTTAGTAATCGCAATTGTCGGCTATGGTGTTTATATGCAAACACATTATTACCGTATCAAAGATTATAAAAAATTAACCATCAACCATAATCAAAAAGCTTATTTACAAAAAAATCATGAATATACTGCCTTATCATATAATGTCGGTTTTGGTGCCTATCAACCTGACTATAGTTTCTTTATGGATACAGGAATTATGAAAGATGGTACTGAGACTCAAGGGAAATATGGTAAAGCCATTAGTAAAAAAGCTGTTCTTAACAGCACAAATGGTGTGATTAACACTATCAAAAAACATTCTAGTGATTTTATCTTATTACAAGAAGTTGATACTGATTCAACTCGTAGCTACCATGTGAACCAAGCAAAAATGATTAACAATGCTTTTTCTCATACAGCAAATGTTTTTGCAAATAATTTCCATTCACCATATTTATTCTATCCATTTAATGATCCCCACGGTGCTGTGCAAGCGGGGCTCTTAACATTAAGTAATTATCACATTGACAAAGCAACCAGACGTCAATATCCAATTTCGACTAGCTTTTTAACAAAATTCACTGATTTAGACCGTTGTTTCTCTGTGATGCGTTTGCCTGTTAAAAATGGCCATGATTTAGTCTTAATCAATAGTCATATGTCAGCCTATGATAAAGGTGGAAAAATCCGCGCCAAACAATTAGCGTTATTAAATCATATTATGAAAAAAGAATACCAAAAAGGAAATTATGTGATTGTCGGCGGTGACTTCAATCATACATTTGGTAAAAAAGTCCTCACAGCTTTCAAATCTGATCAAAAAGTTCCAGAATGGGTCTCTGTTTTAAATCCAAAAGATTTAACTGATTGTATGCGCATTGTTTCTGCCACAAACGAATACGAAGTACCAACTTGTCGTGGTGCTGATATGCCTTATCAAAAAGGAAAAACATATGTCACTGTAATTGATGGTTATCTTGTTTCCAAAAATGTTAAAGCAACGGCTACTAACTTAAATACAGAATTTGCATATTCCGATCACAATCCGGTGCAACTAAAATTTGAATTAAAATAAAAAAATAGCGTCCTGGCCATCTCTGCCAGAACGCTATTTTTTTAAAATTCATATTTAGTAAAACTTTCGTTGAATGCTTTACTAAAATCGTTTTTATCTAAATATCGCAAAATATCATTCAAAACTTTTTCTGTATCTTCAGAAAGTTCATGATTTTCTTCTTTAATACGGGCGATGATTTTTTCAGCTGCAGCCCGATCTTCTCTTTGTAAACTTTCGCCTAATTCTTTAATATGTTTCATGTTACTCACCCTTCCTTTTTCACTTTCATCATAATCCTGTTATTTTAAACAAGCAAATAATTTGTCTTTCACCATCAATTTAAGAAAAAATGCTATAATTAAAGTGTAATAAGAATACTAAAGGGGTGTTTTAGATGGATATGGAAAAATTATTAAACAAAGGAAAAGAAACTCTTTCCAATGTAGCAGATAAAGCTCAAACTTACGATTATTTAACAGAACAAATTAAAATTTGGGCTACAAATCAAGCTCTAAACACAGGTAAACCTGATCTTCAATTAATTAAATTAACAGAAGAATTCGGCGAACTCGCTCAAGGTCATTTACAAGCAGATCATGATGAAATTGCTGAAACATTAGGTGATCTTTATATTGCTTTAACAATTTACGCTATGCAACAAGGTCTAGATATCCGTGAATGTATCAAGAATGCTACAACTGAATTAACATCTTCTAACGATTAAAATTAATTATAATGCAACGAGCGCTCCACCTTATGGTGAAGCGCTCGTTTTTTACATAACTAAAAAAACGATGAAATGAATCCACCGTTTTCTTAGTTTTGTTAGGGTTTGTTAGGGTTTTTAATAATTTGTTAGGTTATTTTGATTTAATAAAAATTAAGCTTTTTTCTTTTTGTTCAAACCGAATTTTGCACCTGTCAAAGCAGCTGTTAAGCCTAAAATTGACATTCCCATTGCTGTTAAACCATTTTGACTATCACCTGTTGTTGGTAAAGTTTCTTTTTGTTTAACAGCAGGTTTTACAGTTTCTTGAGCTGGTTTTACTGCAGGTTTTGCTGGTGTTTTATCAGCATCTTTTTTGTCTGCTGCTTTATCTGGTGTTTTGTCAGCATCTTTTTTATCTGCTGATTTATCTGGTGTTTTGTCAGCATCTTTTTTGTCTGCTGCTTTATTAGTATTGTTTACATCGATTGCTTCTTTAATAAGCATCTTGAATTCTGCATTAGCACGTTTTGCTTTTGCAGCTTCTAATTCTTTTTCAGCGTTGTTTACAGCTTCTGTTGCAGCTGCTAATTTAGCTTGAGCGGCATCGATTGCTTGTTGAGCTGCTTTTTCTGCAGATACTTTAGCTAATTCTTGCGCTGCTTGTTGAGCAGCAGCTTTTGTTGCAGCAACGTTTTTAACCAAATCATCTAAAACAATTGTGCCAATTTTTGCTTCAATCCATTTTTCAGCACTCTTCAAACCATTTTGTTCGTATGCTAATTTAGCTTTAGCTGCAGCAATTTGTTGATCAAGTGTTTTGTCGGCTGCATAAGCTACAGTTGCTTTGGAAGCTAATAAATCATCTAATACTTTTTGTGCTTTGGCAACAGCTGCTTGAGCTGCTTTGTATTGGTCATATTTTAATTTACCAACTTTACGCATAATTACATCATCAAGTGCTTTTTCTGCTTTAACAGCTTTTTCTTGTGCAATTTTAGCTGCTTTTTCTAAAGTTTTAAGATCATGTTTTTTAACAACGTCTGCTAAATTATTTTCAGCTGTTTCAAGGTCTGTTTTTGCTTTTGCTACTTTAGCAATTGCTGTTTTTTCTTGAGCAGTTGCTTTTACAATCTCAACTTGAGCTTCTTTAGTAGCTTGTTTTGCTTTAGTAATAATTTCTTCGGCACTTGTAATACGGTTTTTAAGATCTGCTAAAACATTAATATTAACATATTTTTCAACAGTCTTTGTATCACTCTTAAGTCCATTTAAAGCATAATCTAAAGCTTTTTGTGCTTTTTGTTTTGCAGCTTTCGTTGTTGCTTTAGCCAATGCATCTTTTGCTTTAGCTACTTCTTTTTCTGCTGCAACCATTTTATCTCTATATACTTTAGGAGCTCTATTGAATGCAGCTTCTTTAGAGTTTTCTGCTTTAACTTTCATATCTTTAGCATCAACAATCTTTTGTTCTGCTTGTTTTACTTGAGCTTCTGCTGCTTTTTTAGCAGCTGTTGCTTTTGTAACATCTGTTTTGGCTTCAGCTAATACTTTTTGTGCTTCATCCACTACTTTTTGTGCTTCAGCAATAGCTTTAGCAACTTCAGCAGCTTGTTTTGCGGATTCTTTTTTGGCATTTTCTAATTCAGCTTTTGCAGCAGCTAATTCATTTGCAGCTGTGTGAGCATCAGCTTGTAATGCTTCAACTTTTGCTTTAGCAGCTTGAACCGCTTTTTGTGCGATTGCTACATTAGCTTTAGCAGTTGCAACTTTTTGACTTGTTGTTGCTTTAGGTGCTTGATCAGCTTTCACTTCATTCATAATTAAAGTTGATGAGCATACTAAACCAAGTGCTGAAAGAGTCACCAATTTAGTTGCTTTTTTTGTAAAGTTATTTTGTTTCATTTTTAAAATATCCCCCTAGAATATAAAATATGATCCACAGACAACTATAACACCTTAACAATTAATGTCAACTACTTATTGTAAGCGTTTTTAGTTTATATTTTTTATATTTACATACCTGAACATACTGTTATGAAAGTGTTTTATTTTATTTTCGATTTATTTTTTGATGTTTCTTTCTTGAAAAAACATGCAAATGCATGTATTATTCTAGAATATGATTATATAGGAAGGAAATTTAACATGTCTCAATTATCAATTTCAAAAACAATTGATCCCAAAAAAAGAACTTTAATTGCAGCTTTACTTTTAATTTCTTCTTTTATTAGTTTAGCTAGCCAAACAATGATGATTACAGCTGTTCCTGTTATTCAACATACAATGCACGTTGAATTAAATAGCGCTCAGTGGTTAACAACTGGATATACTTTATTAGTCGGAATTGTAACTCCACTTTCATCAAATTTATATGAAAAATATAAAAATAGAACTGTTTTCTTAACCACTTTAGGTACTTTTATCGCCGGTACAATTTTAGGGTGTTTCGCACAAAGTTTTATCGTATTATTACTAGCTCGTTGTATTCAAGCTTTAGCGAGTGGAATTTTAATGTCATTCCAAATGACTACTATGATTTCTATTTATCCTTTAGAAAAACGTGGATCTGTTTTAGGGATTTCTAGTTTAATCGTAGCTTTTGGACCTGCCATTGGACCAACTTTTGCGGGTGTCTTACTTAATTATTTAAATTGGCATTATCTCTTTTATTTAGTCTTGCCTATTATGGTAATTATTTGGATTTTAGGTTTCTTTATCTTTCCAAACTACACTACACCACAAGATATCAAAATTGATTTCTTATCAGTTATTCTTTCCTTAACTGGATCGAGCTTAGCCTTGTTTAGTTTAACCATTTTAATGACCCAAACATTATTAGCACTTGCTTTATTAATTATTGGTTTAGCAATTTTAGTAATTTTTGTTCGTCGCCAATTAAAACTCAAACAACCGATGTTAAAAGTAGATTTATTTAAAAAGCCTTCGTTTCGTTTATTAACATTAGTCGGAATGCTAGTCTTTATGGTTTTATTAGGTACTGAACAACTTTTACCAATTTTTACAGTTAATGTGTTAGGTATTAGCAGTATGGCTTCTGGGTTAATTTTATTACCTGGTGCTGTTCTCAATGCTTTATTTGCAGTGTTCGTTGGTCGTTACTATGATCGTCACGGTCCCAAACTATTGATCTTTTTAGGTGTTTTCCTAATTTTAGCTGCTTCTATTCCATTCGTATTTATTACAAAAAATTCGCCAGTTTGGCTTTTAACAACCGCTTATGCTATTCGGATGATTGGGAATGCATTAGTCATTTCACCGGCACTTTCGGAAACATTTGTTAATATTTTGCCAAATGAAATTAGTCACGCGACAGCTTTAAATAACACTTTACGTCAAGTCGCTGCTGCCGTTGCCAATACATTTTTAATTGTTATCGCTGGAATTCCAAGTTCATTTATTACTGGGATGCGCTTAGCTATGTGGGTCACAGTTTGCTTAACTATTTTATTATTAGTTTTATTTGTAATTTATCTCAAACGTTTCAAAAAAGAGGTGTAATTTATGTATGCTGATATTCAACGTTATACAGCAATTTTTAGTCGTAAAATGCGCGCTGATTTAAATCACTCTTTAGAAAAATACAACCTAAACGACGCAAATTTCTTTTACTTAACTATCTTGGCGCAATCACCTGGTATCAATCAAAATTATTTCAGTAAATCACTTGGTCGTGATCAAAGTTTAGTAACTAAACAAATTAATAAATTAACTAAACAAGGTTGGATCACTAAAAAAGTCTCACGAACTGATCGCCGCAATTCTGAACTTTACTTAACACCTAAAGCAGAAGCAATTCTCACAGATTTAGCTAAAATCACTCAAGAAACAAGTGAATTATCAGTTGCTGGTTTAACGCGTGCAGAACGAAGTGAATTTAAAAGACTGTTAAAAAAAGCAGCCTTAACTTATGCCAAACCATTACTAACAGATGATCCCCATCGTTAACTAAATAACGCCCAGACAAAATAATGTCTGAGCGTTATTTTTTATGTTTAGTTTTTAAAACTATGGATTGGCGCTGGTATCAAACCACCACGTTCAATCATAGCTGCTGATGAAGATTCATTAACTTGCATAATTGGCGCATAACCTAACAATCCGCCAAATTCCACCATCTCTCCCACTTTTTTACCAGGAACAGGAATTACTCGCACGGCCGTTGTTTTATTATTAACCATCCCAATCGCTGCTTCATCTGCAATCATAGCTGAAATCGTTGTAGCAGAAGTATCACCCGGAATTGCAATCATATCTAATCCCACGGAACAAACTGCTGTCATCGCTTCTAATTTTTCAATATTTAAAGTACCAGCTTGCACAGCTGCAATCATCCCAGCATCCTCTGAAACAGGTATAAACGCCCCTGAGAGCCCGCCAACATGACTACATGCCATAATACCACCTTTTTTAACAGCATCGTTTAGCATTGCTAAGGCGGCTGTTGTACCATGTGTTCCGACTTGGGCTAATCCAATTTCTTCTAAAATTTGTGCAACCGAATCTCCGACAGCGGGCGTTGGTGCTAAGGATAAATCAACAATACCAAATGGCACATGCAACCGTTCTGCGGCAATCGTCCCGACTAACTGCCCCATCCGCGTCACTTTAAAAGCTGTTTGTTTAATTGTTTCTGCCACAACATCTAAAGGTTGTCCTTTAACATTTTGGAGTGCAGCCTTCACCACACCAGGACCCGATACACCCACATTAATAACCGTATCGGCTTCCCCTACACCATGAAAACCACCGGCCATAAACGGATTATCTTCCACTGCATTACAAAATACCACCATTTTAGCATTAGTCATATAATCCAATTTTGCAGCTTCTGTAATAACTTGCCCCATTTGTGCCACTGCATCCATATTAATACCCGTTTTAGTCGAGCCAACGTTCACTGAAGCACATACCACATCAGTTTCTGCCAAAGCTTGGGGTAAACTTGCAATCAAAGTCCGATCACCTGCTTGATAACCTTTGGGTACTAAAGCTGTATAACCACCAATAAAATCAATGCCAATTGCTTTAGCTGCTCGATCTAATGTTTTAGCATATTTTAAATAATCTTTATCTTGTGACGCTGCTGCGATTAAAGAAATCGGAGTAACGGTCACTCGTTTATTAATAACTGGTATCCCATATTCCATCGCAATTTGATTACCAACACGAACTAAATCTTTAGCTTTTGTTGTAATTTTGTCATAAATTTTTTGACAAGCTCGATCACTATCACTATCAATACAATCTAATAACGAAATTCCCATCGTAATAGTCCGAACATCCAAATTTTGATCAGAAATCATCCGACTTGTTTCTGTTATTTTTTGAATATCAATCATTTTATTTCGCCTCACTCTTATAAGAAATGCATTGCATCATAAATTTCAGCATTACGTAAATTAATTTCTACACCTAATTCAACACTTAAGTCTTGTAATTCACTTTGCAACTGAGCAAAATCAACATTGGCTTGCGGAACTTCAACTAACATCATCATTGTAAAATAATCATCCATGATAGTTTGTGATAAATCGATAATATTAATTTCTTTAGTAGCTAACCATTGACTAACGGCTGCGATAATGCCGACTTTATCTTTTCCAACTGTTGTTAAAATTGCTTTCATTTTCCAACACTCCTTCAAGTTAAGTTGTATTTATTATAATGCGCTTATGTTATTAAATCAAAAAAAGACCAACTATTTCCTAGTTGATCTTTGCATCTATTCGATATTAAATTGGATATCAGCAAATTCTTTTTGCGCATCTTTACCTTCCATAAAGGCTTTAGCTTCTTTTCTAATCGCACTTAAATCAACACCTTGTGCTTTGGCCGCAAATACACAGCCACAATAACATTGCCGATAAATATCATATTCACGACACATTTGTACAGAACGTTGATAGCCACCATTTTTCTTAAAATCACTTGGTAAATATTTAGTTGCATATACTTTTTGAATATCAATCCCAACTTCATTAATTACTTGAGAATTTTTATGGGGACTAATCGTTAAACTACTACCAAAATAATCATAATCGCCTAATTCAACGGCTTTTTGCGCAACTGTATCTAACCGATAGTCAAAGCATGCCCGACACCGTTCTCCGCCTTCTGGTTCTTCTTCTAAACCTCTCACGGCAGCTAAATAATTTTGTGGCTCATATGGTGCGGGAATAAACTTAACATTATTACCAGTATTTTCATTAAACTCATGGACAAATTTTTGAATAACATATTCGCGTCGTTTATATTCATCACGTGGATGAACATTGGAATTAGCATAATAAATCGTAACATCAGCATATTGTGTTAAGTACTCTAAAGTATATGTTCCACAAGGGGCGCAACATGCATGCAATAAAATTTTAGGTCGTTGTTCATTTTGTTGCCAATTTTTGACCATTTTTTGCATAATACGATCATAATTAATTTTTTGATCCAAATTCATGCGATCTAATATTTCGTGAAGATCAATCATCTTTACTTCCTCTTTCTCGTTAAATAACATTTTAAATATGTTAGCATTTTACCATATTTAAAACTAAAAAAGACAAGGAATCACTTTATTTCCTTGTCTTTTAGAATTTATTTAATTAATAATTCTTCTTTAGCATGTACTAAAGTCGTTAAAAGTTGATTATAAGGAGTCGCAATTCCGAGTTCTTGACCTTTACGTGCGACATAACCATTAATATAATCAATTTCTGTTAAACGATGATTTTGCACTAAATCTTGATGCATTGATGGATAGTGAGCTCCTGCTTGATCTGGATCATAAATCGCTTCAATCCCTTGAGCAACTTCTTCCACATCTAAAATGACACCATCAGTTTTAGAAATCGCTGCAAATTCTTGAATAATTTTCCGAATTAAAGAACCTGCTTCACTTAATTCACCAAATTCTTTAATATTGCAATCTAAAATGGCACAACTACTATTTAAAGTTCCGTTCACGCAAGCTTTCCGCCAAATTGAAAAAATAACATTTTCACTATATTGAGCTTTCAATCCTGCTTGTGTTAAGACATCACAAACTTCTTTAGCAGCAGCTTGACTCTTTGGATCTACATTTTGAATTTCAATATTACCATCACCAGATAACACTACATGACCCGGGCCTTGTAACCCCGCTGTCCATAAAGTAACACCCATTAAAATATTTTCAGCCGGAACATATTCTTTTAAAGTTTCACTATGGCCTAAACCATTTAATAAACAAAGAACTTTAGTGTTTTGTCCTAACATGGGTTGGATATCTTGTAACATTTTTTTAAGTCCCATTGATTTAGTAAATAATATAATTAACTCAGGAACTTCATGGCAATCTTCGGGAAACATCGCTGGAATTTTAGCAACAGTTTCTACACCATTGTCATCTACAATCAATCCTTGTTGATTGATATTTTCCACATGTTGTGGCCATCCATCAACTAATACAACATCATTTCCTGCTTTGTGTAACATATAACCGAAGCGAGACCCCATTGCTCCCGCACCAACAATTGCAATTTTCATCTTTATCACCTTATCTTTTTGAATAATAACAAATTTAAATATATCACTTGCTTTTATGATCAACAAGTCACATTACTTATTTTGTTGTGTAATACTGATTTCAAATTGCAAATTATTTTTTTTACTGTTAAGCTAAAATTACTTAATTTTTGAAAGGAACGTTTTATTTTGCAAAAAAATAATAAAAAAGCCCTCATTTGTTTTTTAATCGGTTTAATTTTGGTTGTTATCAGTTATTTCTTACCCGAAAATCTTTTAATGGCATTCACTAATTTACGCCCCTTTGGACTAGCTACCATTATTATTGCTCCTTTTTGTGGTTTATTCGGTATAGGTTATGCAATTAAAGAAAAAGCCTGGTTACTTTTATTTTTAAATTTAATCTTAATCAATTCTTTCCCAATCTATTTAATGTTTGCTTATTATTTAGCTACACCTCATTAAACAAAAAAATCTTCCTTATAGTCTAAGGAAGATTTTTTAATTGATTAATTTTATAAAATTTCGAAAAATCCAGAAATGAATAAAATGAATGCCCCTAAGAAAATAACTAAGTTAGCAACATTAAATAAAACCGGTGCTTTAGAACGTAATTTGATAAATGAGAATAATGTATTACCACCGATTAAAGCAAAAACAATCATATTTGCTTGTGTAATATTCATATGGTTGAAACATGAAACTACAAAAATAATAAAGTATGCAATATAACCAAATAATGTACTCCAGAAGAATGATTCTTCGGCAATTCGTTTACTTTGACGTTCACGTGCTTCTTTATTCTTAATGTTTTCTTCTTTAAGTTTCTTTTCTACAACTTTTTCTTTCTTCATAAATAATTAAATTCCTTTCTTTTGTGAAGAATTTTACTGACTTTATCATAATACCATTCACAACGTTCCTCGGCAATGGTGTTGCCTATTTTCATCGCTATAAACACAGTAAAAAGCCCGACATTCTTTGCTTTTTTAAAGATGTCGAACTTTTTGCTTTATTTTTACATTAAATAATATATTTTATATAAATGATAAATTCCATAAAAAATGATCAATAAAGATGATCCAAACGCAAAATAAACCGTTTTTAAACTTTCAGGAAAAAGAACATATGCTCGTTTGGGTTTTTTGCTCCAATAATGTACTGGTAATTTGGTACCCATTGGATATAAATTACTCAATGGATTAATCGAAACTCCAACCACACTATTCATATTACGATTAATATAAAGTTTTTTGCCTTTGACCAGATAATTTGTTTCATTGTTATTCCAAGGAAGCTTACGTGTCTTAGTAAGAATGAAATACCTTGGACCATATGTATGATATTTTTTACCTTGCACCGTATATTCTACTTTAGGTAAGTTCACAGCATTGTTGTATTGTAAGATAGAATATCCAATAACAGTGCCTTCCGTTTGTGTATCACTTTTAATTTTAGCAATATATCTTCTACCATAAATAAGATATATTACCAAAAAAGAAATTCCCCCTATGATAACTGGAAGAAAATTCACAAATACTTTTAAAAAGGATATCAAATTGATTCCCCTCCTATAATTTCTCACTTGATTTTCGCTAACCACAATTAATAATTTTATCTTTTTTTTATTAAAATTATTTATAAATTAAGTATATCATTCTTATTATTATGAAGATAATCAGATGCATTTTTCAGACAACAAAAAAGTGTTAACAAATTTTGATTTCTCAAAACTTGTTAACACTTTACTTACATCTGTTACCGAAATTATGCCGGCTGCAGGATTCGAACCTGTGACCCTCGGTTTACGATACCGATGCTCTACCAGCTGAGCTAAGCCGGCAAACTAGTTTTTACTACACAAAAAAATGACCCGTACGGGATTTGAACCCATGTTACCGCCGTGAAAGGGCGGTGTCTTAACCACTTGACCAACGGGCCATGAATAAATAATAAATTCATGGTGCATTTATTTTATTATTAAAACTCCGGCAGGCGGGCTCGAACCGTCGACAACCTGATTAACAGTCAGGTGCTCTACCAACTGAGCTATGCCGGAATAACCGCACGGCAACGTCCTATCCTCACAGGGGGCGATCCCCCAATTACTTTCGGCGCTAAGAAGCTTAACTTCTGTGTTCGGCATGGGAACAGGTGTGTCCTTCTTGCTAGCGTCACCGCACTATTTTGTTGTTTGAAAGATTTTATTCTCTCAAAACTAGATAATAACTTTCTTTTCTCTCCGAGTCAACCTTCGTTTTTCTTTTGGTTAAGTCCTCGACCGATTAGTAATGGTCCGCTCCATATATCACTATACTTCCACTTCCATCCTATCTACCTGATCATCTCTCAGGGGTCTTACTTCCTTACGGAATGGGAAAACTTATCTCGAG
>NZ_AUHP01000004.1 GCF_000423245.1 Ligilactobacillus ceti DSM 22408
ATATTATCGCGGGATGGAGCAGCTCGGTAGCTCGTCGGGCTCATAACCCGAAGGTCATAGGTTCAAATCCTATTCCCGCAATTGGTCCCATGGTGTAGGGGTTATCACGCCTGCCTGTCACGCAGGAGATCACCGGTTCAAATCCGGTTGGGACCGTGTGACTTATGTTTACCATCTCTTTGGAGATGGTTTTTTAGTATAGAAAATTAAATTTATTAGAGTATAGAGTTAATAAGTATTGTTACTTGTTAACTCTATTTTTTTGTTTAGATAATAAAAAAACAGGAGATAAGCATTCAGCTTATCTCCTGTTAAATAGATGCACCACCAGGGAGTCGAACCCTGATTACAAGAACCGGAATCTTGCGTGCTATCCATTACACTAGCGGTGCATTTAATCAATACTTTAATATGATAGCTTAAAAAAAGAAAAAAAACAAGGGCTGAATTCAAAAGCAAAACGTGTAAATTATAATATTTTAAGACTTGATAAAGAAGCTCAATAAAAGGTTAAGATTAAGTTCAGGTGAGATATTGCTTGCAAAATGAATAGAGGACTGCTATACTCATAACTGTAAGCGGTATAAGAACAAATTATATATAATTTGTTGTTGTACGTGTTTTTTTAAAATCACTGGGTCGTTCAGCGACACCGTTGGACGTTAAATGTCCCGATGAGATGAGGACGAGATTATGCACCAAGAAAGTAAATTGATTAATACCATCGTGCCTGATTTAATCAAAGTGATGGAACAAAGATTTAATATCTTACGTAACATTGCTTTTAGTGAGCCGGTTGGTAGAAGATCTTTAGCACAAACCTTGGGAATAAGTGAACGTGCTCTACGAACGGAAACTGATTTTTTACGGCGACAAGATTTAATTGTAACAACACGTTCGGGAATGATATTAACTGTTAAAGGAAATGAAACAGTTACTGGTTTAACGAATGTGATGGATCAATTATTAGGATTGAGTCAGCTCGAAAAAGAACTCTGTGAAACTTTAGAAATAAAAAAATGTTTAATAGTTTCTGGAGATAGCGATCAGCAAGAGTTTGTGAAAGAAGCAATTGGTAAGCTTGCAGATGATTTATTACAAGAAATCCTACCTAAAGGTGATAATATTATTGCTGTTATGGGAGGTACAACGATGGAACAAGTTGCAGAACAAATGACTTGTGATCTAGCGTTGAAAAGAACACTAACTTTCGTCCCAGCAAGGGGTGGGCTTGGTGAAAAAGTTGAAATTCAAGCTAATAATATTAGTGCGAAAATGGCTTTGAAAACAGGCGGGAAGCATCGTGCGTTATATGTTCCTGAACAAGTTAGTAAAGATACTTATCGGACATTAATTACAGAGCCGGGCGTTCAAGAGGTTATTCAATTAATCAAAGAAAGCAATGCGGTTGTTCACAGTATTGGTGATGCAATTAGTATGGCGGAACGGCGTTATATGCCTGATGAGATTATCGAAAAAATGCGCGAGAAAAATACGGTTGGTGAAGCGTTTGGTTATTTCTTCGATGAAAACGGACAAATAATTTATCGTATTCCAAAAATCGGATTGAATTTAGAAAATCTCGCGGATATGGAAACTGTCGTAGCAGTTGCTGGTGGATCAGCAAAAGCCCAAGCAATTGTTGCATATATGAAGATTGCTCCGAAACAAACATGTTTAGTTACAGATGAAGGAGCAGCTAGAGCGATTTTAAAAAAGTAATGTTTAATTAGGAAAAAGCATTACTGTTTAAAATAAATTTTTATTTCCTAAAAGGAGGAAATTTTAGTATGTCTACTAAAGTTGGTATTAATGGTTTTGGTCGTATTGGTCGTTTAGCATTACGTCGTATCTATGCTACATCAGAAGATTTAGAGGTAGTTGCAATTAATGATTTAACATCTCCAGCAATGTTAGCTCATTTATTAAAATATGATACAGCTCATGGTCAATTTGACGGTGAAGTATCAGCAACAGAAAATTCTCTTATCATTAACGGTAAAGAAATCCCTGTATATGCAGAACCAGATGCAAAAAATATTCCTTGGGTTAAGAACAATGGTGTTGAATTAGTTCTTGAATCAACAGGTTTCTACACATCTGAAGAAAAAGCATCTGCTCACTTAGAAGCAGGCGCAAAACGTGTCTTAGTATCTGCACCAGCAGGTAAGATTACAACAATCGTTTATGGTGTAAACGATGATGAAATTACAGCTGACAAAAAAATTGTTTCTGCTGCATCATGTACAACAAACTGTTTAGCTCCACTTGCTAAAGCAATGAACGATGCATTTGGTATCAAAGCTGGTACAATGACAACAATTCATGCTTATACAGCAACACAAAAATTACAAGATGCTCCAGATCGTGGCGGTAATGTTCGCTCAGCTCGTGCAGCTGCAGAAAACATCATCCCTCATTCAACAGGTGCTGCTAAAGCTATCGGCTTAGTTGTTCCAGAATTGAATGGTAAATTAGACGGACATGCACAACGTGTTCCAGTTATTACAGGTTCATTAACAGAATTAGTTGTATCTCTTGATAAAGAAGTTACAGTTGACGAAGTAAATGCAGCTGTTAAAGCTACAACAGAAGGTAACGCATCATTTGGTTACAATGCTGACGGTATTGTATCTTCAGATATCATCGGAACAACATTTGGTTCTGTATTCGATCCTACACAAACACAAGTTGTTGGTGAAGGCGAAGGCCAAGTAGTTAAAGTTGTTGCATGGTACGATAACGAAGCTGGTTTTACAGCTCAAATGATCCGTACATTAGAAAAATTTGCAAGCTTACTTTAAGAATTAGGCGTCAAGCTTATTTGAAAACAGCATAGCAAGTTGTTGAGGCGGGAGGAGTTAAGCTCCTCTCGCCTTTTGTTTTAATAATAAATGGAGGTTTGCTATACATGGCTAAACTTATTGTTTCAGATTTAGATGTTAAAGGAAAAGACGTGTTAATTCGCGTTGATTTCAACGTTCCAATGAAAGATGGCGTAATTACTGATGACAATCGAATGAAGGCAGCTTTGCCAACAATCGAATATGTAATCAACAATGGCGGGAAAGCAATTTTACTTTCTCACTTAGGACGTGTAAAAAAAGAAGAAGATAAAGCTAAATTATCACTTCGTCCAATTGCAGAACACTTAGCTGATTTATTACAAAAACCAGTTACATTTGTTCCAACAACACGCGGGGCACAATTAGAAACAGCTGTTGCTAATATGCAAGATGGTGATGTTTTAATTGTGGAAAACACACGTTTTGAAGATGTTGATGGTAAAAAAGAATCAGGTAACGACGCTGAATTAGGTCAATACTGGGCATCATTAGGTGATGTTTTTGTAAATGATGCATTTGGTACAGCACACCGTTCACATGCTTCTAATGTTGGTATTGCAACTAACATGAAAGCAGAAGGAAAACCTGTAGCTGCTGGATATCTTTTAGAAAAAGAAATCGAATTTTTAGGAAATGCAGTTGATAATCCACAACATCCATTTGTTGCTATCTTAGGTGGAGCAAAAGTTTCCGATAAGATTGGAGTTATCCAAAACTTATTAACAAAAGCTGATAAAGTTATTGTTGCTGGTGGTATGGCATATACATTCTTTGCTGCTAAAGGCATTAAAATTGGTGATTCTTTAGTTGAAGAAGATAAAATTGAATTAGCTAAACAATTAATGGAAGAAGCTGGTGATAAATTAGTATTACCAATTGATAACATTATTGTTGAAGATTTTTCAAATGATTTACCAACACAAGTTAATGAAGGTGACATTCCTGATGGATACCAATCATTAGATATTGGACCTAAATCAATCGAATTATTCAAGAGTATCTTAAAAGATGCTAAGACAGTTGTTTGGAATGGACCAATGGGTGTCTTTGAAATGAGTAATTTTGCTACAGGTACATTAGAAGTTGCTAAATTCTTAGGAACATTAACAGATGCAATTACAATTGTTGGTGGTGGTGATTCTACAGCTGCAGTTAACCAATTAGGTGCTGCTGATAAATTATCACATATTTCAACAGGTGGTGGAGCATCCTTAGAATACCTTGAAGGTAAAGAATTACCAGGTATTGAAATTGTTTCTGAAAAATAAAAATTAATTCATTTAGTTGGAAAATAGTTAATTTTTATTGTGAACACGAAAGGACGAATATTAATGCGTACACCTATTATTGCCGGTAACTGGAAAATGAACATGAATCCAGTTCAAACTACAGAATTTGTGAAAGCTGTTAAAGATCAATTACCAAAAGCTAGCCAAGTAGAATCCGTAATTGCAGCACCTGCTGTTGATTTACCTGCTTTACTTGCAGCTGCTGAAGGTTCTGAATTAAAAGTTGCAGCTGAAAATTGCTACTTTGAAGATCAAGGTGCTTTCACAGGAGAAACATCTCCAAAAGTTTTAAATGAAATGGGCGTTGATTATGTAATCATCGGTCACTCTGAACGTCGTGAATATTTCCATGAAACAGATGAAGATATTAACAAAAAAGCTCATGCTATTTTTGCAAATGAAATGACACCAATCGTTTGTTGTGGTGAAACATTAGAAACAAGAGAAGCTGGCAAAGCAGAAGAATGGGTGAAAGCTCAAGTTACAGCTGCTTTGAAAGATTTAACAGCTGATCAAGTTGCTAAATTAGTTATTGCATATGAACCAATTTGGGCAATCGGAACAGGTAAAACAGCTACATCTGATCAAGCAGAAGAAATCTGTGCAGTTGTACGTGAAACTGTTGCTGGTCTTTATGGTCAAGAAGTTGCCGATCAAGTTCGTATTCAATATGGTGGTTCAGTAAAACCAGCTAACGTTAAAGAATTAATGGCTAAACCAAACATTGATGGTGGTTTAGTTGGTGGAGCTTCTTTAGTTCCAGAATCATTTTTAGCATTAGTAAATTACCAAAACTAATCACTTAAAAACTTATTTGTTTTAATTGCAACTTTTGCATAAAAACTATAAAATGAGCTTGAGACATATTTCTCAAGTAAACAAACTCAAAGGAGAGAAAAAATATTATGTCAGCAATTACAGAAATTTATGCACGCGAAGTCTTAGACTCCCGTGGTAACCCAACACTTGAAGCAGAAGTTTATACAGAATTAGGTGGTTTCGGTCGCGGAATCGTTCCTTCTGGTGCTTCTACAGGTGAACACGAAGCTGTTGAATTACGTGATGGCGATAAATCACGTTATTTAGGTAAAGGTGTTACAAAAGCAGTTGATAATGTTAACACAGTTATTGCTAAAAACATTATCGGTATGGAAGTTACAGATCAAGTAGCTATCGATAAAGAAATGATCGCTTTAGATGGTACACCTAACAAAGGTAAATTAGGTGCTAACGCTATCTTAGCAGTCTCAATCGCTGTAGCTCGTGCAGCAGCAGCTGAATTAGGTGTTCCTTTATACAACTATATCGGCGGATTCAATGCTCACGTTTTACCAACACCAATGATGAACGTTATCAATGGTGGTGAACATGCAAATAACAAAGTTGATTTCCAAGAATTTATGATTATGCCTATTGGTGCTAAAAGCATCAAAGAAGCTATCCGTATGGGTGCTGAAACATTCCATAGCTTAAGTGGTATTCTTGCAGAACGTGGTGAATTAACATCAGTTGGTGATGAAGGTGGTTTCGCACCAAACAACTTAAACACAAACGAAGAACCATTTGAACTTTTAGTTGAAGCTATTGAACGCGCTGGCTACAAAGCTGGTACAGATATTGCAATTGCTTGTGATGCTGCTGCTTCCGAATTCTACAATGCTGAAACAGGTATGTATGAATTAACTGCAGAAGGTAAAGCTTTAACAACAGAAGAATTTATCGACTACTTAGAAAAAATCGTTGATAAATACCCAGTTATCTCAATCGAAGACGGTTTAGATGAAAACGATTGGGAAGGTTGGCAAATGTTAACAGAACGTCTTGGTGACAAAGTTCAACTTGTTGGTGATGACTTATATGTTACAAACACAGATTACCTACGTAAAGGTATCAAGTTAGGTGTTGCTAACTCAATCCTTATCAAAGTTAACCAAATCGGTACTTTAACAGAAACATTAGAAGCTATTGAAATGGCTAAAGAAGCAGGCTATACAGCTGTTGTTTCCCACCGTTCAGGTGAAACAGAAGATACAACAATTGCTGACTTAGTAGTTGCTACAAATGCTGGCCAAATTAAGACAGGTTCATTGAGCCGTACAGACCGTATTGCTAAATACAACCAATTAATGCGTATTGAAGATAACTTGACAAGCCAAGTTGCAGAATACAAAGGTATTAACTCATTCTACAACTTAAGCGAACAAGCTCGTCAAAACATTATGAACAAATAATTTAGCGATCAGCTGAGAAACAAGGACAAGAGACCAACATTGGTCTCTTGTTTTATTTACATATAAGAATTCAAGTGAGGAGTTAAGACTGATGAAACGAATCACCAAACGCTATTTTTTAAATTTTGCGCGCTTTTCGTTTATTATTAAGGGATTAGTATTAGGTGTTATTGTAGGGGTTGTAGTTAGTTTGTTCCGTTTAACAATTGAAAAAATGATGGATTTTGTTAAATGGAGTTACCATATTATGGGACAAAAACCACAATATATTGTTTTATGGGTAGGTTTAATGATTGTAATTTCTTTTATTACCGGGAAATTAATCAAAGCTGATCCAAATATTAAAGGTTCTGGTATTCCACAAGTTGAAGGTCAACTCGCTGGAGAATTAGAAATGAATTGGTGGTCTGTTTTATGGCGGAAATGGATTGGTGGGGTCTTAGGAATTGGCTCTGGTCTATTTTTAGGTCGTGAAGGTCCATCTATTCAATTAGGTGCAGCCTTAGGTCATGGATTTGCAGATTTAACGAAAAAACGAGGATCTGCCAAACGGGTCTTAATTGCAGGTGGTTCTGCTGCTGGTTTATCAGCGGCGTTTAATGCACCAATTGCAGGGACATTATTTGTGCTAGAAGAAGTTTATCATAATTTTTCACCATTAATTTGGACAACAGCTTTAGCATCAGCTGTGTCGTCTAATTATATTTCGATGAATTTCTTTGGATTAGAACCTGTCTTGAAAATGGCACCTAGTCGAGTTTTTCCTTTAAAATATTATTGGCATTTATTATTAGTTGGGATTTTCTTAGGGTTATTAGGATTGTTATATCAATATATGACTTTAAATTCATCTAAAATTTATGATAAAATCAAATTTTTACCAGAGCAATATCGTTCGATTATTCCATTATTGTTAATTATTCCGATTGGATTATTTTTACCATTATCTTTAGGTGGTGGGAATGGATTAATTATTAATGCGGTTGATTTACCAGTAGGTTTAATGACCTTATTAGGAATATTTGTTTTAAGAATTGTTTTTTCAACAGTGTGTTATGGGACTGGCTTACCAGGTGGTATTTTCTTACCAATCTTAACTTTAGGAGCTATTTTAGGTGCCATTTATGGACGGTTTATGGTTGATATGGGATTATTACCTCAATATTTAGTTGTGGATTTTGTCATTTATTCGATGTCGGGATATTTTGCCGGAATTGGTAAAGCGCCTTTTACAGCTATCCTCTTGATTACAGAAATGGTGGGATCTTTACATCATTTAATGCCATTAGCAGTAGTAACTTTAACAGCGTATGCCGTAGTTGATTTATTAGGTGGAGCTCCAATCTATGAAGCAATGTTAAGTCGTTTATTGAAAAAAGATCACAAAGAAGTTCAAGGTGATTATAGTGATCGTTTAGAAATTCCGGTTTTTGCTGGATCATATATTCAAGGTAAACAAGTTCGTGATATTAAATGGCCAGATACATGTTTATTAATATCAATTCGTCGTGGTGAAAAAGATACAATACCACATGGTGATACATTGATTCATAGTGGTGATACATTAGTTGTGTTAACGACACACGCTAATCGATGTCATGTTCGTGAAAAAATATCAACAATTACTAATAAAATGGTCGAGAATTAAAAGTTGAAACTGGAAAAATGTTATAATATGTGCTAAATTAGAATAGATATATTATAAAGCGAGTGAGGAGGGTACATTTTGTACAAAACACTCTTAACACTATTATTGATTACATCTGTGTTGATTATTATCGCGGTAATGATGCAACCAGCTAAAACTGATGATGCTGCCAGCTCATTTTCGGGTGGTGCAAGTGAATTATTTAGTAAACAAAAACCTCGAGGATTTGAAGCATTTATGCAAAAAGTAACAACTGTTCTAGGTTTAGTATTTTTTGTGCTATCTTTAGCGTTAGTTTACATTTCATCACATTAATCTGATATGGAAACCTCCTGCATAATTCAGGAGGTTTTTTTAATAAAAAATCATAATAGACAGATAAATAGAGAAATTATAGATAAAAAGAAGAATTTTAAGTAAAAAGAGGAATTTATGGAAAAAGAAAAATTAAAACAAGCATTACTAGCATTTTTCGCAAAAAATCCAAATCAAGCATTTACAGTTAAAGAAATTGTAAAGCAACTTGGTATGGATCAAGCGGGACAATTTAAATTTGTTGTGCAAGCTTTAGCACAATTAGAACATGATCATCAAATTAGTTTAGATGAAAATGGGGCATTTATGCAGCCCGAAAAAACAGAAAAAGCAACATATCCAGGCGTTTTTCATGCCAATGATCGGGGATTTGGTTTTGTCACAATTGATCCTGAAAAGCCTGATGTTTTTGTTAATCCAACACAAACAAAATCAGCTTTAAATGGTGATGAAGTGGAAGTTAAATTAACTTCTTTAGGCGATGAAAAACAAGGGCGGAGTCCAGAAGGTAAAATTGTTAAAATTTTAAGTCACTCATTAAGTCAAGTTGTGGGTGAATTTCAAGCTGATCCAACTTTAGGAGCTGGAGTGATTGGTTCCGTTAAATTAAAAGATAAGAAACTAGCTAAGTATCAATTTTTAGTAACTGATAAAGGACTTCATCCAGTTAGTGGAGAAGTTATTTTAGCTGATATCACAGCTTATCCAGAAGAAACACAAGGTGATACTTTAGAAGGTGTGGCTTTAAAAGTTATCGGAAATGTGAATGATCCGGGAATGGATATTTTACAAATTGTGTATCAACATGATATTCCAACTGAATTTCCGGATGCAGTGATGGAACAAGTTGCACAGATTCCGAATGAAGTTACAGAAGAAGAAAAAGTAGGTCGTGTTGATTTAACAGAACAAGACTTAGTAACTATTGATAGTATTGAATCTAAAGACTTAGATGATGCAGTTAACGTGTGGAAATTACCAAATGGTAACTATCATTTAGGCGTTCATATTGCCGATGTTTCTCATTATGTTCAACCAGGAACACCTTTAGATAAAGAAGCGTTGCATCGGGGAACATCTGTTTATTTAACAGATCGAGTAATCCCAATGTTACCACCAAAACTTTCTAATGGAATTTGTTCTTTGAATCCACATGTTGAACGTTTGGCGATGACTTGTGAAATGGAAATTACTCCACAAGGTGAATTTGTAAATCATAAAATTTTCCCAAGTGTGATTCGTTCTACGGAAAGAATGACATATAAAGCAATTAACAAGATTTTAGAATCTGATGATCAAAAAATGATTGAACGTTATGCAGCTTTAGTCCCAATGTTTAGAGATATGAAAGAATTGCATAAAATTCTGTTGAAGAAAAGAAAACAACGTGGTGCGATTGAATTTGAAGATCGTGAAGCAAAAATTATCGTTGATGAAGCTGGTCACCCAATTGATATTCAAATTCGTGAACGGGGAACAAGTGAACGAATGATTGAATCATTTATGTTAGCTGCTAATGAAACGGTGGCTAAACATTATACTGATTTACATGTACCATTTGTTTATCGGACACACGAAACACCAAAAGAAGAAAAGATTAAATCATTCTTTGAATTACTTTCCACATTTGGTGTCGAAGTAACAGGTAAGAGTACTAATGTGCAACCAAAAATGTTACAAGGTATTTTGAAAAAAGTTGCGGGTAAACCAGAAGAAGCAATGATTTCAACTATGTTATTACGTTCCATGCAACAAGCTAAATATTCTGATCAACCATTAGGACACTTTGGTTTAGCGGCTACAGATTATACACACTTCACTTCACCAATTCGTCGTTATCCGGATTTAATGGTGCACCGTTTGATTCGTTTTTATAATGAAAATGGTACTTCAGAAGAAGCACAAGAAAAATATCGGGCAGCTTTAGCTGAAATTACAGATCATAGTTCTAAGACAGAACGGCGTGCAATCGATGCCGAACGCGATACAGATGCTATGAAAAAAGCTGAATTTATGCAAGATCATGTTGGGGAAACATTTGATGCTGTTGTTAGTTCAGTAACAAAATTCGGGATGTTTGTGGCTTTAGATAATACAATTGAAGGTTTAATTCATATTAGTGCTTTAGATGATGATTATTATGAATTTTTAGAAAAACATTTAGCGTTAGTTGGTCGTCGTACGAAACATACGTATCGTATTGGACAACCGATTAAAGTTAAGTTAGTTAATGTTAATGCTGAACAAAAAGAAATTGATTTCAAATTAGTAGCAACAGATGATATTCCGAAAACTAATTTATTGAAAAAATATGGTGACAAGAATAATAACGGACGTCCGCAAAATAAACGGAATGGTCAATCTGGTCAACGTAATCGTAATAATAATCGTTCACGTTCTAATAAACCATCTTTTAAACATGGTAAAAAACCACAACAACGAAGAACCAAAAGACGTTAAGGTAAAGGAGTTGTCAATTAATGGCAAAAAAACCACAAAAATTTGATCGTCCTTTAGCACAAAATCGTAAAGCAAGTCATGATTATCATATTTTGAGTACGGTAGAAGCAGGGATTGCTTTAACCGGTACTGAAATTAAATCAATTCGCGCGAGTCGGATTAATTTAAAAGATGGTTATGCTCAAATTAGAAATGGAGAAGCTTGGTTAGCTAATGTGCATATTTCACCATATGAACAAGGTAATCAATTTAATCATGATCCATTACGAAATCGTAAGTTACTGTTACACCGTAAAGAAATTATTCGTTTAGCTAGTGAAACACAAAATAAAGGTATTACGTTAGTTCCTTTAAAAGTGTATATCAAAAATGGTTATGCAAAAGTTTTAATTGGTGTAGCTAAAGGTAAACATGATTACGATAAACGCGAAACATTAAAACGTAAAGATCAAGAACGTGAAATTCAACGTGCTTTGAAAAATTATTAAATATCAGACTACTTTAATCTATCCTAGATTAAAGTAGTCTTTTTTTGTGCAACAAAACTTACAAAATGTATATAATATTTTTCTTAATATAAAGAAATTAAAAAATTATATATGATATAATTGTACTAATTGTATAAAAATATCAACATTGTTTAGGGTTTAATTTACAGGGGGATTATATGAAGAAAATAGACGAAAGTAAACAACATTATCGCATGTATAAATCTGGTAAAAATTGGCTGTTCAGTACAATTACAACCATTATGCTAGCCAGTGGATTAGGTGTATTTACGAATAGTTTAACTGTTAATGCAGATCAAATTGAGCAAGTAAATGATAAGAAACAAATTATTTTAGAAAAAGATAATACAAATCGTTTAACGAGTCAAGATTTGCAAGAGTCCAAAGAAGTAGTGTTAAAAGACAATGATCAAGATACATTAGATATGGATAAAATGGCTGTGGATTATGCAAAAGGTATAGTTACGGCATTACTAACAGATAAGGTTAGTGATGCGACAACGGCTATTTTTGATTATAATGAAACATTAAAACAAAAATATCAACAAAAAATTGTTACTTTAGAAACTAGAATTAAAGGAAAAATTGCAAAAGCAACATCACTATATGATGTTAAAAATATTGAGAATGATATTGCGACAAAGTTTAACGATTTAATTACTTCAGCTCAAGATGAGTTTAAATCAAGTGAACAATTAAAAGAAGAACGTAAAGTTGCTATTGAAAAAATTAATAAAGCAGTTAAGTTAGAACAACAAAAATTAAATAAAATTAGTAACTTGTCTGATAAGTCAAAATATGAAAAAGGGCTTGAAGAAGAGCAACAAAAAGCTCAAAAAGAAATTGAAAATTTGGAAGATATTCAAACAATTCAACAAACGGTTTTAGCATATGAAAAACGATTTGCTGAAATTGTGCGACGTGCAGAATTAAGTGGTGTAGAAAGTTTAGAACGATTAAAAGGATTAATCGCTGAACAGATGTTAAAACTTCGTAATGAAATGTTAGGTCACTTAAATGTTAAATTAACTGATTTGACAGAAGCTGAAATTTCAACTTATAAAAATACAGTTGAAAATTATTATCAGCATCATTATTAGAGTTAAAGAAGGATACAACAGCATATTATTGTTATGGACAATTAAATGGTTTGGATACAATGTATGCTGATCTATTGAATCAAAATTTAGATTTACAATTAAGAAATCAAAAACAATCTTTCAAAAATCAGGTTCATAGTGCAATTGAAAGTAAAATCCAGGCATTAAATACAGCTAAAAGTATACCAACTCATATTATAGATAAAATTAATAACAGCTTAATTAATTTGGAAAACTTAATCAAAAAAGAGTTGATTCTGTGTGTTACAAAAAATCAGATAGAAGTTCTTCGTCAACGATCTCAAGAACAACTTAAAAACGTTGATAATATGATTAGAGATTTGGCTATTAAACGAATTAAAATAAAAACAAATTATGTGCAAAAAGTCATTAAAGATAAAACTAAAATTACTAGTGAAGTTAAAAAGCAATATCAAGAAGATGTGCGGCGAATAAGTGAAAAAGCACTTGCGGATATTAATCAAAGCAATGATATAGCAAAGATTTGTAATATCTTAGATCATGCAATGTTAGAAATTCCTAAAATAAAAGGTTTCGCGAATGTTGAACAAGTATTTGCAGTGTATAGCCGAAATATGAATAAACTTTCTAAATTAACAGCTGCAGAGAAAAAAGCATATTTAGATAAGATGGAAGTTTTATACAAAAAAGCGCTTGCGGATATAAAAGCTTTTACAAACGTTGGGACCATTACTACCGATTTAAGTAATAACTATAAAGGTATTAAAGATGATATTGAACAGGAATTTAAAGCTGCTAAATTAAAAAATGTAAAAAGAATTCAATTAGCACAACTTAATAAACTATATACTGAATTTAAACAAGTTTTACAAAATAATGTATCAAAAGAGAAATATCCAGATTATCTTGCTATTACAGCTGTGATGACAGCTAAATATCGTACAAAGATTGAAAATGCTTTAAAAATTACAGATGTTAAGGGAATTGTTAAGAAATATGATGAGCAAGTTAAATTAGGTGAAAACTTATTAACAAAATTAGGTCAAGCAGTAAGTGAAGCTCAACGTAAAATTAATGATTTGAAATATTTGACAGGTCCTAACTATAGTATTAAAAAGCAACATTTAACCAATATTGATAATGTATATCTGGAATTAGAGCAAAAATTACAAGCAGTTAGTGAATCTGGGATAGTAAAAGACAAAGCTACTGCATATATTGATGAAAAAATTCAAGTTATTAATGATATTGTGAAAAAGGCTCAATTCCAAAATGAACAAGAGGGTGCTAAAGAAGAATTAGAAGAAGTAAGTAATAATGCCCATATGATTGTTCAAAATATGAAATATTTGGATAGTACTAAACAAAGTGAAATAAGTGCTAAAATTACAAAGATTACAGAAGAAACAACAGATAAAATTGATCAAGCTAAAGAATTAACACAAATTACTACTGAAAAAACAAAAGGGATTAATGCTATTAAGGCTTTGTTAAATCAAGCTCAACAAGAAGAAGCTGAACAAGCAGAAAAAGCATTAGCTGAATCTAAGACAGCAGCGAAACAAGCAATTGCGGATAAAGCAAAAGCAGCAAAAGCAACAATTAATGGCTTGAAAGATTTAACGGAAGCAGATAAGCAAGCTAAAGCAGACGCAGTTGACCAAGCGGTCACAAAAGCAAATGAAGCAATCGATAAAGCAACCAAAGATCAAGTAGCTGGTGAACAAAGTAAAGGCGAAACAGCAATCGATCAAGTTGTAACAGCGGCTAAAGAATTGGATGCGGCTAAGGCAGCAGCGAAACAAGCAATTGCGGATAAAGCAAAAGCAGCAAAAGCAACAATTAATGGCTTGAAAGATCTAACAGAATTCGACAAGAAAGCCAAAACAGCTGAAGTTGACCAAGCGGTCACAGAAGCAAATGCGGCAATTGAAAAAGCAACAAAATCTGATGTTGAAACAGCTACAGAAGCTGGAAAATCAGCAATCGATCAAGTTGTAACAGCGGCTAAAGAATTAGATGCGGCTAAGACTGAAGCCAAACAAGCAATTGCGGATAAAGCAAAAGAAGCAAAAGCAACAATTGCCGGCTTGAAAGATCTAACAGAAGCCGACAAGAAAGCTAAAGCAGCTGAAGTTGACCAAGCAGTCACAGAAGCAAATGCGGCAATCGATAAAGCAACTAAAGATGAAGTAGCTAGTGAACAAAGTAAAGGCGAAACAACAATTGATCAAATTGTGAAAGCAGCGCAAGACTTAGATTCATCTAAG
>NZ_AUHP01000005.1 GCF_000423245.1 Ligilactobacillus ceti DSM 22408
GATGGACTACGTCCAACAAGTATCAAAGTGAAATTGATTGCGAAAGTCAAAGGGAAAGAAATTTCTGAATTAAGTAAAACCAAAGAATTCAAGCCAATCAATGTTCAAGATAATATATGGCATTATAGTTTTGGTGAGTTACCAACACATTACCAAGGCTCTAAAGTTAAATATAGTGTCAAAGAAATCGATGTGCCTCAAGGATATCAAGTTACAGAACAAGGATTGGATTTAATTAATACTCATCAGGTAAAACAACCTAAAAAACAAAAAACTTTACCATCTACAGGTCAAAAAACAACAATGTCAGGTTTAGTTGGAATTGTTTTGATGATAATTAGTTGGGGATTGGGATATCGGATTCGTAAAAAAGTCTAAATAAAAACAGCTGCAAGTTCAAAATTGAACTGCAGCTGTTTTTTATTAAACTGTTCTGATTTTTGTAACTTCACCAGAATTTAAACGGGTGCCATCTTGTAAAATTAGACAACCTTGATCATCAATATTAGTTACCACTTGATTGAAGGTTTCTTTTCCTTGTGTGATGGTTACTTCTTTGCCGATTACAGCGGAATGTTCACGATATTCCGGCATGAAATTTGCAGCTTGGTAATTTTGATATAAAGCAAAAAATTCATTTAAAAAGCTGGCGATAAATTGATTGCGAGAAATATTTGCTTTTAGAGCGGCGTCTTTTAAAGTACCGACAATATCTTGCAGTTCATCTGGGAAATCAATATAATCTGACAAATAATTAATTCCGACACCAATAATGACATTTTTAATTTGTTGATTTTCAAAATCCATCACAGCTTCAGTTAAGATACCAGCAATTTTTTTATTATTTAATAAAACATCATTGACCCATTTGATTTGTGGTGTTTCACCGAGTTCTTTTTCAATAGTACGTGTCACAGCTAGAGCCGTAGCGGTTGTTAAAAGTCCCGGATTTAAGGTGGTGTTTTGTGTATTTAATAAAATAGAAAGATAGATTCCGGTTTGAGCTGGAGAACTAAAGTGACGTCCGCGGCGCCCATATCCGTTGGTTTGATAATCACTTAAGATAATGTATGGTTGATTAATTGGTTCGAAAGCAATTTCTTTGGCACGTAAATTGGTTGATTTTAATTTTTCATGAACTTCGAATTGCAGCGTTAAATCTTTATTCAAGAAATTGTGAATAATATATTCATTCAAGGCTTGGTTATCAATGTAATGGTAACCTAAACGTGGCTTGCTGACGATATTATGACCTTGTTGTTGTAAAGATTTAATTGCTTTCCAAATGGCAGTCCGTGACATACCGAGTTCACGTGCGAGTGTTTCGCCGGATAAATATTCTTTGGAACTGGTTGATAAGAGATGTAAAACTTTTTCCGTTGTTTCCATTCAGACCTCCGTTAATAACATTTGATTCTATTATAACAAGGAAAACAAAGATTCATTAAATAAAAAATGGAAAAGACCTAAAAAATGATGATTATGTTAAAATGAATTGAATACAGATAAAGGGGTGAAAGGATGATTCGCAATAAAAAAAGCTTTTTTATCAAATTAGCCTTAATTATTGTTAGTGGTTTATGTGTTTATTTATTTGGTAAAAATGATGCGTTTTTATATCATCAAGAAATTGGTCGAGTTGTTCAAGAGAAAACACGAGCTACCCATGAAACAGTTGATGAGTTTAATAATTATGATGAAGTAACCGAGCAAGTCTTAGAATTAGAACTGTTAAACGGTGATCATAAAGGTGAAAAAATCACAGTGAAAAATCACTACTCCTTATCAGGTGGGATTACGCAAGCTTATCATCAAGGGCAGAGTGTTTTTTTGACATTACATAAAAATAAAAATCATACAATTTATCAAATTTCGCATTATAAACGAGATGTTTATTTAATGATGTTAGCTTGGTTAGTAGTTGTATTATTGTTATTAACTACTGAATTGCAAGCTTTCAGGACAATTTTAAGTGTGGCTTTAAACTTTGCATTATTTATTTTGTTTATTGAAATTGATGTTCAATGGAATTTGACGTATTTCTTCTGGTTGTTTGCGGTGAGTGCTGTTTTATTTACAGCTTTATCATTAGCATTAGTGATTGGTTTGAATCGGCAATTTATCGTTACTTTTAGTTCCGTCTTTTTAGGGACGAGTTTAGCGTTAGTAATTGGTGTGATTGTTTTGAAACTCACTCAGAGTCAAGGTGTCCATTATGAAGCATTGAATTTCGCGACACAATCTCCTATTCAATTATTCTTATCAGCAACATTAATTGGTGTTTTAGGTGCGGTAATGGATGCAGCGACAGATATTGTTTCAACTGTTTTTGAAGTAAAACGTGCTACACCTAACTTAGGTGCTAAAGCGTTATTTCAATCTGGACAACAAGTCGGTCGGGCAGTAATGGGGCCGTTGATTAATGTTTTGTTATTAATCTTTTTTGCAGAAACATTTACAATGGCTATTTTATTTTTTAGAACAGGAAATTCGATGGCGTATACGTTTGAATGGACAATTGCGCTGGGGGTCGTACAAACTTTAATTAGTGGGATTGGAATTATGTTGACGATTCCTTTGGCGAGTTTCATTAGTGCAAAAATGTTAGGTGGAATGAATAATGACAGCCATTAGTGTATTGGGAATTATATTATGTTTGTTGATGGTTTTAGTAGGGGGAAAGAGCGGATTTATTTCCTTTTTAAGTCTGATTTGTAATTTTTTCATTTTATTTGTCACAGTTATCTTAATCGCAGGTGGTTTTCCAGCAATTTGGGTTTCATTTTTTGCGGGGATTTGTATTTTAGCAATTACGATTTATATGGGAAATAATGATGAACGATCTACGAATGTAGCTTTTAAAGCGACTTTCATAGTGATGTTGATGATGTTAGTTTTGATTATTCCGTTTAATCATTGGGCTTATTTGCAAGGGTTCAGTCCCGAGCAATCATCAGAAATTGAGGCTTTTAATATTTTAATTGGAGTTAATTTCCGTGAGATTGCGATTGCCACAACGATGTTAAGCACTTTAGGAGCGATTGCTGAAGCATCTATTGCGATTGCGAGTGGTTTAGAAGAAATTATTGAGCATCATCCCGGCATTGGTTTAGTCGGTTTGTTCAAAAGTGGGAAGAATATTGGTTTTCAAATTATGGGTATGACGTTAAATACCTTGTTTTTTGGTTTGTTCGGCGGCGATTTAGCCTTATTTGTATTATTATATAAATTAGATGCGAGTTTCGGATACTATTTAAATTCGAAAATCTTTGTGATGGAATGTTTCCGCGTGTTATATTCCGCGATTGCTGTTGTGGCCGTGATTTGGATTACAACGTATTTAATGGGACGGCGTATTAATCATTATCGTCGCAGTACAGATCGGATTAAATAAAGAATCTTAAATATGGTACAATCAACATGAAAGTCAGATCTGAGGAGGTCGAATGTTTTGTTTAAAAATAATAAATGGATGTTAGCAGTTATGATTGGTTTAACTACGGTCACATTAGGTGCTTGTGGTAATAAAAATGCACAGACTAATCAAGGTAACGACCCAAGTTCGGCTGTTTATGAAAAAGATCATTATGAAGTAGCAATTGATAAAATTTCAGCCGGTAAATTAAAGGCCGCTCAAAAAGAATTAAATGAAATTGAAATTACTGATCAAACACCGACAAAAGTTACTACCTTAAAAAATAATTTAGCTGAGTTGATTGCGTTAAAAGCTGCGATTAATAATAATGATTTACCAGTGATCGAACCTAAATTGCAACAATTAGCTCAAGTTCAAACGCCAAAAGCATTTGTGAAACAATATCAGCTAGCTAAAAAAGATTATCAAACTGTTCAATTGGCAAATACTTATTACACAGAAGTTGTGAAATATTATCAAGCGGGTAAATATTTAGCTGCTGGTGGTAGTTTACAGTCTTTGGATTCTTTGAATAGCAAATTAGCAATGGTTACTAAATTACAAAATGATGCTGATCAATATAGTAATAGAATTGCTCAAAAAGAATATGAAGCTGCTCGCCTACAAAATAAAGGTGCCGGTGATATTAATGCACAAAACTCACAAATTTTGAAAGAACAATTCGCTAAACAAACGGGTAAAAATATAGCGCATGCTAGCGAAGAAGAAGTAGCTCAAGCTGTGAAGGCCTTACAAAATAAACGTGTCTTGCAAGCTTTTACTAAGGCAACTAATGTTCCAATCGAAAAAGGTGATCAATGTTTCGTGCAATCATTAGGTAATCATCAATATCAAATCGAAATCCGTCATACAAGTGATACTAACCAACAAATTTCTAATTTGAAAGGAATGTATCGTTTTAATACGGATACGAAAGTAGCCCAAAAATTAAATATTTTAACGGGTGAGTATCAAAAAATTAGCTAAGTATTAAGGATGAGAAAATGAATTTTATAAAAGAAAAAATATGGCCAAAATTTACAGGTGGTATTGTTTTAGCGGTCATCATTATCAGTTTTGGAAGTGTTATTTTTCATTATCAACGCGTAGTTTCTGACGGATTCTTTATTGCTGGAATGGTATGTTTGTTGGCAGCAATTGTTAATATTCTGGCACATGCTCAATTATTCGCTGGTTTTTTTAAACGTAAGAAAAAAGGCGAAACTGATGAGGAATATCAAGCGAATAAACTTAAAGTACGAGAAATTGGTTCTAAAAAGAATGCACCCATTCATTTTGATAAATTTGCATTGAATATGTTGATTTTAGCAGTTGTTTTAATTTTAGCTGCGATTTTAATTACGTTATAAATAAAAAGTCGAGGATCTTAGATCCTCGACTTTTTTAGTGTTGTTGATTCAACTGATTAACTTCGGGTTGGATTTCTTTTGGAAAATAAAAACGTAAATCGCCGCTTTCTTTACCGGTAATTGCTGAAACGAGGGAACTTTCAGTTGATAATTCAGTTAGTTCACCATTTGGTTTCATTAATTCGATTTGTGTTCTTGGATTTTCTTGGGTTGGGTCATAAGCATCGTATGGTAAATCAAAACAATCATTATAACCAGTATAGTATTCTGGATCAAAACCGTGTTCTTGGGCAATTTGTTGAATTTGGGCAATGATTTGTGGATGTTCTTCTGAAATGATTTGAATTGATTTAAATGGTTTACGGTTTAAGAAACGTTGCGCCAAATCACTTAAAATCGGATCAGAACTTGTAGTCCATAAATTGAAATAACTATTTAAGACATAATCATCAAGACGCAAATAATCGAGCAAATCAACTTGATCTTGGAAAAAGGGCAACAAGAGAGTTGGTTGTTCATTGGCCGGGAATAAATTGTTTTGTGCTAGATAACGAGCTCGAGCTAATAAATTAGTGAGTAAGACTTCCATGCCCCGAGATACTTGGTGGAAATAAATTTGTTGATACATTTGGAAGCGACTTAAGACATAATCTTCTACAGCGTGCATCCCGCTTAAATCAAAAGCAATCCCGTTTTGATAAGGGCGCATAACACGCATAATACGCATAATATCGAAATTACCGTAATTGGTCCCGGTGTAATAAGAGTCCCGTAATAAGTAATCCATCCGATCGGCATCAATTTGTGAAGAAATCATTTGCACAACTTGTGGATTAGGATATGTTTTTTGAATTACACTGGCTACTTTAGCTGGAAAATCAGGAGCGACTTGACGTAAAACTTGATTTACTTCTGTTCGGGGATCTTTGATAATTTGGACAGTCATAGCTTCATGGTCGGTATGAAAAATATGTTCGAAAGTATGTGAATATGCACCATGTCCGACATCGTGGAGTAAGGCGGCACAAAGTGTTACTAAACGTTCGTTATTATCCCAATTACCATCACCTGGTGTAGTTGAAGGGTAATTTCTTTGGAATAAGTCACAAATTTGGCGAGAAATTTCATAAACGCCGACAGAATGAGTGAAGCGACTATGTTCAGCGCCGTGGAAAGTAGAGTTTGTTGTGCCGAGTTGTTTAATTCGACGGAGACGCTGCATTTCTTTTGTGTTAATTAACTTTAAAATAACTTCATCTTGTAAATAAATATAATTGTGAATTGGATCGCGTAAGACTGTTTCCATTCTAGACATTGACAAACCTCCTTAAAATAATCTATCTAGATTATTATAACATTTAATTTTAGTGAGATGGTTTGGAAAAAAGGGGTAAAAAAGTTATAATATAAAGGAAATTAAGAAAGAAGGAGCGTAGCATGGCACAAGATTTAGGCAAAGATATTCAAATTAAAATTATCACGAAAGCTAAACAAGAAAATGAAGTTGATGTTTTTGAAGAAGTGACAACGGGGCGTTATTTTCAAAAAGGTGAGACTTACTTTATTCGTTATCAAGAAACGAAACACGATCAAGGTTCTGTGACATTTAAAATCAATCCTGATGCTTCGATTCAATTAACACGTCAAAGTGCGGATTTACATTTACGTTTGATTTTTAAAGATCAAGGCATTTATCAAACGCAATATCGTTCACAATATGGCATGATTCCTTTAGAAGCGAAAACTATTGCGATGGAATGGCCGTTACTGGCTGATTTAACAGCGGAAAATAATGTGCAAGGTGAAATTAAAATTGATTATGCACTTTATTCACAAAATAAATTGGTTGGAGATTATGAAATCAGATTGCAATTTCACGAATAGTGTTATAATATGAAGAGTAAACTACTGAAAGGGCGTGTACTAGTTTGAATTTAGAAAAATTCGATGGGGTAAATAAAAGTGAGTTATCAATGATTGAAGTAGCTTTTGAAATTTTACAACTAGAAAAAGATGTTATGGCGTTCGCTGAAATCGTGAATAAAATACAAAATTATTTAGATAAGACAGATGAAGAAATCAGAAACTCTCTTACACAATTTTACACAGATTTAAATACTGATGGCCGATATATTTGTTTAGGAGATAACCGCTGGGGATTACGTAGCTGGTATCCATTTGAATCAATTGACGAAGCTCTCGTTCAAGCTGAAGCAGATGAAGAAAACGACTCACGTAAGAAACATCAAAAAGTTAATGCCTTCTTAGCAGATGTTGACGAAGATGATGCTAATATCGATATCGTTGAACTTGTGGAATACAGCAATGATAGTTCCGAATTCGATGACGATGAAGACGATGACGATAGCGAATTAAAAGCATATAGTAAAGATCTTGATAATATCGATGACGAAGATGAAGAAGAACTTCCTGACGGAATCGAAGGACAATTAACTGAAATTGTTGATGAAGATCTTGAAGAAGACGAATTTTAATTTCAAAATCTTAAAAATAAAAATCTAGTTCTTGACGTTCCCTCATAACTTATGTAAAATATTTTTTGGGCACTTCAGATTAATGAAGTCAGATGAACGGAAGAATTCAAGCTCCCTATTCACTAATTAGAGAATAGGGAGCTTGTTATTTTTTATTGGTAAAACCCTAGAAAAAGGAAGAAATAAAGGAGATTTCTAATGACTAAATATATTTTTATCACAGGTGGCGTTGTTTCATCATTAGGTAAAGGGATTGTCGCAGCATCTTTAGGTCGTTTATTGAAAAATCGCGGCTTAAAAGTTACAATTCAAAAATTTGACCCATATATCAACGTTGACCCAGGGACAATGAGCCCAATTCAACACGGGGAAGTTTTCGTAACTGATGATGGTACAGAAACTGACTTAGATTTAGGTCACTATGAACGTTTTATCGATATTAACTTGAATAAATATTCTAATGTAACAACAGGTAAAATTTATTCTGAAGTATTACAAAAAGAACGCCGCGGCGATTATTTAGGTGCAACTGTCCAAGTTATCCCACATATCACAAACATGATTAAAGAAAAAATCATGCGTGCTGGTACAACAACTGATTCAGATGTTGTTATTACAGAAGTTGGGGGAACAGTTGGTGATATCGAATCACTTCCATTCCTAGAAGCTTTACGTCAAATGAAAGCAGATTTAGGTAGCGAAAATGTTATGTACATTCATACAACATTAGTACCTTACTTAAAAGCTGCTGGTGAAATGAAAACAAAACCAACACAACACAGTGTTAAAGAATTACGTGGTTTAGGTATCCAACCTAACTTATTAGTATTACGTACAGAACAACATGTTTCTCGTGATATGCGTAATAAGATTGCTAACTTCTGTGATGTTGAACCAGAAGCGGTTATTGAATCAATGGACGTAGATACTTTGTATCAAATTCCATTGAACTTACAAGCACAAAAAATGGATGATATCGTGTGTGAACACTTACACTTAGATCAACCAGAAGCTGATATGACAGATTGGAAGAAACTTTGTGAAAAAGTTCAAAATCTTGAAAAGACAGTTAAAATTGCTTTAGTTGGTAAATATGTTCAATTACCAGATGCATATATTTCTGTTAACGAAGCTTTAAAACATGCTGGTTATGAAGAAAATGCTGATATCAAGATTTCATATATTGATTCAGAAAAAATTACTGCTGAAAATGCGGCTGAAGAATTAGCTGGATATGATGGAATTATCGTACCAGGTGGTTTTGGTAACCGTGGTTTAGAAGGTATGATTCAATCTATTCGTTATGCACGTGAAAACAAAGTTCCATTCTTGGGAATTTGTTTAGGTATGCAAATGGCATGTATCGAATATGCACGTGATGTTGTTGGTTTACCAGATTGTAATACAGCTGAAGTTGATCCAAATTGTGAAAATAATATTATCGACTTAATGGCAGATCAAGAAGATGTTGAAAATATGGGTGGAACACAACGTTTAGGTTTATACCCATGTAAATTAAAACATGGTACTAAAGCAGCAGAAGTCTATGGTGAACATGATGTGATTCAACAACGTCACCGTCACCGTTATGAATTCAATAATGAATACCGTGATATCTTAACAGAACATGGTTTAACATTTGCAGGTACATCTCCAGATAATCGTTTAGTGGAAGTAGTGGAAGTTACTGATCATCCATTCTTCGTGGCATCACAATACCACCCAGAATTCTTATCACGTCCACAACGTCCAGAAGGTTTATTCGCAGGCTTTATTAAAGCAGCTGTGAAAGAAGCTGGAAAATAAATAAAATAAAAATTTTAAGCAGCGCTACCGATTTTAGGTAGCGCTGCTTTTTTGCTTTGATAAAAAAATAAATATTTTGAAATTTATCTAATGCATATTGTTTGATTTTGGTCGGGGGGGGGGTGCTAAACTTTACAGTGACGTATATTGTGCACAATTATAAAAGGAGATGAATATAAATATGTCAAAGAAAATTTGGCAGAAAATAATGACGCAATTTATGACCATTATTTTACTGTTAAATGTCTTTATTACAACGCCATTGAACGTTATTCAAGCAACACGCGTTAATGGTACTAATAATGGACATGGGTACCACAGTGCGTGGTTGACTGATCAAAATGCGAAGGAAGTCAATCCACCTGCTGATGTAGCAGATGGGTCTCACTCGGAATACGAGCCAATTCCAAATAATATTTTACACCAAACGGCTAATTCCCAAACATATAATTATCAACCTGATCCAGCGAGTGATAGATATACATTTATGATTATTGATATTAGTCGTAAAGATAAAACTGGGCATATTCAACGAGAAAAAACATTTCTTGATGAAGCAAATGCACATGGTGCTAAACTTCCAGCATCTTACTTAACATTTTCAACAGTTACAGGGAATAATAAAACTGTTTATGTTCGTTGGGTGAACAGAGAAAATGGGCAAGAAATTTCAAATATGACGCTTCAAAACGGTGAACAACCAAAAGGTTTTGAAGGCTTGAATAAATATCTTAAACAATCAAAAGAGAAAATTCAGTTAGACTTTAATTATGAAAACCAAGAATACGTTAACGGAAAAAATATTATTAACGTTCAGTCAGTCGGGACATTGCCTTTACAATCATTTATTGTATGGAATGCTTTGAATACTGATGTGAATGGAATATTACAAACAACTTATAATGCTACCATTCCGGGTAATGTTGATGGACATACACAATATCGTTTAGCTAATGTTGACAGTCCAAGTTTCGATCTTAATAATCCTGCAAAATATAATGCTGATTATGCTAGTCAAGCAGAAATTGATGCAAATAACAAAAAACAGCAGTATGATCAAGGACGCCTTACTTTTGAAAAAAATGAAGAAAAGAAATACGTCGATAACTACAAAGGTAAATTATTAACTTTAGGCCATTATACAGCTATGATCGGTCAACGATTCACACCGATGAAGGAACGAACATTTAAGGGATATGAATTATTTAAATCAGAAAATAAATCTTATCAAATCTATGATTCATATAAGGTTGGAGAAACTCGGATAGCGCAAAGTTATAAAAACTATGGCGTAAAAACCATGCTTAAAGTTGAAGATATTACTGGTAGAGGTAAGCTTCAGGTTTGGGTGATGAATCCATTTACACAACTTGTAAATAAAAATGGGAAACTTTATTTTAAAGATCAAAAAGCATCTGATTTAGCTTTAGCAGGAAATACAACTGATGGATTTGTTAAAGTATTTGAGACTGCAGTTCTTGGTCCAAAAGAATGGAACACGAAATTTAATGAAAAAGCTAGTGTGCCTTTTAAAATGTATTCTGATTGGGTTGAATCTCCGGTAAATAGTTATCCAATAATGTACAATGGTCAAAAATGGCAATATACAGCTCAACCGGCTAATAATGTATCAAATGCTGATAATGGTTCAGGTAATCCAGCTGCTTTCTTAATAAAAAGAGATAGTCAGTTTGTGATATATAAGACTCCAGGGAATGTTTCTCATGGGTTTGATGGTCTGCCAAGTGGAGGCTTAGGTTATTTATCAGCTGTCGCAGCACCATATGATATCAATATCAGTAATGGTCATAAACATGATCGTATAGGTCATAAGACAGTATATTTGATTAACCCATTGGAACGTAATCATGATTCAGTTTATTGGTATGTACCTCAAGGGAAAGTTATCACAAAATACGTTGATGAAAATGGTAATCCATTACCCGGTATTAAATCTCAAGTTGTTATGGAAAATCAAAATGGTGGTACAGACTATGATGCTTCTACACCACAATTCCAACCAAAACAATTTGTAATTAATGGTGAAGTGTATGAATTGATACCAACACAAGTTGATTATCAAACACAGAAATTAAAAGATATTAATCAACCAGCTGGGGAACCAACAAAAGCTGTTGATGGAGTTTCAAAAGAAAAAGGAAAAGTTATTGCAGCCACAAAACAAATCATCACATACCATTATAAGAAAAAAGGACCTCTTAATAAGTCCTTGAAGGTTACTAAAAAAGTTATTGAAGTAACTAATAAAGATGGTAAAAAATATGATGATGGAAAAATGCATCAAGCAGGCGACAAAATTTTCTATCAATTACAAATTAAAAATACAGGTAACGTTGATATTACAAGCGTAACTTTAAATGATGTTTTGTTAAATGTTAAAGATGTAGTTGTTAATAACGTTAATATTGCACCAGGTGGCACTTATGATTATGACTTTGCTAATCCATATATTGTAACGCAAGCAGATATGAATAAAGGCAAAGTTGAAAATGTTGCTAAAGTTAAAGGTAAGACTCCGGGTGGAGATACACCAGACACACCAAGTAACAAAACAGAAACAAATGGCGAACAGAAGAAAGATATGACTATTAAGAAAACTGTTCGTCAAGTTACAAATAAAGACGGTAAAAAATATGACGATGGTAAGATGCATACGCCAGGGGATAAAATTTACTACGCATTAGATGTTACAAATACAGGTAATGTGACAATTAATAATTTGAAACTTAATGATAAATTATTAGATTTGCAAGATGTGATGTTGAATGATGTGAATATTGAACCTGGAAAAACTTACCATTACGATTTCGATAAAACATATACTGTGACACAAAACGATCTAAATGCTGGTAAAGTGACAAACGTTGTGAAAGCAATCGGAACAACACCAGCGGGAGATACACCAGAAAAAGAATCTGATGTAGACACACCAACTAATAAGCAACCAGATATGCAAATCAAAAAATCAGTGACAAAAATTACTGATAAAAAGGATAAAGAATATAAAGGTAAACAAGCAGGTAAATTACATGCTGTAGGTGATAAAGTTTACTACCAAGTTAAGATTACTAATACTGGTAATTTAACAATCACATCCGTAACATTGAATGACGCATTGTTAGGTATTAATAATACAAATGTTAAATTAACAATTGAACCAGGTAAAAATAAAACTTATACATTTAAAACACCATATTCTGTGACACAAAAAGATTTAAATGCTGGTAAAGTGAAGAACGTTGTAACTGCAGTTGGTAAAACACCAGGTGGAGATACACCAAATCGTGAATCTCATGTAGACACACCAACAGATTACAAACCAGATATGCAAATTAAAAAATCAGTGACAAAAATTACTGATAAAGATGGTAAAGAATATAAAGATAAACAAGCAGGTAAATTACATGCTGTAGGCGATAAAGTTTACTACCAAGTTAAGGTAACAAATACTGGTAATGTTAAGATTACAGAATTAACAATTAACGATAAATTACTCGGTATTACAAATGAAGTTGTGAAGAATTTAGATATTGAACCAGGTAAGACTTATACACATGAATTTACAGCACCATATTCTGTGACACAAAAAGATTTAGATAGTAAAGATAACTTAGTTAATACAGTTAAAGTATCAGGTAAAACACCAGGTGGAGATATTCCAGAAAAACCAGATAAAACAAAGACACAAACAGATAAAGAAAAATCAATGGATGTCACAAAAGCTGTAACTAAGATTACTGATAAAGCTGATAAAGAATATACAGGTAAACAAGCAGGTAAATTACACGCCGTAGGCGATAAAGTTTACTATGAAGTAACAATCAAGAATACAGGTAACCAAACAATTACAGGTTTAACAAT
>NZ_AUHP01000006.1 GCF_000423245.1 Ligilactobacillus ceti DSM 22408
TAAAAATATATAACGCTCAAAACCTTTATTTCACTAAGTTTCTAAGCAGTAGTATTTTTGTTAATGTCTATTCCCATTCGACACCTAGCTATCAATATATGACACTATATTTTATTTTTATATACATTTTTGTTACTATTTTTATAAGTGTTATATCTATTGTTTTATAGTTTTAAAGTTTTTGGTATCAAATAGGTATCACGAAATTTTTATTCAATTCTACATAATGAAATAGGCACAGAAGAAATCCCCTCTGTGTCCATTTCCTAGTTTATCAATCTTCAGTTGCTTCTTTTTCTCGTCTGTTTAGTTCTTCTTCAAATGCTTCTAACATAACTTGTTCAATTTGAGGATCTTTGTAATCTTTAGGTAAATCTAAAGGATATTTTTTAATAAGTTTCTTTAATGCTTCTGTAAAGTTTCTTGTAACGTACTTTGCATCAATTTCATCAATAAATGATCCTAATATACCATATTCATCTCGAGTCATATGTTCCATATATTGTGAGAACTCATTCAAATCTTCCCTAGATTGCAACAAAGTCATAATTTCTTTTATTTTAGAAAAATACGCATAGTCATTCATCGGATCTACATGATTTGCCTCATATAATAATTGTTTCATCTTTTCTTTATTGTACATTATTTTTTTCTCCTATTATTCTTTTTAGTCAGTTGATTGTAATCCGGACAAATTGTACTTGGTATATGTTTATTCTGCGAATCATCAGCATTTTCCCAGCTTTCATCATGAGAATTTAAGCTAGCAGCAAATTCAGCCTGAAATGATCTATCATTATAATTTTTTTTATTAGATGAGTAAATTCCAGGTTCTTTAATCCATGATATACCAAAAACTACATATCCTCTTTGGCTAAAATCAAACACCTTATATTGAATTCCATTATCACAAAATTCTGCTATAGATGTAGTTGATGAGTATCTTAAATATTTCTGATTTAAATGTTTTTGATTATAAAAACCATCATTATAATATCCAATAATTTCCTCTTCACAATTGGCTGCATTACATCCAATAGCCAATGCATATTGTTCATTTTCAATATTAAGCGTCAATTCATATTCATCAGTAACATATTCACATTCATAATTATATTCATTTAATTGATGTATATTGCAAGATACAATATGTTCATTATTATCTACTGGCAATTTTATAGTCAAACTATAAATCGCTTCAACATCAGGAAAACAAATACTTACCTCCTGTTCTTTAATTTTATATGAAACTTCTTTGCCATCAAGATACGTCTTAAGCTCCCCAAACGGAGTTATTAGTTTTCCATCTACAATATCATTTCTATCTTCTTGTATTTTTATAGCCTTAACTTGTTCAATATTAATTTTACACTCTCTGTTTAACTCTAAAAACACTGTACCATCATTATCTAATATATTTGTTAATCTTCCCTTTGTATAAGCAGTACTTGATACCATTCCACCTGGAGTTTTAATATATTTAGGAAGTTGTTTATTTAAGGCTAATTCAACCTTGTTATTTAAGTATTTTTCAAAATATTTTCTTCTCATAAAAAAACCTTTCAACACAAAATCTATTTCAAAATTAAAATGTAATATTTTTTAATAAATATTCAACTGCAACAATCGCTTTAATGCCCTTTTACATTCCTGTTATAAGTTCTCCCGATCTCGCTTTTTATTTGATTTAAGACTAGCAACATAATTCCCAGCTCTTTTTATTTCTTTTGCTGACCAAGACTTCGGACACCTAGCTTATCCATTTCATTTACAAGTTCTTTTTAATTTTTCTTTATGATTGGCTACACTTCCAATTCTCGCTCCATTCGGCAAAGTTTTTAATATATTAATACTACATATATCGCTGCTATTCAAATAAGAGATAATATGGAAACTCGAAAAAAATTAGTCAATAAATCAAAAAAAATAATA
>NZ_AUHP01000007.1 GCF_000423245.1 Ligilactobacillus ceti DSM 22408
CTAGAAGCTTTTCTTGACAGTGTGACATCACTTTCTTCGCTACTTTATTCGCTCCCCATCACAACTCGTTCTTATACAATCAAGCATTTGACTCGATTGAAAACTTGTTGCTTGGACGTGCATATCCAACAGCACGCATCGTTAGCCTCCTGTGTCCCTCCATTGCTCAAACACACTTAACTAGTACAGGAATCTCAACCTGTTATCCATCGACTACGCCTCTCGGCCTCGCCTTAGGTCCCGACTAACCCTGGGAGGACGAGCCTTCCCCAGGAAACCTTAGTCATTCGGTGGATGGGATTCTCACCCATCTTTCGCTACTCATACCGGCATTCTCACTTCTAAGCGCTCCACCAGTCCTTACGATCTGGCTTCGTTGCCCTTAGAACGCTCTCCTACCACGCGACCTTATGGTCGCATCCACAATTTCGGTAATGTGTTTAGCCCCGTTACATTTTCGGCGCAGGATCACTCGACTAGTGAGCTATTACGCACTCTTTAAATGGTGGCTGCTTCTGAGCCAACATCCTAGTTGTCTGTGCAATCCCACATCCTTTTCCACTTAACACATATTTAGGGACCTTAATTGGTGGTCTGGGCTGTTTCCCTTTCGACTACGGATCTTATCACTCGCAGTCTGACTCCCGGACATAAATCAGTGGCATTCGGAGTTTATCTGAATTCAGTAACCCTAGATGGGCCCCTAGTCCAAACAGTGCTCTACCTCCACGATTCTTAATTCCGAGGCTAGCCCTAAAGCTATTTCGGAGAGAACCAGCTATCTCCAAGTTCGATTGGAATTTCACCTCTATCCACACCTCATCCCAGCACTTTTCAACGTACACGGGTTCGGTCCTCCAGTGTGTTTTACCACACCTTCAACCTGGACATGGATAGGTCACCTGGTTTCGGGTCTACGTCCACATACTATTTCGCCCTATTCAGACTCGCTTTCGCTTCGGCTCCGGCCTTTCCGCCTTAACCTCGCATGTAAACGTAACTCGCCGGTTCATTCTACAAAAGGCACGCCATCACCCATTAACGGGCTCTGACTACTTGTAGGCACATGGTTTCAGGTACTATTTCACTCCCCTCCCGGGGTGCTTTTCACCTTTCCCTCACGGTACTGGTTCACTATCGGTCACTAGAGAGTATTTAGCCTTGGGAGATGGTCCTCCCAGATTCCGACGGAATTTCTCGTGTTCCGCCGTACTCAGGATACTGATATGGGGAAA
>NZ_AUHP01000008.1 GCF_000423245.1 Ligilactobacillus ceti DSM 22408
TTTTTTGATTTATTGACTAATTTTTTTCGAGTTTCCATATTATCTCTTATTTGAATAGCAGCGATATATGTAGTATTAATATATTAAAGACTTTTCCGAATGGAGTAAGAATTGGTGGTATTGAAAATCATAAAATAAAATCCAAAAGACCAGGTGAAGGTAATGGACAAGTGTGGTTTCCTAAGTCTTGGACAGCAAAAGATATTAAAAGAGCAGGAAATCATGTAGCAAGTCTTAAAGTAAATAAACACAAAAAATCAGGTGAGCATATGACAGGAACTTGGAAAGGGGTAAAAGTTGTTGTTATAAAAGGTAAAGATGGTAAACCAAGTACAATTTGTCCGGATTACAAACAACCGACTAAAAAGAATAATAGGAGGAAAAAATAATGTATAGTCGTGATAAAATGAAAGAACTTTTAGATGAGAGAGATAAACTAAGCAGTTTAGATGAATTTAAAATAGAAGAAGTTTGGAAGAAAATATTATCATTATTACAATCAAAAGAAGACTTGGATAAATTTACTGATTATATGGACAATGAAATGACATATGATGAATTTGGGACGCTTACTGAATTTGTTGATGATATTAATACAGAATATGCAACAAAACATTTTGTTGAAGCATTAAAAAAACTTTTTGCAAAATATCCAAACTGGCTATCTAAGGATTTAGAAACTGATATAGTAGAATCATTTGAAGAAGAACTAAACAGACAAGAAAAAGAAGCTACTGAAGAGTGATAAAGTATGAAATGGACACAGGGAGATTTCTTCTGTGCCTATTTCTAGAATTTCACTAAAAAGCTTCATAGATAATTGGCAAGAACTTCTACGAAAATAGCTATCAAATAAATTTAAATGAAGTACTTTTGAAGTATTTTATATCAAAAACCAATATAATCTAAATAAAATACAAGAAAATATAAAAAAAGAATGGCTATAATACAAGGTTTTGAGATAAGAAAAATATACTTATTGAAGAATGGGAATAAACATTAACAAAAATACTACTGCTTAGAAACTTAGTGAAATAAAGGTTTTGAGCGTTATATATTTTTACAAAAAATTAGGAAGCTTAGTAAGTGTA